>NZ_JAKWJS010000009.1 GCF_022761115.1 Dyella sp. RRB7 | reverse complement strand
TTTCGTTCCGAGTGAGCCGCTCATCTTACATCGTTTTCCGTATCCGTCAACACCTTCAGCGAAATATTTTCTGCTGCTGGGTTGTAGGTGGAACCCCGCGTCGGAGAGCGTCTCGACGGGGGAGGAAAATAATAGCGTCCATCCGGGGGGATGGGAAGGGGTCTATACGGTTTTTTTTCATCGCGATGACAAACGGGCGCGGCGCTGGACTCCGCGCGCCCAGGGAATGCTTGCCCTTGTCCGCTTCAGTTACGAGCAACCGGCCGACGCGCTAGGTACTGGAGTTGCCCGGCGGCACCGCCGCATGCATGGGCGGGCTGGTGGGCGACGCCCCGGCCATCGAGGGGAACATCGGGCCGGTGCAGTGAGCTGCCGGCGCCAGATCATGTCGGCAGGGGACGCCGACGTGATACGGGACGAGCGACTCGGGACGCAGGTTTTCCAGGGCGTCCCAGTCGTCTTCAAAGGGAATGAATTGCTGCATGATGCTGCTCCTGCGGGTTTGCATGCCGTGGGGACGGGCCTGCAGGAGCATCTAAACAAACGGCCCGGTCCGTACGATGACGGAATCGGGCCGTTTCAGGGCGGGGCGACTGGAATCAGTCGATTTCGATCATCTCGAAGTCGTCCTTGGTGGCACCGCAGTCGGGGCACGTCCAGGTATCGGGAACGTCGGCCCAGCGCGTACCCGGCTCGATGCCTTCGTCGGGCAGGCCCAGCGCCTCGTCATAGATGAAGCCACAGACGACACACATCCATTTATGCAGGGTGCCGGTTTCGTTGGTGCTTTGATTCATCGCTGGCTGGCTTGATATGGAGAATAAGTGGGGCATTCTCGCAACTCCCCCGCCGATGCGAAAGCGTATGGCGCAGCTTTTCCAGGACTGACCCATGCATGAAAGACTCAGGGGCCGCGGCCTCTATGTGATCACCGACGGCCCCCGCCCCAACCTGCTTGAAGTGGTGGCGCTGGCGCTGGCTGGGGGTGCCCGGCTAGTGCAGTACCGCGACAAGACGACCGATCACCCCCGCCGCCTGGCGGAGGCCCGTGCGATTCGCGCCCTGTGCGCGGCGCGCGGCGTACCGATGATCGTCAATGATGATGTGGTGCTTGCCGTGGCGGCCGGCGCCGCCGGCGTGCACTTGGGCGAGGACGATGGCGATATCGCCGCCGCCCGTGCCGAACTGGGGCCGGAGGCGATCATCGGCGTGTCCTGTTATGACTCGCTGGAGCGCGCCCGTGAGCTCGCCGCGGCCGGCGCCGACTATCTCGCGTTTGGCGCCTTTTTCCCTTCGCCGACCAAGCCCCATGCCCGACGCGCCCCGTTCGAGCTGCTGCGGCAGACCGCCGCGCTGCGTTTGCCGCGGGTGGCGATCGGGGGCATCACGCCGGACAATGGCGGCTCCCTGATCGATGCCGGCGCCGACTACCTGGCCGTTATCTCGGCCGTGTTCGGCGACCCGGATGTGCGCGGCGCCGCCAGGCGCTTCACCGATCTCTTTACCTCGCATTGAGACTTCCACGATGACCACCAACCACGACCTCTTCCAACGCGCGCAGCAGCTGATGCCCGGCGGCGTGAACTCGCCGGTGCGCGCCTTCAAGTCGGTGGGCGGCGAACCGTTCTTCACCGCGCGCGCGGATGGCGCCTATCTGTGGGACGTGGAAGGCAAGCGCTATATCGACTATGTCGGCTCCTGGGGCCCGATGATCGTGGGCCACAACCATCCGCACGTGCGCGAGGCAGTGGAGCGCGCGGTGAAGAATGGCCTGTCCTACGGCACGCCCTGCCCGGCCGAGGTAAGCATGGCCGAGGCGATCACGCGCCTGGTGCCGTCGATCGACATGGTGCGCATGGTGAATTCCGGCACCGAGGCGACCATGTCGGCGATTCGCCTGGCGCGCGGCGCGACGGGGCGCAATCACATCGTGAAGTTCGAGGGCTGCTATCACGGCCACGGTGACAGCTTCCTGGTGAAGGCGGGTTCCGGGGCGCTGACTTTTGGCGTGCCGACCTCGCCCGGCGTGCCCAAGGCCAATGCGGATCTCACCCTTACGCTGACGTACAACGACCTGGATGCCGCACGCGCACTGTTCGACGAATACGGCAGCGATATCGCCGGCCTGATCATCGAGCCCGTCGCCGGCAACATGAACTGCATTCCGCCGAAGGACGGTTATCTGCAGGGATTGCGCGAGCTGTGCACCAAGCACGGCGCGTTGCTGATCTTCGATGAAGTGATGACCGGCTTCCGCGTGGCGCTGGGCGGCGCGCAGGCGCATTACGGCGTCACGCCCGACCTCACCACCTTCGGCAAGATCATCGGCGGCGGCATGCCGGTAGGCGCCTATGGCGGGCGGCGCGAGCTGATGCAACAGATTGCGCCGGCGGGCCCGATCTACCAGGCCGGCACGCTGTCGGGCAATCCGGTGGCGATGGCGGCGGGACTGGCCATGCTGGAGCTGATCCAGGCACCGGGCTTCTACGAGCAGCTGGCTGCCCGCACGCGCCTGCTCACCGATGGCCTGCAGGCGGTGGCCGATGGCGAAGGCGTGCCCTTCAGCACCAACCGCGTAGGCGGCATGTTCGGCCTGTTCTTCACGCAGGCAAAGGTGGAGTCGTATGCCCAGGCCACCGCGGCGGATACGGCGATGTTCAACCGCTTCTTCCACGGCATGCTGGAGCGCGGCGTGTACCTTGCCCCGTCGGCGTTCGAAGCGGGCTTTGTTTCCAGCGCGCATGGCGAGCAGGACATCGCCGATACGCTGGAAGCGGCACGCGGCGCCCTGCGTGCCGCCCGCGCCGGCCGCTAAATACACCGCACCGTGCACCCAACGACCGGCACGCGGCAGGCGGCCGACTCAGCCCGCCAGGTAGGAACGCAGCGCCGCTTCCAGGCGCTGCAGGCCTTCGGCGAGGTCGGCATCGCTGATGTTGAGTGCCGGCACAAAGCGCAGCACGTCCGGCCCTGCCTGCAGCACCAGCAAACCGTGGGCGGCGGCGTAGTCGAGGATGGTGCCGGCCTTGCCCTTGTGCGCCTCGCCCAGCACCGCGCCAAGCATCAGGCCGCGACCACGCACTTCCTCGAACAAGTGGAGCGATGCGTTGATGCGTGCAAGGCCGTCACGCAGTGCCTGTGACTGGCGCTGCACGTTGGCCAGCAGTTCCGCCGCCGACAGCTTGCGCAGCGCCACGCGGGCCACCGCCGCCGCCAGCGGATTGCCGCCGAAGGTAGTGCCATGCGCACCGAACTGCATGGTCTCGGCCACCTTGGGGCCGACCAGCATGGCGCCGATCGGGAAGCCGCAACCCAGTGCCTTGGCCAGGGTGACGATGTCGGGCTTCACCTGGTCCTGCACGTAGGCGAACAGCGTGCCGGTGCGGCCCATGCCGCACTGGATCTCGTCCAGCACCAGCAGCGCGTTGTACTGGTCGCACAGCTCGCGCACACGCTGGATGAAACCGGGTGCGGCCGGCAACACGCCACCCTCGCCCTGCACCGGTTCGAGCATCACCGCGGCCACGTCGCCGCGGGCGAAGGACGCTTCCAGCGCGGCGACATCATTGAAATCGAGATAGCGGAAACCGCCCGGCAACGGCTCGTAGCCTTCCTGGTACTTGGGCTGGGCGGTGGCGGTGACGGCAGCGAGCGTGCGGCCGTGGAACGAACCACGGAAGGTCACGATGACGCGCTTGGACGCTTCGCGCCCCTGCGAAGCCGCCCACTTGCGCACCAGCTTGATGGCCGCCTCGTTGGCTTCGGTGCCGGAGTTGCACAGGAACACGCGCTCGGCGAACCCGGAGGCGGCCACCAGCTCTTCGGCCAGATGCAGCGGCGGCTCGCTGTAGAACACATTGCTGGTGTGCCACAGCTTGTGCGCCTGGGCGGTAAGCGCCTCCAGCAGGTCGGGGTCCTGGTGGCCCAGCGCATTCACAGCGATGCCGGCGCCGAGATCGATGTACTCGCGCCCCTGCGTGTCCCACACGCGCGCACCCTTGCCGTGGTCCAGCACCACATCGCGCGGTCGATACACCGGCAGCCAGTAACGCTTGCCGAGATCGATCAGGGACTGGGCGGAAGGGTCTTGCGCGTGCATGTCGGGCTCCGGGCGTCGCCTGGGGGAAGCGGCGCCATCTCAGGAATGGGATGAGGCATGGGGAACGCCGCGGGTCTGCTGCGGCGCGTCACGCATCGTAAGCCCTGTGCCCGGGGTTTGCACGGCACCCACCCAGCCCGCGCGGGAGTGTCACCCTCGCCTGTGCGCTGTGTCGCTGGTGTTACAGTGGCCTGGAAACCGCATAGCCATGCGGCTTGCCAGCCATTTGCCGGCGGCCGTGGCCGCACCGATGTAACGGCGGCAACACGCCGCGGCCTGCTTCACTACGACACCCTTGGTCACATGGCCCGCGTGGTTGAGCCATTCGGCGATGTTGGCACATCGCTTGCTCCATCTCCCCCGTACAGGCGGGAAGGGGGAAAGGCCAGCTGCGACTACGCACCGAACACCGCGGCACGGATACCCGCGGCGGCGGTTTGGCGACGCCTTTGGATGGCCCAGGGCAAGGTCGGCGCGAACCTCGCAGCTGGCAACGGTTATCTCCCCCATGTCCGACAGCAGCGCTTTACGGACAGGTGGGTGGTTCAAGCAGAATTCCGCCGCAAGGCGGTAACAAGGGCGGTAACCCGGCAACCCCTGTGGCCGGGGCACCAATGGAAGCCCCCGGCCCGACCCCTGCGGGCCGGGGGCCTTCCTCTTTCGGCCCACCACCGAACGACGCACGGATGCCTGGAGTGAGCGGCGGGTGCTTGCTGCCACGTGGGTGGATAGGCGCCCAACCAGCCATGCTTCGCGAGCATCCGCCGCTCACTCCAGCGCACGCGCGCCCGTGCGGCGGCCTGCGATGGCGCCAGCCAGGCGGCCTCTCCTGCGAAGGGGATGGTTTAGCGCAGTTCGTCGAGTGCGAGCTGGTGCTTTTTGCACAACCGGTAGATGGTGACGCGCGATACCTTGAGGCGGCGCGCGCATTCACTGACGTTGAAGCGGCTCTCGCGCAGGCAAGCGATCACCGCGTCCCGCTCGGCCGCCACCCGCGTGCTGCCCAGGCTGGAATGCGCCGTCTGCTTGGTCAGCACCTCGGCCAGATCCAGGTCGTCTACCGTAATGAGCGCATCCTCGGCCACCACGGCCGCCCGCTGCACGCGGTTGAGCAACTCGCGCACATTGCCCGGCCAGGCGAAATCGAGCATGGCGCGCCGCGCCGTGACGCTGAAGGTGCGTGCGCGGCCACCGTGCTGCTCGCGGAACGCATCCAGGAAGCGCTGGGCCAGCAGCACCACATCGTCCTCGCGCTCGCGCAATGCCGGCATGCGCAGGCGCAGCACGTTGAGCCGGTAATACAGATCCTCGCGGAAGCGGCCCTGCTCCACCGCCTTCTCCAGGTCGACGTGGGTGGCGGCCAGCACGCGTACGTCCAGCTTGATCAACTGGCTGCTGCCCACACGTTCCAGCGTGCCTTCCTGCAGGAAGCGCAGCACGCTGGTCTGGGCGTCCAGCGGCAAGTCGCCCACTTCGTCCAGGAATACCGTGCCGCCGGCGGCCGCCTCGAAATGACCGATCCGTCGCGCATTGGCGCCCGTGAAGGCCCCGCGCTCGTGGCCGAACAGTTCCGACTGCACCAGGTTGGGCGGCAAGGCGCCGCAATTGATCGCCGCGAAGGGCCGGTCGGCACGCGCCGACAGCCCGTGCAGCGCCCGCGCGGCCACTTCCTTGCCGGTGCCGGTTTCGCCGGTGATCAGCACCGGCAGCTCCACCGGCGCGTATTTGCGAATGCTGGCCACCACGCTGCGGATGGCCTCGCTGCGCCCGGTCACGCCGATGTCGCCAGGCTCGGCCACCGGCAGCGGATCGCCCCCCAGTCGCGCCAGTGTCTCGACCAGACGGTCCACGTCCACCGGCGTGGTGAAGTATTCGATGCTGGCTTCGAGGATGCGGTCGATCAGCGGCTCGTGCGCCGGCATCTCCGGCGACAACAGCGCAACCCAGGGCAGCCACGGGTGATCGGCCATGAGCCGGGCCATGGCGTCGACCGACAACGAATCGCCATGGCGAAGGTCCGCCAGGGCCACCACGGTATCGTTGTTGCGCATGCCGACGCCACTTTGCGTATGGGCGTCAGCCACACGGATGATCCATCCCGCCTTCGCCAGCCCGGCACGTTCTTCGCCGTCAGGCTGCCCGAACCAGACGACACACCGCCTGGCTTCCTCCCTTAAAACAGCCATGGCTCCCTCCCCCTCCCCTGATCAGGGTCACAGGTTTCGGCCGGTCGCAGCCAAACCTCTGGCTACCCCCCGGTTACCACGCCCGTCGCGTCAACCTACCCCGCGACCACCAGAAAAGTGTGATATGCATCACACAATATACAACTCCGAACGTGACAGTCACCCGACAAATGGGCCAGATCCGTCGAACGGAAGGCCATTGGCTAACACCTATGGCCTAGGGAACGGCCTCTCCGGGCCGGCGAGCACGAAACCCGCAAGCCCGGTGACAGCAAGGCGGCCGGTACCTGTGACTTACCAGACGCCGGTGTTGGGCATCGATACCCACGGCTCCTGCGGGGGCAGGTGTCCGTCCTGCAGCAGCTCGATGGAGATCAGGTCGGGCGAGCGCACGAAAGCCATGTGCCCGTCACGGGGGGGCCGGTTGATGGTGTAGCCCATCGATTGCAGGCGCGCGCAAGTGGCGTAGATGTCATCCACGCGAAAAGCGAGATGGCCGAAGTTGCGGGCGCTGCCGTAATCCTCGGTGGAGCCCCAGTTGTAGGTGAGCTCGATCTCGGCGTCCGGGGTTTCCGGCGCCGACAGGAAGATCAAGGTGTACTTGCCAGCCGCGTTCTCCATGCGGCGGTTTTCCTTCAAGCCCAGTCCTTCGCAGAAGAACCGCAGGCTGGCGTCGACATCGCGGATGCGGATCATGGTGTGGAGGTATTTCATGGTGTGCTCCTGGGCGCTGGGGAAACGCCGTCGAGGGGGAGGGAAAGTCGGATGCGTTCGGCCATGCGCTCGAGCGCATCGCGCGACGCCGGCGCCGGCTGGCCGCCGGGATAGACACGAAGCAAGCAGTCAGCCGCGCGGCGCGGCTGCACGTGCAGATGAAAGTGCGGTACTTCCTGGCCGCCCGCGACGCCATTGGATTGCCACAGATTGAGCCCGGGCGGTTGAAACACCGCACGCAAGGCCTGCGCAACGCGCACGCCCAGCTGCATCACCTCGCCCGCCACGGCAGGCTCGATCGCATAGATGTCCTCGACATGCTGGCGTGGCACTACCAGCACGTGCCCAGGCACGGCCTGACGCAGATCGAGGAAAGCGAGCGCCGTCGGCGTCTGCGCGACCACGCTCGCCTCCAAACGCCCCGCCACGATGGCGCAGAAGGGACAGCCCACCGCGATCAATCCAGGAACAGGTCGGGCAGCAGCGACTGACCCGGCTCCACCGCATACGACGACAGGTCGGTGACGCCGGCTTCGCGCAGCACCTCTTCATCGATCAGGAAGTGGCCGGCAAAACCGGTGGCCGGGCGCGTCAATACGGCATGCGCGGCATCCGCCACGATGCTGGGCTTGCGGCAACGCGCCAGCTGCACGCCGGGGATCATGTTGAGCGCATCGGTAGCGATGATGGTGCGCGGCCACAGCGCATTCACCGCCACGCCCTTGGGGCCGAACTCGCCGGCCAGGCCCAGCGTGACAAAGCTCATGCCCATCTTGGCCAGCGTGTAGCCCGTATGCGGCGCCCACCATTTGGGGTCGAGCGACGGCGGCGGCGCCAGCGTGAGGATGTGCGGGTTGGCCGCCTTCAGCAGGTGCGGCAGGCAGGCCTGCGCGCAGAGAAAGCTGCCGCGTGCGTTGACCTGCTGCATCAGGTCGAAGCGCTTCATCGGCGTGTCGAGCGCGCCGGCCAGCCAGATCGCACTGGCGTTGTTGACCAGGATGTCGATGCCGCCGAACGCCTCCACCGTGGCCGCCACGGCAGCCTGCACCTCGGCTTCCTCGCGAATGTCGCACTTGATCGGCAGCGCCTTGCCGCCAGCCGCCTCGATTTCGGCTGCGGCGCTATGGATGGTGCCGGGCAGCTTGGGGTTGGGCACGCTGCTCTTGGCGGCGATGGCGATATTGGCGCCATCGCGGGCGGCGCGCAGTGCAATCGCCAGGCCGATGCCGCGCGATGCGCCGGTGATGAACAAGGTCTTGCCAGACAGGCTGCCCATGAACTGCGTCTCCGCCACGAAAAGGCAAAGTGTAGAACCTCGGGCCATGATCGTTGCGAAAGTGGTGATCGACTTAGGCTTTCTGGAAGCGCGGCAGGATATCCCGCAGCTCCGCCAGCCGTCGCAGCGGATCGGTCAATTCCAGCATGCGCTGCTGTTCGTCGGGGTGCAGCGGCAACAACTCCGACAGGCGAAAACCCAGCCAGCCGGCATCGTCGTAGCGCTCACGCGGCGCATGGCGCCACAGCGGCGCCATGGTCTCGACCAGGCGTTCGAGAATCGACTGCAACAGGGCAAACTCCACCGGCACCGGTTGCGCCGCCTCTTCCGGCCACAGCTCCGCATCGCCACGCACCAGCCCATCCGAGCGCACCCGCGTGCGCGCCACGCGAAAACGCAAGCCGCCTTCGATGACGATGCCCAGCAAGCCGTCCTCGCGATTGTGGAAATCGGTAATGCGCGCGAGCGTGCCCACCGCCGCAGGCACGGCCGGCGCGCCCACTTCGTTTCCTTCCAGGATCAGGCACACGCCAAACGGGCTGTCCTTGCGCGCGCATTCACGCACCATGTCCAGATAACGCGGCTCGAAGATGCGCAACGGCAGCTGGCCACCGGGATAGAGCACGGTGCCGAGCGGGAACAAGGGCAGATCGGTGGCGGGGGTGTGGGCTGCCATGCGGGGAGTTTATCGCGTGGGCTGCGGGGTGTGCCTTGGCTGTGATGGGGGCTCAGTTTGTGGCGTTATCGCCACAAAAAGAAGTCCATCACACCCGAACCACCAAAGCCCCCATCAGGATCGCAACGCTTCCACGAAACGCCTCGGCGCTCCCTCAAAACCACCGTTCGACATAAAGACCACGTGATCACCAACGCGTACCTGATCGCGCAACGCGGCGATCAGCGCATCGACGGTCGGTGCCGTGCTGCCGCGGCCATTCAAGGCGCCGGTGACGCGCCCGGCATCCCACGGCAACTCCGGACGATGCAAGAACACCACCGCATCGGCATCGGCAAGGGATGGCGCCAGCGCCTCGGCATGCGCACCCAGTCGCATCGAATTGGAGCGCGGCTCCAGCGCCACCAGGATGCGCGCCTTGCCCACCTTGGCGCGCAAGCCGGCCAAGGTGGTGGCGATGGCGGTGGGGTGATGCGCGAAGTCGTCGTACACGCGCACGCCACCCACCTCGCCCACCACTTCCATGCGTCGCTTGACGCTCTCGAAGCTGGCGAAGGCCGGCAACAGTGCGCGTGGATCGGCGCCTGCCGCGGTGGCGGCGGCCAAGGCCGCCAGCGCATTCATCACGCTGTGATTGCCCAGCAGCGACCAGTGCACCTCACCGATCCGCTCGCCCCGGCGCCGCACGACAAAGGACGAGCCATCGGCCGCGAGCAGTTCCGCCTGCCAGTCGCCCTGGCCGATGCCGAAGGTTTCCACGGGTGTCCAGCAGCCCATCGCCAGCACTTCGGCGAGATGATGATCGTGCGCGTTGACGATCAGCCGCCCATTGCCCGGCACGGTGCGTACCAGATGATGGAACTGGCGCTGGATGGCGGCCACGTCGGGAAAGATGTCCGCGTGGTCGTATTCGAGGTTGTTGAGGATGGCGATGCGCGGGCGGTAGTGCACGAACTTGGAGCGCTTGTCGAAGAACGCGCTGTCGTATTCGTCCGCCTCGATCACGAAGGGCTTGCCGCTGCCCACGCGTGCCGAGACATCGAAATTGCCCGGCACGCCGCCAATCAGGAAGCCCGGCGCCAGGCCCGCGCTTTCCAGCAGGTGTGCCAGCAGGCTGGTGGTGGTGGTCTTGCCGTGGGTGCCGGCCACCGCCAGCACTTCGCGCCCGGGCAGCAGCGTATCGCCCAGCCATTGCGGGCCGGAGATGTAGCGCAGCTGCGCGTCGAGCATGTACTCCACGGCGGGGTTGCCGCGTACCATCGCGTTGCCGACCACCACCAGGTCGGGCGCCGGCTTGAGGTAGTCGGCCTTGTAGCCGTCCATCAGGCGGATGCCCAGCGATTCGAGCTGGGTGCTCATCGGCGGATAGACGTTGGCGTCGGAGCCTTCCACGCTGAGGCCAAGCTCGCGCGCCAGCGCGGCGACGCCGCCCATGAAGGTGCCGCAGATGCCGAGGATATGCAGACGCATGGCTTACCTGTTGGGAGAAGATCAGGCACCGGCGCAACGCAGGCCGGCCCTTCGAACGCAACGGGCCGCCTTGCGGCGGCCCCAAGCGTCAGCCGTTGGCGGCGGCCGATTCGCTGGTGAGTGCGCGCTTGACGCGTGCGGTGACCTCGTCGAGCTCACCCACGCCGTCGACCACCTGCAGCTTGCCGCGGCGGGCGAAGAAATCGGCGACCGGCGCGGTCTGCTCGGCATAGACCTTCAGGCGATCGCGCACCACTTCCGGATCGTCGTCGTGGCGATGTTCGGCCTTGAAGCGGATTTCGCAGCGGGCAATGATCACTTCGTTGGGCACCTCGAGCTTCACCACCGCGTCCAGCGGCTGGCCGATCTTGGCCAGCAGGTGATCGAGCGCATCGGCCTGCGCCAGGTTGCGCGGATAACCGTCGAGGATAAAACCGTTCTTGACATCGTCCTGCGCGAGGCGCTCTTCCAGCATGCCCAGCAGGATGTCGTCGGACACCAGCTTGCCGGCGTTCATCACTTCCTTGGCCTTGAGGCCTTGCGGGGTGCCCGCCGCCACCGCCGCGCGCAGCATGTCGCCGGTCGAGATGTGCGGCACACCGAGTTCAACCTTCAGCCGGGCGGCCTGGGTGCCTTTGCCCGAGCCGGGCGGACCGAGTAGGACGAGTCGCATAATGCTCCAAGGTATCCACGAGTCACCGCAGGCTGCGGTTCCCGCCGGATGCAAGAAAATTGGCGTTCAAATTAGCTTCTGCGGGGGGTGCCGTCAAACGACGCGAACCGTCGCAGGGAACCAAATACCTGTTTCACAACGAGTTACTGATGACACCCGATTGTCACGGGAAACACGGTGCAGGCCGGGATTACGCTACGAAATGCTCACCCATAGGTAGGGAAATGGCCATGAAGGCTCCGCAAATCCATATCGTCACACTCGGCGTCAACGACCTTTCACGCGCACGGCGCTTCTACGAGGCACTTGGCTGGAAGGCATCCTCCACCAGCAACGAGAACATCGTCTTCTTGAAAGGCGGCTCAGGGGTACTGGCCCTCTACGGCCGCACCGCCCTGGCCGAGGACGCACTCGCCGAGGACCTACCCAACGGTTTCTCCGGCGTCACCCTGGCGCGCAATGCGCGTTCCAAGGCCGAAGTGGATGCGTGGTTCGCCGAGGCACTGGCCGCCGGCGCGCGTGCCGTCAAGCCGCCGCAAGAAGCGTTCTGGGGCGGCTACTCCAGCTATATCGCCGACCCGGATGGCCATCTGTGGGAATTCGCTTTCAATCCCTACTTCGTGTTTGATGATCACGGCAACCTCGCCCTACCGGATTGATACCCATGAAGCCGAAAACCCGCCCCGCAGGCCGCCTGTTGTATGCCCAATCCGGCGGCGTGACCGCCGTGATCAACGCCACCGCGGCCGGCGTGATCGAGGCGGCGCGCGCGCAAGGCGTGCAGGTCTATGCGGCCCGCAACGGCATTCTCGGGGCGCTGCGCGAGGAGTTGATCGATACCTCGAAGGAATCGAAATCCGCCATCGCCGCCTTGCGCCACACGCCCGGCGGCGCGTTTGGTTCGTGCCGCTACAAGCTCAAGTCGCTGGAGGCCAGCCGCGCCGAGTACGAGCGGCTGATCGAGGTGTTCCGCGCCCACGACATCCGCTGGTTCCTCTACAACGGCGGCAACGATTCGGCCGACACGGCGCTGAAGATCTCGCAGTTGGGCAAGGCCATGGGCTACGACATCCGTTGCATCGGCGTGCCCAAGACAGTGGACAACGACCTGGCCGTCACCGATTGCTGCCCGGGCTTCGGCTCGGTAGCCAAGTACACCGCCGTCTCCACGCTGGAGGCGAGCCTCGACGTCGCCTCCATGGCCGATACCTCGACCAAGGTATTCATCCTCGAAGTGATGGGCCGCCACGCCGGCTGGATCGCCGCCGCCGCCGGGCTGGCCGGCGAGGGTGCCGATGCGCCGCCGCACCTGATCCTGTTCCCCGAGCGGGTATTCGACGAGGCGGCGTTCCTGGCCAAGGTTAAGGCGACGGTGGAGCGCGTGGGCTGGTGCACCGTGGTGGCGTCCGAAGGCATCCGCAATGCGGAAGGCCAGTTCCTCGCCGAGGCAGGCACGCGCGATGCGTTCGGCCATAGCCAGTTGGGCGGTGTCGCGCCGGTACTGGCATCGCTGGTGAAGGAGAAACTCGGCTACAAATACCACTGGGCCCTGCCCGACTACCTGCAGCGCTCCGCGCGTCACCTCGCCTCGAAAACCGATGCCGACCAGGCCTATGCCGTGGGCAAGGCGGCGGTCGAGTACGCGCTGGCCGGCATGAATGCGGTGATGCCGGTGATCGTGCGTCACAGCGACGCACCCTACCGCTGGAAGATCGAGCCCGCCCCGTTGGCCAAGATCGCCAACCGGGAGAAGAAGATGCCGGCCGGCTTTCTCACCCGCGACGGTTTCGGCATCACCGCCGCGGCACGGCGTTACCTGGCGCCGCTGATCCAGGGCGAGGCGCCGCTGCCGTATGGCAAAGACGGGCTGCCGCGCTACGTGGCGCTGAAGAATGCCGCGGTCGCGCGCAAACTCGCCCCCTTGGCGGGCTGAGCTTCGCGGCTGGAAGCGATCCGGGCCGCGGTATGAGTCCGCGTAGGCCTGGGTCGCGTTGCATCCATGCTTGGCGACCCGGCTGTTGCTCGGGATTTCGCCCCTAGCCATGTAGACGCACATCGGCATCGGAGCCTGGCGAAAGGGCTACCCAGTGCGGGTATTGCGTCGCACAACACGACTGTCGTGAACCTCTGCCTATACTCGCCCATGACCGCCCGCAAGGGCGGCCGCCGTGTCGGGGTGCCGGTGGCGGGTCCCGACGATGTGGTTACCACTCATGGGGAGGCTCCGATGCTGCAGCAGTATGGCTTGTGGATCGTGCTGGCATGTGCGGTCTTGGCGGTTCTGTATGGCGCGCTCTCGGTGCGCTGGATCTTGGCGAAGTCACCGGGCAACGCACGCATGCAGGAGATCGCCGCGGCGATCCAGGAAGGTGCGAAGGCGTATCTCAATCGCCAATACACCACCATCGGCGGCGTGGGTGTCGTGCTGTTCCTCATCATCGGCTTTGCGCTGGACTGGGCGACCGCGATCGGCTTCGCGATCGGCGCCCTGCTGTCCGGCGCCACCGGCTATATCGGCATGAATGTCTCGGTACGCGCCAATGTGCGCACCGCCGAAGCGGCACGCCAGGGCCTGGCCGCCGCCTTGAATGTCGCGTTCCGCGGCGGCGCCATCACCGGCATGCTGGTGGTGGGGCTGGCCCTGCTTGGCGTCACCGGCTACTACGTGGTGCTCAGCCATATGGGCTACGAGACCATGCATGCCTTGCACGCACTGGTGGGCCTGGCCTTCGGTTCGTCGCTGATCTCGATCTTCGCCCGCCTGGGCGGCGGCATCTTCACCAAGGGCGCCGACGTGGGCGCCGACCTGGTGGGCAAGGTGGAAGCGGGCATCCCCGAGGATGATCCGCGCAACCCGGCGGTGATCGCCGACAACGTGGGCGACAACGTGGGCGATTGCGCCGGCATGGCGGCCGACCTGTTCGAGACCTATGCCGTGACGTTGATCGCCACCATGCTGCTCGGCGGCGTGTTGGCCGAACAGACCGGCAGCAATGGCGTGCTGTTCCCGCTGGTGCTGGGCGGCGCCTCGATCGTCGCCTCGGTGATCGGCACCTTCTTCGTGAAGGCGCGCGGGCCGAAGATCATGAATGCGCTCTACGCGGGCGTGGCCGTATCGGCCGTGCTGGCTGCGATCGCTTTCTGGCCGATCACCAGCCAGCTGATGGGCGATTCGGCCTATGGCGTGGGCCATCTCTACGGCTGCGCGCTGATCGGCCTGGTGCTCACCGGCGCGATGGTGGTGATCACCGAGTACTACACCGCCACCGAATATGCGCCGGTGCAACACGTGGCCAAGGCATCGACCACGGGGCACGCCACCAACATCATCGCCGGCCTCGGCGTGTCGATGAAATCCACCGCGCTGCCGGTGCTCGCGGTGTGTGCCGCCATCTGGGGCGCCTACCAGTTGGCCGGGCTGTACGGCATCGCCATCGCCGCCACTGCCATGCTCAGCATGACCGGCGTGATCGTGGCGCTGGATGCCTATGGCCCGATCACCGACAACGCCGGCGGCATCGCCGAAATGGCGGAACTGCCGCCGGAAGTGCGTGGCGTGACCGATCCGCTCGATGCGGTGGGCAACACCACCAAGGCCGTGACCAAGGGTTATGCGATCGGTTCGGCGGGCCTCGCCGCGCTGGTGCTGTTCGCCGACTACACGCACAACCTCACCCAGCATCTGGCCATCAGCGATTTCCGCTTCGACCTGTCCAACCCGTACGTGATCATCGGCCTGCTGATCGGCGGCCTGATCCCGTATCTGTTCGGCGCGATGGCGATGGAAGCGGTAGGCCGCGCGGCCGGCGCGGTGGTGGAGGAAGTGCGCCGCCAGTTCCGCGAGATCCCCGGCATCATGCAGGGCACCGCCAAGCCCGATTACTCGCGCGCGGTGGACATGTTGACCAAGTCGGCGATCAAGGAAATGCTGGTGCCTTCGCTGCTGCCCGTGCTGGTGCCGGTGCTGGTGGTCTTCGGCTTCAAGTGGCTGGGCGGCGCGGAAGCCGGCGCGCAGGCGCTGGGCGGCGTGCTGATCGGCACCATCGTCACCGGCCTGTTCGTGGCCATCTCCATGACCACCGGCGGCGGCGCGTGGGACAACGCCAAGAAGTACATCGAGGACGACCACTTCGGCGGCAAGGGCTCGGACGCGCACAAGGCCGCGGTGACCGGCGACACCGTGGGCGATCCGTACAAGGACACGGCAGGCCCGGCGGTGAATCCGCTGATCAAGATCATCAACATCGTGGCCCTGCTGCTGATTCCTCTGTTGTAACCGAACGGCGTCCGGCACGCGTGCGCCCTCTCCCCTCCGGGGAGAGGGACTGCGCAGCCCTGACTTTAGTCACGCGCGCACCGTGCGCCGCGCCGCCACACTCAAGAGTCACCCATCACTTCTCAAGGACATCCCATGACAATCAGGAAGTCGCTCTGGCTGCCACTGGCGCTGGGCCTCACACTAAGCGGCATGACGCACGCCACCGACCCCACCGCACCGACCAGCAGCGATCCCAATCTCTGGCTGGAAAACATCGACGGCACGCAGCAGCTGGACTGGGTGAAGCAGCAGAACGCGCAGACGGTGACGAAGTACGCCGACAGCGCCGGGTTCAAGCAGCTCGATGCACGCATCCTCGAAGTGCTCGACTCCAACGCGCGCATCCCCATGGTCAGCAAGATCGGCGACCACTTCTACAATTTCTGGCGCGACAAGGACCACCCCAAGGGCCTATGGCGCCGCACCACGCTGGACGAGTACCGCAAGGACCAGCCCGCCTGGGAAACCGTGATCGACCTCGATGCGTTGGCCAAGGCAGAGAACGAGAACTGGGTGTGGCACGGCGCGGACTGCCTCAAGCCCGACTACCAGCGCTGCCTGATCGCGCTGTCGCGCGGCGGCGCCGACGCCAGCGTGGTGCGCGAGTTCGACCTGCCCGGCAAGCAATTCGTGAAGAACGGCTTCGAACTGCCCGAGGCCAAGAGCAATGTCACGTGGATGGACAAGGACCATCTCTACGTCGCCACCGATTTCGGCCCGGGCTCGATGACCACGTCGAGCTATCCGCGCATCGTCAAGGCATGGCAGCGCGGCACGCCGCTGTCGAGCGCCATCACGGTGTACGAAGCGAAGAACGACGACATGAGCGTGTCGGCCATGCGTGACAACACGCCGGGTTTCGAGCGTGACTTCGTGACGCGCCAGATCGCCTTCTACGACAGCGAAACCTTCGTGCGCGGCAAGGACGGCAAGCTCACCCGCATCGACGTGCCCGACGACGCCAACACCGACGTGCATCGCGAGTGGCTGCTGATCGAGCCACGCAGCGACTGGTCGGTGGGCGGCAAGACCTACAAGTCCGGCTCGCTGCTGGCCGCCAACTTCGACGGCTACATGGCCGGCAAGCGCGAGCTCACCGTGCTGTTCGAGCCCACCGACAGCACTGCGCTGGACGGCTATTCGTGGACGCGCCACCAGCTGATCCTCAACGTCATGGACAACGTGGTGAACAGGCTCGAGGTGCTCACGCCGGGGCCGGGCGAATGGAAGCGCAGCGGCCTGGGCGGTGCGCCGAAGCTCTCCACCATCGCTGCCGCCGGCATCGATGCGGACACCAGCGACGACTACTTCCTCACCGTCACCGGCTTCCTGCAGCCGACCACGCTGTACTACGGCACCCTGGGCCAGGGCGAGGCGCAGGCGATCAAGCACAGCCCGAGCTTCTTCGATGCGTCGAAGTACGTGGTGAGCCAGCACTTCGCCACCTCCAAGGACGGCACCCCCGTGCCGTATTTCGAAATCGCGCCGAAAGACCTCAAGGCGGACGGCACCAACCCGACCCTGCAATACGGCTACGGCGGCTTCGAGATTTCGCTGCAACCCAGCTACAGCGGCAGCGTGGGCCGCGCCTGGCTGGAAAAGGGCGGCGTCTACGTGATCGCCAACATCCGCGGCGGTGGCGAATACGGGCCGCGCTGGCACAAGGCCGCACTGAAGGCGAATCGCCTGCGTGCCTACGAGGATTTTGCCGCAGTTTCGCAGGACCTGTTCGCGCGCAAGATCACTTCGCCCGCGCATCTGGGCGCCATGGGCGGCAGCAATGGCGGCCTGCTGATGGGCAATATGCTCACGCTGTACCCGCAGCTCTACGGCGCCATCGTCAGCCAGGTGGCCCTGCTCGACATGCAGCGCTACACCCACCTGTCGGCCGGTGCGTCGTGGATCGCGGAATACGGCGACCCTGACAAGCCCGCCGAGTGGGCGTGGATCAAGACCTTTTCGCCGTACACCAACGCCAAGGCGGGCCAGAAGTATCCGCCGGTGCTGTTCACCACCTCCACCCGTGATGATCGCGTCGGTCCGGTGCATGCGCGCAAGATGGCCGCGAAGCTCCAGCAACTGGGCTACGACGCCAGCTTCTACGAGAACATCGAAGGCGGCCATGGCGCGGCGGCGGACAACAAGCAGTCGGCCTACATGAACGCGCTCGCTTACACCTACATCTGGGAGCACGTTAAGTAAGTCACGGCCAGTAAAATTCCCGGGCGGGAGTGCAGCGATGCCTCTCTCCCGGGAGCCACGGCCAAGCGACATCATCCAGCCCACCAAGGCGTGGTGCGAGGCGGCTCAACCACTGGGGCCACCTCGATTGCCAAGGGCAGGAATGATGAACAAAGTCTCCGCGATCCGCACGGTCGCCGCCGTATCGGCCCTGCTATGCGGTTCGCTGTCCGCCGCCGATCTCGGCCAGGCAAGAGTGCGTTCTTATCTCGGTCAGCCCCTCGTGGTGGACGTCCCGCTGGTCATCGAAGGCCAGGACGAATCCGGGCAGCTCACGGCTATCGCCAGCGGCACCCTGGCCGACCCCAGCGGGGCCGATCGCACGCTCGCCCTGACGCATGAAGTGCGCCGCTACCAAAGCGGCCAGCACTTCATTCGCCTCACCAGCAGCACCCCAGTGGACGCCTCCCGCGTGACGGTGTGGCTGATGATCGAGGGCCCCTATGGCAAAGCCTCGCGAAGCTTCCCGCTGAAACTCCGTGCGAAAGCCTCCAGCCCGGGGACGAAGACCAATGCGACGACTACGACCGCGCCGCCCGCCCCCGCCAGGCCGGCCCAATCTTCGCCCCGCCTCACTATCGGCGCGCTGGCCGCTGCCAATGCCCGGCTGGACGAGGAAACCCGTCGTGTCTCCGCGCTGGTAGCGCAGCAGCAGCAAGCACTGACCGCACAGGCCCCGCTGGTGGCGCGCCAGCATGAGCAGCTAGCCACTCTGGATCGCCAGAGCCGTCATGCGGCCGACGTTACCAATGCCGCCAGGGCGCAGCTGGACGAACGAAGCCATGTGTTGAACGCGCTGAGCGCTCAATTGAACGGTCTTCTCGATGCCCCTGCTGACAGCGAGCCCGCATCGGCACCTGTGGAGCCCCATGGCGATACCACCCCTGGAAAAGCCGCGGTCGATACGAGCCAGGTCACTGCACCAGCCCTGCCTGCCGACACCGGCGCACCACCCATCGCACCGGGTCCCGCTTCAACCTTAGCGCCGCCTGTCCCTGCGCAGGGTTCCCCACGCCCTGCCGCACCGCCGGCCGGGCGAACAACTATTCCGGGCGAGAACGGGCCTGCTCATGGCAGCACCTGGCTGTGGGTCGCCGTGGGTGCGCTGACGGCGGCACTCACGGGTAGCGCATTCTTCCACTGGCGACAGCGCTCGCCGCGCACGAGCTGTGCCGCCGCAGCCTCCTGCACCGCATGGCCGCCTGGATGGGAACGCCTGCACACCCAGCCGGGCGCCAAGGGAATCCCTGGCATGATCCAGGTGCCGTCCACCGCCGCCACGCTATTGTGGGTCGATGCAAGCGGACTCACCGACAGCCTGATCGAGCATATTCGCCACCGCGATTGAGTTGTCGATCACGGCGCCCTGCGGCGGGGTTTGCCTTATCCTTTCCGGCGATGAATAACATCAACATCCGCCCCGAACTGCGCCAGTGGATACTCGCCACCGCCCATGCCGGCCATGGCCCGCAGGACATCCTGTGCCTGATGAAGGACGCCGGTTATAACGGCGAACAAAGCCGGCGCATCGTCTCGCGCGTGCTGAATCTGCCGCTGGCCAGCATCGGCCAGCCGGGCGCCGGCAAGCGCACTCGGCACCCTGTCGCCCCCCAGCAAGTGATCGACGGCCATGCCGTGCAAGTCACGCTCAGCGTGGAGACCCCAGCCATCCGCGCGCTGCAAGGCCTGCTGACCGCCGAGGAGTGCGATGCGCTCATCGCCCAGTCCCGGCCACGGCTGCAGCGCTCGCTCACGGTCGACGTGGAGGGCCGCCACCAGACCGACGAACGGCGCACCAGCCAGGGCATGTTCTTCCGCATCGGTGAAACACCGCTGGTGCAGACGATCGAACAGCGCATCGCCGGCCTGCTGGATATCCCGGTGGACCATGGCGAGGGGCTGCAGATCCTGCACTACCTGCCCGGCCAGGAGTACGAGCCGCACTATGACTGGTTCGATCCCAGCCAGCCCGGCTTTTCCGCAGTCACCGCGCGGGGCGGGCAGCGCATCGCCTCGGTGGTGATGTACCTCAACACCCCGGAAGAAGGCGGGGGCACCGGCTTCCCCGCCCTCGGCCTCACCGTCACCGCGCTGCGTGGTTCGGCCGTCTATTTCGCCTATGACACAGGCGACACGGCCTCCCTGCACGCCGGCCTGCCCGTGCTTCGCGGGGAAAAATGGATTGCCACCAAGTGGTTGCGCGAACGTCCCTACCACCCATAGATCTCGCCCAGCGACGGCCGATTGGCTGAACTCTCCCCTCGCGCCAGCCCCGAAGCTGCTGCGATGCACCACCTTTTGCCGTATCCTTTCAGGTCTTTTCTCTAGCTCAACGCCTCAAGGACACGCCCATGGGTCTGCACCTCGTCTCCGCCGGCCGCAAGGTTCCGGACGAAATCAACGTCATCATCGAAATCCCCAAGGATGCCGAGCCCGTCAAGTACGAGGTGGAGAAGGAAAGCGGCGCGATCTTCGTCGACCGCATCCTGTCCACCCCGATGCGCTATCCGTGCAACTACGGCTATGTGCCGGGCACGCTGGGCGGCGACGGCGATCCGCTGGACGCGCTGGTGATCCTGCCGCTGCCGCTGGTGCCGGGCGCAGTGATCCGCTGCCATCCGGTGGGCATGCTGAAGATGACCGACGAGGCCGGCAGCGACGAGAAGCTGGTCGTGGTTCCGGTGGAGAAGATCTTCGCCGGCTACGCCCATATCAAGGACATCCAGGCGGTTTCCGGCCATTGGCTGGAGCGCATCGGCCACTTCTTCGAGCACTACAAGGACCTGGAGAAGGGCAAGTGGGTCAAGGTCGAAGGCTGGGTCGGCGCTGAAGAGGCGAAGGCTGAGATTCTGGCCGGCATCGAGCGCTATACCTCCGACAAGAAGGCCTGATCGCGCTCTGATTGCAGTCAAAGCGCGTCGCCCCTGGCGACGCGCTTTTTTTGTGCCCGCGTTTACTCAGACGACGCGTGGCTTGCCGATAGAGCCGGACTCTCTGCGCTGGCCATGGGCTGGGCCGTGCCGAATGCGGTGACCCACCACATCAGCACGCATACGGCCAATACGACAATGGACAGTGCGATAAGCACGGTCCGCAGGATCACATGGCCCTGGCGGGCGGCATGGTTCGACATCGGCATGATGCCTCTCCTGATGGCGATACGTTTACCTGCTAACGCCGCAAGTCGCCTGCGCGCTGACAAGATGGCCGCCAGTGCGAATCACGTGAAATACAGGTGAACGCGAAACGCCCGCGTCCACCCTATGCGCAACCACCGGCGCTTACGCCTTGTGATAAACCTCGGCGCCCTGCTCGCGGAACTCGGCGGCCTTCTCCGCCATGCCCTCTTCCAAGGCCTCGATCTCGCCGGTGCCGTGCTCGGCGGCATAGTCGCGCACGTCCTGGGTGATCTTCATGGAGCAGAACTTCGGACCGCACATGGAGCAGAAGTGTGCACTCTTGTGTGCATCCTTCGGCAACGTCTCGTCGTGGAATTCCTTGGCCTTTTCCGGGTCCAGGCCCAGGTTGAACTGGTCGTCCCAGCGGAATTCGAAGCGCGCCTTGCTCAGCGCGTTGTCACGCACCTGCGCACCCGGATGGCCCTTGGCCAGATCGGCCGCGTGCGCGGCGATCTTGTACGCGATGATGCCGTCGCGCACGTCCTGCTTGTTGGGCAGGCCCAGGTGTTCCTTCGGCGTCACATAGCAGAGCATGGCGGTGCCGAACCAGCCGATCATCGCCGCGCCGATGGCGGAGGTGATGTGGTCGTAGCCCGGCGCGATGTCGGTGGTCAGTGGGCCCAGCGTGTAGAACGGCGCCTCGTGGCACTTCTCCAGCTGGCGCTCCATGTTCTCCTTGATCAGGTGCATGGGCACGTGGCCTGGGCCTTCGATCATCACCTGCACGTCGTGCTTCCACGCGATCTGGGTCAGCTCGCCCAGCGTATCCAGCTCACCGAACTGCGCGGCGTCGTTGGCATCGGCAATCGAACCCGGGCGCAGGCCATCGCCAAGGCTGAAGGACACGTCGTACGCCTTCATGATCTCGCAGATGTCTTCGAAATGCGTGTAGAGGAAGTTTTCCTTGTGATGCGCCAGGCACCACTTGGCCATGATCGAGCCGCCGCGCGAGACGATGCCGGTGACGCGCTTGGCGGTGAGCGGCACGAAGCGCAGCAGCACGCCCGCATGGATGGTGAAGTAGTCCACGCCCTGCTCGGCCTGCTCGATCAGCGTGTCGCGGAAGATCTCCCAGGTGAGGTCCTCGGCCACGCCGCCCACCTTCTCCAATGCTTGGTAGATCGGCACCGTGCCGATCGGCACCGGCGAGTTGCGGATGATCCACTCGCGCGTCTCGTGGATGTGCTTGCCGGTGGACAGGTCCATCACCGTGTCGCCGCCCCAGCGGATCGACCACACCAGCTTCTCCACTTCCTCGGCGATACCCGAGGACACCGCGGAGTTGCCGATGTTCGCGTTGATCTTGGTGAGGAAGTTGCGGCCGATGATCATCGGCTCCGCTTCCGGGTGGTTGATGTTGGCCGGGATGATGGCGCGGCCACGCGCCACTTCCTCGCGCACGAATTCCGGGGTGATCAACTTTGGCAGCGCGGCGCCGAACGATTGGCCCGGATGCTGGTTGAGCAGCGCGCTGTCACGCAGCGACTCGATGCGCTGGTTCTCGCGGATGGCGATGTATTCCATTTCCGGCGTCACGATGCCCTGGCGCGCGTAGTGCATCTGGGTGACGTTGGCGCCGGCCTTGGCCCGACGCGGGGCGCGGGTAGCAGTGAAGCGGAACGCATCGAGCTTGGCGTCGGCGGCACGCTGGCGGCCGAAGGCGGAGCTCAGGCCCGCAAGTTGTTCGGTGTCGCCGCGCTCGGCGATCCAGGCGGCCCGCAACGGCGGCAGGCCGGCGGCCAGGTCCACCCGGTAGTCCGGGTCGGTATACGGGCCGGAGGTGTCGTACACAGTGATCGGCGGGTTCTCCTCGCCGCCGAACAGGGTCGGCGTCTGCGCCTGGCAGATCTCGCGCAACGGCACTTGCAGATCCGGGCGACTGCCCTGCACGTGAATCTTGCGCGAACCCGGGATCGGGCGCGTCACGGCTTCGGAGAGTTCCTGCGCGGCGCGCGCGAGATCGGTGGGGAGGGCATTCATCAGCATTCGTCCTTCGAGAGGCAGGGGAACGAAGCGACGGCGCCGGACGCACAACCCTTACAGCGGTGCGGCGAAGCTCCCTACAGCGGTACTAGCCGCATCAGGTTCGAAGGGACTCTCTCAGCCGACTGCCGCCGGCACCCCCGCTTGCAGGGGGTATTTGACCACGAACCGATGGGGGCCGCGAGTGCGGCCCACCGGAACCGGCCTTTTGCAGGCGGAAACGTGGATTTTCAGCGGGGTGAATACGCCCGCAGGAACATGTCGACGCCATCGCGAGCGGTCTGCTCCAGCTCGGCGGCGTAGGACTGCGCGCACTCCTCGCAACCGAACATGCGGCGCATCAGCATTTCGCCCTTGATGAGCGAAATGAACTGCCCGGCAGCGCGCGCCACGTTGGGAATGTCCAGCTGACCAGCGTCAACCGCCTGTTGCAGCAGCCGTTTCATCAGGCCGTGCGTGCGATCCGGGCCTTCTTCCCATAGCAGCTTGCCGTAGCGCGGGTTGCCCTGACGGCAATCGCTGAGGATGGCGCGGAAGGTGCCCACGTTCTGCACGTCGCAGTCCAGCCGCACATGGTGCAGGGCAATGCGCTCCAGCGTGTCGCGGATGGTCTCTTCCGGATCGGACTGGTAGGTGTCTTCCGGCATCAGATCCTGGATCTGCGCACGGATGACCTCACGAAACAGATTGTCCTTGTCGCCAAAATGACTGTAGACGGTGAGCTTGGAAACGCCGGCCTCCGCCGCGACGGCATCCATGCTGGTGCCCGCGAATGCATTGCGGACAAACAATGCCTTGGCAGCTTCGAGGATCGCCGCGCGCTTCTCCATATCCTTGGGACGGCCAGGTCCCTGAGGCTTGGTCAGCGGGATCGTACTCATGGCAGCACCTTCACGAATGGCTTCACAAATGGATAACACCAGTTTAGTATACGCGACAGTTTAGTTATTTTCCATGGCCACGATACACGGCTTACCCCATGTCCACCACTATCGCAGAACTCAACCTCAGTCCGGCATACCGTCTTGCGCAGCGTGCGCTGGCGGCCTGGCTCGAGCGCAGCCATGTAGGCGCTCGCCAGGCGGCCTTTGCCGCGCGCGCCGCCCTGGCTGGCCTGGATGCGACCGAGCGCAGCCGCCTGGCGCGCTGGCTGGCCTGGCTTTCGGTGGCCGCCCGCAGCCAGGGCGGCGGCGCTCCCGAGGGGCGCATCCAGCGTCTTGACGCATCCTTGCATCAGGCCATGCAAGATGCGCTCACGCGCTTGCCCGGTAACCTGCCTGGCGTGGTCACACAGTTTCGTCGTCGCAGTGCATAGTGTCCGCGGACACCGCGCTACGCATGACTTCCGTCAACCAAGCGCGATGACTTCCGGCACTTCGTGTCGCCTGGGCTAGGCCGCAGGCTTTGCACATTGTCGGAACTTGGCTAAGCGCTTATGCTTTTTAGCCTTTTTTTCGATCCGAACAGGACGTAAGCAAGATGGCGATGAACTTCGAACAGGCGCGACAGAACATGGTCGAAAACCAGGTGCGCCCCTGGGAAGTGCTGGATGCACGCGTACTTGACGTGCTGGGCACCGTGCGCCGCGAGGACTTCGTGGCCGCCGAGCATCGTCAGCTGGCCTTCGCCGACCTCTGCCTGCCGCTGGGTCATGGCGAGGTGATGATGAAGCCGGTGGTCGAGGGTCGTGTGCTGCAGGCACTGGAATTGGCCCCCACCGATCAGGTGCTGGAAATCGGCACCGGCTCGGGCTTCCTCACCGCGTGCCTGGCCAAGTTGTCGGCCGGCGTCACCAGCGTGGACATTCATGCCGATTTCATCGCCGCGGCGGGCGATCGCCTGGCTCAGGCCGGCATCGCCAACGTGAAGCTCGAAGTGGGCGAGGCGGTGGCCTCGTGGCAGCCGACCGGCCTGTTCGACGCGTTGGTGGTGACCGGTGCGGTGTATCAGATTCCGCAGCGTTTCCTCGCTTGGCTCAAGCCCGGCGGACGCCTGCTGGTGGTGCGTGGCGAATCGCCGGTGCAGCAGGTGCTGTTGCTCACCCATGAGGGCAATGGCCGCTATCGCGAGGAAGCCTTGTTCGAAACCGACCTGCCGTATCTGAAGCACGCCGAACCGCCGCGCCGCTTTGTTTTTTGATCTCCATTCCCAATCATGAGGCAACCCATGCGCTTGAAGCTTCTGACCCTTGCCCTGGCCCTGTCGGCGTTTCCGCTGGCCGGCCACAGCGAGGACTTGCTGGATGCATACCGAGAAGCACGCGCCAACGATCCGGTGCTGTCCCAGGCCGAGGCCACGCGCCTCGCCACCGGTGAAGGCGTAACCCAGGCGCGTGCCGTGATGCTGCCCCAGCTCAATGGCAGCTTTGGCCTGACTCAGCAGCAATCCGGTGGCAGCAGCTACAACGACAACTCGCTGGTGAACACCGGCCATTCGCGTACGCGCTCGCTCTCGGCCACCCTGACCCAAACGGTGGTGGACCTGAGCCAGTGGGCCAACCTGTCGGCTGCCCGTTCGCAGGCAGAGTCGCAGGACGCCACGTACGAGGCGGCGGTGCAGGATCTGTACGTGCGTGTGACCACGGCCTACTTCGGCGTGCTCACCAGCCAGGACGCGCTGGTCTTCGCCAAGGCCAACGAGGATGCCTACAAGGAGGCCTACGACCAGGCGGATCAGCGCTTCAAGGTCGGTCTCTCGGCGATCACCGACGTCTACCAGGCCAAGTCGTACTACGAACTGGCCAAAGCCCAGACGATCGCCGCCCAGAACACCCTCAACGATGCCCGCGAGGCGCTGACGCAGATCACCGGCAAGCCTGTCGGCGAACTGAAAAAGCTGCGTGAGGATCTTCCGCTCACGCCGCCCAACCCGGCCGATCCGGACCAGTGGGTGCAGGCGGCGCTGAAGTCAAACGCCACCATCCAGGCCGGCCAGTACACGGTGGAGTCGGCCGAGCACAACATCAACGCGGCCCGCGCCGGCCATCTGCCGACGCTGAACGCATCGGTGTCACGTGGCAAGGACAGTACCTGGCTGCAGCATGGCAACTACAACGTGCCGGGCAATGGCGACTATGGCACCACGGTGGGTCTGTCGGTGAACATCCCGATCTTCTCGGGCGGCGCAACGCAGTCGCGTGTACGTCAGTCGATCTACCAGCGGGACGAGGCCCAGGATTCGCTGGAGTCCACGCGCCGCCAGGTGGTTCGCGACACGCTCAACTACTACCGCTCGGTGCTCGCCGGCATCAGCCAGGTACAGGCGAACAAGGCATCGGTGGATTCGGGCCAGAAGGCGTTGGAAGCCACTCGTGCCGGCTTCGACGTGGGCACGCAGACCATGCTCAACGTGCTCAACGCGATTCAGACCCTGACCCAGGCCGAAAGCAGCTACTCGCAGTCGCGCCATGCGCTGGTGCTCGATGAGTTGCAGCTGAAGGAGTCGGCCGGCTCGATCGATCTGAAGGACGTGGAGATGGTCAACGCCATGCTGCAGTAACGCAGCAAGGCGCATCCATCCATGCATGAGACAAGGCCGGGCACGTCCCGGCCTTGTCGTATCTGCACGGGAGTAACTGGACGTCTATTCCTGCAGCAGGTTGTCGATCATGCCCATTACGCGCTTCACCGCGCCGCGCTCGCTGTCGAACACGATGCGCGCCACCATGCCCATGTGTTCCCGGCGAGGGCGGTCGCGCAGCAGCTGCAGCACCATGCTGCCAAGCTCCTCGGCACCGTTGACCCTCGCCGCACCACCCTCCTGGATGAGCGTGAGCGTGATTTCCTCGAAATTGAACGTATGCGGCCCCACCAGCACGGGCGTGGACAATGCCGCGGGCTCCAGCACGTTGTGGCCACCGATCGGTACCAGGCTGCCGCCGACAAAGGCCAGGTCAGACGCCGCATAGAACGGCATCAGCTCGCCCATGGCGTCGATCACGAATACCTGGTGCGACGCACCCGGCACGCGATCGGCGCTACGCGTCCCCACGCTGAAGCCGAGGCTGCGCGCCGAGTTTTCCACTAGCTTGAAGCGCTCGGGATGGCGCGGCGCAATCAGCAGCAACGCGTCGGGCCAGCGCGTGAGCACTTCCAGATGCGCTTCGAGCACGGGCAGTTCCTCGCCCTCGTGCGTGCTGGCGGCGATCCATGCCGGCCGCAATGGCCCCCACTGTTGCCGTAGCTCTTCGCCATTGAGCTCCGCGTCGTAGGGCACCGGCATGTCGAACTTGAGATTGCCGGTCACCATGATCCTCCCGGGATCGGCACCCAGCAGCCGATAGCGGGCCGCATCGGTGCGCGACTGCGCTGCGATTTGCCGCACGCAACCCAGCGCGCTGGCTACCAGGCCGCTCAACAGCTTGTAGCCGCGCAAGGAGCGCTCCGACAGGCGTGCGTTGACGATCATCAAGGGGATGCCGCGCTTGCGACAGGCGAAATAGAGGTTCGGCCAGATCTCGGTTTCCACGATGACCGCCAGCAGCGGACGCACACGCCGCAGAAAACGCGTCACCGCGAACGGCAGGTCATAAGGCAGATACACGTGATACACGCTGTCGCCGAACAACTGCCGCACGCGTTCCGAACCGGTAGGCGTCACCGTGGTGACCACCAGCGGGGCATTCGGGTAGTACTCGCGCAACGCCTTGATCAGCGGCTCGGCAGCATTCACTTCACCCACCGAAACCGCATGCACCCACAGGCTGCCCTTGACGCCGGGCGCATCGAAGAACCCGAAGCGTTCGCGCCAACGCCGGTGGTAATCGCGGTAGCGCACGCCACGCGCCAGCAGGCGCAGCACGATGATCGGCGTCGCCAGATACAGGGCGAGGGTGTAGAGATAGCGCAACGGTGGGCCTTGACGTGTGGGGCGCCAGTATATCGGTTCGATGGCGCGGCCCGTCTGTCGGGGGTATGGCGATGCGCATGGCCGCTTGTTTTGGTTCGGGCTGCCCCGATCCCCTACAATGCGACCGATGCCAGGCATGCCCCGCCCCCCGTTTTCCCGCACCCTGCTCGCACCGCTGCAATGGCCAGCCTGGCTCGGCGCCGGTGTGATCTGGTTGATCGCCCACCTGCCCCGCCCATGGCTGATGGGCCTTGGACGCCTGCTCGGCGTACTGGTCCAACGGGTGCCGTCGCCGCGACGGAAAATTGCCGAAGCCAATATCGCGCTGTGCTTTCCCGAGCTGTCCAAAACCGAACAGGCCGAGTTGGTGAATGCGCACCTGCGCGACATCGGCCTGATGATGGTGGAGTTTGCGCTGGGCTGGATGGGCAGTGAGCGCGCGATCGCCCGCGTGCCGGTGACCATCGAGGGACTGGAACACCTGGAGGCGGCACGCGCGCAAGGCAAGGGCGTGCTGCTGGTCGGCGGGCATTTTTCCCATCTGGAACTGTGCGCGCGGCTGGTCTCCCAGCGCATCCGCATCTCGGGCATGTACCGCCGGATGGATTCGGCCGTGTTCGAGTGGGTGGTGCTGCGCGCGCGGCTGGATTATGCCGAGGCGATGTTCGACAAGGACGACATCCGCGGCACGGTCAAGCACCTGCGCGGCGGCGGCACGCTGTGGTACGCGCCCGACCAGGACATGCGCAGCAAGGACAGCGTGTTCGTGCCGTTCTTCGGCGTGCCGGCGGCCACCATCACGGCCACCCATCACCTGGCGCGCCTGTCCGGCGCCCTGGTGATTCCGTTCTATCATCGTCGCCTGCCCGGCAATGCGGGCTATGCGCTGCGATTGGGCGCGCCGCTGGAACATTTCCCGAGCGCCGACCCGCTGGATGACACCGCCCGCGTCAATGTCTGCATCGAGAACATGGTCAGGGCTGCACCGGAGCAATACCTGTGGGTGCACAAGCGCTTCAAGACGCGTCCTGAAGGCAGCCCGTCCGTCTATTGAATGTGACAGGTGGACGACAGTTTGCCCGGGTAAAACGACTCTGCGTTTTCCCGACATAAAAATTCCCCATGTCCCTCCGGCTGTTTTTGCGCTCTCTGCGCCAACGCCGCGACTGGCGAGGCTCGTTCCCCAAGCGCCTTGCCGCCGGCCTGAAATACATCGCCCGCAGCGCCCGCATGGCGCGGCGACAGTCGGCATGGCTGGGCGAGCTGTATGGCTCGCCACGTCTGGTGGCCATCCTGGCGCATGACCCGCGCGTGCATGAGCGCTGGCACCATCACTACATCAATCGCCGGCTGGGTCGTGCCCAACGACTGGCCATCATCCGCAGCCACTACCGCTTCGCCTTCGAGCACCTGCCGGCCGCGATGATCGATGCGGTGTATCTGCAGGGGCGTTGCGAACTCGGTGCACTGACGCTCAAGGACGGCAGCCAGTTGCTGTTGGAGCTGCGCCGGCCGCTGGGCCGCAGCCGCGAGGGTGAGTTGGCGTTGTGCCTGGCCAATACGCAGGGACAGCTGTTGTCCTCGGCGATCTTCAGCATCGCCGATGATGGCCAGGCGCTGCTGATCGGCTGCCTGCAGGGTGCCGCGGCTGAACTCGGTCGCGAGGCCGTACGTGAGTTGACCAAGCAGTGCTATGGCCTGCGCCCGAAGAATCTGCTGTTCTCGCTGCTGCTCGCATTCGGCTCGTTCACGGGGGCGCAGCGGATCCGTGGCGTCAGCAATCTCTCGCATCCGTTCGCTGGCGAAGCCGACAAGATCAAGGCCGACTACGACAGCTTCTGGGAAGAGTGCCAGGGCGTACTGCAGCCCGACGGCTTCTTCGCCCTGCCGACCGCCGAGCCCGAGCGCGATGAGGCCCAGGTAGAGAGCAAGCACCGTTCGGCCTTCCGTCGGCGCGAGGCGCTGCGGCGCGAAGCCTGTGCCCGTCTGCTTGCCGCCCTGCAGGACAAGCCGCTGGCCTGGCCGCAGGCGGCGTAAGTCAGCGCTTCTCGCGTCGCGCCTGCTCGTACGCCTCGTGTAGCTTGGCGTACTTCAGGAAGGCGTAGAACGCGCCGGTGACGCTGGCGATAAAGCCAGCCCAGCCGTTGAGGAAATAACGCTTGCCGACGTACTGGCGCAGGAAGAACACCGGCGGATAGAACACCATGCGCAAGCCGGTGAAGCGCTGCCGCTTGCGCAGTTTGTGCGCCACCATGCCGGTGGTGTAACGGTTGATCTTTTCCACCCGGGTGGCGATGTCGCCGTCGCCGTCGTTGACGAAATCCGCGCGCCATAGCGTCTTCACGCGGCCACGCACCTCCACCGCCGAGTGCACCTCTACGTCGTTCATGCCGCCCCGCCGCCTGTCGAACAGGCGCAGGTGGCCGTTGCGCCAACTCCAGCGGTGTTGCACGGTCCAGAACATGCGCTCGCGGCGTGGCAGGCGGAAGCCCGCGTGATGCGGCTTTACCAGGGCCCGCTCGATCACTTCGCGGGTGCCGGGCGAGAGGATCTCGTCCGCATCCAAATTGAGGATCCAGTCGTGGCTGGCCATGTCGTAGGCGCGCTGCTTCTGCGGACCATAGTCGTCGAATGGATGGACGGCCACGCGTGCGCCATGGCGCCGGGCGATGGCCACGGTGTCGTCGGTGGAGCCCGAATCGAGCACCACGATCTCATCGGCCCATGCCACCTGGCTCAGGCAGGCGTCCAGCGTGTCGGCATTGTTGAAGGTGATCACCACCACCGACAGCGGCTCGCGCGTCATGCCCTGCCTCCGTCCTCGGCCGGGACCACATACAACGCCGCGCACCACAGCCCCAGCAGCCAGGCAAACAGCAGGCCCCACCAGGCCGAATAGAAGGCCAGATGGGTATTGAGCGGAAACAGCATCACGGCCAGCGCCAGCGTTACCGGAAAGGCCCGCGCACGCGCGGCGGCGCCTACGCGACGCCATGCCGCCCACGCCAGCACGATGCCGGTGAGCCAGCACAACAGGCCCAGCGTGCCCGTCTCGGTGAGCACCTCGAGCACCCATTGATGCGCATGGCAAGCACCCTCGCCCACACCACAGGCTTCACCGGATACCACGAAGTGATCGTTGGCCGGCGCAAACGCCGGATACGCGTTACGGAAGGCGCGCACGCCGACGCCATTGACCGGATGCGCCTCGAACATGGCCATGCTGGTCCGCCAGATATCCAGGCGCCCGCTCAGCGCGACGTCGAGGGACGGGTTGGAGCCCTGCGTAGCCTGCAACGTGCGCTCCACCCGCAGCTGGAAGCGCTCCGAGGTTTTCCACGCCACGCCGCCGGCGACCAGCAGCAACACCACTCCCATGCCGGCAAACGCAAGAAAGCGCAGCGGCGACCGCGCGATGTGCCAGGCGAAACCCCATGCCACCAGGGCATAACACAGCCACGAAGCGCGCGAGCCGGACAACAGCACCGGCCCCAGCAGCAGCACGAAGGCCAGCAACAGGCCCTTGGGACCCCACCGACGCTGCGCGGCCCACAATACGAACGGCGACAACACCGACAGCGTAGGCCCGAGCTTGAGATTGCTGGCGCCAAAGATGCCCGAGATACGCTCCGCCTCGGCGCCCCCGGCCAGGCTCCAGCCCGTCAACGCCTGCATCCAGGCATCCACCGCCCACAATGCCACGACCACCGCCACGGCCACATACAGCGCCCGGAGCTTTTCTTCGCGGCGGATCGCAAAACAGGCATACAGCCCCAGCGGCACGTAGCGGAGCAGCGCCGCCACCGTGGACCAGCTCTTGGCCGGCGCCACTGAATCCACCGCGGACAACAAGGCCGCCACCACATAGGCACCCAGCAGCCACAGCAGCAGCCGCGCGCCCGCATGTTCGCCCAGCGCCGACGGGTGACGCGCGAACAGCAGCACCACGCCGATCAGGCAGAGCACGGTGCCGAGTTCCGAACTGCGCCCGAACGGCAGCAGCGCGATCACCAGCCAGAACGGCAGCAGGGGCGACCGCAATGCGGCCTTCAGGGAAGCGGCGAATGGACTCATGCGGACATCGTGTGATCGTGGCTCACGCATTGTAGGTGAGCCCACTGTCCCGCCGGGCAACGGCAACGACGGCTCAGGCGGCCGTCAGTTCGTCGTACAGGGCCAGGGTGGCCTGTTGCATGTCGCTGAGGCGGTAGCTCTGCAGCATCGGGATGGGCGGTGCCACGCGCAGCAGCTCGGCGGCGCGCTCGACCAGGCGCTCGCGATCGGCCGGCGGCACGCGGCCCGCCGGATACAGCTCGGCCAGCAATTCGCCGACGCCGCCATGGGCATAGCCCAGCACCGGACGGCATAGCGACAAGGCCTCGATCACCGTACGGCCAAAGGATTCGGGTTTGTTCGACAGCTGCAGCACCAGCGACGAGATGGCATAGATGTCGCGCACATCGTTGCGGGGCGGCGCAAGCACCACCTGCGACTCCAGCCCACGGGCACGGATCAGCCCGCGCAACTCTTCCACGTACGCCTCGCGCCCAGGCTCGATGACCCCCAGCAGCAGCAGCCGTACGTCGATACCACGCCGCTTGAGCTCGGAGACCAATTCGACCGCGTCATGATGGCCCTTCAGCCGCGTGCCGCGACCTGGCAAGGTCAGCAGCGGGCCACCGGACAGCGCCGGAAACTCGGCGAAGAAGGCCTTGCGCCAGGCATCGTCAGGGCGATGTCCATATGGAAAGGCGTCCGGATCGATGCCACGGGGAATCACCCGCACGCGCGCCGGCTCCAGCCACGGGTAGTGACTGAGCATGAAATCACGCAGCGTCTGCGACACCGCGATGACCCGCTCGCCACGAAGCAGGATCGCGCTGTAGCGACCAGGGGAATTGAGACCGTGCACCGTGGTCACGAAATGAGGGGCCGGCTTGAGCCCCTTGATGGCCCACCAGCCCAGCCAGGCCGGCAGGCGCGAGCGGGCGTGCACGATATCGGGCTTGAGTTCACGCAGCACCCGCCGAAGCTCGCCCAGCTTCATCAGCGTACGCAGCGACTTGCTGCCCACGTCCAGGGCGATATGACGGCTGCCCTCGGCCTCCAGCTGCCCCACCATGCGGCCACCCGCCGAGATCACGATGGACTGGTGGCCCGCCTGTACCAGCGCCCGCCCGATTTCCAGCACGGAGCGCTCCGCCCCGCCCGAATGGAGCCCGGGGATCAACTGAACGACGGTCAGTGATCTGGCTGGGGTGGCGACAGCTGACATGATTTGTTCAAAAGGTGCCTTCATCCCTAGAGGCAAGCAGCAATCGTGCCTAAACCCGCCAGTGCGAGCGTTTTAGTGGCCGCCGGGGGGAGCGGCGTCAGTCGCGCAGCACGTAATGCGCGCCGCAATAAGGACATGTGGACTCACCACCGTCCTCGACGATCGGCAGATAGACCTTCGGATGGGAGTTCCAGAGCACCATGCCGGGCATCGGACAGGACAACGGAAGGTCAGCGCGCGTCACTTCGTAACGATTTTCGGCATTCGCCGGGATCAGCGTGGCAGCCGCAGGGGAACGCGACATGGGGAAACTCCATCAGGACACCGAACCGCGAATGTTAGCAGGCTGGCCCGCCAGCGGAACGGCAGGGCGCGTGTTCACCATGGGGCATAGCCCTTGCGCCCCCTATCCAACCGGGGGCGGCACCCCCGTATCGTGCCGGGCCGGCCCCCGATATCCCGTCGACCTTGGCAAGGCGTTCAGCGCCTCGAGGCGGCCCTGGACACGCCAGCCACCGATTTCCCCAATGGCACCCAGCAAAAAGCCCGCGTCGCGTTGACGCGGGCTTCTTTTCCGCCGCGGCCAGGCTTACTTGGCGGCACCGGCCTTCGGCACCGAGGCTTCGGTGGTGATGCGGATCTGGATCTCGTCGCTGACGTTCGGCACATAAGCGCCCACGCCAAAGTCCGAGCGCTTCAGGGTGGCGGTGGCGTCGAAGCCCACCGTCTGCGCCTTCGTCATCGGATGCTCGCCGCTCTTGTTGAGGGTGGCATCGAGCACCACCGGCTTGGTCACGCCGTGCACGGTGAGGTTACCGGTGACCTTGAACTTGTTGCCGCCGGCTGCCTGCACGTTGGTGCTCTTGAAGGTGATGGCGGGGTACTTGTCGGCATCGAAGAAGTCCGGCTTCTTCAGGTGCTCGTCCAGCGCCGGCACGTGGGTGTCGAGGTCGGCCAGCGGCAAGGTCACCTCCACCGAGGACTTGGCCGGATCCTTGTCGTCGAACACGATGGTGCCCTCGCCCAGGCCGAGGTTGGCGGTGGGGTTGGAGAAGCCGAAGTGGTTCCAGCTGAACAGGACGTTGGTGTGGCCCGGGTCTATCTTGTAGGTGACCGGAGCGGCCTGGGCGGTGACGGCGGCGCCGATCAGGCCGGCGAGAACGAGGTAACGGAATGCGCGCATGGATGGATCTCCAGGAGGGGTTGGGGACAGCACTATCGTCTGAGCCGCGGCGACTCAGACGATCCGGCATGCCTCGTCGAACGAAAGGCGGGGGCTGCGCGGAAACAGGTCACGGCTGGCATCGCCATAGCCGATGTTGACCAGGAAATTGGCCTTCAGGGTGGTACCGGCGAAGAACGCCGCGTCCACGCCGGCGACATCGAAACCGGACATCGGACCGCAGTCCAAGCCCAACGCGCGGGCGGCAAGGATCAGATACGCGCCCTGCAACGAACCGTTGCGGAAGGCGGTGGTCTCGATCAGCGGCTGGTTGCCGACGAACCAGCTGCGCGCATCGGCATGCGGGAACAGCTGCGGCAGCTTTTCGTAGAACGCATAGTCGCTGGCCACGATGGCGGTGACCGGAGCGGCCAGGCTCTTGGCGCGGTTGCCCTCGGAAAGAAACGGCGACAACTTTTCCTTGGCTTCCTTCGACTTCACGAACACCAGGCGCATCGGCGAGGAATTGGCGCTGGTCGGGCCGAACTTGGCCAGCTCGTAAAGCTGGTGCAGCTGGGCGTCACTCACCTCTTTCGGCAGCCACGCGTTGAACGTGCGGGCCGTGCGGAACAACTGGTCGAGGGCAGCCTCGGAAAGCATCTCGCTCATGGGTATCCTGTTGGCGTGACGCGCCATCGTTGGCGCAACAGCCACCAGTGTAAGCGCGGGCGCGGGCAAACAGGACCCAGGCGAATGGAACGAACTGTACCGTTTCGAGAAACAATGCCACCGGCCGCCACCCGCATGACCAAGCTGCATGGCGACTGCTGGGTCATCACCGACGACGCCGCCGGCAACCAGCGGCAGGCGCTGGCCCTGGCCGAGATGCTGGGGCTGCCCATCCATCATCTGCAGCTGGAGCCGCGATCGCCCTGGTCCTGGCTGGCGCCGCGGCTCACCGCCGGCGCGCAGCTGGCCCTGTCCGGTGCCCAGCGACAGCAGTTCGCGCCGCCCTGGCCCGCCGTGGCGATCGGCTGCGGACGCAGCTCCGCCCTGTACACCCGCCTGCTGCGCCCGCTGAGCGGCCGCACCTGCTACACGGTGCAGATTCTCGACCCACGCATCGATCCGGCGCACTGGGACACCGTGATCGCGCCCCGGCACGACCAGTTGCAAGGCGCCAACGTGCTGACGCCGCTGGGCTCGCTCAACCCGGTGGACGATGCCTGGCTGCAGGACGGCCGCGAAGCCGATCCGGCGTTTGCCGAACTGCCGCGCCCGCGTGTGGGCGTGTTGCTGGGTGGCCCGCGCAAGGGCATCACTTTCGATCAGGCCTATATCGACGCCCTGACCGGCCAACTGCTGGCACGCCAGCGCCGGGAGGGCGGCAGCCTGCTCGTGCTGGCCTCGCGACGCACCCCGCCGGTGTTGGTCGAACGCGTGCGCGAGCAGTTGGCCGGCGTACCTGGCCTGGTGTGGTCGGGACATGACGATGGCAGCAATCCTTATCCGGGCGTGCTCGGCTGGGCCGACCGCCTGGTAGTCACGCCCGACTCGGTCAACATGCTCTCCGAAGCCTGTGCGGTGGGCTGCCCGGTGCATACGTTCGTGATGGGGACATTGCCGGACAAGATTGAACGTTTCCATCGGGAGCTGCGGGGGGCTGGCCGCCTGCACGCGCTGGATGCGCTTGCGGAAGCACCCAGGCAACCATTGCGCGAGACGGCGGCAATCGCGGCTATGTTGCGTGAGCGGATCGAGGCGCGGCAGAAACGCTGAGGGTTTACGCTTTCTGCTGAACGACACAAGCCAAAAATTCACCCCCCCCAAATCAAAACAGAAAACCCAACTCCACCGTCACCTCCTGCACATCCCCGCAAAGCCGCTCCAGCTCCGCATCACGCGGCGCAATGCGCGAACGCAGATCCAACGTGCAAGCCAAGGCGCGGTGAAGCAACCCCGCATGGGCCTCGGCAAAGATGCCCGCCTGCCGGCCATCCAACAGGCCGGCATTGCGACAGGCTTCGATCAGGCCCGCGTTGGCGGTGATGTTGAGCAGGGCCGGATGGGCCGACGCGTGCGCCAGCACCAGGCCTTGCAGCGCAAATTCGATGTCGAGCAAGCCGCCGAGGCCCTGCTTGAGGTCCAGCTGGCTGGCGTTAGAACGATCGCGCTCGACGCGCCAGCGCTGACGCATGCTGCTCACTTCCTGCAGCACGGCGGCGCGATCGCGCGGCACCGCCAGCACCTCGCGCCGCACCGCGGCAAGTTCGGCATGCAGCGCCGCATCGCCGGCCACGGGGCGCGCCCGCAGCAGGGCCTGATGTTCCCATGTCCATGCACGGCTCTTCTGGTAGGCGGCGAACGATTCCAGGCTGCTCACCAGCAAACCCTTGGAGCCATCCGGACGCAGCCGCGTATCCACCTCGTACAGTCGCCCCGCGCGGGTCAGCACGGTAAGCCAGTTCATCACCCGCTGCGCCAATCGCTGATACCAGCGCGAGCCTTCCAGCGGACGCGCGCCCTCGCTCATCAGATGAGCGCGCTTGCTGTCGTAGACGAACACCAGATCCAGGTCGGAGGCGAAGCCCAACTCCTCGCCACCCAGGCTGCCATAGCCGAGCACGGCGAAACCGGTGCCCTCGCCCGGCAAGCGGCCATGCTGCGCAGCCAGCTCGCGCTCGGCCAGCGCGGTGACCGCCAGCACGATCGATTCGGCCAGCACCGCCAATCGCCGCGCGGTAGCCACCGCATCGGCGCGTCCGTCGCTGAAGGCCAGGCCGAGGCGAAAGGCCACGCTGGCCTTGAATTCGTTGAGGCGCTCCAGCTCGGCCTCCGCTTCGCGCTCATCGAGCGTGCCGAGCACGCGCGTGATCTCCGCGCTGATATCCGCACGCTTGAGCGGCAACTGCTCGATGCGTGGATCGAGCACGTCATCCAACAGCAGCGGCTGGGCGATCACGCGCTCGGCGAGGAAGGCATTTTCAGCGAACAGTCGGGCCAGACGGAAACGCGCCGCCGGCTGTTCTTCCAGCAAGGCGAGATACGAGGAACGTCGCGCCACCGCCTGCACCAGACGACACAACCGCAGCAGGCAGGCCACCGGCGCCACGCTATCGCGCGCCACCGCGAGCAACTGCGGCATCAGGCGATCGAGCTGCTCGCGCGAACGCTGTGGCATGGCGCGCACGGAAGCAGCTTGCGAGAGCTTCAGCAAGGCGTCGGCCGCTTCGCCGCCGGGGACAAAAGCGGAAGCCTCCATGGCCTGCGCATCGAGCGTCTCGGCGCAGGCCTGCCGCCATAGCGCGACATCCGCCACCGGCGCCGAGGCGGTACGCCCGCCCTGCGGCATCAGCACTTCGGCGAATTCCTCGCTGACATGCGCACGGTGCCGGGCCAGTTCGGATTCGAGCTGTTCCCAGGATGCATGTCCCAGCCCCAGCGCGATGCGCTCGCGACTCAACGCGTCCTCGGGAATATCGTGCGTCTGCGCATCGCGCAGCATCTGCACGCGATTCTCGACACGACGCAGGAAGATATACGCTTCGCGCAGCTCCTTGCCGCGTGCCGCGCTGATATGCCCGCGCGCCTCGCAGGCAGTGAGCGCGGGCAACAGGCCGCGCACGCGCAGGCTCGGCTCGCGACCGCCACGGATCAGCTGCATCAGCTGCACCACGAATTCGATTTCGCGGATGCCACCGGGTCCCAGCTTGAGATTGTCGGCAAGATCCTTGCGCGCGACCTCGGCATCGATCAGCGCCTTCATCTCGCGCAGGCCGGCAAACGCGGTGTAATCGAGATACTTGCGATAAACGAACGGGCGCAGCAGTTCCTGCAATTGCTTGCCGCCGTGGCGGTCGCCCGCCACCGGGCGCGCCTTGATCCAGGCGTAGCGTTCCCAGTCGCGGCCCTCGCTCTGGTAGTACTGCTCCATCGCCGAGAACGGCAGCGCCAGCCGACCCGCGTTGCCGAACGGCCGCAGGCGCAGGTCTACCCGCGCGCAGATGCCATCGACGGTGGGCTCGTTGAGCAAGCGCACCAGCTGGCGCGCCAGCCGCACGAAGTATTCGCTGTTGTCGAGCGAGCGGCTGCCGTCACTCTGCCCGCTGTGCGGATAGGCCAATACCAGATCGATATCGGAAGAAAAATTCAGCTCGCTGCCGCCGAGCTTGCCGAAGCCCATCACCACCAGCCGCTGCAATACCCCTTCGTGGCTGCGGCCATGCCCGTAGCGCGCCGCCATGGCCCGCTCGGACCAGCCGAGCGCCGCGCCCAGCAACACCTCATAGAGCACACTGGTGGCCGACAGCGTCTCCGGCAATTCATCCAGCCCATTGACGTCGCGAAACACCAGACGCAGCGCCTCCGCATGGCGGAACCGGCGCAGTTCGGTGAGACAGACCGCTTCGTCCTCGGACAGCTTCAGCGCATCGACGCGTGCGCTGGCGTCGCTGCCCGAACGCAAGCGCTCCAGCCCCTGCGGCGCCAGCAGCTGCGGCTGGCGGAACCAGGTGTCGAAGGCGAAGTCGCTGGCCAGCAGCGTACGGCGGATGCGTTCAGCCACACCGGCATCGTCGTGCAGCGGCACGCCCATGAGGCGGCAGCGCGCGACCAGTTCGCTGTAACGATCGTCGATCAGCGCACGCAGCGCGGGGGATTCCGAAAGCCCGTTCATGACAGTCATCGGGCCATTGTGCCGCAGTGGCGCGATCGCTGCCGAGCAGGCGGGCGCCGCCCCGTTTGCCACATCACCCGTGGATGACTCAAAGCCCGACGGCCGATGCCCCCCGACACCCCATGTCAGCCTACGTGTGCTGTCGGCAAGCCGGCAGCGGATGCTCAACGAGCGGTTCAGTTCCGGGTCGTTACAGTCCCGTGTCCGAGCCATGACAACCATCTGCAGGATGCCATGACCAAGCCAGCGATGCCTCGCGTGCTGCGTGCGCGCCCCCTTGCTGTCCGTGCCGCGGTAATCGTCGTGCCGATGGTGGCCTTCGTGCTGTTGACCGGCCTGGTGGACGGCGGCATCGGTGTCGGCCCCGCGCAGGCTTTCAGCCAACCCCTGTTCCTGTGGGCCAATGCGCTGCCGGGTCTGTTGCTGGCAATGTTGCTGCTGATAGCGAGCCGGCGCGTATTGCTCTCGTTTGGGCTGGCCTTCCTGCTGCAGACGCTGGTGTATGCGATCAATGCGCTGAAGGTGAGCAACCTCAACACGCCGCTGATGCCCGCGGATTTCCGCATGCTGGGCCAGCTGCGCCGCGGCGGACTCACGCTGCTGGGCAGCTACCTGCCGGCGAGCCCATGGCCGTATCTGGCCCTGCTTGCCGCCGTCGCGGCCATCGTGATCGCGTGGCGCATCGAACCGCCGCTGTTTGCGCGCCGCACGCGCGGCAAGCGGCTGATTTCCGGGTTGGTGATAGCCGCCGTGCTGGGCACGTTGCTGGCGGGCATGCCCGGCTGGATGAAGCTCTACGGCGGCAGACGCCTGTGGCTGGAACCGTGGTCGGCGTCCGCCACGGCGGAACATTCCGGCCTGGTCAGCTCGCTGGTGATGTTCCATGTGAACCAGGGACACGCGCGCAAGAAGCCCGACCCGGCCTCTGCGCAGCAGTTGATCGAGCGCTCCGACACCGCGCTGCGCGAACACCTGCAGACGCCTGCCGGCGACCAGGCCGGCGCACCGGACATCGTGGTGATCCAGAGCGAGTCGTTCTTCGAACCGTCCATCATGAACGGCTATCAGGACAGCGACCTCACGCCCAACCTGCATCGGCTGGCCGCACAGGGCGACAGCGGACCCCTGCATGTGCCCACCTATGGCGGCGGCACCATCCGCACGGAATTCGAAGTACTGACCGGGCTTTCGCTGCGTTATTTCGATGACCTGCAGTTTCCCTATTTGCAGATGAATCACCGAGTGGTCCCCAGCCTGGTACGCACGTTGCGCTCGCATGGCTACGAAACGATCGCGCTGCACGGCAACGATCCGGGTTTCTGGAATCGCAACACGGCCTTCCGTGCGATCGGCTTCGATCGTTTCGTCTCGCGCTCGTCCTTCCCTGCCAATGCGGCGATGGACGGCCAATACATGGCCGATCGCGCGATGACCGACCAGATCATGGCGCAGCTGAAGGATGCGGGGCCGCCGCGGTTCCTGTTCGCCATCAGCATCGAGGCCCACGGCCCCTATGACGTGCCGCCGGCCGATACGGCGGCGCGCGACGCCATCCCGGTGCCCGCAGGCATCGTCGGCAAGAACAAGCTCGAACTGCAGAATTACCTGTACCACATGCAGCATGCCGACCAGGAACTGGGCCGGCTGGCGGAACTGCTCGCCCAGCGCGAACGCCCCACCCTGCTGCTGTTCTACGGCGATCATCTGCCCGCGCTTACCGACACCTACCACGCCACCGGCTTTGTCGACGGCAGGGACATGCTGAGCCAGGCCAGCACCTGGCTGCTGGTGGACCCGCGCAACCCGATGCCGGCCAAGCGCGAGGCGCTGGCCTCGTGGATGTTGCCGGGCAGGCTGCTGGAGCAGGCGGGTATCCGTGATGACGCCTACTTCGCGCTGACCCAGGTCGTCGCGCCGGAACTGGCCGCGCTCACGCGCGCCCCGGGTGCGCCGCCCGAGCGCGAAGATCGCGTAGAGAGAAACGCCGACGACGACATGGCCAACGTCGCCCTGCTGCGCATGAAGGGCAAGCTCGACGGGCTGCTGCCCAAAGCCGAGGTGCAAACCGCCGATGCCGATACCGGCCACGACCTCCATGCCGACGAACCCGAGTCCGCGGGCGCCCGCCAGTGACGTCGTCCCATGGACGTCCAAACGACATGAGGCGCACCGCGGCCTGCAAGGAAAAGCAAGCGGGTCGACCCGCGTTTTTGCATCGTCAGGCAACGCCGATTCAGCGATCTGTCTGCGCGCTTAAGGGAGCCGAATCGGTTCAGGTTCGGTAAGGCCAGCGAGGTCTAGCTTCGATCCCAGCCACGAAGCAACGCCTTCGCTGGCATTCCCACTCTGGAGGTTTACCTCATGCGTAAGACCCTGCTTGCCGCCCTTATCGTCACCGCTGCTTCCGTGCTGACCGTCCCGGCTTTCGCCCAGGACGCCGCCGCGACCAAGACCGCAGCCGGCGCGGCAGCGACGGACGCCGCCGCGAAGACGGGTGACACGGCCCAGCCTGCTGCACACAAGGCCACCAAGCAGCACAGCGGCCACAAGGCCAAGGCTGCCACCGATGATGCCAGCAAGACCAAGGCAGACGCCGGCACGCCGCCCAGCGGCAAGTAAGCCGAATCGTTGCGGGAATGAAAAAGCCCCGGGAGGCAACTCCCGGGGCTTTTTGTTACCTGCGTTTCAAGGCACTCAGAACTTCCACACGAAACCGCCCTTGAAGCCGCTGTCGACCACGTGGTGGCCGACCTGTCCGCTATAGGCCAGGTTGAAGCTGGCGTTGCGGGTCACCGGCAGGTCAAGGCCGACGTCGAGCACCATCACGTCGCGCGCCAGCGGCACGCCATCGACCACGAAGGCGTTGCTGCCGGCAAAACCCAGCTGCGCCGGTGACGTCACGTTGCCGAAGGCATGGCGCCAGCCGAGCATGGCATGCGCGTCGAACACATCGCCGTTGAGCTGGAAACGAGTGGCCGCCCGTGCGCCCAGGGTGCTGTAGGTAAGCGCGTTGTCTTCACCCGCGCCCTGCAACGCGGCTGGCCCGCCGTGCTCGGTGAAGCTGTCGCTGTCCAGATGCACATAGGCGGCCTGGGCAAACGGTTCGAGCGAAGCGGTTTTCCAGTGGAACAGGTAGCCCGTCTCGGCGAACACCTGCGCCGTCGATGCCTTGCCATGCCCCAGCGGCTGATCGTTGATCCCGCCAAGCGCCACCGAGCGGGTGGTATCGAGCGTGTGCTCCGTGTAGGTGGCACCGGCACGCAGACCGAAGGCACCCCACTGGGTACCGCCATAGAGACCCACATGCGCATCGTCACTGGAACCCGAGCTGTTGCGCGAAGCGGCCTGCAGCGAGGTCTGCGTATAGCCACCCACCGCGCCCACATGACTGCTGTCGCCCACCGGCAGATCGGCGCCGACCAGGAAGCCACCCAGCGAGCGAGTCACGCTGCCCGCGTTGCCGTCGCTGTCGCGATGCCCCCATGAGCCGAGGAACTGTCCCCACCAGGCCAATCCATTGGCGGCCGGCGCGGTGCTCGACTGCGCCGTATCGACCCCGCCGTCGCCCAATTGGCGCAAGCGTCCGGTAATGGCATCGCGCACGAAGTGACTGTCTTCGAGGAAAGCCCCCCGTGCACTGGCGTAGATATCACCGGACAACTGATTGGCCGCGGCGCGAATCGCTGCATCGTTGGGCAAGTTGGCCACCGCGGTGAACAACGCCGCCGTCGGCGCCTGCGACTGCACGCCGTCCAGCGTGGCGAGCTGGTTGCGCGTGTCGCCGATGCTGCCGAGGTTGCGGTTCTGCACCACGTCCAGGTAGACATGCTGCGCGTCGTAGGCGGTGGCGATGCCCAGCACCGCACTCAACGTGGTGTTGCCGTTGAGGGTATAGGTGCCGTTGACGCCCTGGCTGGCACTGAGCACGGTGTAGCGTGCGCCCTTCTGGTACAGCTGGCCGGCCGACGCTGGCGCCAAGGCCACGCCGGCACCACTGGCCAGCGTCGCCTGGCCGCTGACCACGATCTGGCTGGATACACCCGGCTGCGTGGGTTGTGCCGCCACCAGATAGATCGAGCCGGCACCCTGCAGATAATTGCCGCCCACCATGAGGCCCTGGTACGTCGGCGCGACCGTGCCGCTTACGCTCAGCGTGCCGCCGATCTGGCCCTGGCCGCTGAGCAGGCCGCTGCTGAGCACCGAGCCCGCGATGCGGCCGCCGTTGGCCAGCCAACCCTGGTTGACCACCGAGCCACCGATGCTGCCGCTGTTGGCCAGCACGCCGAGATTGAGCACGCCACCGGCCAGCGAGCCGGATAGGTCGAGTTCGCCATGGGCACCGATGCCGGTGGGACCGGTGTAGGTGTTCTGTCCGCTCAGCGCCTCCTTGCCGCCAGCGATCACCAGCCCGCCACCGCCGGCGCCGCTGAGGCCGCCATCGACGAGCTGTCCGGCAAAACTGCCCTGGGCCTGGGTAAGCACCAGCACGTTGCCACCCAGCTCGACCAGTCCACCGCCCGACAGCGACATCAGCGAGGTGGCCTGTGCGGCGCGCGACACGTCGAACACGCCATCGATATGCACGTCCGACGATTGCGCCACGCTGCCGGGACCGGCCAGCCCCAGCCAGCCGCCCGCAGCCACCACCGTGGCACCGGTGTAGGTATTGGTGCCGCTGAGGTTGGCGATGCCGCCTGCGGCTACCGCGAACGGCGCGCTACCCGAAATCACCCCAGCCAGGCCGAGCGGCCCCATATCCGGCGTCACCGTGAAGCCCGTGGTGATCGGCGCATCGGTGACATAGAACGGCGTGTAGCCGGTGGCCTGGTTCTGCAGGTCGTACATCACCGCGTTGCGGAAGAAGAAACCGATGCCGTAGATCGCACTGCTGGGAAAACCGCCGTAAGGCCCCACCGTCACCACATTGGTGTAATCGCCGTTGGAATCGTCGCCACTGGTGACCGCACTGGGCAGCGCGCCCGGAGCCACGCCGGTAGCGGTGAGCGTGATGCCGGGAATCTCGTCACCGTAGGCGTTGATATGCCCCAGCGCGGTTTCCCCGCTGAGCAGGCCCACGCCATTGTCGATCAGCATGATGTTGGGCGTGCCGGTATCGAACAGCGTGGGCAGTGCGGCGCTGCTGGTGTGCGTGCCGTCGCTCAGCGCATAGAGAAACTCGGTATCGAACTGGTTGGCGCTCGGCGCACCCGACAGCGGGAAGTTGCCTTGTGCGCCGCCGATCCACGGCACCACGCTGAGGAACTGCGCACGCAGCGCAGGCGTCAGCCCGAGGATCAGGCAGCCCTGGCCGCAATTGCCCGGTACGCCGGGTGCGCCGTTGGCCTCGACGATATAGCCGCTGGAGGTAAGCATGCCGGGCACGCCGTTGCCGAAATCGCCTGCACCCAGGATGCCGTAGAACACGCCTTCCTCGGGGGCTACGCCGTTGGCCAGGTTCTGCTGGAAGCCGGTGTCGATTTTCAGCGTCACGCCATTGGCCGTACCCACCGGCGCACCAGTGGCGGTCGAGGTGACGTAGGCGTAGTTGATCGCCACCGGCGCGCCGGCCGGCGTGGCGAAGCTGGCCACTTTCGCGCCGCTCGACGAACTGTAGAACTGCATGCTGGACACCGTGGTGGCCGCCTGCAGGTAGCCATAGGTGCCATCGCCATACAGGTAGAACTGCAATGGCCCCACCGACGCGCCCGGCTGGGTGGGAAACCAGGACGGGCCGGAACCGTGCAATGCGGTCAGGCCCACGTCGATGTTGAACGAATCGGAGCCGGTATCGAACAGATACTCCTGTGGCGCCGCGCCATTGACGCCGACATTGATGCCCAGGCGGTAACCGAACTGGCCGCCGCCATAGTTCTCTTGAATGATGTCCAGCGGAACATCGTTGCTCTGCGCCCACGCCTGCGGCGCGAACGCGCACGCCAGGGCCAGCACCAGTGGCCTGTACTTGATCTTCCTCACTAACTCTCCCCTCTCCATGTCGTGACGATGCATCGCCGGCTTGTGTTGTCGATGGATCGATCGCGGTCGCGCCGGCTCGGCCGCCATCTCCTGCCCCGACTACCTAGACGTTCGGGTGTCACGAAACGGAAATGCGCGCGGCGGGCGTGTGGAAAATGGGCGTGGGAAGACTAGAAGTCGTAGCTGCCGCTCAACAGCACGCCGCGGCGGACGCGCACGGGCACGAAGGTTTCGTCGAAATCGTCGGCGTAAAGGCGGCGCGCGAGCAGGTTTTTCACCCCCAGCGTGACGCGCCAGCCATGGGTGCGATACGACACGTTGGCGTCAAGCTCGGCCTGCCCCGGCGAGGGGAAGTAGGTGGTGTAGTCGGACATCTGTCCCAGCGAACGGCTGCGTGCCGTCACGCCGCCCGCCACGCCCCAGCCCTGCCATGCCGCCCCCTGGAACCAGTAGCTGGCCCACAGGTTGAAGCGCTGCCGCGGCGCACCGGTGGCCTGGGTGCCATCGTGGTTGGTGATCTGCGCGTTGGTGTAGCTGCTGCTCAGTTCCAGCCCGGGGCGGAGCTGGCCGACGAACTCCACCTCCACGCCGCGATTGGTCTGGCCGGGACCCAGCGAGCCGAAGAACGGTGGCTGTTCCTCGACCAGCACATAGCTGTGGTCGAGCATGATGCGATACAGCGAAACGGTCAGCCGCGCGCGCTCGTCGAACAGGTTGAACTTGGCGCCGGCTTCCAGTTGCCGCGACAGTGCCGGCACCAGCGGACGGCCGTTGTCACCCAGGTAGGACACTGGCTGGAAGCCGCTGGCGGTGCCGCCGTAGAAGGCGATATCGGGGGTGAGCTTGTAGACCACGCCGGCGTTGGGCACCCATTTGGTACGCCGCGGCGTCCATGGGTTGCCGGCCTCATCGTCGGTCGATACCTGATAGGCCGCGCGGCGCAGTGCTACCAGCACATCCCAATGCTCGCCCAGGTTGAGCTGGTCCTGCAGAAACAGACCGCTGTCGACCGACCAGTGGGTGCCGGCCAACGGCTCGTCGTCAGTCGCCTCGATCACCGATTGCACGGTGGCCAGCCGGCCGCTGGTGAACAGGTTGTACACGCCATCATCATAGGGATGCAGATAGTCGTCACTGCGACCGATATGCGAGCGCGAGTAGTCGAAGCCCACCGTCACCGTATGCGTGAGCGCGCCCGCGTCGAACACGCCGATCAGGTCGTTCTGCAGCGAGTAGTACGCGTCGTTGTAGCGATACGACTCGGCCCAGGCGTCGACATCGCCGTTGGCCTGCGGGTTGTACAGCGTCCAGCTCTTCTGGTCATTGTGCTGTTGCACGTACTGGCCGCGACTGCGCCAGGTCCAGGTATCACCCAGCTGCTGATCCAGCAGGTAATAGAGCCGGTTGGTCTGGTAGTTGGCGTCATCGCTCGGATTGCCCGGCAGCAGTCCGAAGGGCGAGGCCGACGACAGGGTATTGCCCAGCAGTACCACATGATCGGGCACCGGCAGGCGGTTGAGGATGCGCTGCACGCCCACCACCAGCTGCGTGGTCGCGTTGCGCCAGGCGATCGATGGTGCGAGATACGCGCTGCGCCGCTCGCCATAACCCTGCGGCGTGCGCTCGGCATACTCGCCGGACACCACCAGGCGATAACTCAACCCTGGCGTGTGGCCCAGCGGGCCGGCCAGATCCAGCGCAGCCTGTGTTTCGCCCTGCTCGCCCAAGGTATAGCTGAATTCCCGCACCGGATCGCTTTGCGGCTGCTTGACGGTGACGTTGACCAGGCCACCGAAGCTGTTGCCGGTGGTATCGCCCAGGATCGATTGGGGACCCTTGAGCACCTCCACCCGTTGCAAGCCGACCAGCGGCGGGTAGTCGCCCGATCCCGCGATACTGTTGGGCATGCCGTCGGTCAGGCCATTGCCGGCATAGAAGCCGCGGATCTGGAACAGTGGCAGGCCGTCCGAACCATCGATGTATTGCACGCCGGCCACGTTGCGCACGGCATCGGCCACGGTCAGTACCTGCTGCGAATCCATCAGCTCGCGGGTGACGATGCTGACCGACTGCGGCACATCGATCAGGTCGGCATCGTTGCGCGAAGCGGTACTGGTAAGCGTCGCCATGAAGCCCACATCCTGCCCGACCAACGCATCGGCCTGCACCGGCGTCAGTTCCTTCACCTGGAGATTGTTCGCAGCATGGGCAGCCGCAGCGGTCGCCGCGGGCGCGGGGGGCTTCACCACCACCGTGCGGGCGTCGGGAAACTCGAAGCCCAGGCCGGTGCCCTGCAGCAGATGGCTCAATGCCTCGGCATCGGAAAAGCTCCCGGTAACCCCGGCGGAGCGAAACCCGGCAATCGCACTGCCGGCGGTGAGCACCTGCACGTTGGCCTGCTTGCCGAAGGCGATCAGCGCGGTGGCCAGCGGCTGCGCGGGAATGCTGAAATCGACGCGAACCTCGTCAGCGGCGTCGCGAGCCTCGGCCCACGCGGCGCCAGGCGCCACCAGGCCCACTGCCAGGCAACCGATCAGCAACGGCGCAGCCACCCTCATGACGTTCGCTTCTCCCCGAGCGAAAGCCGCGAGTGTGACATGTCCGCATCACCTCATGACAGCGCCGCATGCGCCGCCGATGCCGGCTTACACCGGCCTTGCGAAACGCAGGCCCGCGAACGTTCAGCGCGAGGAGGCTCCACGCGCATCCGACAGCACGGTCTGCCCGCCCACCTCGCTGACTTTCAGCGGCAGCACCTGCGGCAAGGCATGCAGCCAATCATCGATGGCATCGGTGCGCACCGTGCCGGTGAAGGTCAGCGGCGCGATATCGGCGTCGACGATGCGAACCGGCCGCGCGCTGTAGCGATTGATGTTGGCGACCACCACGGCCAGCGGCTCGTTGTCGAACTCCAGCCGATCATCGCGCCACGCCGCCGCCTGGGCGGGGTCGGTGCTCGACACGCGCATGGCCGAACGGGACGGGTCGTAGGACACCGCCTGACCGGCCACGGCCTCCAGGCCACCGCCCTTGCCGTCGACCTGATCGAAGATGCGCACGCGACCTTCCGCCATGCTCACCGTCACGCGCTCGCCGGTGCGCCGCACGTCGAACGCCGTGCCGACATCATGGATGGTGAGCTTGCCCACGCGGACCACGAAGGGCCGCCTGGCATTGTGCACCACCTCGAAATACGCCTCGCCTTCGGCCAGTTCCACCAGGCGCTGGTCGCGGCTATAGCGCGTGGTCAGGCGCGTCGCGCCGCCCAGGGTCACGCGCGAGCCATCCTCGAGGGTGACGTCGCGACGGCCGGCCACGGCGCTGCTGTAGACCTGCGCCGCCGCGCGGCCATCGCCGCCCAGCCAGGTCAGATAGCCACCCAGCAACACCACCGCCGCGACCGCTGCGGCGGCGGCCAGCGGCAGCCAGCGCCGCGAAGTGGCCAGCGGTGGCGCGAACTCGGCGAGCAGTTGCGCGCGCGTGATGTCGTTGAGCGTGCCCAGCTTCGCGGCCAGCTCGGTGACGCGCTCGAATGCCGTAAGGTGACTGGCATCTTCGGCCGTCCAGGCCAACCATTGCTCAGTCGTCCGCTCGGTCGCCGAGGGATCGCGCAGGCGCATCCACCAGTCAGCGGCGATATTCAAGGTCTGTTGGTTCGGGGTGTCGGCCATCATGGCATCTCCAGTTCGTCGACCCGCGCCCGGCAATGCGCCAGGGCGTTGGCAACGTGATAGCGCACCATGCGCTCGCTGATCTTCATCGCACGCGCTATGACGCCAACGTCACAGCCGTCGATGACGTGCATGACAAAGGCGCGGCCGGTCTTGGCCGGCAGTTCACGCAGTGCCTTGTGTACTTCGTGCAGCTGTCGCGCGGCGACGACGTGGCGCTCGGGAATGGGCGCGGCATGCAGGTCCTCTTCCGGCGGCACGATCGGATGGTCGTTGCGCACCTTGCGCATGCGCAGCCGGTCGACCGCCAGGTTGGAGGCGATGCGGAACAGGTAGGCCCGCAACGAATCCACCTGCTCGGGACGCTCCAGCGTCACCAGGCGCACATAGGCTTCCTGCGCAACCTCCTGGGCGTCGGACAGCGAGTTGAGACGGCATTGCAGGAACGCGACCAGCGCGCGGTTGTGCTCGCTGAACAACGCCGCGATGCGCATGGCGTGCGCCGGGTCCAGATTCACGCCACCGTTGGCGGGGGCTTTGGCTAGCTTGTCCACGATGCTTCCCTGAAGCCTGGCGGAAGCGAATGGGGCGATTCTACCGCGTCGTTCGCCGCCGCCGCGTCGAGCCACCACGGCAGGTGGTACAACGCGTTGTTCAACAGCTGCACGGCCTGCCAGCGCAGGTCGGCGCGGCGGCGGAATTCGGCGCGATGGCGACTGGCCACCTCCGCTTCGGTACGGTGATGCAAGGTGGCGGGCAGCTCGAACCAGCCGTGTTCACGCGCCACCCCGCCCTGCTCCTGCCAGAACGCATCGTAGTCCGCATGGAACAGGCGTCGCTGGCGCAGCGGATGTGCCGCGTTGCCGACCGCGAGAATGCGGCGGATGCCATATTGCCCCGCGAACGCATAGGCCAGCACCAGCATCAGCTGCTTCGGGCGCATGCCATACATCAGGCGAGTGAGCTCGCGCACCCGCGCACGGGCATGCTCGCCATCGGGCCCCTGGATACAGCCGATCGCCATGCTGGGCTGGTCGTCGATCACCGTCAGCACCAGGCGATAGAGCGAATGGCCGTTGGCCTCGCTGAGTTCGATGCACAGCTCGCCTTCGCAACCCATGTAGATCGGCGGGCGCAGATGCAGCAGCAAGGTGCTGCCGTCCTTCAACACCAGTTCGCCCAGCGTGGCGCGACCGTTGACATAGATCGCCTCGAACACGTCCGGCGGCAGCCGTTCCAGCAGGTAGCGATAGTGACAGTGCAGGCTGTCCAGGCGCGTGGCGCGATGCCAGTGCCGATTGATGAAGCGATGCAGGTGGCGTTCCTGCAGGCGCGGATCGCACGCCACGCAGGCACGCAGCAACTTGTGGCTGGCGAGAAACGCCAGGAAGCGCTGGTGCCGCCCGGGCAGGCAGGCGGCGCGCAGCAGGTACTTGGCGGCCTGTACCGCCCGCTGGCAGGGATGGCCAATCCAATCGCTGCGGTCGCGCAGCGAGCGCCACCACAACGTCGGTGAAAAGGTGCCGTCCGTGGCAATAGTCTCCCCATGTCCAGCCACCCGCGGGTCCACTGCCCTCGCCGGCTGCCACTCGCGCTCCAGGGAGCGTTGCGCCGCGAAGGCGCAGCCGCTTGCAGCGAATACCAGGTCGGCGTCCAGGGGATCCTCCCCTGGCAGTAGATTCCGTTCGTTCAAGGCGCGCGATCCGCGTAGTGACTGTGACGGGAGCTATGACGTGCGAGCACCCCAAAACGGAAATGGCCGGCGCATCGGCCGGCCACGCAAGGCGTTCCCCGGGGCTGCCGCCCGGTTCAGCCCAACAGGTCATAGGGGCCGCCGCGCTGCAGGGCGCGCTGGTAAGCGGGGCGCTGGCGGATGCGCTCGACAAAGGCGGTGATGTGCGGACACGGGGCCATCAGGCCGCTGCGTGCGCTGGCGGCCTCCAGCGGGAAACTCATCTGGATATCGGCGGCACTGAACGTGTCGCCCACGAACCAGCCAGTCCCGGCCAGGGCATCGTTGATATACGACAGATGCAGCTTCAGTTGCGGGTCGACAAAACCCGCCTGCAGCGTGCCGGCGATCTTGCGGGCGATCGGCCTGGCGAAGAACGGCATCGGCGCGCTGGCGATGCGCGAGGCCACCAGCTTGAGCAACAGCGGCGGCATGGCCGAGCCTTCCGCGTAGTGCAGCCAGTAGGTGTAGCGCAGGCGCTCGGGGGTACCCGCCGCGGGTGCCAGGCGGCCGGCTCCGTAGCGATCCACCAGGTAGTCGATGATCGCGCCGGACTCGGCCAGGGTCAGCCCTTCGTCGACCACCACCGGCGACTTGCCCAGCGGATGGATGGCGCGCAATTCGGGCGGTGCGAGCATGGTCTTGCGATCGCGCTGGTAGCGCTTGATCTCGTAAGGCACCCCAAGCTCTTCAAGCAGCCACAGCACGCGCTGCGAGCGGGAGTTGTTCAGATGATGGACGGTGAGCATGGGGCGCTTCAGAGGTGGCCGGAGCCCTCATCGTAGCGAGGCCTCGACCACGCCGGTATCGCCGGACGCGACGCCAGCTAACGTGCCGTCCCGAGCAAGGGCGTGACCACCTGATCCAATCGCTCGGCCGTCCACGCGGGCTGCTTGTCCTTCCAGCCGTTGTCGACCAGCCGGCCGTTGCGGTCGACGGTGAAGCTTACCGGCAGATGCCAGATGCGACCGTAACCCGGCACATGCGGATCGCCCAGCAAGCCCACCGGAAAGCTCAGGGTGCTCGCCACCGAGCGCACCTGCTCGAGCCGATCGGGCTCATCGAGGCTGAAGCCAAGCACCACCAGGCCCTGCGCCGCGTGGGCCTGCGCATAGCGCGAAAGCAGCGGCAGTTCCTCCCGGCAGGGATCGCACCAGGTGGCCCAGAACGTCACGATCACCACCTTGCCGCGCAGTTCGCCCAGGTCGATGTTTTTGCCGTCGAGCGTATGCAGCGTGATCGGTGGTGCCGCTTCGCCAATGACCAGGTCGTTGGCGTGCACGGCACCGGCGAATGCCGCCAGCATCAGCACGGCACGCAGGCAAATCAGACAACGGGCAACAACACGGGGCATGGCAAACGTCGCGAACTCATGGATGAAAGCGCTGCCGCGATGGCGCGGCAACGCGCGAAAGGCAGGGTCCCGGATCAGATCTTCATGCTGATGCCCACCGTGCCCGTCCAGCCCGGAAACAGCTGGTAACCCTGCAGATGGCTATAGATCGGCACCTGCACGAAGGCGTACAGCTGCACATTCTTGCTCAGGCTGCCGCTGATGCCCGGACTCAGGTAGGCCACCGTGCCCTCCGTATCCGGGGTATCGGCCAGCGCGCCCTGGTCCGCGCTCTTGTGGAACCAGTTGACCTGTACCTGCGGCACCCAGTTGGCATGCGCTTCATAACGCAGGCCAAAGCTCACCGAGGCGAGATTGCCCGGCCGATAGTCGCCACCCGGCGTATCCAGCCGCTCGCTGACCGCCGCCTGGAATTGTCCGTTGACGAAGGCATCGAAATTCTGGCTCACCGGCTGGAAGTAATACGCACCGACGATCAGGTCGGTACTGCCGGTGCCGGCCTGCAGGCTGGTGTCGAGCGACTGGCCGAGGCCCGGCCCGCTGTTGAACGTGGTGGGATGGCCGACGAAGTTGCCATCGTCGTCCTGGCCGCCGTAGTGGCCGGTGGGCAGCTTGATGCCGAACTGCACACCGAAGTTGTGCGTGGGCAAAAAGCCCTGGTAGCTCGCCAGGATCTTGGCATCGCCGATGCCCGCCACGTGCGCACTGCTGACCTGGTCCGGCGCGGTATCCGCGGGTGTGTAGGGCTGCAGTTGCGTGCCGTAGGTGGAGTGGTCGCGCAGCACGTAGGGCACCACGAAGGTCACGCCCCAGTCCGCGTTGAAGCGATAGGTAGCCCCGATATTGATGTAGCGATTGATGGTGCCTTTCTCGATTTCACCGCCACCGAGCGACGGATCGGACGGCTGGTTCACCACCTGCTCCGGCGACGCCTTGCTGCTGCCGTGACGCAACTGGTCCTGGTCGATGAAGGTGTAGTCCACATTGATGCGCCAGCCGGACTCGGTGGAATAGCCCGTGGCGGCATCGGTACTGAGCGTGCAGCCGCAGGTGGCGCAGGCGTGGGCAAGCTGCGGGAGCAAGCCGACGGCGAACAGGCCGGTGATCGCGGCCAGCGATCGGGCTGATCGCATGGATGGGCGTGGCAACCTTGGACCAAGATCCAAGCTTCGACGAACAGGCATGCCTTTTGGATTCATGACGCGCATGAATGAGTTCCTGGACGGGACGCGGCCATCGCGATGGCTCGCGTTGAATGGGGGCAGCCATGTCACCCTGCGGCATGCCACACCCGGCAGCGCATGACGCTACGGCGTGGCTTTCGCAGGGAAACGATGGCGTTGAGATAAAGGCAAACGTCCGCGGCGACGACGCTGCGGCCCGATTGCTGCCTCGTTAGCCCAGGCGCGGCGGTCCGCGAGGATGTGCGCTCAGGATCGGCGACGCATACGCATCATCGACCGCGGCGACCACCGGCACGGCCACGCCGGGTGCCACCGGCAGCTGGTGCAGCAGCTTGCCCGAGGCAAGCACCGAATGGTGGTCGAACAGGACGCAGTAGCCGCACCGGTCGGCGGCATGGGCAGGGGCACGATCAGGCGTACCGGCATGCGTCATGCCCGCCCCATGGTCGGGACAGGCGGCACCCATGCCCATCATGGCGCCCGGCATCGGCGCGTCCATCGGCATGACGCGCGAAACGGCCGGCATCACCACGATGAGCGCCATGGCCAGCATCGCCAGCCAGGCTATCCATCGTCGATGGGCGTTGCGTCGGGTCACCAACTTCTCACTGCGCGGACACGAAAACGAGCCCGCAAATTAGCATGAATCGGACGTCCCATCCGCGTATGCGGCAACACGCTGCACGGCAAGATCAAGGCGGCCCCTCGCATGTTTTTGCGCATCGCGCTGGGCGTGAACGCCCGCCTGCGTGCGCCCAAAAGAAAACCCCGCGCGAGGCGGGGTTTTCTTCGTAGCTAGGCGTTGGAGAGCCGGACTTAGAAGTCCATGCCGCCCATGCCACCCATGCCGCCCGGCGCACCGTGCGAATGGCCTTCTTCCTTCTTCGGCACTTCGGTCACGGCCGCTTCGGTCGTGATGATGGAGCCGGCCACCGAGGCGGCGAACTGCAGCGCCGAACGGGTGACCTTGGTCGGGTCCAGGATGCCGAAGGCGATCATGTCGCCGAACTCGCCGGTGGCCGCGTTGTAGCCGAAGTTGCCGTTGCCTTCCTTCACCTTGTTGAGGACGACGGACGGCTCTTCGCCGGCATTGGCGACGATGGCGCGCAGCGGGGCTTCCAGCGCGCGACGGGTGATGGCGATGCCCAGGTCCTGGTCGGTGTTCTGACCCTTCAGGCCTTCCAGCGCCTTCAGCGAGCGGATCAGCGCCACGCCACCGCCCGGCACCACGCCTTCCTCAACGGCTGCGCGGGTCGCGTGCAGGGCGTCTTCGACGCGGGCCTTCTTTTCCTTCATCTCGACTTCGGTGGCGGCACCGACCTTGATGACGGCCACGCCGCCAGCCAGCTTGGCCACGCGCTCCTGCAGCTTCTCGCGGTCGTAGTCCGAAGAGGTCTCTTCGATCTGCGCCTTGATCTGGGCGATGCGCGACTGGATGCGCTCGGCTTCGCCGGCGCCGTCGATGATGGTGGTGTTTTCCTTGGTGATCACCACGCGCTTGGCGCGGCCCAGGTCATTGATGGTCGCCTTCTCCAGCGCCAGGCCCACTTCCTCGGAGATCACCACGCCATTGGTGAGGATGGCGATGTCTTCCAGGATGGCCTTGCGACGGTCGCCGAAGCCCGGCGCCTTCACGGCGGCAACCTTGACGATGCCACGGATGGTGTTGACCACCAGGGTGGCCAGGGCTTCGCCCTCGACTTCCTCGGCCACGATCAGCAGCGGCTTGCCGGCCTTGGCGACGGCTTCCAGCACCGGCAGCAGCTCGCGGACGTTGGAGACCTTCTTGTCGTGGATGAGGATGAACGGGTCGTCCAGCTCAACCTGCTGCGACTGCTGGTTGTTGATGAAGTACGGCGACAGGTAGCCGCGGTCGAACTGCATGCCCTCGACCACGTCCAGTTCGTTGTCCAGGCCCGAGCCTTCCTCGACCGTGATCACGCCTTCCTTGCCGACCTTCTTCATCGCGGTGGCGATGATGTCGCCGATGTTGGCATCGGAGTTGGCCGAGATGGTGCCGACCTGGGCAATGGCCTTGTCGTCAGCGGTCGGGTTGGAGAGCTTCTTCAGCTCGGCCACGGCGGTGGACACGGCGTGGTCGATACCGCGCTTGAGGTCCATCGGGTTCATGCCGGCGGCGACGGCCTTGAGGCCTTCCTGGATGAACGCCTGGGCCAGCACGGTGGCGGTGGTGGTGCCGTCGCCGGCCACGTCGGAGGTCTTGGAAGCGGCTTCCTTGACGATCTGGGCGCCGATGTTCTCGTACTTGTCGGCCAGTTCGATTTCCTTGGCGACGGACACGCCGTCCTTGGTCACCGTCGGGGCGCCGAAGCTCTTTTCGATCACCACGTTGCGGCCCTTCGGACCCAGCGTGACCTTGACCGCATTGGCCAGGGTGTTCACACCCTTGAGCATGCGTGCGCGTACATCTTCGCCGAAGCGGACTTCTTTAGCTGCCATTTTGTGTATTCCTTCGAATTCGGTAGGTAGGGGAAGAGGTGCGGGAGAGGCTGCTTAGCCTTCGATCACCGCGACGATGTCGTCTTCCTTGAGGAAGACCAGCTCTTCGCCGTCGATCTTGATTTCCTGGCCGGCGTACTTGCCGAACAGCACGGTGTCGCCTTCCTTCACCGACATCGGGCGGACCTTGCCGTCTTCCAGGATGCGGCCAGCACCGGCAGCGATGACCTTGCCGCGGGTCGGCTTTTCGGTGGCGCTGTCGGGGATGACGATGCCGCCAGCGGAGACGCGCTCTTCTTCGAGACGCTTGACGATGACGCGATCGTGCAGCGGACGCAGTTTGCTCATGGGTGGGCTCCAGCTTGGTTGGATGGGTTGGACAAAAGTGGTACCCCGGAGCGACGCCTATGCTGGCGCTTGTTAGCACTCCCCGGAGGTGAGTGCCAATTCTAACGACGCAAAGCCCCCCTGCAAGAGGCGCCGGTCCGATGGCTGAGTTCACTAATGGGGGGCCATGGAGGGCTTTCAAGAGCCCGGACAGGGAAAATTGCACACCCCAGGCCCTCCAGCCGCCCCTATCGACAGCCGCGCCGGGAGCGACGACGATGGCGGCCCGCCACACCATCCGGGTCGCCAAGGCAGTGAGCGCCGAGCTGACGCTACGCAAGGACATCGTCGCCCAGGGGGCGAAGCTGGCCGCTTCCGGCCTGAGCCAGGGCACCTCGGGCAACCTGAGCGCCCGCTGCGGGGCGGGCTTCCTGATCACGCCCAGCGGCACGCCTTACGAGGGTCTGGCCGCGGACGACGTCGTGCTGGTGGACATGGCCGGGCATTACGCGCATCCGCTGCGCCCGTCCAGCGAGTGGCGCTTTCATCGCGATATCTATGCCGCCCGCCCCGACGTCCACGCCGTGGTGCACGTGCACCCGCCGTACAGCACCGCGCTGGCGATGTGCCGCCTGGCCATTCCCGCCGCGCACTACATGATCGCCGTGGGCGGCGGCGATTCGATCCGCTGCGCCGATTACCACACCTACGGCACCCAGGCCTTGTCCGACGCGGTATTGCAGGCGCTGGAGGGACGCCTGGCCTGCCTGATGGCCAACCACGGCATGCTCGCCACCGGCACCACCCTGGCGCAGGCCATGTGGCGCGCCATCGAGGTGGAAAACCTGGCCCGGCAATACGCCCTGGCGCGGCAGGTCGGCAAGCCGGTGCTGCTGACTGACGGGGAAATCACCGAGGTGCTGGAAAAATTCGCCCACTATGGCCTGATGTCGGTGAAGCCCTGATGCCCGATCCCGTCCTGCTCTGCTATTGCAGCTGCCCCGATGCCGCCAGCGCCCAGGCCCTGGCCGAGGCGGTGGTGGGCGAAGGCCTGGCGGCCTGCGTCAACCACCTGCCCGGCATCCGTTCCACCTATCGCTGGAAAGGCGCGGTGACCACGGACAGCGAGGAGTTGCTGCTCATCAAGACCACCGAAGCCCGCTTCGCCGCCCTGAAGGAGCGCATCCTGGCGCTGCACCCCTATGAATTGCCGGAGCTGATCGCGGTGCCGGTGACGCAGGGCCACCAGGCCTATCTCGACTGGGTGAGCGATCCTTCCCGGTAGCTCGGTGACCGTCGCGGTCATCCACCGCAACGGCTACCGGGATTTCTCCTGAATTGGCGCTGTTACGCGGCCACTGGCCCGCCCACACTGCGCCATCGCTGCCAGCCAACCGTGGAGCCTTCCCATGATCGAGCTGTATTTCGCCGCCACCCCGAACGGCCTCAAGGCCAAGCTGTTCCTGGAGGAAGCGGGCCTGCCCTATGTGGTGCACCCGGTAAGCCTGAGCCAGGGCGAGCAGTTCGAGCCGGCCTTCCTGGCCATTTCGCCCAACAACAAGATCCCGGCCATCGTCGACAACGAGCCGGCAGGCGGTGGCGCACCGCTGAGCATGTTCGAATCGGGCGCGATCCTGCTGTATCTCGCGGACAAGATCGGCCGCTTCGTCCCCACCGACACCCATGGCCGGGCCGAAGTGCTGCAATGGCTGTTCTGGCAGGTGGCCGGGCTGGGGCCGATGGCCGGCCAGATCGGCCACTTCAACGTCTACGCTCCCGAGAAGGTGCCTTATGCGATCGATCGCTACACCCGCGAAACGGCACGACTGTATGGCGTGCTGAACCGGCGGCTGGCCGACCGGGAGTTCATCGCCGGCGCCTTCTCCATCGCCGATATCGCCTGCTATCCGTGGATCGTGCCGCACCAGGCGCATGGCCAGGATCTGGCGGATTTCCCGCACGTGGCGCGCTGGTTCGAAACCATCTCGGCGCGGCCGGCGACGCTGCGCACTTATGCCGGCGTCGAGAACGCCTATACGCCGAAGCAGGCGCTGTCCGAGGAGGAACGGCGCGTGCTGTTCGGCCAGGGCGCGCCGCGCTGAAGGCTGCTGACAGGTTCTGGCAGCGCCCTGCCGTAGCCTGTGCCGTGCAAGCCCTGCATCTCCTCATCAGTCATGCCAGCGGGCGCGGCATCCAGCGCCTTTCGCCGTGCCGGAAAGGCACCGGATGCCTGCCCTCGCAGGCATGACGAGCCAAAGCATCGAGCCTCGCCATGCACACGCACATGAAGAAGTCCGACCTTGCCGCACTGCTGTTGCTGGGCGCCTTGTGGGGCGCATCGTTCCTGTTCATGCGCATGGGCGCGGACCAGTTCGGCAGCATGGCGCTGGCCGGCATGCGCGCCATCGGCGCGGCGCTGTGTTCGCTGCCGCTGCTGGCCTCGCGCCCGCGCATGGCGGAGATGCGGGCGCACTGGCGCCCCATCGCGGTGGTGGGCATCGCCAATTCGGCGTTGCCGTTCGTGCTGTTTTCGTATGCGGCGCAAAGCCTGCCGGCCGGCGTATCGGCCATTTCCGATGCCATCGCGCCGCTGCTGGTGGCGCTTTCCGGCTGGCTGTGGTTCGGCGAACGGCTGGATGCGATTCGCGCCAGCGGCCTGGTGATCGGCCTGACTGGCGTGGTATGGCTGGTGGCCGGTACGGTGGGGTTCGGCCACAGCCACGCCCCGACCGGCTGGGCCATGGCCGCCTGTGTGGGCGCCAATGTCTGCTACGCCTTCGGCGCCCACTACAGCCAGCGACGCCTGCGCGGCGTGGCGCCGTTGAGCGTGGCCACCGGTAGCCAGCTTGCCGCCGCCGCGTTGTTGCTGCCCTTCACGCTATGGATGTGGCCAGCCCGGACCCCGGGCGTCCAGGCATGGCTGGCGATGTTTGGCCTGGCCGCGGCCTGTACGTCGCTGGCCTATGTGCTGTTCTACCGGCTGATGGCCCGCATCGGCGCCACGCGGAGCATGGCGGTGCTGTACCTGATCCCGGTGTTTGGCGTGCTGTGGGGGCTGCTGTTTCTGCACGAGCCGGTCACCCTGGCCATGGCCGGCGGTTGCACCGTGATCCTGCTCGGGGTGGCGTTGACCACCGGGTTCCTGCACCTGCGCGCCCCGCGGCCGCCGCTGCCTGAAAACGCGGGCATGGAACAGGGCTGAGCGCGCGTTGTCCAGAAGACATCGGCCCGGCGGCGCCAGCTGAGCCATAATCCTCAGCTCTCCCGCGCCCCGGCGCAGGTCTCTCCACGCTGGAGCCGCAATGCGTCTGATCCATCCCGGCCGCCTGGCCGCCCGTTTCACTGTCCTGCTCTGCCTGTGGCTGACGCTGTGTCTTCCCGCCTTCGCGCAGGATGACACCGACGGCCTGCTGCCGGTGACCGAGGCCTACAAGCTCAGCGCCGACGCCTCCACCCCGGGCGTGCTCAAGCTGCACTGGACCATTGCGCCGGACTATTACCTCTATCGCGGCCGCATGAAGTTCAAGCCGGGCGACGGCGTGACGCTGGGCGATGCCCAGCTGCCGGATGGCGAGAAACATCACGACGAATACCTCGGCGACGTCGAGACATATCACCACAGCATCGACGTCAGCTTGCCCTACACACTGGCAACCGGCGCCCGCCGGCTCAAGCTGAGCGTGCAGTACCAGGGCTGCCACGAGGTCGACCCCAAGATCTGCTATCCCCCCCATACCGAACAACTGGATCTCGAACTGCCCGCCGACGCCAGCGCGCCCGACCCGGCCAACTCGCTGGGTGCCGCGCTGGGCAAGCTGGGCGCAGGCAACAAGGGCGGGCTGGACAACGCACCGCTGCCGGCCGAACAGGCCTTCCGCTTCGAGGCCGTGGCCACCGACCGCCAGCACCTGCTGCTGCGCTGGACCCTGCCCAAGGGCTACTACCTCTACCGCGACCAGACCACGCTGCGGCTGAAGAACGCCGATGGCCTGCGCCTGGGCTCGCCCGCGTGGCCCGCCGGCGTGTCGCATCAGGACGCCCATTTCGGGCAGACCACGGTGTACTTCGACCAGCTCGAACTGCCCGTGGCCATCGAGGGCGATACCGCCGGCCGCAAGACACTGGAGGTCGAAGCCAGCTTCCAGGGCTGCCAGGACGGCGGCCTGTGCTATCCGCTGATGACGCGGGCGCTGAGCATCGATTTGGGTGGCGCCACGCCGACGGCAGGCAGTGCAACGGAACCCGCCCCCGAAATGCCCCCGGCGAATGCCACGCCCGCGCTTGAAGTAAGCCTGCTTGTCGCCCTGCTGTTCGCGCTCGGCGGCGGCCTGGTGCTGAACCTGATGCCGTGCGTGCTGCCCGTGCTGTCGATCAAGGTGGTCGGCCTGCTGGAAAGCGGCGAAAGCCACGCCAAGGCACGCTCGCATGCGCTCTTCTATACCGCTGGCGTGCTGTGCAGCTTCGCCTTGATCGGCATCGTCATCGCCTCATTGCGTTCAGCCGGCCATGCGCTGGGCTGGGGCGCCCAGCTGCAGCAGCCGCTGGTGGTGGGCGTGCTGGCCTGCGTGATGCTGGCGGTGGGCCTGTCGATGTCGGGCGTGGTGCAGTTCGGCACCTCGCTGGGCAATGTGGGCCAGTCGCTGGCCTCGCGCTCGGGCCATGCGGGCGATTTCTTTACCGGCGTGCTCGCCGTCGCCGTCGCCAGCCCATGCACGGCACCGTTCATGGGCAGCGCGCTGACCTATGCGTTCGCCGCGCCGATGCTCAACGCCCTGCTGGTGTTCCTGATGCTGGGCGTGGGCCTGGCGCTGCCGTTCCTGCTGATCGGCTTCGTGCCCGCGCTGGCGCGCCTGCTGCCGCGCCCGGGCGCGTGGATGGAAACGCTCAAGCAGGCGCTGGCGTTCCCGATGTACCTGACCGCCGTGTGGCTGGTGTGGGTGCTGGCACACCAGCGCGGCGCCGACGCCGTGGGCCTGGTGCTGGTGGCGGCGGTGTTGCTGGCGATGACGTTGTGGTGGTTCGAACGCAGCCGCTCGCGCGGTGCGCCGAGCCGCGCCTTGGTGGTGGTGCTGGCGCTGCTTACGCTGGTGCCGCTGTACTGCCTCGCCCACGTATCAACCCCGACGCAGATGGTCGCCTACTCCCCGGAGAAACTGGCTGAGCTGCGCAAGACCGGCACGCCGGTATTCGTGGACATGACCGCCGACTGGTGTATCACCTGCAAGGCCAACGAACACGCCGTGCTCGACACCGACGCGTTCCGCGACCTGCTCAAGCGCACCGGCGCGGTCTACATGAAGGGCGACTGGACCGACGTGAACGACACCATCGCCGCGTTCCTGCAGCAGTACCACTCGCCCGGCGTGCCGCTCTACGTGGTGTTCCCCAAGGATGGCGGCGAAGGTCGCAAGCTGCCCACCGTGCTCACCCCCTCGCTGGTCGAGGAGGCCCTGACCAAGGCTGCCGGGACGCCCGTGGCCAGCACCCCGTGATGTTGAGCCGCAGCAACGGGATCATCCTGGCGCTGGCCGTGCTGGTCGCCGCCGCTGGCGGCTGGATGCAGCATGCGAGCCAGCGCGCGAAGGTGCCGGCAGGGGTGCATGTAGTCGAAACGGGCGAGATCGTGCCGGACCTGGCCCTGGCCGGACTGGATGGCAAGGAACATCACCTGTCCGACTACCGTGGCCGCCGGGTACTGCTCAACTTCTGGGCGACCTGGTGCGGGCCCTGCCTGCAGGAAATGCCGGCACTGGTGAAGGCGCAGGCCAACGTCGGCGAAAAAGGGCCGATCATCGTCGGCATCGCCATGGACGATCCGCCACACGTGCGTAGCTTCCTGGCCAGCCACCCGCTCAACTACCCGGTGCTGCTGGGCAGCCTGGACAGTCCAAGCACTTCGCTGCGACTGGGTAACGTCGGCGAACTGCTGCCTTACAGCGTGCTTCTGGATGAAAGCGGGCGAGTGCTGGCCAGCCGGCGGGGCGCCCTGGATGCCAACACCCTGCAGCAGTGGCTGGCCCCGGGCGCGCCCTGACAGGGTTTCGGTCGCCATACGTCAGCGCACGGTTTAACGATAACTTCTCCTTCAAACATCGCCGAACTGCGCCGAACTGGACAACATTGGCGAGTACGCGCACACTCCGCGCCGGAAGCCGGCCCTGCCGGCTCAACCGAAGGTAACGGCGTGGCGAAGATCCTGGTCCTGCACGGGCCCAATCTCAATCTGTTGGGCGTGCGCGAGCCAGAGGTCTATGGCCGCGACACGCTGGCCGATATCGATGCCCTGCTCGCTGCGCGTGCCCAGGCCGCTGGCCACACGCTGGAATCGCTGCAGTCCAACGCCGAGCATGGCCTGATCGAACGCATCCACCAGGCCCGCCTGGACGGCACCACGATCATCCTGATCAACCCGGGCGCCTTCACCCATACCAGCATCGCCTTGCGCGACGCGCTGGCCGGGGTGGCGATTCCGTTCATTGAGCTGCACCTGTCCAACGTGCATGCACGCGAAGCGTTCCGCCGTCATTCCTATCTCTCGGACATCGCCGTGGGCGTGATCTGCGGCTTTGGCGCAGACAGCTACCGGCTGGCGCTGGACGCCGCCCTGCACCGGCTCGACCGGGCCGCGGCGCCCGCCGCCTCCTGATTCACGGCCACCGGCCACCCCATTCCACTTCAGGCCGCTGCGGCGGCACCAACGAAAAGGTTTGAACCATGGACCTGCGCAAGATCAAGAAGCTTATTGACCTGCTCGAGGAATCCAACCTCGCGGAACTGGAGATCAAGGAGGGCGAGGAAGTCGTCCGCCTGTCGCGCGTGCCCAAGGGCACCGTCACCGTGGCCGCCGCTCCGGTCGCCGCACCCGCCCCGGTGGCCGCGCCCGTGGCCGCCGCAGCGGCCGTCGAAGCGGCCCCCGCGGTCCCGGCGCTGCCGGCCGGCCACGTGATCAAGGCGCCGATGGTCGGCACCTTCTATGCCTCGGCCAGCCCGGGCGCCCCGGCGTTCGTGAAGGTCGGCCAGCAGGTCAAGGCTGGCGAAACGCTGGGCATCATCGAAGCGATGAAGATGTTCAACCAGATCGAAGCCGAAGTCTCCGGCACCGTGCAGGCCATCCTGGTCGATAACGGCCAGCCGGTGGAATTCGACGAACCCATGTTCGTGATCGCCTAAGCGGCCCGCGACGATGCCCAAGCTCGAAAAAGTCGTCATCGCCAATCGCGGCGAAATCGCCCTGCGCGTGCTGCGCGCCTGCAACAGTCTTGGCATCAAGACCGTGGCGGTGCACTCCACCGTGGATCGCAACCTCAAGCACGTGGGCCTGGCCGACGAATCGGTCTGCATCGGCCCCGGCCCCTCGGTCGACAGCTACCTCAACATCCCGCGCATCATCGCGGCGGCGGAGATCACCGACGCCCAGGCCATCCATCCTGGCTACGGCTTTCTGTCCGAACGCGCCGACTTCGCCGAACAGGTGGAGCAGAGCGGCTTCATCTTCATCGGCCCGACCGCCGAGGTGATTCGCCTGATGGGCGACAAGGTCGAGGCGATCCGCGCCATGAAGGCCGCCGGCGTGCCGTGCGTGCCCGGCTCGGGCGGCCCGCTGGGCGACAACGTGGATGAGAACATCCGCATCGCCCGCGACATCGGCTACCCGGTGATCATCAAGGCCGCCGGTGGCGGCGGCGGTCGCGGCATGCGCGTGGTGCGCACCGAGGCGCATCTGGGCAACGCCATCACCATGACCAAGCAGGAGGCCAAGGCGGCCTTCGGCAACGATCAGGTGTACATGGAGAAGTTCCTGGAGAATCCGCGCCACGTGGAAATCCAGGTGCTGGCCGACGGCCAGGGCAACGCCATCCACCTGGGCGAGCGCGACTGCTCCATGCAGCGCCGCCACCAGAAGGTGGTGGAAGAAGCGCCCGCGCCGGGCATCACGCCGGAGCAGCGCGAGCAGATCGGCAAGGTGTGCGTGGATGCATGCCTGCGCATCGGCTATCGCGGCGCCGGCACTTTCGAGTTCCTGTTCGAGGACGGCCGCTTCTACTTCATCGAGATGAACACCCGCATCCAGGTGGAGCATCCGGTGACCGAACTGATCACCGGCATCGACCTGGTGCGCGAGCAGCTGCTGATCGCCGGCGGCGAGAAGCTCACGATCCGCCAGGAAGACATCCAGATCCACGGCCACGCCATCGAGTGCCGCATCAACGCGGAAGATCCCGACTCCTTCCTGCCCTCGCCGGGCACGGTAAAGCGCTTCGAGGCGCCGGGTGGCCCGGGCGTGCGCGTGGACACGCACCTGTACGACGGCTATCGCATTCCGCCGAACTACGACTCGATGATCGGCAAGCTGATCGTGCACGGCCCCGATCGCGAAACCGCGATTGCGCGCATGCGCCTGGCGCTGGCCGAGACGGTGATCGAAGGCGTGAAGTGCAATATCCCGTTGCAGCAGCGCATCATGGCCGACGCCGGGTTCCAGCAGGGTGGACAGAACATCCACTATCTGGAAAAGCGCATGGCCGAGCAGAAGGAAAAGGCCGCCACCGGCGGCTGAGTTCGATCGGCGAGCCGCTGCCACGGCTCGCCGATGCATACCGACATGTCCGAACTGCTGACCCTGCCGCAGGCCATCGAGGCCATCACCGACGCCTTCGACGAAGGTGATGGCTGGGATCGTTATGCGTGGGTGTATATCCGTGGCGACATCAGCGACCCCGCGTGCCGACTTTATTTGTCGCATGTGTCGGACGAGGACGATGCGCTGATCGACGACCACGGCGAAGCGCTGCCGCCGCTGGCGGCCCGCCATCATCTGCGCCACTTCATGGAGGCGGCGGATTTCGCCGAAGTGCTGTTCGTGCAGCGGCGCCGCAAGCCCGATTCCGGCGTGGCCGATTTCATCGAGGCGCTCGACCACTATCGCCGCCACGACGCTTTCCTCGGCCTGCCCGCGGCAGACTGAGCACGCCCGATTCGGCGACAATGCGTACTTTCCGCTGGACTCCCACCCATGCCCTGGCTTGAACTCTCGCTCACCGTCCGTGCCGAACAACAGCCTCGCGTGGAGGAAGCGCTCGACGATCTCGGCGCGCTGTCGATTACCCTGCAGGACGCCGATGCCGAGACGCCCGACGAGCAGGCCATCTTCGAACCCGGCGTGGGCGAACTGCCGCTGTGGCCCACCATCACGCTCAATGCGCTGTTCGAGGCCGACACCGACCGGCGCGGCCTGAGCGAGGCGCTTGGCGACCTGCTGCCGTGGCTGGAACCGGACCACATGCAGTTCCGCGACGTGGCCGACGAAGACTGGGAACGCGCCTGGATGGACCAGTTCAAGCCGATGGCCTTCGGCCGCCGGTTGTGGATCTACCCATGGAACATCGAGCCGCCCGCCGACGATGACAGCGTGGTGGTGCGACTGGACCCGGGCCTGGCTTTCGGCAGCGGCACCCACCCCACCACGGCGCTGTGCCTGGAGTGGCTGGACGGGCAGGATCTTCGCGGCAAGCGCGTGATCGACTTCGGCTGCGGCTCGGGCATCCTCGCCATTGCCGCGCTCAAGCTCGGCGCCGCCAGCGCCATCGGCGTGGACAACGATCCGCAAGCGCTCACCGCCTCGGCCGATAATGCCGAACGCAATGACGTGGCCGAACGGCTCGCGCTATTCCTGCCGGAAGACCTGGAAGCCGAGCCCGCCGAGGTGTTCATCGCCAACATCCTGGCCGGCCCGCTGGGCGAACTGGCACCCACCTTTGCCGCCGCCACCCAGGCCGGCGCGCCGTTTGCGATCTCCGGCATCCTGCAAGGCCAGGAAGGCGAATTGCTGGCGCGCTACGCCGAGTGGTTCGACGAGTTGCGCGTGGATACGCGCGAAGACTGGGTGCGCATCAGCGGCCGACGCCGCGCGTGAGAGCCCGTTGGCGATCTCCATGCGGCGCGGATGATTTGTAGTCGCCACTGCACTAGGCTTGCCACAGCTCGATACCAGCGGCCCGCATGTACACCCAATGTCCCGACTGCCTGACCGTGTTCTCGCTGAATACGGAAACGCTTGCGCAGGCGCGAGGCCAGGTCGTGTGCAGGCATTGCCACATCGAGTTCGACGCGCTGGCCAGCCTTAGCGACCAGCTGCCGCCCGAGCCCTTCTACCAGCTCGCGCTACGCCTGCCCAGCGAGCCGCCACGGCTGGATCTTGCGGTCTATCGCCCGCCCGCCATCGCCGAGCCTGCCGTCGAGCAGCCCGTTGACGCCCGGGATTTCAGCGAACTGGTCGTCGCGCCACGCTTCGCCCGCCCCAGGGAGCGCGAGGGGCGCCGCTGGCCGTGGATCAGCGCATGCTTGCTCCTGTTGCTCGCGCTGGGCGCGCAGCTGGCGTGGGCCGAACGCGATGTGTTGATCAGCGACGGTACGGTCGGCCCCATGCTGCGCCAGGGTTGCGCCAGCCTCGGCTGCACGCTGCCGCTGGTGCAGGACACCAGGCAACTGAGCCTGCTGGCGCGCGACGTGCAGGCGCATCCTTCCGTGCCGGGTGCATTGTTGATCACGGCGAGCCTGCGCAACGATGCCACCTTCGCGCAGCCTTATCCGGTCGTGTCGATCACCTTGTCGGATGCCAACGGCAAGCGGCTGGCGATGCGTCGGCTGCGGCCAGGCGAGTACCTCAATGACGCCGGCGCCTTGCAACAAGGCCTGGCCCCCGGCGCCACGGCTGCACTGATGCTTGAAGTGGAAGATCCCGATGGCAAGGCGGTGGCGTTCGAGTTCGGTTTCGAATAGCCGTCTATTTCATTGACCAGGCGCAGTGAAAAAGGCGGTGGCCAGGGACCAGTCAAGTGGCGTCATGGAATCACGCATACCGCGTGCCATCTCGCCAGCTTTTTGTCCATAGGACAATTCCCCGCCGGGGTATCAGCGGCTAACTGACTGCTCATAGGGACTTAAAATTATCGGCCCGCGAGGGTACACTCGCCCCTTCGTCTTGTGCTGCACCCGGCGTTCCATGCGAGCCGCCGCCCGCGGTATTTGCCATAAACATGGCAACGGCCTACGTAGTCGTTGCGTTAGAACGTGAGGGGAAATGCCCGTGAACGCCGTCAGACTGCCTGCCAGCGAGTCTCCCAAGGAGACATCGTCGCAGAGCGCATTGAGCGAATGCGTCAGTCGCACCGTCCGTCGTTATCTCGCCGACATCGGCGATACCGAGTGTGACGAAGGCCTGCACGCGCTCGTGATCCGCGAAGTCGAAGGCCCCCTCCTGCGCGAAGTGCTGGCATGGCACGATGGCAACCAGAGCCGCGCCGCCGCCGTGCTTGGCATCAACCGCGCCACCCTGCGCAAGAAACTGGCCGCACACGGCCTGCTGTAACCCCACGTCCCCATCAGGGGGATGTCTGGCCGTCCATTTCCCGCCCAGGACGGCCCATTCGATAGGCCTGGCCCAGCGCGGCTATAATGTGCGGCTTTCCCGCTCTGGAAACCGCCATGTCCGCCCCCGCCGTTACCCCCATTCGCCGTGCGCTGCTCAGTGTGTCGGACAAGACCGGACTGATCGCGCTCGGCCAGCGGCTGAGCAAGGCCGGCGTGGAACTGCTCTCCACCGGCGGCAGCGCCAAGGCTTTGCGCGAAGCGGGCATCGCGGTCAAGGACGTCAGCGAACTGACCGGCTTCCCCGAAATCATGGATGGCCGCGTGAAGACGCTGCATCCGAAAGTCCATGGCGGCCTGCTCGGCCGCCGCGGCACCGATGATGCGGTGATGGCCGACCTGGGCATCGCCCCGATCGACCTGCTGGTGCTCAACCTGTACCCGTTCGAACAGACCGTGGCCAAGCCGGACTGCACACTCGAGGACGCCATCGAGAACATCGATATCGGCGGCCCGGCGATGCTGCGTTCCGCCGCCAAGAACTGGAACGATGTCGGCGTGCTCACCTCGCCGGACCAGTACGACGAGGCCCTCGCCGAAATCGAAACGCAGGGCGGCCTCACCCGCGCCACGCGCTTCAAGCTGGCGGTGGCGGCGTTCAATCGCGTGTCGAACTACGACGGCGCCATCAGCGACTACCTGTCGGCCCTGCAGCTGAACGACCAGCAGGACGCCATCGCCGGCCACGACGCTTTCCCCGCGCAGGCCAACGGCCGCTTCGTGAAGCTGATGGACCTGCGCTACGGCGAAAACCCGCACCAGCAGGCGGCGTTCTATCGCGACCTGTATCCGCACCCCGGCACGCTCGCGACCTTCCGCCAGTTGCAGGGCAAGGAACTGTCGTTCAACAACATCGCCGACTCCGATGCCGCGTGGGAATGCGTGCGCAGCTTCACCAAGCCCGCCTGCGTGATCGTCAAGCACGCCAACCCGTGCGGCGTGGCGGTGAGCCTGGACGGCATCGGCCGCGCCTACGACCTGGCCTACCAGACCGATCCCACCTCCGCTTTCGGCGGCATCATCGCGTTCAACCGCGTGGTGGACGCCGCCACGGCGCGCGCCATCGTCGACCGCCAGTTCGTGGAAGTGGTGCTGGCCCCCGGCTATGAAGACGACGCGCTGAAGGCGTTCGCCAAGAAGGCCAACGTGCGCGTGCTGGAGATTCCGCCGCCGGCCGATGGCGACCTGACCAAGCCGCATCCGGGCAACGATGTGCGCCGCGTGGGTTCGGGCCTGCTGATCCAGACCGCCGACCGCGCGATGGTCAAGGCTGAAGACCTCAAGATCGTCACCAAGCGCACCCCCACGCCCGGCGAGATCGACGACCTGATCTTTGCCTGGAAGGTAGCCAAGTACGTCAAGAGCAACGCCATCGTCTACGCCCGCGACCGCCAGACCATCGGCATCGGCGCCGGCCAGATGAGCCGCGTGTACAGCGCCAGGATCGCCGGCATCAAGGCCGCCGACGAGAAGCTGGAAGTGCGCGGCTCGGTGATGGCTTCCGACGCGTTCTTCCCGTTCCGCGATGGCATCGACGCCGCCGCCGCGGCAGGCATTCGCGCGGTGATCCAGCCGGGCGGCTCGATGCGCGATGCCGAGGTGATCGCTGCCGCCGATGAGCACGACATGGCGATGGTATTCACCGGCATCCGCCACTTCCGCCACTGATGCAGTCAGCGAGAAAGGGGCCTCACGGCCCCTTTTTTGCACTCCCCTGTCAGGCCAGCTGCTCCGGCTGCGGCTCCAGCTTGGGCCTGACCTTCGCCGCGCGCTGCGCATACTTGCGCGCCAATACCGCGCAAGTCATCAGCTGCATCTGGTGGAACAGCATGATCGGCAACACGATCGCGCCCAACGGGTGACCGGCAAACAACACCTTCGCCATCGGCACGCCGCTGGCCAGGCTCTTCTTGGAGCCGCAGAACACGATGGTGATCTCGTCCTCGCGCCCAAAACCCAGCGCCCGCGAGCCATAGCGCGTGATCAGCAAGGCCGCCGCCAGCAGCACGGCATTGACCACCAGCAGGCCACCCAGCACCGGCAGCGGCATCTGCCTCCACAGGCCCTGCAACACCGCCGCGCTGAAGGCGGTGTAGACCACCAGCAGGATCGAGCCCTGGTCCACGTACGCCAGCAGCCCGCGATGGCGGCTTACCCACGTGCCGATCCAGCGCTGCGCCACTTGGCCGGCCACGAAGGGCACCAGCAGTTGCAGCACGATCGAACCCACCGCGTCCCAGGACATGCCGCCCTGCCCGTGCGATTGCAGGATCACCCCCACCAGCAGCGGCGTGATGAAGATGCCGAGCAGGCTGGAGGCCGAAGCGGCGCAGATGGCGGCGGGAATGTTGCCGCGAGCCATCGAAGTGAAGGCGATCGACGACTGCACCGTCGATGGCAGCGTGCACAGGAACAACACGCCGATGTAGAGCGCCGGCGTCACCAGCGGCGACAGCAGCGGGCGCAGCAGCACGCCGAGGAGCGGGAACAGCACGAAGGTGCTGGCCAGCACGGTCAGGTGCAGGCGCCAATGGACCAGGCCGGCAATGGCCGCCTCGCGCGACAGCTTGGCACCGTGCAGGAAGAACAGCAGCGCAATCGCCGCATCGGTGAGCAGGTCGAAGACGTGCGCGGTGACCCCACGGCACGGCAGCACGCTGGCCAGGGCCACGGTGATCACCAGGGCACAGGTGAAGCGATCGGGTAGGAAGCGGCTCAGGGACATGGCCAGGGACAGCGTTGGTCGGAACGAGGGCGCTATTGGACCCCTGTTGCATTGATGAATCAAATCGTTTTATCTGATTCATTGATATGATCTGGTTATGAATATCACGCTGCGCCAGCTTCGCGCCTTTCTTGCCGTGGCACGGCAGCAGCACTTTCGCCGCGCCTCCGAGAGTCTGCACCTGAGCCAGCCGGCGGTGAGCCGGCACATTGCCGACCTGGAAGGCGAGCTGGGCCTGCGCCTGTTCGACCGCAATACGCGCGAGGTGGTGCCGACCGAGGCGGGCCGCTACCTGGAGAGCGCCATCGGTCGCGTGCTCGACGAACTCGAAGGCGTGCTGGCCCACATCCACTCCGAAGGCGAGCGGCGGCGCGGCAAGGTGCACGTGGCCTCGGTGCCCACCCTGTCGGCCAGCCTGATGCCGCCATGCATCGCCGACTGTGCCCAGCGCTACCCGGAACTCACCATCCAGTTGCACGATCAGGCACAGACCCTGGTGCTCGACAGCGTGCTCGGTGGCGAGGTGGATTTCGGCGTGGCCATCGATCCACCCGCCGGCGGCGAGTTCGACCGCGAACTGATCCTGCGCGATCCGTTCGTGCTGGTGTGCCGCCCCGATCATCCGCTGGCCCGGCTCGATCGCGTGCCGTGGCGCAGGCTGCAGGGGCAGGCGCTGGTGCTGCTGGATTACTCCTCCGGCAGCCGGCGACTGATCGACCACGCGCTGGCCAGTCGCGGCGTCCAGGCCGACATCGTGCAGCAGACCGGACACACCCTCACCGCCTTCCGCATGGTCGAAGCGGGCCTGGGCATCAGCGTCAGCCCGGCCTTGTCGCCCCCGCCGCCCACCCTGGTGACGCGTCCGCTGACGCCGCTGGAACACCGCGACGTGGTGTTGCTCAAGCGCCGCCAGCGTTCGCTGTCGCCGCTGGCCACGCTGGTGTGGGAACGCCTGCGCGCGTTGGCGGCGGGTTGATCACGTCGCCTTGAGCGCGTGCTGCCTAACCTCGCCGGTCCACGGCCGAGGACTGCGGACATGCGCTACGAACTCTATTACTGGACCGGCATCCAGGGCCGCGGCGAATTCGTGCGCCTGGCGCTGGAAGACGTCGGCGCCGACTATGCCGACGTGGCCCGCGAGCAGGGGGACGGCGTCATCCTGCCCTTCCTGCGCGGCGAGCGGCCAGGGGTGCAGCCGTTTGCACCACCGTTCCTGTGCGCCGGACGCCAGGTCATCGCGCAGACGGCCAATATCCTGGCCTTCCTGGCGCCGCGCCACGGCCTGGTGCCGACCAGTGCGGCCAGCCAATGCCAGGCACTGCAGTTGCAACTGACCATCACCGACATCGTCGCCGAAGCACACGACACCCATCACCCGCTCTCGGTGGAGCTGTACTACGAGGATCAGCGCGCCGCGGCGCGCAAACGTGCCCAAGCGTTTCGCACGTCGCGACTGCCCAAGTTCCTCGGCTATTTCGAACAGGCGCTGGAGCGCAACGACGGGCGTCATGCCATCGGCCGCCGCCATTCGTACGTGGACTTGTCGCTGTTCCAGCTGATGGCCGGACTGGACTACGCGTTTCCATACGCCATGCGCCGCCTGCAGCGCCAGACCAGGCGCCTGCGCGCGCTCAGCGAGCGGGTGGCCGCGCGGCCACGTATCGCCGCCTATCTCGACTCGCCGCGTCGCCTCGCCTTCAACGAGGACGGCATCTTCCGCCACTACCCGGCGCTGGACGATGCCGGGTGATGCCGCTCAGAACACCGCGATCACGATGGCGCCGGCCACGATCAGTCCACCGCCGATCGCCAACGGCCAGCTGACCTGCTCACCCAGCAACAACACGCCCAGCACGATGGCGATGGCCACGCTGAGCTTGTCGATGGGAGCCACCTTGCTGACCGGGCCCAGTTGCAGCGCGCGGTAGTAACACAGCCACGACAGGCCGGTCGCGATGCCCGAAAGCACCAGGAACACCCAGCTGCTGGTGGGCAGCCCCGCAGGCCGCGCCCACTCGTGGCGCAGGCTGAGGATGCCGGCGGTGACCAGCAGGATCACGATGGTGCGGATGAATGTGGCGAGATTGGAATTGATGCCCGCCACGCCCAGCTTGCCGAACAGGGCGGTGAGCGCCGCAAAGAACGCCGAACCCAGCGCGAACAGCAACCAGCTCTCGCGCGGGTTCACGGACGATGCGTCCTGTGCCGCAAGGCGTTCACGGGGGGCAGGCGGACGGAAGGATCACTTGCCGCCGTTGTCCTGGTCCTCGGCGGACTTGCGGTTGCCCCATTCCATGACCTTGTACATCACCGGCTTCACCGGCTCGCCCATCTGGTTGGTCCAGGCGCCCTTCTGGTCGATCATGTAGGTCTGCGGGATGCCGCCCTTGGGCGTGACCACCACCATGTAGACCTGGCCGCTGCGGCTGTATTCCTGGATGGTCTGGTCGCCTTCCGTGCGCACGCTGACCTGCGGCGGCGTCTGGCCGTTGGCGTCGCGCGGCTCCTGCGAGGACGACGAGCCGGACTGGCTGAGCGGCGCGGCGGTATCCGCGGAAAGCTTGGGCTGGGCAGACTTCGACGATGCGCCCGAAGCCGGGGCCGGGGCCGGGGCTGGCGCCGGAGTCGCGGGCGGCGGCGCCACGGCCTTCACGCCCGGATCGTTCATGCCCGGCGGCGGCGGGGCCGGCGGAAACTGGCTGGCCGACTGGGCCAGCGCATTCGATGCGACCGCAACACCAAGAACAACAAGCAACGCGACGGGTTTCATGATGACGGCCTCCTGAAGAATGCAAAGCATAGCAGCGCGAAACCGCACTGCTTGTGAAGCGACCGTATGCCCTGTCGTAAGCGACAACGCACAGGGCTGGACCCCCGTGCACGCCCCGAATGCCGCCCCGGCGCACGCATGCGAGAATGCCGTATGGCCAAGCTCATCCTTATCGACGGTTCGTCGTACCTCTACCGCGCCTTCCACGCCCTGCCGCCGCTCAGCAATTCGCAGGGCGAACCCACCGGTGCGCTGTTCGGCATCGTCAACATGCTGCGCGCCACGCTGAAGGCCAAGCCCGACTACGTCGCCTTCGTCAGCGACGCGCCTGGCCCCACCTTCCGCAACGAGCTGTACGACCAGTACAAGGCGAACCGCCCACCGATGCCGGATGACCTGCGCGCGCAGGTGGACCCGATGCTCGCCATCGTCGGCGCACTGGGTTTTCCGATCTTGCGCATCAGTGGCGTGGAAGCGGATGACGTGATCGGCACGCTGGCCGAACAGGCGCATGCGCAGGGCATCGAGGTGGAGATTTCCACCGGCGACAAGGATCTGGCCCAGCTGGTGCGCCCCGGCATCACCCTGGTCAACACCATGACCAACACCACCACCGACACGGCAGGCGTGGTGGACAAGTTCGGGGTGAAGCCGGAGCAGATCGTCGACTTCCTCGCGCTCACCGGCGACAGCATCGACAACGTGCCCGGCGTGACCAAGTGCGGCCCGAAAACCGCCGCCAAGTGGCTGGCCGAATACGGCACGCTCGACAACGTGATGGCCAACGCCGACAAGATCGGCGGCAAGATCGGCGAGTACCTGCGCGAGGCATTGCCGCGACTGCCGTTGTCGCGCGAACTGGTCACGATCAAGACCGATGTGCCGCTCGATCAACCGCTGACCGCGCTCACCCTGCAAGAGCGCCATGTGGAGCAGTTGCGCGAACTGTTCACGCGCTACGAGTTCAAGGCCGCCCTCAAGGAACTCGACAACGAAACCGGCACCGCCCCCGCGCGCGACCCGGGCGATGCGCAGGCCAGCCATGATTCCGCCACCACCGGTCGCGCACCGGATGCGCTCCCGCATCCTGCCCTGGATATGCAAGGCCATTACGAACTGGTCACTACCCAGGCGCAGTTCGACGCATGGCTCGACCAGATCGCCACCGCGCCGCTGGTCGCGTTCGATACGGAAACCACCTCGATCGACGCCATGCAGGCCGATATCGTCGGTCTCAGCCTGTCGGTGGAGGTCGGCAAGGCCTGTTACGTGCCGCTGGGTCACGATTACCCCGGCGCACCCGCGCAGCTGCCGCGGGACCAGGTGCTGGCCGCGCTCAAGCCGTTCTTCGAGGATGTCCGCCGACCCAAGCTGGGCCAGCACGCCAAGTACGACATGAACATCCTGTCGCACTACGGCATCGCCGTGCAGGGCCTGCAGCACGACTCCATGCTCGAATCCTACGTGTGGAACGCCACCGCCACGCGTCACGACATGGATTCGCTGGCCAGGAAATACCTGGACTACGAGACCATCAAGTACGAGCAGGTCGCCGGCAAGGGCGCCAAGCAGATCTCCTTCTCGCAGGTGGACCTGGACACCGCCTGCCGCTACGCCGCCGAGGACGCCGACATCACGCTGCGCCTGCATCACGCGCTATGGCCAAAGCTGGAAAGCATTCCGGCACTGCGTTCGGTGTACGAGCACATCGAGATACCGCTGGTGCCGGTGCTGGCCGCGATGGAACAGCGCGGCGTGCTGATCGACGTGAACGAATTGCGCAAGCAGAGCCAGCAGCTGGGCAAGCGCATGCTCGAACTGCAGCGGGAATCGTGGAAGGTCGCCGGGCGCGAGTTCAACCTCGATTCGCCCAAGCAGTTGCAGGCCATCCTGTTCGACGAACTGGGCCTGCCGGCCAAGCTGAAGACGCCCACCGGCCAGCCTTCCACCAATGAAGAAGCGCTGGACGCCATCGCCGACGATCATCCGCTGCCGCGCCTGATCCTCGACTATCGTGGCTTGGCCAAGCTGCGCTCCACTTACACCGACAAGCTGGCCGACATGGTCAACCCGCGCACCGGCCGCGTGCACACCAGCTACCACCAGGGCGCGGTGGCCACCGGGCGCATTTCCTCGTCCGATCCCAACCTGCAGAACATCCCGGTGCGCACCGAGGAAGGCCGGCGCATCCGCCAGGCCTTCGTCGCCCCGGCGGGCTGGGTGGTGCTGGCGGCCGACTACTCGCAGATCGAACTGCGCATCATGGCCCACCTCTCCGGCGATGAGGGCCTGCTCAAGGCCTTCCACGAAGGCGGCGACGTGCATCGTGCCACCGCCGCCGAGGTATTTGGCCTCAAGCCCGAGGAAGTCAGCGCCAACCAGCGTCGCGCCGCCAAGGCGATCAACTTCGGCCTGATGTACGGCATGAGCGCGTTCGGGCTGGCCCGTCAGCTGGGCGTCGATCGCGGCGAAGCCAGCGACTACATGGCGCGCTACTTCGCGCGCTATCCCGGCGTACGCGCGTTCATGGACGCCACCCGCGAACAGGCCCACCGCGACGGCTACGTGGAAACCCTGTTCGGGCGCCGCCTCTACCTGGAAAACCTCACCGCCCGTAACCAGGCCCTGCGCGCGGGCGCCGAGCGCGCCGCGGTGAACGCCCCGATGCAGGGCACCGCCGCGGACATCATCAAGCGCGCCATGATCGCCGTGCACGCCTGGCTACACCCCCGCGACGACGCGCACCTGCTGATGCAGGTGCACGACGAACTGGTGCTCGAGGTGCGCGAGGATGCCGTGGAAGCGGTGCGCGCGGGCGTGATCGAGCGGATGTCGGGGGCGGCGACCCTGGCGGTGCCGTTGCTGGTGGAGGCGGGGGTGGGGAAGAACTGGGACGAAGCGCATTGAGCGCCCTCCTGTTTCTTCCCTTCTGGCGGGGCGGGGCAAGCGCGAGGCGCGCTCGCTGTTAGCTCGTCATCCCTGCCAGTGACTGTACTCTGGCTTGTCGTTTCCGCGACTGGGCTCGCCTGCGGCGGGCTTCCGTCCTCCTGCCGGAGGCCGGGTTACTTCTCTTTGCTTGCCCACGCATGCGCAGGAGCGCATGCGAACGGCGAAGCCGCCCCGAAGGGCGAAGGGCAGGATGCCCGGAGTCAAGAGAAGTAACCAAGAGAAAAGGTACCCCGCTTGGCGCTTGCCGGGCGGCTCGCCCGGCAAGTCCATGAATCAAGAGCATACGGCTCGGGCAGCGCAAAGCGCTGCTCATCGCTGTTGGCTGTTGCTGTTCGCTTTTAGCTCTTGGCTGTTGATCTTCCGGTCCCCTATGGCGCGGCGGGCGGGTGGAGGAAAAGCCCGCAGGGTGGCCGGCAGGGATGCCGGCCAGTTTGGCGTCAGGGCAGGAGGCCCTGTCGCCAAACCTCCGAAATCCGCCCGCGCACCCGAAGGGCGCGCCATCGGGGTGGCCTTTCTCTTGGTCACTTCTCTTTGGCCACGCAAAGAGAAGTGACCCGGGCCGCGGCAGCGGCTCGGAAGCCCACCGCAGGCGAGCCCTGTCGCCACCACGCCAACAGTCACTGGGTCCCAGCTTCCGCAGGGACGACAAGCAAGCAACATGCGCCCTCTCCCCACTTATCCTCGATCCAAATGTTGGAATTTCGTCAAATGAATCGTCCCTAACTAAAACTGCCCTGCCGAGTGCAACTTTTGCCCCGCCGCGCGTTCTCAATCATCGGATGCACGCAACGGCATCCATCGGCTCACCACCTCCCTGGATGAGCCAACCGGTAAGCGAACCTCTCCCCTGGGTTTCGCTTCCACCCCGGCCCCGAGGATTCCCCCCTAATCCTCGGGGCTTTTTTTGTCCCGCGCCCCGGCGTGGGGACGCCCGCGCATAAAGCAGCTAGGATGCCGCCACCCATCCTTCTGGCCACATGGAACGCGGCCGGCATCACCTGAGAGCGGCCACGTGCAGATCAAGGGAAAAGTCACCTCGTTCGATATCGCCCACCTGGCCGGGGTTTCCCAGTCGACGGTGTCGCGCGCGCTGCGTGGCAGCCCGCTGGTGAACGAGGAGACGCGCCGGCGCATCCAGGCGGCGGTGGAGGAACTGAACTACAAGGTCGACAAGAACGCCTCGGGCCTGCGCGCCCGGCATACCGGCACGCTGGCGTTGCTGCTGTTCGAGGACCCCACCGCGGACGAGTCGCACATCAACCCGTTCTTCCTGTCCATGCTGGGCTCCATCACGCGCGCCAGTGCGCAGCGTGGCTATGACCTGCTGATCTCGTTCCAGCAGTTCTCGCGCGACTGGCACGCCGACTATGCCGACAGCAAGAAGGCCGACGGCATCATCCTGCTCGGCTACGGCGATTACCTCGCCACCCGCGACAAGCTGCAGAAGCTGGTGGACCAGGGCACCCGCTGCGTGCGCTGGGGCGCCGTGCTGCCGGATCAGCCGGACGTGTCGGTGGGTTGCGACAATGTCAGTGGCGGCCATGCGGTCACCGCGCACCTGATCGAACAGGGCTGCCAGCGCATCGCCTTCCTCGGCGATGCCTCCAGCCACTATCCCGAGTTCTTCGACCGCTATCGCGGTCATGTGCAGGCGCTCGCCGAAAGTGGCCTCGAAGCCGAGGCGTTGTTGCAGGTGAACGCCGAAAGCACCGAAAGCTCGGGCTATGAGGCACTGGAAACCTTGCTCCAACGCGGCGTGAGTTTCGATGCGGTGTTCGCCGCCAGCGACCTGATCGCCATCGGCGCCATGCGCGCGCTGGCCGACCATGGACTGAAAGTGCCCGACGATGTGGCCCTGGCCGGTTTCGACGATATCCCGGTGGCCAGCTTCGTCAATCCACCGCTGACCACGGTATTGCAGGACACCAAGCTGGCGGGCGAGATCCTGGTGGACAACCTGCTGCAGCTGATCCGCGGCGAGCCGGCGGAGAGCGCGATGCTTCCGGCCCGGCTGGTGGTGCGCAAGTCGAGCCTGCGCTCACGCTGAGCGCTGCGGTCACCTCGCCGAAGCGGGTGCGAGCTGCAGGCTGGGTTCGGCCACCCGCAGCGTGCACAAGCCCGCGACCACCAGGCTGACGCCGCCCATGGCCAGCGCCCAGATGGGCTGCCCGTGGAAGAACAGGCGCAGCAGCAAGCCGAGCACACTGGCCGCCAGCAGCTGCGGTATCACGATGAAGAAGTTGAAGATGCCCATGTACACGCCCATCTTCGCCGCCGGCAGGCTGTCCGACAGCAGCGCATAGGGCAGCGAGAGAATGGACGCCCACGCAAAACCCACGCCCACCATCGACAACAACAACCACTGCGGGTCGCGAATCAGCAGGAACGAAAGCAGTCCCGCGCCACCCAGGCATAGGTTCGCCAGATGGCTCGCGCGCAACCCCCAGCGACGCACCATCAGGGGAATGGCCACGGCAGCCACGGCGGCGAAGCCGTTATAGGCGGCAAACAACACGCCCACCCAGTTGGCGCCTTCGTTGTAGGCAGCGGCACTGGGGTCGGTGCTGCCGTAGTGCACCGCGGCGACGGCGGGCGTCGTATAGATCCACAGTGCAAACAGCGCGAACCACGAGAAGAACTGCACCAGCGCCAGGCGGCGCATCGGCAAGGGCATGCCGTACAGGTCGCCCATCATCTGCCGCAACATGCCATGGCTGCGCGTGGACGACAGCCACGCGAACAGGGCGCCGAACAGCATCAGGCCGCCAGCGAGCAGATACAGCTCTTTTTCCAGCGCATAGTGATAGATCGCGGGCACGAGGAGAGCACCTGCGATCAGCAGCGGCACGCCGACGCGCCACGCGCCCGCGGCATCGATGGCCTGCAATGGCGAGGAGTTGTCGTCAAACGATTCCAGCTGCTCCGGTGGATACTCGCGCGAGGACAGCACCGTCCACAGCACGGATACCAGCAGCACCCCGCCGCCCAGGTAGAACGCATACTTCACCGTATCCGGGATATGCCCCGCGCCGGCGACATTGCTGACGCCCAGCTTCGCCAGCAGCCAGGGCAGCAAGGACGCGACCACCGAGCCGACGCCGATGAAGAAGCTCTGCATGGCATAGCCCAGCGGCCGCTGCCGTGGCGTCAACTGATCGCCGACGAAGGCGCGGAACGGCTCCATCGAAATATTGATGGACGCATCCAGCACCCACAGCAGTCCCGCCGCCACCCACAGCACCGGCGAATTGGGCATGCACAGCAGCGCCAGCGTGGCGAGCACTGCGCCCACCAGGAAGTAGGGACGGCGGCGGCCCAGCCGCGTCCAGGTACGGTCGGACAGGTAACCGATGATCGGCTGCACGACCAGGCCGGTGAACGGGGCCGCGATCCACAACGCCGAGATGTCCCCCACGTGCGCACCCAGCGTCTGGAAGATGCGGCTGACATTGGCGTTCTGCAGCGCAAAGCCGAACTGGATGCCCAGGAAACCGAAGCACATGTTCCAGATCTGCCAGAACGACAGTTCGGGCTTGCGACTCATGGCGTGCGGTTTCCGCGCGACAGCGGCGCGATCATCAAGGCATCGATGCGGGCGTCGTTCAAGGGGCCGGTGGCTCCGCCCTGGCCGCCGGTGTAATGCGCGTTGTGGCGCAGAAAGCTCATGTTGAATCCCTGCTGCAGGCCAAAGCGGCACAGCGCCCCGGCGGGTGCCGTGAACGTAGCCGAAGTGGACCGCTGTACGCCATCGCTGTGTGGCATGACGATCGGGAACTGCTGCGGCGCCGCAGCATCGCAACGGATATCGAGCAGCTTCACCGCCGCGGTAATACCGGTGTTGATCGGGCCATGGTCATTCGCATAGGCCAGCGACACGCGGAAGCTGCCTGCGGCGGGCACACGCCACTGCCAGCCGGAGGCACCGTCGAGGGTGATCTCATCGCCCTTGCAGGTCGCCGCACTGGGCAAGGACTCCAGCCCGCCCTCGCCCAGCCGCGTCAACTGGAAGCACATCACGCCGGCGTGCCGCGGCACGCTGAGGCTGCCATCGATGCTGCCCATCCGGCGGCCATCGACATACAGCACGCCCTTGCCGGCAAAACTCACCTGCCAGCCCTTGGCGAGCGGCGTCACCACCGGTGCCTCCGGCGTGGCCGGCGCGTAGAGCGGCGCATCGGTACGCAATGGCGCGGCGTGGGAGGCCACGGCCTTGAGCTCCACCACCGTCTCGTTGCCGTCGCGGTGCTGCGCCTTGGTCACCAGCAGGTCGCCGTCCAGCTTGTCGGGGCGCACCAGGGTGATGCGCTGGCCCGGCAGGTCGAGGCTGATGCGCGGACGATCGCCAAACAGCGACGACACCCACGATGCCGGCAGTTTCGGTTCGATGCGGCCGTCGTCGCCCAGGCCGAAGACGCCGCCGATCACCATGTCCAGGTAGCCGGCCACCGACCACAGCTGGCGCGGCGAATCGACCACCGGTCCGCTGAGTGCGCCTTCGTCGACGTGCACGGCCTGCGAGGCAAGCTCGAAATTCTCCATGTTGGAGCCAGCCAGGGCCGCGCCGCGCAGCAGCGAATCCATCTCGTGCGCGATGCGCGGCGCATCGTCTACCGTGCGCGCGGCGCGCAAGGCGTAGGCGCTCACGAACGGCCAGATGGCGCGATTGTGATAGATCGGCTGGTCGGCGCGTTCGGGCCAGATCACCGGGCTGCCCGCCGGCCATGCGGGGTAGTTCGCCAACGCCTGTTTCGCCCGCGCCGGATCGGCCACGCCGCTGGTGATGGCCAGTGACAGACCCAGCAGGTCATACGCTTCCATCGGCATCCCATCGGCGCCGATGTAGCTCATGTACATGCCGCGATCGTCGCGCCAGAAACGCGCGTTGATGGCGCGCTTGAGCGCCTCGGCCTGCGCGCGGTAATCCGCCGCTCGCGCGTCATGCCGCTGCGAGGCCAATGCGGCGGCCATGCCCAAGGCCTGGTAGTGCAGCACATTGGTGGAAAGCGCATACGACTCGGCGATGAAGCGCACGTCCTTCGCCGTCCAGCCGGGGTAACTCTGCTCGCGCCAGTCGAGGAACGAGGTTTCGCCCCGATACAGCCCGATGGCCGCATCGAAGGTGTAGCGCCGGTCCTGCGCCAGCGTGTCGGTGAGGGCGCGCCAGTTCTCGTCGGCGAACGCGGGGTCATCCAGCAGATGGCGCGCGCCGAGGAACCACACGATGCGGTCGGTGCTGATCGGCCAGCTGCCGCCGGAGCCGGTGTCCTGCATCACGTAGAGGCCCTGCGTCGCCGATGACTCGCGCACATCGGACAACTTGAAGCGCAGCGACTGGCGCGCGCGCTCGGGGTCCAGCCGCCACAAGGCCAGGTCCACGGCGTAGGACAGATCGCGCGTCCATACGTAGTGCCACTTCTCGCCGGTTTCGAAACAGGCGCAGGGAATGGATTGCCCGCGGTCGAAGGCGTCGTCGCGTATCGCGGCCACCGAATCCTTGCGCAAGTCGTCCTGCGCCATCGCGAACAAACCGTCGAACAAGGGACTGGCGGTGTGCACCACCAGCGCCTGCGCCGCGATCTGGCGCTCGCCCTGGGGCGAGTGCAACACATAGCTGCCATCGGCGGACGCGCTCATGCGGGCGGTCCTGCCCTGCCAGTTCACCGGATCGTTTGCCTGCGCCGGCATCGCCTGGGCGATGGCGACAAGCAGCAACGCCATGCCAGCGAGCCCCCACTGCACGGGACGCTTGCCCACCCTCACGGCGAACCCGCCGCGACCGTCAGCTGCACGTCACGGGCGCCGCCCGCCGCGATCTTCACGTAGGTGACGTCGCCGTAGCGGTCCTTGCCGCGCGCCCAGCCTTCGCCGTCGGCGGCACGCAGCGCTTGCACGCTGTCACGCATGGCCAGCGCCTGTCCGTTGCTGCTGACGGCTGCCGCCGCGCTGCCATGGATGGCGAGTACGTAGTCCTTCAGCGCGGGCCGGTAGCGACCGGAAGCCGCCGCCGCATGGAAGTTCACCACGCCATTCGCGCGCTGCACGGTCAGCGGTTGCAGGAAGTAGTCGCCCTTCTCGTAGCCATAGGTTTCGCCGTCATCGTCGTAGACATCGAAACGGGTTTCGCGATCGGCCGGAAACACCAGCACGTCCAGCGATGTCACGGCCTGCTCGCCGACATAATCCATCGCCGCCTGCTGCGGGATGATGGCGCCCTCGCGGATGAACAGCGGGATGTCACCCCAGCCATTGGCATCGACCGGCAACGCGATATCGTGGCCGCCCTCGTAGCGCTTGCCGTCGAAGTAGCCGATCCATTGCCCCGGCGGCAGGCTGAGGTGCTTGATGGTCTGCCCCTGTTCCACCACTGGCGAGACCAGCAGGTACTCGCCGAACATCCAGGCGTCGATGCGGTCGCGCTGCCGCGGGTCGTCCGGATAGGCAAACTGCAACGGTCGCACCAGGCCCACGCCGGTGGCGTGGTTCTGGTATTCGTAGGCGTAGATGTAGGGAATCAGCGAGTAACGCAGCCGTATCGCATCGGTGGCGGCCTTCTCCGCCACCGGGCCATAGGTCCACGGCTGGCGCTTCTGGCCGAAATCGCCATGCACGCGGAACACCGGCGTGAACGCGCCGAATTCGATCCAGCGCGCGTAGTTCTCGTCGCTGGGGCGCGGCGCCTTGAAACCGCCGCCGTCCATGCCCCAGTGCATGGCGCCCACGTCGAACGCGGCCAGCATGCGCTGGCGCTGCGCCGCCATGCTGGCGAAGCCGCTCTGGATGTCGCCGGACCAGACGCCATAAGCGTAGCGCTGCGACCCGAGGTAGAAATTGCGGTTGACCGACCACACGCGCTGGTCGCTATAGGCGCGCTGGCCGTCGTACAACGCCCGCTGCATGTTGAGGAACTGGGTGTCGACGCCGCTGTCGTCCGCTTCGTCGTTCCACCAGCCCACGATGCCGGTATCGAACGAGTGCTTCAGCGCATCGTCGAAGAACCACTGGCGCGCGGCGGCGTTGTCGAAATCGATATCGCGCACCGTCTTGTGCGAGAAGTAGTCGGGCGCGGGCTGGGATTGCGCCAGCCAGTAGCCATGCGCGGTCGCCTCGCGGCCTTCGACGGTGTCCACGTGCACGCGCGGCTTCATGATGCCGGTCATGTGCATACCGCGGCTATCCATGGCCTGCTTCAGCTTGCCGCTGGGGCCGTCGGGAAACTTGTCGGTGTTCCAGCGGAACTCGCCCATGTCCTCGCCCCAGGCCTTCCAGTCGAAGTCGAAGGTGAAGTTGTCGATGGGGATGTGCTTGGCGCGATAAGTGTCGACCAGCGAGAGCGCCTCCTGCTCGTCGATGCCCCACTGGCTGTTGGTGAAGCCCATGGCCCACTTGGGGAACATCGGCGCGGCGCCGCTGAGCTCGCGCACCTGCGCGAACAGGTCGGCGGGACGTCCGGCAAGCAGATACAGCGTGCGCACGGATTGCTGGTCGGCGCGAACGGCGATGCTGGTGTCCGTCAGCTCGAAGCGGGCCGGTTCGGCGTCGGCCAGCACGCCGTAGCCGGCGCTGCTCCACACGAACGGCGCGCCGGTATGGCCCTGCTTGCCTGCCGTGGCGATCTGCTTGCCCTGGCGCAGCAGGTTGCCGGTATCCGCGTCGAAGGCATTGAGGCCGCCGATGCCGTACTGTGGATCGCCCTTGGCATGGCGCAGCGACCAGCGGCCGTCCAGTGCATGGGACAGATCGGCATCGAGCAGCAGATGGCCGTCGTGGTCCTCCATGCGCAACTCGGCACGCCCCGGGTTCCAGCGCAGGGTGAGCTGGTCGGAACGCATCACCTGGTCGTCGCCCTGCTGCTCGCGCTGCACGGCCACCGCGTCGAAATTCGCCTGCGCATCGATGACCGGCGTCGCCGGTTCGTGCGTGCCATCCACGCGCAATTGCACGATGCCCGGCGCAAGCAGGCGCAGCTCCAGCTTGCCCTTGGGCAGCACCAGTTCCATGCGATCGGCTTGCGCATCCGGATGCACCGCGGCGGCAGCCGGTCCACCGGCCAGCACACCAAGCAGGGCCAGCGCGAGAAGACGCATGCGCATCATTGCAGTACCACGGTGCTATAGGCGGGCAGTTTCACGCGACCATTCTCCAGCTTGGCGTCCGGCGTGCTGCTCAACAGCACGGCGGCGTTCTTGGGCAGGGTAGTCCCTGCCGGCTTCCACAAGGTGTCCTTGCCGCCCAGGTTATGCACGACCAGCACATGCTGCGAGCCATCGTTGCGCCAGTACGCCAGCAGGCGGGGATGGCCGGTGGCCTGCAGCTGTAGGTCGCCATCGCGCAACGCCGGCACCTGGGCACGCCAGCTGATCAGCATGCGGTAGTAGTTGAGCAGCGAATGGGGATCGTCCTGCTCGGCCTGCACCGATACCGCCTCGCCCTGGTTCACGCTGGAAGGTTTCCAGCGCGATTCGCCGGGGCCGGGCTGGCGCTGCCAGCGCATCGGCTCGCGCAGGTTCGGGTCGGGCTTGCGGCCCTCCATGCCCAGCTCCTCGCCGTAGTAGAGGTACGGCCGGCCCGGCAGGGTCAGCAGCATGGCTGCGGCCATGCGCATATGCTCGGCATGGCCGCCAAGGCGGCTCATCACGCGCTCCTGGTCGTGATTGGACAGGAAGGTGGAATCGATGAACGGCACGTCGCCGGCGCTGCGATAAGCGGCGTAGGTGTCCTTGAGCAGGCTGTCGAGCTTGCCCACGCGCTCGCCCTTGGCGCTGACGATCAACTGCTCGGCCAGCGGGAAGTCGAAGATCGAACCCAGCGGCTTGAGGTACGGCGCCAGCTGCGTGGGTGACTTGGCGCTCACTTCGCCGACCAGGGTCACCTGCGGATTGATCGTGGCCAGCGCCTCATGGAATTGGGTCCACCACGCCACGTTCTTGGCGATGACGTCCGGGTCATGCTGGCGCGCCTTGAAGTCGTCGTAGATGTGCTTGGCAGCATCCAGGCGGAAGCCGTCGACGCCCTTGGCGATCCAGTACTGCCCCACCTTGATCATTTCGGCGCGCACCGCCGGATTGTCGTAGTTGAGATCCGGCATGCCACCGCCGAAGTCGCCCAGGTAGTACGCGGCGGCCGCTCCATGCGCATCGCCCAGCGGGTGCCAGATCTTTTCGTCCGACGCCGTGCTCAAGGCATTGAGATCGGCATGGGCGTCGGCCCAGGTGTACCAGTCGTGGTGCGGATCGGCCGGGTTGCGCGCGGCGATGAACCAGGGATGCTTCTCGCTGGTGTGGTTGATCACCATGTCCATGGTCACGGCGATGCCGCGCTTGTGCGCTTCCTCGAGCAGGTGCTGCAGATCCGCCTCGTTGCCGTACTGCGCATTGATGCCGTAGTAATCGGTGATGTCGTAGCCGTGGTAGCTCGGCGAGGTGTTGATCGGCATCAGCCAGATGCCGCTGATGCCCAACGACTTGAGGTAATCGAGCTTGGCGGTGACGCCGTTGAGGTCGCCGATGCCGTCGCCGTTGGTGTCGTACCAGGCGCGGACAAAGATCTCGTAGTAGACGCCGGAAGCTGCCGAGGTTGTCGCGGGCGGCGCGGGTGCCTCGGCCGCATGAGCGTTGCCGGGCAGGCCTGCGCTTGAGCCAAGCGCCAGGGAAAGCAGAAATGCGAGGGGTTTGAACGACCGATTCCGCGACATGGCTTGCTCCATTCGATGGCCGCAGGCCTTCGACGGAACGGTAACGCCGGACGCGGACGAGCCGGGGCCGGTGACCACCACGCCGGGCCCGCGGTGTGCCGGTGCTGCGCAGCACATGCTAGCGCAGCCCCAAAAGCATCGCGCCGGCCTTCCTTGCGGCGGGCCGGCGCGATCGTGGCTTACAGCTTCAGGTTGATACCCAGGTAGTTGGTACGACCGAAGTACTGGATCGTGCCGGTCTGCTGGGGGTTGCCGCCGAAGTAGGTACGCGTCGGCTGGTTGCTCAGGTTGAGCATCTGGTAGACCACGCTCAACTGCTTGGTGATGTCATACGACGCCTGGAAGTCGTACACCGTCTCCGCCGCAAAGGTCACCAGCTGGTTGGTCACGGCGATCTGCGTGTCGGAGAGGAACGACGAACGGTAGTTGCCCGACAGACGCGCCGAGAACGGACCGTAGTCGTAGAACACCGCCGCGCTGGCCACGCGCTTGGACAGGCCCGGCAGGCCGACATAGGTGGTCGGGCCACCGAGGTTGGTCGGGTTGCGCACGGTGCTGTCGGTCAGCGCGAAGTTGGCGTCCACGCCCAGTCCGCTCCAGATGCCCGGCAGGAAATGCGTCTTCGAACCGGACAGCTCCAGGCCCTTCACCAAGCCACCCTGGGCGTTGTACGCGGTCTGGTACTCGCCATTGATGTAGGGCTGGCCGGTGGCCGGGTTGATCGGCACGGTGATGCCGGCCGCGGCGAAGTCGTAGTTGTTGTAGGTGACGTCCTGGACGAACGACTTCACGTCCTTGAAGAACACACCCGCGGTGACCGCGCCCGACGAATCTTCGAAGTAGTGCTCGTAGTCGAGGTCATACTGCGAGGCACGCAGCGGATCGAGCAGCGGGCTGGTGCCGCCCCAGACGTTGTACTGTGCGCCGACGCCCGGATTGGACACCCACGAACCCGCGCCGGCCAGCATCTTGTCGATCGGCGGACGCGACAGCACGCGGGCGGCCGAGAAGCGCACCTGGTCGTCGTCGGTGAGGTGATAGATCAGGTTGAGCGACGGCAGGTAGTCGGTATAGGTCTTGCCGACGGTGAGCGGCGCATAGTCATAGCTGGTGTAGCCATTGCCGTCGGTGATCGGAATGCCGGCGCCATTGCCTACCTGCTGCAGGCCGCTGCTGTACTGCGACTGGTGCGAGACACGGATGCCGGCATTGCCGGTCAGCTCGTGGCCGAACACCTGCGCGTCGAGATCGGCCATGAAGAACAGGTCGCGGGTCTTTTCGTCGACCGTGCCGCTCTGGATGTACGTCCAGCTGTTGGCGTTGATGTCCTTCACCGGGTTGGCGGTGATGCCATGTGCCGCCAGGATGCCCGGGCCATTGAGCGTGAGGAAGCACGGGAAGCCGGAGAACTTGCCCTTCCAGCAGGTGACCGAGGCGTCAGAGGCGGGAATGGTCAGCGGCGGCTCGCCGGCCACTGGCGAGGTGTTCCATTCCGAGCCGTAGACGTACGCCTCGCGATCGGCCGCGTAGTTGTGGTTGTTCATGTAGATGCCGGCTTCCAGCGCCGACAGCCACGAACTGTTGAGCATGTCGTACTTCACGCTGGTGCGGAAAGCCTTCATCTTGTCGTGATAGATGTACGGGTACACGCCGTAACGCGACAGCGCCATGTCGTTGAGGTTGGTATACAGCCCCGGGTTGCCGAATTGCGCCGTGCCGATATTGCTGCCACGCAACTGATAGGTCACCGACTGCGGCATCAGCTGCGGATTGGCCGTGCCCAGGCCGCTGTACGGATCGGCCGTGGTGTCCACGTTGATCTCGTTGCTGGACGCGCGCGACAGCGACAGGTCGGCATCGATGTGCCAACGGTCGTGGTCCCACTTCAGGTTCAGGCCACCGGAGAACACGCTGGTGTTCGTGGAGTAGTTGTCGGCGGTGGTCTCGTTGGAGAACTGGTTGCTGTATGCACTGCCGGTGCGCGGATCGATGCCGGTGGCTGGATTGCTGGCCACCGTGCCGCCGATCAGCGTACCCAGCGAGCTGTACACCGGGTTGGTGATCTGCGTGTTGTTGCCGTAGAAATTCTGCGAGCGCAGGCCGTAGCCGAACGAATCGTTGGTGAACTTGGAGTAGAAGCCGTCGCCGGTGATCTTCAGCTCATTGGTGGGCTTCCACACGATGGTGGCGATTTCGCCGGTACGGCGCTCTTCGCCGCCGTTCTGCTGCAGCTGGATGCCTTCCGGCAGATAGGCCGAGGGCGAGTTGGGGCTGGAGTTGATCTTGTAGCTCGAGCCATCGGAAGCCTCGCCCACGAACTGCTCGGCCACGTGCGGCTGGTACATCTGCGCCACGCCCAGGCCGATACCCAGCGTATTGTCGAGGAACTTGCCCTGATAGGCCGCGCTCAGGCGGTAGCCAAGCGCATTGGCGCCGGGCACGTCGTGCGCGGTGCCGTCGTAACTGCCGCGCGCGTCGACGTTGAGGTTCTGCTCCTTCGGCGCCTGCAGCGGATCGGCCGTCTCCAGGGCGATGGTGCCGCCCACGCCGCCGGTGATCAGCGACGCCTGCGAGGACTTGTACACCGTGGCCATGTTGATCAGCTCGGACGGGTACTGGTCGAACTGGATGTAGTTGCTGCCGCTGGTGGAGGGCTGCTCACGACCATCGAGGGTGGTCTGGATGAAGTTGCCCGAGAGGCCGCGGATATTGATCTGCGAGGCCTGGCCCGCGATGCGCTCGGCGGACACGCCCGGCAGGCGGGTCAGGGCGTCGGCGATCGACTGGTCCGGCAGGCCGCCAATATCGGCGGAGGTGATGACGTTCTGGATGGTGTCGGCATAGCGCTGGTAGTCGATCGACTTTTCCATGCTCTGGTTGTAGCCGCTCACCGTGATGGTGGCCAGGCTCTTGGCCAGCTGCTGATCCTGCGTCTGCTTGGACTTGTCGTCCTTGTTGGCGCTCTGATCCGTCGACGTCGACTGCGCGGGCGCAGGCGTCGCTTGATCATTGGACGTGCCAGGAGCGGCAGCGGGGCCACCGGCCGGGGCACCCGCATCAACCGGCGTCGCTTGAATGCCGGCGGTAAAACACAGGCCGGACGCCAGCGCCAAGGCCAGCACATTACGTTTCATCATCACCGTCTTCCCCTCCCACGGGTATGCACATCTCGTTGGTTTTGTAGTTGCCGCAACAGTCCCCACAGACTGCTGCGGGCTACGCGCCAGTGCTTGCCGATGCTCGGAAGGGCCCCGTCGCGTGGCGGCCATGGTAGGGCTGCGCCAAAAGGCGAACAGGTCTATGCATACGTATTCATGACCGCGTTTTTTTGTGCACCTTTGACAAAATTCTAATGGGGCTGCGTCTCCGCGCCGGTCGCGACACAAGCTGTTGCCACGCACCGGCGGCACGTGCGACATGCCACAGCCATGCGGTTTTTCGTGCGCCACGACACATCGCGCGACGCAGTTTTTTTCGCCGCCAACGAACGCGATTGCGCTCTGCTGCGGCGCAATATCGGCCTTTTTTGAATACGTATGCAGTGCAGGCGTTGCATTTGCACTCTGCCTTTAAGCTGCCCCCCGCGCTTCGCTTGAGCGAACCCCTACAAGTGATCACGCGCATTGGGCGGGAACCTCGGGACATGCGACATGATTGATGCACCCTGGTGGCGCGGAGCAGTCACCTACCAGATCTATCCACGCAGCTTCATGGACACCAACGGCGATGGCGTGGGTGACCTGCCGGGCATCGTCGACAAGCTCGACTACGTGGCCAGCCTGGGGGTGGACGCGATCTGGATCGCCCCGTTCTTCCGCTCGCCGATGGCCGACTTCGGCTACGACATCGCCGACTACCGCGACGTCGACCCGCTGTTCGGCACCATCGACGACTTCGATCGCCTGCTGGCCAAGGCGCACGGCCTGGGCCTGAAGGTGATGATCGACCAGGTGCTCAGCCACACCTCGGTGGAGCACGCCTGGTTCAAGCAAAGCCGCGAAAGCCGCGACAACCCCAAGGCCGACTGGTACGTGTGGGCCGACGCGAAGGACGACGGCACCCCGCCCAACAACTGGCTGTCGCTATTCGGCGGCTGCGCCTGGCAGTGGGAGCCGCGCCGCGGCCAGTACTACCTGCACAACTTCCTGACCTCGCAGCCGGACCTGAACTTCCATAACCCCGACGTGCAGCGCGCGGTGCTGGACGAAGTGAAGTTCTGGCTGGACAAGGGCGTGGACGGCCTGCGCCTGGATGCCATCAACTTCTGCTTCCACGACCGCGAGCTGCGCGACAACCCGCCCAAGCCGGTGGAAAAACGCGTGGGCCGCGGCTTCAGCCCGGACAACCCGTACGCCTTCCAGTACCACTACTACAACAACACGCGCCCGGAGAACATCGCGTTCCTCGAGCAGTTGCGCGCGTTGATGGACCAGTACCAGGACGTGGCCGCGCTGGGCGAGATCTCCTCGGAGGATTCGCTGGCCACCACCGCCGAGTACACCCGCAACGGCCGCCTGCACATGGGCTACAGCTTCGAGCTGCTCACCGACGACTTCAGCGCGGCGTACATCCGCGGCACGGTGCAGAACCTCGAAGCACAGATGCTCGAAGGCTGGCCGTGCTGGGCCATTTCCAACCACGACGTGGCCCGGGTGGTCAGCCGCTGGGGCAATGGCGAGGCGTCGGTGCGGCTGGCCAACCTGCTTACCGCGATGGTGTGCTCGCTGCGCGGTTCGGTCTGCGTGTACCAGGGCGAGGAACTGGGCCTCACCGAGGCCGAAGTGCCGTTCGAGGCATTGCAGGACCCTTACGGCATCACCTTCTGGCCCACCTTCAAGGGGCGCGACGGTTGCCGCACGCCGATGCCGTGGAATGGCGGCATCAACGCCGGCTTCAGCGTGGGCGATCCATGGCTGCCGGTGCCTGCCGAGCACCGCGCCCTCGCGGTCAGCCTGCAGGAAGCCGAGCCCGCGTCCGCCCTGCAGGGCTTCCGCGCCTTCATGGCGTGGCGCAAATCGCAGCCGGCGCTGCGCTGGGGCAGCATCCGTTTCCTGGATACGCCCGAGCCGGTGCTCGCCTTCACCCGCCAGCATGGCGATGAAACGGTGCTGGCCGCGTTCAATCTTTCCAACGCGCCGGTGACGCTGCCGCTGCCGCCCCTGGGCACGGCAACGCCTGTCAACGGCCACGGCTTGGTACAGGGCACGCTGGCGAACGACCAGCTCGCGTTGCCTGCGCACGGCGTGCTGTTCGCCCGCGTGGGCTGAGCCCGGACGTTTTCCCCCATCGACGGCGGCCTGTCATCGTGCCGCCGTCGACTTTTCTCCCGCACCATGGCCCCCTATGATCGGACGATCATTCCTCGGGAGCCGTCCATGCGTGCTGTGTTGATCATCCTCGGCATCATCCTGCTGGCCGGCGGCATCTGGGCCACGCTGGGCCACGGCAGCTACCAGACCACCGACACGCTGGTGCAGATCGGCTCGGCCAAGGTTACCGCCACGCACGACAAGGCGATTCCGCAATGGGCGGGCATCGCCGGCATCGTGGTGGGCGCGGTGCTGGCGCTGGGCGGGTTTCTCAAGAAGGGCTGACGCCCCATCGCCCGTCATTCCGACAGGGAAGCAGAACCATGCAGCGACGCCAATTCCTCCGCCAGGCCAGCGCGACGCTGGCCGTGGCGTCGACCGCGGGACTCGCGGCCTGTGCGCGACAGCCGGCGGCGACATCCGCCACCGCGGGTGCCGTCGTATCGCCCATGCTGGCCGATGGCGTGACGCTGGCGCCGATCCGCGCCAGCACCGACCGCATCACCGGCGTGTATGTGTGCACCCGCCCGTTCCGCGCGGCGGGCCCGCGCATCGAGGCGCAGCGGCTCGGCCACAAGACCATCGTGCACAACTACGGCCACGGCGGCAGCGGCTGGTCGCTGTCGTGGGGCTCGGGCACGCTGGCGCTGCGCCTGGTGCAGGACACCGGCGTGCGCCAGCTGGGCGTGATCGGCTGCGGCGCCATCGGCCTCACCACGGCGCTGCTGGCGCAGCGGGCCGGTTTCGCCGTGCGCATCTACGCCAAGGCGTTGCCGCCTGATGTGTTCTCGATGCGCGCGTCCGGCCTGTGGACGCCCGACTCGCGTATCTGCGATGCGCAACATGCCGACGCGCTCGGCGATCAATGGGAGACGATGACGCGCATCTCCCATGCGCGCTACCAAAGCCTGCTTGGACTGCCGGGCAAGCCGATCGAGTGGATCGACGGCTATTCGCTGTCCGATGCGCCGTTCGGCAAGTTCCATGGCGACGTGCCCGACGAGCCCGAGTACGGCGACTTCAGCGACCGCGTGCGCGACCTCACGCCGCGCCCGGTGGAGCTGGCGCCCGGCAGCCACCCGTTTCCGGAGCCCCATGTGCGCCGGTACACCACGCTGATGTTCAACATCAGCAGCTACGCCAACTATCTGATGACCGAGTTCCTCGCGGCAGGCGGCAAGATCGAGCTACGCGAGTTCAACCACCCAGGGGAACTGCTCCAGCTGCCCGAGCCGACCCTGGTGAACGCCACCGGCTATGGCGCGCGCGCCTTGTTCGGCGACGAGTCGGTGATTCCCGTGCGCGGCCAGACCGCGCGACTGATTCCGCAGCCGGAGGTCCGCTATGGCCTGCGCACGCACAACCTCAGCGTGGTGCCGCGCAGCGACGGCATCATGGTGCAGGTGATCGGCGATAGCGGCAACTTCAACAACAGCGATATCACGCCCCATCGCGAGGTTTCGGAAGCCGCCGTGCAGCAACTGGCCGACCTGGTGGCCCAGATGCGTCACAGCTGACACCAGCTGAAACGGCGCTGACGGCGTTGACGCCATGCAGACGCGACCGCATGGGGTTCGCGGCATACTTGCCGGCCTGTCCCGCGGAACGGGCTGCCATCGGAGCCGGTCGATGAAAACCTTTGCTCGCACCGTCCGATCCTGGGCTTTCGTGCGCTGCTGCCTGCTGGCATCGCTGGCTGCGAGCAGTACCGCTGCGTTCGCGCAGGCGCAGATCCAGATCACCCCGCTGCCCGAGCAGAAGCCCGCCGCGGTAGTGCAACTGGGCGCCCACGAACTCACCGCCAGCGACGCCCAGCCCTGGCTCGACGAGCGCATGGCCAAGGCCATGCAGCAGCAGCCGATCGCCGGCGCCGTGGTGGTCGTGGTGAAGGACGGCAACCTCCTGCTGGCCAAGGGTTACGGCTACGCCGACGTGGCGGCGAAGAAACCGGTGGACCCGGCGAGCACGCTGTTCCGCGTCGGCTCGCTGTCCAACCTGTTTACCTGGACGGCGGTGATGCAGCTGGTCGAGCAGCACCAGCTCGATCTGGATGCGGACATCAACCGCTACCTCGACTTCAGCATGCCGCCGCGCGACGGCAAGCCGATTACCCTGCGCGACCTGATGACCCACACGGCGGGTTTCGAAGAGGCCAGCAAGGATCTGTTCGTGCCCGATGCCGCTGCGCTGATCAGCAACGAGGCCTGGGTGAAGCGCTGGGTGCCGGCGCGCATCTATCCGGCGGGCGACGTGCCCGCATATTCCAACTATGGCGCCGCGCTGGCCGGGTATATCGTGCAGCGCGTTTCGAAGCAGCCGTTCGAGGCGTATGTCGAGCAGCACATCTTCCAGCCGCTGGACATGCAGCACGCCAGTTTCCGCCAGCCGCTGCCGCCGGCCCTGCAGCCCGACATGGCGCTGAGCTACAGCTCGCCCACCGAACCGCCGCACGCGTTCGAGCTGATTCCCGCGGCCCCGGCCGGCGCGCTGTCCATCAGCGGCGATGACATGGCGCGCTTCATGATCGCCCACCTGCAGTTTGGCCGCGCCGGCGAAGCCCAGTTGCTGGCGCAGCCCACCGTGCAGGCCATGCACGGCTACACGCGCACCAGCGTGCCGGGACTGCATGGGATGAGCCTGGGCTTCGTACGGATGGACCGCAACGAGCAGGAAATCCTCGGTCACAGTGGCGCCACCCGTTACTTTCACAGTGAGCTGGCACTGTTCACCGCGCAGCACGTGGGCGTGTTCGTCGCCATCGACGGCGACGCCGACCGGACATGGCTGCGCCAACTGCGCAACGACTTTGCTGACCGCTATTTCCCCGCGCTGCCGCAGATCCGGCAGCCCACGCTGGCCACGGCGCAGGCTCACGGCGCGCAACTGGTCGGCAGCTATCTTCCCAGCCGCATCTCGCGGAGCAACCTGCGCGCCTTGCGCAACCTGTTCGAACAGACGCAGGTGACGATGGCACCCGACGGCACCCTGCGCACGCCGATGTTCGACAACGTGGTGGGACCGGTGCACTGGCGCGAGATCAAGCCCTTCCTGTGGCTGGACGATGCCAGCGGCAGCCACCTGGGCGCGGTGATGCAGGATGGCAAGGTGCGCATGCTCGCCATCGACGACACGGCCCCCACCCTGGTGTTCCTGCCGGTGCCGGACTGGCTATTGGCTCGCTGGAACATGCCGTTGCTGGCCGTCACGCTCACGGTGTTCCTGCTGGTCGCGCTGTCGTGGCCACTGGCCGCGCTGCTGCGTCGCCTGCGCGGCAAGCCATGGACGCTGGAAGACGGCAGCGCCCGCTGGTATCGCCTCAGCCGCGTCACCGCGATCCTGCAGCTGCTGTTTGCCGCCGGCTGGTGGCTGATGCTGCCCCGGCTGGATAGCGGCACCGCGCAGCTGGATCTGCGCCTGCGATTGCTGCAACTGGTGGGCTGGCTTGCCGTGCTCGGCACCGTGGCGGTCGCGATCAACGCGTGGCATGCATGGCGCGCACCCGGCGGCTGGTGGCGCAAGCTCGACAGCGTGATCCTGCTGCTGGCCTGTTTCGTCACGATCTGGTTCGTGGGCTCGCAGCATCTGTTGAGCCTGCACCTGGACTACTGAGCGGCCTGACGGCTTCCGGCCCGCTACAATGCGGCGGATGGATGTCTCGCACCTGATCGACAAGCTCAACGACGCGCAGCGCGAAGCCGTGTGCGCCCCGCCCGGCCACTACCTGGTGCTCGCGGGCGCCGGCTCCGGCAAGACCCGCGTGCTCACGCACCGCATCGGCTGGTTGACCCAGGTGGAACGGGTGCCGCCGTGGGCGATCCTGGCGGTGACCTTCACCAACAAGGCCGCCGGCGAAATGCGCGCGCGCCTGGACCAGTTGATTCCCGGTGGCACCCAGGGGCTCACCGTCGGCACCTTCCACGGCATCGCCCATCGCCTGCTGCGCCGACACTGGCGTGAAGCCGGCTTGCCGGAAGGTTTCCAGATTCTCGACGCCGACGACCAGCAACGCATCATCAAGCGCGTGATCACCGGGCTGGGACTGGACGAAGCGCGCTTCCCGCCGCGCCAGGCCACCTGGCAGATCAACAACTGGAAGGACGAGGGCAAGCGCCCCGACAGCATCGAGCACCGCGATCATCCGGTCACGCGCACCTTCGTGCAGATCTACCAGGCCTACGAAGAGGCCTGCCGCCGCGCCGGCCTGGTCGACTTCGCCGAACTGCTGCTGCGCGCGCACGAGCTGTGGCTCAACCACCCGCAGGTGCTGGAGCATTACCGCGAACGCTGGCGCTACCTGCTGATCGACGAATTCCAGGACACCAACACGCTGCAGTACGCGTGGATTCGCGTGCTGGCGGGCACCACGGGCCAGGTGTTCGTGGTGGGCGACGACGACCAGGCCATCTATGGCTGGCGCGGCGCCAAGGTGGAGAACGTGCAGCAGTTCCTGCGCGATTTCCCCGGCGCCAAGACCATCAAGCTGGAGCAGAACTACCGTTCCACCAGCACCATCCTCAAGGCGGCCAACAGCGTCATCGCACGCAACGGCGGCCGCCTGGGCAAGCAGCTGTGGACCGACGGCGGCGAAGGCGAGCGCATTGCGCTGTATGCCGCCTACAACGAGCAGGACGAGGCGCGCTTCGTGGTCGAGCGCATCCGCGAGTACATCACCGAGCACGGTGATGCGCGCGATTGCGCCATCCTTTATCGCTCCAACGCGCAGTCGCGCAACTTCGAAGAACAGCTGATGCAGCGCGACATCCGCTTCCGCGTGTATGGCGGCCAGCGCTTCTTCGACCGCGCGGAAATCAAGGACGCGCTGGCTTATCTGCGGCTGTCCTCCAACCGCCACGACGATGCCGCCTTCGAGCGCGCGGTGAACACGCCGCCGCGCGGCATCGGCGACCGCACGCTGGACGTGCTGCGGCGGCGCGCGCGTGCCGAGAACAGCTCGATGTGGGAGGCCACGCTCAACGAACTGGGCGGCGGCAAGGAACTGGCCGGTCGCGCGAAAAATGCCGTGAAGGCATTCCTGATGCTGATCGACGACATGGCACGCGCCTTTGCCGGCGCCGGCCAGGGCGATGCACTGGCGCTGGCCGAACAGATCGACCACGCCATCACCCACACCGGCCTGCGCGACTTCTACGAGAAGGACAGCCGCGGCAACGCCGAATCGCGGGTGGAGAACCTGGACGAACTGGTCAACGTGGCCAGTCGCTTCGAGCTGACCCAGGACGATATCGACGCCGGCCTGAGCGAGCTTTCCGCGTTTCTCTCGCATGCGGCACTGGAAGCCGGCGAAGGCCAGGGCGAGGCGTGGGACGACTGCGTGCAGCTGATGACGCTGCACTCGGCCAAGGGCCTGGAGTTTCCGGTGGTGTTCCTGGTCGGCATGGAGGAAGGCCTGTTCCCCAGCCAGCGCTCGGTCGAGGACGAGGGCCGGCTGGAAGAGGAACGCCGCCTGGCCTACGTGGGCATCACCCGCGCCCGCGAGCGCCTGTTTATCAGCTACGCCGAATCGCGCCGCATGCACGGCGTGGAGATGCTGGCGCGCCCCTCGCGCTTCCTGTCGGAGATTCCGCCGGAGTTGATCGACGAAGTGCGCCCGCGCGTGCAGGTGAGCCGTCCGCTCTATAGCGCGCGTTCCAGCGGCGCCACGTCCCATTCGCTGGAAGAGGCCATGCCGCTGAAACTGGGCCAGCGCGTGAGCCACCCCAGCTTCGGCGAAGGCGTGGTCGTGAGCGCGGAAGGCAGCGGCGCGCACACGCGCATCCAGGTGAATTTCGCCGACAGCGGCAGCAAGTGGCTGGTCTATGCCTATGCCAACCTGACGCCGGTGTGAGACCGCGGCTCCGAGGGATCATGAGCGACAAACCGCCCCTGCGCGACAACCTGCGCCGCCTGCTCGATTTCCAGCTGGACATCGAGCAGATCTACCGCGACCAGCCATGGACTCATCGCATACTGCAAGGCTTGTGGATGGCCCTGCTGGCGTTGGTCGCGGCAAGCGCCGCCTATGGCCTGGGCTTGCTGCTGCATGCCCAGCAGGCGTTCTGGGCCGCCCTGACCTCGATCGCGGTGACCCAGCAGACCTATCTCGACACCCGCGCCTCGGCACGCGACCAGATCATCGGCGCGTGCGTTGGCGGCGTGGTGGGCCTCGGTGCGGCCCTGCTCGGTGGCGATCACTACATCGCCTATGCCATCGCCATCGTGGTGGCCATTACCGCCTGCTGGATATCCGGCCTGGGCAGCGCCGCGCGACTCAGCGCCAGCACCACCACCATCGTGATGCTGGTTCCGCATTTCGGCTCGTTCTGGGTCATCGCGCTGACCCGCATGGGCGAAGTGGCGGTGGGCATTGCCTGCGCCCTGGTGGTGGTCGGGGTCGCCGAGCGCATAAAGCTGCGCTGGGTGGGCGGCGGGCAGCGCGATGCCTGAGCTGGCGCTTCTTCCGACCTCGGGTTCATCGCCGCCCCGGCGAGGCTATGCCTGGCCGCCCCCTCCCCCTGCAAGCAGGGGAGAAGTCAGCGCAACCAGCTACTCCGGCAGGCGCGGCACGCCGTGCTCGCTGCGCTCTTCCATCGCGATGGGACGCGTATCCAGGCGCGTGGCGCGTGCGCCCTGCGGCAAGGGTTCGGTCGGTTCGCCACGGGCGAGCGCCAGCGCGTTGCGATAGCAGCGCTGCGCCATCGCCGCATCGTCCTGGCCGGCATGCACGTCGCCAAGGGCTTCCCAGGCCGCGCTGGTGGGCGAGAGCGCCAGCGAGCGCTCCAGGTACTGCGAAGCCTTGCCCCACAGCTGCAGGCGCGCGCACATGCGCCCCAGCGTCAGCAGCAGGGCCGCGTCGTTGGGGTGTGCATCCAGCCAGGATTCGGCGCGACGCAGGCGCGCTTCGATATCCTCGGCACCCAGCGCGCCGTAGGTTTCGATCAGCAGCGGCGACCATTCGCGCCGCAACGCCGATTCCACCTCGTCCATGGCCGGCAGCACCATGCCGAACGACGCGGCGCGGCGTGCATAGGCATCGATCGCCGCAGGCACGCGTCGCTGCGCCTTGGGCAGCTGCGACCACATCGCGTTGAGCGCTGCCGCATCCGGCGCGGCACGCAGCGAAGCGGCCAGCACCCGGGCTTCCAGTGCGGCATAGCCACGCGTGCCCAGGGCGCCGCTTTTCTGCAACGGCTCCAGCGCCTGTCGGGCACGACGCATGTCGCCACTGGCCATGGCGGCCAGCGCGAGTTCGCGCCAGCCACCGGGCGTGAGGTTGCCGCTGTCCGCCTCCGTCGCCAGCAGGTTCACCGCCTCGGCGGGCCGGCCTTCGCGGCGCAATACGCGGGCGCGCAGCACGCGGGCCGCGCGCGGCGCCACCTGGCCGGCTTCGTCCAGCGTGGTCAGCGCTCGGCTGTTCTCGCCACGGCGTGAGGCGGCCTCGGCCGCTGCCAGCAGCGCGGGACCGCGCAGCACATCCAGCCGCGAGGCGCGATGCAGGTCGCGCTCGGCATCGCCGTGACGGCCTTCCATCAAGGCGATCAGCCCTTCGCCCATCTTCTGCCGGCTGAGCCGGCGATGACGGCGCGAGAACGCACCGAACGGCCAGCGCACCAGAAACCACACGGCGCCAAGCAGCGCCCATGCCAGCAGCAGGATGACCACTGCGGCGAGCACGGTGGTTTCCGCCTGCCAGCCACGCAACTGCACCAGCACGTAGCCCGGGTCTTCCGCTACCCAATGCCAGCCGAACGCGGCCAGCGCTGCCAGGATCACCAGCAGCAGGATCCAGCGCCACAGCTTCATGGCTTGGCCCCGGCCGCTGCGCTGCTGCTGGAGGCGGGCTTGAGCGCATGCACCGCGCGCAGGTTGCGCAGTTCGTTCAAGGCAGCCCCCAGCTGCACTGGGGTGACCGACTGTTGCGCGATCAGCGTGGCCAATTGGGCACGGGCCTGTTGCACCGCCGGCGCATTCGCGTCGAACTGCGCGGCGATGCCGGCATCGGCGCGCTTGAGCGCGGCTACATAGGCTTCATGATCGGAGGCCAGCAGCGCGGCCTGCGCCTGTGCCAGATCGATCGCCGCCAGCTCGCGTGCAAAGCGGGCATCGGCCACCGACAGCGGCGCGCCGTTGGCGCGTTGCACCTTCACCACCTCGTTGAGCGTCGCGACGATGCGTGACCAGCCGCCGGCCGTGCTGCCCGAAGCGGGCGCGTCGAGCGGCTTGAGCGGCAACGCCAGCGTGGCGGCGCGCAGCGCAGTGAGGGTCGACAGCGACGCGTCCAAGCCCGCCGGCTGGCTCTTGGCCAATGCCTCGCGCTCCGCGCCAATGCTCTGGCGCAGGCCGGAGAACGCGCCGTCATCCACCGCGGCGAGCGCCTGGTCGGCCAGTGCATAGGCTGCGGCGGCGCCTTGCGCATCGTGGAACAGCTCGTAGCGTTCCTTGGCCATGCGCAGCAGCGATTCGGTTTCGTCCAGCAACATGGCGTCGTGGCCGGACAGCGTCTTCTCCGACAGCTTGGCCACCGCATCTTCGAGGTTGCGCGTACGCTCGGCCTGGCTCAGCAATTCCTCGCGCAGCGAGCGGTTGACCTGATCGGCATCGCCCAGCCGCTGGCGCAGCAGGTTGCGCTCGCTGTCGCTGGCAGTGAAGGCGCTTTCCAACTGATTCACGCGCTGCTGCAGGCCGGTGAGCGCCGCGCTGCCCGCGGCATTGCCCTGTTCCTGCTGCCATTGGCGCCAGCCGACGTAGCCGGCGCCGCCGACCGCCACCAGCGAAAGCAGCAAGGCGACAGCCAGCGTGCCGCCACCGCGACGCGGCGGTGTGGCCGCCGTACGGCGGGAAGCATCAGATCGCGCGCCCGCGGACGCGCCCGTTTGGGGTGAGGAGTCGTCTTGGCTCATGCGCGACATGCTAACAGCCCGTGACGGGGAGCTCGCATGAAGTGGGCGTGAAAGGCGACCTTTTGCCGTCAGCGCGCTGCCGCTGCCAACAGATCGGCCGACAGCGCCGACGCGGCCAGCACGATGCGCTGGAACCCCGCCGCGCGCGCCGCCTCGGCAAGCCGCTCGCTGCTCACCACGGCCACGGCCCCACTCAGCCGGGCGTAGACCGCCGCGGGCAAGCCATCACGAAGACGCTCCAGTGCCTCGGCGCTGGACAGCAGCACGCACGCGTCCGCCGGCAGGTGCGCCACCGCGTCGAGTTGCCGCCGCTGCCAACGCGGCGCGACGCGCTGGTACACATGCACTTCGCGCAGCTGCGCGCCGCGCGTCACCAGTTCGGCCCGCAACACGCCCCGGCCGCCGGGCGCGCCAACCAGCGCCACGCGCCGGTCCTGCACGTCGGCCAGCACGGGATGGTCGAGCAAGCCCTCGCTGTCCTGTCGCCCCGTCGGCGCCAGCGGCGCGTCCACGCCATGGCGGCGCAACGCGCGCGCCGTGCCCTGCCCTACCGCCAGCACCGTCGCCCGCGTGCGCAGCGGCAGCAGGCGGACGGCAAAACGCACGGCGGCCGGGCTGGTGAATATCAGCAGCTCATCGTCGAGGGCGGCGCCCAAGGCGGCGGCGACGGGCGCCGCAGGGTCCATGCCGCGCAACGACAACCCCGGCAGCAGCAGCGGCACGCCACCATGCCGGCGGACCTGGCCGGCCAGGCGCGAACCGGTACCCGCCGGACGCGTGATGACCACGGTGCGCCCGTGCAGTGGCGGTTCCGCCGGTGTCGTGGCCTGTCGCACGCCGTTGTCGCCCTACATGAAAGACGCCGGCAGTGTAACGGCCATGGGCCAGGCAGTCGCATGCGGCAAGGGTGCGTACACTACGCGCTCTCCTGATCGCCCCCGATTCCGATGAGCTCGACTGAACGACAGACCCTCGCGCGCAAGCTGGTCACCTTCATGCGCGATGAAATCCCCTTGGCGCACAGCATGGATCTCCAGTTGCACGACTGCGACGAGCATCACCTGTCGATCGCGGCGCCGCTGGCCCCCAACATCAACGACAAGGGCTGCGCCTTCGGCGGCAGCCTGGTGAGCGCGATGACGCTGACCGGCTGGGGCCTGGTCGAACTGGAGCTGCGCCTGCGCGGGCTGGACTGCGACGTGTTCGTGGGCGAATCGACCGTGCGCTACCTCGAACCGGTATGGAACGACTTCCGCAGCGAAGCCCGCCTGGGCGAAGGCGCGGACTGGGCCACCTTCTTCGACACCCTGGCCGCCCGCGGCCGCGCCCGCATCGAGGTGAGCTGCCAGGTGCCCGGCACCGGCGAGAAGCCGGCGGCCACGCTGGCGGCGCGTTTCGTGGCCAAGCGCCGCTCGCCCGACGCCGTATGAAAACGCGGGCGCGGTTGCGGCAGAATGGCGGCCTTACCCGGGGGAACCGTCCATGCGCCGCATCCTGACCTTGCTCGTCGTGCTTTCCATGCTGCTGCTCGGCGGTTGCGCCACCGACCAGCGCAGCGACTCGCTCACCAACACGCTCAACGCCTATGCCAGCACCGTGCGCTGGGGCGATTTCCAGGGTGCACTGCAGTTCGTCGACCCCAAGGTGCGCGATGCGCATCCGTTGTCCACGCTGGAACTGGCGCGCTACCAGCAATACAAGGTGAGCGGCTACGACGAGGGCAACGGCCCGATCCCCAACGGCAAGGACGAAGTGACCCAGGTGGTGCAGATCAACCTGGTGAACGTGAACACGCAGTCCGAACGCACCGTGACCGACCACCAGACCTGGCGCTACGACGCCCAGAGCAAGCACTGGTGGCTGCTCACCGGCCTGCCCGATATCAGCCGCCAGTAAGAACCTGTTCGGGACACGCAGGCCGTATAATCGCCGGCTCTGTTCACTCCGCGCGGTCCACCCGCGCCTGCGGAAACTTTCCAATGAACGATGTCCTGCACAAGCTGCCCGAATTCGTCGGCAACCATCTGGCGCTGGTCGCGCTGTTCCTGATCCTGCTGCTGGCGATCATCGTGATGGAAATCCTCACGCTGTTCCGCAAGTACAAGGAGCTGACCCCGGCCGGCCTGACCCTGCTGATCAACCGCGAAGGCCCGCTGCTGGTGGACCTGTCCGCCTATGCGGAATTCGAGAAGGCGCACGTGCCCGGCTCCCGGCATGTGGCGATGAGCCAGTTCGACCCCGAGCACAAGGACCTGATCAAGGCCAAGGACGTGCCGGTGGTGCTGATCGACAAGGATGGCCGCGGCGCCAGCGCCAAGGCGGCGCAGCGCCTGGTCAAGGCCGGCTTCAGCAAGGTCTACACCCTGGGCGGCGGCGTGCAGGCCTGGCAGCAGGCGCAGTTGCCGGTGGCCAAGGGCAAGAACTAGGCGGCTTCTGCCGCGGGCGGCCGCCGTGCTGTCCCAACGAGGCGCAAACAGCGCCGCCGCTGAGAGCCTGCCTGGATAACCGGGCATGCCCGTGTTTCAGATGCATCCGATTTTTTCGGCACAACCGGCTGGCTAGAGTGGGCGCGGATAGATCGCCGCACCCGCCACCCCCAGCCCATCCGCAAGCATCGCCTCGATGCGAACGCGTCCCGCCATGCGCGGTACGCGTTGCCGGATGACCGGGGTCCCCCAGTCATCGAATGCCGAAATCATGAGTCACATCCACAAGTACTACGTGCGCTCGGGCCGCATCGGCGCGCTGGCGCCGCTCCATGTGCTGTTCAACGGCGGCGCGCACGTGGCGGTGCTGGCGGCGCTTTACGCGCTGGTGGTCCGCTACAACCCATTCATCTACTTTTCCTTTATCGCGACCGTGCTGTTCGGCGCGCTGGTCGGGTTTGCCGCCGCCGCCGCGGCCCAGGCCGGCAGATCGCGCTCGTTGCCGTTCAATCTGCTGGCGGCACTGCTGCTCGCGGTATTCGGCCTGTGGTTGCACTGGCTACTATGGATCGCACTGCAGCTGGACCATGGCGCCGCCGTGGCCGAACAACTGGCGCTGAGCGGTCCTGCCGGCTGGAAGGATTTCTTCACCTGGCTGGCGCAGAACTATCACCTCAGCGTGAGCCGCTACGTGGGCAGCCAGGGGGCGGCAGCCTCCACCCATGACATGTTGTGGATCTGGGGCGGCGAGGCCGCCATCGTCATCGCATTGGCGCTGCTGACCGCCACCGGCGCCACCCGCATACGTCTCTATTCCGAGCGCACCGGCAAGTGGGCCAGCACCGCGCTCAAGATCGAGGCCGTGGGCATCGATACCACGCCCGATGCGCTGCGCTCGGCGTTCGAGCGCGGGGACTTTTCCGCGTTCCAGCAGCTTGAGCGCCTCGATTACGAGGCTTGCCGCGCGCAGCCGAGCTGGCACAGCGTGGAGCTGGAACTGATCGCCGAGCCCGGCGACATGGCCTTGCGTGCCATCAACGTGGAACTGATCACCAACCGCTGGGATGCCAAGGGCAAGCGCAAAAAGAACCGGGCTCTCGTCGTGCAGAACTTTCTGCTGCCGCTGGCGGAATACGAGGCACTGATCGAGCGGCTGCGCGGCTTCGCCATCCCCGTGCCCCCGCCGCAAGGTGTTCGACGATGATGCGGTAACGATGGTGACGGCCCATGGCGATGCTCCGGCGCGGAGCCTTTCCAGGACCCGGCACGCCGACGCGGCCTACAAGCCGACGATGCCCGCGCGGCCGGCCAGAATCTGCGCCAGCACGTCCGGCGCATAGTCGAACGAGTCGTAGTAAAGCCGCCCTTCCGGCAGTCCGGCATCGGTGAACAGCTTGCGACCGGCATCGATCATTGCCGGCGGCCCGCTCATATAGACGTCGTAGCCGGAAAGATCCGGCTGGTCCTCCAGCACCGCCTCGTGCACCAGCCCCATGCGCAGGCCGCTGGCCGCCGCTTCCTCGGGGTCGGAAATCACCGCGTGGAACACCAGGTCGTGCGCCGTCCTGGCCCAGCCGGCGGCCAGCTCGCGCAGGTACAGATCCGCCGCGCTGCGAGCCCCCCAGTACACGCGCATCGGCCGGCGCGTGCCCAGCGCCAGGAAGTGCTCCACGATGGCCTTCACCGGCGCGAAGCCGGTGCCACCGGCCATGAAGATCATCGGCCGCTCCGAATCCTCGCGTGGCACAAACGTGCCCAGCGGGCCCTCGATGCGCAGTGCATCGCCCTCCTTGAGCGTGTCGTGGACCCACGAGGTGAAGCCGCCACCGGCCACATGCCGCACATGCAACTCGATGCTGCCATCCGCCTGCGGATGATTGGCGATGGAGAACGGACGGCGGCGTCCTTCGTCCAGCAGCACGTCCAGGTATTGGCCCGGCAGCCATTGCAGGCGTGGCTGGCCGGCGGCGGGCCGAAGGTGCAGCCCGATCACGTCCGGCGCCAGCATCCATTTGCGGGCCACCACCACGTCGAGCTGGCGGCGTGCGATGTCCTCCACCGAGGTGACCTCGCGCGCCTCGATCAGCAGGTCCCCGGTGGGCACGGCCTGGCACAACAGGATCGCATGCTGCGCGGGCGAAGTGCCGCTCAAGGCGACCGGCGGGTTGCGCGGATACGCGCAGTGGCCGCCCAGCAGGGTGGCCTTGCAGCTGCCGCACACGCCTGCCCGGCACGAGTACGGCAACGCGATGCCGGCGCGCTGCGCGGCTTCCAGCACGGTTTCGCCGGGCGCGACCGGGAAACGGCGGCCGGAAGATTGAATGGTGACGGTAAACACGGGGCGCATTGTCGCGGCGACGGCAGTCGAAGGACAATGCGGGCCCCCCGCTGGAGAATCAACCGCCATGGCCATCTGGAAACAGGATCCCTCGCTCGAGCGCATCAACGGCTGGAGCGCCAACACCATGATGGAGACACTCGGCATCCGCATCACCGAGATCGGTGACGACTGGCTGCGCGGCACCATGCCGGTGGATCACCGCACGCACCAGCCATATGGCCTGCTGCACGGCGGCGCCTCGGTGGTGCTGGCCGAAACGCTGGGCAGCACCGCCGCGATGTTGACGCTGGACCCCGCGCAGGAAGTCGCCGTGGGCCTGGACATCAACGCCAACCACATCCGCGGCGTGCGCAGCGGTACCGTGGTGGGCACCGCGCGCGTGGTGCATATCGGGCGCACCACCCAGGTATGGGAGATCCGCATCGAGACGGAAACCGGCGAACTGGTGTGCATTTCCCGCATCACGATGGCGGTGATTCCCGCCCGCGTGGTCGCGCCGCGTTGAACGCGGAGCCGTACGCCACGCTCAGCCCCGATCGCGTGCTCGATGCGATCACCGCCTGCGGCCTGTGGCCGGACGGACGGCTGCTCGCACTCAACAGCTACGAAAACCGCGTATGGCAGGTCGGCATCGAGGATGCCGCGCCGGTGATCGCCAAGTTCTACCGGCCGCATCGCTGGAGCGACGCGGCCATCCTCGAAGAGCATGCCTACGCGCAAGAGCTGGCCGACGCGGAAATACCCGTGGTGGCGCCGCTGGTGTTCGGCGGCCGCACCCTGCTGCACCACGACGGCTTCCGCTACGCGCTCACGCCACGCCGCGGCGGCCGCGCGCCCACGCTGGAGTCGGTCGAGCAACTGGAATGGCTGGGCCGGTTGATCGCACGCATCCACCAGGTGGGTGCGCGGGAAGCCTTCCAGCATCGTGGCCGCATCGATCGCGCCACCTTGATCGAACAGCCGATGCGCGCCGTGCTCGCCGCGTCGCTGCTGCCGCCGTCGTTGCATGCTGCCTATCGCGCCGCCGCCGGGCGCGTGGACGACGCCGTCGCCGCGCGGCTGCAGGCCGTGGGCCCGGTGCGCCAGCTACGCCTGCATGGCGATTGCCATCCAGGCAACGTGCTGTGGACCGACGCCGGCCCGCATTTCGTCGACCTCGACGACGCGCGCATGGGACCCGCCGTGCAGGACCTGTGGATGCTCGCCAACGACGATGCCGCCATGCAGTCGCTGCTGGACGGCTATCAGCAGATGCGCGACTTCGACTTCAGCGAACTGGCCCTGGTACCCGCCCTGCGCGCCATGCGCCAGGTGCACTACGCCGGCTGGATCGCTTCGCGCTGGCACGACCCTGCGTTTCCCGCCGCCTTTCCGTTCGCCGCCGAGGCGCGCTGGTGGGAGCAGCACATCGCCGACCTACACGAATTGGCCGACGATCTGTAGGGAAACGTCTCCACTTCGTAGAAAGCTGCGCCAACTGCCATGCATTTGGCCGCAATCGGCCCTTGTTTGCGCGCCAGCCGCCTCTAAGATGCGCCTCGGTCACTCCATCCACCTACTGCAGGAAGCATCATGGTATTTGGCATGCGCTCGTCCCTTTTTGCCCTGGCACTGATCGCCGCCGGCGGTGTCCACGCCGCCGACGCTCGGGTGCAGGTGCTTAGCGCCACGATCAAGGATCAGAAGATCAGCGGCGCATCGATCATCCTGCAGAAGAATGGTGAGCAGTCGGTCAGCGCGGTGACCGATGCCCAAGGCCAGGCCAATTTCGATGCGGGCCTGCTGGGCGATAGCGCATCACTGATCATCATCAAGAAAGACGGCTATTCCAACCTGGTCGCCAAATGTCCCTGCGCTGGCCTGACCTACGCGCTCAGTCCGGTCATGCAGAATCTCGATGGCCTTCGCGTGGTACTGACCTGGGGCGATACACCCAAGGACCTGGACTCGCATATTGCTTATCCGGGTAGCCACATTTACTGGCGCAGCAGGCGCGGTGCAGACGCCAATCTGGACGTCGACGACACCAATGGCTTCGGGCCGGAAACGGTGACGCTGGAGCGCAAGCACCAGGGCGAAACCTATGTGTATGCCGTGCACGACTACACGGACCGCAACGACCCGAGCACATCCGCGCTGTCTGCCAGCCAGGCCAAGGTCTTCGTCTACGTAGGTGAATCACTTGTACGCACTTACTACGTGCCGCAAAACCAGCCCGGCAATCTGTGGACGGTGTTCCGCATTACCGGCGAAGGCGAGTTCCAGGACATCAACACGCTGCGAGGCGTAAAGGTCGATGCCGAGGATGTGCTTGGCACGCTGAGCGACGTCAGCAACGAGCAGAATCACGTAGTGGCGGCGAACCAGGCACCGGTGGATAGCGCACGGGCACGCACGCTGAACCAGAGCGGTGAAAAGGCCTACCACGCCGGCCAGCTCGATGACGCCATTACCCTCTACGGCCAGGCCATCGAGCAGGATCCGAACTACGGCCAGGCCTATAGCAACCTCGGCCTCGCTTATCAGAAGGCCGGGCGCAAGGCCGAGGCCATCTGGGCCAACCGCAAGGCGATAGCGCTCGCCAGCGGCGCCACCGCCGCAACGGTAAGAGCCAGTTCCTACTACAACATTGGCAGGATGTATGAGGATGCCGGGCAGTCCGCCAGCGCGCTGGAGAACTATCGGGCGGCCAAACGCGAGAAGGCGAATCCGGTCTACGACAACGCCATCGAACGCGTCAGCGCTCACCCGTAAGCCCAACAAGCCCCCGCTCGCCGGGGGCTTTCATTGTCGGAACGTCCTCATGCGCAAGCTCACCGCCTTGTTCGGCCTGCTGGTCATCGCCAGCAGCCCGCTTCACGCCGCCGGCCCCAGTGCGGTGGCCTCGATCGACCGGAGCCTCTGGCCCGATCCCATCGACTCGCAGCCGGCATTCGATCGTGCCTCACGCGCCGAGTTGCTGGCTTTCGCCCACGCGCTCGCCGAGAGTGAACAGCTCAGCGACGACGCGTTGCGCGACCAGCTGAAACTGAAGGATCTCGACCACGGCGCGGTTGAGCACATGCGTACGGTCTACTGGCACCGTCTGGCGACGAACTACGCGCTGGCCGCAACCCACTGCACGCCAACGGAACCGTTCTGCCAGGGCTCGACCGGCGAAGCGGCCTTCAGGCAGGCCGCTGTCAGTTTCACCGTGGCCGCAGGCGACCGCTACGCAGCGTGGTTTCAGGCCGCCCAGGCCTTCCATCACACGTACCTGGATGAACTACTGCGTCTGGCTGCCCTGTTCCCCAGGATCAGCAGCGAAGTGGATACCTACTCCGCACGCGAACTCAGCGGCAACGAGCTGGCCGACCGGCATTTCCTGCTGACCTTCGACGATGGTCCGACCCGCGCCGGCGGCAACACGGACAAACTGCTGGCCGTGCTGCGCGGACAGCAGCTCAACGCCACCTTCTTCCTGCTGGGCGAGCCGCTGCAGTCACGCCTGCAGCAGATGCCCGCGGCACAGCTGGCCCGGGACTACCAGGGCATGTGCGTCGGCGCTCACGGCTGGGAACACAAGTCACACAGTGCATGGCCGGAGTGGCAAGGCTCGGTCGAACGCAGCATCGCGCTCGTGCATGACAACCTGCCGAACAGTTTTGTCCCGCTGTTCCGGCCACCGTATGGGCAACGCAGGGCCGATAGCGGCGCGTTCTTCGAAGCTCAAGGGCTTCGTGTCGCCCTGTGGAATATCGACTCGCAAGACTGGAACGCCAAAGTCGATGCCGATCAGGTCAAGCAGCGGGTACTCACCTTGATGCTGCTGTGGCGACACGGCGTCATCCTGTTCCACGACATCCATGCCAAGGCGCAGACGGCGGTGCCGTGGCTGACTGGACAGACCCAGGGCTCTGGCGTGCAATGGATCGATTGCCACGCATTTCCCCCGTCCTGACTCTTTTGTGACTGGCGGCGCACCGGCTGGAAAGCGGTGCGCTTGCCTGAGCAGCTATCAGCTATGCTCCCGGCTTTTGGACGGGGCCCGGCACGTGCGCAACTTCCTTTTCCGATTGATCGGCATCCTCGAAGTGGCCGGTGGCTTCTTCGGTATGGTCAATATGTTGCGCCGGCTGATTCCGTTCGGCTCCACGCATGACTCGATCGTGGCGGTGATCGCGCTGGTGCTGTACGTGTTCGTCCTGGTCGCCGGCGTGCTGCTGCTGGAAGGCAGCGAGCGCGGCGTGACGCTGTCAGGCTGGGCCCAGCTGTTGCAGCTGCCGCTTGTCGCCACGCCGGTACTGAGCTATGCGCTGCACTGCGGCGCCTTCGTCAATGTCTTTGCCACCTTGCAGATGGCGCCGCGGCTTGAGCTGGACTGGCACTTTGGCAGCGAAGGCTTCGTGCTGGCGGTGGCGGGGCCCGGGGTGTCGCGGCTGGGCATCAATCTGCTGGCGCTGCTGTCCTGGCTGGCCCTGCGGCTGCGCTGATACCCGCGCAAAAGGCCGGCGAGCGCCGCCCACCAGCTATCATGGGCGGATGAACGCCCCTGAATCCCTTCTCCCCGTCATCCGCCTCAAGTCCGACCGCGCCCCTGGCCACCCCTGGGTATGGTCGGCGCAGGTCCACAAACCCGAAACCCGCCTGCCGCCCGGCAGCGTGGTCGATGTGGAGGATGCGAAGGGCCGCTTCGTGGGGCGTGGGTTCTGGAATGGGCACGCCCGCATCGCACTGCGCCTGCTCACCACCGACCCCACGGAAGCCATCGACGCCGGGTGGATCGCCGCGCGCATCGATCGCGCCGTGGCGCTGCGCCAGGAGCTGCTGCAGCTCGACCGCGTGAGCGATGCCTGGCGCGTGGTGCACAGCGAAGGTGACGGGCTGTCTGGCCTGGTGGTCGACCGCTACGCCGATATCCTGGTGATCGAATACTTCGCGGCGGGCATGTGGCGGTTCCGCGAGGCGATCCATGCCGCGCTGTTGCGGCACTTCCCCGGCGCGCGCCTGTACTGGTTCGCCGAAAGCCATGTGCAGAAGCAGGAGTCGTTCGATTGCCGCGCCGCCGAGGCGCCGGCGCCGGTCGAGGTGCACGAGCACGGGCTGCGTTTCCACGCCGCGCCGGGCTACGGCCACAAGACCGGTTTCTTCGCCGACCAGCGCGAGAACCGCCACCATTTCGCGCGCCTGGCCAAGGGCCGCCGCGTGCTCGACCTGTGCTGCAACGCCGGCGGCTTCGCCGTGCACGCGCTGGCCGCGGGTGCGCGCGAGGCCACCGGCGTGGACATGGACCCGGGCATCCTGGAGATCGCCCGTGCCAATGCCGCCGCCAACGACGTGCCGGCGGTGTTCGAGCAGGGCGACATCTTCGACTGGCTGCGCAACGCGGTGGCGCGTGGCGAACAGTACGACGCGGTGATCCTCGATCCGGCCAAGCTCACCCGCGACCGCAGCAAGGTGATGGACGCGTTGAAGAAGTACTTCGCCATGAACCGCCTGGCGCTGGACGTGATCCCGCCGGGCGGGCTGCTGCTGACCTGCTCGTGCACCGGCCTGGTCAGCGAAGAAGATTTCCTTGAGATGCTGCGCCGGGTGGCGCTCAATGCGGGACGCGAGATCCAGGTACTGCATACGGCCGGTGCCGGCGCCGATCATCCGTTCCGCAGCGATGTGCCGGAAGGGCGTTACCTGAAAGCGGTGTTCTGCCGCGTGATGTAAGAACCATCGGAGGCGGGTCATGATCGATGTGGTTGAATCCATCCGCAGCTACAACGCCAAGCGCGATCCCGAACGCTTGCAGCGCAAGTACCTGGCCATGCGCCACGACCCGTTCACCTTCCTGCGCGGCAGCTGCCATCTGTTCTATGCGCAGCTGCCGTCCAGCAAGCTGCTGTCCAAGGCGCCGCCCACCTGGGTGTGCGGCGACCTGCACCTGGAGAACATGGGCAGCTACAAGGGCGACAACCGGCTGGTCTATTTCGACCTCAACGACTTCGATGAAGCCGCCCTTGCGCCCTGCACCTGGGACCTCATCCGGCTGCTGACCAGCGTGCATATCGCAGCGGGGAGCCTGCAGCTGAGCACCGACCAGGCCAGCCTGCTGTGCAAACGTTTCATCGCGTCCTATACGTCGGCGCTGCGCCAGGGCAAGGCCCGCTGGATCGAACGCGAGACGGCCACCGGCATGGTCGGCGAACTGCTCAACGACCTGCGCGGGCGCCTGCGTTCGCGCTTCCTGGACAGCCGCACCGAACGCAAGGGCAAGCACCGCACCATCCGCCTCGATGGCAGGCGTGCCTTGCCGGTGACCGACAAGCAGCGCGAGAAAGTCACCGCGCTCATCCACAAGATCGCGACCAAGCAAGCCGACCCGGACTTCTACAAAGTGCTCGACGTGGCGCGCCGCATCGCCGGCACCGGCAGCCTGGGGGTGGATCGCTATTCCATCCTGGTCGAAGGCAAGGGCTCGCCCGACGGCAACTACCTGCTCGACCTCAAGCAGGCGGTGCCTTCGTCGCTGGTGCCCCACCTAGCTATCGCCCAGCCCGATTGGGCCAACGAAGCCGAGCGCGTGGTGTCGGTGCAGCGCCGCATGCAGGCCATTTCGCCTGCGTTCCTGCAGTCGGTGACGATGGGCCGCAAATCCTATGTGCTGCGCGGCCTGCAACCCACCGAAGACCGCGTGGCCCTGACCGATTGGCAGGGCAAGCTGGAACGGCTCGACGGCGTGCTGGACGCCATGGGCAAGCTCACCGCCTGGGCCCAGCTGCGCAGCGGCGGCCGCCAGGGCTCGGCCACTACCGACCAGCTGATCGCGTTCAGCGAGAAGCAACGCTGGCCGGGCGAGCTGCATGGGCTGACCCGGGAATGCGCCAAGCAGGTACGGCGCGACTGGAAAACCTATAGCAAGGCCTACGACCAGGGCGCGTTCCGCCTCTGACCGTCGACGCGGGAGCGCGGGGAAATCCCGGCTCCTGCGACGCCAGCGCGTACACTTGCCGGCCATAGCTGTCGGGAGTCGCCATGTCCGTTACTGAAATCCTGTTGATCGTGCTGGTTGTCGCTGTGCTGGTGGTGATCGCGCTGCAAGCGATCAGCCTGCTGCGCGGCCGCGACGACGGCAGCATCACCGCGCGGCTGGACGCGCTCAAGGACGACAACCGCCACCTGCGCGAAGCGCTGGCGACGGAACAGCGCGCCGGCCGTGGCGAGATGGCGCAAACGCTGGGCCAGTTCCGCAGCCTGGTGCAGGAACAGCTGGGCAGCATGAGCGCGCAGCAGCACGAGCGCATCGGCCAGTTCGGCCAGCGCCTGGACGTGCTCACCGAGCGCACCGATGTCGGCCTGCAGTCACTGGCCCAGCGCCTCACCGAAGACGCGCGCCGCAGCCGCGAGGAACTCACCCTCGCCCTCAACCACTTCGGCGAACAGCAGCAGCAGCGCCTGGCCGCGCTCACCGCCGACAACGAAAAGCGCATGGGCGAAGTGCGCGCCACGCTGGAAGCCAAGCTGGGCGCGATGCAGCAGGACAACGCGGCCAAGCTGGAGCAGATGCGCGCCACCGTCGAGGAAAAACTGCAGACCACGCTGGAAACGCGCCTGGGCCAGTCGTTCAAGCTGGTGTCCGAACGTCTCGAAGCAGTGCAGCGCGGTCTTGGCGAAATGCAGAGCCTGGCCACCGGCGTGGGCGACCTCAAGCGCGTGCTGACCAATGTGAAGACGCGCGGCATCCTGGGCGAAGTCCAACTGGGCGCCCTGCTGGAGCAGATGCTCACGCCCGACCAATACGAATCCAACGTGGCGACCATGCCCGGCTCCGGCGACCGCGTCGAATTCGCCATCCGCCTGCCGGGCGCCGACCGCGACCATCCGGTATGGCTGCCGGTGGACGCGAAATTCCCGCGCGAGGACTACGAGCGCCTGCTCGACGCGCAGGAGCGCGCCGACGCCGACGCCGCCAACCTCGCCGCGATCGCCCTCGAACGCCGTATCCGCGAGGAAGCCAAGACCATCCGCGGCAAGTACGTGGCGCCACCGCACACCACCGACTTCGCCATCCTGTTCCTGCCCACCGAAGGCCTGTATGCCGAGGTGCTGCGCCGGCCGGGGCTGTTCGAAGCGCTGCAGCACGAGTACCGCGTGACGGTGGCCGGTCCCACCACGCTCAGTGCGCTACTCAACAGCCTGCAGATGGGCTTCCGCACGCTGGCCATCCAGCAGCGTTCGAGCGAAGTGTGGCAGTTGCTCGGCGCGGTGAAGAGCGAGTTCGGCAAGTTCGCCAGCATCCTGGAGAAGGCCGAGCGCCAGCTCAACACGGTGAGCAAGAGCATTGGCGACGCGGGCAAGAAGACGCGCACGATCGAGCGGCGACTGCGTGGCGTGGAGTCGCTGTCCGGGGACGATGCCAAGCAATTGCTGGGCGACAGCCTGACCGCGCTGGAGGAAGGCAGCGACGAGGACGTCGAAGCCTGACTCAGGCCGAGGTGCTGACCAGGCTGCCGCTGCTGCTGCCGCTCTCGGCCAGCATCGCGGTGGACAGTGCGGATACCGCGGATTCCAGCTCACCCACGGTGGTGGCCACCGCCGACTGCAACGCGGAGATGCGCGCCAGGTTGGCCGGATCGCGGCCCTGCTTACCCGAGGTGGCGGCGTGCAGTTGCTGCTGCTCCTGCGCCAACATCTTTTGCAGCTGCGCGACCTCGCGCTTCAGGGCCTGCACGGCAGGGCTGGCGCCGCCGCTGCCGCTACTGTCGCCGCCACTACCTGCGCCGGCGGCCCCGTCCACCGGGGACGATGACGTTGCCGCGTTGCCCGACGACGCGGCGGAGCCCGACGCGGATGCGCCCGCGATGGTGACGGGGATGGTGGAGGTGTCCATGTGGATGCCGATGCTCATGACCGTTCCTTGTGCAGAGTCGCCCGTCAGATCGACCGCCGCGCGCAGAACTTGAGCGATCCTGCCGGGATTAACCCCGGCTGGCCCGCGCCGCCGTTTCATCGGATGCATCGGTCGTCGATGCCTGCCCGGAGTGCCCGCATGAAAACGCGTTCCCTGTGCTTTGCCGTGCTGGCCGCGATGGCGGCCAGCGGTCCCGCCGCGGCCGTGGGGCGACTGGTCGATGTGACGGTGGTCGACCGCACCACCGAACAACCGTTGCCCGTATATGCCTGCCAGGGCCGCTACTACGTGGCCGGGCAACCCGGCCATCGCTATGAGATCCAGCTGCGCAGCCGCGACGATGAGCGCATGCTCAGCGTGTTGTCGGTGGATGGGGTGAACGCCGTTTCCGGCGACACCGCCGACTGGTCGCAGACCGGCTATGTGCTTGGGCCGCATGCCTGGTCGGCTATCCGAGGCTGGCGCAAATCGCTCGCGCAGGTGGCCGACTTCGTGTTTGCCGATGCGGCGCAAAGCTATGCCTCGCGTACCGGCCGCCCGGACAACGTGGGCGTGATCGGCATCGCGGTGTTCCGCGAACGCCCACGGCCACGCCCGATCATGCCGATGGCGCAAGCGCCTGTCCGCGCCCCCATGGAAGCCACGCGCGCAGCGCCCGCCATGCCTGTACCGCCGCCGCCCGCGCCCGCCGCGCCGATCATGGCGGCGCCGGTTGCCGAATCGACCATGGCCGGCAGTCCCCTGGGCACCGGCCACGGCCCGCGCGAGGATTCCCAGGTGAGCTACACCGGCTTCACCCGCGCGTCCGCCACCCCGGACGAAGTGGTTACGCTCTACTACGACACGCGCGAACGCTTGATCGCGCAGGGCGTGATCCCCGCATCCGACCAGGGGCTGGCGTCGCGCCCGCAGGCCTTCCCGGGCCACTTCGTGCCCGATCCCCGCTAAACGCGGGTCGCGACGTGGCAGCATGGGTTGCCACGTCGCGCGCGCAGAGGAAATCACGCTTCATGAAGGACGACCTGCACACCCTGGTCCTCGCGCTGGAACAGGATGATTCGCTGCTGCAGCCTGCAAAGCTGCGCGAGCGTATCCGGGCCATGGATCGCCTGGAGGACGTGCTGATCCAAGCCCCGGGCGAGCGGCCTGTCGAGCCATCACTGCGCGCTCGCATGGAAGCGCTGCATGCACGGCTGGCCGATGCCCAGCGCGAACTTTCCCTGGCCATCCGCGAGGCCATCAGGCGGGGCGATGGCGCGCAGGCGCTGCATGCGTGGATGCACCCCAGCCATCAACTGCAGGACCCGCAAGGCTACGACCACCTCGACGCCCTGGTCAGCGAGGTATTGTCGTTCGACGAACCCACCGCCGAAATCGCGGACCTGGATGCGGACATGGTGTTCTACCAGCCCACCCCGGCCCGCCACATCTTCGACCTGATCGGGCGCGCCGCCATCACCGACGCGGACGTGCTGGTCGACCTGGGCTCGGGACTTGGCCACGTGCCGCTGCTGGTATCCATCTGCACCGGCGCGCAAGGCATCGGCATCGAGCGCGAGCCGGTCTATGTCGATGGCGCGCGTCGCAGCGCGCGGGCACTGAAGCTCGACCGCGTGACGTTCATTGCGCAGGACGCGCGCGAAGCCGATTTCTCCCGCGGCACGGTGTTCTATCTCTACACGCCGTTCAGCGGCACGATCCTGCGCAACGTGCTGGACCAGCTGAAACAGCAGGCCACCAGCCGGCCGATCCGCCTTGCCACGCTCGGCCCCTGCACCCCCATGGTCGCCGCGGAGCCGTGGCTGGAGGCAGTGGGCCCGCAAGCGCTCGACCGGATCACCCTGTTCCGCCCGGCCCAACGCCAGGCCAGCGATCGGCAGGGCGGCCTGGCAGGCTGCGGGACTTGACGGGCGCGTTACACTGGCGAGTCTGTGCTGTAGCCGAAGGAACCTGCATGAGCGACCGCCACGAACCGACCGATGTCACCCGCGAACAGGCCGAGGAGGCCGTGCGCGTCCTGCTGCGCTGGTCGGGCGAAGATCCCAGCCGCGAGGGCCTGCTCGACACTCCCAAGCGCGTGGTGAAGGCGTATCGCGACTGGTTCTCCGGTTATCAGATCGATCCGGGCGAGTACCTGCGCCGCACCTTCGAGGAAGTGGCCGGCTACGACGAAATGGTGGTGTTGCGCGACATCGAGTTCGAAAGCCATTGCGAACATCACATGGCGCCGATCATCGGCCGCGCCCACGTGGGCTACCTGCCGACCAACCGCGTGGTGGGCATCAGCAAGCTGGCCCGCGTGGTCGACGCCTATGCGCGCCGCTTCCAGGTGCAGGAAAAGCTCACCGCGCAGATCGCCCAGTGCATCCAGGAAAACCTGCAGCCGGCCGGCGTGGCGGTGGTGATCGATGCCAGCCACGAGTGCATGACCACCCGCGGCGTGCACAAGCGCGGCGTGTCGATGATCACCAGCCAGATGCTGGGCGCATTCCGCGACGATGCCCGCACGCGCTCGGAATTCCTGCAGTTCATCGGCATCCACGGCGGACGTTGAGCACGCCGAATTGATGGGGCCGATCGATAGCGCCGACGCCGACGAGCGTCTGCAGGATGTATTGCGCGAGGGTGTCACCGCCGAGGATCTGCCGGCGGTGTTCCCGCTGCTGCGCGGACGCTCGCTGCTGCGCGCCTTCAGCGCGCTGTTCCATGGCGGTGAGGCGCAGGTACTGCTGCGCCTGCTGGTGTTGCGCACGCTGGGCGCACGCGCGCATGCACCGGAGTGGACACCGTCGGAGATCCGCGACCAGCTCGCCTTCGTCGAGCCGGTGAAACTGGAAACCGTGGTGCAGCGCCTGAAGGAACACGAGCTGCTCACCTGGGACAGCGAAACGCTGCGCTACCGGATCAGCCCGCTCGGACGCAAGGCGCTGGCATCCGTGGCGACGCTGCTGGAGTTCGAGCACGACGACGACGATGGCCTGGGCTATCTCACCGCCCAGCTGGCCGCCGGCCAGGCGGTGGGACGGCTATCGGCGGATGAGCTGGGGCACCTGCTGTCGCGCCTGTCCGAGCTGAAGGAAGACTTCGACCGCGCCGTGCTCTCGGGCTCCGAACATCGCATCCGCCGCGCCGCCGTGCGGCTCGATTCGGTGTGGAGCTGGGTGGAGAAAGGCACCGAGGTGGTCAGCCGCATCGCCGACAGCGAAGAGCTGGACCCCGCCACGCATCGGCTGGCCCAGGCCGTGGGCCGCGCACAGAGCGCGCTGCTGCGGCAGGCCGGCATCTTCCAGCGCGAGCTCAACAAGATCGACCAGCATCGCGTGCACCTGGGCCGCACGGGGCTGTCCTCGTCCGACCTGGTGGCGTGGCTGCGCTCGCTGACGCCCGAGGCACTGGCCCAGCATGCCGACGAGGCCCACCTGCTGCCGTTGCAGCCGCCGTTGTTGCAGGACCAGATCGCGCTGGACGTGGCCGAATACGAACTGCTGGAACGCGAGCGCGCCGCGGCCGAGAGCACCGAACTGCCCAGCGCGGAGAGCACGCCGAGCACCGCCGACCTGCCGATGGACGAGGACGACCTGTCGCCCCTGCTGGACTGGCATGGCGAACTGGCCGCCCTGCACCAGCCGCTGGAACTCAGCGATGCGCTGCGCGGCGACAACTACGCGTTGAGCGCCTATCGCCTGTCCCTGCTCGGCCTGCTGGGCGATCCCGAATCGTCGGCGCTGCAGGGCCCCACGGCGGACCTGGCGCGCCTGCCGCTGCAGCTGGAAATCGAACCGCGCCTGATCGATCCAGGCCTGGCGGCGATCGCGCTGGTAAGCGCGGGCCGCCTGCATCCACCCAAGGACCAACCCGATGCATGACGAAACCGCCGCGCTGGTCGCGCGCCTGTTGTCGCAACGCTGGCTGCCGCGCGACGACGTGCACGCCCGCAAGGCGCTGCTCGACGAAGCCTTCCGCGAGGAACTGGACCGCCGCCTGGCCGGCGTGGGCCTGGAACTGCGCGAGCATCCCTACTCCGCTTATATCGGCGTGGCGGTGGCGCGCAGCCACGAGCGCCATGTGTTCGGCGGCAGCGACAGCTGGATCTCCAACACCCTGCAGCTGGACCGCGATGCGATCGCGCTGCTGGTGGTGCTGTGGGCACTGATCGTGCTGCCCAAGCGCCAGCGCCAGGTCGAACGCCAGCAGGCCGAAGCGGATGCTTCGCAAACGCTGATGTTCGCCGAGGCCAAGCCGATCTCGCGCGATCCCACGCTGTCCCCGGTGGTGGCCGAACGCACCCTGCTCGCCGATTTCGGCGACAAGCTGGGAGGCAAGACGCGGGTGAACTTCAACCTGGGCCTGCTCGCGCGCCATGGCTTCATCGTGCGCCGCAAGGGCGAGCTGGCCGAAGGGCCGCTGCTCGACCTGGTGTTCGATTACGAGCGCACCGCGCGGCGCATTCTCGACGGCGCGCTGGGCGACCTGCTCTCCGGCCTCACCCCGCGGGACCTCGCCGGCGATGACGACGAACCGCTCTACGACGAAACCGACGATCTCCAAGACAGTGAAGTGACCAGCGATGTTTGATTTCCGCAGCCTCGAAGTCATCCACTGGGACTACTGGCAGCGCTTCAGCCTGCCGCTGGATACCAACATCGTCACCGTGGTGGGCCCCAACGGCTCGGGCAAGACCACCCTGCTCGATGCCCTGCGCACCCTGCTCACCATCGACTGCGCCGGCAACCGCGACTACAAGAGTTACCTGCGCCACAACGGCAAGCCATTCGCGTGGCTGCGCGCCCGCGTGGGCAACATCCCGGGGCCGCGCGGCGAGCGTCCGTTCTTCCCGATCATGGACAGCGAAGTGACGCTGGCCGTGCGCATCCAGAAGAAGGGCGGCGAATGGCAGCGCCAGTACGCCGTGCTGGGCGGCGACGTGAGCGTGGACGAGATCGAGGCACGCAACGACTGGCTGGGCCTGCGCGAATACCGCGTGCGCCTGGAAGGCGCCGGGCTGTCGCAGGCCATCCGCCGCGTGCTCACGCTGGAACAGGGCGCCACCGACAAGTTGTGCCAGCTGCCGCCCAAGGCGCTGCTGGACCTGGTGTTCGACGTGTTCGGCGACAAGACCGTGCTGGAGGATTACCAGCGCGCGCGCAACGAGCAGGCCGAAGCCGATCGCGAACTGCACGGGCTGGAGCATCAGCTTTCGCTGATCGGCGTGAGCCTGCAGGAGGCCGAGGGCCGCGTGCGTTCCTGGCAGGAATGGGATGCGCTCAAGCGCGAACATGCCGACCTGGTGGCCGAAACGCTGCCGCGCACCGAGCTGGCCGAACTGCACGCCGCCATTCGCGGCGCCCGCCCGCAACTGCTGGGCCTGAAGCGCAAATGCCGCGACCTCTCGCAGCGCGATGTGGAACTGCAGCAGCAGCTGCAATCGCTGGACGCCAACGAGGAACACCTGCGCGCCGAGCAGCAGGCCGCCGATGGCGCGCGCCAGCAGGCCAAGCAGCAGCTGGACGAGGCCCGTCGCGCGGAAACCGAAAACGCCACCCTGCTGCGCCAGGAACAACACCTGCGCAAGCTGGTCGCCGAACAGGATGGCGCCGACCACGAACAACAAGGCCGCCAGCTGATCGAGGCGCGCAGCCAGCTGGCGCGCCTGCAGGGCGAGGAAGACCGCCTGCGCGGACAACTGACCACGCTCACCGCCCAGCTGGGCGCCTGGCGCCGCGGCCAGCGCTACACCCCCGAGTTCGAGCAGGCGTTCCGCCGCGCGCTGGACGAGGAAGGCATCGGCCACAGCATGCTCAGCGAGATCGTGGAGATCACCGAGCCGCGCTGGCAGGCCGCCGTGGAAGCGGTACTGGCCGGTTATCGCCACGTGGTGCTGCTCGATCACCCGCGCGACCGCGAAGCGGCGTGGCGACTCGGCGAACAGCATCGCTACAAGCACTTCGTCGTCGCCGATCGCGCACCGGCCACCACGCCCACGCGCGGTTCGCTGCTGGAAGTGGTCGACTTCAAGGCCGCCGCGCCGGAGTGGCTGCTGCGCCAGCTCGATCGCATTCGCCGCGTCGAGGACGTGGCCGACGGCGCCAAGCTGGGCAAGGAGCAGGACTGGATCACCCCGCAGGGCTACTTCCGCGAGCGTCGCGGCGGCCGCCACCTGGGCGTGGACGACGTCTACTTCGGCAGCGCCGCGCGCGAACGCCAGCTGCGCGAGGGCGAAGCGCGCCTGCAGTCGATCGAACAGCAGCTGCGCACGCTCGCCGACCAGCGCAGGCAATGGCAGCAGCAAGCCGCCGATGCGGAGAGCCTGCTGCGCGGCGCCAACGCCAGCGGCCAACTGGCCGATCGCGCCGACGAGTTCGCCGCCGCGCACGCGCAGCAGCCGTCCCTGCAGGACGACGTGCAACGCTGCGCCGACAGCTACGCCGCCGCCGAAGCGCACTACGAAAGCGTGCGCGAGAAGCGCCAGCAGAATTCGCGCCAGCGCGACAACGAAGCGCGCGAGCACAAGCTGGTCCAGCAACAGCTGGCCGACAGCGCGCGCCAGTTCAACCAGTTCCGCAACGAACAGATCGATCGCCTCAAGGCCTTCCGCCACAAGCGCAGCCATGTACGGCCTGCCCATCGCAGCCGTCGCGCCATGGCCGAGCTGCGCGAACGCTACGAATCGCCCGCCGCCGTGCGCCGCGAGATCGACCGCATCGAACGCCGCCTCAACGAAGGCCACTGGGAAACCGACGAAGGCTGCCTGCCGCTGCGCGACAAGTTCGCCAACGACCACGAAGGCCTGCGCGACGACCTGCAACGCCGCCGCGTGCATCTGGAACGCGCCGTCCGCATCACCACCGAGGCACGCGCGGCCTACCTCAACGTGCTGCGCAACACGGTCAAGCGCTACGCCCGCAACCTCAAGCTGCTGGCCGAGCTGGCCGGCATCGGCGTGGAAGTGGAACTGCCCGAGCTGTCCAACGAAGACCTCGCGCTGGCCCAGGCCGGCCTCAACGTGCGCTTCGAGTTCGACAAGAAGGGCTGGATCGGCATGGACGACGGCGAAGCCTCCGGCGGCCAGCAGGTGATGAAGTCGCTGCTGTTGCTGGTGGCGCTGATGCGCGACGAGGACCGTCCCGGCGGCTTCGTGTTCATCGACGAACCGTTCGCCCACCTGGACATCTTCAACATCGACAAGGTGGGCGCCTTCCTCAAGTCCACCCGTGCCCAGTACATTCTCACCACCCCGGCCACGCACAACATCAACGTGTTCCAGCCCAGCGACCTCACCCTGGTCACCAGCAAACGCCGTCCCGGCGCCACCTGGGCGCAACCGCTGGCGGTGTTGCGCCGGCGCACCGAGGCGGCGTGATGGCACGCAGGGCCGCCCTCGCCGCCCTGTTGTTGTTGCCGCTGTGGGCGCACGCCCAGGGCACGCCCGCCGAGTATCTGCGGGAGTTCGATACCGATGGCGACGGCCGGGTGAGCGAGGCGGAATACGTGGCGCACATGAGCGAAGGCTTCCATCGCCTGGATCGCAATGGCGACGGGGTACTGGAAGCCGATGAGCTTCCCGGCGGGCATGGGAAGCCGATCACGCTCCAGCAGTACCAGGATAATTTGCGGCGGCAGTTCCACAAGCTGGACCGCAATCATGATGGGTATCTGGATGCGCAGGAGTTGGTGCAGCCGCCGCAGGGGTGAGTGGTGGTTGGGTGCTGGATAAGCGCGCAGCGCGCTTTCGCTCTTGACGTCATTCCCGCGAAAGCGGGGACCCAGGGACTCTCGCCTTTGTTGGCGTGATCGCCAGGGTGCCGCCTGCGCGGCGGGCGTTTCGATCGTCTGCCGACGCTCGAGTCACTTTTCTTTTGCTGGCCCACGCATGCGCAGGAGCGCATGCGAACGGCGAAGCCGGCCCGAAGGGCGAAGGGCAGGATGCCCGGAGTCAAAGAAAAGTAACCCAAAGAAAATGGCCGGAAGAGCTGGCAGCATTACGTTGGGAAAAGCCCGAGCGCTTGAGGTACTTCGCTGCGGGACAACCTCCGCCGCTACACAG
>NZ_JAKWJS010000008.1 GCF_022761115.1 Dyella sp. RRB7 | reverse complement strand
GCAGAAATTGGCCTTGGCTGCTTAGCTCCACTTTTTACGTCCGCTAAAAGCGGGGGGATTACCCAACGACCAAGACTGATTGAGCGTTCCGCCCCTTAAGGTCGCCTGAGAAGCCATACATAGCCAGGAAATACCGGGTATGCGAAACGAGCCAATACACGCGCTATACCAAGCTTTATGCGACCACTGAACATATAACTCGCGGCAAACATCCCAGGATCTGAAAGAATTCGCTGCGTATAATCATCGACATTGAATCGTCGCACTAGGCCACGCAGCCCTCCCAGGCTCCTGTGGCGCTCATAATAGTACTGCCCCTTACCGGACAACCTTAAATACCAGTGTGCCACCGATACCGGAATAATGGACAGGAACGGCAAATGGTAATGCTGCTCCATAACGCAGAATCTGTTCGTAGCTGCAAAGTAGCAAATACCGCCGGGTACGAGCACACGATAGATCTCATCCATCATTTTTGCAGGATCAGGCACGTGCTCATACACCTGCGAACAGATTACTACGTCAAAGCTCGCATCCGGAAAGTCGATGTTCATGGCATCACCGATGCGAAACTCAACGTTATTCGACGTGCAGCGCGCGCGCGCCGTCTCAATAGCGGGGGCATCAATGTCAATGCCGACAACACTCTTCACATGCAGCGCCAAGCATTCATCAATGATGCCAGTCGAACACCCCACGTTGAGCAACCGCACATTGCGCAAGCAATCGCCGAAAGCGTGACCCAACACGGCAGCCATGGTCATTGCCTTCCGTCTGCGCCCCTCCATCGAGTGCATCTCGGAACTGATGTCGGAATAGCCATACTGGTAGCCGCGATCAGTCATCAGGCAAGCCCGGGGTTATTGGAAACGAATTTGCCGTTGAAATCAGCCAATCCATACATATCGCTCAACCCACGGATGACGTGAAAGAATGCCAGGTGCGAAGCAGGCCTTCCGCCAAAGACGTATTGGCCCCCCAACCATAAGCCTGACGCGCCAAACCGCTATCTATCACGATTCGCGTGGCATCGATGGCACGACTGCAGTCGTAACTTCGCCTCAACGGCCTTCCAGCAATGTCCTCCATCACATCAAACAACTCGTTCAATGAGATACCAATCCCACTCGATGCGTTGATGACACGGGTGCCTCTTGGCATGGCCGTCCCTATGATCGCAAGGCATAAAGCGATGAAATCATCAACATACAAATAGTCGCGCACAGCCGAGCCATCGCCCCAAACGCTCAGCGTCTCACCCCGCACCATCTTTCCAAATGCCGTGGGGACAATGCCGAATCCCTTCCGCTCCGGCTGACCAGGCCCATAAAGATTGGAGGGTCGCACTAGTGTGGCTGCGCCGTCATACTGGGCGCACCAAGCTCCGATGAAGCATTCCGATGCTACTTTCCCAGCACCATGGTATGAACGAGGATTCACCGCGAACGTTTCAGTAGCTCCGATCTCGCCCCCCCCCACATATAGACTTCCACCGGAAGACAAATAAAGCATCTCGCTGTGCGGGTATTGTTGCATCGCCTCCAGCAACGCCAGCATGGGACGAAGGTTGCCATCCAATTCCGCCATCGGCTGCCCTGCTGTGCTGCCAGGCGTAGAAGATGTCGCCAAATGCACCACAACTCTACTTCGCGCGACCAACGGAATGAAATCTTGGGAACGACCCAACTCACCGGTGATTTGCTCCACGGCGACATCGCCGAAATCGACTGGGCTTCGAGTGACGGCTATTACGCGCTCGCCACTGCGCACTAACGCGCGCACGAGATGCCGACCGATAAAACCGCCCGCACCCAGAACCAGTATCTCGTTACTCACTCGAATCACACCCTAACAAGCTTCGATAGATACGCGTGTAGCGCTGAGCGCAGTCATCCCACGTTCCAAGATTCTCAATAGCCCACTCCCTTGCCGCTCTGCCATATCGCGCATTGATGTCAACATCCTGGAGGCATTCCAATGCAGCAAGGTAGGTATCCGCCGTATCGCACAGCATGCCAGTCCGCCCATGCGTGACGATGGATGCATGCGCCGGCATGCGGGATGCAATGATAGGTAGTCCAGCCGCCATGGCTTCCAGCATGACTTGCGGACGTCCTTCCGCGTGGCGACTAAGCGTAATCAAGCCACAAGCGCCAGGAAACCATTCTTCAACGAGTTGCTGCGGGGTAGCAGCGCCGTGATAGTGCACCCAGTCCGGTATACTGACCTGCTCCTGCATTGGGCCAAACAAGTGCAACTCATACCCCTGCTGACAAAAGAAATCCTGTGACCATTCGAACAGAGGGCCAAGCTTATCGCCGGTCAGGCGCGTGACGACGAGCCAACGCCTAGGTTCTTGGGCTACCGACTTGCGTTCCATGGCATACCAACATGGATCGATGCCAAATGAAATAGGGATTATTTCGGCAACGCTACCGAAGACAGCCCTAAGAGGCTCGTACATCCATTCGGCATTTGGACAGATAGCGACTTTTCGCTTCCGCATTGTCCGCCGCAGCGCCCACCCCATCAGGGGCAGTCTCAGCAACTTCATGTCGTTACCGAGCACTGCAATCAATGCGGGTTTCCCATTGGCCGGCAGTGGAAGCGCGCATTGCAGCCAATTGACGTGATAGATATCGACTTCAGGGTGGCGTCGATATGCAGCCGCGATCATGCGGGCAAGTTTAAAGGGGGCCAATAGGGTCTTCCATCCCCTGCTCCGCATTAAATGCGAAATGCCTCCAGCCACCATCAACTGGGTCAGCCAGCTTGCCTCATCAGGAGTCATAACTGCCTTGACCGTGCCCGGCAGCTCTCCCGGCGGCGCCCACACACCAAGCGTAATACCCGGCACCCGAGCTAGCGCAGCGACCATGTGTCGTATAAACACACCGCGCCAATCCGATGCATCACTCGGATAAGACGTACTGACCAAAAGGACACGCATCATTCCCCTCAAACTAGTTCACTTGGACACTGACCACCAAGCTGTCACAGTGCGGCACATCCTTATAAAGGTCAAATGACAAACATCCAGTGTCCACACAATAATGTTGCCCCTGATGCATCTAATAACCGCACTTGTCGGAGGCCACGATTCTGACGCCGAAGCTTCATTGCGATTTTCGTGCCTCCGCTGAATGACCGGAGGCCAGCATTTGTCCATCGCCTATCCATCCGAACATCCAGCCAAGAATATTGATCAGAGGAATTGCCGCGACAACCAAAGGGGCGAAAACCAACCGCCAACGCCGCCTGTTCAATGCGTCCATCATGAATTCCCCGCACGCGATTGCGCTCAAAAGCGCAGCAACTTTAAGCCCCCGATTCCTTGGCGTCACATGCTCGGCCTGAAGCCCCGCGCTGGACAGCACTTGAATCAATCCTGGAGCGGTGTAGCGCCGATAATCGTGTGGGGCGTCATGCAATGGGTAGAGGAATGGCATGCTAACCAGAAGCCTTCCTTTCGGTTTGAGAACCCGGCTAATTTCGGTCAACACACGCTCTGCGTCTAAAACGTGCTCGAGCACTTCGAGTAGAAGTACCGTGTCAAAGCTTTCCGATAAGAAAGGAAGGCTTGCTCCATCAGCATAAACTTGCGGCCGCGTCCCATACATGCCGCTAGCGGTAGTGGGATAGTCCAATCCCACGTAATCACAATGCGAGAGAATCTCGCGCGCCCAACCATCAGCGCATCCAATGTCCAATACTCTCCCTTGAGCACGATCGTAAATCCATCGCCTATCGCGCCGCTGATGTCGGAACATGAACCACTGCGGATGCAAGGGACTTTTACGCAGAGGATGTAACCACGCACGAACCCCCTTTGTATTCACACATGCTCCTGGTTACGCGATGAGCTATAGGTAAGCATGCATATCTGCTCGGAAACCAACCCGATGAGAAACACGATAACGCCGGCGCTCCACATCAGAGTGCTTCCATTGGTGAGCCGACCGTTTTGCGTGAACGTCCACGCATAGTTGATACACCCGAGCAGAAAGAACACGACGCTAGCCGGCGCGAACAACTTGAGCGGCGAGTACAACGTCGCAATCTTGAAGATGATCAACAAAAACCGGATGCCATCGCGAATCGGTTTGATGTGACTCTTGCCCACCCGCTGCGCCGCCTTGATCGGCACATAAGCCACCGGGTAGGCACTGCGGAAAAACGCCATGGTGCTGGTAGTCGGGTAGGAAAACCCATTGGGAAGCAGGTGCAGAAACTCGCGAAACTTATCCGCGCGAACAGCACGATAGCCCGATGTCAGATCAGCGACGACATGACCTGTCATCCGAGTCGCCAACCAGTTGTAGATGGTATTGGCGACGCCACGCCCAACGCCAGCCTGGCTTTCCCAGTCGCGCGCGCCGACGACCATGTCGTAGCCTTGATCGAGTTTCTCCAGCAACCGGGCGATATCCGCAGGATCGTGCTGGCCGTCGCCGTCCATAAAGACCAGGATGTCACCGGTGGCGGCACGCGCGCCCCGCTTGATGGCGGCGCCGTTGCCCATCGAGTAGGGTGAGGAAAGACATAGAACGCCGCTGGCCTCGCAGATCGTCCGGGTGTCGTCGGTGGAGCCATCATCAACCACGATGATTTCCGCGTCCGGTTGGGCGGTGCGCAGGCGGGGCAAGAGAGCCTTCAATGCCGCGCCTTCATTTTTCGCTGGCAGGATGATGCTGAGACGGTTCAAAGGGGCATTCCCGGAGTTGACGCGGCATGATAACCCGCAGATAGCGCTGCGGCTGTGGCGCACGGCCTTTTACTGCAACTGGGGCTGTCGACACCCTGCCTGATCGAGATCGCAGGGTTTTGCCCTGCTCCTGCCCCTAGGCAGGGACGATGGCAACCTCAGCGACCGATCAAGGACTGGACGGCATCGATCACCCTCTCGGCATCCTCATCGGACATCGCTGGCGACAACGGTAAGCTGACGGTCTGGCGCCCCAGCCGCATGGCGTGGGGCCATTGCTCCGGGCGCCAGCCAAAGCGTTGCTGGTAGTACGGATGCTCGGGTACCGAAAGGTAGTGCACGCCGGTTCCGATGCGCCCGGCGTTCATGGCTTCCAGGAAGCCGTCGCGGCTGATGCCGCAGCGCTCGACGTCGATCATCACGGTGTAAAGGTGATACCCATGACGCGTATCGGCCTCGGGCAGTGCCGGAAGGCCAATGGGTAGCCCCGCAAAGGCCTCGTCGTAGCGCTGCCACAGCTCGCGCCGACGCGCCCAGTTCTGCTCCACCCGGGCCAGTTGGTGAATGCCGATGGCCGCCTGCAGGTCCATCATGTTGTATTTGAAACCGCACTCCACCACCTGATAGTGCTTGTAACCCTGGTCGCTGAAGCGGTGCCAGGCATCCTTGCTCATGCCATGCAAGGCGAGGATACGGGCACGGGCGATATGCTCTTCATCGCGCCCCAGGATCATGCCGCCCTCCCCCGTCACCACATTCTTGGTGACGTAGAAGCTGTAGCAGCCAAAATCGCCAAAGGTACCGACCGGGCGGCCGTGGTATTCCGTTTCGATGGCATGGGCGCAATCCTCGATCACCATCAGCCCATATTTGTCGGCGATGGCCATAATTCGGTCCATCGCGCAGGGGCGGCCGGCGAAATGAACCGGCAGGATCGCCCGGGTACGCGGGGTGATGGCCGCCTCGATGGCATCGGGGTCGATGTTCTGGGTCACCGGATCCACGTCGGCCAGGACGGGGGTGAGCCCGGCATGCAGGATGGCATTGACCGTGGCGCAAAAGGTCAGCGGCGTGGTGATGACCTCACTGCCTGGCTCCAGCCCAGCCGCCACCATGCTTACGTGCAAGGCCGCCGTGCAGGAGTTGACGGCGGCCACCTGGGAGGGGCTTACGCGCCGCCAGGCGGCGAAATCGCGCTCGAACTGGGCCACGCGGGGCCCGGTGCCCAGCCAGCCCGAACGCAGGCAAGCCTCCACCTCGGCGATCTCAGCCTCCTCGATACGCGGGGCGCCAAAAACCAGGAAAGGGGGCTGGGAATCAGGGTTCGACACGGGCAAGACTTCTGGGTAAAAACGGCCTTTCTATCCCAAGCCCGCCGGAACGTCCATGTCCTTCTTGCCAGGCAGGGCACGCCTGTTGCATGACAATGGGGGCGGGTTTGAGCCTCTGGGGATCTGTGCACCCCATCACCCTCGGAGTCATTCACCGTGATCGCTGCGTGACCAACCCGCCCAACTCGGGTAAATTCCTCGCCAATCAGGGGGCTGAGCCAGTATCGCTATGTCAACGCTAATGCAACCCTCGCTCGCGGGCCTATCAGGCATGGCGCGCAGGTTGGTGTCGGAAGATGTGCTGCCCGAGGCCGACGTGCGCAAGGCGATGGCCGATTCGCTACAGCACAAGACCACCCTCGCCGCCTGGTTGCTGGACCACAACCTGGTCGACAGCGCCCGTCTCACCCGTATCGCCTCGGACGAGTTCGGCATGCCGGTAATGGATGTGAGCGCCTTGGCGCCCACGCAAATGCCGGTGAACCTGATCAGCGAGGCGCTGATCAACAAGCACCATGCGCTGCCTCTGTTCAAGCGCGGCAAGCGGCTGTTTGTCGGCATCGCCGACCCCATGCAGTCGCACGCGCTGGACGAGATCAAGTTCCACTCCAATTGCATGGTGGAGCCGATCCTGGTGGAGCGCGGCCAGCTGCTGCGCACCATCGAGAACGTCCTCACGACGATGAGCAACGCTGTCCCCGACATGGGCGGTGGTGATCTGGACGATCTGGCGCTGGAAAGCGGCGACGAAGAAGCCGAGATGACCGGCATCGACGCCAACGCCAACGACGACGCGCCGGTGGTGAAATTCGTCAACAAGATCCTGGTCGATGCGATCAAGCGCGGTGCATCGGATATCCATTTCGAGCCGTTCGAGACCCAGTACCGGGTCCGCCTGCGCATGGACGGCATGCTGCGCGCGGTGGCCAGCCCGCCAATGAAGCTGGCCTCGCGCATCTCCTCGCGTATCAAGGTAATGTCCGGCCTCGATATCGCCGAGCGCCGCGTGCCTCAGGACGGCCGCATCAAGCTCAACCTGTCCAAGAGCCGCGCGGTGGACTTTCGCGTGAGCACGCTGCCGACGCTGTTCGGCGAGAAGATCGTGCTGCGTATCCTCGACGGTTCGGCCGCCAAGCTCGGCATCGATGCGCTCGGCTATGAAGAGGTGCAAAAGCAGCTCTACCTGGACGCCATCCACAAGCCCTACGGCATGGTGCTGGTGACCGGCCCCACCGGCTCGGGCAAGACGGTGTCGCTGTATACCGCGCTCAATATCCTAAATACCGCCGAACGCAATATCTCGACGGTCGAGGACCCGGTGGAAATCCGCGTCGAGGGCATCAACCAGGTCCAGCAGAACGTGAAGCGCGGCATGACCTTTGCCGCGGCGCTGCGCTCGTTCCTGCGCCAGGACCCGGACGTGATCATGGTCGGCGAAATCCGCGACCTGGAAACCGCCGAGATCGCCATCAAGGCTGCGCAGACCGGCCACATGGTGCTGTCCACCCTGCATACCAACGACGCAGCACAGACCATTTCCCGCCTGATGAACATGGGCATCGCGCCCTACAACATCACCTCGTCGGTAACCCTGATCATTGCGCAGCGCCTCGCGCGCCGTCTCCATGACTGCAAGAAGGCCATGGATCTGCCGCCGCAGACCCTGCTCGCGGCAGGCTTCACCCAGGAAGACATCGACGCCGGCCTTACCGTCTACGAGGCTGTGGGTTGCGATAGCTGCAATGAGGGTTACAAGGGCCGCGTGGGTATCTACCAGGTAATGCCGATGCTGGAAGACATTCAGAAGATCATCCTGCAGGGTGGCAATGCCTTGCAGATCGCCGAGGCCGCTCGCAAGGCTGGCGTGAATGATTTGCGGGCGTCGGCCTTGCTCAAGGTCAAGAAGGGCCTGACTAGCCTGGCGGAGATCGACCGCGTCACCAAGGATTGAGTTGGATGGGAAAACGCCCTGGCCATCCAGATAGGGCGCCCCGTCACATCAAAGTTGCGCCTGGCTCCACGAATTGCTCCAACATAATGATTTACGCTGCAAAAATTCAGGGGGCGCCTTATTTGAGGCAACCCGACCGTACCAGCAGGGGGAATCGCAATGGCCACGGCCACCGCCACCGCTAAAAACGTCAAGTCGCTTGGTGCCCAGCGTGCCGAGGTGAGCAAGCTGACCATGTACGACTGGGTCGCGCTGGACAAGCGCGGCAAGCGTATGAAAGGCGAGATGTCGGCAAAGAATGCCTCGCTCGTCAAGGCCGAGCTGCGCCGGCAAGGCATGAATCCGCAGACGGTGCGCGAGCGCGGCAAGCCGCTGTTCGGCGCCAGCGGCAGCACGGTCAAGCCCCGCGACGTGGCCATCTTCAGTCGCCAGATCGCCACCATGATGGCCTCGGGCGTGCCGATGGTGCAGTCGTTTGAAATCATCGCGGACGGCCAGAAGAACGTCCGCTTCAAGAACATGCTCAACGATGTCAAGCAAGGCATCGAGGGCGGCTCGGCCTTGCATGAGGCGCTGGCCAAGTATCCGGTCCAGTTCGACGAGCTCTACCGCAACCTGGTCCACGCGGGTGAATCGGCGGGTGTGCTCGATACCGTGCTCGATACGGTGGCGACGTACAAGGAGCGCACGGAGAGCATCAAGGCCAAGATCAAGAAGGCCCTGTTCTATCCTGTGATGGTGATGGCAGTGGCTTTCCTGGTCTGCGTCATCATGCTGCTATTCGTGGTGCCGGTCTTCGCGCAGACCTTCAAGGACGCCGGCACCGAGCTGCCGGCGCCCACCCAGGTGGTAGTTGCCGCCTCCGAGTTCATGAAGTCCTACTGGTGGGTGCTTCTCATCGGCATTGCCGGCAGCATCATCGCCCTCGTCATGGGCAAGAAGCGCTCGCCCAAGTTCGCCCATTTTCTTGATCGCGTCATGTTGAAACTGCCGGTCATCGGCAACATCTTGCGGCAGTCCGCTCTGGCCCGTTTCGGACGCACGCTGGGCGTCACCTTCCGCGCGGGCGTGCCGCTGGTGGAAGCGATGGATGCGGTGGCCGGCGCCACGGGCAGCATCGTCTATGGCGATGCCGTGAAACAGATGCGCGACGACGTCGCCGTGGGCCACCAACTGCAGCTGTCGATGCGGCAAACCGGCCTGTTCCCCAACATGATGATCCAGATGGTCGGCATCGGTGAGGAATCGGGCGCGCTGGACCACATGCTGTTCAAGGTGGCCGAATTCTACGAAGAGGAAGTGAACAACGCCGTCGACACGCTTTCCAGCCTGCTTGAACCGCTGATCATGGTGATCCTCGGCGTACTGGTCGGTGGCATGGTGGTAGCGCTGTACCTACCCATCTTCAAGCTCGCCGGCACGGTGTAAGCTCTCGAATCCAAGCCCCTCTCCCTATGGGAGGGGGGCTTTTTTTATAGCCTTTGGAACCGCGCATGTTCGAACTTCCGCTGTGGGCCTGGATCCTTGCTGCTGGCGTGCTTGGCTTGCTGGTGGGCAGCTTTCTCAACGTGGTGATCCTGCGCCTGCCGGAACGGATGAAGGCGGAGTGGCGGCTGGATGCGCTCGACACGCTGGAGATGCAGCCGGATGAGCAGCCGCTGCCGCCCGGCATCGTGCGTGAGCCCTCGCATTGCCCGCATTGCAAGCACCCGCTGTCGGCTCGGGACAATATCCCGTTGTTCGGCTGGCTGCTGCTGGGTGGGCGTTGCCGTTACTGCAAGACGCCCATTTCCATTCAGTACCCGCTGGTCGAACTGCTCAGCGGTGTACTCAGCGCCATCATCGTGTGGAAGTTCGGGCCGACGTGGCCGGCGCTGGCCGGGCTGGTGTTTACCTGGATGCTGATTGCGTTGTCGGGTATCGATTTCCGCACGCAGTATCTGCCCGATCAGCTCAACTACCCGCTGTTGTGGCTGGGCCTGCTGCTCTCCCTGCTACCGATGTTCGTGTTGCCGCCGGCAGCCATCCTTGGCGCCGCCATCGGTTACCTAAGCCTGTGGAGCGTGTACTGGCTGTTCAAGCTGCTCACCGGCAAGGAAGGCATGGGCTATGGCGACTTCAAGCTGCTGGCCGCGCTGGGGGCATGGATGGGGCCGAGCGCGCTGTTGCCGGTGATCCTGCTGTCCTCGCTGATTGGCGCGTTGACCGGCGGTTCGTTGATTCTGTTGCGCAAGCATCAGCGCGACATTCCCATGCCGTTCGGTCCGTTTATCACCGCGGCAGGTTGGGTGTGGTTTGTCGCCGGTGACTGGCTGTGGCTGCACTACGCCCAGCTGACAGGGCTGCGATGAACGCGAAGCGGCATAGCTATGTGGTCGCCTTGACCGGTGGCATCGCCGCTGGCAAAAGCGCCGTATCGCGTCGCTTCGAATCGCTGGGCATCCATGTCTATGACGCCGACGTCGCCGCGCGCGAGGTGATCGCCGCTGGCACGGAAGGATGGCACGCTGTGATCGAGCGCTTCGGCGCCGAAGTGCTCGACGCCAGTGGCCAGCTCGATCGCGCCGCCATGCGCCAGCGCGTTTTCGGTGACGACGAGGCGCGGCGTGCATTGGAGACCATCATCCATCCCCGTGTGCGTGCCTGGCTGCATGAACGCGTGATGGCCGATCGCGGCCCCTACTGCCTGCTGGCGATTCCGTTGCTGGCCGAAAACCTGGGGCACTATCGCTGGGTGGACCGGGTCCTGGTAGTCGATGCCCCCGAAGCCGTCCAGCTCGATCGCCTGGTACGACGCGACGGCATTGATGAAGCCTTGGCGCGACGCATGATCGAACGCCAGGCCAGCCGCACCGAACGACTGACCATCGCCCACGACGTTATCGAAAACAGCGGTGACGAGGCCGAGCTCGATCGGGCCGTCGCCCACCTGCATGCGCGCTATCTGGCACTGGCCGAAGCCAGGGGCTAAGCCCGCGTCACCAGAACCCGCGAATACCGGCCACGCCCTGCCCGCCGGCCTGCCTTGCCACCGACGCATCGGCAGCACGCATGCCGCCCAGCGCGTAGACCGGCACGGCAGCGGCTTCCACCATCGCCTGAAACGCCGGCCAGCCCAAGGGGGCGGCATCCGGGTGGGATGCCGTGGCAGACACCGGCGACAACGTGGCGAAATCGGCCAGCGGCAAGGCACGGGCCAGTTCCGTGTCATCGTGGCAACTGGCCCCGACCCACTGCTGCAGTGGCAACGGCCGTTCATCCAGAGAGGCGAGCTGGCGTGCCTTGAGCTGCACCCCCACGCCCGCACCCAGCATCAACGCCCCCGCTATGTCGCCACTCAGCAACAACTGTGCGCCGCGTGCCCGCGCCAGCGGCAGCAGCCCCGCGGCCAGCTCGCGCACGCGCTCCACTGGCCATAGGGGGAATCGCAACAGCATCAGGCGCTGGCCGTTTTCGATAGCGGTGCCAAGGCGCTGCTGCCAGGCGGCGAACGCCTCGGGCGGCACGTCAGCGGGAGTGATGGGGTAAAGCGACGGCAGCTGCAGCGCGCGCAGGATGGGACGGTCGGCTGGCGTCAGGATGGACAGGTCGACGCTATCTGGCGCGCACCACTGCAACGCCTGCCCTTCCAGCGAATGCGGCTCGCCCTGCCAGTGTCGTATCACCCGGGCATCGAGCAGCAGCGATCGCTCACCATAGCGCCAAGGCACCCGGATCAGCGGCTCGGCGATCACCGCCTCGACGCCCAGCTCCTCGCGCAATTCGCGAACCAGGCCACCCTCGGGGGATTCGCCGGCCTCCAGCTTGCCACCGGGAAACTCCCACAGACCGGCCAGATGCTTGCCCGGTGGCCGCTGCGCCAGCAGCACGCGGCTACGCGCGTCGAGCATGACGCCGGCCATGACGTGCATCGGCTGGTCCAGGCAGGGAGACAACGGCGCAGCGCCCCGTCAGTCGTTGCGGATGTACTCGACCATATCGAAATCGTACGCGTGCTCGGCATCTTTCTTGTGGTGCGTACGCGCCACTTCGGTCCAATCGCTGAAATGCACGCCCGGGAAGAACGTATCGGCGCCATCCACCGCGGCATTGACCCAGGTGAGATACAGGCGCCTGGCGTGCGGCAACGCCTCGGAATACACCTCGCCACCGCCGATCACCATCAGGCCCGTGCCGCCGGCGCGCGCATGCCCTTCGGCCAGGGAGCGCACGGTGACCTGGCCCGGGAACGGCGCTTCATGCTTGCGGCTCAGCACGAGGTTGGTGCGATCCGGCAGCGCGCGCCCCACGGCAACGGCGGTGTTGTAGCCCATCAGCACGTACTTGCCGAGGGTCAGTTGCTTGAACCAGCGCAGGTCGTCCGGCAGGTGCCAGGGAAGCTGTCCCTTACGGCCGATGGCAAAGTTCTCATCCAGCGCGGCGATTAGCGAAATAGCCATGTAAATCCTTGAGTCATCGGCGTCAGGGCGGCTCGCGCCGCCGGCCGACGGCGTCGCGCCGACAGATCTTAACAGGATGCGCCGACGCATCCACGTCCGTTTGATACCTTGCCAATTGCGTTAAACCGCCACTGGCGCCTTGATCGCCCCATGGGGTTCGTAGCCGACGATGGCGACGTCCTCGAAGCGGAAATCGAACAGCGAGCGCACCTGCGGGTTGAGCTGCAACCGGGGCAACGGCCGCGGTTCGCGCGACAGTTGCAGGTGCGCCTGCTCCACATGGTTGTTGTACAAATGGGCGTCGCCCAGCGTATGCACGAAATCGCCCACGTCCAGGTCGCAGACCTGCGCGATCATGTGGGTAAGCAGCGCATAGCTGGCGATATTGAACGGCACGCCCAGGAAGATATCGCCCGAGCGCTGGTACAGCTGGCAACTCAGCTTGCCGTCCGCCACGTAGAACTGGAACAGCGCATGGCACGGCATCAGCGCCATCTTGGGCAGCTCGCCGACGTTCCAGGCGCTTACCACCAGGCGACGCGAATCAGGATTGCGCTTGATCTCGTCCACCACCCAGCGGATCTGGTCCACCACACCGCCATCGGCCGTTGGCCAGGCACGCCACTGCTTGCCGTAGACCGGGCCCAGCTCGCCATGCTCGTCGGCCCATTCGTCCCAGATGCTGACGCCGTGCTGCTTCAGGTACGCCGTGTTGGTGTCGCCCTGCAGGAACCAGATCAGCTCGTGGATGATCGACTTCAGATGCAGCTTCTTGGTGGTGACCAGCGGGAACCCCTTGGACAGGTCAAAGCGCATCTGCCAGCCGAACACGCTGCGCGTGCCGGTGCCGGTGCGATCGGCCTTCTCGGTGCCGTGATCGAGCACATGCTGCAACAGGTCCAGATAGGCACGCATGCGCTTACTCCTTGCCCGGAAGCGAAACCGTGTACGGCCGCAGCGTGGGCGCCTTGCGCGACAGCACCAGCAGCACGATGCCGATGATGATCAACGGCAGCGACTGGATCTGCCCCATGGTCAGCCAGCCCCACGCCAGGTAGCCGAGCTGGGGGTCAGGCACGCGCACGAACTCCACCGCGAAACGGAAGCAGCCATACATCAGCCCGAACAGGCCCGAGATCAGGTAGCGCGGCCGGGGCTTCATCGACACCAGGAACAGCACCGTGAACATGACCACGCCTTCCAGCAACAGCTCGTACAGCTGCGAGGGATGGCGTGGCAGGCGATCGGGCGCGTTGGGAAAGATCATCGCCCAGGGCACGTCCGACGGCTTGCCCCACAACTCGCCATTGATGAAGTTGCCCAGCCGGCCCAGGCCAAGGCCGATCGGCACCATCGGCGCCACGAAATCGATGGTGTCGAAAAAATGCACCCCGTTCCGGCGCGACCACCACAGCCCCGCCACCAGCACGCCAAGCAGGCCCCCGTGGAAGCTCATGCCGCCGTCCCATACGCGGAACAGCGCAAGCGGGTCGGTCCAGATCCAATGGATATCCGCGTAGAACAGCATGTACCAGACGCGCCCGCCAACGATCACACCCATCATCACGTAGAAGGCAAGATCACCCAGCGCTTCGCTGGTAACCGGCAGGCGGCCTTTTCGGCGGCGGTATTCCGCCAGCAGCCATGCGCCCAGAAATCCGCATAGATACATCAGGCCATACCAGTGGATCTGAAGCGGCCCCACGTGGAAGGCAACAGGGTCGAAAGCGACGGTGTAGGGCTGCGTCATGGGCAACTAAGGCGGCAACAAAGCGACAGTGTAACGGGCCACGCCTTGTCAGACATGCCTCCGATGAAAGCATTCCCATCTCGCGCCATGCCCGGGACTGCTCCGGCAGTCATCCCAAACCGGGCGCTTATTTGATCGAAACCCACTGATCAAATGGCTACCACCTGAACGTGACAACCGGCTTGCACCTACACGTCACTTTGTTTTAACTTCGGGATTACATCGCCTGTCCCCCAAGCCCGGCGATGCCACGGCACGGAGGCCCTTCCCCAGGGCGTTACGCGCCATCCCCATATCCAGCTGCCCAGCCCTCGCGCGCTGGCTGATGGCTATTTTTTGTTCGGAGTTCCAACAATGAAGCAAAAGACACTGCTGGCTACTGCCATCGCCGCAGCGCTCGTGCTGCAGACGTGGTCGGTGGCTGCACAGGATGCTGCCCCCGCTCAGGCTGACCAGAGCTCGGCCAAGAGCCTCGAAACCGTTACGGTGACCGGTTCGCGCATTCGCAGCGTGGATGTGGAAACCTCGCAGCCGGTGTTCACCATGGACCGTGCCGCGATCCAGGCCACCGGCCTGACCAACGTCAACGACATCATCGCCCGCATGCCGTCCGCGGGCACTCCGGACATCACCCCGCAGGACACGCTGTCCTCCGGTGCTGACGTCGGCGGCCGCTACGTCAACATCCGCAACCTGGGTTCGAACCGTACCCTGGTGCTGGTCAATGGACGTCGCTGGAGCACCAGCCTCTCGGGCCTGACCGACCTGTCGACCATCCCCGTCTCGATGATCGACCGCATCGACGTCCTCAAGGACGGCGCCTCGTCCATCTATGGCTCCGACGCCATCGGCGGCGTGGTCAACATCATCACCAAGGAAAAGTTCGACGGCGCCGAAGCCAACGTCTACTACGGCCAGAACGGCGAAGGCGACGGCACCACGACCAATTACGACTTCACCTGGGGCCATAGCACCGAGAAGAACTCGCTCATCATCGGCGCCTCGTATCAGAACACCGACCCGATGTGGAACAGCGAGCGTAGCGAGACCAGCTATGCCGATGGCCCGCGTCATCCGGAAGATGGCTTCAGCGGCACCGGCCCGTATGGCCGCATCATCGATCCGCGTGCCGATGGCACGCCGGGCGCGGGCTCCTACAATGCCGCCGGCAAGTGGGTGCCCAATCAGTACGTGATCAATCACGGCGCCACCGACTCCAGCAACCTCGCCAATTACCACTTGTACGATGGCTCCGTTGCTGACTCCTACAACTCGCAGCAGGACATGACCTTCCGTGCGGGTTCGAAGCTGAAGAACCTGTTCGTGCAGGATCGCTACAAGCTGACCGACAACATCACCCTGCACGGCCTGGCCAGCTACAGCACGCGCGATACCTCGTCGCAGCTCGCCGGCTACCCGTTCTCGACGGGCGGTACCGGCGTGGTGCTGAGCGGCGACAACGCCTACAACCCGTTCCCGGGTCAGGACGTGTCGTTCTACCGCCGCACCACCGAGCTGCCGCGTATCACCTGGGGCAACTCCAAGCTGGCCCATATCGACGTCGGCGTGGAAGGCTACTTCCAGTTCCTCGGTCATGACTGGAACTGGGATGCGGGCTATACCTACTCGCAGAACAAGATCCGCCAGGTCGGCTCGGGCAACCTGAACCTTGAAAACGCCCAGAACGCCCTGGGCCCGACCGAAATGCTGAACGGCCAGCTCGTCTGCGCCAACGCCGCCGCACGTGCCGCGGGCTGCGTACCGTGGAACATCCTGGCCGGTCCGGGCGCCACGCCGCAGTCGGTGCTGAACTACATCAACTACATCGAAACCAACCGCCAGACCAGTTCGACCGACGACTACACGGCCAATGTGTCCGGTGGCCTGTTCGATCTGCCGGCCGGTACGGTGAACCTCGCCGTGGGCGTCGAGCATCGTGGCGAAAAGGGCAACTTCCGCCCGGATGCCAATGTCTCGGCCGGCCTGACCACCGACCTCGCGGCAGCCCCGACCAGCGGCGCCTACAACACCAACGAAGCCTACGCCGAGTTGGACGTGCCGCTGCTGCGTGACCTGCCGGGTGCGCAGGAACTCGGCCTGAACGTTGCCAGCCGCTACTCGCACTACAGCAACTTCGGCAGCACCACCAACAACAAGTACAGCTTCCGCTGGCGTCCGTTCGCGGACCTGCTGGTCCGTGGCACCTACGCCGAAGGCTTCCGTGCGCCGACCATCAGCGACCTGTACGGCGGTAGCGGCCAGAGCTTCGAGACCTTCCTGGATCCGTGCGATTCCGTGTTCGGTGCCGCCGCGAACAATGCGGCCGTTGCGCAGCGCTGCGCCACCTCCGGCGTGCCGGCTGGCTATCAGCAGGTCAACAGCACCACCGGCAAGCCGATCACCAACAACAACGGCAGCCAGACCCCGGTTGCGTTCCTGTCTTCCTCGAACGCGAACCTGAAGCCGGAAACGTCGATCACCCGCACGCTGGGCCTGGTCTACAGCCCGCATCAGGTGGAAGGTCTCGACTTCACGGTCGACTACTACAACATCTACGTGAAGAACATCATCACGTCGGTGGACGCACAGGACACGCTGAACTACTGCTACGTCCAGAACGATCCGTCGTTCTGCGGTGACTTCACCCGCTCCCCCACCGCCAATGCCGCTACCGGCCTGGCCGCGGGCTCGGTCGCCACCCTGACGGAAAGCCTGTACAACCTGGGCACCCTGAAGACCGAAGGCTACGACGTCGGTATCCACTACCGCCTGCCGGAAACCTCGTTCGGCCGCTTCCGCATCGCATCGGACAGCACCTACCTGACCAAGTACGAGATCGTCAGCGGTCCGGGCGCGGTCGCCAAGACCCCGGTCGGCTTCATGTATGGCGAAGACGGCATGTATCGCCTGCGTTCGAACCTGCAGGTCGACTGGGACTACAAGCAGTTCGGCGCCAGCTGGACGATCCGTTACTACTCGGGTCTGAAGGACATGTGCTACGACAACATCCCGGGTGAACTGGACGAGTGCAGCTCGCCGAACTACACCAATCCCTGGTGGAGCTACGGCCCGGGCATGAGCCAGAAGGGTTCGGTGGCGTTCAACGACGCCCAGTTCCGTTACACGGCGCCGTGGAAGGGCGTGTTCACCGTCGGCGTGAACAACATCTTCAACAAGAAGGGCCCGTACTACTACTCGGTGACCACCTCGGGCACCGGCAGCTCGCCGTACAACCCGGCGTTCGACATCGACCGTTACTGGTACATCTCGTACAACCAGAAGTTCTAAGCGCGCAAGCGTTTGGCTTTCTGATGGGCGGGCCTTCGGGCCCGCCTTTTTTTATGTGCGCTTTTTTTGCGGCGCAAGCGTCTTACAGCAACACCGGTCGATCAGGCAGCTCGTCCGGCTGATCCTTGTCGTTGCCGGGGAAGTGCCGCAGTAGCAGCGCATGCGCCTCGGCGATGCCATCCAGGCAACCCTCGCGCCACGCCCCCCTGGCAAAACTGCTGAGCATGTGGTCGCGAATCGTGTCCCACTCCTGCCGGCTGACCGCCGCGGCGACGCCGCGGTCGGCCATGATCACCACGCGATGCTCGGCCATCAGCACATAGAACAGTACGCCGCTGTTGTGCTCGGTATCCCACACATGCAGTTGGGCAAATACCTGCCGCGCGCGCGCTTGCGCGTCCAGCCCCTCCAGTACGGCCATCGGTGCCAGGCGTGATTCGATGGCGAAGCAGATTTCGCCACGATGCTCGCGCTCGCCGCTGGCGATGGCCACGGCCATCTCGTCGAGCAGGCTCTTGGGAAAGCGGCGGCGCAGCTGGAACCAGCCGTCGAAGAGGTTCATCAGCAGACGTTGCATACGCGCCATGTCACCAGCTCCCTGATGAACCGCCACCACCGAAACTGCCACCGCCGCCACTGAAACCGCCACCGCCACCCAGGCCGCCGCCGCCAAAACCACCGCCGCCGCCCCAGCCGCCGAAGCCACCCCAGCCACCACCACCAATCGAGCGTCCGGCGCCGGCAGGCAACAACATCAGCACGCCGCCGATCAGGGCACCCATGATGCCCGCCCCCGCCGAAGCGGCGAGCAGCCATAGCAGGCCACCGGTGATCGCCGCGCCCAGCGGCGTACGGAACCACACGGACGAACGACCGAAGATGCCGCGCAGAAAGAAGGCGGCGAAGACGCCGATCAGCAGCACATTGCCGAAATTGAAACCATGCTGCTGATGGTTGGCGCTTTCCACCGGTGGTGGCAGTGCCTCGCCGTTGATCAGCTGCGTCAAGGCCCCGACCGCGTCGCTGATGCCGCCGTAATAGTCATTGGTGCGGAATTTCGGCGCGATGTATTCGCGGGTGATGCGTGCGGTGGCGGCGTCCGGCACCGCCCCCTCCAGCCCGTATCCCACTTCCATGCGCACGCGCCGGTCGTTCTTGGCGATCAGCAGCAGCAGGCCGTCATCCGTGCCCTTGCGGCCGATCTTGTTGGCCTCCGCCACCGCGAGGGAATATTCGGCGATGTCCTGCGGCTGGGTGGTGGGCACCATCAGCACGACCAGCTGGGCGCCTTTGCTTTTTTCCAGCGCCACCAGCTGGGCATCGAGCTGGTCGACCTGTTGCGGCGTAAGCGTGCCGGTAAGGTCGGTGACATGACGCGTGAGCGTCGGCACCGCCACGGTGTGGTCCTGGGCATGCAGCCATGCCAGCGGCAGCAGGGCCACCGCCAGCATCAGCAGCAGGCGCGTGAAGCGCCGGGTCATGTCAGTGTGCCGAGGCGGCAGGCGCCGGCGTGTTGCCGAAATCGACCGTCGGCGCGGTGGAGATGGCCTTCTCGTTTTCCACCGAGAAATTCGGCTTGACCTGGTAGCCGAAGATCTTGGCGGTGAGATTGTTGGGGAAGGTGCGGATCATCGAGTTGTACTGCTGCACGGCCTGCACATAACGATTGCGGGCCACGGTGATGCGGTTCTCGGTGCCTTCCAGCTGCGCCTGCAGGTTCTGGAACAGCCCGTCCGCCTTGAGCTGCGGATAGTTCTCGCTGACCACCATCAGGCGCGACAGCGCGCTGGACAGCTCACCCTGCGCCGCCTGGAACTGCTGCAGCTTCTGCGGGTTGTTCAAGTCGTCGGTGGACAGCTGCATGCTGCCCACCTTGGCGCGCGCGTTGGTCACCTCGGTAAGCACCCGCTCCTCGTGCTGGGCATAGCCCTTCACCGTATTGACCAGGTTGGGCACCAGGTCGGCGCGCCGCTGGTACTGGTTGAGCACTTCGGACCAGGCTGCCTTGACGGCCTCATCCTGGCGCTGGATGGCGTTATAGCCGCAGCCTGAGAGGCCAGTAACGACCAGCAGCAATGCAAGCGCGCGAAGGAATTTCATGGGGGTGCTCCGATCCGGTGGATGCACCATTGCAGCATCCCGCCGTGACCGGCGCAATGCGGCTCCCGTCAATCTAGGGAAACAGGCGGGGCGCCAGGATCAGGCCCCAGCTCAGCGCCGTCATCATCAGCAGCAGGAAGACCGCCGCCGAGCCCATGTCCTTGGCCCGGCCGGCCAGCTCGTGAAATTCCGGGCTGACCTTGTCCACCACCGCCTCCACCGCCGAATTGAGCAGCTCGGCCGACAGCACCAGCACGGGCGGCAGCACCAGGGCGATCTTTTCCAGCGGGCCGTTGCCCAGCCAAAGCCCCAGCGGCACCAGCACCACCGCCAGGCAGACCTCCAGCCGGAACGACGCCTCGTGGCGCCAGCCGGCGCGCAACCCCTTCATGGACCACCTGAAGGCATTCCATATCTGTCTGGGCCCGCGAAAACCGTTGGCGGCCATGGTGTCGTCGTCCTCTTGAGCCTGCGGCACAGCCGCGCCCGCAAGCGCGGGCAACAAGCCGGCAATGATGCCACAGCCGGCGGGATCGCAGGTTCCTGCGTGCGGCGGTGCAATGCCGCCTGAATGACGGATGGGTTACCCTTCGGGCCTTTGTGACCCGGTTCCGGGTTGCGCGAGCCGGCCGCCCCGCGGTCGTTGTATGAAAACGTGTACGGACAATTGAATGGCAATCCAGAATCCACCGGTCTCCCAGACCCGCTCGTTCAGCACCGTCTTCCTGATCGAGATGTGGGAGCGATTCGGCTTCTACGGCATGCAGGTGTTGATGGTCACCTACATGATGAAGAAGCTCGGCTTTGTCGATAGCAAGGCCAACCTGGTTTGGGGCGCGGCCGCCGCGCTCATCTACGCCACGCCCGCCATCGGCGGCTGGGTGGGCGACAAGCTTATCGGCACACGCCGCACCATGGTCACCGGCGCCGTCGTGCTCGCGCTCGGCTACGCGATGCTGTGGATTCCGTCCAACAACCCGACACTGCTGTACACCGCGCTGGGCGTGATCATCGTGGGCAACGGCTTCTTCAAGCCCAATGCCGGCAACCTCGTGCGCAAGATCTACGAGGGCGACGACGTGCGCATCGACAGCGCCTTCACCATCTACTACATGGCGGTGAACATCGGCTCGATGGTCTCGATGACGGCGACGCCGTGGATCCGCAACTACGTGGGCGAGCACTACGGTGACGCGATGGGCTGGCACACCGCGTTCGGCGCCTGCGCCGTGGGCCTGGCGCTGGGCCTGATCAACTACTCGCTGATGCATCGCACGCTGGCGCACATCGGCTCGCCGTCCGACGAACAGCCCGTGCAGGGCAAGCGCGTGCTCGCCCTGGTGGCCGCATCGCTGGTGCTGGTCGCGGTGGCCGCCTTCATCCTGCAAAGCCTGCTGGCGGCGAAGATCTGCGTGTACCTGGCCGGCCTGGTGATCCTGGGCATCTTCGCCCACCTGATCCGCGGCGCCGAGAAAAGCGAGCGCGCCGGCCTGATCGCCGCGCTGGTACTCACCGTGCAGACGATCTTCTTCTTCATCTTCTATGCGCAGATGGCGACCTCGCTGAACCTGTTCGCGCAGAAGAACGTGAACCTCTCGTTCGACGTGTTTGGCACTCACCTGTTCAACTGGATCCCCGAGCAGTACCAGAACCTCAACGCGATCTGGATCGTGATCCTCAGCCCCGTGCTGGTGCTCATCTACAACTCGCTGGGTCGCCTCGGCAAGGATCCGTCCGTCGCCTTCAAGTTCGCACTGGGCTTTGGCGCCGTGGCATTGGGCTTCTTCATGTACGGCTTTGGCGCGATCAACGCCGTCGACGGCCAGGTGTCGTCGTGGACGATGGTGTGGGGCTATGGCCTGTACTCACTGGGCGAACTGCTGGTAAGCGGCCTGGGCCTGGCCATGATCGCCCGCTACGTGCCGGCGCGCATGGGCGGCTTCATGATGGGCGCCTACTACGTGGCCGTGGGCATTTCGCAATACCTGGGCAGCGTGGTGGCCAACCTCGCCGCCATGCCGGAGAACATCAGCAACCCGGTCGAGTCGCTGAACATCTACATCAGCCTGTTCAACAAGCTCGGCTTCGTGGGCATCGCCTGCACGCTCGTCGCCGTGGTGATGCTGCCGCTGATGAGCCGCCTGTCGCGCAGCCACGCCGAAGCGCACACGCCGCTGCCGGCCGTGCATAGCGAAGAGGCTTGATGCTTCACCGCCCTCTCCCCTTCGGGGGAGAGGCTGGGGTCGAAGGGGCGGTCTTGCGATAAAGCTTTATTCGAAGGCCGCCTTGTTGCAGCCTTGTCGCGAGCATCCGCCCCTCACCTCGCTCCTCTCCCCCTGGGGAGAGGAAGGGAAGCCCATGAAACGCCCCACCTCCCAGCAACGCATCGGCCCTCGCACCCTTTTCCGCAGCCTGGCCTGGCTGCGCATCTGCGCCATCGCCGGACAGAGCGCCGCCGTGCTGGTCTGTGCGCTGTGGATGAGGCTGGACATACCGCTGCTGCCCTTGCTGGTGGGCATCGGCCTGCTGGCCGTGTTCGCCGTGTTTGCCGCCTGGCGGCTGGCCCAGCCCTGGCCGATACGGCAATGGGAAACCATCCTGCACGTGGCGGTGGACACGCTGATCCTGGGCTATCTGCTGCATTTCACCGGTGGCGCCAGCAACCCCTTCATCACGCTGCTGCTGGTGCCCATTGCCCTCAGTGCGGCGGCGCTGTCGGTGGGCGCGGTGTTCGCCGTGGCGGCGCTGGTGGGCGTGGCCTATCTCATCTTGCTGTTCTGGTATGTGCCGCTGCCAACGCCCATGCAGGGCACCACCGCCAGCGGCTTTTCGCTGCACGTGCTGGGCATGGGCGTGAATTTCGTGATCATGGCGCTGCTGCTGGCATTCTTCATCAATCGGCTGGCGCGCGCGGTGCGCCTGCAGCAGCTGGAAATCCAGCGCGTGCGCGAGCGCGGCCTGCGCGACGAGGGCATTCTGGCCATTGCCACGCAAGCCGCTGGCGCGGCGCACGAGCTCAATACGCCGCTGTCGACCATGCGCACGCTGCTGCCCGAAATCCGGCGCGAACATGCGGGCGACGCACCGCTGGCGGAGGATCTCGCGCTGCTGGAGGGCCAGGTGGATCGCTGCCGCACCATCCTTCGCGAGATGGTCGCCTTCGGCAAGGCACAGCTTTCGCAGGTGCCGGAACAGCTCACGCTGGCCAGCTTCATCCATGGCTGCCTGGAGCGCTTCCAGCTGCTGCGTCCGGAAGCAGACCTGCAACTCAGCATGAGTGAGGACGACGCACGCACGCTGCTGCGCACGCCCCGTGGCCTGCGGCATGCCCTGATCAACCTGCTCAACAACGCCGTGGATGCGTCCGCCGTGAACGGCTCGCAGGCCGTCGCGCTGACGGCCCGATGCGACCAGGGCTGGCTGGAACTGATCGTGCGCGACTATGGCCCGGGCTTTACCGTAACCGGCGAGCCGGCGGCGCTGGGCCAGTCCCTCAAGCAGACCGGGCTGGGCATTGGACTGGCCCTGGCCGAAGCCACCGCTGAACGGCTGGAAGGCGAACTGACCGCCGACAACACCGACAACGGCGCACAGATGAGTCTGCGCCTGCCCCTGGCGGTCATCGCGGCGCCATAATCACCTGCGGCAGATAGCCACAGGGATGCATGGACGCATGTGCATGCGTTGCCGCATCCGGAACAATGGGCGCATTCGGCCACAGGCCGGTGGAGAACTACATGAGCGACCAGCAACTCCTGATCATCGATGACGACGCCACCTTTGCCCGCGTGCTTGCACGCGCCTTGGGCTCGCGCGGCTTCGAGGTGATCACCGCCAGCAACGCCGACGAGGCCCGCGCCCTGACCCGTCGGCACCAGCCTCGCTATTGCGTGCTCGACCTGAAGCTGGGCGAGGAAAACGGCCTGCGGCTGATCCCGGAACTGCAGGCGCTGGTTCCGGAAATCCGCGTGCTGCTGCTCACCGGCTACGCGTCGATCGCTACCGCCGTGGAAGCGATCAAGCGTGGCGCCCACGACTACCTGTCCAAGCCCGTGGACGCCGACGCCGTGGTGCGCGCCCTGCTCGATGGCGACACCAATGCAGGCGACGACGAACTCATCGACGCCCCGGAAGCGCCCCTGGCGCTGCGGCGCCTGGAATGGGAGCACATCCAGCGCGTGCTTACCGAGTGCGACGGCAATATCTCCGAAACGGCACGCCGCCTCGGCATGCATCGCCGTACGCTGCAGCGCAAGCTGAGCAAGCATCCGGTGCGGGAACGGCCCGATAGCGAAGATTGACCCGCATCGTGCCGCGGGTCGCGCCCAAACGGCCCGCTCAAGTCGATTCGTCAGGGTTGCCCTGACGAATCGGCCGCCGCCGGCAGCGGATCGGCCGTGCCGTCGTTCTCATCACCGTAGATGGCTACGTGTGGCACGCCGTCCGCGCCGATCCAGCCCCGGTACATGCCATCGGTGTTGAAAGGCATGGCCACATTGCCGTCGCCATCCAGGGCGATGGCGCCGCCGTTGCCGCCCATCGACGGAATTTCCTGGTTGATCACTTCGGCCGCCGCGCGCTTGAGCGGCACACGCATCTGCGTCACGCGCATGCAGATCTCGTGCGCGGCCACGGTACGAATGTAGTACTCGCCCCAGCCGGTGCCCGACACCGCACAGCCGGCATTGGCATAGGTGCCAGCACCGATGATAGGCGAGTCGCCCACCCTGCCCCAGCGCTTGTCGGTCATGCCACCGGTGGAAGTGCCTGCGGCAAGATGACCTTGCGCATCCAGCGCCACCGCGCCGACCGTACCGAAGTGCTTGGCCGTCTCTACGTCCGAATGCTTCGCGTGATCGGCATCTTCCTTCAATGCCTTCTGCAACTGCTGCCAGCGCTCCTCGGTGCGGAAATAGGCCGGGTCGACCAGTTCGATGCCCACCGACTTGGCGAACTCTTCCGCACCATCGCCCACCAGCATCACATGCTGCGACTTTTCCATCACCGCGCGGGCCAGCAGGATCGGATTCTTCACGCGATGCACACCAGCGACCGCGCCGGCCTCCAGCGTCGAACCATCCATGATGGCGGCGTCCAGCTCGTTCTTGCCGTCATGGGTGAACACCGAGCCCTTGCCTGCGTTGAAGTTCGGATCGTCCTCCAGCACGGTGATCGCCGCGGCGACCGCATCGACCGCCGTCTTGCCCGCCTTCAGCTGCGCGTAGCCGTTCTGCAGGGCCTGGGCGAGTGCGGCGCGCACGGCCTTCTCCTTGGCCGGGCTCATCTCGCGCTTGATCACGCCCGCACCGCCGTGGATGACCAGTATCGGCGAGGCGGCATGGCTCACGGATGCGATTCCCAACACCGCAATCGCGGCGAAAAGACGGCACAGCTTCACTGACGATACTCCCCGGGGCACTGGCACCGAGTATAGCCAGCCGCCCGACCATGCTCATCCGGATGGTGGCATCCAGATGGGCCTCTCAGACCTTCGTACAGCACGAGCCGCCGCCAATCCGTCGTATCCTTGGCAGCTGGCTCTCCCCTGCAAGAAGGCATCGCAATGGACAAGGTTTATGCAAGCGCAGCGCAAGCTCTCGACGGGCTGCTGTTCGACGACATGACCATCGCCGCCGGCGGCTTCGGCCTGTGCGGCATCCCCGAGAACCTGATCGCGGCGCTGCTGGCGGCGGGCACCAAGGGGCTGACCATCGTCGGCAACAACGCCGGCGTGGACGACTTCGGCATGGGTCCGCTGCTCAAGACCCGCCAGGTCAAGCGCGTGTACGCCTCCTACGTGGGCGAGAACAAGGAATTCGAGCGGCAGGTGCTGGCCGGCGAACTGGAACTGCACCTGGTGCCGCAAGGCACGCTGGCCGAGAAACTGCGCGCCGGCGGCGCCGGCATCCCCGGCTTCTACACGCGCACCGCGTTCGGCACCAAGCTGGCCGAGGGCAAGGAAACCAAGCTGTTCGACGGCAAGGAATATGTGCTGGAGGAAGCCATCCACGCGGACGTATCCATCGTGAAGGCATGGAAGGGCGATCGCCTGGGCAACCTGGTGTTCCGCAAGACCGCGCGCAACTTCAATCCGATGATCGCCACCTGCGGCAAGGTCTGCGTGGCCGAGGTGGAAGAACTGGTCGACGTGGGCGAACTCGATCCGGACACCATCCATGTGCCGGGCATCTACGTCGACCGCCTCATCCAAGGCCCCGCGTACGAGAAGCGTATCGAATTCCGCACCGTGGCCGGCGCCAACACCGGCAAGGAAAGCCCGATCCGCACCGCCATGGCGCAGCGCGCCGCGAAGGAATTGCGGGACGGCTTCTACGTGAATCTCGGCATCGGCATCCCGACGCTGGTGGCCAACTACATTCCGCCGGGCATGGACGTTACCTTGCAGTCGGAAAACGGTCTGCTCGGCATCGGCCCGTTCCCGCAGGAGCGGGAAGTGGATCCGGACCTGATCAATGCCGGCAAGCAGACCATCACCGAACTGCCGGGCTCGAGCTTCTTCTCCAGTGCCGAATCGTTCGCCATGATCCGCGGTGGCCATATCGACCTGTCGATCCTGGGCGGCCTGGAAGTTTCCTGCCATGGCGACCTCGCCAACTGGATGGTGCCGGGCAAGATGGTGAAGGGCCCGGGCGGCGCGATGGACCTGGTCAGCGGCGTGAAGCGCGTGGTGGTGCTGATGGAACACAACGCGAAGGACGGCTCGCCCAAGATCAAGGACCAGTGCGACCTGCCTATCACCGGCAAGGAGTGCGTGGACCTGATCATCACCGACCTGTGCGTGTTCGCGGTCGAGAAGGGCAAGGGCCTCACCCTGATCGAGCTGCAGGATGGCGTGACGCTGGACGACGTCAAGGCCAAGACCGGTTGCGCGTTCGCCGTAAGCCCTTCACTGAAGGCGTAAATCCGCAGCGCGGCCTTCCGGCGCATGCCGGAGGCCGCACTTTCCGATGCAACGACAGGCCCTGATTAACCGCTCCCGGAGGCATCCCCACAAGTTCGCCCTCTTCCCTGATTCATCAACGGCGCAGGTAACAGGCGGAAGCGCCCATGAGTCCGGTACGCAGGCATGGACCGTCAATGGTCAGCTGCATGCGATCAAAGAGCGGCGAGAGATCGTCCGCGCCTCCACGGGTGGGGCGCGGCTGACCCGGTGATGTGCGCTGCAAGGTGATGGTGTTGCCTTGCTTTATCCAGCGGCCCGTTGCCGTACCGTAGGCAGCACCCAGCTCGATGCCGGCCTGAAAGCTGCCGTCCGCCTTCAGCACCACGCGGGAAGCCACTTCCATCAGGTCGCTCAGCACATAAGTGCCTTCCGGGTGCGCGGCGATATCGATCAGCGGCGGCTCAGGCGCGGGGTGGGCAAGCGCGTCTGCATTGGTGACGATGGTGGCGGAGGCCGGGGGAGCCCAGGAATCGTAGGGGATGCCATGTTCTGCGATGTACTGCTTGGCCTTGCCACCTATACGTACATAGCGCCCGCCATACTTTCCTTGGTCGGGGCCTAGCGGCTCCACGTCCGCCTGACCGCGCATGACTTCCACGGGCTCGAAGCCCAGTCCCGCGTTCCACACGACGACATGTCCACCGGGAGCTACGCCAATGGCGATGTTGGTACGGCAGCCCTGCACGCTTTTGCCCTGCCACACCATGGGGACTTCGGTTGTCAGCGCCTTTCGCAAACTATCGGGCACGATGAAACGCCAGGTATAGGTTTGCGGTTCGACCAGCGATTGCCAACGCACATAGATCTCCTCCGGCGCGCTCTTGCGGATATACACACCGGTGTTGGCACCGGGGCCGATACGTCCCCAGCCAACGGTCTGATCCAGTTCTTCCGCCATGCCTTGCGGAATATTGAAGACACCTCCGCGGTCATCACGCACCTCCAGCGCCTCCACCCAGGTCTCCATGTACGCGGGGGTGACAACGCCTACCGTCCATTGCGGACAGAATTCAGACTTGCCATCCATAGCATCAGGTGACGGGCCAGCACACACAGACAGCGACACCAACAGCAGCAACGCGCCGAAATAACGCCAATCCATAGGGAGTTTCTTCCTTGCTCAATGGTCCGGCTTGGGCTCGAACACCAGACGCTCACGCCGGTTCGCGGGGCGCATGGGAAAGATCAGCCCGGGGCCAGCCCCAGGTTCAGGCAACGTAGCCTTGGTCGATGCATTGCGGGTGGCGGGTTCTGTGTAGGTGGGTTGCCAGCCCATCCGCGTCCAGTGCGCGGACTGGTGCAGGTGGCGGCGACTCAGCAAACGCTTCTCCTCCACCGCCGGGGCGTAGCCAAACACCAGGCCGATGCCGTCGGTAATGGGGTAGATGCCCTTGCATCGGGGGCAGAACACGCGATGGCCTTTGCCGGCCACGCGATGCCCTTTCTCGCGCATGGTGGCGTAGCCCTCCATGACATAGCCGTCATGGTCGGTGCTGGCGCAGCAGGTGATGAGCTTGCGTTGTTCCATGGCGATACCCGGTCTCTCAAGCGAAGGCACCCAACTGCCGGCTGGTCAATGGATACCGATGGAAGCGCGCGCCATGCGGCCACGCGCTATGCCCCGTACTCACCGGGTACCAACGTGCTAACCATGGGGAATACAAGGTCTCAGGGTTTTACGTCGCTTTCGACCCGGCGCTCAATTGGCCGGAACCGGCGAACCTTGTAGGTTCATCACCTTGCTGCATCGAACGGCCAACGAAGCGGCTACATCGCAACGCCAGCATGCCTCACGTGGCCTCGCAGCATGCATGACTGCGCGAAGCCATGCACGTCCAGGCTTTAGGCCGCCACCGGCGTCGAATCCGGGAAACGGATACGCGCGATGTGCCGGCGGCCTTCGCGCGTCTGCAATTCCAGCGGCCAATGGAACCGCTCACTGATGCGCTGGGCGATGGCCAGCTCGAAGCCGTGGCGGTTCACTGCCGCCGATGGGGCCATCATCTCGCCGCGATGGGTCACCGTCACCACGCCGGGCATCACCGCGACCACCACCGTGCCACCCTCGGCCTGCTGGCAGGCGTTGCGGATCAGCTGCCAGCACAGCACCGCGAACACGCGCGGCGAACCATGCAGCATGAAGCGCGCGGGCTCTTCCAGCTCCAGCGTGATGGGACGCCCCTCGAGCATGTCCAGCACGTCGGGCAGCTCGTGACGAATCACGTCGTTGACGATGAAGTCTTCCTCGGTAAGCCCGTTGTCGGACTCGCGCGCAAGTATCAGCAATGCCTCGACCAGCGCCTCCATTTCACGTGTCGAGCGCTTGATGCGCTGCACGGAGCGCTGGCCGAATTCACCCAGCATCGGATCGTCCGCCAGCATGTCGGCGGACATCTTGATGACGGTGAGCGGGCTGCGCAGCTCGTGGCTGGCGTCGCGGGTGAAGTTGCGCTCGCGCTGGTTGTATCCGGCGATGCGGTTGGCAAAACCGTAAAGGCTGCTGGCCAGCGTGGCGACATCGGCATCGGTACGGCGCGGCAGTTCGTCCGGACGCCAGCCGATCAGGTCGGGCGATTGTTCGTCCCAGTCGCTGACCGCCTGCGCCAGCCGGCTGACTGGCGCCCACTGCCGCCGGGCGGCCAGCCACGCGAGCACGCTGATGATCACGATCAGCACGAGCACGGCGCTGACGGGCGCCACATCATAAAAACCCATCAGGCACGCGATCACCAGAGCCAGCAACTGCAGGCCGAAGATGATCGCCAAGCGCCGATGGAACAGCCCGCGACGAAACATCCGCGCGGGCTGCGCACTACCCCTGCTGGCCATAGTCAACTCATACGGGCGCGATCATGCCGGCTGCGAGGCAGAAGCTACCTCCGATTCAAGATCGGCAAGGCGATAACCGGCGGAGTGAATGGTATGCAGCAGCGGGCGCTCGAACGGTTTGTCGATCACCCGCCGCAGGTTGTAGAGGTGCGAGCGCAACGTGTCCGAATCGGGCAGCGTGTCGCCCCAGATCTCCCGCTCGATGTCGCGGCGACTCACCACGCGCGGCGATTCGCGCATGAGGATGGCCAGCAACTTCAGGCCGATCGGCGACACGGTCAGTTCCTGCCCGCCGCGCACCAGGCGCAACGTGGCGGTGTCCAGCGTCATGTCGCCCACGGTGAGGATCTCGGTGGATACCTGCCGGCGGTCACGGCGGATCAGCGCACGCAGGCGCGCTTCCAGCTCACGCACTTCGAAGGGCTTGACCAGGTAGTCATCCGCGCCCGCTTCCAGCCCCACCAGCTTGTCTTCCAGCGTGTCGCGGGCGGTGAGCATGAGTACCGGGGTGGATTTCTTGGCGTCGCGGCGGAGCTTGCGGCACACGTCCAGGCCATCCATGCCCGGCATCATCAGATCGAGCACCACCACGTCATAACTGTTGGACACGGCCAGGTGCAAACCGCTGACGCCATCGGCGGCATAGTCCACCGAATAACCCCGCCGCTCCAGAAACTCGCCGACCATTTCCGCGATCTGGCGGTTGTCTTCCACCAGCAGAATCAATCCTGATTGTTCGTCGCGTGAGCTCATCCTTACCTCCTGAAGCAGACTTCACAAAGGTGAACAGCTAACGATCCGCATCGTGAGCGTCATGTGAAATGACGATCACCGGTTCACGGTAAGTTGTGATCGGCTTCACGTCTAGTGCAATAGCGGCTGCAGTCCTTTCCACACGTTTTCCAGGACTTGCGGCTCGGCGGAGGCGACCGGATGGAGGCCGTCCTCCTGCATCAGCTCAGGCTTCAGTGCGACGCCATCGAGCAGGAACGGCACCAGCGCGGCCTGCTTGTCGCGTGCCAGGTCGGCGTAGACGGCGCGCAGCCCATCGCGATATTGCGGGCCGTAGTTCACCGGCAGCTCGATGCCCAGCAGCAGCACCTTGGCCCCGGCCTGCCGGCCCGCGTCGATCATGGCGGCCAGGTTGTCCTGCAAGGGCGCCAGCGGCAGGCCGCGCAGGCCATCGTTGGCGCCCAGCTCGATCACCAGCACGGCCGGGTGGACCTTCGCCAACAGCGCCGGAAGCCGGTTGCGGCCGCTCAGCGAGGTTTCTCCGCTGATGCTGGCATTGACCACCGACCAGGGCGGCTCCATCTTGGCTAGACGGTCGCCGAGCAGATGCACCCAACCGGACTCGACCGGAATGTTGTGCGCGGCGGACAGCGAGTCGCCCAACACCAGTACGGTTTTCGGCGGGGCCGCATGGGCCGTACCGACGGCAGCCAGCAGCAGCCAGCAAAGGAAACGACGCATGAGTGGCAATGCCTCCGGTTTTTCCAGCCACGTCCTTCTGGACGCGGTCGATGTTAGCAAGTCGGTCCAGGGCCCCGAAGGACGGCTGGACATCCTCAGCGGCGTGTCCCTGCAGGTGCGCGAGGGCGAAAGCTTCGCCATCGTGGGCGCCTCCGGCTCGGGCAAGACCACCCTGCTCGGCCTGCTGGCCGGCCTGGATACGCCCACCAGCGGCCATATCGCGCTGGATGGACATGCGCTCGAACAACTCGACGAGGAGGCCCGAGCGGATCTGCGACGCCGCCTGGTGGGCTTCGTGTTCCAGTCGTTCCATCTGCTGCCGGCGCTTACCGCCGAGGAAAACGTGATGCTGCCGCTGGAGCTGGAAGGCCGCGACGATGCCCGCGCCCGCGCCCGCGAAGCGCTGGAGGCGGTCGGGCTGACGGCGCGGCGCCGCCACTATCCGGCCCAGTTGTCCGGCGGCGAGCAGCAGCGCGTGGCGATCGCGCGGGCGTTCGTGCACAGCCCGCGCCTGCTGTTTGCCGATGAGCCCACCGGCAACCTCGACCAGCGCACCGGCCACCACATCAGCGACCTGATGTTCGCGCTCAACCACGATCACCGCACCACCCTGGTGCTGGTGACCCACGACGCCAAGCTGGCAGCGCGCTGCAACCGCCAGGTGGAACTGGAAAACGGCCGCGTGGTGACACCATCGCGCACCTCGGCGGCGGTGGCCCCATGAAGCTGCTCGCGCTGTCCCTGCGCAGCCTGCGCCGCGAATGGCATCTGCCCGAGCTGCGCACGCTGGGCGCTTCGCTGCTGCTGGCGGTGGTGGCGCTGGGCGTGGTCGCCACGCTGTCCACCCGCATGGAACGCGGCGTGCTGGCCAGCGCGGCCGAACTGATCGGCGGCGACGTGGGCATCAGCTCGCCGCAGGCGTTGCCAGCCACCTACGCCAGCCAGGCCGCGCAACGCGGGCTCAAGCTCACCACCGGCGCCAGCTTCCCCAGCGTGGCCTTCGCCAACGGCCAGAGCCAGTTGCTGGACGTGCAGGCCACCGACCGCGCCTATCCGCTGCGCGGCACGCTGGAATTGCTCGATACGCAAGGCCACAGCGTCATCGGCAACGGGCCGCCCGCCGGCGCCGCCTATCTGGATCACCGCGCCCTGGTCGCGCTGAAGCTGCGCCTGGGCGACACCGTGCAACTGGGCGGCCGCGAACTGCGCGTCACCGGCGAGCTGGTACGCCAGCCCGATGGCGGCGAGCTGGTGGCGATGGCGCCGCGCGCCTTGATGAATATCGGCGACGCCGAACAGGCGGGCCTGCTCGGCGTGGGCAGCCGCGCGCGCCATCGCCTGCTGGTCGCTGGCGAGCCGACGGAGGTGCAAGGCTGGCGCGACTGGGTACAAGCGCAAACCCTGCCACAGGGTGCCGAACTGATCACGCCGGAGCAGACGCAGGAGCGCATGCGCAGCGCCTTCGACCGGGCCAGCGCCTTCCTGCGCCTCACCGCCCTGCTCTCCGCGCTGCTTTCCGGCGTGGCCATCGCCCTTGCCGCGCAACGCTATGCGCGCCGCAAGACCAACGAAGTGGCCCTGTTGCGTGCCCTGGGCACGCCGCGCCGGCAGGTGCTGGGCCTGCTGGTCGGTACGCTGGGACTGCTGGCGCTGCCCGCGGTGATCGTCGGCGCGCTGGTGGCGCTGGCGCTGTCCCAACTGGTGTGGGGCTTCGCCAGCCAGCTGTTCGCCACCGTTCCGACGGTGCTGCCGCTCGGCCCCGCCTGCGCCGCCACGCTGATGGGGCTGGCCGTGCTGGCCGGCTTCGCGCTGCCACCGCTGACCCGGCTGGCCGAGGTGCCGCCAGTGGCGGTGTTCCGCGAAAGCGCGGCGCGGCGCGTACGGCGCTTCGATGCGCTGTACCTGGTGCCCGCCCTGGTCGCCTTGTTGCTGATCTGGAGCCAGAGCGGCTCGGCCAGGCTGGCCGGCGTGCTGGCCGTGAGCCTGCTTGGCGTGGCCGTGATCGCGGCCCTGCTATCAGCATTGCTGCTGTGGATTGCACGTCGGGTGGCGCCCGGTGCGCACCCGGCACTGCGGCTGGGCCTGGCCGCGCTGGCGCGGCGCCGGGGCATGAGCCTGCTGCAGGCCACCGCGCTGAGCCTGGGCCTGGTCGCCCTGCTTCTGCTGGCCATCGTGGCACCGGCGCTGCTGCAGGGCTGGCGCCAGGAGCTGCCGGCCGACACCCCCAACTGGTTCGTGCTCAACCTGCAGGACGACCAGCGCGATGGCTTCGAACAAGCGCTTGCGCACATGGGCGGGCAGCGGCTGAACATGCTGCCGCTGGCGGTGGGCAAGCTCACCGCCATCAATGGGCAGCCGATCGACCAGCTGAGCTTCCAGGACGAACGCGCCAAGGACTGGGCCGACCGCCAGCTGCGCCTGTCCTGGGCCGGCGAGCTGCCGCCGAGCAACGAAGTGGTCGCCGGCCGCTGGCCGGGCGAGCATCCGGCGCAGGCCGAAGTGTCGATCGACACCATGTGGCGCGACATGTTTGCGCTGAAGGTGGGCGACATCCTGCGCTTCAACGTGGGCGAAGGCAGCCTGGACGCGCGCGTGGGCAGCATTCGCAAGGTCGACTGGAGTTCGTTCCGGGTCAATTTCTTCCTGGTGCTCGACCCGGCCCATGCCAGCGACCTGCCGCATACCTGGATCGCCAGCTTCTACCTGCCGCGTGGGCATGCGGAAGCGCTGGCGCAGCTCTCGCGCGATTACAGCAACCTCAGCCTGATCGACGTGGATGCCATGCTCGACCGCGTGCGCGAGATCGTGGACCAGGTCAGCGCCGCGGTGCGCTGGGTACTGGGCTTCAGCCTGCTGGCTGGCGCCCTGGTGCTGGCGGCGGCACTCGCGGCCAGCGCGCAGGAGCGCCGCCACGAGGCCGCCCTGCTGCGCACCCTGGGCGCGCGCCGCTCGCAATTGCGCGCGGCGGCGGCATGCGAATTCGCGCTGCTCGGACTCGTGGCCGGACTCACCGCCGCCTTCGGTGCGGCCGGCACCGGGATGTGGCTGGGGCATGCGATTTTCCATATCGAGCATTTCGTGCCGCCGCTGGGCGCGCTGTTGCTGGCCGCCTTTGCCGCCGCCGTGGTGGTGATGTTGCTGGGCCTGGCCGGCACCTATCGCGTCAGCCATACCTCGCCCATGCGCCTGCTGCGGGAAAACTGAGCTTTGCCGGCGCTGGCTGGGATCAAACGTCTCGCGCAGGAACGCCTGCTGCTCGGCTTCGCGCTGCTGGCGCTGATACTCGCCGTGGCCGATCCACGCCCGGTAAGCGACTACCGGCGCTGGCTGCAGTTGCCCACGCTGGCCGGCCTGCTGGGCCTGCTCATCTGCATCCAGGGCATCCGCGACAGCGGCCTGGTGCAGCGCGCCGCCGCCGCGCTGGTGGCTCGCGTGCATTCGCTGCGCGGGCTGGGCCTGCTGCTGGTCAGCAGCGCCGCCCTGCTGTCGATGGTGCTGACCAACGACGTGAGCCTGTTCCTGCTGGTGCCGTTGACGCTGGCGATCGGCGGCATGTCCAACCTGCCGGTGCTGCGCGCAGTGATCCTGGAAGCGCTGGCGGTCAACGCCGGCTCCACGCTCAGCCCCATCGGCAATCCGCAGAACCTGTTGCTATGGCAGTACGGCCAGCTGCCCTTCCTCGCTTTCACCCGCGCCATGCTGCCCGTGTTCGCCGCCATGTTCGTGCTGGTGGTCGCACTGACCGTGCTGTGGATGCCGCGCGGGCGTGTGCAGCTGCATGCGGAAGATGTGGACGGCCATCCGGTATCGATTGCGCAGGCCATGCTGTCGGTGGGCGCGCTGGCCAGCATGGTGCTGATGATGGAGCACGGTCACGCGGTGCTGGGTGCGATGCTCCTGCTGGTGCCGTTCGCGCTGCTGGAGCGCGGCACGCTGCTGCGCGTGGACTGGCTGCTGCTGGCCACGTTCGCCGCCATCTTCGTTGGCCTGGGCCATTTTGCCGAGCTGGCACCGGTGCAACACGCTCTGGATGATCTGAACCTGGACAACCCGCTCACGCTATACGTGAGCGGTATCGTCGCCTCGCAGCTGATCAGCAACGTACCGGCCACCGTATTGCTGCTGCGCCACGCGCCGGATGCCGCGGCGCTGGCCGTGGCGGTCAACGTAGGCGGCTTTGGCATGGCCATCGGCTCACTGGCCAATCTCATCGCCTTGCGCCTGGCGAAACAGCCGCGCGGTGGGTGGTTGTTCCATCTGGTGTCGGTGCCTTTTCTGCTGGTGTGCGCACCGCTGGTCTATGGGGTGTGGCGCTGGCTTGGATAGCGTGCGGAATGCCCGAAGGGGCGAGCGTAGCGGGTCATTCAGCAGTGGCTGTGTGCCGGGTTGTCGCGATATGGCGATTGGACTCGCCTGCGGCGATAACGCCACCATCAAGCGCACAGCCACTGGGTCCCCGCTTCCGCAGGGACGACGGGCCAAGAGCGAGCGCGCCTCGCGCTTGCCCAGATTCAGTCATCGCGATCGTGCGGTACGCTGACCTTGCCCTGCACGCCCGAGTGACTGATATCGCCACTACCCTTGGCACCCACGCTGAAATCGCCGCGCACATCGCGCACGCGCAGATCACCCGAACCCAGCGTATCGACACGCACGCTGCCGCCAACCTGGGTCAGGGTGACATCACCGGAACCCACACTGCCGACACGCGCGTCGCCACGGATGCCATTCACCTTGACGTCGCCCGAACCCACGGAACCCAGGTCGAGGCTACCCACGTCATTCGCGTCCACATCGCCCGAGCCCACGCTGCTGGCAAACGCCCCACCGATCTTGCTCACATGCAGATCACCCGAGCCAACCTGGGTGTTCAACCGCTGCAGCCCGGTCACCCATGCATCGCCCGAGCCGACATTGAGCACCACCGGCATCTGCGTGGGCAGTTGCAGGTTCAGGTCGAGACTGGTGTAGACAAAAAAGCCGAACACGAGGTGGCTCTTGCCGCCGGCCTCGACGATGAGTCGATCACCCTCGCGCCGCTGCGTCACCACCAGGTCATCCAGCAATTTGGGATCGGAGGCACAGGCCCGCCCCGTCAACGTACCGCCCTTGGCGCTGTCGCTGCCGCTGAGGTGCAGGTCGTAGCTGTGTATATCCACTTCCACTTCGCGCACGCCATTGAGGTCGAGCGTGAGATTGCGTGGCGCCTGGTATTTGCAATTGTCGGCCTGCGCGACCAGCGGTGCGAGCAGAAGAGCGGCGAGAAGAAGGCGGCGCATGGAGAACTCCTTGGGGTCATCAGTCCCACATGGGATGTGCCAGGCGGGCAAAAGGTTGAAAAACCACCCGCGATGTCCTGCATGGTCAACCGGCACGACGAAAATACGTTTGAGGCAGGACATCCATCGTGAGAGCCACGACCATGCAGCGCAAGACCTTGCTCGCTTCCACGTTCGCCCTGTTGATTGCCGGCACGGCCGCACTCGCCGTCGCCCAGGACGCGGCCCCGAACGCGCCGGCGGCGGCCCCCAAGGCGGCACCGGCACCGGGTCACGGCGGCGACGGTTTCCGGGGTGGCCCGGGCTTTGGTCCCGGCTTTGGCGGGCCGGGCTCGGCCGTCATCGATGACCTGCGCGCCCTGGAGCATCTGTACAAGGTAAGCGGCCGCAGCAAGGAGCTGCCGGCCCTGTACAACGAGGTGTTGTCCAAGTCGCAGGATCCGCGCGTGCGCACCTACGTCTACCACCAGCTCGCCCGCGCGCAGTCGGCACCGGCCAATCCGGATCAGGCGATTGCCACGCTGCGCAAGAGTCTCGACGAGAACCTGGCGAACGAGGCCAGGCAGCGCGCCGAGTTCGACAAGATGCGCAGCGATTGGGAGCAGCACCGCGGCCCGATCAAGCCGGCTCCGGCGCCGGCCGCCCAGCCATAACCAGAAGAAGAATCGGCACTGCCGTCCGGCAGCGCCCTGTCCTGAGGCACGGGAACCCCAGAGCCCGTGCCTCCTTTTTCAGGTGGCCGCTTCGTCCACGCGCTTGACGCGTTGCCACAGCGCCTCCTGCTCCACCAGATTGCGCTGCGGCAAAGGCTGGCCATCGTCGCGCGCCAGCTGTTCCATCCGGCGGAAGCGCCGCTCGAACTTTGCGTTGGCGTGACGCAGCGCCTGCGAGAAATCGACGCCGGCGTGGCGCGCCAGATTCACCACCACGAACAGCACATCGCCGATCTCGTCCTGCAAGCGCTGCGGATCGCGGCCATCGGCGAACTCGGCGCGCACTTCGTCCACTTCTTCCAGCAGCTTGTCGAGCACGGGACGTTCATCGGGCCAGTCGAAACCGACCCTGGCCGCACGCTCCTGCAATTTGAGCGCACGCTTCCATTCGGGCAGGCCGCGCGATACGCCGGCGAGGGCGCTGTCGTCATGCTGCTCGCCCTTGGCGGCGCGCTCGGCTTGCTTGATGTCTTCCCAGCCCCGCTTCTGGGCCTCCAGGTCGGCGTAACTTTCGTCGCCAAACACGTGCGGATGACGGCGCAGCATCTTGTCGCTGATGGCGTGCGCCACATCGGCGAAATCGAACAGGCCGGCTTCCTTCGCCATCTGCGCGTGAAACACCACCTGCAGCAGCAGATCGCCCAGTTCATCGCGCAGGTCGCGCCAATCCTGGCGATCGATCGCGTCCGCCACCTCGTAGGCTTCCTCGATGGTGTACGGCGCGATGGTGGCGAAATTCTGCTTCACATCCCACGGGCAGCCGTTCTGTGGATCACGCAGACGGGCCATGATGGCGAGCAGATCATCGAGGCTGTGACGGGTCATGAAGGTCGGGCTACGCGTGGCGAGGGGAGCCACGATCATGCCCCAGAACGCCTTGCCCGGCGAAGCGGGTTCACAGCGAGGTGGTCAGACTGGTCAGCCAGTCCGGGCTGATCGACAGCAGCACGGCTTCGAGCTTGCGATCCAGCCCGCTCAGGATCAGCGTGCCAAACAGCACGAACAAGCCCCCCATCACCGCCTTGGCCGTGTGCCCGAACGAGGCCAGTGAGCCGCGCATCCGCATCATGGTGGCGTGAGACACGCCACCCAGCAGCAATAGCGGTAATCCGGCTCCCAGCCCAAATACCGCCATCAGCAAGGCGATCTGGCCGAGGTCGCGTCCCTGTGCCGCCAGCGTGGTGGCCGCACCCAGCGTAGGCCCTACGCAAGGACTCCACACCAGGCCCAGCAGCAAGCCGATAAGGAACTGGCTCGCCGGGCCCTCGCCCTTGATCGCGCCAAGGGCCCGCTGTCCGGACGAACCCAGCCGCGAGCTGAGCCGGGCAAAAAGCCCCTGCAAACGCGTCGAGAGCATCACCGCGCCAAACAACACCAGCAGTACGGCAGCGGCGCGCCGAAGCGTCTCCGCCCCCAGGCCAATCGATGCGCCGACGGTGGCGATAAACGTGCCCACCACCGCGAACGACAATGCCAGCCCCAGCGCCAGCGCCGCCGTGCCAAGGCGATGCCGCGACAACGCGGATGCGATCAGGATGGGCAGGATCGGCAACACACAGGGCGACAGGATCGACACCACGCCTGCCGCAAAACTCACCGCATAGGTGCCTGCGCCAAAATCCATCACAGCGCCTGCTGCAGCACCGAGCGAATGACCGACTCCTGCGTCTGGCCGGTGGAACGGGTGACCTCATGTCCCTGCTTGAACACCACGAACGTCGACTGCGAGCCGACCTTCAGTGTTTTCTCCAGCGCGGTTTCCGTGTCGTAATCCGCCACGAAGATGGTGATCGGTCGCAGCGAAGGCTCCATCGCCAACTTGTCCACGATGGGTTTCTGCACTCGACAGGTGGGGCACCAGTCAGCGTGGAAGTACACCACCACCGGCTTGCCCGCCGCCTTGTCGCGGTCGAACTGCGCCCGGTTGAACGGCACCTCATCGGCGAGCGTAGCGGAGGCCAGCAGCAACAGCAGCGAGCAAACAAGCGTTTTTGCCAACGGTTTCATGACGGTGTATTTCCTTGTGATGATGGTCTATCCCGCTATCAGGTTCTTCGCCGCGGTGACTGCAGGGGTTACCTGGGGAGGGTGCTGCCGCGCGTCATCCGTGTCGGTCAACTCTGGGTTCGAATGCCCAGCCAGCGCGCCAGCAGCGTGTCGACACTGACCTTGCCAGGACCGGCGATCAGCAGCCAGAGGAAGATCAGGCTGTACACCACTTCATCCGCCTCGACGTAATCGTCCAGGCCCATCAGGTTGCTCGAGACGACCAAGGTGACAGCCACCGCCATGTTGATGAGCATGGGAACGCACACCAGCCGCGTGAACAGGCCTAGCATCAACAGTAGCCCGCCGATGAGTTCGGTCCAGGCCGACAAGGTCGCGCTGAAAGCCGGAAACGGAATGCCCCAGCCCACGAAGCGCTGCGTAAAACCAGCGATGTTCTGCACCTTGGCGATACCCGTTTCCAGCCAGAAATAGCCGAACACTACGCGCATCACCAGGGGACCCAGCCAGCGCACGCGGTGCAGCATGGCCAGTACGCGAGTGGCATTGTCAGCAATGAACCGTTGCATCGCAGGAGTCCCGGGAAAGATTGAGTGGTCGACATCATGCTCACGCGTTTCACGCGTTCGCCATGCCTCTTCGTCCATGCTTTCTTGCCGCGCGTCCAGTCCTGTCAGTGGCCCCGCAAAGCCGGACGATCGGGCACAAAAACGGGATGCACAGAGGCAGCCAGCGACGCGCGTGGCTATCGACAATGCAACGGTCGGGTTCCGATCGGCACCATCACGCGACCCGGCAAGACATCCCTCCATGCCGCACCTGATGGCGGCCACCGACTACAGGAATCCACTCATGAAGACCAACAAGCTCAATGGCGGCGCCATGGCCATCATGGTCGCCGGTCTGTTCGCCATGACCTCGCTGTCCGCCACGGCAGCCGACAAGACCAGCACCAGCGGTGACACCGCCTCGGTCAAATGCATGAACTCGTCCTCCTGCAAGGGCCAGGGTGCCTGCAAGCAGGCCACCAACTCCTGCAAGGGCCAGAACTCGTGCAAGGGCCAGGGCTTCACCATGCAGAAGTCCCAGCAGGACTGTACGGCTGCACAGGCAGCGGCGAAGCAGGCCTCCTGATCGCCACGGCGGGGCCTGTCACCTGCAGGCCCCGCCCTCCTCTCATGAACATTCACGACACTCCCAAGTTGCCCTGCCTTGGCTACGGCCTGGGCCTGCGCGTCGATCACTACGAGAGCCTGCTCGAACGCCCCGGCCCGGTCCAATGGCTGGAGATTGTTTCCGAGAACTACATGATCCCCGGCGGACGGCCGCTGGCGTGGCTGGAGCGCTTCCGTGAACGCTTTCCGCTGGTTATGCATGGTGTATCCATGTCGATCGGCGGCACCGATCCGTTGGACGAGGGTTATCTCCAACGACTGGCCGAACTGGCGCGCCACGTTCAACCCAAGTGGATCTCCGATCATTTGTGCTGGACCGGCGTGCAAGGGGTGAATCTTCACGACCTGATGCCGCTGCCCTATACCGAGGAAGCCCTCGCGCATGTGGTCGAGCGCGTGCAGCGCGTACAGGAGCGACTGGGGCGACGCATCCTGCTGGAGAACGTCTCCAGCTACCTGCGCTTTGCCGAGTCGCAACTGACCGAATGGGAATTTCTCGCCGAAGTCGCCACGCGGGCCGACTGCCTGATCCTGCTCGACATCAACAACATCTATGTCAGCGCACATAACCATGGCTTCTCGCCACTGGCCTATCTCGATGGCATACCGGCGTCGCGCGTGCAGCAGTTCCATCTGGCCGGGCATGAACATGCCAGTCAATTGATCATCGACACGCACGATGCCCCCATCGTCGACCCGGTATGGCAGCTCTACGTGGAGGCGGTGCGCCGCTTCGGCCGCGTATCCACCATGATCGAGCGCGACGACCATATTCCGCCGCTCGACGCATTGCTGGCCGAGTTGGCGCACGCGCGCCAGCTGGCCGAGCCGTTGCTGCAGGAGGCCGCGTGAGCGATCTGCGGGCGCTACAGCAACAGGTGCAGCAGGCGGTATTGGCCGACCAGTCGCACCTTCCGGATGGCTGGCCCGGCGACGGACTGGCCAGCTCATCCGACCGTCTGGACGTCTATCGTCACGGCTATCGCATCCGCCTGCGTGACGCCCTGGCCTCGGAATTCCCGGGCCTGGCGCTGATGGCGGGGAGGCGCTTCGAGCATCTGCTCACTGGCTACATCGAGGCGCATCCGTCCGGGCACTACAACATCCGCTGGCACGGCGCCGGGCTGGCTGCGTTTCTCGACTATGGCCTGCCGTGGAGCAGGCAGCCGGCACTGGCGGATATGGCGCGTCTCGACTGGGCCATATCGACCGTTTTTGATGCGGCCGATGAGGCGGTCATTGCCCCGGACGATCTGGCCGAACTGCCCGGTGACGCCTGGGTCAATCTGCGGCTGCGCACACAGGGGCATCTGCAGCTGTTGCCATACGAGTGCAATATCGACGCGTTCCGCCGTGCCGCCGACCGCGGCATGCCAAGGCCCCATCTGCGCCGCTACGCGAAGCGCCGCCATCTACTGGTATGGCGGCAGGCATTGGCGGTGCGTTATCGGCCTGTCGCTGATGACGAAAGGCTTGCGCTGACCACCCTTATCCAGGGCGGGACGTTCTCCCAACTCTGTGAGCGGCTGTCCGACCGTCATGGCCCCGCCACTGCCATGCCTCGTGCCGCCCAGTTGCTACACCGCTGGCTGGACGATGGATTGATTGCTTGCATGGAGCTGTCTTAGCCCGGCATGTAACCCCCGGCGGCTTCCGGCGAATAGATGTCATAGCGCATCACGACGGAAGGATCGCCATGTACATCGAATCGCACCCGGCATTGGCCGATCGCCCCCGGCCCTCGCTGATCGAGCCGGCGCTCGAGTCCCTGCTGAATCAGTCGATGCTACGCGTGGAGGTGGTCGCCGAACTGCATCGCTGCGGCTCGTGGTTCCTCAATGCGCCGCGCTATACCAGCGGTCTGTTCCACCTGGTAGGCGCCGGTCGCTGCCGGCTCGAAGGCCCAGCCCTGGAGTCCGCGCTAGCCTTGGAGGCCGGTGATCTGGTGGTATTGCCGCACGGCGATCCCCACTGCCTGAGTGCCAGCGCTGAAGGCCCGTCACGCGACACCGACCGTACCAGCATGATCTGCGGCCAACTGCGCTTCTTCGGCAACGCGCATCACCCGCTCAGCCACGCGCTGCCCAGTTGCTTCGTCGTTCGCTCACAGGAGGCCGGCCCCACCTTTCGGCAGCTCTCTTCCATGATGGTGGGCATCGTCGAAGAGGGACTGGTCGGTCGTCAGGTGCTGCTGAACAAGTTGGCCGATGCGCTATTCACCCTGGCTATCTGTCATTACGCCCGCTACACCGATGAGCGCCGCGGGCTATTTGCCGCCCTTGCCGATCCGCGCATCTGCAAAGTGCTGCACGCGGTGCACGACGCCCCTGGACAAGCCTGGACCATGCAGTCGATGGCAGCCACCGCATGCATGTCGCGCTCGGCGTTTGCCGAGCGGTTTACCCAACTGATGAAGATGCCGCCGATGCAGTACGTCACGCAATGGCGGGTAAGCATCGCCGCGCAGCTGCTGCGCGATCGACAACAATCCGTCGCCGGCATCGCCCAGCAACTGGGCTACAGCAGCGAAGCGGCATTCCGGCGGCTGTTCAAACGGGTCAGCGGCATGAGTCCGGGCAAGATCCGCGCAGACGTCGTAAGCACGGCACTCAACTGAGCGCCGTGCCGGTCAGCCTTGCGTGACCACGTGGCGCAGACGCTCCGACCAATCGATGGCGCTGTCGCCCACCGCAAGAAACTCGGGATTGATCAGCGAGTCGCGCGTGTTGTAGCGCAACCGGTCGCCCGCCAGGTTCAGCAGCGCGCCGCCGGCTTCCTCCAGCACGCATTGCGCGGCGGCGGTATCCCACTCGCTGGTGGCGCCCAGGCGCAGGTAGATATCCGCATCGCCCCGGGCGATCAGGCAGAACTTCAGCGACGAGCCCATCGGCAGCGGCTGATATTCCGCATCCAGCAGCGCCTGCAGCATCTCGTGGGTATTGGCGCCATGCGAGCGGCTACCGGCCGCCACGGCGGGCTCGGCCAGGTCGCGCGTGTGCAGTGCCAGCCACGGTGCGTCTTCGGTCACCTGCAGCCATGCACCCTCGTTCCGCGCCGCGGCGTATAGCTCACCGGTCACCGGCGCGAGCACCACGCCGAGCACCGGCTCGTGCGCGTCCACCAGTGCGATGTTCACGGTGAATTCGCCGTTGCGCTTGACGAATTCGCGCGTGCCATCGAGCGGATCGACCAGCCAGTAACGCGTCCAGCGCTGACGTTCCGACCAGGACGCCGCGCGCGCCTCTTCCGACAGTACCGGCAGCGCGGGATCGAGCTCGGCCAGCCCAGCCATGATCACGCGTTGTGCGGCGAGGTCCGCAGCGGTCAGCGGCGAGGCATCGGCCTTGTGCTCCACCGCGAAATCCTGGCCGTAGATGTCCAGGATGGCCGCGCCGGCGCGGCGCGCGATATCGGCGATGGCTTGCAGCAAGGCGGAAACAGGGGCGTCGCCGCTCATGGCTGGAAGCGCCCGGCCAGATACTCGCGGGCCATGAACAGCGCGGCGATGGAGCGCCCTTCGGTCACGTCGTCGCGCGCGATCAGCTTGTGCAGTTCGTCCATCTTCCACGGCACCACTTCAAGTTCTTCCGGCTCGTCGCCGTCAAGGCGCTCGGGGTACAGGTCCTGCGCCAGCACCACATGCGCCATATGCGTCATGTAGGAGGGCGACAACGACAGGTTGTGCAGTATTTTCAGCTTGCGCGCGCCGTAGCCGACTTCTTCCTTCAGCTCGCGGTCGGCGCCCTGCTCGGCCGTCTCGTCCTGATCCAGCCGGCCCTTGGGCAGGCTCAGTTCGTAGCGCCCCACGCCGGCACCGTATTCGCGCACGAGCAGCACGGTCTCATCGTCGATCATCGGCACGATGATCACCGCGCCCAATCCACTGCCCTTCAGGCGCTCGTAGGTGCGACGCTCGCCATTGGAGAATTCGAGGTCGAGTTGCTCGACATGCAGGAAGCCGCTGTCGTGCACGTCCCGGGTCGCATGGATGATCGGTGGTTTGCGCATTCGGGCATTCTAGCGCCTAAGCGCTTCGGCCATCCGGGAAAGGGCCAGGCCATGCAGCGCGGGTACGCCCGCCAGCACGCTGCGCGTGTCCAGGGTCAACGCCTGGCCGTCCAGATCGGTGAACACGCCGCCCGCCTCGCGCACGATCACCGCCAACGCGGCGATATCGAGGATATTCACGTCCGACTCCAGCACCAGGTCCAGGCCGCCGCGCGCCAGCAGGTGGTAGTGGCAGAAATCGCCATAGCCACGAATGCGGTTGCTGTCGCGGATCAACGCACCCAGCGCGTCCCAGCGCGCATCGGTGGTGAGCGACTTGAGGTTGCCGGTAGACAGCGATGCCTGCGCCAACTCGGCGGTCGCCGCCACCTGCACGCGCTCGCCTTCGAACCAGCTGCCGGCTCCGGCACTGGCCCACATCGTCTCGCCATAGACCGGGGCGCTGGAAATGCCAAGCACCAGCTCGCCGCGATGCATCAACGCGATCTGCGTGGAGAAGAACGGCGTGCGCCGCACGAAGCTCTTGGTGCCGTCGAGCGGATCGACCAGCCACAGCAGTTCGTGCCCGTCGCCGTCGCGGCCGAATTCCTCGCCATAGATGGAGGCCTGCGGCAGCGCGGCCTGCAACACCTTGCGGATCGCCAGCTCCGCCTCGCGATCGGCCACCGTCACCGGCGTGTCGTCACTCTTGAGCTCCACGTCCACGCCGCGACGCCAATAATGCAGCAGCACTTCGGCCGCCGCCTGGGCGGCTTCGCGCGCGGCCTGCAGGGCATGCGGCAGATTCAGTTCGCTCATCGTCTCCCCTCGGGTATCGCGGCGGCCAGGCCGCCACTGTAGTTGATATGCGTGATGCCGCCGGCATCGGTGCTGCCCAGGCTGGTCAGCCAACGTTGCAGCGGCGCATTCGCACCGCGCGTCGATGCCTGCGCCGTAAGGCGGCGAGCCAGCGGGCTGAGCTGCAGTTCCCCATCGATATGCAGCGGCCCCTGTCCGTCATCCTGCAGATGTCCGCCGATGACGCCGTTACTGCCCTGCACGGCCAGTTGCAGCGTACCCAGCGATACCTCGCCATGGCGCGGCGTGAGCAGCGTGGCGCGCTGCCATTGCACCTGGGCCTCCAGTTCCAACGGCCAGCCGCCATGCAGTTGGATGCGCGATGCCGTCAGCTCGACGGTGCCCCGGGGCCGCCCCATGGGAAGCGTGATGTTCGCCGGCAGCAGATTGAGGTCGGCATGCAAATGGACGTCCGTCCACAGCGCATCGGCGCCGTTGCGCCCCGCCATTTGCCCGCTGAAATCCACCCGGGGACCGCTCAGGTTCACGCTGAACAACGTATCGCCGAGCAGCGCGCGACGGGATAGCTGCCAACTGACCTGGCCCAGGTTCTCGCCGCGGGAGGAAAGCACCTGGCCGGCACGGCCATCCCACAGCAGGCCGCTCACCGCCTGCAGGCGCACGCCCGGCAAACGGGAGGCCAGCCAGGGCATGGCCCAGCGCGCGGGCAGGAACCACAGCAGCAGGAAGCCGATCGCCAGCAAGGCCAACAGGCCGGCCAGCCCCATACGCCAACGCTTCAAAACGACTCCCGGACTTGAGTGAAGGTGCTCCAAGCACCGATCATAGCCGGATGAATACCTTCCCCGCCGTCGATGCGCTGGTGCGCCGCGACCTGCAACACCTGTGGCATCCCTGCACGCAAATGCACGATCACGAAACGGTGCCGATGGTGCCGGTCGCCCGCGGCGATGGCGCCTGGCTGGTCGGCACCGATGGGCGCCGTTACCTGGACGGCATCAGTTCGTGGTGGACCAACCTGTTCGGGCATGCCAATCCGCGCCTGGCGGCAGCACTGGCCGAGCAGGCGCGCACGCTCGAGCACGTGATATTCGCCGGCTTCACCCATGAGCCGGCCGTGGCGCTGGCCGAGGAGCTGGTGCGCGTGACACCGCCCGGCCTGGAACGCGTGTTCTACGCCGACAATGGGTCGGCGGCGATCGAGGTGGCGCTCAAGATGAGCTTCCATTATTGGCTCAACCAGGGCCATGGCGAGAAGACGCGGTTTATCGCGCTTACCGGCAGCTATCACGGCGAGACGCTGGGCGCGCTGTCGGTCAGCGATGTGGCGCTGTATCGCAAGACCTATGCGCCTTTGCTGCTCACGCCGATTCTCGCGCCCTCCGCCGATACCTATGAGGCCGAGCCCGGCGAGAGCGCCGCACAGCTGGCGCAGCGCCGGCTCGGCGAGCTGCGGCAGCTGCTGCAACGGCACGCCCACGAAGTGTGCGCGGTCATCGTCGAGCCACTGGTGCAATGCGCCGGTGGCATGCGCATGTATCACCCGGATTACCTGGCTGGACTGCGCGCGCTGTGCGACGAGTTCCAGGTGCATTTCATCGCCGACGAGATCGCCGTGGGCTTCGGCCGCACCGGCACGCTGTTCGCCTGCGAGCAGGCCAAGGTGGCGCCGGACTTCATGTGCCTGTCCAAAGGGCTCACCGGTGGCTTCCTGCCGCTGTCGGCGGTGCTCACCACCACGCACGTCTACGAGGCGTTCTATGCCGAATACAGCGCCGGCAAGGCGTTCCTGCATTCGCACAGCTACACCGGCAATCCGCTGGCCTGCCGGGTGGCGCTGGAAACCCTGCACATCTTCCGGGACGAACCGGTGTTGGCACGCAACCGGGCCTTGGCGGCCCACCTGGCATCGCGGCTGGCCCCGCTACGCGATCACCCGCATGTGGCGGACGTACGCCAGACCGGCATGATCGCCGCGGTGGAACTGGTGGCCGACAAGCGCCGCCGCCAGCCCTTCCCGCCCGGCGAACGACGGGGGCTGCGCGTGTACCTGCACGGATTGGAAAACGGCGCGCTGCTGCGTCCGCTGGGCGACGTGATTTATTTCATGCCGCCCTATGTGGTCACCACGCAGGACATCGATCACCTGGTGGACGTCGCCACCAGCGGCATCGAACGCGCCGTGGCGGGCTGAGCGGCCGCGCCACGGTCAGCCGCGGTCGTCAGTGGCCGCCGCGCACGGTGATGCTCGGGTCGAGCATCTGCAGTGCCGGCCCTACATTCGGCTGGCCCGTGCGATCGAGGTCTTCCTTGCTGTAGCTGTTGCCGTGTACCGGCAGGCAGTTGCCCGGCTTGGGCTTGATCAGGCTGCCGGTGGTCTGCAGGCAGTTGCGGTCGCCCGGCTTGGGCACCGGCTGCTGATCGGCCTGCGTCGGCGTATAGGGGCTGATCTGCCCGCCCGGCAAGGCGTGCATATGGGACGCGTCGGCGGCGGGCGCCGTGGTGTCCTGCGCCACGGCTGCGGTGGTCGCCCCCAGGGCGATGAGCAAGGCGAGCAGGGTCGGTTGAGTGGGCTTGGACATGACTTCCGCCTCCGGAAGGGAACGGGCCTGACTTCATGCTGCGCCGATGTAGTCCTTCAGGCAATGGCTCCTACCTTTGCCTCACCCGTTCGTTCAGCTTTTGCCCCGCAACCCGCGCGGGACGGCGCTTCGCGCGTCCGTTATGCTCGCCGTTTTGACGGCACGAATCGCTCCATGCGCACCATCCGCATCCATGTCGACCATCCCCTGGCCGTCGGCCTTGAATTGGGCCTGCCCGCGCAGGCCGGGGAGCATGTGGCGCGCGTGCTGCGGCTGGTCGCCGGGGATGGCATCACGCTGTTCAACGGTGACGGCCACGATTACCCCGCCGTCATCCAGGCGGTGGGCAAGCGCGACGTGAGCGTACAGGTGCTGTCGTCGCAGCCCATCGACAACGAATCGCCGCTGCGGCTGACCCTTGCGCAGGGCGTGGCGCGGGGCGAGAAGATGGACCTGATCGTGCAGAAGGCCACCGAGCTTGGCGTGGCGCGCATCGTGCCGCTGCTCACCGAGCGTTCCGAAGTGCGGCTGGATGCGGCACGCGCCGAGAAACGCCTGCTCCACTGGCGCGCCGTGGTGGCCAGCGCCTGCGAGCAAAGCGGCCGCGCCAGCCTGCCCGAGGTCATGCCGGCCATCGCGCTCGATGCGTGGCTGGGTTCCCTGGAGAACCACGGCGCCCTGCGCCTGGCCCTGCTGCCGGAAGGCACGCACAGGGCCGGCGAGCTGCGTTTCGCACCGGCCGGGGGCATCCTGGTGGTTGGCCCGGAAGGGGGACTGGGTAACCGGGACGTGGCCGCGCTGACCGAGGCCGGCTTCCAGGGATTGCGGCTGGGCCCGCGCATCCTGCGCACGGAAACCGCCGGCCTGGCCGCCCTGGCGGCGCTGCAGGCGCTGCACGGCGACGTCTAGTCGCCGTGTGCCAAGGCGGTCTAGCTGGCCAGGTCGAGCAGCTCGACCAGCTCCGCTTCGATGCCTTCCAGATCGGGGATGACCGCGACGTCGTCACGCACCAGCACCTGCGCGCGCACGCCCGGCGGCAACGGTACGCCGTCATGGGTGGGAATGATCAGCTCGGCGTTGAGCGTGGTCAGGCGCGGAAAACCCTGGGTGATCACCGCCACGAACGGCAGTTCGGCATGACCGCCCAACGCCTTCAATACGGCCACGCGCACGGCCTGCTCGCTATCGCCGTCGTTGGCCCCGGCCAGGGTGCTGAACGACAGCAACGGCACGCGCCAGCCACGCCATGCAATACGGCCAAGCAGCCAGGCAGGCGCCCCTTCCACCGGTTCGGGCGTGGGCAGGGTGATCACTTCGGCCACGGTGGCATTGGGCAGCAGCAAACGCAGGTTGCCCACCGGCACCAGTACACAACGAATTTCACGCGGAAGCGGTAGTTCGCTCATCGCCGGCCCTCCATCGACATCTCCTCGACCAGGCGCGCCGCCAGCTCAGCGGGCGTGCCGGAATAGCTATGCAGGCGCTCAGCTTCGATGCCGTGCACCATATCGGCGAAATGCCCATCGGATGACGCTTCCACCCAAACCTGACCACCCCGGTCATGAATGGCCTGACAGCCACCCAGGGCATCATTGGCCTGACCGGCAAACACGATCGCCTGCGCGCTGCGACCAAAGACGTTGGCCGCCATGGTGAAGCTGGCGTCGATCGGCGAGCTCTGCACGTTCGGGCTGTCCAGCGATTGCAGTTCGATACGGCCGTCGCGATGCAACCGCGCCTGCTGGCCATCGGGCACTACCAGTACTTCACCCATACGCGCTCGCGCGCCATGCACCGCCTCCCGTACCGGCAACCGGCTGTGCTGGTCCAATTGCCGGGCCAGGGCATCGGCCGACGTGCCGGCCAGATGCTGGACGTGCAGCACGGTCAGCCGCAGGTCGCCGGGCAGGTGCGACAGGAACGCGCAGACCGCATCGACGCTGTCCGCCGCGGCGCCCAGCACCAGTACGCGACTGATCGCGCTATCCAGGTCACTGAGCAGCATCTCGTGACCGGTGCCGTCATGCACCGTGGGCGCAATCGCTTCCTCGATCGACACGAGCTCCAGGCTCATGCCCGGCCGAATGTCGGACTCCTCCTCGCTGCCGCCCTGGGGCGCGAGGAAATCCGCTGCGGAGAGCTTCTCGATGCCGAACTCGGAAGGGCGCGGCGGCACCGCCGCCGGTGCCTCGTCATTGTCGACCAGGGCCCAGGCAGACGCCGAGCCCAGCAAGGACGACGGTTCCTGTTCTGCCGCGATCGGCACAGCAGCAACTGCCGGCATGAATGATTCATCGAGCGGTGCCAGATCCAGGTGATCGAGCTGGAACGAAGGCATGGGCCGCACGGCGGCGTCCTGTTCCTGCTCCGCCTCGTTCTGTGCCACCGGCGCGGGGCCCTGTGTCGCCAGCGCATCCACGCCGAAATGACCATCGTGCAGTGGTGGCAGCACGTCATCCGCACTGAATTTCAGCCCGCTGCCCAGCTCCTCTTCGAGGGGCGGGTCGTCGTCCGCGGCCAGCAAGGCTTCCAGCTCCGCCGCGAGCGATTCGGACTCGGCCGCATGGATGCTTTCCGGCGCCGCCGGTGCGTGAAAAGCGTCGAGCGCGGAAAACGCCTCGTGGCTCGATTCCAAAGCAACCGTCTCGGCGACGGCCGGCACGGCTTCCCGCGGTGCTTCGGCCACGGCAAGACCTTCGGCGGCCACCGGCACGGCGGGCGCATCCAGCGGGCGCGGCGGATCGAAATCCCCTTCCGCCATGACCTTGACGGCCAGGTGGCGAGCCCAGCGCGCCCGATCCCAGCCATCGAGCCGGCGGCTGGCCTGCGCATCATTGAACACCACCCGGGGATGGTTGCCATCGAGCAGTTCGTAGAGGCGGTCGAGGTCGCCGTCGGCATCCTCGTCCAGGTTTACCACCACGACCTCGGCGCCGCTGCCGTCCAGCACTTCCCGATCCAGGGTGGCCAGCGCGCCCTCGTGCACGATGCGCGCCCCGTGTTCGCGAAGCGCGTCGCGTAGCTGGCTCCCCAGCTCGACATCGTCGAACAGAAGCGCCACTGCGGTAGCCGATTCAGCCATTGAGCGACTCCATGGCGCGCTGCTCGAGCACTTCGCCAATCTGGGTCAACAGCTCGGCTTCCTGGTAAGGCTTGCCGAGGTAGCGATCCACGCCGATGTCGAAGGCGCGCTGGCGATGTTTGTCGCCGGTGCGCGAGGTGATCATGATGATCGGCACATCACGCAGGCGCGGATCGGCCTTCATGTGCGTGGCCAGCTCGTAACCGTCCATGCGCGGCATCTCGATGTCGAGCAGCATCAGGTCGGGCACGCGATCGTGCAGCTTCTCGATGGCATCGACACCGTCCTTGGCCGTGCTGACCTCGTACTCGTGGCGCTCCAGCACGCGGCCGGTGACCTTGCGCATGGTGATGGAGTCATCGACCACCATCACCAGCGGACGCACGCGGACTTCTTCCACCACCGGGGTGGCGACCGCGCTGAGCCCTTCTTCCAGGCGCTGCAGGCGACGGGCGACGCCGTGGCGCACCAGCGGAGCGAGATCAAGAATGATCAGCACCGAACCATCGCCCATGATGGTGGCGCCCAGGATGCCGGGCACCGAACTGATCTGCGGGCCGACCGACTTCACCACGATTTCGCGCGAGCCGATCACGGCGTCGATGCGAATGGCGGCACGCAGGTCGCCGGCGCGGGTCAGCAGCAATGGCAGCTGTTCTTCGTCACCGCCGTGGCCGCCCACGATGCCGAGCAGTTCGGACAGGTCGTGGATGCTGTAGTTCTCGCCCGCATAGGGGAATGAAGGTTCGCCATCGGCCAGGCGCTCGGCCAGTTCGGACGGGCTGATGCGCGCCACGCCCTGCACCGAGGTCATGGGAATGGCGAAGGTGGATTCGCCGATGCGCACCAGGATGGCCTGGGTGACCGCCAGCGTGAACGGCAGGCGCAGGATGAAGGTGGTGCCTTCGCCGCTCTTCGATTCGATCGACAGCGAGCCGCCGAGCTGCTTGATCTCGTTGGCCACCACGTCCATGCCCACGCCGCGACCGGCCAGCTGTGTCACCGTGCTGGCGGTGGAGAAGCCGGGCTGGGTGATCAGCGCAAGCACCTGGTCATCGCTGAGCTTGGCATCGGCGCGGACCAGCCCGCGCTCGACGCCGCGCTTGCGGATCGCCTCGCGATCGAGGCCACGACCATCGTCGGTCACGCGCACCACCACCTCGGTGGCCTCGCGCGTCACTCGGATGCGCACCGCGCCTTCGACCGGCTTGCCCGCCTGGCGGCGTTCGGCCGGCGTCTCGATGCCGTGCGCCACCGCGTTGCGCAGCATGTGCTCGAACGGTGCCTTGATGCGGTCGAGCAGGTTGCGATCCATTTCGCCGTGGGCGCCCTCCACGTACAGCTGGGCGCTCTTGCCCTCTTCCTGCGCCGCCTGGCGCAGCGTGCGGCGAAGGTTGGGCACCATGGTGTCGAACGGCAGCATGCGCGTGCGCAGCAGGCCGTCCTGCAGCTCCGAACTGACGCGCGACTGCTGGATCAGCAGGGTTTCCGCCTGGCGGGTCAGTTCATCGAGCATGCTCTGGATGGACACCAAGTCGGATACCGACTCGGCCAGTGCACGCGAGTACTGCTGCAACTGGGAGAAACGGTCGAGCTCGAGCGGATCGAACACGGCCATGCCCGCTTCGCGATGCTCGCGCTGGAAACGCGCGATGATCTGCGCTTCCGTTTCGATCTCCAGCATGCGCAGCTGGCTGCGCAGACGCTGCACGGTCTGGTCCAGCTCGACCAGATTGAAGCGGTAACCGGCCACCTGCTGCTCGAGGCGCGAACGGTAGATCGCCACCTCGCCCGCATGATTGACGAGCGTGTCGAGCAATTCGGCGCGGACGCGGATCTGTTCCTGCGGAGCGCCCTGGATTTCTTCGCGCTCTTCCGGCAACAACTCGGGCAGCTTCAGCCGCTCCGGGAAAGGCACCACGTTCGCCGTGACGGGTTCCGCGGCCTCGGCCGTATCCGCCGTATCGGCCATCGCCAGGAAGCGGTCGATCATCGCCTGCGGATAATCGAGGGTGCGTCCCTGCGACACGCGCTGCACCAGGCCGTGCAGCTGGTCGAAACCGGCTTCCAGCGCGGCGATCAACTCGCCGGTATGCGCCGAATCGGCCTGCAACGGTTTTTCCAGCGCCGTCTCGATGGCATGCGTGAGGTCGCCCACCGGCACCATGCCGGCTATGCGCGCGCCGCCCTTGAGCGTGTGCAGGTCGCGCTGCAGTTCCGCCACATGCTCGATCGCCGAAGGCTCGGCGCGCCACTGGGCGAGCACGCCATCGGAATGATCGAGGATCTCGCGGGCTTCCTCGATAAAGATCTCGAGCAGGTCCGGATCGATCTGGTGGGGCGACAGTACCTGGGATTCTGCGGCTGCTTCGGTCGACGCGAGGTGCTCCGGCGGCTCGATGGCCACCGGCTCTTCCGCCACGACCGGTTCTTCGACGGCAGGCGCGGCGGCCTCGACCGTTTCCACGCTGGCGGGCTCGATGGCCTCGACCGGTGCCCCGGCGCTTTCCTGCGCTACAACCTCGGTCGCTTCCTCGACAGGTGCCTCGGGCTCGACATGTGCTTCAGGCTCGGCAGCCGGCACGTCGCCGGCTGCCGTCGTCTCCTCGACGACAGCGCTGTGCGGAATCTCTTCCAGCAAGGCGGCGAGCGATGCCTCGTCGAGTTCGAGATCGACGTCGTGCACGGCCTCGCCTTCCACCGGCTTGGCCACCTCTTCGCTGGCCGTATCGACGTCCAGCGTGTCGGCTTCGCCGAGCAGATCGGCGTAGGCGGCCTCGAAGTCGCTCTCATCGGCAGCACCCGCAGCCGCGGGTTCTTCGACGTGGTGCGTCGGCGATGCCGGTTCCGCTTCGGGCAGGTGCGCATCCAGGTCGAACTCGCCGAGCGCGGCCAGCAGTTCGTCGGTGTAGCGGTCGGTGCCGTGCTGTTCCGGTGGCACCGGCGCGGAGCCGGCGTCGGGCGCGTGTCCGGAAGCGTCATGCAGCGCCGCGTCGAGCGAGGCGGCGAGCGCATGTTCATGCTCCGCATCGCTGAGCGGCACGGCGCCGTCGGCCAGGTCGTCGGCATGCGGCTCGAACAGTACGTGAGCCACCTGCGGCTCGGGCTGGCTGTCGCGCAGCTCGATCAGGCGCTGGATCAGCCCATCGATGTCCGGCAACTGCGGCGACGGCGCGTCGAACTGGCCCATGACATGGTCAACGGCATCGGCACTGCGGCTGAGCAGGTGCACGCCTTCGTCAGACAACGGCAGGCCGGCTGCGCGCAGGCGCTTGAGCAGGCTTTCCAGCGGCGACAGCAAATGCGTGAGCAGCGGAATGTCGACCATCGCGATCGCACCGTGCAGCGTATGCACGGCACGCAGCAGGCTGTCGTCGACGCGCAGTTCGCCGTCGACGCGGTTGATCGCCGTGCGAATGGTGGCCAGATACTGCGCCACTTCGCTGCGCAGGATCTCCAGCAGCACCGGATCGATCGGCGGCATCACCGGCGCTTCGATGACGATGTCCGCGTGCTCGACCGGCGCCGCAGGCGTGGCTTCGATGTCGGCGAGGCTGGCGGTGGGCACGGCGGCGACCGCGGCATCCAGGCGCGGCACGCGGCGGCGCACGACGCGGCGCACGGTTTCCATGGCAACCGGGGCCACGTCGGCGATGCGTGCGTCTTCATGGCCGGCCGACAATCGCTCGGCGGTTTCCATGATGGCGGCGATCGGCGCCGTAAGCACGCCCTCGCCGGTCAGCGCGGCGCGCAGCGGCGGCAGGGCGTCGATGGCGGCGGTGACCACTTCCTGCACGCCGGCGTGCGGCTGGATCGACTGATCCAGCACGCGGTTGAGCATGTTCTCCACCTTCCAGGCGAACTCGCCCAGGGTGGAGGCACCCACCAGGCGGCCCGAACCCTTCAGGGTGTGGAAGGAGCGGCGGATCGGTACCAGTGCATCGAGCTGCTGGGGGTCGGCCAGCCAGGACTGGCGGGCGGCATGCAGGTTGTCGATTTCCTCCTGCATTTCCTCCAGGAAGATGTCGCGGATGTCGTCATCGATGCCTGCCGTGCTGGTCTGGAAACCCGCATCGACCACGGCACTGCCGGCCACCGGCACCTGCTCGAAGATTTCCTCTTCGATCTCGATCCACTCACTCTCATCGCCCTGCAAAGCCTCCTGCGGAGCGATGTGCTGGGTATCGGCCAGGCGCAGGCCGGTGATCTCGTGCTCCACCGGCGGCGGCGTGTCGCTGCTGCCGACGATGAGCCCGGACAGGTCGTCGCCATGGCTCAGGCTGACGCTCTCGGTAAGCTCCGGCTGGTTGGCCAGGGCGGCGGCCAGGGCGGCATCGGCGGCCTTGGCGACATGCTCCGGCGCCTCGTCGAGTTCGCCCGGATCTGCCACGCGCGCGGCCGGCAGCGGCCAATAGCCGAGCGTGCTCAGGCTGTGCTCGGCCACGTCCAGGATGTGCTCCAGGCCGCCACGGTGTTCACGCGCGGCTTCGAGGTAGTACTCCAGGGCCGCCAGTGCATCGGCGAGATGATCCATCTGCGCGCTGCTGGGCACGCGACGGTCAGCCAACAGTTCGTTGCCCACGAAGCGGCCGATGCCCTCGGCCAGCTCGGCCGGACGCGGCGCGGACAGCATGCGCATGGCGCCCGCCACTTCGTCCATCAACGGACCGACTTCGGCCAGTTGCTGCGGCTGCCAACCCGATTCGACGTAGGCGACGATGGATTCCTTCACCTTGCCAGTGTTGGCCGTGGCCTCGTGCATCAGCGTGGCGAGGATGTGACGGGCCTCGCTGCGCGGCAGCATCGAGGTGGAGGTGTCGGCGGGAATCTCTTCGTCGGCGCCCAGGCTTTCGATGTGGTCGTCCAGCGAGGCTTCCACGTACAGCAGCGCACCGGCCACGTCGAGCAGCAGCTCTTCGTCGGGCGCACGCACGCGGGTGGCGATTTCGTCCAGCACGCGGCGCTGTTCGTTGACCACGCGGCGCGGCACGCCCAGGGCCAGCATGCCCAGCGTGTCGCCCACGCGTTCGAGCACTTCGGTCTGGCTGGCCAGCTGGGCCGGATCGGCGTCGGTCTGGCGCAGGAACAGGTCCAGCGATTCCTTCACCCGCAGCAGGTCGTCCTTCAAGGCCTTGGCCACGGAGTCGAGCAGCGCGCGGTTGTGGCCGGACATCGAGCCACGGGCGTGTTCGATCTCGCTCTCTTCCGGAAGCAATGCATCGAGCGCGTAGGTCTGGCGCAGCAGCTCCATGCGCGGACTGCCCTGCCTGACCTGGCCCACCACGTAGAGCAGCTTGCGGGCCAGTTCGTCGGCATCGCCGCCACGCAGGCTGGCCTCGCCTTGTTCCACCAGCTGGCGGATGCTGCGGTCGACCTTGCCGATGAGCTGACGCACCTCGGCCGCCTGGGCCTTGAGCGCGCCCTGCTGCATGCCTTCGAGCACGCCGGCGGCAATCCACCACAGGCGACGACCCGCCACGCTGTGGCAGCGCGCGGTGATGGCGTCCAGGGTCTGGATCATGCCGCCCAGCTGCTGGTCGTTGCCCTGGCCGCGGAACCAGGACAGCAGTTGCTGCTGGAAGCGCAGGCGCAAGGTGGACACTTCGCTGCGCTGGCGTTCCGGCGCGGCGTCATGGGCCGCCGCCGGTACCTGCGGCGGCAGCGCCATGTCGAGATTGGGCGCGAACAGCGCCGACTCGTGCAGCGCCTGCTGACCGCGGCTGGAACGCAGGTCGTTGAGCAACGGCAGCAACACCACCGGCACATCACGGTGGCCGCCGGACAGCCGCTCGAGGTAATCGGGCAGCTGCATCAGGCCGCGCATCAGCGCCGCGTAGGCATTCTCGCGATCGGCGACATGGTCTTCCAGCAGCGAGATGGCAAGCGTCTCCATCTCCTCGGTGACCATGGCGGCACCGTAGAGCTCGACCATGCGCAGCGTGCCTTGCACCTGGTGCAGGCTGTCGGCGCAGGAACGCATGGCATCCCGGTCGCCCGGGTTGTCGACGTAGGACTCCAACGCCTCGCGGGCGGATGCCAGCGTCTCGTCGAGCTCTGGCTTGACCCACTGCAGGGTGGTGAAATCGATATGGTCTTGAAGTCTCATGCGCCCCTCTCACCGGCCACGTAACGGTTTGTCACGCAACCGTCGAGGTTGCCCCCTGTGAAAACGTTATGTGTCAGCCCGGCAGCTTGAAGTGGGCCACCGAACGCCGCAGGTCACTCGCCAGCTGGGCCAGGTAACCGATCGAGTCGGCCGTCTGGCTCGCGCCCTGCGAGGTCTGCGAGGTAATTTCCTGAATCGCGTTCATCGACACCGAGATGTCGGTGGCCGCGGTCGATTGCTGGCGCGCTGCGGTGGAGATGTTCTGAATCAGCGCGGACAGGTCATGCGACACGCGCTCGATGTCGCCCAGCGCACTGCCGGCGTCTTCCGCCAGGCGGGCACCGGCCACCACTTCGGCGGTGGTCTGCTCCATCGAGTTCACCGCTTCGTTGGTATCGGACTGAATGGTCTGCACCAGCGTTTCGATTCGCTTGGTGGCGCTGGCCGAACGTTCGGCCAGGCGCTGCACTTCGTCCGCCACCACCGCGAAGCCGCGGCCCGCCTCACCCGCCGACGCGGCCTGGATGGCGGCGTTCAAGGCGAGGATGTTGGTCTGCTCGGCGATGTCGTTGATCAGTTCCACGATGGAGCCGATCTCCTGCGAGGATTCGCCCAGCCGCTTGATGCGCTTGGAGGTCTCCTGGATCTGGTCGCGGATCGAGTCCATGCCCGAGATCGTCTCGCGCACCACTTCGGCGCCGCGCGAGGCGATTTTCACCGAGCGTTCGGCCACGTCGGCCGACTCGGCGGAATCCTTCGACACGGTATCCATCAGGCTGGCGATCTGGTTGATCGCGGTGGTGGCCGTGCTGATCCGCTGCGCCTGGTGCTGCGCCGACTCGGCCAGGTGGCGCGCGGTGGTCTGCGTTTCCTGGGCCGAGGAGGACACCTGCTCCGAGGTCTCGTTGATGGTGGTCACCAGGGTGCGCAGCTCGTCGATGGCGTAATTCACCGAGTCGGCGATGGCGCCCGTGATGTCCTCGGTCACCGTGGTCTTGACCGTCAGGTCACCTTCGGCGAGCGAGCCCATCTCGTCCAGCAGGCGCATGATCGCCTCCTGGTTGCGCTGGTTGAGTTCGGTCGAATCCTGGAAGCGGCGGCGCTGGTCGGCGATCAGCTGCACCACCAGCACGATCAGGAAGGCGGCCGCGCCGATCGCGCCCAGCACGCCCCACCATAGGTTGGGGAACAGGCGCCGGGTGGGCAGCTTGCCGACCTGGTCAGCCAATTCGTTGGCGCGCAGCAGCACGTTCTGCGAATCGAGCGAGGCCTGGTTGCCGGCGCGCTTCACGTCGGTGAGGTTGCCCGCGGCACCGACCAGCTTGCCGACCGGGTCCTGCAGATTGTCCCACTGCGACTGCATGTCGGTGAGGATCTTGCGCGCGTTGGCGTCCCCCATCGAGTGCACGCCCACTTCGGTGTTGCCTTCGAGCAGGCCCTTGAGCACCGAACCGTAGAGCTGGCCGTCACGGGCCAGGCCATCGGCGGCGGGCTGCGAGGCGTCGCCACCCTGCAGCACTTCCTGCACGCGACGCACCATACGGTCGGCCAGCAGCATCTGGCGCGCCGAGGTATAGGTCTGCTCCGCACTGCCGCCGCGCTGCTGCAGGATGTTCACCACCTGCTCCATGCTCGAGTTGAGCAGCGGCAGTTCGCGCGCGAGGGTGGTGGCGCGCTGGGCCGAATCCACCACCAACGCCTTGTTGGAAAGGATCTTGCCGATATCGGCGTCGAGCTGGCCCCAGGCGTTGCTCAACGCGGCGACGGCACGGCCGGCCGGCGTGGCGTTGTTGTCGGCATAGGGCTTCATGCCGCTCTTGTCATCGCCCTTGTTCAGGCGCTGGATGGCCGAATCGATGGCGTTGCGGTTGGTCTCCAACTCCTTGAAGGAGTCGACGTTACCGTCCGCCGCCTCCAGGGCGTATCTCGCGGTCTGCTGCGACAACACCTGGATCTGCGTGGTCAGTCCCACGGCCTGACTGTCTTCGCGGCCCTTCAACGTGAGCATGACGAAGTCCACACCCGTGAAGCCGAACGCGATCACCAGCGCAATGATGAGGCCGGTATAGCCCCGCTCTTTGCCGACGCCCCCTGTAGTGCTCATTTCGTTCACCTCGCCCTTCTACACCCCGCCGCACATGCCGGCGAAGGCTTCGGATCATCGCCCTGATTCCGGCCTCGAGAGGCACCGGTCCTACTTATCGTCCAACTGTTGCCCCGTCAGGCCGCGGCCTGGCGGAAATCCGGTGCTCGTACCAACTTGCCCATGCTGAACACGGCCAGTCGCGGCTCGCCGACACGATCGTCGACAAACCGCGCCAGACGTGGATCGTCTTCCCGCTCGGCGGCGCGACGCTGCTCGGCATCGACCGTGCGCTGCCCGAACACCTCGTCCACCATCAGCGCCACGCTGCCACCGCCCTGGCGGACGATCAGCAAGCGGGTGCGCTCGGTCTGCACGGTGCGTTCGCCGAACAGGAAACGGCCCAGGTCGATCACCGGCACCAGGTTGCCGCGCACATTGGCCACGCCAAGCAGCCATGGTCGCGTGCCGGGCACCGGCGTCAACGACGGCACCGCCAGCAGCTCGCTGATCTCGTCGATGCCGCTGACAAACAGGCGGCTGCCGGCGCGATAGCCGATGCCGCGCCAAAGCCCCGGGGCTTCAAGCTTTTCCGGCGTGTCGGAGGCATGCGCCAGCGACAGCCGTTCGTAACGGGCCAGCAATTCGAAGGGCGAGAGCGAGGCGGTCTGGGTCATCGTCGCCTCAGGCTGCGCTTGGCAGCAGGTCGTTGATGCAGGCTAGCAGGTCTTTCTCGTTGACCGGCTTGGTGATGAACGCGCGCGCACCCTGGCGCAGGCCCCATACCCGATCGGTCTCCATGGATTTGGTGGTGATCATGACGATCGGAACGCCGGACGTGACCGGGTCGCGCGTCAACGTGCGCGTAGCCTGAAAGCCGTTCATGCCGGGCATGATGACGTCCATGATGACCAGGTCCGGTAGCTGCGCACGCACACGCTCGATGCCTTCCTCGGCATTGCCGACGGAATCGACCTGATAACCCGCCCGCTCGAGCAGCGTGGTGAACACGCGCACGTCGGTCGGCGAGTCATCGATAATGAGAATATTGGCCACAGGCCCCCCTCAGACCCTGTAGTCGCCGGCGTTACACCGTGCTGACATGACGATGGATGGCACCAAGCAGCTCGTCTCGGGTGAACGGCTTGGTCAGATATTGTTCGGCCCCGACGATACGGCCGCGCGCCTTGTCGAACAGGCCGTCTTTCGAGCTGAGCATGATGACCGGCGTGCCGCGGAACTGCGGGTTGTTCTTGATCAACGCGCAGGTCTGATACCCGTCCAGGCGCGGCATCATGATGTCGACAAAGATGATCGCGGGCTTCTGGTCGGAGATCTTGGCGAGGGCCTCGAAGCCGTCCACGGCCGTCAGCACGTCGCACCCCTCTTTCTTCAGGAGGGTTTCGGCCGTCCGACGGATGGTCTTCGAGTCATCGATAACCATGACCTTGAGGCCGGCCAGGCCATTTCCACTTATGTTCAAGTTCACAACACCCCCCTGCGACCCGCCCCAGGCTCAGGTAAATCGTCCGACCGTCGGCGCGGGACCGACAGTCCTATGGACAGGAAAATCCCGCAAAGTTTCCAACGACGTACGACTTCACTCAGCCGGCAGGCACTCGTGCGTTGCTGTTTACCGCCTGCCCGACGTGACGTCAAGCTGAAATCTCGCGTGAAGCGTCCTACGTCATTAATTGACCGCATTCTTCCGGGTAACGGTACGACCCTGGGGCGGGTCGCCACCGTCGCCGGCAGGCCGGCTAACTACCCGCCGGCCGCCATCCCAGCCCTGCCGGGCTGAAGGCAACCGCCGCGGATGAGGCCAGCGGGGTATGTATCGGCATACACTCCCCGCTCCTCAAAACTGACGCCGGCCATGACGCCTCCCTGCGTACCCGCTGACCGGGCCCGCGACCGGGGAGATGGTGAACAGGCTCTACTACCGGAGAATGACGATGACCCTTTCGGTCGCCGTGCTGATGGACCCGATCGGCTCAATCAAGATCGCCAAGGACACCACCTTCGCCATGTTGCTGGAGGCCCAGCGGCGCGGACACCGGCTGTTCTACATGGAACAGGGTGACCTGGCCTCCCGCAGCGGCGAACCCTGGGCGCGCCTGGCCCCGCTCTCGGTACGGGACGACCCGTCGGGCTGGTTCATGCTCGAGGAACCCCGCTGGCGCGACCTGCGCGAGATGGACGTGGTGCTGCTGCGCAAGGACCCGCCGGTGGACGCGCAATTCGTCTACGACACTATGGTGGCGGAGCTGGCCGAGCGCGACGGGGTCAGCGTGGTCAACCGGCCGCAGGCCTTGCGCGACTGCAACGAAAAGCTGTTCGCGATGCACTTCCCCCAGTGCATGGCGCCCACCCTGGTGTCCCGCGATGCGGCCGAGCTGCGCGCCTTCGTGGCCACCCATGGCGAGGTAGTGCTCAAGCCGCTCGACGGCATGGGCGGGCGCGGCATCTTCCGGGTCAGCGCCGGCGACAGCAACCTCAACTCCATGCTGGAAACGCTGATCGCCGCCGGGCCGCACGGCGAGCATCGCCAATTCACCATGGCGCAGAAGTACATCCCCCAGATCACCCAGGGCGACAAGCGCATCCTGGTGATCGACGGCGAACCGGTGCCGTACGCGCTGGCGCGCATCCCCCAGGGCAACGAATTCCGCGGCAACCTGGCCGCCGGCGGCCGGGGCGTGGGCGTGCCGCTGAGCGAGCGGGACCGCTGGATCGTCTCGCAGGTGGCGCCCGAACTGCGCCGCCGCGGCCTGCTGTTCGTGGGCCTGGACGTGATCGGCGACTACCTCACCGAGATCAACGTCACATCGCCGACCTGTGCGCGCGAACTGGACGCCCAGTTCGGGCTTAATATTGCCGGCCAGTTGTTCGACGTCATCGAACAAAAACGAACCGGAACCCGCGCCGCGTGAGCCAACCTGCTGTCCGCACCGGCGCCGACACGATCGGCGCCACGATGCTTTTCTCGCTGTTGCTGCATGGCGTGCTGGTGCTCGGCATCACCTTCAGCTACGTGAAGGCCAAGCCCAGCCTGCCGACGCTGGACGTGACCCTGGTGGACGTGGCCAACCGCGAGGCGCCCGACAAGGCCGACTTCCTGGCCCAGGCCAACAACAGCGGCGGCGGCGAAAGCGACAAGGCCGCGCGCCCCTCGCAGCTGGTATCCGGCCCGACGCCCAGGCCCACCCCCGGGGTGGCGCCGCGGCCCGTCGAGGCCAGCGCCCCGCGGCCGCAGGAAGCCACCGAGGACAAGCTGCTCACCACCACCGGCAACAGCCACTACAGCGTCAGCACCGACAGCGCCAAGCTGGAGCAGACGCCGCAGGATCTGCCCGAATCGGCCGAGGCCAAGCGGCAGCAGGAAATGGCCCAGCTGGCCGCCGAGCGCCGCAACAGCATCGAGAACTACGCCAAGCGCCCCAAGAAGAAATTCATCTCCTCCAACACCAAGGAATACGCCTATGCCGCCTACATGCGCGGCTGGGTCGACCGGGTGGAACGCGTGGGCAACCTCAACTACCCCAACGAGGCGCGCCGCCGGGGACTGCACGGCGATGTGCTGATGACGGTGACGCTCAACCGCGATGGCTCGGTCAAGGGCATCGAGGTGGTGCAAAGCTCGGGCCAGCCGTTGCTGGATGCCGCCGCACAGCGCATCGTGCGCCTGGCCGCGCCGTTCCCCGCCCTGCCGGTGGACAAGGACCAGATCGACGAGCTGAACATCACGCGCACCTGGCAGTTCATGCCCAACGACATCTTGCGCAGCCGCTGAATACCGGGGCGAGCGGATGCCCGCCCCGACTTCGTTCGCCGCTCATGGGCGACTGGCCCCTCGCAGGGCTTACAATGCGCCCATGACCGTTTCCCAGTCTCAGCTCCCCTCCCTCGCTGGCCACTTCCTGATCGCCATGCCCAGCCTGGCCGAACCGCCGTTCTCGCGCGGCGTGGCCTTTATCTGCCAGCACGATGAGGATGGCGCGGTGGGGCTGCTGGTGAACCAGCTTTCCGAATACCGCCTGGGCGACGTGCTGGCCCAGATGAAGCTCGACTGCAACGACCTGGAACTGGCCGACGCGCCGGTGCTGATCGGCGGCCCCGTGCAGCAGGAGCGCGGCTTCGTGCTGCATCGCGAGCCGGGGCACTGGGAGTCCAGCTACCGCATCAACGCCGAATGGTCGGTCACCACCTCGCGCGACATCCTGGTGGCCATGGCCAACGGCGAAGGCCCGCGACTGGCCGTGATGGCGCTGGGCTACGCCGGCTGGAGCGCCGGCCAGCTCGAGCAGGAGCTGAAGGACAACACCTGGCTCACCGTGGAAGCCAGCGAGCGCGTGGTGTTCCACACCCCGCTGGAGGAACGCTGGAGCGCGGCGGCGGGACTGGTCGGCGTCGATCCACTGGCGTTGCCCGGCTACGCGGGACACGCATGAGCTGTGTGTTTGGCTTCGACTTCGGCAGCCGCCTGCTCGGCGTCGCCGTCGGCAACCGCTTCACCGCGAGCGCGCGCGGACTGGCCGCCATCCCGGTGCGCGATGGCGATCCCGATTGGACCAGGCTCGATGCCTTGCGCCAGGAATGGCAGCCGGACACCCTGGTGGTCGGCCTGCCGCTGACCCTCGATGGCCAGGAACAGCCCGCCAGCCGCGGTGCCCGCCGCTTCGCCGAGAAACTGGGCCAGCGCTACGGCCTGCCGGTGGACCTCACCGACGAACGCCACAGCTCGCAGGAAGCCGCCCAGCGCTTCGCCAACGCCCGCGCCACCGGACTGAAGAAACGCCGCGATGCCGCCACCATCGACGCCGAAGCCGCCGCCGTGATCCTTGAGCGCTGGCTCGCCTCCGCCCCCACTGGCCACTGACCCCTACCCGGACGATCCGCCTGCCATGAGCCCACGCCTGCGCCATCTCACCACGCTGGAAAACCTGCCCCGCGCCAGCATCGAGCGCCTGCTCGATCGCGCGGAGACCATGCGCGAGGGCTGCGCCCATGGCACCCGCAAGCTCGACCTGCTGAACGGCCGCACGATCCTGAACCTGTTCTTCGAGCCGTCGACGCGCACCCGCACCTCGTTCGAGCTGGCCGCACGCCGGCTCGGCGCCGACGTGATCAATTTCGACATCGGCTTCTCCTCCACCAGCAAGGGCGAGGCGCTGTTCGACACCCTGCACACGCTGGAGGCCATGCACCTGGACGCCATCGTGGTGCGCCACAAGGTGTCCGGCACGCCTGAAGAACTCGTACGCCACGCAATGAGCGGCGTGTCAGTCATCAACGCTGGCGATGGCAACCGCGCCCACCCCACCCAGGGCCTGCTGGATGTGCTGACCATCCGCCAGCACCGCCCGGATTTCAGCCAGCTCACCGTGACCATCTGTGGCGACGTGAAGCATTCGCGCGTGGCGCGCTCGGACGTGCACGCGCTCACCGCCCTGGGCGTGAAGGAAATCCGCCTGTGCTCGCCGAAGGCCCTGATGCCCGACGCGACGGAATTCCCCCACTGCGTGCTGACGGACGATTTCGACGCCGCCATCCAAGGCGCCGACGTGATCATCATGCTGCGCCTGCAGAAGGAGCGCATGGCCGCCACCGACCTGCCCGACGAAGCGGCCTACTTCGCCCGCTACGGCCTGGACAACCGCCGCCTGGAGCGCGCCGCCAAGGGCGCCCTGGTCATGCACCCCGGCCCGCTCAACCGTGGCATCGAGATCGCCTCGGAAGTGGCCGACGGCCCGCAGTCGCGCATCCTCGAACAGGTCGGCAACGGCGTGTTCGTGCGCATGGCCGTGCTGGCCGAGGTGCTGGGCCGCTAAGCCTTATGGCCTACGTGGTGCGCCGCGGCATCCCGCGAATACGGGCATAATGCGCAGCGCGACACCACACTTCATTCAAGGGAATAGACATGCGATCGACGACGCGCATTGCTGCGCTGGGCCTCGCCGGCTTGCTGCTGGCTGCATGCCACCACAAAGACAAGGATGCCCCGCTGGCCTTCGTACCGGCGGATACGCCGTACGTGGTGGCCAACCTCGACGTGCTCGACGATGACACGCGCAAGGCCTTGCTCACCCAGGCCGATGCGCAGTTGCCTGCCCAGCTGACCCAGCTGCGCTCCGCCGCCGACGACATGGCCGAGAAGGACCCGGACGCCTCGCGCCTGCTCAAGGCGGTGATCGCCGAGCTGGACGGCAAGACCATCGAGGCGTTCGCGCAGAATGCCGGCCTCAACATCAAGGGTCGCTCCGCGTTCTACGGCCTTGGCCTGTCGCCGGTCGGACGCTTCGAGCTGACCGATCCCAAGGCTTTCGACGCCTTTATCGCCCGGCTCGAAACCGCTTACGGCAAGCCGTTCGAAACCGCCACGGTCGGCGGCCTGAGCTATCGCAAGCACGCCTCGACCGAGGCCGGCATGCAGGTGGTGATTGCCGTGGCCGGCAAGCAGGCCGTCGCCGCGCTGCTGCCCATCGACGCGTCCGAGGCCACCCTGCGCCTGGCGTTCGGCCTGGATCGTCCCGCCAAGAACCTGCAGGACGACGGCCGCCTCGACCAGCTGGCGAAGGCCAAGCACTACCAGCCCTGGGCCATTGGCCAGGTCGACCTGGCCCGCCTGCTGCCGCTGGCGGCCAGTGGCAAGGAGCCGATGTTCAACGCCCTGCGCAAGGCCCGTGCCGAGGCCGAAGCGGCCAGGACCGGCGAACCGGTGGCCAACCAGCTGCGGGTGGCGCCCAGCTGCGAGGGCGAAGCCACCCGCGTGGCCGCTCGCGTGCCCTCGATCAGCTTCGGCTACACCAAGCTCGACGAGAAGCACCAGGACCTGCGCTGGGACGTGGCGCTGGCCGATGACATCACCAAGGCCTTCGCCGACCTCAAGGTGGCGTTGCCTGGCCTGGGCGCCGCCGGCGACGCGCCGTTTGATGTCAGCCTGGCCTTGCCGGTGGCCCAGTTGCGCGCGTTCTGGAGCGCACAGGCCGACGCCGTGGCCGCCAAGCCGTTCACCTGCCCCGCGCTGACCGACCTCAACGAGGGCTTTGCCAAGATCGGCACGCTGTCGCAGCAGGCCGCAGTGCCGCCGGTGGGCGACCTGCTGGGCCTGCGCGTGGCGCTGGACAGCTTCGACGCCGGCAGCAATGACGGCCTGCCCAAGTTCAGCGGTCGCGTGCTGATCGGCACCTCCAACCCTGCCGGCCTGGTGGCCATGGCGCAGATGGCGGCTTCCGGCCTGTCCCAGCTCAAGCTCACCACTGATGGCAAGCCAGTGGCGCTGCCGCCCGCAGTCAGCGCACCGCTGGGTACGCCGATCTGGGTGGCGATGGGCCCCAAGGCGCTCGCCCTGGCCATTGGCCAAGGCGAGGAGACCAAGCTCGGTGACTTGCTCAACGCCCCGACCGGCGACGCCGGCCACTTTGGCCGCATGCACCTCAGCGGCGAGATGTACCAGGCCTGGGTAAAGGCGATGGAGCAGAGGGCCGACCACATCGCCCAGCTCACCGCCGCCGCCGACGCCGAGTCCGACGACGCGGAGGCGCAGGCTACGGCCAAGGCCGCGGCCGAGCGCTCGAAGGCGCAGTTCGAGTCGATGCAGGCGCAGGCCGCGCGCATCAAGTCGGTAGGCGGCGAAGTGCATATGGACAGTAACGGCCTGGTGTTTACCAGCCAGACCGAGCTGAAGTAAGTCGGCGACGCAGCAACGCATGACCCGACGGGGCGCCACTGGCGCCCCGTTTTTTTTCACTAACTAGATGGACAACACGGCGCGTCGATACTGGCGCACGATGCTCAGCCCCAGCGCGAGCACCAGCAATGCCACCACGATGGCAAAGATCACCCTGCCCAGGTGATCGCCGCCAACGCCTTGATCGAAACCCGCCGGCAAGGTGCCGCGCTCGGTGAACGTCGCCGCTCCCATGCCGATGTAATGCATGCCACACACGGCTGCCCCCAGCACCAGGGCGCTGCCGAGCACCTGCAAGCGGCCGCGCAGATTGAACGCAAGCCACAGCGCCACCGTCGAGGCGAGCACGGCCGTGACGACCGACAACGCGACGATGCGAATGTCGTAGCTGACCCGGGCCGACATCAGCATCGCGGACATGCCCAGGTAATGCGTGCCGGCGATGCCCAGCCCCATCAACGTGCCCGCCCCCAGCCCATGGGACCAGCGAAACGCGCCGTCACCAACCATGGCCAGGGCGAGCGAACACACCACGATGGCGAGCAACGCCGAGATGCCGGTCAGCATCACGTCGTAAGTGGCCTGCGCCCCGATGCTGCAAGCGAGCATGGCGATGAAATGCATCGCCCAGATCGCCCCGCCACCCATCGCCGCACCGGCGCCAGCGACCGCGATCCAACGCCGGCGCGGTGTGCGCGCCAAGCGAATGCCGAGGGCAAACTGCAGTGCCGTGTAGGAGCCAAGCACCGCGACCACGTACGACAGCGCCACCCACAGATAGTTGTAATGCTGATGCATGTCCTGCATGAAACTCCCCTTGCCCCGCGATTCCATGGCGTCAGCGTTGGCCGCCCATCAGCTCATGACCCCACCTTGAAGACGCACTCCGGCTCGCCGTGGCAGTGGCAGCTGACTTCGCTGGCACGCGGCACGCCGCCGGCCAGTGCGTCGGCCAGCAGGCCTTCGACGAAACCGCAGAAGAACCTGCCGCCCGACAGGCCGCCCGGCTGGCACAGCGGGCACCCGCGCACGTGCAATTGGTGGCCGTGCAGCTCCACTAAAACCAGTTCGCGCAAGGCCGGCAGCGCGATGCGCCTGAGCGCGTCGCCCAGCGCGAGCCGCGCGCCAAAGAGAAAGTCACGACGGAACACCCAGGCGCCGGCACGCCGCCCGGCCAGATGCAGCGACGCCTCGCGCGCCTCGGCCGCCACCGCGTATTCCAGGTTGATCAACCACGGAAATATCCGCGGATAGTCCTTGGCAAGGCTGGGCAGCATATGCTCGACCTGCACCACATCCGCCGCCGAAGCCGCGCCATAGCCCAGCGTCTTCGGCGGCGCCGACACTGCCTGCGGCAGCTCGGCTGCGACCGGCACCACTTCGTCCGGAGGCATGGCCGCCTCGCGCGGCGCCAGCTCCAGGCGAACCACCCTGGGATGCGTGCCCAGCGCGCGTTCCAGCGCGGCGCGCCGCTCGTCGGGTCCGCGCAATACCAGGGTCAGGCTTGCGCCTTGCGTATCCGGCGCCAGTCGCTGGCGTACCAGCACATGGTCGTGCTCGCTGACGACACGCCCCAGTTCAACCAGCAATCCCTCACGACGTTCGGATATCACCCGAACTTCCAACTCGGCCATGATCCCCCCCGAAATCAAGCCTGAAACATGATGTTGTCGCCATGAAATGTGCCGGATGAAAGTGCATTGCACAAGACGTCCCACGTAGCGCCCACACGGCTCAAGCACGCGCCCAGCGCATGAGCTTGCGAACGTCATGCCCGCGTCAGTTACAACGGTCACCCGGCGTCGAGAACGTGTTTGGCATCACATAAGCCACGCCAGATTCTGCGAACGCCATGCCAACACCACATACACCGGCCCTTCGCATCCGTAATCGCGCACTGAACGAGTTGGGGTGCCAGCCATCGGCGATTCACATCAGGGCTGTTTGGATGATTGCCACGGCCGCCGCCCGACGCGGCAGCCGTCTGTCTCAAGGACAGCGCTTCCCCACTATGAGGAGATTCCCCATGCGCACCCATCACCTGTTCCGCAAGACGCTGATCGCCGCCGGCCTCGTGGCCGCCTTCTCGGCCGTGCCGTTCGCGCAGGTGGCCGCACAGGATGCCGCCATGCAGAAACAGTCGGACAACCAGACGGTGCCCGACAAGACCGCCGATGCGTGGATCACCACCAAGGTGAAGTCCGAGCTGGCCACCACCAAGGGCATCAAGAGCACCGACATCTCCGTATCGACCACGGATGGCGTGGTGAGCATCACCGGCACCGCCACCAGCGCGACGGAGAAAGCCAAGGTCGCCCAGGTCGCCAGGAACGTGAAGGGCGTCAAGAGCGTCGATACCAGCGGCCTGAGCGTCAGCGATACCGCCCGGTAATCGCCCGCGCGCCGTACAGGGCGGCCGCCGAAACGAAGAAGGAGCCCATGGGGCTCCTTCCTTTCGCTCAACGAGGCCGTGCGATCAGCGTCGCAACAGCCCGCCGCCGAAGTTCTGCGTATCGCGCGTTTCCTCCAGCTCCACGCCATCCAGGCCCTGCGACAGCGTGTGGGCGTCGCCACCCTGGGCAAGCTTGATGCGCAGGCGCACTTCGTTGGAGCTGTCGGCGTGGCGCAGGGCGTCCTCGTAGGAGATCTCGCCCGCGTGATAGAGCTCCACCAGGCTCTGGTCGAAGGTCTTCATGCCCAGGTTGGTGGATTCCTTCATCACTTCCTTGAGCTTGTGGATCTCGCCCTGGCGGATGTAGTCCTGCACCAACGGCGTACCCAGCAGCACTTCCACCGCCACGCGACGCGCCTTGCCGTCCGGCGTGGGAATCAGCTGTTGCGCCACCACGCCCTTGAGGTTCAGCGACAAGTCCATGAACAACTGCGAGCGGCGGTCTTCCGGGAAGAAGTGCAGGATGCGGTCCATCGCCTGGTTGGCGTTGTTCGCATGCAGGGTGCACAGGCACAGGTGGCCGGTTTCGGAGAAGTTGATGGCGTGTTCCATCGTCTCGCGCGTACGCACTTCGCCGATCATGATGACGTCGGGGGCCTGGCGCAGCGTGTTCTTCAGCGCGTTTTCCCAGCTGTCGGTGTCGATGCCCAGCTCGCGCTGCGTGATGATGCAGCCCTCGTGCTTGTGCACGTATTCGATCGGGTCTTCGATGGTGATGATGTGGCCGGTCGAATTGGCGTTGCGGTAGCCGATCATCGAGGCCAGCGAGGTGGACTTGCCGGTGCCGGTGCCGCCCACGAAGATGATGATGCCGCGCTTGGTCATCGCCAGCTGCTTGATCACCGGCGGCAGGCTCAGCTCTTCGATGGTGGGGATCTTCGACTCGATCCGGCGCAGCACCATGCCCACGCAGTTGCGCTGGTAGAAGCACGACACGCGGAAACGGCCCACGCCCTGCGCCGAGATGGCGAACTGGCACTCGTGGGTCTTTTCGAACTCCTCGCGCTGCGAGGGCGTCATCACGTTGAGCACCATGTCGCGCGCCTGCTGCGCCGACAGCGGGCTCTGCGTGATCGGCACGATGCGCCCCTGCACCTTCATGGAGGGCGCCACGCCCGCCGTGATGAACAGGTCCGATGCCTTTTTGTGCACCATCAGTTTCAGGAACGAGGTGAAATCGAAATCACTCATGGCACGGACCCTCTTGATTCAACGCCAACGACAAACGACTTGTTCGAAAATGTCCCTGGCTTATTTGAAGATATCCTTGTTGCGCGCATAGCTCGCCGCCTGCTGGCGGGTCACCAGGCCACGCTTGACCAGGTCCTGCAGGTTCTGGTCGAGCGTCTGCATGCCGTACTGCTGGCCGGTCTGGATGGACGAGTACATCTGCGCCACCTTGTCCTCGCGGATCAGGTTGCGGATGGCCGGAATGCCCACCATGATCTCGTGCGCCGCCATGCGGCCGCCGCCCACCTTCTTCAGCAGCGACTGCGAGATCACCGCGCGCAGCGACTCGGACAACATCGAGCGCACCATCGGCTTTTCGCCGGCGGGGAACACGTCGATGATGCGGTCGATGGTCTTGGCCGCCGAACTGGTATGCAGGGTGCCGAACACCAGGTGTCCGGTTTCCGCGGCGGTGAGCGCCAGGCGGATGGTTTCCAGGTCGCGCAACTCGCCCACCAGCACGTAGTCCGGGTCTTCGCGCAGCGCCGAACGCAGCGCCTCGTTGAAGCCGTGCGTATCGCGATGCACTTCGCGCTGGTTCACCAGGCACTTCTGCGAGGTGTGCACGAATTCGATCGGGTCCTCGATGGTGAGGATGTGGCCGTATTCGTTCTTGTTGATGTGGTCGACCATCGCCGCCAGCGTGGTCGACTTGCCCGAACCGGTGGGCCCGGTAACCAGGATCAGGCCCTGCGGCTGCTCGATCAGCTCGCGGAAGATCGGCGGCGCGCCGAGATCCTCCAGCGTGAGCACTTCGGAGGGAATGGTACGGAACACCGCGCCCGAACCGCGGTTCTGGTTGAACGCGTTGACGCGGAAACGCGCCAAGCCCGGTATCTCGAACGAGAAGTCGACCTCGAGGAATTCCTCGTAGTCGCGGCGCTGCTTGTCCGACATGATGTCGTAGATCAGCGAGTGCACCTGCTTGTGCTCCAGCGCCGGGATGTTGATGCGGCGAACGTCACCGTCCACGCGAATCATCGGCGGCAGGCCGGCGGACAAGTGCAAGTCCGAGGCCTTGTTCTTCACCGAGAAGGCAAGCAGTTCGGCGATATCCATCTGGCGTTCCCCTCAACCCAATCATCTGGATGGCATAGCGTGGCTAAACGCATGGCCGGGGTAGCCATCAACGCGGCGTCGCGCAAGCGCGGACACCGTCCGAACGGTCCAGCCCCGGTTCCCCATGCAGCGGGCCGATACTACTCGCCGCAAGGCCCGGGCGACCAGTCTTTCCTTAGGCGTACTGCGCAAAGTGCGGACCACGTCTGGAGAAGGCGTGGCGGCCTGGCCGGGGCCACCCGCGCTTCCGCCACAGGACGGGCAGCCCCCTGCTCCGGTAAGGTAGCCGGCGGCATTGGCGAGGAACCTGCATGACACATATTGCTTTCATCGGTGGCGGCAACATGGCGCGCAGCCTGATCGGCGGCCTGCTCAAGACCGGCATCGCCGCTTCATCGCTGAGCGTCGCCGAGCCACGGGCCGACGCGCGCCAGGAGTTGGGCCGCGAATTCGGCGTGGCCTGCTATGCCGAGAACCGCCTCGCCGCCGCCGAGGCCGACGTGCTGGTGCTGGCGGTGAAGCCGCAGATCATGCCGGCCATCCACGCCGAGCTGGCGGACACCCTGCAGCGCCAACGGCCGTTGCTGATCTCCATTGCCGCCGGCGTGCGCATCGACCAGCTGGAGCGTTGGTTCGGCCACACCTTGCCCATCGTGCGCTGCATGCCCAATACGCCCGCCCTGATCGGCGCCGGCGCCACCGGCCTGTGCGCCAATCGCCGGGTCAGCCCCGAGCAGCGGGCCCAGGCCCAGCACATTCTCGATGCCGTGGGCCTCACGCGCTGGATCGATGACGAAGCGCTGATGGATACCGTGACGGCCATCTCCGGCTCCAGCCCGGCCTATTTCTTCGCCCTGGTGGAAGCACTGGAAGACGCCGCCTTCGCCCAGGGCATGCCGCGCGAGGTGGCGCGCGCGCTGGCCGCCCAGTCCTGCCTGGGGGCGGGCCGCATGCTTGTCGAAAGCGGCGAAGATCCCGGCGTGCTGCGCCAGCGGGTGACCTCGCCCAACGGCACCACCCAGGCCGCGCTGGAGAGTTTTGCCACCGATCACTTCAACCAGATCGTCGCCCATGCCGTGGCCGCCGCCACGCGCCGGGGCGGCGAGCTGGCCACCGCCTTGGACGATACCCCGTGAGCTACCTGGTCAACGCCCTGTCCTTTTTGCTCGAACTGGCCTTTGGCGCGGCCGCCGCGCTATTCGTGCTGCGCCTGCTGGCCGAGGCCAGCCGCGCCGACTTCCACAATCCACTGAGCCAGTTCGTCTACCGCACCACCAACCCGATCCTGGCGCCGATCCGGCGGCTCATTCCCAACTGGCGCCGCGTCAACGTCTCTGCCCTGCTGCTGGTGTGGCTGATCATGCTGCTCAAGCGCGTGGCGCTGTTTGCCCTGCTGGGCATCTTCCCCCACGTGCTGGGGCTGCTGGTGCTGTCGATCGCCGACACGCTCGACTTCATCGCCATGTTCTACGTGGTGCTGATCTTCATCTGGTCGTTGATGAGCCTGTTCCAGGTGGATACCTACCATCCGGTGTACCGGCTGGCCGGCAGCCTGGTCGACCCGCTGCTGCGCCCACTGCGCGGCAGGCTGGTGGCCGGCGGCCTGGATTTCGCGCCCTGGGCGGTGATGATCGTGCTGATCCTGGCCCGCCTGCTGCTGGTGTCGCCGCTGGCCGACCTGGGCGCGCGGCTGGCCCTCGGCCTCTGAGCGTTTCCCTTTATCGCGCCGGCCGACCGGTGCGGTTCCACTTCTTCCCTTCCCTGCATGGAAGCCCATTCATGACTTCGACGTTCCATCCGTTCCGCGCGTGCCTGTTGGCCCTCGGCATCGCTGCCGCCGGCATCTCCTGCAGCTGGGCGGCCGACGCCACGCCAGCCACGGCCAAGCCCGACGTGGTCGCTGCTCATATCGACACTTCGGTCAAGCCGGGCGATGATTTTTTCAGCTATGCCAATGGTGCCTGGCTGAAGGCCAACCCGATTCCGGCCCAGGAAGCCCAATGGGGTATCGGCCAACTGGTGCAGGAAGACCTGTACACCAAGCTGCGCAAGATCAGCGAAGGCGCCGCAGCCACCAAGAATGCGGCCACCGGCAGTGACGAGCAGAAGGTGGGCGACTTCTGGACCATCGCCATGGACCAGGCCCTGGCCGACCGGCTGGGGCTGGCGCCGCTGAAGGACGAACTGGCGCGCATCGACGCCGTGCATGACCTGGACTCCGCATTGGACGAAGGCTTTGCACTGCAGCCGCTGGGCGTGGACGTGTTCTTCGACTTCGGCGTATCGCAGGACGAGAAGCAGAGCGACGTGATGGCCGTGCACCTGGGCCAGGGCGGCCTGGGCCTGCCGGAGCGCGATTACTACTTCAACACCGAGCAGGGTGTGGCCAAGGCGCGTGCCGCCTATGTCGAGCACCTGCACCGCATGTTCAAGCTGCTGGGCGCCGACGATGCTGCCGCACGCGCCAGCGCCACCCAGGTGATGGCGTTCGAGACCGCGCTGGCCAAGGTGTCGCGCCCGCTGGCGGACCTGCGCGACCCGGAGAAGAACTACCACAAGATGGCGCCCGCCGAGCTGACCGGAAAGTACACCCCGGCCATCGCCTGGAATGATCGCCTGCACAGCTGGAAGCTCGCGCCGACCACGCTGATCGTGGGCCAGCCGGAATTCTTCAGCGGCCTGCAGGCGCTGCTCGCCAGGACGCCGGTGCCGGTGCTGCGCGACTACCTGCGCGTGCACCTGGCCGATGCCTATGCCAGCTACCTGAGCCAGGACATCGACAACGAGCACTTCGATTTCTTCCGCCGCGTGCTGTCCGGCCAGTCCGAGCAGAAGCCGCGCTGGAAGCGCTCGCTCAACGCCGAGAACATGGCGCTGGGCATGATCCTGGGCCGCATCTACGTCAAGGACTATTTCCCCGACAGCAGCAAGCAGCGTTACAACGCGATGGTCGAGGCCATCCGTACCGCTTACGGCGAGCGCATCGACAAGCTCGACTGGATGAGCGCCGCCACCAAGACCAAGGCGCACGAGAAACTCGCCGCGGTCACCAAGAAGGTGGGCTACCCGGACAAGTGGAAGGACTACTCCGCGCTCAGCATCGGTCGCGTCTCGTATGCGCAGAACATGATGAATGCGCAACGCTGGCAGTTCAACGACATGCTGTCGAAGTTCGGCAAGCCGGTGGACCGTAGCGAGTGGGACATGACCCCGCAGACCTACAACGCCTACTACAACCCGTCCAACAACGAGATCGTGCTGCCGGCCGCGCAGTTCATCATCCCCGGCTTCGCCGACAACGAGATCGACGACGCGGTGGTGTATGGCTATGTGGCCGCCTCCACCATCGGCCATGAGATCACCCATGGCTTCGACGACCAGGGCCGCCAGTTCGACGCCGCCGGCAACCTCAAGGACTGGTGGACCAAGCAGGACGCCGCCCGTTTCAACCAGCGCGCCGCACTGATGGTGAAGCAGTTCAACGCGTATGAACCGCTGCCGGGCCTGCACATCAACGGCGAGGCCAGCCTGGGCGAGAACATCGCCGATTTCGGCGGCCTGCTGATCGGCCTGGACGCCTTCAAGAAAACCGAGCAATACCAGAAGGGCGAGAAGATCGCCGGCTATACGCCGCTGCAGCGCTTCTTCCTGGGCTACGCGCTGTCATGGCTGTCGGAAGAGCGCGAGGACCTGCTGCGCCAGGCCTTGCTCAGCGACGTGCATGCCCCGGCCAAGTGGCGCGTCAACGGGCCGCTGTCGAATATGCCGGCGTTCTACGAGGCGTTTGACGTGAAGCCCGGACAGGCGATGTGGCGGCCGGAAGCACAGCGGGTGAAGATCTGGTAATTCATCCATGCTCCTCGCCGTCTTGCTCGTCATTCCCGCGAAGGCGGGAATGACGAGTTTTGGGGGCGGATCGAGAGGAGCGGAAGAGAATCTAGCCGTCCTGTCGTGCCACCCACTGCGCGATCACCTGGTGCATCGCCTCAAGCCCATCCAGCAATGCCGCCGGCCCCGGTTGCAGGATGATCGGTGACTTGATCTCGTAGAGGTCGCCATGACGCACCGCCGGCATCGCTTCCCAACCGGGCCGTGCGGCCACGCGCTCGGGACGGAAGCGCTTGCCGCACCACGAACCGAAGATGATGTCCGGCGCCTGCGCCACCACCTCGTGGGGATCGGCCAGGATGCGCTGCCGGGCCAGCGATTCGCCCGCCATCTGCGGGAACACGTCATCGCCACCGGCGATGCGCACCAGTTCGGCCACCCAGCGGATGCCGGTGATCAGCGGCTCGTCCCATTCCTCGAAATACACCCTGGGGCGCCGCTTGAACTGCGCCGCGGCGGCCTGCACCTGGGCGATGTGCCGCTCGGCCTGTCGCGCATAGGCTTCGGCTTTGACCGACGCGCCCACCATCGCGCCGAGGCGACGGATATAGGCCAGGATGCCGTCCACGCTGCGATGATTGCTGATCCACACTTCCACCCCCGCCTTGATCAGCTCGCGTGCGATATCGGCCTGGATGTCGGAAAAACCGATCACGAAATCCGGCTGCAGTTTCAATATCTCGTCGATCTTGGCGCTGGTGAATGCCGAGACCTTCGGCTTCTCCTTGCGCGCCCGCGCGGGACGCACGGTGAAGCCGGAAATGCCGACGATGCGGTGCTCCTCGCCGAGGGCATAAAGCACCTCGGTCGGCTCTTCGGTCAGGCAGACGATGCGTTGCGGGTAATGATCGGCGGGGCTGCGATGTTCGGTCACGCGTTCAATGTCCCAGCACGGTCACCGTGATCTTGCGCTGGTGCGGATCAAGCCGGTGCTCCCATAGATACATGCCTTGCCAGGTGCCCAGCTGCAGGCGCCCCGCATGCACCGGCACCACCAGGCTCACGCCGGTGAGGATGGCGCGCACGTGCGCCGGCATGTCGTCCGGGCCTTCCTGGTCGTGGCGGAAGATGGCATCGCCATCGGGCACGGCACGGGCAAGCCAGCGCTCAAGATCATCGCGCACGGTCGGGTCGGCATTTTCGCTGATCAGCAGCGAGCAACTGGTGTGCAGGCTGAAGACGTTGGCGATGCCGGTCTGCACGCCGCTGGCGGCCACCACCTCGCCCACCTGGTCGGTGATCTCGGTGAAGCCGCGGCCGCGCGTATGCACGACGAAACCATGCTGGGCAACGTGATCGGCGGGCGCTGCGCGCATGCTTGGTGCCTCTTGAGTGGCGTGGGCTTGGCTCTCAGGGATAAAGCAGGCGGCTGGTCCAGGTCTGGCCATGGCGGCTCCAGCGCACGCGTTCGTGCAGGCGGAACTCGGCGCCATACCAGAACTCCACCATGTCCGGCTCCACCACGTAACCACCCCAGTGGGGCGGACGCGGCACATCGCGGCCTTCGAACTCGTGTTCGTAACGTGCAAAGCGCTGTTCGAAGGTATCGCGATCAGGCAGCGTCTGCGATTGCAGCGAAGCCCAGGCACCCAGCTGGCTGGCACGCGGGCGGGAAGCGAAGTACGCGTCCGACTCTTCCGCCAGCAGCTTGCGGGCCACGCCTTCCACACGCACCTGCACCGCTTGACGCAGTTGCTTCCAGTGGAAGCACAAGGCCACCTGGGCATGCGCTTCGAGCTGGGCGCCCTTGTCGCTCTCGTAATTGGTATAGAAACGGAAGCCGCGCTCGTCGACGCCCTTGAGCAGCACGATGCGCGAACTCACGCGGCCGGCCGCATCCACCGTGGCCAGGTTCATCGCCGTGGGCTCGGGATCGCCCTCCGCCCCGGCCTCGTTCAAAAGTTGCAGGAAGGTGTCAAGAATCTCTGATTTCAGCATGGGGTCTTGAATCGTGGCCGCCGCGCGCCATCATGGCCGGCATGTCACCAGATGCTAGCACGCAGAATTCGACCCTGGCGGGCCACCTGCTGGACCAGTATGCCGGCCGCATAGCCCGCGCCCGGCGGCCATACCTGCTGGGCCTTTCCGGCCTGCAGGGCAGCGGCAAGAGCACCCTCGCCCGGGAAATGAAGACCCAGGCCGAACAGCGTGGCTGGCCCACCGAGGCGCTCTCGCTGGACGACTTCTACTACTCGCGCAGCGAACGCGAGGCCCTGGCCCAACAGGTGCACCCGTTGTTGCGCACCCGCGGCGTGCCCGGCACGCACGAGATCGAACTGTTGATGTCGGTGCTGGCCGCGCTGCCGCAGGCATCGGACAAGCTGCCGGTGAGCTACCCACGCTTCGACAAGGGTCGCGATACCCGCATGGCGCCGTCGCGCTGGCCGCGGGTCACCCGGCCGCCCCGGCTGGTGATCCTGGAGGGCTGGGCCCTGGGCATCCGTCCGCAGACCCAGGCCGCAGAGGAAAAACCCGTCAACGCCCTGGAGCGCGAGGAAGATCCGGACGGCACCTGGCGCCACTGGGTCAACAAGCAGCTGCGCGGCTACCAGCCGCTATGGCGCAAGCTCGATGCACTGATCGTGCTGCAGGCACCCAACTGGGAGATCGTGCGCCGCTGGCGCAGCGAGCAGGAGGAAGCCCTGCTGGCGCGCCACGCCCCGCTGGCAATGGAGGCCGAGGCCATGACGCGCTTCCTCGCCCACTTCGAACGCCTGAGCCGCCATGCCCTGGCTACCCTGCCGGCACAGGCCGATACCATGGTGGAGTACGACGACAACCGTCACGTCATCGCGCTTCACCATAGCTGAGCATCAGGCCTGCGGCTCCACCATCACGGCCGTGCCGTAGGCCAGCACTTCGGTAACGCCCTCGGCCACGTCGTTGGTGTCGTAGCGCATCGCGATCACGGCATGGGCGCCGCGCTCCGCCGCGTGCTGCAGCATCAGCTCGAAGGCCTCTTCGCGGGCGTGCTCGCACAGCTCGGTGTAGATCGAGATATTGCCGCCGACCAGCGTCTGCAGCGCCGCGCCGAGGTTGCCGATCACGCTGCGCGAACGCACCGTGATGCCGCGCACGATGCCCATCGGGCGGACGATGCGATAGCCCGGCAACTCGTTGCCGGTGCTGACCATGTGGAGCGAGATGTGATTGGACATGGGCGTTCTCCGTGACTGGGACGATTTCGTTGCGGCCCGTCGCCCGGGCCAGGGCCGACCTCGCGGCTAAAACTGTTTCATCGCCGTAACACCTTGCAACAGCGCCGCATAACCTTCCCGCGCATCGGGCCATTGCGGCACGAAACCACTGGCGCGCAGGCGGGCATTGCTCAGCCGCTTGCTGCCGATGCCTGGCGGCGACGGACCATCGGCAGGCAGCGGGGCCCCAAGCAGCGACGCCAGATAGTCGTAAAGCACATCGAGCGGCAACGGCGTGTCGTCCGCGCCCAGGTAGAGCGGCGCGGGATCGGGTAATGACAACAGATGCACGATGGCCGCGGCGGCATCATCGACATGGATGCGGTTGGCCCAGTGCGGCGCGCCGCGCGGCACGCGTGCGTCGCCCTTGCGCAGGCGCTCGATCAGCTGGAGCCGGCCGGGGCCATACAGGCCGGCCAGGCGCAGCACCACCGAAGATACCCCCTGCGACGCCAGCCAGCGCTCGGCCTCCAGCAGCACGGCGCCGTTGAACCCTGGCGGTTCCGGCGGCGTGTCTTCATCCACCCATGCGCCGCCGTGCTCGCCATAGACCGCACTGGACGAGACCAGCAGCACACGCTCAAGTGCGCGGCCATCGAGCGCGTCGAGCAGATGACCCAGGCCATCGACGAAAACCGCACGATAGGCCGCCGCATCGCGTGCGTCCGGCGTGGGCAGATAAACCACGCGGGTGATGCCATGGGGCAAGCCGCGCAGCGTGTCCGGCTGCGTGAGGTCGCCCTGCAGCCAGCGGATGCCACCGCCATCGGCAGCCGCGGCGGTACGCCGCAACGCCCATACCTGATCGCCCCGGGCCTGCAACCGCTGCGCCACGCGCAGGCCGACATCGCCGCAGCCGGCGATCAGCACGCGCCCCTTCAAACCCGCCACCCCGTCATCGCGACCTGCCATGCGCTGGCGCGCCTGTTAGCATTTGCCCATGAATCCATCGTGCAACCTGTTCATCGTCGGCCCGACCGGCGCCGGCAAGACGTCCATCGGACGTCGGCTTGCCGAGCATTATGGGCTGAGCTTCGTCGATCTCGACCAGGAGATCGAGCATCAGTGCGGCGTGCCGGTGAGCACGGTGTTCGAGATCGAGGGCGAGGCCGGCTTCCGCCTGCGCGAGAGCCAGCTGCTGGACGAATGCAGCCGTCGCCGCGGTGTGGTGCTGGCCACCGGCGCGGGCGCGGTGCTCGATCCGGCCAACCGCCGCCTGCTCACCGAGCGCGGCTATGTGCTGTGGCTGCAGGCCACGCTGGAGCAGCAGCTGGAACGCCTGGCGCATGACCGGCAGCGCCCCCTGCTGGCCGGCACCGATCGCGCGGAACGCCTGACCGCCATGGCCGAGCGACGCACGCCGTTCTATCGCGAGATCGCCGACCTGGTGATTCCGGGCGTCCACGAACATGTCCACGCGGCGAGCGATCGCAGCATTCTCCTGATCGACCAACACTGGCAGCGCCAGCACGCCGCATGACCACGACTTCCGACTCCCGTCTGCACACCATCGACGTCGCCCTGGGCGCGCGCAGCTATCCGGTATGGATCGGCCCCGGCCTGCTGAGCGACCACGCACGCTGGCGCGCCGCCCTGCGCGGACGCCACGCGCTGGTGATCAGCAACACCACCGTGGCGCCGCTTTACCTGCAACGCGTGGCCGAAGGGCTGGACGGGCTGCATTGGTCGTCGTTCCTGCTCGACGACGGCGAGGCGCACAAGACCTTCGCCAACGTCGGCCGCGCGCTGGAGGCACTGGCCCAGCTCGGCGCCACCCGCGACGCCTGCGTGATCGCCCTGGGCGGCGGCGTGGTGGGCGACCTGGCCGGCTTCAGCGCGGCCTGCTGGATGCGCGGCATCGACTTCATCCAGATGCCGACCACGCTGCTGGCAATGGTCGATTCCTCGGTCGGCGGCAAGACGGGTGTGAACCTGCCCGCCGGCAAGAACCTGGTGGGCGCATTCCACCAGCCGCGCGCGGTGATCGCCGATATCGACACGCTGACCACCTTGCCCGAGCGCGAATACCGTGCCGGCCTCGCCGAAGTGGTGAAGGGCGCCGCCATCGGCGATCCCGACTTCTTCGCCTGGCTGGAAGCGAATGCCGCTGCGCTGAATGCACGCGACACGGCGCCGCTGATCGAAGCCGTCGCGCGCAAGGTGCAATACAAGGCCGGCGTGGTGGCGCGCGACGAAACCGAACAGGGCGAGCGTGCCCTGCTCAACCTGGGCCACACCTTCGGCCACGCGCTGGAAACAGCCGGCAAGTACAAGGTGCTGTTGCATGGCGAAGGCGTGGCGGTGGGCATGCTGCTGGCGGCGCAGTTATCCGAACGTCTGGGCATGAGCGCCGCGGCGGATACCGCACGGCTGCATCGCCTGCTCGATGCCGTGGGCCTGCCCACGACCATTCCCCCCGGCATGGATGCGGAGCAGTTGCTCGCGCTGATGCGGCTGGACAAGAAAAACCTCGCCGGCACGCTGCGGCTGATTCTCTGGCGCGGCGTCGGTCGCGCGGAGATCGTCGGTGGCGTGGATGAAGCCGCCGTGCTCGCCGTGCTTCGCGACAACTGCCGGTGACTCTGCGGGGTACGCCGTAATGCGCCGGGCCGCCTGCACGTGGCTTGGCCTGCTGATGGCATGCCACTTCGGCGTGGCCCTGGCGGCGACGCAGGGCTTCGGCGATTACCCCGCTCAACCGCTGTACCACGGGCCCACGGCAACACCGGCGCTTCGTTCTGCGCAGGACAAGCGTTATCGGACGATGATCCGCACGGCGGCTTCCAGCGAGAAGGTCAATTTCGCCGGGCACCACATCCTCTCCGCGTTTGGCTGCGGCAGTAGCTGCCTGCAGATCTTCGCCCTGGATGCGCGCACCGGCGAGGTGCACTGGCTCCCGTTCACCGTCAGCTGGGGGCCGGAGGATGCGTCGTTCGACACCGAGATCATGCCGTTGGATTACCGCATCGACAGCGCGCTGCTGGTCGTGGCCGGCAGCCGCAACGAGCACGGCCACGGCATCTACCGTTACGTCTTCGAACATGGGCAGTTCCGCCTGCTGGAAGCGCACGAAGTTCCTGAGACGGCGCCGGTGACCTTGCCGTGAATCCTGAGGTGCCGCGTCGCGGGTGCGCGGATCATCGACGCGTCATCGCACAACCTTTTGCTTGATCGAAGCAGCACGGACCCTTCGAGATCGCGGCCGCACCATGGGAGCGCTGATCATTCATGCGCTGGGCGTGGTTGCCCGCGTGGTGTACGAACTTCTGACCGAAGTTGGGCCGCGGAGCGCCCCTGCTGCCGACCTTGGGCCGCTATCCGCGGGGCAAGGCGCTTGAACGCCACAGCGAGCACGTCATCTTTGCAGGCCTGCTGACGGCTGCGGGCCTGATGGGTGCGGCCATCGCCTGGCGGTCAGGATGCGAGGCTGCGACGCCGTCGCGCTCGCCCACAGGCTCCCGGCCTTCTAGAATGTGAATCTTCGCCGTTTCCACCCCCGCCTTCGAATCGGACTCCATGCGCCTTTATCTGCAAGCCGTGACCGCAACCGCCGAAGCGCCACGCTACGTCCAGATCGTGCTGGAGCAGGATCTGCTGGGCGGGTGGACGCTGTACCGCGAATCGGGCGTGCAGGGCGGCAAGGCCACGCTCAAGCGCGAGCAGTTCCTGGAGCGCGACGACGCGCTCGCCGCCTTCGAAAAGGCACGCGACGCGCAACTCAAGCGCGGCTTCCGTGTGATGTTCAGCCAGGGCCAGGACGGCCCCTACGGATCCTGAAATGACCGATGTGTTGAAGAACGACCGCTTCCTGCGCGCCCTGCGCCGCGAGGCCACCGACACCACGCCCATCTGGGTCATGCGCCAGGCCGGCCGTTACCTGCCCGAGTACCGCGCCACCCGCGCGCGCGCCGGCAGCTTCATGGCGCTGGCGCAGAACCCGGAACTGGCCTGCGAGGTGACCCTGCAGCCGCTGGAGCGCTTCGAGCTGGATGCGGCCATCCTGTTCTCCGACATCCTCACCATTCCCGACGCGATGGGCCTGGGGCTTACCTTTGCCCAGGGCGAGGGGCCGCAGTTTGCCCACCCGCTGCACACCAAGGCCGATATCGACCGGCTCGGCGTGCCCGATATGGAAGGCGAACTGCGCTACGTGATGGACGCGGTGCGGCTGATCCGCCAGGAGTTGCACGGCCGCGTGCCGCTGATCGGTTTCTCCGGCAGCCCGTGGACGCTGGCCTGCTACATGGTCGAAGGCCAGGGCTCGCGCGATTTCGCCCGCCTCAAGGCGATGTGCTGGAACGACCCCGCCCTCGCCCACCAGCTGCTGGACACCCTCGCGCAGTCCGTGGCGGCCTACCTGATCGCCCAGGCCGCCGCCGGCGCACAGGCGCTGATGGTGTTCGACACCTGGGGCGGCCTGCTCGGGCCGGCCCCGTTCCGCGAGTTCTCGCTGCGCTACCTGGCCCAGGTGGTCGATGCGCTGAAAGCCAGCCCGCACAGCCGCGAGCTGCCGGTGATCCTGTTCTCCAAGGGCGCCGGCCAGCACCTGGCCAGCATGGCCGACACCGGCTGCGCCGGCCTGGGCGTGGACTGGACCATCGACCTGGCCGACGCCCGCCAGGCCGTTGCCGGCCGCGTGGCCCTGCAAGGCAACCTGGACCCGGCCGTGCTGCGCGCCAACCCCGAGGTGATCCGCCGCGAGGCGCGCCGCGTGCTGGACAGCTACGGCAACCACCCAGGCCATGTGTTCAACCTGGGCCACGGCATCACCCCGGAAGTCGACCCCGGGCACGTGAAGGTGCTGGTGGACGAGGTGCACGCCTACGGCCGCCAGCTGCGCGGCCAATAATCCCCGCCCCCGGCGCCGTCATTCCCGCGAAAGCGGGAATGACGGGTGATGGATGGTATGGACGGAAATGGCACCCCAGCCCCCCCGCCCGTACAATTGGCCCTTTGACGTCAATCCCCACGCGCCGGCCCCGGCGCGCAATCGCGAGCCCCCGATGGACAAGAGTTTCGAGCCCAGCCAGATCGAGTCGAAGTGGTATGCCCGCTGGGAAGCCAGCGGCGACTTCAAGCCCTCCGGTCATGGCGAGCCGTACTGCATCCTGCTGCCCCCGCCGAACGTCACCGGCACGCTGCACATGGGCCATGCGTTCCAGCAGACCGTGATGGACATGCTGATCCGCTACCAGCGCATGCGCGGCATGAACACGCTGTGGCAGGTGGGCACCGACCATGCGGGCATCGCCACGCAGAAGATCGTGGAAAACCAGCTGGCGGTGGAACACAAGACGCGCCATGACCTGGGCCGCGAGGCGTTCATCGAGCGCGTGTGGCAGTGGAAGGAGGAATCGGGCTCCACCATCACCCACCAGATGCGCCGCCTGGGCGTCGCCGCCGACTGGTCGCGCGAGCGCTTCACCATGGACCCGGGCCTGTCGGCCGCCGTGCGCAAGGTGTTCGTGGACTGGTTCCGCGCCGGCCTGATCTATCGCGGCAACCGCCTGGTGAACTGGGACCCGGCGCTGGGCACGGCCGTGTCCGACCTGGAAGTGAACAACGTCGAGCGCGATGGCCATATGTGGTCGATCCGCTACCCGGTCACCGGCAGCGGCGAAAGCATCGTGGTGGCCACCACGCGTCCGGAAACCATGCTGGGCGACGTGGCCGTGGCCGTGCATCCGGAAGACGAGCGCTACGCGCACCTGATCGGCAAGACGCTGGCGCTGCCGCTGAGTGATCGCCAGATCCCGGTGATCGGCGACGACTACGTGGAGCGCGAGTTCGGCACCGGCGCGGTGAAGATCACCCCGGCGCACGACTTCAACGACTACGCCATCGGCCAGCGCCATGGCCTGGCGCCGATCAACATCTTCACGCTCGACGCCAAGGTCAACGAGAACGCACCGGCCAGATACCAGGGCCTTGATCGCTTCGAGGCGCGCAAGCGCGTGCTGGCCGACCTGGAAGCCGCAGGCCTGCTGGTCGAGACCAAGCCGCACAAGCTGCAGGTGCCGGTGAGCCAGCGCTCCGACGCGGTGGTCGAGCCGATGCTCACCGACCAGTGGTTCCTCGACCTCACCAGCGACGTGCTGGCGGATGGACGTCCAGGCGGCCGCAAGGCCATCACCGAACCGGCGCTGGAGGCCGTGCGCGGCGGCGACATCAAGTTCGTGCCGGAGAACTGGAGCACCACCTACACGCAATGGCTGGAAAACATCCAGGACTGGTGCATCAGTCGCCAGCTGTGGTGGGGCCATCGCATCCCGGCGTGGTACGACGAGGCCGGCAACATCTTCGTGGGCGAGGACGAGGCCGATGCGCGTGCGCACGCCACCGTCGCCCCGGTCGGCGCGCTGCGCCAGGACGACGACGTGCTGGACACCTGGTTCAGCTCCGCGCTGTGGCCGTTCTCCACCCTGGGCTGGCCGGCCGATGGCCCGGTGAAGAACGAGCACGGCGACATCGTGGCCGACTGGCAGCACGACCAGATCTTCCTGCCCAGCGCGGTGCTGGTCACCGGCTTCGACATCATCTTCTTCTGGGTCGCGCGCATGGTGATGGCGACCAAGTACTTCACCGGGCGCGTGCCGTTCCGCGAGGTCTACATCAACGCCATCGTGCGTGATGCGGAAGGCCAGAAGATGTCCAAGTCCAAGGGCAACACGCTGGACCCGCTGGACCTGATCGACGGCATCGAGCTGGAGCCGCTGGTGGCAAAGTCCACCAAGTCGCTGCTGATTCCGCAGGTGCGCGAGAAAGTGGAAAAGCGCATCCGCAAGGACTACCCGGCCGGCATTCCCGCCATCGGCACCGACGCGCTGCGCTTCACCTTCGTCGCGCTGGCCAGCTACAGCCGCACCATCAACTTCGACATCAAGCGCGCCGAAGGCTACAAGGCGTTCTGCAACAAGCTGTGGAACGCCGCGCGCTTCGTGCTGATGAACCTGCCCGAGGGCGAGTTGCCGGCACCCGCCGCCGCGCCGGTCACCGAGGCCGAGCGCTGGATTCTCACCCGCCTCAAGCAAACGCTGGCCGATGTGGAGCAGCACTTCACCAGCTACCGCTTCGACCTGCTCGCGCAGGAGCTGTACGAGTTCACCTGGAACGAGTTCTGCGACTGGTTCCTGGAGCTGTCCAAGCCCGCCCTGAATGGCGACGACGCGCTCGCCGCCGCATCCACCCGCCACACGCTGGTGGTGGTGCTGGAAACCGTGCTGCGCGCGCTGCACCCCATCGTGCCGTTCATCAGCGAGGAAATCTGGCAGTCGGTCGCGCCGAAGCTGGGCCTTGCCGAAGCAGGCCTGATGCAGCGGCCGTGGCCGCGCGCCGACGAGATCACGGCCGACGATGCCGCCACCGCCGAGGTCGAGTGGTTCAAGAACGTGCTGAGCGGGATCCGCCGCATCCGCGCGGAAATGAACATCGCGCCGGGCAAGACCATCCCGCTGCTGCTCGCCGACGGCGACGCCAGCGATCGCGCGCGCGCCGCCAAGTTCGCCGCGCAGATCAGCTTCCTCGCCCGCGTCGACGCACCGCAGTGGATCGCCTCGGGTGCCGACGAGCCCGCCGCGGCGGCCGCCGTGGTGGGTTCGATGCGCGTGCTGATTCCGCTGGCCGGCCTGATCGACCTGGGTGCCGAGAAGGCGCGCCTGGGCAAGGAAATCGCCCGCATCGAGGGCGAGATCAAGAAGTGCGAAGGCAAGCTGGGCAACGCCAACTTCGTGGCCAATGCGCCGGCCGAGGTGGTGGCGCAGGAGCGCCAGCGCATCGCCGACTGGGGCACCCAGCTCAACGCCCTGCGCGAGCAGGCGCAGAAGCTGGGATAACCCGGCCCGGTACCTGCAGGAGCGCACAGGGTGCGCTCCTGCAAAAAGCCTTACGCGGCGGGCAGCAGATCCAGCGCCATCACCATGGCGTCCTCGCGGCCATCCTTGGCCGGGTAGTACTTCGGCCGGCGGCCGATCTCCTCGAAGCCCATCGAGCGATACAGGCTTTGCGCCACCGGATTGGATGGGCGTACTTCCAGGAAGACGCGGGTGGCGCCATTCCAGCGGGCGATATCCAGCAGGCGGCGCATCAGTAGGCGCCCCAGCCCCAGCCCACGATGATCGGGCCCCACGCAGATATTGAGCACATGCGCTTCACCGGCGGCCACGGAAAGCACGCCGTAGCCGGCCATGACGCCCTCCACCCACATCACCCAGCACGGGTGGCCGGCCTTCAGGCAGTCGCCGAAGATGCCCTGGGTCCAGGGAAAGTCGTAGGAGACCGCTTCCATCTGCGCGACCAGGGGAAGGTCGTCGCGCCGCATGGCGCGGATCTCGGCACGGGGGCGGGCGACGGCAACCATGCGCGACTCACTCCGCCGGGCCGGCCAGCGCGCGACGCAGGCTGCGCAAGGCATTCCACAACCGGCGCTTGCCGGCGGCCGAGGCGAGCACCCCGGCGGGTTCGTCGGCCAGCACGATGTGCGCACGGCTCAAGGCCGCGGCAGGCAGTTCGCGGCCCAACGCATGCGCCTGGGCCTCGCCAAACACCAGGTAGGCCCGGGCTTCCGGCGCGGCGGGCAACTGGCCGTTGCTCACCTCGATGCGCGGCGCACGGGCCAGCACCGGGCCGAAGGACGTCAAGGCGCGGCCGACCAGATCCAGTTCGCGCGAAGAACAACCGGCGGGCAGCACCACGACGCAGTCACCGGGCGCGCCAGGCGACGGTGCTGCCGGGGCAGGCTCATCGAAAGCCACCGGCTGGGACGATACGCGACGCACCCACGGCGTGACGCCAAGCACGCGCAATACGCGCTCACGATGCGCCGTGGAGGCATGCGCCAGCGTGGCCATGTCAGGCCACCCCGCGGCGACGGCGACGGGTGGCGCGGCCCCACAGGGTCATCACCGGCCCGGACAGCAGGTATAGCGTGAACACCACGAACAGCACGCGCGGCGGGTCGATGAAGAACGGTACCAGCACCAGCACGCCGACGATGATCCACAGGAACGGCACGCGCCCGTCGGCCATCGGCAACGACTTGAAGCTGTAGTAGCGGAAACGGCTGACCATCAGCAGGCCCACCACCACGGCCATCACCGGCGTGATGAAGCACACCTCCTCGCCGAGGATGCCGAACTTGTCCATGCTCCACACGAAGGACATGCACACCGCTGCCGCCGCCGGGCTGGCCAGCCCCTGGAAATAGCGCTTGTCGATCACCCCCACCTGGGTGTTGAAGCGGGCCAGGCGCAGCGCCGCGCAGGCGGCATAGATAAAGGCGGCGGCCCAGCCGATCTTGCCCCAGGTGGGGCCGAAATCGCGCAGCGTCGACAACGACCAGTTGTACATCACCAGCGCCGGCGCCAGGCCGAAACTCACCAGATCCGACAACGAGTCGTACTGCACGCCGAACTCGGTCTGGGTACCCGTCAGCCGGGCCACGCGACCGTCCATGCCGTCCAGCAGTGCGGCCACGAACACGGCAATGGCGGCCGAGCTGTAATCGCCGCCGATGCTGATCACGATGGCGTAGAAGCCGGCAAACATCGCGCCGGTGGTGAACAGGTTCGGCAGCAGGTAGATGCCCCGGTGACGAGGGGGGCGGACTGGCGTACTGTCGCTCATGAATCAATCCGTGACGGAATACGCGCAGTGTAAACCATCCGCCGCTTGAGTCCGGGCGGAGGGGGTGTAAGGATGCTGCGCACCTTGTCTCAAGCCCCGGAGAACACCATGCGCCGCCTGCTGACTGCCACCGCGTTACTGCTCGTCGCGCCCCTGGCTGCCGCCCAGGCCTACAAGTGGACCGACGCCAACGGCACGGTGCACTACTCCGACGCACCGCCCGCGCAGGGCACCAAGTACAGCAAGGTGACCACCACCGGCACGGTGGAGCCACTGGCCGCGCCGGCGCCGGAGTCGAACAGCGCGGCCAGCGACGCCTCCGCCAAACCGGCCCAGGGCAACAAGCCGGTGGCCAATACCCCGCAGAACCGCGCCGAATTCTGCAGCGCGGTCAAGAGCAATATCGACACGCTCAAGAGCGACGGCCCGGTGGTGATGGAGCAGGACGGCCAGCAAAAGGTCATCGACGCCGACCAGCGCAAGCAGCAGCAGGCCGCCGCCGAAACCCAATACCAGCAGTTCTGCGCGGGCGGCTAAGCCGCTCCGCACGGCAAATCGGCCCACCAGGCGTCGGAGTCGGCACCGCGGATCGCTATAATCGGCCTCTTTCTCCGCCGGATCCGCCCGCATGCGCCTTAGCCAATTCCACCTGGCCACCGTCAAGGAAGTCCCCGCCGACGCCGAAATCGCCAGCCACCAGCTGATGGTTCGCGCCGGCATGATCCGCAAGCTCGCCTCGGGCCTCTACAACTGGTCGCCGCTGGGCCTGCGCGTGCTGCGCAAGGTGGAAGCCATCGTGCGCGAGGAAATGAACCGCGCCGGCGCCATCGAAATGCTGATGCCGACCATGCAGCCGCGGGAGCTGTGGGAGGAAACCGGCCGTTGGGAGAAATTCGGCGGACAGCTGCTGAAGATCAAGGATCGCAAGGAGCAGGAATTCTGCTACGCCCCCACCGCCGAGGAAGTGGTCACCGACTTCGCGCGCAACGAGCTCAAGAGCTACAAGCAGCTGCCGGTCAACTTCTACCAGATCCAGACCAAGTTCCGCGACGAGATCCGCCCGCGCTTCGGCGTGATGCGCGCGCGCGAGTTCCTGATGAAGGACGCCTACTCCTTCCATCTCACCCAGGAATCGCTGGCGGAAACCTATGAGGCGATGTACCAGGCCTACTCGCGCATCTTCACCCGCCTGGGCCTGAAGTTCCGTGCCGTGCAGGCGGACACCGGCGCCATCGGCGGCAACGCCAGCCATGAATTCCAGGTGCTGGCCGACTCGGGCGAGGACGCCATCGTGTTCTCCGACGGCTCCGACTACGCCGCCAACATCGAGAAGGCCGAGGCGCTGGCCCCTGCCACCGAGCGCCCCGCCCCCGCCGCCCCGCTGCAGCGGGTGGACACGCCCACGCAGAAGACCATCGACGACGTGGCCGCCTTCCTCAAGGTGTCGCCGCAGCAATGCATCAAGACCATCCTGGTGCGCGGCACCGATGGCCTGGTGGCCCTGTGCGTACGCGGCGACCATGAGGTCAACGAGGTCAAGGCCGGCAAGCTGGCCGAACTGCCCGGCGAATCCGAGCTGGCCAGCGAGGAAGAGATCCTTGCCCTCACCGGCACGCGCCCGGGCTTCCTCGGCCCGGTCGGCCTGCCCGCGTCGGTGCCGGTCATCGTCGACCGCAGCGCCGCCGTGCTCGCCGATTTCGTCTGTGGCGGCAACCAGGACGGCACCCACTACACCGGCGCCAACTGGGAGCGCGATGCGCGCGTCACCCGCATCGAAGACATCCGCAAGGTGGTCGAGGGCGATCCGTCGCCCGACGGCAAGGGCACGCTGCGCATGGCGCGCGGCATCGAGGTGGGCCACGTGTTCCAGCTCGGCAAGAAATACGCCGAGGTGCTCAAGGCCACCGTGCTGGACGAGAACGGCAAGGCCCAGGTGATGACCATGGGTTGCTACGGCATCGGCGTCAGCCGCATCGTGGCCGCCGCCATCGAGCAGCGCCACGACGACGCCGGCATGATCTGGCCGGAAGCCATGGCGCCGTGGCGTATCGCCGTGTGCGTGATCAATCCCAAGCATGCGCCGGAGATTACCCAGGCCGCCGAAGCGCTATACGCGCAATTGAACCAGCGCGGCATCGAGGCCGTGCTGGACGATCGCGGCCTGCGCCCGGGCGCCATGTTTGCCGATATGGAGCTGATCGGCATTCCCCACCGCGTGGTCATCAGCGAGCGTGGCCTGGCCGCCGGCACGCTGGAATATCGCGCCCGCGACCAGGCCGAGGCCCGTGCCATTACCCAGGACGAGCTGTTCGCCCTGCTTGGCTGAGCAAGTCGCCTTTGCGCGGAATAAAAACGGCCGCATTCGCGGCCGTTTTTATTTTCCGACAGCGCAACGGGGTATTCGCCCTCATGAACTCTCTGGAATATGGGTGATCCATGTATTACGCATTTCGCCATGCCACGACATGCCCGGATGTAATCATCCATTGATTTGTCATTTTGCATGCGCGTTGCAATAACCTGCGCTTTGCAATTAAAGGCCACATCAGTAAGAATCAAAAAGGAATCGAGGCCGCCTTGTCCAAAAGCAGACGGCGCCCATCTAATTAGCCAATTACTCACTCCCGGGAGTTACCTATGGCCGTTGATATCAAGAACCTCAATCACAATCAGCTCAATGAACTGATTACCAAGGCCCAGCAGCGCCAGAACGAATTGCGCAAGGAAAAAGTGGTCAAGCTGCGCGAAAAGATCCACGCACTGATCAAGGCCGAAGGTTATGTCTTCGAGGACATTTTCGGTCACGGCCGTGGCGTCAAGACCCGCCGCAGTGGCGGCACGGTGGCGCCGAAGTACCGCAATCCGGCCGATCCGGAGCAGACCTGGTCCGGCCGCGGCAAGCGCCCGCGCTGGTTCAACGACGCGCTGAAGGCCGGCAAGAAGGAAAAGGACCTGGCGATCTGATCGCCGCTCCCAACCTCATGCCATGAAAACGCCGGCCTTGCGCCGGCGTTTTTCCTTGCCGCATGGAAATCTACAGCGAACGGCGTGGCGCAATCAGCAAATCGCCGAATAGCAACCCCGCCACCAGCGCTATCAGAAGGGTAATCAGCAGCATGCTGGTATCCATGCCCAGCGTGGTATCGCGTTCCAGCAGATAGGACACGCTGCGAAAACCGACGCTGCCCGGCACCAGCAAGATAATGCCCGGCTCCCGCACGATCGCGCCCGGCCGATGCACGAAACGCGCATAGAGATTGGCCACGCTGCCGAGGGTCAGGCCGCCCAGGAAAACGCCAAACGGCGCCGCCGGCAGCTTGCCCGCCAATGCGCCGCCCCAGCGCGTGGCCAGATAACCCAGCACCACCGCCGCCATCACCACCAGCCAGTCGCGCCGCGCCGCCCGGAACGAAATGGCAAACGCGAAGGCACCGACCAGCAGCGCGGGGTAATCCGTCCATGACGGCAACGGCGGCAGGATGTAGTCACGCCCCTCGATACCCAGCGCCAGGCAGAGCTGGGTGGCCGCCACCGTACCGAAGGTGAGCTTGATCAGCGTGGCGATGGCGCCGCCCATGCGGGCTACGCCGGCCACCAGGTGCTGGCTGGAGATCTCTCGTACAGCCGTGGTCAGCGCCATGCCGGGCATCAGCACGATCAGCCCTGCCAGGATCACCGACTTGATCGCCAGCGGCACCACGAACTGGCTCACCACGATGGCGATGGTGGTGGCCACCAATGCACTGATCGCCTCGCTGGCCACGGCCAGCCGCGGACGCGTGGCCGACAGCACGGTGATGCTGCCGATGATGAGTCCAATCAGCGCGGCCGTGATCAGGTCCGGCCACGAACTGTGCAACAACAGCGCCACCACGCTGGCCGCCGCCAGGCCATAGCTGCCGATCACGCCCGCCTGCGCGCGCCGCGTATCCGGCCGCCCGAGGTCGCGCAGCAGGCGGAACCCTTCGCGCAACCCCAAATCCCCGGCGATCACCTTGTCGGCGATGGCATCGGCTTCGGACAACCGGGCCAGGTTCACATCGCCCGGCGCCAGGCGCATGACCTGGGTGACCTGCGCCACCTCGTCCTCGCCCTGGGTCAGGTCGGTAAACGAAATGATGATCGCCGTCGGGCTGGACCACACATCCGCCACCAGCCCAAGCCGCTGCGCCGCCCCCGCGATCGCCCCTTCCAGGCGCGGCGCCGCCGTGCCGTATTGATGCAGGCGACGCGCCAGCTCCAGCAGGAAAGCGATACGGGTATTGAGCGGCGCGGTAGCCAGCGGCGTGACGACGACGGAATGGTTCATCGAGTGCATGCCGGGGTGGTTTGCGCGGGGCGCGGTGTTGGCGTGTGGTAGGGGAGATTCTGCATGGGGCTAGTAGAACTGATTTGGATGGCTGATGTCAGCGTTGGGGATGATGGAGTGCCAGGCGTTTTGCTTTTCGTCCCGGCATAGGCAGGGCAAGCGCGGAGGGCGCTTTTGATCGTCATGCCTGCAAAAGGGGGCATTGGTTTTCGCTTTTGTTGGCGTGGTCGCCAGGGTGCCGCCTGCGCGGCGGGCGTTTCGACCTCCTGCCGGAGGCCGAGTCACTTTTCTTTTGCTGGCCCAAAAGAAAAGTAACCCAAAGAAAATGGCCTTTAAGGCCAAGGCTCGTAGCATTGCATTGAATACCAGCCAGAATGGCCTCTGGGGCCTCGCTGCGGGACGCCTTCGCCGCTACACAGCGGTAGGGCCATAGCGCTGCGCAACGCGCCATAGCGAAGAGGGCTTAAAGCCGGTGTGGCGGTGCTGATGGGTTGCTATAGCTCCTGAAGGTAGCAGTACCCATGGTTCTAACCACTACTGAGGCTAGATTGTCCCCTCACCCCAACCCTCTCCCCGAAGGGGAGAGGGAATCAAAGCGCGAAACGCGCCGCTTTAAGTCATCAGCGCGGTGGCGCGTTACGCAGCGCTATGGTGTCACCGCTGTGTAGCGGCGGAGGTTGTCCCCTGGCAGGTCACCTCGAGCGTTCAGGCTTTTCCCAGCGCAATGCTGCCAGCTCTTCAGGCCATTTCTCTGGGTTACTTCTCTTTACTCCGGGCATCCTGCCCTTCGCCCTTCGGGCCGGCTTCGCCGTTCGCATGCGCTCCTGCGCATGCGTGGGCCAGCAAAGAGAGGTGACTCGAGCGTCGGCAGACGATCGAAACGCCCGCCGCGCAGGCGGCACCCTGGCGACCGCGACCAAGGAAAAGACGAAAGTCACTGGACCACTGCTTTCGCAGGAATGACGATCAAAAGTATGCCTTGCGCTTATCCAGCTTCCGCAGGGATGCCGAGCCAAAGACATCCCCCACCCGCGCGGCAATCGCGCGCCCAGAGCAAGCCCCCTACTCCACCGCCCTCACCAACAACGTCGTCCCGTCCACCCCCACCACCTCCACCATGCTCCCCACCGGCAAATCCGGCCCGCTCACCAGCCACTGGCCATCATCCACCTGGGCCTTGCCGCGCCCGTTGACGATGGGCTCGACCAGCACGTAGCGCTGGCCGATCTTTTGCTCGCCGCGACGGTTGAGGCGGGCGTCGCCGGGTTCGTTGCGCATCAGCTTGGGGCGCAGGAGATACCAGTAGGCAGCGCAGGAAAGGAAGGCCAGCACGGCGAACAGCAGTGACTGGCTGATCACCGACATGCCGGGGACCACCAGCAGCACCAGGCCAGTCACACCGGCGGCAATGCCGATCCACAACATGAAATAACCGGGCAGCACCACCTCCACGGCGATCAGCAGCAGGGCGAGGATCCACCACCAGTAGTGCAAGGCCATGGCTTCCATCGTCTCAACCCACCGGCGGCGGCGTGCGCCGGACCGTACCGGCCTGCTGCTGGCCCAGCGATTCCTTGGCCAGCTCGGCGATGCCGGCCAGAGAGCCGAGGATGCCGGTGGCTTCCATCGGCAATAGCAGCATCTTCTGGTTGGGCGAGTTGGCCATTTCCTTCAGCGCCTCGACGTACTTGGTGGCGACGAAGTAGTTGAGCGCGTTGACGTTGCCGTTGGCGATGGCCTCGGACACCATCGCGGTCGCCTTGGCTTCCGCCTCGGCCGAACGCTCGCGGGCCTCGGCGGCGCGGAAGGCGGCTTCCTTCTCGCCTTCGGCGGCCAGGATCACCGACTGCTTTTCGCCCTCGGCCTTGAGAATGGCCGCCTGGCGGAAACCTTCGGCATCGAGGATGTTGGCGCGCTTTTCGCGCTCGGCCTTCATCTGGCGTGCCATCGAATCGACCAGGTCGCGCGGCGGCGCGATGTCCTTGATCTCGATGCGGTTGACCTTGACGCCCCACGGGTGGGTGGCTTCGTCGACCACCTTCAGCAGCTTGGCGTTGATGGCATCGCGCTGGCTGAGCGATTCGTCCAGGTCCATCGAGCCGAGCACGGTGCGGATATTGGTCATGATCAGCGCCAGCGCGGCCTGCTCCAGGTTGGCCACCTCATAGGCGGCCTTGGCCGCGTCCAGCACCTGGTAGAACACCACGCCGTCCACGCGCACCACGGCGTTGTCCTTGGTGATGACGTCCTGCGAGGGCACGTCGAGCACCTGCTCCATCATGTTCATCTTGCGGCCGATGCCGTACATCACCGGTATGAGGAAATGCAGGCCGGGCGTGAGCGTGCGCGTGTACATGCCAAAACGCTCGACGGTCCACTCGTAGCCTTGCGGCACGATGCGCACCAGCTTGGCCAGGATGATGACCGCGACGACCACTACCACCAACGCAAACAGCTGTCCCATTGCCTGATCCCCGCATCCATGAAAGATGCCGGGAGTATAGGCGAGGCCTCTGGCTGCTGGATAACGGGTTACTTGGTGCCTAGCGGCAGGAGAAGGCTGACACGCAAACCACCGTCTTCGCGGTTGGCCAGGGCGATGCGGCCGCCGTGTGCCTCCACGATCTCACGGGCCAGGGCCAGGCCCAGGCCGGTGCCGGAACGCTTGGTCGAGTAGAACGGCAGCAACGCCTGCGCCAGCACGGTTTCGCTCATGCCGGGGCCACGATCGGCCACCTCGATGCGCAGGTCACGACCGATGACGGTCAACGACAATGTCACTTCGTCATCGGCGCTGCCGGATTCGTGCGCGTTCTTGATCAGGTTGATCAGCACCTGCTCGATCTGCGCCGCGTCGAACCAGCCCGGCTGCTCGGGCATGGAACCGCGCAGCTGGAACTGGCAGTGCAGGGAGAGTCCGTCGAGGAAGGACTTCCATGGAATCGCCACCGGCTGCGGTGCCGGCAACTTGGCGAAGCTGGCATAGCCGGCGATAAAGCCATGCAAGTGACGCGCGCGCTCGCCGATGGTGGCGAACACGCCCGGCAAGCGGGTGGTGTCGCCGCGACGGGCCAGTTCGGCACCGGAATGCGCCAGCGAGGAAATCGGCGCCAGCGAGTTGTTGAGCTCGTGGCTGATCACGCGGATCACCCGCTTCCACGTGGCCACTTCCTGTCGCGACAACTCGCGCGTCATGCGCCGGAACAGCTGCAACCGATGCGGCCGGCCCTGCAGGCGGAAGCTGCGCTGCGACAGGTGGAAGGTTTCTTCGCCGCCGTCCATTTCCACCGTGAGCAGCGCGTCCTCGCCGCCTTCCACCGCGCGGCGCAACGCCTCGGGGCTGTCGCTCAGCAGCTCGATGAAATCGAGGCCATGCAGCGTGCGTCCTTCGTTGAACAAATGGCGCGCCGCGATGTTGGCATAGGTGACGCGACCGCTGGCGTCGGTCAATACCAGTGCCACCGGGGTGTTCTGCACCACGGTGTCGAGCAACAGCTCGCGTTGCGCGAGGTTCTGGCGCTGCTCGCGCAGGGTCTGTCCCAGCGCGTTATGCATGCGGATGAGTTCGCCCAGTTCATCGCGGCGCGAAGCGGCGATGGAGAAGCTGAAATCGCCATCGCGATAGCTCGCCACCGCGCCTTCCAGCGCGCGCAGCAGCTTGGTGATGGGCGACATCACGCGATGCCCCAGCCAGAACGTCAAAGGCAACAGCAGCAGCACCGATACGATCAGCGCGCCGTAGAAACTGAAGTGAGCCGGCGCACCCAGGTCGATGCCCATGTCGTGGCGCATCCACACCAGCATCTGCGGCAGCGGCCATTGGGTGACGCCGGCATAGACCAGTGCGCCCGACACACCGGCCAGGCCAAGCAACAGGACCATGCGCGACTCAAGCGAACTCAGGCCACGCCGCATGTACGGCTCCCTTTCAATGACACGCGCCGGACACTCCCATCGGCACGCAATTCACATGGGGGCCGTGACCGTTGTTGATGATCACGCGAATCGGCGTTTGATCGGGCGGCGCATTGTCCTTGGGCGGCTGGCCACTGAAATTGAAACGCTGGGCGTCGTTGGCGGCGGTGCTCAACGCATCGCGATAGGCACCGCCACTGGTGGCGGCCGGCGCGGGCTGTACCAGGGTCCAACGATCGCCGGGCGGGACGGCCGGCGGCGCAACGCCTTGCGCTGCCGCACTGGCGCACAACAGAAGCAGCACGATAGGAAGGTGGCGATAGCGCATGGCGAAACTCCATCGGCACAGCGGACATCATCCTCGCCATCGCCGGCCACGGCAATCATGACCGATGGCGCGGCAGGGCTGCCCCTGCAGGAGCATCGCTCAGGCCTGGGCCAGGCCGTAGCGTTCCATGCGTCGATAAAGCGCCTGGCGCGACAACCCCAGCGCCGTGGCGGCGCGGCTGACCACGCCACCCGCCTTCTCCAGCGCGGCCTCCACCGTTTCGCGGCTGGGTTCGTCCAGATTGCGCACCGCCGAGGAGGCCACCTGCGGCAGGTTGAGCTGTTCGGGCGTGATGCGGCCCTCGCCGGCCAGCAACGCCGCGCGTTCGATGGCGTTCTTCAGCTCGCGCACGTTGCCCGGCCATGGATAGGACAGCAGCGACTCGCGCGCGGCATCGCCCAGCTCCGCACGGCCGCCCAGGAAGTGCTCGGCCAGTGGCAGGATATCGTCGATGCGCTCGGACAGCGGCGGCAGGTTCACCTCGATCACATTGAGGCGGTAGTAAAGGTCTTCACGGAAGGTGCCCGCGCGGATCATGGCCTTGAGGTCGGCATTGGTCGCGCTCAGCACGCGCACCTTCACCTGGCGCGTACGCCCGGAGCCCAGCCGTTCGAACTGGCCGGTTTCCAGCACGCGCAGCAGCTTCACCTGCCCCGACAACGGCAGGTTGCCGATTTCGTCGAGGAACAGGGTGCCGCCGTCGGCCAGCTCGAAGCGGCCCTCGCGGGCCTTGTTGGCGCCGGTATAGGCCCCCGCGTCGGCGCCGAACAGCTCGGCCTCGATCAGTTCGCCGGGCAGCGCGCCGCAGTTGACCGCGATAAAGGCGCCGCGCCTGGCCGCCGAGTTGGCGTGCACGATCGCAGCGATGCGTTCCTTGCCGGCGCCGTTGGGGCCGGTAATGAGCACGGGGACGTCCGAACGGGCCACCTGGCAGGCCAGGTCCAGCGTGCGGGCCATTGCCTCGGAGGCGAACACCAGGCCGTCCAGGTCATAGCGGCGCTGCAGGTCTTCGCGGCGCTTGCGCCGCTCGTTGCGCGCGCGCGCCACCTCGCGGGTGGATTCGGAAAGCTCCAGCAGGTTCTCCACCGTGGCCAGCAGCTTGGCATCGTCCCAGGGCTTGGCGAGATAGTCGGCGGCGCCGGCCTTGACCAGCTCCACCGCGGTTTCCAGGTGCGTCCAGGCGGTGAGCAGGACCACCGGCAGGTCGGTATGGCGCTGGCGGATGGCCCGGAACAGCGCGATGCCCTCCTCGCCCGAGGTGGTGTCGGCGGTGAAGTTCATGTCCTGGATCACCACGTCGATCCGCTCGTGCTCCAGCAGCGCCAGGCCCTGCTCGGGCGTCAATGCGATCAGCGGACGGATGTCATGCAGCGAGAGCGCCAGCGAAAGCGCTTCGCCCACGGCCGGGTTGTCGTCGATGATCAGTACGGTTCGCATTCGTCGTTTGCACATGTAGACGTGGATGCAGCTCCACGCCAAAAGGTTGCCATCTTTCGAGCGATTCGTCGCCAGGAGGCTGATATTGGCCCAGCCGCCCGATGGCCGGGGCGCCCCGCCGCGGTACGCAGCAGGCCGTCACGGGCCTGCGCGCGCCGCACCCGGCGGCGCGCGCAGGTGCCGCTCAGCTCTTGGCTGGATGGGCCGGCGCCTTGCCGGCCTTCACGGCGGCGATCCAGGCATCGGTGCGTGCTTCCAGCACGTCCAGCGGCAGCGCGCCGCCGCCGAGGATCTCGTCATGGAAGGCACGGATGTCGAACTGGTCGCCCAGCTCCTTCTTCGCATGCTCACGCAGCTCCACGATCTTCAGCTGGCCGGTCTTGTAGGCCAGCGCCTGGCCCGGCCAGGTGATGTAGCGGTCCGTCTCGGCCTGCACGTCCGGCTCGTCCTCGCTGGAGTGCTCGTGGAAGAAGTCCACCATCTGCTGGCGCGTCCAGTGCTTGTAGTGCACGCCGGTGTCGAGCACGAGGCGGTCGGCGCGCAGCAGTTCGTCGGAGAGGCGGCCGTAGTAGGACAGCGGGTCCTTGTAGAAGCCCAGCTCCTTACCCAGCTGTTCCGCATACAGCGCCCAACCCTCGATGTAGGCGGTGTAGCCGGCCTGCTGGCGGAACGGCGGCAGCTTGGGCAGCGTCTGCGCGATGGAGATCTGCATGTGATGGCCGGGGATGCCTTCGTGGTAGGCGGTCGACTCGATCGTCAGCACGCTGCGATTGGCGAAATCACCGGTGTTGACGAAGATCTGGCCCGGGCGCGAACCGTCCGGCGTGCCCTGGTGGTACTCGGCGGCGGCGGCTTCCTTCTCGCGGAACGGCTCCACCGGCACCACTTCCACCTTGGTCTTGGGCAGCATGCCGAACAGCTTGGGCAGTTCCGGCTGCATGCCGGCCAGGTAGTTGCGATAGCGGTTGAGGATGTCCTCGCGCGAGGTGGCGTGCGTCTTGGGGTTGGTCTTGAGCGCGGCACGGAAGCTCGGCAGGTCCTGGTAACCCTGCGCCTTGGCGATCTCGGTCATCTGGCCTTCGATGCGCTTGACCTCGGCCAGGCCGATCTCGTGGATCTGTTCCGGCGTTTCCTTGGTGGTGGTCATCTGCTCCACGTCGAACTGGTAGATGGCATCGCCGTTGGGCAACTGCCACACGCCCGGTTCAGTGCGGCCGTGCGGCGCGTAATCCTTGGCCACGAACTCGCCCAGCTTCTTGTAGGCCGGGCGCACATCGTTGTCGATGGCGACGAGGATGGCGTCATGCAGGCGCTTCTGATCGGCAGCAGAAACCGACTTGGGGAAGTGCTTCAGCGGTTCGGCGAACACGCTGTCGATGCCGGCCGGCGTGCCGATGCTGTCGATCTGCGTGACCACTTTCTCCAGCAGGTACTTGGGCGGCATCATGCCGTCCTTCAGGCCCTGCCGGGCCACGCTGGTGACCTGATCGAGCAACGCCGGCACCGCCTTCAGGCGCGCCAGGTAGTCGTCGTATTCCTTGGTGTTGTCGAACGGAATGGAGCTGACGAAGCCGGCCAGTTCCAGGTGAGCGCCGTTCATCTGATCCAACGGCATCTCGTCCAGCTTCAGGTCGTGCGCACGCAACGCATCCTTGAGCTGGCGCACCATCAACTGCTGGTTGAGCTTGTCGTCGTCGGAAAAACCGGTGGTGTCGATGGCTTCGAAACGCTTGAGGAAATCCTGCGTCTTGGCGTATTCGGCCTGGGCGTGGGCGAGCGAGGCATCGCTCCAGCGATCGTTGTAGCGCAGGTCACCCAGGATGGTGGCGAACTCCGGCGCATTTTCCAGGTTGTGCTGCCACTGCTCGGCGAGCAGGGCATTGAGCGCCTTCACGCGCGTGGCCACATCCGCCTGCGCAGCCTGCGGCGGCGCCGCATATACCGCGCCGGCACCTGCGGCCGACATCAGCAAACCCGCCAACACCATACGCGGACCGATCTTCATGAGCCTACCCCTCGGGTTGAAAGTGACGCCTATTCTCCACCCCGACGAGGGTCACAACCCGTGCCGAACAGCACGGGTCGGCCTTCATCCGGACTAAACGGACCGGGTCGCCACCACCGGCGGCACCGCCGCGGCCCGCATGGCCGGTCCCAGTACCGCCAGTTGGCCAAGCAGCCAGAGCGCGATGGCGCCGGCTGGCAGGTAGTACCAGGGCATCATGCGCATTTCGTAATGACGCATAAGGTAGACATTGAGGACAAAGGCCAGTCCCATGCCGATAACCACGCCAGCCGTGGTAAGCACGAAATTCTCGGTCTGGAAGTACTGGCGGATATGCCCGCGCGAGGCACCCACCGCGCGGCGGATGCCGATCTGGCGCCGACGCTGCCCCACCCAGAAGCTAGTAAGGCCCACGATCCCCAGTGCCGTCACCGCCAACATCACCACGCAGACCAGCACGAGCAGCCAGGCCATGCTGCTGGTATTGGCGAAATAGCGGGTGCGGATGTCCTCGTAGGACACGCCCTTGGCCACCGTGGTGCCATCCAGGTCGGCCAGCTTCTGCTCCGCTTCCCGGACGACACGATCACGGTCCTGCGGCGCGCTGCGCAGCACGTAATGACTGAGGCTTGCATCCCCGCTTAGCGGGAAGAACGCGCTTTGATATACGTTCGTAGCATTCACCGAAGGGCGCAACACATCGGCTACCACGCCGACCACCGTATAGGCATAGGGCTTGGAGTAGAACGTCTTACCCAACGCGGGCTGTCCCGGCCAGAGCTGCTCGGCCAGGCGCCGTGTCACCACCGCGACATGCGTACTGGGCAAAGGCGAGCCGTTGAGTGCGCTGCCGGCGTATTCGTCCCCGTTGAAAAAACGTCCTTGCAGAAGCTGCAACCCCAACGCCTCCGGGCCGCCCTGACCGAGGAAGTACATCGAGATGTTGGTGGTGTCCTTGTCGGTCAATAGCGAATCAGGGGTAAGGCCGAAACTCCAGCCCCAGTTGTTATGGCTCAACGGCAGCGTGGATACGACTGCCGCGGCCTGTACCCCGGCGATACCACGCAATGCAGCGAGATTACGCGGTATATCGCTGGCTATGAGGGCGGGGTTGTTGCCGTCGACCGAGACGACGGCCACGCCTTGCTCATCGATGGCGTTCGAAAGCCGCACGTCATTGACGCGCTGACCGATCATGGAAACCGCGTTGCATAACACGGCACAGGCCAACGCGATCTCCAGCACGATCAGCATGGCGGGAATGCGGTGTTTGCGTAGGCTGGCGAAAACGGGCCGAATTTCCATGATCACCTCAGGCAGCCTTCAGTTGTGGAGCGGGCGCGAGTACGCAGGCGCGCCATGCCGGGAGCAAACCCGCGATAAGGCTGGCAACGAGAGCGACCACGAAGGTAAACAGGAACATCTCGATGTTCAGATGCGCAAGACTGGCGTACTGGGCTGGCTGATGGCGCACGCCCCACAACCCCAGCTCGGTAAAGACCAGCCCCAGCAAGCCACCGGCCAGCCCGACCATGCTCGCTTCCACCATGAACTGTACAAAGACGTCGCGCCGGGTAGCGCCCAGCGCACGGCGCACGCCAATCTCGCCCGAGCGGCGCAGGCACTTGGCCAGCAGCAATCCTACGGTATTGACCACGCAGATCAGCAGGAATCCAAAAGCCAGTGCCGCCTGGAGACGGACGTCGTCAGGCACGACCTGCTCATCGCGCAACCACTGCATCAGGTCCGGCAAGTCGGTCTCGGTACGTTGGAAGCGGCCTAGCGATTGCTGCTGATTCGCATAGCCGGCGAGGAACTCCTTGTAGCTGGCCACCGCCGCCGCATCGCCAAGTTCCACCCATAAGCCCAGCCACATGCAAGGCTGGGTTTCCAGGTGCTTCATATCGGAAACGCTGGCAAAGCAGTTAACGCTGTTGGGGGTGATGTCGATGGCCCGCGCCGCCGCCAGCGGCAGGAAGACCGCTTCACCATCACCGTAGCTGCGCCCGCCCAGCTCTTGCGTATAGAACCGCGGCTGCGGCGACCAGTCCTTCAGCACACCAACGATGCGGAAATCGTGGTCTTCGATGCGAATGGTCTTGCCGACGCTGTTGGCGCCACCAAACAGCTTGTCGTTGAGAAAGCCGGCGATCACCACCAGTTGTGCGCGGTTTGCATCATCGGTCGGCGTCCAGCCGCCGCCGTACTGGAACGGCGCATCGAACATCGTGAAGAAATCGGACGTGGTCATCACGCCGTCGCTGTAGAACGGACGCTCATGCGCGCGCAGCGGCGCCACCTTGGCCTGCATCAGCGCCATGGCCGCCTGTCGCTTAGCGCGATGCGCGTTGAGCAGGTTCATCGCGTCGACATAAGTCATGACCGCTTCGGGCTTGGTCTGCCCTTCGATGTAACCATTCCTTGGATTGGGATCGATACGCGGGTAGTAAAGCTGGCTGCTTTTCTGCGGCAGTGGATCGCCGGACAGCAAGCGCAGCACAGTCAGCGTGGTGATCGACGCCCCAATACCCAACGCCAGTGCCAATACCATCAACACGGTAAGTACCTTGTCACGCCGAAGGCTGCGCAAGGCCAGATCGACATAGTAGCGAAGCACGAATAAATCCCTTTGCTCGACGAAGTCAAAAATGGCTGGAAGTAAAACCTCTACTCATACGGATCGCGTCGCCACCACCGGCGGCACCGCCGCAGCCCGCATGGCCGGTCCCAGCACCGCCAATTGGCCAATCGCCCAGAGCAGCAGCGCGCCCACCGGGAAATAGATGGCCGGTAGCCGGGGCAGCTCGTAATGCACCATCAACAGCAGGTTGATGCCGTAGGCCATCACCATGCCCACCACGATGCCGATGGTGGCGAGCAGGAAGTTCTCGGTCTGGAAGTAGTTGAGGATGTTGCGCCGCGTGGCGCCCAGCGCCCGGCGCACGCCGATCTGCCGACGCCGCTGCGCCACCCAGAAGCTGCCCAGGCCGACGATGCCCAGCGCGGTGACCACCAGCAGGGCCACGCACACGCCCACCAGCAGACCGGCCATGGCACGGTCGTTCTGGAAGAAGTCGTGGCGCATCTCGTCCATCGATCGCTTCTTGAGCACGACCCGGTGCGGGTTGATGGCCTTCAGCTTTTCCAGCGCGGCCTTCAGCACCGCATCGCGGTTTTCCGGCGCGGTGCGGATGAGGTATTGCCCTTCGGTGATGCGCACCGGAAACACCATGCTGAACTTGGCCGCGGCATCGTCAAAAATGGATGGCCGCACCAGATCCTTCACCACGCCCACCACGGTGATCGGGTAGTCGGAGAGATAGATCTGTTTGCCAAGAGCGCCCTGGCCCGGCCACAGCCGTTCGGCCAGGGTCTGAGTGATGACGGTAACCTTGGGAATGCCCTTGGGGTCCTTCGCCGCGGCCGCCTTCACCACATCGTCGAAGTCCATGTAATCGTCGGGCTGCAGGTTGCGCCCCATCACCAGCTGCGTGCCGAGCGTCTGCAAGGCGTTCTCGCCGTAATAGGTGCTTGCATTGAGCGTGGAGACCCGCTGCTTCGGGTCCAGCTTGATGCCGCTGTTCCACGACGAATTGCCGAAGGGCGCCTGGTTGACCGAGGCCACCTCGGTCACGCCGGGAATCTGCCGCAGCGCCGCGATGTCGGTCAGCGTGCGTGCTTTTTCGTCCTTGGTGACGCCGATGTCGGTAAGCACGATCTGCAGCAGCTCGTGCTCGGCCACGCCACTTTGCATGTGTATGCGGTCCAGCCGCTGGCTGATGAGGAACACGGCATTGCACACGATGGCGCAGGTCAACGCGATCTCGATGATCACCAGGAAGGCGGTGATCTTGTGACGGCGCAACGTGGAAAGAATGGGAAGAATGTCCATGGCGTCGTCCTTACTGGCTCTTCAGTTGCAGCGCGGGAGTGATCTGGCAGGCGCGCCAGGCCGGCAGCAGGCCAGCCAGCAGGCTCGCCCCCACCGCCAACAGGAAGGTGATCAGCAGCATCGAGACGTCCAGGTGCGCGAGCGACGCATAATCCGAAGGCTGCCGCCGAACCAGCCACAACCCCAGGAAAGCCAGCAGCAGGCCGCCGATGCCGCCGGCCAGGCCGATCACGCCCGCCTCCACCAGCAGTTGCATGAACACCTCGCGCTTGGACGCGCCCAGTGCCCGGCGCACGCCCAGCTCGCCGGCACGGCGCAGGAACTTCGCCAGCATCAAGCCCACCGTATTTACCAGGCACACCAGCAGGAAGCCCAGCGCCAGCCAGGTCTGCAGGCGCACGTCGCCCGGCACGACCTTGTTGATATCGAGCCACTCCATCAGATTCGGCAGGCGCACGTTCACCGGGCGCTCGAATCGACCCAGCGATTTCTGCTCCTGCGAATAGTGCACGAGGTAGTCCTTGTACGCCGCAGCCTTGGCCGGGCTATCCAGCTGCACCCAGAACTGCAGCCACACGCAGGTGGCGGTTTCCAGATGTTCTTCGTCACCGCCGCCGCTGCCCCAGCAGTCCATCGAACCATTGCGGTCCATGCGTAGTTCGCGCGCGGTGGCAAGCGGCACGAACACGTCCTCCGATGCGGCGTAATTGCCCATGTTCACGTCATAGAAGTGGGGATTGGGGCGCCAGCTGTCGAGCACGCCGACGATGCGGAAGGCGGTGTCGCTCAGGCGCAGGGTCTGGCCCGTGCTGTCCTTGCCGGCGAACAGCTTGTCGTTGAGCGTGCGGGTGATCACCACCACGCGCGCCTTGCCCTCGTCGTCCGACGCGCTCCAGCCACGTCCGTACAGGAATGGCACCTGGAACATGGCGAAGAAATCGCCCGTCGTATAGCGCGCATCGCTGTAGAACGGGTCCATGCCCGATTGCGTCGGCTGTACCGGCACGGCGCCACCGGTCATCAGCGCCTGCCGGTCGCCGCGCTGGGCATGCAGCAGGTTCATGCCGTCGATCCAGGTGACCTGGCGCGGCGGCTCCTTGCCTGGCTCATAGCCGTCCATGTCCTGCGGGTCGAGCTGGGGATAGAACAGCGTGCCGCTCTTGCCCGGCAACGGGTCGCCCGACAGCACATGCAGCACCGTCAGGGTGGTCATGCTGGCGCCGATGCCCAGTGCGATGGCGAGCACCATCAATGCCGTCAACATCTTGTTGCGCCTGAGGCTACGTAGCGCCAGATCCAGGTAATAGCCGAACATAGATTTCCCCTCCGTCCATACTCTTCAGCGATCAAACCGATCGCGTGGCTTCCACCGGCGGCACGCGCGAAGCGCGCAACGCGGGCGCCAGCACGGCGCCTTGCCCCAACAACAGCAGGATCGCCACTCCCACCAGCACATAGGCCATCGAAAGCCGGCTCATCTCGAAGCGCGTGACCAGCCACAGGTTGATCGCGATCGCCAGCAACACGCCCACCAGCACGCCGCCCAAGCTGATCAGCAGGTTCTCGGTCATGAAATAGCCGAGGATGTCGCGCTGCGTCGCGCCCAGCGCGCGACGCACGCCGATCTGCTTGCGTCGCTGGCCGACCCAGAAGCTGGTGAGGCCGACGATGCCCGCTGCGGTAATCGCCAGCAGCGCGACGCAAATCACGCCCATCAGGATCGCCATGCCGCGATCGCGTTCGTATGCGCGGGCGCGCACTTGCGCAAAGCTCAGCACGCCATCCTGCTCGTTGATGACGCGGCGCGGGTTGTGTTCGAACAGCGCGGCGGGCGCCGCACGCATGGCGGCATCCAGCTGCCCGGGGCGCGCCCGCACGATATAGAAACCGCCCAGCGACGCGGCCAGACGCCTGGGCACAATGACCGAGCGATAGGCGAAATCGGCCGCCCAGCGATCGATGCTCTGCGCCTGCAGCAATTCGACCTCGCCCAGGATGGTGGTGGGGTTGCCGGCCAGGTAGATCGTCTTGCCCACCGCATCGCCGTTGGGGAACAGCTTGTCGGCGAGCGCTTTGGTCACGATGACCTGCGGCGCCGCCAGCCGGTCACGCATGTCTATCCGGGCGACTTCTTCCGGGCGGAAATTGCGCCCGGCGATCAGCTTAAGGCCAAGCGTGTCGATGAAGTGGTCGTCGGCGAGATAGACCGTGGTGCCCGAGCTGTCCTGCAGCTGGTCCGGCTTGAGCTTGATGCCGTCGTCCCAGCCGCCGCCGTTCAGCGGGTAGGAGTTGCTCGGCGTGGCGTCCTGCACGCTCGACAGCTGGCGCAGCACGCGCAAGTCCTCCAGCATTCTGGCATCCGCCTGCTGCGACGTCGGCGATCCCACCCATTCGCATTCGATAACGAAAATGTCGGGTTCGTCTATCCCCGTGCGCTCCGACAGATGCGCGATGCGCTGCTGGATGATGAACAGCGCATTGCAGACAATCGCCAGCGTCAGCGCGATCTGCATCGCGATCAGGAAGGTGCCCGCCTTGTGTCGGCGCAGCGCGGAAAGAATCGGCTTGATCTGCACGGTTCGCTGCTCGCCTCAGTTGGATTTCAGCTGCCAGGCGGGCTGCACTTGCGCCGCCCGCCAGGTGGGATAGAACGCCGCCAGCACCGTGGCGACAATCGCCACCAGCAGCGTCAACGCCACCAGCGACAGATCGAGATGCGCCAGGCGGGCGATCTGTGGCTCGAACACCATGCCGACGCCCAGCATGCCCAATCCGGTCAGCAGCAGCCCGAGCACGCCGCCGGCGACGCCGACCATGGCCGCCTCGACCAGAAACTGGCCATAGATGTCGGCACGCGAGGCGCCCAGCGCGCGACGCACGCCGATTTCCGGCGCACGGCGCATGAACTTGGCGAGCAACAGGCCGATCGTGTTGACCAGGCAGATCACTAGGAAACCCACCGACAGCGAGAGCGAAATACGGCTTTCCGGCGGCACTGCATGCTGGAAATCCAGCCACTGGTGGACATCGCGCAAGCGATTGTTCGGCGCCCAGCTGAAGCGGCCCGCGCGGCGCTGGTCTTCCGCGTAACCGTTGAGGAACTGCCGATAAGCCTCCACCTTCGATGCGCTGTCGAGCTCCACCCAGGGGCTGATCCATACGCACTCGCCGCGCAGCCAGCTCTCCCGGTCATCGCCCCGCTTGCCGCCGCTGCCGCAGTTGTTGTTGCCGTAGGTCTCGATCTGCTGGTCCATCGCGTAGGTAAACGGGATATAGACCTGCGCGGGCTCGGCATACGCCCTGCCGTTGAACATGTCGTAGAAGCGCGGCTTGGGGTCCCAGTGGTCGGTAACGCCCGCGATGCGGTATTGCCGGTCGTCCAGGGTGATCCGGCGGCCTACGCTGTTCTCGCCGGCAAACAGCTTCTGGTTGAGGTCGCGGCTGATCACCACCACCGCCTCGCGCGACGCATCCTCGGCGGCGCCCCAGGGGCTGCCATACTGGAACGGCACGTCGAACATCGTGAAGAAGTCGCCATACGTCGCGTAACCCGCCGCCTTGAACGGCATCCGGTGCGCTTCTTCCGGCATCACCGACATGCTCACCGGATACAGCAGCGTCTGGCGATCCGCCTTGTGCGCGCGCATCAACGCCAGGGCATCGGTGTAGTTCAGCGCGCCCGGCGGCTCGCCGTTGCGGTTGTATTGCGGGCCACGGTTGTCGATCTGCGGCACGAACAATTGCGACGACTTCTGCGGAATCGGGTCGCCCGATACCACGCGAAACACCGCGAACGTCACCATCGATGCCGCCACGCCGAAGCCGATCGACATGATCATCAGCGCGGTCAGCAACGGATTGCGCCTCAGGCTGAAAATGCCCAACTGCAGGTTGTGGATAAACATACCGCTCATGACTACCTCAAACGATGCAAGGCATCCGCCTTGGCCAACCGAACCACGCAACAAGACCTACACCGACCGCGTGGCCTCGACCGGCGGCACGCGCGAGGCGCGCATCGCCGGCGCGAGCACTGCGCCCTGCCCCAGCAGCAACAGCGCGACCACGCCGGCCAGCACGTAGAGCAGCGAGAGCCGCGCCATCTCGAACTGCGTCACCAGCCACAGGTTCATGCCAATGGCCAGCAACGCGCCAACCACCACGCCGCCGATGCCGATCAGCAGGTTCTCGGTAAGGAAGTAGCTGAGGATGTCGCGCTGCGTCGCCCCCAGCGCACGCCGCACGCCAATCTGCTTGCGACGCTGGCCCACCCAGAAACTGGTGAGGCCCACGATGCCCGCGGCGGTGATGCCCAGCAGCACCAGGCAGACCACCCCCATCAGGATCGCCATGCCGCGGTCACTCTTGTAGGCCTGCGAGCGCACCACGTCATATGTGCGCACGCCGCGTTCCGACGGGATCACGCGCATGCGGTTGAGCTTGTACAGCGCCTCGGGCACCGACCTGGTGACGGCGGCCAGCTGGCCCGGCTTGCTGCGGATCATGTAGGAAGTGCCGCCACCGGTGAGCTGGTAGGGCTCCAGCACGGCGTTGTCCAGGAAGGTGTCCGACCAAGTGCTGTTCCACGGCCCCCCCAGGCGCTCGACGATGCCGATGATGGTGCTTGGTTGGGTGCCGTCATCGACATACACCACCTTGCCCAGCGCCGAACCATCGGGGAACAGCTTGTCGGCCAGGGTCTTGGTCACGATGATCTGCGGCGCCGACACCACCGCCTTGGGATCGATCTCGGTGATTTCATCGGAGCGGAAATTGCGACCGGCGACGAGCTTCACGCCCATGGTCGCCAGTGCGTGGTCGTCGACGAAATACTGCGTGGTGTGCGTCTCGGACTTCTTCGCATCCGGGTTGGTGCGCACGCCAGTCAACCAGCCACCACCGCGCAGTGGGTAGGAGTTGATGGAGATGGCATCCTCCACCCCAGGCAGCTCTCGAATGGCCTGCACATCGGCGCGCACCAGCGAGCCGGTCTTTTCGTCGTCCACACCCACCCAGCGGTTCTGGATGGTGAGCAGGTTGGTTTCGTCCAGCCCGGTGGGGCGCGCGATGCGGTCGAGACGCTGCTGGATGATGAACAACGCATTGCACACGATGGCCAGGGTCAGCGCGATCTGCAAGGCGATGAGAAGGGTGCCGGCCTTGTGGCGCTTGAGGGCAACGAGAATGGGCTTGATCTGCAGCATGGTCATCGCCTCAGTTGGATTTCAGCTGCCAGGCCGGCTGCACCTGCGCCGCCCGCCAGGTGGGATAGAACGCCGCCAGCACCGTCGCCAGCACGGCGACCAGCAAGGTCAGGGCGATCAGCGAACCATTGAGCGTGGCCAGCCGCGCGATATCCGGATCGAACACCAGGGTCACCCCGAACACGCCCACGCCGGTCAGCAGCAGGCCGACCACGCCACCGACCAGGCCCACCGTGCCGGCCTCGATCAGGAATTGCGCGTAGATCTCCTTGCGCGAGGCGCCCAGCGCACGACGCACGCCAATTTCAGGGGCGCGGCGCATGAACTTCGCCAGCAACAAACCCACCGTGTTGACCAGGCAGATCAGCAGGAAGCCCAGCGACACCAGCAGCGATACCTTGGCTTCCTGCGGCACCACCTTTTCGTGTTCCAGCCATTGCGGCACGTCGTACAGGCGCACGTTGGGCGCCCAGGTGAAACGGCCGCTGCGCTGCTGCTCGGCGGCATAGCCATGCAGGTACTGGCGGAAGGCATTCGCCTCGGCGACGGAGGGCAGTTCCGCCCAATACTCGATCCACACGCAGTCCGAGCGAATCCAGGCATCCCAGCCCTCGCCCGAGTGCTTGTTGCAGTTGTTGTTGCCATTGGTGGCCATCTTCAGGTCGATGGCGCGGGTGAACGGGATGAACAGCTGCACCGGATCGCCGAAGCCGGAGGTGTTGACCGGATCGAAGAACAACGGCTGCGGGTCCCACGTATCCATCACGCCGGTGATGCGGTAGTTGCGGCCATCGAGATTGATCTCGCGACCCACGCTGTTGACGCCGCGAAAAAGCTTGTCGTTGAGCGCACGGCCAATCACCACCACCGGCGCATGCGCCGCATCGTCCGACGCCTGCCAGCCACCGCCATAGAGGAAGGGAACGTCGAACATGGGGAATGCGTCGGCGTATACCGCATAGCTGCTCTCGCGCACCGGCAGCATGCTGGCGTCGGCCGGGATCACTGACGGCGCCACCGGGTACAGCGCCGTCTGCCGCCTGGCGCGGTGGTCGCGCATCAGCGCCATCGCATCGGTGTAGCTCATCGCATCCGGCGGCTCGCCCTTGTTCTGCGCGGCGTCCTCCGGGCCCCAGTTGTCGATCAGCGGCACGTACAGCTGGGACGACTTGCCGGGAATCGGATTATTGGAAGTGGCGCGGAACACCGAGTAGGTCGTCATGGAGGCGGCCACGCCGCAGCCAATCGCCATCACCATCAGCGCCGTCAGCAACGGATTCTTGCGAAGACTGCGCAAGCCAAGCTGGAAGTAATAGGCAAACATCATGTTTCGCTCAGAAGGTGATGACGACCTCCCGCCAGGGCGGGAGACAGGTCGCCATGGCTGGATCAGGCCGTGGTGTTGGCGCGCGCCGACGTCACCGCATGGTGGAAGCGCGGGTCTTCCGCCAGATCCACCACCTGGCCGTCGATGATGTGCACGTTGCGCTGCGCGCGCGCCGCCAGCTCGGGATCGTGCGTCACCATGACGATGGTGGCGCCCTCGCGGTGGATCTCTTCCAGCAGTTCCATCACGCCGCGCGCCATCTGCGTGTCGAGGTTGCCGGTCGGTTCGTCCGCCAGCAGCAGGCGCGGCGAGCCGGCCAGGGCACGGGCAATGGCCACGCGCTGCTGCTGGCCGCCGGAGAGTTCGGCCGGATAGTGCTTGGCGCGCGAGGCCAGGCCCACGCGCTCCAGCGCATTCATGATGCGCTCCTTGCGCTCGGCCGCCTTCATGCCGCGATAGCGCAGCGGCACTTCGACGTTGTCGAACACGTTGAGGTCGGGAATGAGGTTGAACGCCTGGAAGATGAAGCCGATCTTCTCGTTGCGGATGCGCGAGCGCTCGTTGTCGTTGAGGTTGCTCACCTCGACGCCGTCCAGGTGGTACTGCCCGCCCGTGAAGGTTTCCAGCAGGCCGGCGATGGTGAGGAAGGTGGTCTTGCCCGAACCGGACGGACCGGTCACGGCCACGAACTCGCCTTCGTTCACGTTGATGTTGAAATCGCGCAATGCATAGGTCTCCACCACTTCGGTGCGGTAGACCTTGGACAGGTGGGTCATCTTGAGCATGGGTGCTTCCTCGTGGTGGTTTCTTTACCCCTCCCCCTGCGCGCAGGGGGAGGCTGGGAGGGGGTGAAGGCGTGCCGCGCGGCCAACCCCACCCCAGCCCGCCCCTGCCAGCAGGGGCGGGAGAATTCGCTAGTTGCTGATGGCGACGCGCGCGGCGCCCTTGAAGCTGTCGGTACCGGAGATCACGATGTTGTCGCCTTCCTTCAGGCCATCGAGAATCTCCACCTTGTCGATGCTGCTGGCACCCACGCGGATCGGGTGTTTCTCGGCCACGCCGTCGTGGACGAGGTAGGCATAGCTGCCGCCGGATTCGTCGACGAACGAACCGCGCTGCACGGTGAGCACGTTGTCGCGCTTGTCGAGCAGGATGCGCACCGAGAGGCGCTGGTTCTGGCGCAGTTGCTTGGGCGTGGCGCCGTCGAAGCGCAGACGCGCGGCCACTTCGCCATTCACCACTTCGGGCGAAATGGCGCTGACCAGCCCCTTCCAGGTGGTGCCGTTGCCGCTGATCTCGCCGGCCATGCCGATACCCAGATCACGCGCGAAGCTTTCCGGCACCTTCATCTCCACTTCCAGCGCGGACAGGTCGATGACGCTGAGCAGTTGGGCGTCCTTGGCCACGGTGGCGCGCTCGGCGATGAACAGCTGGCCGACCTGGCCATCCACCGGCGATTTCACGTTGAGGTCGTCCACCTGGCGCTGCAGGTCCTTCACCAGCAGCAACTGGCGATCGTGCGCGAGCTTCTTGGACTGGATGTCGAAGCTGAGGCTGTCGGAGTTGGTGGCCAGGTCAGCCTTGGCGTGCACCAGGGTGATGCGGGCCTTTTCCAGTTCGTCCTTGGACTTGTCCACATTCATGCTGGGCACCGCGCCCTGGGCGAACGCCTTCTGGTAGCGCGCCAGGTCGCGCTCGGCGCCCTGCTCGTCGATTTGCGCGCTGTCGTAGGCCTTCTGCAACTCGCCGCGGGTCTTGCTGGCGTCGATCTGCGCGCGCAGGTAGTCCACCTGCATGGCGTCGGCGGCACTCTGTTCCTGGGCGAGCTTGTTGGTCAGCTCGGGACTATCGATAACGGCGAGCACCTGGTTCTTCTTCACCGCGTCGCCCGCATGCACCTTCAGCGTCACCGCGCCGCCGTACGTGGCGTACAAGGTGGGACTGACCGCCGCCACCACCTTGCCCTCGGCCGCGATATCGCGAACGAACGGCCCGCGCTCCACCGTGGCGAACGCCAGCCGCGAGCTGCTCACCGAGGCATCCGCCGAAAACAGCCTGCCGATGCGCGGACCAAACAGCGCAAGCAGTGCGAGCACGGCGACGCCGCTGCCGATCCATAGCAGGCGGCGTTTGCGATTGGGTTTGACCTCGACCAGGCGGTCTTGAGCAGAGGTGTCGCGAATCATCGATGTGTCCCTGGCCGCGGACAGCGCGGCCCCTGGGTCCTTGTCAGCAAGCCGCGTGCCAACCCGGAATCGATGATTTATTGCCTTGTTTTCAGATGCTTATCGCCTTCACCCAAGATCGGTGCACTGTCCGCGGACACCCTCACGGACAGACGGACAAGCGTCCGGACAGCTCAGCCCGGAAAGGGCTCCAGCTCGACCGCGGCCGCGCGGGCCGCCTCGCGGGCAATGCCGCAGCCCACCGCCGAGAGATGCCCCAGCGGCGTGGCTTCGAGCAGGTCGAGCCCGCCCAGCCGGCGGGTAGCAAAGCACAGCAGTTCGGCGCGGGCCGCACGGCAGGCCAGGCGCCCCGACTGCACCGGCGCCGCCGGCAGCGCGCGGCCCTGCGCGAGCAAGGCGTCCCAGGCGAGATAATCGGTATCGGGCAGCAAATGCAGCCGCGCGCAAAAGTGGCCGCTGGCATCCAGGCAGTCGATCCACTCGCGCGGGCCATCGGCGCCGATCATGCTGGCCACCACCAGTTCATGCGTATGCAGCAAGCCGGCCAGTTCGCGCCGCGCCACCAGCCAACCGGGTGGCAGGGGCGGATCGAGAGGCGCTGGTGAACGTGCCGGCAGATACAGCACGCTGCCCAGCATTGGCAGGCGAGACGCCAGTTCGGGGCCGGTCATCGGCACCGAACAGCGACTGATGGAGCAGCCAGCCGTATCGCGGGCTGGCCGGGTCGAGGCGAAGGCATGGGCGAGCCAGCCGAGCATCGTCATTCTCCTAGCTGAGAGGCGACCCGGCTGGCGTTCCGTAGGAACGGCGTGGCGATAGGCCTTGAAAGGGGCCCGGCCCGCAGGCCGGACATGGGAGGGGGCATCCTTGCCCATGAAGCCGTCCATCGGGGGTGTTACTTGGTAAGGATCAGCTTGTCGTTGCGGGTGAGCCGCAGGTGGTACTCGCTGCCTTCATGCTGGATCACCAACTCGCGCTCGCCCTTCAGCAGCAGTTGGCTGGAAATACGCCGGACAGTCGGTGCATCAGGCGTCAACGCCTGTTTCAGGCTAAGCATGCGGAAAGAGCGGGCGGGCGCTTCGGCACCCAGAGGCAGGGACAGGACGCTCGTTGTCATGGTGGCGCTCCACGGTCGGTAGTGACAAATGGATGATAATGATTCTCATTTGAGTGTCAACCATCGGTGGCCTATTGCCCTTCTCGTCTCTGGATGAGGGTTTTCCTGCATACGTTGGATGACTGGGCCGGCCTGGCGACCACGCCAACAAAAGCAAAAGTCCCCGGCCCCCTTCACGGGGATAACGAGCCAAGGGATGACAAGCACCTCACCCCACGATCTCCCCAATTCTCCCCAACACCCCCGCATCCAACTTCGCCACCACATCCAGCGCCGCCAGATTCTGCTCCAACTGCTCCAGCTTGCTTGCCCCCAGCATCACCGTGGAGACATGCGGATTGACCAGGCACCAGGCGATCGCCAGCTGTGCCATCGACACGCCGAGTTCCGTGGCGATCGGCACGAGTCGCCGCACTTTTTCGATGCGGTCGCCGCCATGTTCCAGGATGGCCTCGCGCAGCCACTCATAACCGGGCTGCGCCAGACGCGCGTCGGCGGGTACGCCGTTGTTGTACTTGCCGCTCAGCAAACCCGATGCCAGTGGCGACCAGATGGTGGTGCCCATGCCATAGGCGTCGTACAGCGGCGCGTATTCCTGCTCCACCCGCTCGCGATGCAGCAGGTTGTACTGCGGCTGCTCCATCACCGGTGCATACAGGTAATTTTCGCGTGCCACGCGATGGGCTTCGATGATGGCCTCGGCCGGCCATTCGCTGGTACCCCAATAAAGCACCTTGCCTTGCCGCACGAGGGTATCCATCGCGGCCACCGTTTCCACAATCGGCGTATCCGGATCGGGGCGATGGCAGAAGTACAGGTCCAGATGTTCAACGCGAAGACGCTGCAGCGCCTGATGGCAGGCCTCGATCACGTGCTTGCGCGACAAACCGTGCTGCGTCGGCAAGGGGTTGTCCACCGCGCCGAAAAACACCTTGCTCGATACGCAATAGCTGTCGCGCGGGAAACGCAGATCGGCCAGCACATCGCCCATCAGCGTTTCGGCCACGCCGTTGTTGTAGGTTTCGGCGTTGTCGAAGAAGTTGATGCCGTGGTCATGCGCCATCGCCAGCAGGTCGCGCGCGAGTGAGCGGCCTACCTGTGTGCCGAAGGTGACCCAGGCGCCGAACGACAGCGCAGACAGTTGCAGGCCGGATTTTCCAAGGCGTCGATATTGCATGGCTTCGCTCCGGTTTCTTCGAGGGGGTGGAGCAGCATGCCAAGAGCATGCGCCCCGCGTCCATCGCCGCGCGCCTTTACGTGGCACCGACACCGCACCCGCTACGCTACGTCGTCGACGCATGCATTCCCATCACCCGTGGAGCGAAGTCATGTCACACATGCAGGGCTGGGCCGTGCAGGAGGCGGGCAAACCGCTGGTGCTCACGGCATTCGATCTCGGGCCGCTCGGCCCCGAAGAAGTGGAAGTGACCGTGGACTACTGCGGCATCTGCCACTCGGATCTCTCCATGATCAACAACGAATGGGGCTTTTCGCGCTACCCGTTCGTGCCGGGACACGAGGTGATCGGCAAGGTGACGGCGCTGGGAGCGCAGGCCAAGGGGCTCAAGCTGGGCCAGCGCGTGGGTATCGGCTGGAGCGCCTCCAGTTGCATGCACTGTCGCCAGTGCCTTTCGGGCCACCAGAACCTGTGCAACCAGCTCGAGGCGACCATCGGTGGCCACCATGGTGGCTTTGCCGACAAGGTACGCGCGCACTGGGCCTGGACCATTCCGCTGCCCGAGGGGATCGACCTGCCCAGCGCCGGCCCCCTGCTCTGCGGTGGCATCACGGTGCTCAAGCCGTTCCTGGCCTACGACATCAGCCCCACCGCGCGCGTGGGCGTGGTCGGCATCGGCGGCCTGGGCCATATGGCGGTAAAGCTCGCCAGGGCGTGGGGCTGCGAGGTCACCGCCTTCACTTCCAACGCGGCCAAGGCCGATGAGGCGCGCGGCTTCGGTGCCCACCATGTGGTGGCCAGCCGTGATGCCAAGGCCATCGGCGCCATCGCCGGCTCGCTCGACCTGCTGCTGGTTACCGTCAACGTACCGTTGGACTGGAACGCGTTGATCGGCACGCTTGCGCCGCGCGGTCGCATGCATGTGGTGGGTGCGGTCCTGGAACCGATTCCGGTGCCGGCGTTTGCGCTGATTGGCGCCGAACGCGACATCTCCGGCTCGCCCACCGGCTCGCCGGTCGATATCGCCACGCTGCTGGACTTCGCCACCCGCCACGATGTGCGGCCGCAGGTGGAGATGTTTCCGATGAACCAGGTCAACGAGGCACTCAAGCATCTTGCCGACGGCAAGGCGCGCTACCGCATCGTGCTGGAAGCAAACCGCAACTGAGCTGTCCGGATGAACATCGGCCACGCATGCGCTGGCCGATGTCCCGCTTCCTTATCCGTTAGCCCGGGCGGCGATCAGCGCTGATAGCGCGCATCGTTGATCGCACTCTCCACCGCATGCGCGGCTTCATCGACGTGTGCGATGGCGCGATGCTTCAATTCCCTTGCCTGCGGATCGTCCTCTTCGCGATCGATATCGTGGTGGACTTGGCCGAGCAGATCGAGCGCCGCATGCAGGCGACCGGGCTGGTCCAGCGGACGGGTGATTGGCGGGTGATCGTTCAGGTCCTTGCCGTCGTCGATCGATGCGCGCTTGATCTCATCGATGGCATGATCGATCTCGCTGATGGCGACGTCTTCGTGGCTGCTGATGGCCGCATCGCCGGGCCGATGCTCAAGCATCCAGCGTGCGGCGCGGAGATCCGACAGCGCATGCAGGTAAGCGGGGTGATTGCCCGGCAGATCGGCGTGCGCCGACAACGGCAGCAACACCCCCAGTCCAGCCGTCAACATCATGCGCTTGAACAGCAATTTCATGCGACCCTCTCGCGTTTGGGATGAGCCGGCATTATCCGCAGCATCGCTTGCGCTTTCCTTGCTTCGAAGCACAGAGGCCAACGCCGTTTGGAAGGCCAATGCGCGTCGATGCAACGGCTTCCGCATTCCGGCGCACAGCCACTCGCTGCGCGCCGCCACGGGACAGGCCGTTGTCGCGTAGCCAGCCGGGCACGCCATTCTTCCCCGCACCAGGTGAACCCATCACGTAGTACAGGCGGCCGGCCGTCATGCAACCGATGCCCTGTGCAAGGCGATGCGCTCCAGCGGCTCGAACGCCGATCCCGGCGATCGCTCGACGCAGAGGGTCAGCGCATCGATGCGCGCAGCGGGCAGCATGGCGGCACGCATCGCCAGCCAGCGCTGCAGCGCTCGCTCTTCCTCGACCGTGGCCGGAGCGGATAACGTCATATGAAACCGATAGCGATCGAACACGTAGGGGTATCCGTAACGTTGGAGGTAAAGGGTTTCGATGGCGTCGAGCCCGCCGGCGCGACGCTGGAATTCGGGTTCGGCCAATGGCGCGCGCAGCGGTTCGATAGCCTCGGTGCAGGCGGCTGCCAAGGCATGGACGGCGGCGCATTCGGCCGTTGGCCGCAAGGCGAGAAACCCGCCCAGGCGGCCAAGGCGCAGCGCGATATTCATGGGCGCATGCCTTTGCGCCACCGCGGCCAGCGCGCGCCGCAGATCGCCCAGCTCGCTGCCAGGGCCGAGCGTGAACGGCGAACGCAAGGTGGCATGCCAGCCATAGCGGCGCACGTCAGCCAGCAAGGCATTCCGAATGCCGAGAATACCCGCGGGCGCCAGCGCGGCGTCCAGCCAATCGCGCCCCAGTGCGGCCAGGGCACTGGCCGGCGCCGGACAGAAGTAGACCGCGTAGCGCATCAGCGGTCAGCCACTGGCACGCCGCGCGCACCGCTGCTGCTCGACACACCATGTCCTTGCTCCCCCCGACTCATGCCACCTGGTCCACCCAGCCCTCACCGTCGTGACAGCGACAGGTTCCACAGTTGGCACCTGCCGCACCGGGGCATCGCGCCCGGTCCGTCTAGATAACTAGACCTTTGTGACAAGACGAGGAAGCCGGGCGCCGCGCCCTCCATTTACCCGGCGCGCCGGCCCCGTACCAACGATGCCGGGCTAGGGAATCAAATGGACATCCATTCGCCCCGCAATGCCGTCATCCGACTCCGGATGAAACAGCCCATTGCGAATGGTGTCGCTGGTACCCCATGTTTTCAGCGCGGCAAGCACGGTGTCGTCCTGGGCGTCCGTCTTGATATAGAAGTCCAGATGCCGCGCATCGTCGCACTGGACATCGCAATGAAAGCTGGAGATGCCCACCGCTTCGATCTGGCCGTACTCGTTGAGGATCACGGCCGCCGCATTGCCCCTGCAATCATGGGACGGACAGCCAGAGAACAGGTAGCGCTTGCCGTCCAGCACCACCACATGGTCCGACTGGCCACCCAGGGCGGATGCGGCCTGCTCGCTCAGCGAGCGATTCGCCTTGAAGTAGCTCGCCTTCACGCCTTCCGCAAAATGCCCCAGCGCCTGCACGAAACCCGTGGAGCGCATCAACTCGCTGGTGTTGGGGCAGGTCGATGGATCGATCAGCCTGCAAGGTCCCGACGGCATCGTACCGGCCGCCGACGCTGCCAACGGCGCAATCAGCAGCGCCAGCAGACATGCTGCTTTGATAAGCCTGCGCATAACACCTCCCCCTGTTGGAGTAAATCGAAAGCCTTGAGCCCCCTGGGTCGCGCCGCGCGACCCTGCTGCCGATACCCTCAGTTCACCCCGGCGCTGGCACTCGGCACGACGCCAGCTTCCGGGTTCGACCGGCGTGCGCGCAACCAGTTCAAATAGCGCTCACGCAGCCGCAGGAAGGGGCGCTCCACGCCATGATGCAACAGCGCGCCGACCAACAGCACCGCCCCTGCATAGCCGGCAAAGGTCAGTACACCGTGGCCGTCCAGCTTCGCCCCCACGCTGGATTCCACCCAATGAAACACCGCTTTGTGTGACAGGTACAAGCTGTAGGAAGCCAGCGCCAGCCAGCTGGCGCCCGGCACCCGCAACCGGGCCAGCACACAGGTTGCGTTGGCACCCGCAAACACCACCAGCCCCATGCCGAACGACAGCAGCGGGTAGCCCAGCAGGGTGGGCAGAAAGCCAGTACGGTCCTGGAAAAACCAGATCGACAGGCCCACCACGGCCAGCCCCGCCAGCAGGATGCGGTCGGCGTGCAGGGCCCAGCGCGCCCACCACGTGGGCCGGTACGTCCTGATCGCCGCCAGCATCACGCCGGTCAGCAGGCCGTCCAAACGCGACCATGTGGGGTAGTAAATGCCTTCAAGGAAGTACTTTCCATAGGAATTTTGGTCAACATCCTTGAACGGCGCCATGTAGTGCAGCCAAACGTAGCCGCGCACCAGCAGGCCGAAAGCCAGCACGGCAACGCCTGCGGCGACGCATCTGGCCAGCGAGGGGCGGCGGGTCAGCCACCACGCCAGCAAGGGAAACAGCAGGTAGAAATGCTCCTCCACGCACAGCGACCACACGTGCGAGAACGCCAGGTTGTGTTCCACGTCGATCAGCAGGTTCACCGTGAAGGTGCAGAACTGCCATAGCGGCTGGATGCCGGGGTATTCGCGAATGGACGGCCATAGGAAATAGGCGCCCACCACCAGCAGGTACACCGGCAGGATGCGGAAGGCGCGGCGCAGGTAGAAATCGGCGAACGAGAAACGCCGCCCTTCCGCCAACGGCCGGAGCACCTGTGAGCCGATCAGGTAACCGCTGAGCACGAAGAACAGGTCCACGCCCATCCAGCCCGGCTTGTCCATGCCGCCGAAATGGCCCCAGCCACCGATAATGTAGGAGTGAAAAATCATCACCCACACGATCGCAATCGCGCGCAGCAGATCCAGGCCAGGCAAGCGGCTCATCCATTTTCCCCTTGGTGTCGCATGAGTTTGCCCATGCAAAAACCCACGCGCTGATCGAAGCAAAAGGATGGCACTATAGCGTCGCCGGCGCCGGCAGGCATCGCGACGATGCCTGCCCCGGGTCAGCGCAACAGGGCCAGCAGCACCGCCAGCACGATGGCCGCGAACACGCCGGCCACCACGTCGTCCACCATCACGCCCAGGCCACCCTTGAGCCGGCGATCCAGCCAGCCGATCGGCCAGGGCTTCCAGACGTCGAACAGGCGGAACAGGCAAAAGCCCGCCGCCACGGCCCACCACGGCGCCAGCAGCGCGGGGATGAGGGCAATCCACAGGCCTACGAATTCGTCCCACACGATGCTGCGATGATCGTCCACGCCCAGCGCACGGCCCGCGATACCGCAGGCCCACACGCCGATGGAAAACGCCACCAGCAGGGTGAATACGTAGAGTTGCAACGGCAGCGTGCGCAGCAGCAGCCAGGGCAGCACGGCGGCCAGCGATCCGAACGTGCCCTGCGCCGCCGGCGCCAGGCCCGAGCCGAAACCGCAGGCCAGCCACCCGGCCGGCGTGGCCAGCAGCAGGCGCCGCTGTTCCGGTGAGAGTGTGGTCTTGTCGCTCATGCGAAATGGTCCCAGCCGCGATGCGTCGCTTCCAGCCATTGTCCCCGCTCGTCGCGCACGCGTACACCGTAGCCTTCCACCATGCGGCCGATGCGCGTGGCGCCGCAGCCCATGCGCGCAAGATCGGCCTGCACCTCGGCCACCAGCGATGGCGGCACGGTGAAGCACAGTTCGTAATCGTCGCCGCCGGCCAGCGCGAAATCGCGCGCGGTGACGTCGTCGAAGGCGCCCAGCAACATGGATGAGCGCGGCAACAGCGGCGCATCGATTTCCGCGCCCAAGCCGCTGGCTTCGCAGATATGACCGAGGTCGGCCAGCAGGCCATCGGAAACATCGATGCAGGCAGTGGCGCGCTCGCGCAGGGCCAGCCCCGCCGCCAGCCGGGGCGTGGGGCGGTTGAGGCGTTCGATCAGGTAAGCGGCGCGCCCATCGCCCTCGCCGACACGCGCGCCATGCTGCAGCAGCTGCAACCCGGCGGCGGCATCGCCCAGGGTGCCGGTGACCAGCACCACGTCACCCACCCGCGCACCCGCACGGGTCAGCGCCTGGTCCGGCGGCACGAAGCCATGCACGGCGACGCTGACGGCAAGCGCGCCGTGCGTGGTGTCGCCGCCGATCAGCGCCAGCCGGTGCGGCTGGGCCAGCTGCGCGAAGCCTTCGGCAAAGCCGTCGATGAACGCCTGCAGCTGTTCGCGCGATTGCGGCGGCAAGGTGAGCGCCAACAGCGCCCAGGCGGGGCTGGCGCCCATCGCCGCCAGGTCGGAAAGGTTGACCGCCAGCGACTTCCAGCCGATATCGGCCGGCGCGGTGCCGTGCGGAAAATGCACGCCCTCGACCAGGGTGTCGATGGCGATGGCCAGCTCCTGCCCCGCCGGCGGCGCCACCACGGCGGCGTCGTCGCCGATGCCCAGGCGCACATCGTCGCGGCCTTGCGCGGTGCGCTCGCGGATGCGGTCGATCAGGCTAAATTCCATGGCTTGCGACCTGTGCGGATCAGAAGGCCCAGCCGGGGACACTAGCGGCTGAAGACCAGGGTGGGAGCATCGTGATAGGTGGTTTCCTGCCACAGCTTGAAGCCGGCCTTCTCCGCCACGCGGATCGACGGCCGGTTGTCCGGGGCAATGATGCACACGGCGCGCAACGCACCGAAGTGCTGCCCGCCCCAGGCGATGGCGGCGGCCACCGCTTCGCTCGCATAGCCCTTGCCGTGGGCGTGGGGCGCCAGCACCCAGCCGAACTCCAGCATGCCTGCCAGCGAGGGCTGCATGTCGCGATGGAAGTCGGCAAAGCCGATATCACCGATATAGCGGCCGGTGGCCTTTTCCTCCACCGCCCAGTAGCCGTAGCCCAGCACATTCCACAGGCCGATGTACTGCAGCAGGCGGCGCCACACTTCCTCGCCGGTAAGCGGGCGGCCACCAATAAAACGGGTAACTTCAGGGTCGGACCAGATGGCCGCACGTGCATCGTGATCCTCGACGCGATGCGCGCGCAGGCGCAGTCGCGCGGTTTCCAGCACCGGCACCGCGCCTTCGTACTGCCCTTCCCTGGCCCGTTCCATCAGCTGCGCTTTTCGGGCGCGCGCAGCACGCCGGCCAGCTTGTCCAACACACCGTTGACGTAGCTGTGGCCGTGATCGGCACCGAAGCGCTTGGTGACTTCGATGGCCTCGTTGATGATCACGCGGTACGGCACGTCCGGGCGGTACTTCAGCTCATACGCGGCCAGGCGCAGCGCGGCGCGCTCGATCGGGTCGATCTGGCCGACCTCGCGGTCCACGTAGGGCTTGAGGCTCTCGTCGATGGCGTCGATGTGCTTTTCCACGCCGTGCAGCAGATCCTCGAAGTACTCCAGGTCGGCCACTTCCATGTCCTGCTCGTGGCGGAACTGGTCGATCACCGCGTTCATGTGGCTGCCGCTGAGCTGCCAGGCGTACAACGCCTGCAGCGCGCGGCGGCGGGCACGCGAGCGTGCGGCCAGATCGATGCCTTCCGGACGCTGGCTCATCACAGCTTTCCGTACAGGTTGACCATCTCGAGCGCGGCCAGCGCCGCGTCGGCGCCCTTGTTGCCGGCCTTGGTGCCGGAACGCTCGATGGCCTGCTCGATGTTGTCGGTGGTGAGCACCCCGAACGCCACCGGCACGCCGGAGGCATACGCCGCCTGGGCCAGGCCCTTGGCGCACTCGCCGGCCACGTAGTCGAAATGCGGGGTGGAACCGCGGATCACCGCGCCCAGCGCGATCACCGCCGCGTACTTGCCGGAGTTGGCCACCTTGTGCGCGGCCAGCGCGATTTCCCACGCGCCTGGCACGCGGATCAGCTCGATCGCGTCGTCCTTCACGCCATGGCGCACCAGCACGTCGCGCGCGCCGGCCACCAGGGGCTCGACGACGAAACCGTTGAAACGGCCGGCGACAATGGCAAAACGGCCTTTGGGCGTGGCGAAATCGCCTTCGATGATCTTCATGGGTATGCGCTTCCTGAGGGCTTGGTGGCCCATGCGGGCCGGGTATTTTACGGGATTTGGGGCAGCGTGCCCGGATCGGGCCGGGAAACCGCCCCGGCGAGGTGCGGATGGCCGCCAAACCGCAGGCTGGCCTGCCCCGCCGCCACCTGCAGCCGGGCCGGCACGCCGAACGGCAGGGTGAACTTGTCCGGCTCGTGGCCGAACGGCATGCCGCGCACCACGGGGATGTGCGCCACCTGGCTGATCTGGTCGAGCGCCGCGTCGATGTCGTAGCCGTTGTCGTAGCCGTGCGGCCGGCAATGGGTGAAATGCCCCAGCACCAGCGCCCGCTGGCGGTCCAGCACGCCGGCCAGGTGCAGTTGGTACAGCAGCCGCTCGATGCGGAACGGCGGCTCGCCCACGTCCTCCACGAACAGGATGCCGCCGTCGATCCTGGGGAAGTACGGCGTGCCGAGCAGGCTGCACAGCATGGCCAGGTTGCCACCCCACAGCGGACCTGCCACCTCCAGCTCGGCCGTCGACGGCGTGGCCCAGCGCGCGCTGGCCTCCGGCTCGCCCACGGCACGCCAGAAGTGCCCCCACATCAGGCCATTGAGCTCGGGCGCGCCGAAGTCCGGCCCCAGCATCGGCCCGCCGAAGGTGATGAGTCCGCTCTTCACATAGAGGGCCATCTGGATGGCGGTGAAATCGCTATGCCCGACCAGCAGCGTCGAGGTACCGGCCAGCCGCTCGCGCAGCGCGCCGTAGTGGATATGTTCGAGCAAGCGCGTGGCGCCGTAGCCGCCGCGCACCGCCAGCACGATATCCGGCAGGGACGGATGGATGGCCAGACGATTGAGGTCGGCCACCCGCTCGGCGTCGCTGCCGGCGAAACGGTGCTCGGTACGGTCCAGCACGTCCAGCCCATCGACCGTGCAGCCCGCCGCGCGCAGGCGAGCGACGCCGCGCGTCATGGCGTCGCGATCGTGCGGGTAGCCGGAGGGGGCGATCAGGCGGACAGTCGTGGAGGTCATGGCGTTGCCTGTGGTGAATCGTCCCGGGAATATGCCGATGGAAACATGGCGCTCATGGGGCGGGATAGAGCGAAACCCCTTGCCGCTACCCCCGCGAAGGCGGGGATGACGGCGAGGAACATTCGACGTTTCGTCAAACGTACTCCACCACTTCCAGGCCGAAGCCGCCCAGCCCCACCATCTTGCGCGGCGTACCCAGCACGCGCAGTTGGCGGATGCCCAGGTCGGCCAGGATCTGCGCGCCCAGGCCAAGCTGGCGCCACTCCTGCTGCAAGGCCTCTTCCGGCGCCTGCACCGAGGGCTGGCGATTGAGGCGGCGCAGCAGCGCATCGGCGGTGTCCTCGCCCGACAGCACCAGCAAGGCGCCGCGCCCCTCGTCGGCGATGCGACGCAAGGCGGCGGTCACGGTAAGGCCCAGGTCATCGCGCTGCAGATGCAGCACATCGGAAAGCGTGTTGCGCACGTGCACGCGCGTGAGCACCGGCTCGCCATCGTGCACCGTGCCACGCAGCAGCGCGAAATGCAGGCCGTGATGGATCGCATCGCGATAAGCCACCAGGCGGAACGGGCCGAATTCGGTCTGCACATCCTCCTCGTACACGCGGGCCACCGTCTTCTCGGTTTCCAGGCGATAGCGGATCAGGTCGGCGATGGTGCCGATCTTCAGGCCATGCTTTTTGGCGAACACTTCCAGCTCCGGACGGCGTGCCATCGAGCCATCCTCGTGCAGGATTTCAATCAATACCGCCGACGGCTCCAGACCCGCCAGCGCGGCGAGATCGCAACCGGCCTCGGTATGACCGGCGCGCGTCAGCACGCCACCCGGCTGCGCGGTGAGCGGGAAGATATGGCCCGGCTGCGAGAGATCCTGCGGCTTGGCATCGGACTTCACCGCCACCTGGATGGTGCGCGCGCGGTCGTGCGCCGAGATGCCGGTGGTGACGCCCTCGGCCGCCTCGATCGAGACGGTGAAGTTGGTCTGGTAGGGCGAGGTGTTGTCGACCACCATGGGCTTGAGGCCCAGCTGGCGCGTGCGCTGCTCGGTCAGCGTAAGGCAGACCAGGCCACGCGCCTCGCGCACCATGAAGTTGATGTCCTCCGGCCGCACCATCTGCGCGGCCATGATGAGGTCGCCCTCGTTCTCGCGGTCCTCGTCGTCGAGGATGACGACCATGCGGCCGGCGCGGATGTCTTCGAGAATTTCGGGAATGGTGTTGAAGCTCATGGGGATATCCAAAAAGTTGGCCGAGACGCTGCCTTCATTCGTCATCCCCGCGAAAGCGGGGATCCAGCGCCTTGAGTGAGTGCATGCGAAGACGCCGGGTCCCCGCTTTCGCGGGGACGACGGGCGTCAGGCGAAGCCATGCTGCTTGAGAAACGTCTCATCGAGCTTCGGCGCATCGCCACTGGCGAGCAGCCGCTCGATATAGCGCGCCACCACGTCCACCTCGATGTTCACCGCATCGCCTGCGCGGCGCGCATGGAACGCGGTGTGTTCCACCGTATGCGGAATCAGGTTGACGCCGAAGCGATGGCCGTTGACCTCGTTCACGGTAAGGCTGGTGCCGTCGATGCAGATGGAGCCCTTGGCCGCGATATAGCGCGACAGCGCCGCCGGCACCTCGAACACCCAGCGCAGCGAACGGCCGTCCGGCGTAATCGACACCACCTTGCCCACGCCATCGACATGGCCGGACACCAGATGCCCGCCCAGGCGATCGGCCAGACGCAGCGCCTTTTCCAGGTTCACCGGATCGCCGGCCTTGTGCTTGCCCAGCGTGGTCAGCGACAGCGTCTCGTTGGAGACATCCGCGCCGAAGCCTCGCGGCTCCAGCGTCACCGCGGTAAGGCACACGCCGGAGACGGCAATGCTGTCGCCCAGCTGCACGTCGGTGAGGTCGAGGTCGGCCGTATCGACATGCAGGCGCACGTCGCCGCCTCGCGGTTCCAGCCGCGCGATGCGGCCCACGGTCTGGATGATGCCGGTGAACATCAGCGCACCTCCGCGACGAAGGTGGCAAGACAGAAATAACGATGCTTGGACATGAAACGTTTCCCGCGTTGAAAAACATGCGAAAAACGCCCCAAGGCGTCTGGCAGGCACAGGCCCGTGAAGGCGCGTGTCGTACCGTCTTCTCTCATCCGGACTTTCTGGAAGCCATCGCTGGCCGCCAACCGTCGGCTCCGGCATCGGACCGGATCTGCTGACCTTCCAGCAAGGCCGGAAGCGCTCGCGGGCTCGCACCCGAGGTGCCTACCGCCGGTGGGGAATCACACCCCGCCCTGAAGACGTCGTTTGTGGTTTGCCGGCGAACCGGCGGCGGGGAGTTTAGCACTATCGCCGGCAGGCATCCGCCAGGGGCACCTATGCCGGCCCTAACTGCCGGCTTACCTACCGATCGACTGCCCGGTCTGCCGGCGATAGTCGCGCAGCACCTGGTCCATCACCCAGCTGGTGCGCGCGCCGCTTTCGGCGGTGGAGGGGCAGGCGCCGGCCTGTCCGGTCAGCTCGGCCACGAGGGTCTCGATCAGCGGTTGCTGGATATGCCGTGGGTTCTCCACGTGATGCTCCTGCGCGCCGTCGGCGTTCTCCACGCGGATCGGACCGTCGCCGAAGGTGGCGAACGCGATGCTGCCGCGGTCGCCGGTCACCTCGATCTGGTCGTGATGCTTGTAGCTGTCGAAGTTCCACAGCCCGGTACCCAGCATGCCATTGCTGAAGGCGAACGACATGGCCACGGTGTCTTCCGCGCCGTAGGCCCCGAGCTGGTTGCTCGCATGGCCGCTGGCCGAGACGATGGGGCCGAACAGCCAGTCGAGGATGTCCAGCGTGTGGCAGCCGATATCCATGAAGATGCCGCCGCCGGAAATTTCCGGCCGCACATGCCAGGGCAGGTTGCCCGCATCGTGATAGCGCGGATGGTGCGGCTCGTGCAGCACCGTGTTGACGATGCGTGGCGTGCCGATCGCCTGCTGGCCGAAGATCAGTTCGCGCACCTTGCGGAAGCGCGGCAGCGCTCGGCGGTAATACGCCACGAATACCGGCACGTTGGCTTCGCGGCCGGCGCGGATGATCGCCGCGCACTCGGCATGGTCCAACGCCATCGGCTTTTCCACATACACCGGCTTGCCCGCCGCGATGCTCATCAGCGCGTACTGCTTGTGCGTCGACGGCGGCGTGGCCACATATATCGCGTTGACCTCGGGATCGGCGATCAGCTTGGCCGCGTCGTCGTACCAGCGGGGCACGCCGTGGCGCTGCGCATAGTCGCGCGCCTTGTCGCCGTCGCGCCGCATCACCGCCACCAGGGCGGAGTCGGGCGTTTTGCTGAAACCCGGACCGCTCTTCACTTCGGTGACGTTGCCGCAACCGATGATGCCCCAGCGTATGGCTGCCGTCGTCATGTGGTCTTGAACTCCTTGCTGAGGAATTGCTGGTGGTAGGCGTGGAACACGTTCACTTCCGGATAGCGGGCGCGCTCCACCAGATGCGCGCGCAAGGCTTCGCGCACGCAGGGCTGCAGCGACGAGAGATAGTCCAGCGTGTACTCGGTGTGGTCGAGCACGCCGAAATGCAGCGTGGGCGCATGTTCGGTGGAGTGGAAGCCCAGGTGGATGGTGATGCGGCGGCGTTGCAGCACGCCGCCATAGCCGCGATGCACGGCGTAGTTGTTGTAGAACACCGCCTCGCCCGGCTGCACCACGATCTGCCGGCCTTCGCGCAGCTCGGGCGCGTCCACCGGCGCCATCTTCTCGGTGTTGCCGAAGATCGCGCGCTCCTGTGCATTGAGCTGGCGGTGATGGCTGCCCGGCACGATCCACAGGCAACCGTCCTCGGTCAGCGGCAGGTTCATCTGCACGTAGTTGTAGTGATAGTCCTCACTGAACCAGTGCGGGTCCACTTGCTCGTCGGGCACCTGCAACACGTCGCGATGCCAGCCCTGCCGGTAGTCGACGCCGGCCTCGCCGTAGAACAGCGAGGCGCCGTCGATCACGATGCCGTCGCCAAGCAGGTCGCGGCACACGGCGAGGATGTCGTCGTTGCAAATGATGTCCTGGATGCCGCGGATGGCCTTGCCCGGCTGCAGGAACTGCAGGTTGCTCATGCGCCGCGCGTCACTGCGCTCACGGCGCGACGCGTCCACCGCCGCCACGTAATGCGCCACGCTGGCGTCGTCGAGAATCCGGCGGATCAGGTAGCCCTGCTCGCGGAACACGGCGCGCTCGGCCTCCGTCAATACGGTCGTGGGCATCGGCGGCGACGGGGTCATGCCTGCTCCTGGTGGCAGCGGTGCAAAAGAGCGCTGCGCTCAGGTCTCGGGGCGCAGCAGCAGGCGCATATCATCACCGATCACGCGACGGTCGATGGTGCGCAGTTTCCAGCGTGCCGCCATCTCCGCCAGCGGCGGAAGATGCAGCAACGGCCGCGCCGTATCGCCCAGCAGCAGCGGTGCGACATAGATCAGCAGCTCATCCACCAAGCCGGCGGCGAGCAACGCGCCACCCAGCGTCGGGCCAGCCTCCACATGCACTTCACTGTGATGGCGACGCGCCAGCTCGGCCAAGGCGGCGGCGAGATCGATGGCGCCGCCCTGCGTCGCCACCGCCGCCAGCTCGGCCGCCTGAAAGCGGGGATCGCTCGGCTGCGACCGGGTATCGTGCAGCACCAGCGTCGGCGCGGTGCCATCCAGCACATGGCTGTCCGGGGGCGTGCGCAGGCGGCTGTCCAACAGCACCCGCCAGGGCGGCGTGAAAGCCTCGCCCGCGGGCAGGCGCACGGTCAGCCGGGGATTGTCCGCCAGCACCGTGCCCGAACCGGTAAGAATGGCCGAGCTGCGCGCACGCCAGCGCTGCACGTCGGCGCGTGCCACTTCACCGGTGATCCACTTCGATTCGCCGTCGGCCAGCGCGGTGCGGCCATCCAGGCTCATCGCCAGCTTTAAGCGCACCCACGGCCGACCGCGCTCGATGCGGCTGAAGAAACCGATATTGAGTTCGCGCGCCGGCTCGCGCAGCAACCCCGTCTGCACCGTGATGCCCGCGTCGCGCAGCTTGCCGATGCCGCGGCCGGCGACTTGCGGAAACGGGTCCTCGGCGGCGATCACCACGCGCGCCACGCCGGCGGCAATCAGCGCATCCGCGCAAGGCGGCGTGCGGCCATGATGGGCGCAGGGTTCCAGCGTGACGTAAGCGGTCGCGCCGCGCGCCCACTCCCCCGCGTCGCGCAGCGCGAATACTTCGGCATGCGGTTCGCCGGCGCGCGGGTGGAAACCGGTGCCCACTACCTGCTCGCCATGGGCGATCACGCAGCCGACGCGCGGGTTGGGATGCGTGGTGAACAAACCGCGTTCGGCCAGGCGCAAGGCGTGCGCCATATGGGTGTGGTCGACGGCGGTGAAGGCGTGGGTCATGACTCGGCTCTGGCTTCCTCGCCCTCCGAGGGAGAGGGCCAAGTTGAAGGAACGGGTGCTCGCGGGAGGCTATCAAAAGAGCGGACGTTGACGCAGCGTCAGCGCAAGACTAGTCCCTTACCCTGCCATCCCTTGAGCCCATCGTCGTCATTCCCGCGAAAGCGGGAATGACGAGCAAGGAGTGCCCTGGCTGAGATTCAACGCCAATCAGGCCCCAACGGGCGAGGGAAAAGCACAGCGTCAGGACTTCTTGCGCCGCGCCACGCTCTCGCCCAGCAGCGACAACTGCAGCGCTTCCAGTTCCGGCAGGTCGCGCTCCAGCTTCTCGATTTCCTCGCGGAACGCCTGCACGTCCTCGAACTTGCGGTACACCGAGGCAAAGCGCACGTAGGCCACCTGGTCGAGCTTCTTCAGCTCGCGCATCACCAGCTCGCCCACCTGGCGCGAGGGCACCTCGCGCTCGCCGCAGCGGCGCAGGTCGTTGATGATCTCGCGCACGGCGCTGTCCACCGAATGCGTGGGCACGGGGCGCTTCTGCAGCGCGCGCTCGAAACTCACGCGCAGCTTGTGCTCGTCGAACGGCTCGCGCCGCTCGCCGCTCTTGACGATGGTCGGCAGCTTGAGCTCGGCGGTCTCGAAGGTGTTGAAGCGCTCGCCGCACTTGGGGCACTCGCGGCGACGGCGCACGGTGGCACCGTCCTCGGCGAGGCGCGAATCGATCACGCGGGTGTCTTCGTGCTGGCAGAACGGGCAATGCATGGGTCAGTGGCCCGTATGCGGCAGCGGAAAACGAGGGGCGATGCCTGGGCTCATGTTCCGCTTCCTGTCCGCGCTTTCCCGGCGCTCAGCCGTACACCGGGAACTTGCGGCACTGCGCGGTGACCTTGTCGCGCACCGTGGCAATCACCGCTTCGTCGCCCGGCGCATCCAGCACGTCGCAGATCCAGTGGGTCAGCTCGACCGCATCCGCTTCCTGGTAGCCGCGGGTGGTGATGGCCGGCGTGCCTACGCGCAGGCCGGAGGTGACGAAGGGCTTGCGCGGATCGTTCGGCACGGCATTCTTGTTGACCGTGATGTGCGCCTTGCCCAGCGCTTCTTCCGCGTCCTTGCCGGTGACGTCGCGGCCGATCAGGTCCACCAGCATCAGATGGTTCTCGGTGCCGCCGGAGACGATCTTGTAGCCGCGCTCGATAAAGGTCTTGGCCATCGCCTTGGCGTTCTTCACCACCTGCTGCTGGTAGGTCGTGAACGACGGCTCCAGCGCTTCCTTGAAGGCCACCGCCTTGGCGGCGATCACGTGCATCAGCGGACCACCCTGGATGCCCGGGAACACGATCGACTGCAGCTTCTTCTCGATCTCTTCGCCGGCGTCCTTGGCCACGATGATGCCGCCGCGCGGACCGCGCAGGGTCTTGTGGGTGGTGGAGGTGACCACGTGCGCGTGCGGCAACGGGTTGGGGTACACGCCCGCGGCGACCAGGCCGGCCACGTGCGCCATGTCCACGAACAGGTAGGCGCCGACCTTGTCGGCGATGGCGCGGAAGCGGGCCCAGTCCATCACCTGCGAATAGGCGCTGAAGCCGGCCACGACCATCTTGGGCTTGTGCTCGATGGCCAGGCGCTCGACCTCGTCGTAGTCGACCAGGCCGTGCTCGTTCACGCCGTACTGGATGGCGTTGAACAGCTTGCCGGAGACGTTGACCTTGGCGCCGTGGGTAAGGTGGCCGCCGTGGGCCAGGCTCATGCCCAGGATGGTGTCGCCCGGATTGAGCAGCGCCAGGTACACCGCCTGGTTGGCCTGCGAGCCCGAATGCGGTTGCACGTTGGCATAGGTGGCGCCGAACAGCTGCTTGAGGCGGTCGATGGCCAGGCGCTCGGCGATGTCCACGTATTCGCAGCCGCCGTAATAGCGCTTGCCCGGGTAGCCCTCGGCGTACTTGTTGGTCAGCACGCTGCCCTGCGCTTCCATCACGCGCGGGCTGGCGTAGTTCTCCGAAGCGATCAGCTCGACGTGGTCTTCCTGGCGACGCGCTTCGTCGGCCATCGCCTGGGCCAGCTCGTTGTCGTAGCCGGCGATCGTCTCATGCTTCGGGAACATCCTGACCTCGTGGGGGTGGCAAGCGGGGGTTCGAACGCGAAAGTGTAGCCGTGATGTGCTATGGCGGCCACCTTCGGGCTCTTGCAGGTGCATTTCGTACATCGTACCGTACATCGCACGCCACCCAATCCAAGGATCGACCGATGCCGTCTGAACCCTTGCGCACCCAGCCCCGCCGGCTGCGCTGGCCGGCCCCTGCCCGGCTCCTGCCCGCCGTGGCTCGCAAGCAGGTGCACGCGCAGATCGACGCCGATGCGCCGGTCTTCTTCCGCAAGGCCCTCAATGTGGCGCGACCCTGATGCCCAAGGCCCTCAGCACGCAGGAAACCGAGGCCTTCCGCGAGCGCTTGTGCGCCGCGGCGGCCCGGCTGTACGTGGACGAAGGGCCGGGCGCCGTCACCATGCGGCGCCTCGCGGCCGACATCGGCGTGGGCACCATGACGCCCTACCGCTACTTCGAGAACAAGGAAGCCATCATCACGGCGGTGCGCACGCGCGGCATGCACCGCCTGTGCGAAGCGATCGAGGGCGCGCTGGATTCGCCTGGTGACGGTCGCACGCGCAGTCGCGCGGTGCGCGATGCCTACGTCGCGTTTGCGCGGGCGGACACGGCCACTTACCGGTTGATGTTCGAGTATCCCGAAAGCAATCGCGACGACCTGGCCTATCGCGAGGCGCATCAGCGCCTGTGGCACAACATCGCCGCGCACGTGGAGGTGATGATCGCCGAGGGCAAGGTCGACGCCGACCCAGCCATCCTGGGCCACCAGCTCTGGGCGTCGCTGCATGGCGCGGTGATGCTGGAAATCGCCGGCCTGCTGCCCGCGGGCTACGACGCGGCCTCGCTGCATACGCGCACGGTCAGCGCGCTGTTCGATACCGCGCGGCCGGCCTGACCCCGCGCGGCCACGCCCAGCCGGCCATTGAATCCTGCGAGCGCGTCCTCAACGGTGCTTTCTCCCGGAAAAGAGACCCGCCCTGGCACCATCGCAGGCAACCGGGATAGGTTCCATGGCGGAACTCGGCCGGAACGCCCGCCGCCCCCAGGCATCGTCACCGGAGCGTCCCCATAACCCGCTATAATGAGTGGTTTACACCCACTCTGAACGCACCGCCTGCCCTGCCGGCTGGTGCGGTGCACGCCGCTGGAGGCTCCATGAGTTCGCAATTCATCTACACCATGAACGGGGTGAGCAAGATCGTTCCCCCGAAGCGCCAGATCATCAAGGACATCTCGCTGAGCTTCTTCCCCGGCGCCAAGATCGGCCTGCTGGGCCTGAACGGCGCGGGCAAGTCCACGGTGCTGCGCATCATGGCCGGCGTCGACACCGATTTTCAGGGCGAGGCACGCCCGCAGCCGGGCATCAAGGTCGGCTATCTGGCGCAGGAACCGCAGCTCGATCCCGAAAAGACCGTGCGCGAAGCGGTCGAGGAAGGCGTCTCGGTGATCCTCGACGCGCAGAAGCGGCTGGAAGAGGTCTACGCCGCCTATGCCGAGGAAGGCGCCGACTTCGACAAGCTGGCGAAGGAACAGGAGCAGCTGGAAAGCATCCTCGCCGTGAACGACGCCCACGCGCTGGAACGCCAGCTGGAAGTGGCCGCCGACGCGCTGCGCCTGCCGCCGTGGGACGCCAAGATCGGCCCGCTGTCCGGCGGCGAAAAGCGCCGCGTGGCGCTGTGCCGCCTGCTGCTGTCCAAGCCGGACATGCTGCTGCTCGACGAGCCCACCAACCACCTGGACGCCGAGTCGGTGGAGTGGCTGGAGCACTTCCTGCAGGACTACCCGGGCACCGTGGTGGCGGTCACCCATGACCGCTACTTCCTCGACAACGCCGCCGAGTGGATTCTCGAACTCGATCGCGGCCGCGGCATTCCGTGGAAGGGCAACTACACCGAATGGCTCGAACAGAAGAGTGAGCGCCTCGCCCGCGAGGAAGCCGCCGAAAAGGGCCGCCAGAAGGCCCTCGCGCGCGAGCTGGAATGGGTGCGCTCGGCCGCCAAGGGCCGCCAGTCCAAGGGCAAGGCGCGTATCAACCGCTTCGAGGAACTGAACTCGGTCGAGTACCAGAAGCGCAACGAAACCAACGAGCTCTACATTCCGCCGGGCGAACGCCTGGGCCAGGAAGTGATCGAGTTCAAGAACGTGTCCAAGTCGTTCGGTGATCGCCTGCTGATCGACGACCTGAGCTTCAAGGTGCCGCCGGGCGCCATCGTCGGCGTGATCGGCCCCAACGGCGCCGGCAAGTCCACCCTGTTCAAGCTGATCATCGGCCAGGAAAAGCCGGATGCCGGCGAAGTGAAGCTGGGCCACACCGTGCAGCTGGCCTATGTGGACCAGTCGCGCGACAGCCTCGACCCGAACAAGAACGTGTGGCAGGAAATCTCTGACGGTGCCGACATCATCACCATCGGCAAGTACGAGCTGCAGTCGCGCGCGTATATCGGCCGCTTCAACTTCAAGGGCACCGACCAGCAGAAATTGGTCGGCAGCCTGTCCGGCGGCGAACGCGGTCGACTGCACCTGGCCAAGACCCTGATGCAGGGCGGCAACGTGCTGCTGCTCGACGAACCGTCCAACGATCTGGACGTCGAAACCCTGCGTGCGCTGGAAGACGCGATGCTCGAGTTCCCCGGCTGCGCGATGGTGATTTCGCATGACCGCTGGTTCCTCGACCGCATCGCCACGCACATCATCGCGTTCGAAGGCGACTCGCACGTCGAGTTCTTCCCCGGCAACTACAACGAGTACGAAGCGGACAAGAAGCGCCGCCTCGGCGACGAGGCCGCCGGCCCGCATCGCGTGAAGTACAAGAAACTGGCGTAAGCACGTCCCCTCCCCTGCGGGGGAGGGCGCACGCAGGGTGGATGCGGGTTCGGGTGGACGACATGCGTCGCTTCGGCCGAACCCTCATTCCCGCCCTTCTCCCGCGAGAAGGGTTCGATCGAGAAGCACCGGAGAGACCACGATGCACTTCATGCAGTCTTTGCAACAGGCATGGACCCGCAACCAGTCACTGGTCTGCGTCGGCCTCGACCCGGAACCGGCGAAATTTCCCGCCCACCTGCACGACCATGCCGACGCGGTGTTCGCCTTCTGCCGCGCCATTGTCGACGCCACCGCCGACCTGGTCTGCTCGTACAAGCCGCAGATCGCGCACTTCGCCGCGCTGCGCGCGGAGGATGCGCTGGAACGGCTGATCGCGCACATCCACGACCGGCATCCCGGCGTGCCGGTGATCCTCGATGCCAAGCGCGGCGACATCGGCAGCACGGCGCAGCACTACGCCACCGAGGCGTTCGAGCGCTACGGTGCCGACGCGGTCACGCTCAACCCGTATCTGGGCCGCGATTCGATCCAGCCGTTCCTCAATCGCGCCGACAAGGGCGTGATCCTGCTTTGCCACACCTCCAACCCGGGTGCGGCCGACCTGCAGGACCTCACCGTCACCGATGAGGATGGCAACGCGATGCCGCTGTACCAGCACGTGGCGAAAATCATCGCGCGCGACTGGAACGCCAACGGCAATTGCGCGCTGGTCACCGGCGCCACCTGGCCGGAACAGCTCGGCGAAGTGCGCGCACTGGTCGGCGATATGCCGCTACTGGTGCCGGGCATCGGCGCCCAGGGCGGCGATGTGGAGGCGGTCGTGCGCAACGGCCGTACTGCGGATGGCACGGGCCTGTTGATCAGCTCGTCGCGCGCGATCCTCTATGCCGGCAACGGCGGAGATTTCGCCCAGGCCGCACGCGCCGCCACGCTCGAATTGCGCGACGTCATCAACCGCTATCGCTGAGCCAGCCCTTGGGCGATAGCCGCAGCGGGCGCCTGACGCTCTGCGCCAAGCCAGCGCCGCCGCAACCAGCGCTCGGCTGGCGTGGATAGATAACGCTCGATCAGCCAGCCCAGCAGCCAGCACAGCGGCAACGCCGGCAGATACCAGAGAAAACCGAGCGCCACGTCGTGGCCGCTGGCCTTGTAGGCGCGTACCAGCGCAAACACCACGAACATATGGCTGAGATAAATCTCATAGCTCAGCCGTCCCCACGAGCGCAGCCACTCCCAGCCGCGCGAAGGACGGCCGGTGGCATAGTGGCTGGCCAGCACCAGCCAGAGCGCCGATGAGGTCAGCACCAGCATGTAGCCGTTACGCAGCAGGTGCCACAGGCCGCTGCCGTCCAGCATCACCCAGCCCAGCCCCACCGCACCCAGACAGCCCAGCAGGGCGGCGGTGCGCCGCGACGCGGCCGGCCAGCGGGCGGCCATCAAGGCACCCAGCACGCCGGTGGCGATCGCGGCCATACCCGGCAGATAGGCCTTCTCCTGCCAGATTTCATTGGCCACGAGCGCGGCCCGCGTGATCGGCAGCGACAGTGCCAGCAACAACAGCAGGGGCACGAGGATCGACGCGCGACGCGTCAGCAGGCAGGCGATCGGAAAACCGAGGTAGAACACCTCCTCGATCGACAGCGACCACAGCACGTCCCAGTTGCCCGGCAGGTAGCCGGTCATGCCTTCATACCAGTTCAGGTGAAAGCCCAGCGCCGCCACGATCGCGCGCGGCAACGACTGCCCCTCGCGCTGGATCACGTAGTCCTGCACGCCCAGCAGATGCAAGGCACTGAGCGCCGCCACCAGCACCAGCAGGCACGGCGCGATGCGTGAGAAGCGCCGTACGTAGAAGGCGCGCAGGTCGACCTGCGCCAGCGTGCCGTAGCGCTGCAGCGCATTGCTGGCGATCAGGAAACCCGAGATCACGAAGAAGACGAACACCGCCTCGTAGCCGTTGTAGTTCAATGCCCGCAGCAGGCCCATCGGCAACACGTCGGCCAACAGGCTCTTCTTCAGCGGTATGCGCAGGCCGAGGTGGTGCAGCACCACCAGCAGGATGGAGAACCCGCGCAACAGGTCGATGCCGGCGTTGCGGCTTCGCGTCACCGCCATCGATCCGGCCCCTTCCTGGCAGGAAACGACATGCTTGCCCCAGTCAGTGCGCGGCGGCGGGCAAGTCGCGGATCATCTGCTGGGCCAGCCCTTCGTAGTTGTAGTCGAAGTGATGGTCGCCGGTTTTCTCGTAGACCTTGATCCACGCGGGCAGCTTCGGATCGGCGCAGATGGTTTGCGCCTTGTCCTTGATGCCGTAGTAGCACACCACTGGCGGGTGGCCGTTCAAGGCGACCAGCGGCGGCATCGCATCGTAGTGATGCACCGGGTTGATCCACTGGAAGAAGTCCTGGGTGTGGGTCTTCCACCAGCCCTCCTTCATATAGCCTTCCATCTCGATCTCGAAATTCACGTCCGTGCTGGGCGAGAGCATCACGATCTGGGCGATGCGGGCACGCCCTTCCGGGCTGAGCCGGCCCACGATGGAAGGCAGCACGTCGGCGCCGAAGGAGAAACCGATCAGCCAGATACGGCGCTTGTCGCCCTGGGCCACGGTACGCGCGATCAGCGCGTCGAGATCGGCCGCCGAATCGGCCACCGAACGTTCGCGCCAGTAGTACTGCAGCAGGCTGACGCCCACCACCGGAATGCCATGCGAAGCGATGATCTTGCCCAGCGACTGGTCCAGGTCGCGCCAGCCGCCGTCACCGGAATAGAAGACCGCCACCACATCCTCGCGCCCCGCCAGCGGCGTGACGCCAGGCTTGGCCGGCACCCGGATGATCGACTCTTCCATGCTCGCATGGTGCCACGGCTGCCAGGCCAACAGCCCGGCGGCGACAGCCACCACGATCACCAGCACCAGCCACTTCCAAAGTCGTTTCAACGGCGCACCATGCCTGAAAGTCCACCCGAGATAAGGCTCGCCACATTGGCGAATACCAGCGGCAACGCAATGCCGTTGGGCACCGCAAGATAGCGGGGTTCCCACACCGGGTCGAATTTGTCCTTGTACTTGTGCAGGCCGCGGAAGTTGTAGAAGCGCTCGCCGCGGCCGAACAACAGGGCGCCCAGGCGGCTCCACAGCGGCGCGGTGCGCCGGTTCTGCAGGCCCGAGAGCGGCGCCATGCCCAGGTTGAACCAGCGATAGCCCTCCCGCTTGGCCCACATCATGAGTTCCACGAACAGGAAATCCATGATGCCGGAGGTGCTGTCGGGCAGGTGGCGCATCAGGTCCAGCGAGGCTTCCTCCTTGTTGTCGGTGAGGAACAGGTTGGCGAACGCCACCAGTTCCTCGCCCTGCCACACCAGCGCCATCGGCGTGCGTTCCAGGTAGTGCGGGTCGAACGTGCCCAGCGAGAAGCCCTTCTCGCGCACGCGCTTGTCGCGCATCCAGGCGTCGGAGATGTGCTTCAGGCGCGGCAGCAGCGGCGACACCGCCTCGGCCGGCACGATCTCCAGCCGCAGCCCTTCACGGGTGAGCTTGTTGATGGTGTTGCGCAACACTTTCTTGGACTTGCCGTCGAGATTGAAGCTGGCCAGCGGCACGCGCGCCTCCTCGCCGATCTTCAGCAGGTTCATGCCCACTTCGAGGTACAGGTCCAGGTCTTCCGGACGTACCTGGTAGAACAGCGGCCACCCACCCGAGCGCTCGCACAGGTCGCGGAACGTCCACACCAGTTCGCGTCGCGCCTCCTCCGACTCGCCCACCGGGTCGCCCATGGCGACCCAGCTGCGCCCTTCCACGTCGTACATGATGAAGGCCTTGCCTTCCGGGTCGAACAGCAGCGTCTTGTCGCCCATCAGGGCCAGGTGCGCCTGCGCGGAGGAATAGTTCTTGATCAGCGGCAACGCCTTGTCCAGTTCCGCCTCGCTGGGCAGGCGCAGGTCGGGACGCGCGGGGCGGATCAGGTTGGCCAGCGCAAACAGCAGGCCGGCCGCCGTCGCGCCCACCAACGCACGCAGCGCGCGCGGCGCACCGCCGTGATAGAAGCTGAACTCCCACCACAGGTTGTTGCTGTATTCCACGTGCTTGTAGCTGAAGCCGACCAGCCAGCCGGCACAACCCAGCACGGCCACGATGGCGATGATCCAGCCCCACGAAAAGCTCGCGCTGAACAGCGAGGTGCGCCGGTAGAACAACTGGTGGGCCGGCGCCAGCGCCAGCGCCAGCAGCGACAGCAAGGTGGCCTCTTCGTAGTCGATGCCCTTGAGCAGCGACAGCACCGCGCCCAGCACCAGCAGCACCAGGGTGAGCACGTAGGCCGCATCCAGTCGCCGCTGCAGGCCGCGGGCGAGGATCAGCAGCATCATGCCGACCACGCTGGACAGGAAATGGGAGACTTCCAGCACCGCCAGCGGCAGCACATCGCGCAGGATCGCCATGCGCGTGGGCAACGCCGAGGTGGCGCCGGAGAACAGCAGCACCGCACCGGACACCAGGGTCAGGCCGGCGAAGAACGGCGGCAGCAGACCGGTGAACCATGGCGCCAGCAGGGTCTTCTGGCGCAGCCCGCGCGCCTCGCGCCACAGCACCACCAGGGTGGCCGCGAACAGCGGCAGGAAGTAGTAGATCAGGCGATACGCCGCCAGCGCACCGAGGATCGGCGCCTCCAGGCCCTGGTTGCCGGCCGCGCCAAAGCCCGCCAGCATCACCGCCTCGAACACGCCCAGCCCGCCCGGCACATGGCTGACCAGGCCGGCGATCTGCGCCAGCACGAAGATGGCCAGGAAATGCCCGAAGCCGGTATCGACCCCGTCGGGCATCAACAGGTACAGCACATAGGCCGCCAGGCCCCAGTCCACCGCACCCACCAGGATCTGGCGCGCCGCGGTCAGCGTGGACGGCAGGCTTACCCGCCAGCGCCAGATGCGCAATGGACGGCGCAGCAGCCGGTTGCCCATCAGCCACAGCAGCGGAATCAGGGTGAGCAAGATGGCCACCGGCAGGCGCCAGCTGGCCAGCGGCAGCGAGGGCGGCACCGGAACCAGCAACAGGGTCACGCCGGTCAGCGCGGACAGGCCCAGCCAGAAACTGAGCGTGCAGTACAGCACCACCCTGGCCACCTCGGCGGTGGACAGGCCGGCCTGGATATAGAAGCGGTAGCGGATGGAACCGGAGATCAGCAGCGCCATGCCCAGCGCATTGCTGAAGGCATAGCTGATGAACGAGATCAGGCTGACCTGGGGGCCCGGCAGGCGCTTGCCGATATAGGCCAGCCCGAACCAGTCGTACAGGATCATCACGCCATAGCTGCCCGCGGTGAGCAGCACCGCCAGCGCAATACGGTAGTTCTCCAGGCCGTGGACATAGCGGGCCACCTCGCGGTAGCTCACCTCGCTGGCCAGACGGTGCAGCGCCCACAGCGCCAGGCAAAGCATGGCCACCGAAAGCAGCGGACCGGCGAGCCGACGCAGCCTGGCCATCAGACCAGGACGGGCCAGCATGTCTCCGGAAATCGGGGCCTCCGCCCCTGTCTGCTCCACCACGCGTTTACCGCCTCCACATCGACCAGCGCGCAGAACGAAAGCTGCGACCAACTAGGATAGCCGGTCAAGGCGCATTCTGTTCGATCGTGGCATGCCCGGATGACATTTGGTCGCGGCCGCTTCAGGCAGCCGCGACCCTGGGAACTCAAGACTTGGCGTTGAGCCCGTTGGCCATCCTGGCCACCCAGCGGTACAGCACAAAGATGATCGCCGCAAAGGCGATGCCGCCGATCCACTCGGCCGCATTGGCAAATCCCTCGCCAACCAGCGCCAGCGGCGCTTCCGGATTGCTGAAACCCAGCTTGTCGGCGAAGGCTACGATGGCGGCAATCAGCACGCCAACGACGCTCTCGCCCACGATCAGGCCCGAGGCCAGCAGCACGCCGAGCTGCTTCGTGCTCTCGGGCTTGGGGCCACGGTCGGCGCGACGGTCGAAATACCAGCCCACCACCGAACCCACCACCACCATCAGCGTGCTCACCGTGGGCAGGTAGATGCCCAGGCCCACCGCCAGCGGCGGCAGGCGCACGTGCTTGGTGGTTCGCGCCAGGATCTCATCGACCACGATGATGGCCACGCCGATCCAGATGCCCGTGATGATCAGGCTCCAGTCGATATTGTTGGTGATGACACCCTGCGCCAACGCCGAAATCAGGCCCGCCTGGGGTGCCGGCAGCGCATGCGCGCCCGCACCCGGCGCGCCGGCGAAACCATAGGCGTGGTTGAGCAGGTCCAGCACCGGCGGAATCACCGCCGCGCCGGCCACCACGCCGATCACCAGCGCCACCTGCTGGCGCCACGGCGTGGCGTCCACCAGCTGGCCGGTTTTCAGATCCTGCAGATTGTTGTTGGCGATGGCCGCCACGGTGAACACCACCGAGGTGATGAACAGCGCGAACGCCACCAGCGCCTTGCCCGCTTCCGCATCGACGTAGGGCTTGACGAAGGCCACCAGCAACAGCGCCGCGGCGATCACCACCAGGATGCCCACGCCCGACAGCGGGCTGTTGGACGAACCGATCAGCCCGGCCATGTAACCGCACACGGTGGACACGAAGAAGCCCATCAGCACCACGAAGGCCACGCCGCCGATGGCCAGTACGCCAACGTGGGCGCCCAGGCCGCTGATGGTGCCGAAATAGCCAAGCAGCCAGGCGATCGGAACGAAACAGGCCAGCGTGACCAGGCCCACGATGCCGATCGGGATGTCGCGCTCGGTGCGCGGCAGGCTGTCGGCCTTGCCGGCCTTGCGCACGCGCGAGGCGGCCATGGCCGAACTCAGGCCACTGATCACCGGCTTGACCAGCTTGGCCAGCGTCCAGATCGCCGAGACGCCAATGGCACCGGCGCCGACAAAGCGCACCTTGTGGCTCCAGGTGTCCTGGGCCAGCTTCGCCACCGTGCCGGAGGCTTCCGCCAGCAGCGAATAATGCGGCACGCCCCAGCCCCAGCCGATCACCGCGCCGATCAGCATCGCAATGCCCACCGATAGGCCTACCAGGTGGCCAATGGCGAACAGCGCGAACGAAAGATTGAAATCGAAACCGCTTACCGCGCCCTTGTTGCCGACACGGAAGTACTGCACCACGTCGCTGGCGAACACCTGGGTGGCCACCACCACCGCGAACACCGCCGAGACGATCGAGCCCCACAGCACCGCCAGCAGGCCGGCCCTGCCTTCCTCGACGCTGCCGGCATCCGCCTCGTCGCCGGCACCGACCTTGAGCACCTCGGCGCAGGCCAGGCCCTCGGGATACGGCAGGTCCGAGTTGGTCACCAGCGCGCGGCGCAGCGGGATGGAATACATCACGCCCAGGATGCCGCCCAGCGCACACACCGCGAACGAGGTCCAGAACGGAAACCCGGTCCACCAGCCGATCATGATCATGCCGGGCAGCACGAAGATGATCGACGACAGCGTGCCGGCCGCCGAGGCGATCGTCTGCACGACGTTGTTTTCCTGGATGGTCGAGTCCTTGAACCCGCGCAGCAGGGCCATCGAGATCACCGCCGCCGGGATCGAGGTGGCGAAGGTGAGGCCGGCCTTGAGGCCGAAGTAGACGTTGGCCGCGGTGAATATCACCGTGATCACGACGCCGAGGATAAGACCGCGAATGGTCAGCTCTTTGCGCGACTCCGCGCTGGGATGGATGCCGCTCACGAGTGCATACCCGTCATGGTGGTGGTTCCCCTGGGTGATTCATGGATACGAGAGCCCCGCCGGAGGGCGGGCCAGCGCGTAGGGTTGCCACATTTGGGGAACGACGCAAGGCTTTTATAGCCCCCTCCCCCGGCGCGGCGAGGGGGCAAGGCGCGGCTACTCGTCCGCCCCCGGGTCCATCCCCGGGAACAGCACCTCGGTATAGCCGAACTTGCTGAAGTCGGTGATGCGCGACGGATACAGCCGCCCGATCAGGTGGTCGCACTCGTGCTGCACTACGCGCGCATGAAAGCCCTCGGCATTGCGGTCGATGCGTTCGCCCTTGGGGTCCAGCCCCTGGTAACGGATCAGCGTGTAGCGATTCACCGCGCCGCGCAGGCCGGGCACCGAGAGACACCCCTCCCAGCCCTCCTCCATGTCGTGCGACAGCGGCGTAATGATGGGATTGAGCAGGATGGTGCGAGGCACCGCCGGCGCATCGGGGTAGCGCTCGGAGCGGTCGAAGCCGAAGATCACCAGTTGCAGGTCCACGCCGATCTGCGGCGCGGCGAGGCCGACGCCACCGGCGTCGTGCATGGTGTCGAACATGTCGGCGATCAGCGCGTCGAGTTCCGCGCTGCCGATCATGGCGTCGGGCACCGGCGGCGCCACGCGCAGCAAGCGTGGGTCGCCCATCTTGAGGATCTCGCGGATCATGAAAAACCTCGCCTCGTTAACCTGTTCGCCGGCCACCGTACTCCCGTCCGGCCGAACCGATAGTTTACGCATCGATGGTGACGCAGGTGCACATGGCGTCACTTGGCCATTCGACCAAAGGCTAATGATGACCGGCGCATAATGGCATTGACCACCGGGGCCACCGAGACGACCCTTGCGGGGGACTAGCCCAGGAGCCATCGCCCATGTCTACCGCTGCCGCTGTCAAACCCAGTCCCGCGGGCAAGATCCTGTGGGTGGTCATCGCCATCGTCGGCGCCTGGTGCCTGGGCGTGGTCGCCCTGCGCCGCGGTGAGCCGATCAATGCGATCTGGCTGGTGGCCGCATCCATCGCGGTATTCGTGATCGGCTATCGCTTCTACAGCAAGTTCATCAACGACAAAGTGCTGTGCATGGACCCCAGCCGGGCCACGCCGGCGGTGCTGCGCAACGACGGCCTGGACTACGTGCCTACCGACAAGTGGGTGGTGTTCGGCCACCACTTTGCCGCCATTGCCGGCGCCGGTCCGCTGGTTGGCCCGGTGTTGGCCGCGCAGATGGGTTACCTGCCGGGCACGCTGTGGATCCTGTTCGGCGTGGTGTTTGCCGGCGCGGTGCAGGACTTCATGATCCTGGGCTTGTCAGTACGCCGCGACGGTCGCTCGCTGGGCAACATGCTGCGCGACGAGCTGGGGCCGGTGGCCGGCGTGGTGGCCATGTTCGGCGTGCTGGTGCTGATGATGATCGTGCTGGCGGTGCTGGCGCTGGTGGTGGTCAAGGCGCTGACGCACAGCCCCTGGGGCACGTTTACGGTGGCCTGCACCATTCCGATTGCCCTGCTGATGGGCGGTTACCTGCGCTGGCTGCGGCCGGGCAAGATCCTCGAAGTATCGATCGTGGGCCTGGTGCTGCTGCTCGCCTCGATCTGGTACGGCGCGCATGTGGCGGCCTCGCCGACGTGGTCGGCCGTGTTCGACTTCGATGCGAAGTCGCTGGCCTGGCTGCTGATCGGCTATGGCTTCTGCGCCTCGGTGCTGCCGGTGTGGCTGCTGCTGGCGCCGCGCGATTACCTTTCCACCTTCCTCAAGATCGGCACCATCCTGCTGCTGGCGCTGGCCATCTTCCTGGCCGCGCCCACGCTGCAGATGCCGGCGGTGACCAAGTTCATCGACGGCACCGGCCCGGTGTTCCAGGGCAACCTGTTCCCGTTCCTGTTCATCACCATCGCCTGCGGCGCGGTATCGGGCTGGCATTCGATCATTGCCTCGGGCACCACGCCCAAGCTGCTCAGCAACGAGGGCGAGGCGCGCATGATCGGCTACGGCGGCATGCTGATGGAGGCCTTCGTGGCCATCATGGCGTTGATTGCCGCCTGCTCGCTGCACCCGGGCGTGTACTTCGCCATGAACTCGCCTTCCGCCCTGATCGGCACCACGGTGGAACAGGCTGCCACCACCATCAGCCAATGGGGCTTCACGGTGACGCCGGATGACCTGCTCACCACCGCCAAGAACATCGGTGAGCACAGCGTGCTCAGCCGTGCCGGCGGTGCGCCGACGCTGGCGGTGGGCATGGCCCAGTTGCTGCACGGCATCATTCCCGGCGAGGGCATGATGGCGTTCTGGTACCACTACGCGATCCTGTTCGAAGCGCTGTTCATCCTCACCACGGTGGATGCCGGCACCCGCGTCGGCCGCTTCATGATCCAGGAGATCGCCGGCCTGGTGTACAAGCCGCTGCAACACACCGAGTCGTGGACCGGCAACCTGCTCGCCACCGCGATCTGCGTGGGCCTGTGGGGCTACTTCCTGTACCAGGGCGCGGTCGACCCGCTGGGCGGCATCAACACGCTATGGCCGCTGTTCGGCATCGCCAACCAGATGCTTGCCGCGGTGGCGCTGATGCTGGCCACCGTGGTCACGGTGAAGCTCAAACGCGAGCGCTACGTGCTGGTGCCTGGCGTGCCGGCGATCTGGCTGGTGGTGTGCACGCTCACCGCGGGCTGGGAAAAGGTCAGCGGCCCGATCAGCTTCACCGCCGCGGCGCAGAAGTACGCCCAGGCACTGGCTGATGGCAAGCTGCTGGCTCCGGCCAAGACCGCCGAGGAAATGCAGCGCATCATCACCAACAACTATGTCGACGCCGCGCTGACCGGCATCTTCATGCTGCTGATCCTCACCATGCTCGGTTTCGCCATCACCGCGATCCTCAAGGCATGGCGCATCAACCACCCGACCGCGCACGAGGAACCGTACGTGGCACTGGGAAGCGTGCCCACCCGCTGAGGGCTGCGACCATGAAAGCGAACCTGCAAGCGATCCGGAGGTGGGCGGTACAAACCGCCCGCCTCTGCTGCGGCGTACCGGACTACGACGTGTACGTGAAGCACCTGCGTGAACACCATCCCGAACGCCCGGTGCCCAGCTACAAGGAGTTCTTCCGCGAGCGCCAGATCGCGCGCTACAAAGGCACCGGCGGACGCTGCTGCTGAGCTGGCGGCAGCTCTCCCCAAGGCCATGTCCCGCAAGGAACATGGCCTTTCTTATGGCGGCCCCAAACGCGACACTGGGCTTTCCATGCCATTCCCATCATTATCGCCCCGCGAGCAGGCACCGCCTGCGCCACCTGTTTCACCATGACCGAACACCATCTCACCAAGCCAACCTCCGACGTCGAAGCCCAGCACAGCATCGGCCTGCGCATCATCGCCATCTACAAGGCGATCAAGACGGTGTGCCTGATCCTGGTGGCGGCATTCGCCTTTCACCTGGATCGCGAGCAGAACTTCGAGAAGCTGGTGCACTGGCTGGAACACCTGTCGCTGACCGACAGCAACGGCCTGCGCTGGCGCCTGGTCGAAGTGCTGCAGGAGTGGGGGCCGAGCAAGTTCGTCGCCATCGGGCTGGTCGCGCTTGCTTACGCGGCTATTTTCGCCACCGAGGGCACCGGGCTATGGCTGCGCAAGCATTGGGCGGAATGGTTCACGGTGATTGCCACCGGCTCGCTGATTCCGCTGGAGTTCTACGAGACGCTGCATCGCTTCACCTGGCTGAAGCTGGGGGCGTTGGTCGCGAATGTCGCGATCGTGGTGTATCTGGTGAGGATTGCGATGCAGCCCAGGCCGGGGAAGGTTCGCTGACGGGCGCTGATGATGGGTTGAAAGCAGCGTGCTTCTCTTCGTCATCCCTGTAGAAGCAGGGACCCAGTGAAAGCGTTCTTGATGGTGGGATGGTGGCGTTATCGCCAGCGTGCTCGCCTGCGGCGGGCTTCCGCCCTCTTGCCGGAGGCCGGGTTACTTCTCTTTGCTTGCCCACGCATGCGCAGGAGCGCATGCGAACGGCGAAGCCGCCCCGAAGGGCGAAGAGCAGGATGCCCGGAGTCAAGAGAAGTGACCCGGGCCGCGGCAGCGGCTCGGGAGCCCGCCGCAGGCGAGCCCAGTCGCCACCACGCCATAACCAGGCGCACAGTCACTGGCTCCCTGGTTCCACAGGGATGACGAGCAAGTAGCCCCCCAGTGAGGCAACTAGCCCCATTTACGCCCCCCTGAAACCCACCAAAACACCCCCCACCTAGGACAAGGTAAACTTGGTCGTTTCCGTCACCGCGTACGAGCTTCGAATCCCGATGTCCACCGAAAACGCCACCGTTGAACCCATCACCTCGCCAGCCACCCCGCAGGCCGAAGGGCAACGGGCTGATCTGCAAAGGGATTTCATCCGCCAGATCATCCGGGAGGACCTGTCCACCGGCAAGCATCACGCGATCCGTACGCGCTTTCCGCCCGAGCCCAACGGCTATCTGCATATCGGCCACGCCAAGGCGATCTGCCTGAATTTCGGCATTGCCTCGGAGTTCAGTGGCTGGTGCAACCTGCGCCTGGACGACACCAACCCCGGCAAGGAAGACCCGGAGTTCGTCGAGGGCATCAAGGACGACGTGCGCTGGCTGGGCTACGAGTGGCATGACCTGCGCCACGCCTCGGACTACTTCGAGGTGTTCTACGACTCGGCGATCAAGCTGATCAAGGATGGCGTGGCCTATGTGGACGATCTCAATCCGGAGGAGATGCGCGCCTATCGCGGCACGCTGACCGAGCCGGGCCGCAATTCGCCATACCGCGATCGCAGCGTGGAGGAGAACCTCGACCTGTTCCGCCGCATGCGCGCCGGCGAGTTCGCCGACGGCGCCAAGACGCTGCGCGCGAAGATCGACATGGCCTCGGGCAATATGAACATGCGCGACCCGGCGATCTACCGCATCCGCAAGATCGCCCACCAGAACACCGGCGACGCCTGGCCGATCTACCCGATGTACGACTACGCGCACTGCCTGTCGGACGCGCTGGAAGGCATCACGCACTCGCTGTGCACGCTGGAGTTCGAAGACCACCGCCCGCTGTACGACTGGTTCGTCGACAAGGTGGACCTGGTCAATCATCCGGAGCTGTGGCAGCACCTGCGCGAGGGCGGTTTCCGCACCGAGCCGGACAAGCCGCGACAGATCGAGTTCTCGCGCCTCAACCTGTCCTATTCCATCACCAGCAAGCGCAAGCTCGCGCAGCTGGTGAACGAAAACCTGGTGGATGGCTGGGACGATCCGCGCATGAACACGCTGCGCGGCCTGCGTCGCCGTGGCTTCACGCCGGCCGGCCTGCGCCTGCTGATCGAGCGCCTGGGCGTGAGCAAGCAGAACAGCATCATCGACTATTCGATTCTCGAGAACTGCATCCGCGAGGATCTCGATGCCACGGCGCCGCGTCGCATGGCCGTGCTCGATCCGCTCAAGCTGGTGATCACCAACCTGCCGGCCGGGCACGAGGAAACGCTGACGTTCTCCAATCATCCCAAGGACGAGAGCTTCGGCACGCGCGACGTGCCCTTCTCTCCCGAGCTGTGGATCGAGCGCGAGGATTTCGCCGAAATTCCGCCCAAGGGTTTCCACCGCCTGAAGCCCGACGGTGAAGTGCGCCTGCGCGGCGTGGGCATCGTCAAGTGCAACGAGATGGTGAAGGACGCCGCCGGCAATGTCACCGAAGTGCGCTGCACGCTGGACCTGGAATCGCGCCACGGCATGCCCGGCGCCGACCGCAAGGTGAAGGGCACCATCCATTGGGTAAGCGCCAGGCATGGCGTGGCTACCGAAGTGCGCGTGTACGATCGCCTGTTCAACGTGCCGGCGCCGGACGATGAAAGCGATGGCAAGAGCTGGATCGAGCACATCAACCCCGATGCCAAGCGCGTGGTGCGCGCGTGGCTGGAGCCCGCGGCGGCGAATGCCGCGCCGGAGCAGCGCTACCAGTTCGAGCGCCTGGGTTACTTCGTGGCCGATCGCATCGACCACAAGCCCGATGCGCCAGTGTTCAACCGCACGGTCACGCTGCGTGACACGTGGGCGAAGCAGGCCGGCTGACACAGGCATCACAGGGAGAGTCACATGCTTCGTCTGCAGATTCACTTGACGTTGCCGCCGTGGATCGGCGAGGTGGTTGATGCCGGCAAGCGCTACGTCACCGACGAGGAGCGCGTGGGCCTGGCCATCGAGCTGTCGCGCCACAACATCGAGCATGGCCATGGCGGTCCGTTCGGTGCGGCGGTGTTCAATGCCGAGGGTCGACTGGTGTCGGTAGGCGTCAACCGCGTGGTGCCGCAGACCTGTTCGGTGGCGCATGCGGAGATGATGGCGTACATGAGCGCCCAGCAGCGCCTGTCCAGCTTCCGCATCAACGAGGATGGCGGTCGCTACACCCTGGCCACCAGCGCCCAGCCGTGCTGCCAGTGCTATGGCGCCACGGTGTGGGCCGGTGTCGACGAACTGCTGATCGGCGCCCGCGCCGAGGACGTGGAAGAACTGACCGAGTTCGACGAAGGTCCGCTGCCCGCCGACTGGGTGGGCGAACTCGAACGCCGCGGCATTGCGGTGCGTCGCGATATCCTGCGCGAGCGGGCACGCGGCGTGCTGGCGGTGTACGGCCAGAGCGGACAGCACTATTGAGCCGCCTGCGCGCCGCGTTGCCGCTGATCCTGCTGGTCATCGCCGGCATCGTGTTGTTCAGCTCGGGCCTGCTCGATCGACTGCATCCGGAGCAGCTGGTCACCCATCAGACCCAGCTGCGCGCGAATATCGCGGATGCGCCCTGGCTCAGTCGTCTCGCCTATATCGGCCTGCTTACCCTGGCCATGTCCACCGGCATTCCGGGGACGGTGATCATCATCATGGCGGGCGGCTTTGCCTTTGGCGCGGTGGAAGGGAGCATCTACTCCTCCATCGGGCTCACCCTGGGCACGCTCATCCTGTTCCTGGCCAGCCGCTACGCCTTCGGCACCGGCAGCAAGCACCCGCCGGCGCTGGTCGACAAGCTGCATCACGGCTTCGAGCGCCATCCGACGGCCTACACCATGTTCTTGCGCTTCGTGCCCGTGGCGCCGTTCGGGCTGGTCACCGTGGCGCTGGCGTGGCTGCGCTGCCCGTTGTGGCTGTTCATGGGCGCCAGTTGGCTGGGCGGCACCGTCTCCCTGATTTTTGAGACGTCCATCGGCGCCGGCCTGGGCGAAGCGCTGGCCCGCAGTCATGGGCATTTCGGATTTTCCCTGCTGATGCAGCGGGCGGTCTGGCTGCCTTTGAGCGCCATCGGTGTGCTGGCCCTGCTGCCATTGCTGGTCGAGCGGCTCAGCCGCTATCGGCGTGAGAAGGCGCACCCGCCCCAGCCCGAACACACGGACCCCTAGGCACTCGGCCAATGAGCCAGCTGCCGCTGCTCTGCGAATCGCGCTAGGCTGACCCCGCTTGGCGTACAGAGCGCCGGATGGGGTGACGGCCAATGGGTGCAGGGGCGAACTCCCGGGCAGTTCGGTGGTGGAGGCGCACGTCGCTGATGCAGCGACTAGCCCTTGTTGCGCTCGTGCCCACCCTGGTGACCGCCACGCTGCTGGTCGCCATGCTCACCCAGCACCAGCTGGCCAGCCTGCGCAGCATGGCGCAGAACACCGCCGATGCCATCGCCACGCAGGCCGCCTCGGTAACCGCCGCGCCCCTGCGCGACATGCAGCGCCGCGAGCTGGTGCGCATTGCCGAATCCATTGGAGAACTGCCCCACGTCGCGCGCGTGCAGATCCGCGCCGCCGATGGCGAGATCCTTGCCGATGAACTGGGACGCAGCGGCGTCAACAACACCGAAACGCTGACGGTGATGCGCGACGTGGTCGATACTGACCAGCCAGGCCACCCCGTGCTGGGCTCGGTAATGGTGGATGTCAGCCTAAGCGACGCCATTGCCGCGCAACATGCCAGCCTGCAGCACGCCTTGATCGCCCTGCTGGTCAGCCTGCTGGTGGCCGCGGTGATCGGCTGGCAGGCCGCGCGATGGATCAGCGCGCCGCTGCGCCGCCTGGTCGCCGCCGTGCACCAGCTCGGTCGTGGCGACCGTCATGTGGAGGTGGAGGTCACCGACCAGAGCGAGATCGGCGAACTGCAACGTGGCTTCAACAGTGCAGCCCTGGCCCTGTTCGACGTGCAACGCGGCATGGAAAAAGAGATCGAGCACGCCACCGTGGAGCTGGCGCGCAAGAACGCCGCGCTGGAAGCGGCCAGCGTCGCCAAGGCGCGCTTTCTCGCCGCCGCCTCGCACGATCTTCGCCAGCCGCTGTATGCGCTTACCCTGTTCTCTTCCTCGCTGGCCGTGGACGAACGCGACCCGGTGCGGCTCGACCGCATCGCGCACATCCAGGAGTGCGTGGAGGCACTCGATCACCTGTTCAGCGAGTTGCTCGACCTGTCGCGCCTGGAAACCGGCGCGATGCAGATCGAGATCACCGAATTCCCGCTCGACCAGGTGTTCGAGGAAGTCAGCCGCAACTTCCGCATGATCGCCGAGCAGCATGGCCTGCGCCTGATCATGCGCGCCACCAACCTGTGGGTGCGCAGCGACCACACCATGCTCGCGCGCATTCTCAACAACCTCGTCAGCAACGCGTTGCGTTACACCAGCAAAGGCGGCGTGCTGGTGGTGGCGCGCCGGCGCGGCGATGGCACGGTGCGCGTCGATGTATGGGACACCGGCAGCGGCATCGCCCCCGAACATCAGGCGCGCGTATTCGACGAGTTCTATCGGGTGGAATGCCAGAACGGCGGCGAACACGACACCGGCCCGCGCCGCGGCCTGGGGCTGGGCTTGGCCACCGTGCAGCGCCTGGCGGAACTGCTCGACACGCAGGTGCAGCTGCAGTCGAACCCCGGGCGCGGCAGCGTATTCAGTTTTCACCTGCCGGAAGTGCCCCCACAAGCGCTGTCGAGTCCACCCGCCGACGAAACGCCTCTGGACGTTTCCGGCATGCGCGTGCTGGTGGTCGACGACGAGCCGGCCATCCTCTCGGGCATCCGTTACCTGCTGCGCAGCTGGGGTTGCGAGGTCGCGGTCGCCGAGGATCGCGTGCAGGCCTTGCAGGCCGCCGAGGAATGGCCGGCACCGCCCGATATCGTCATTTCCGATCTCCGCCTGCGCGATGGCGAAAGCGGGCTGGACGTATTGGCCGCGCTGGATCAGCACTATGAGCGCGACGGCAACGCGCCCTTCTCGCGTTTGCTCATCACCGGCGAAACCCGCAGCGATCGCCTTCGCGAGATCATGGCCGCCAAAATCCCGGTGCTCTACAAGCCGGTATCGCCCGAGCAGCTGAAGGAAGCCATGATGGTGGCGTGGAATGCCGCGCACGCGACCGTGGCCTGACGCCAGGACCGCACATCGTCATGCCAGACGACGCGCCAGCAACCAGTCGCCTGGCAGAAAACGAAGGAACAGGTCATCGACAAAATCGCCGCCTGGCGCATCCGCCTGGGGCTCGCCGGTCAGGTAGAGGCCACACCAATGCAGCCTGCGCGATGCCACCACCGGGTTCGCCAGCACGCCATCGAGGAATGTCTGCAGACCACGCTGGAACGCCGGCAACGACTGCACAAAGTCGAACACTACGCGCCGGCCGTGAGGCTCACGCTGCATCGCCAGCACGGCCAGCGCCACCCGCCGCAACTGCTCGTCCAAGGCGTTCCACGGCACGTCCACGCGCCCATCGCCCGGCATCGCGGGTAGTCGCGCGCCCAGCGCCCGATGCAACACTGCCGGTGGCAGCGCGGCCCTGAACGTCGCATACCCCGGCAACGCATCCAGGCCGGTCATCACCACATAGAACGGCAGCTGCAGCTGCATACGTTGGGCGGCCTCGCCGGCCAAGTCACACAGCGTCGCCGCATACGACTCGACGGCCGGCGTCGGCCCGAGCAGGCTGTGCGCGGCGGCGCAAAGCACCATGCCGTCGAGTGGCAGCTTGCGGCGCTCCCGCGCCAGCAAGGCCAGTGCCTGTTCCCAGGGCGCCTCATCGCCGCGCACACCATCCGCCTCCGGCATCAGGTGCTGGCCGGGCTCGATGGCGATCAGCGATCGAAACACCCACCAATGCCAGGGCTTGGCGACCTCCTCGCCGGAGAACTCCCGTGCATGCGGCGCATGTGCTGCCGCGCGCAGCAGTCCACGGACATTCGCCGCGCTGTCGCCCAGGAACAGCAACCACGGGTGTCGGGCTAGCCGCCGCCATGCCCGGCGTCGGCGAAACGGATGAAGTATCGCGCCACGCGCGTGCCGCGCAGCGTCCACGATGGCGGCCCATAGCTCGCCCGCGCCATAGCCGGCCTGCGGATCGGTGGCCAAGCGGTTGTGTCCACGCTTGAGCACCAGTTCGTGCCAGGCCACCGTGGCGGCCCAGCTGAGCGCCCCGGCGATGACCACCGCGACCGCGGCCAGGTACCAGGCCTGCGTGGACATCGCGCTGCTCACCACCGGGGCAACGAAGGCGAGCAGTACCAGCAGCACGACCGAGCCGGCCACGAAGGGAGCGGGCCGGCCCATCCAGGCCGCCTGCAAATGGTTCACCGGCGCCCCGGGCGCGCGATAGGGCTGTGGCGTGATGGCATCGCGCTGCAGCGACTGCAGCAACGCCTGCGCATTCACACAGGATGGACAATGCAGCGCCTTGATCCGTCCCAGCTCGCCCTGGTCGCCGCGCTCGTAGTAGTACTGCCCGACGAAGCCGAGCAACAAGGCCATGCCGTAGACCTCGCGAACCTCCTCCGCCTGGCTTCCCAGCCCGGCCAGGTGGTCGAAGAATTCGCTGGCCGCGCCGCCGGTATGGAACAGCGCCAGCTGCAGGGGCGCGACATGATCCCACGCGTCGTCGTGGCGCCCGATCATCTCGTCGAACCACGCCACCACCGCAAAGCCGGCCAGCTCGACATCGGTCGGCGCCTTGCCCTCGACCAGCGCAAGCTGGCGCCCCTGCGCGAGCAGCGCCTGCGCTTGAGCCTGCACCGTAGCGAGATCGTCAGACAGCGCATGCGCGCTGGCCTGCTCGTCAATCAGCAGTCCATAGGAAAACAGGGGCAAGAAATATTCCAGTAACCGCATGGCGCCTAGGGCCATGCCGGATGGCCGGGCGCGCAGCGAGAAGCTGCGGTCAGTCCCTCGCTGCCACACCACGCCTGTTGATTCGGATACCCGCCGATCTGCCTGTTCATGCATGCGTCCCACCCACAGCACTGGCAACGCCACCGCCTTGCCTCAAGCACGGTACGCATGAGTCCCCCATCGCAGTGTCTTGATTGTCGCGAGCATGCGCGGGGGCAGCCATATCACCTTGTGACTAGGCCTTTCGTAAGCGCCATGCGGTTGCCGTATCGGCGAGCTGGGGCTATGTTGCGCAGGCGGGTATGCGGCAACGGGAGCGCAGCATGACGCCATGGGGGATGACATGCGCATACTGATCGCGGACGACCATCGATTGATCGTCGAAGGGGTCAAGCTCAAGTTGGGCGAGCTGGGACCCGACACCGAATTTGTCATCGCCATGGACATGGCCGAACTGCGCGAGGCGCTCCATGCGCCGGAGGCATCGTCGCTGTCGCTTGCCCTGATCGACCTGGCGATGCCCGGCGTGCGGGGCAGCGAGCATCTTGCCGAAGTGGTCGAACGCTTGCCTGGCGTGCCGGTCATCGTGTTGTCCGGCTCGGAAGATCCGGCCCTGATGAAGAGCCTGCTGGCGATGGGCGTGCAGGGTTTCATCCCGAAAGCCTATTCGCCCGATGTGATGCTGTCGGCGGTGCGGCTGGTGCTCTCCGGCGGCGTGTACGTGCCCCCGCTGTTGCTGCAGGAGCGGACGGACGGTGCCACACCCTTGCCGGCGGCCACCACCAGCGCAGCGCCGCCGCCATCGTCGCTCGATTCGCTCGAAGAACGCCTGCGCAAACTGCTTACCGAACGCCAGATCGACGTGCTGCGCCTGCTTTCGCAGGGCAAGCCCAACAAGTTGATCGCGCGCGATCTGGGTATCAGCGAGGGCACGGTGAAGATCCATCTCGCCGCCATCTTCCGCGCGCTCAACGTACGCAATCGCGTCGAGGCAGTGGTGGCATCGCGCCGGATAAGCGGGCTTTAGGGCTTTCACCTGGCACTAACAGCACTCGCGTATCCTCGCCCACACGACCACGACCCCGCCGTTTCCGGGCGGGAGTATCCGGCGGTCCCCGGGGGATGCCGCGTTGCCGAGCAGATGGATCCCAAGCCATTGGCCCTGGCCTGTCAGGTCGACATCCGTCTGGCTGCTTTGCGCCTGCCTGATCACCGGCTGCCTGATTGGCACCGGGCCAAGCGTGGCGGCTCCTGCACCCAGTGGTAGCAGCACGCATATCCGCGCGTTGACCTTTGGCATCCTGCCAATAGGCGGTCCCTCCGAATCGCTCGAAGCCTGGCGCCCCATGCTCGACGATCTCAGCCGCACCCTGCACCTGCCCATTCACAGCCTTTCGGTGAGCACCTATGAAGGACTCGGCCAGGCCATGGCCGAGGAACGCGTGGACTTCGCCTTCGTGTCCGGTCGACTGGCGCTCGATGCGGTCACCCAGGACCACATGCAGGTGATTGCCCAGCTGGCCCGAGGCAATGGCTCGCGCGGCTATTACTCGGTGCTATTGGTCGCCAAGGACTCGCCACTGCACAGCATCGACGACCTGTTCCAGCAACCGGGGCGATTGCGCTACGCGCGGGGCGAGGTGTTGTCGGTATCGGGCTACCTGGTGCCCGAAACGCAGCTGTTCGCCAACCGGCGGCTCGATTCGGACACCTTCTTCGTCAACGTGAGCGTGGACAACCACCAGAACAATGCGCTGGCCGTGGCCAACAACGAGGTCGACGTGGCCACCAACAACACGGCCGACCTGGAACGTTTCTCCAAGCGCTTTCCCGATCAGTACGCGAAGCTGCGCGTGCTATGGACGTCCAGCCTGATCCCGCATGCGGTCATCGTGATACGCACGGATCTGCCGGCGGACCTGCGCCAGCGCGTCGCGACGGCGTTGACCACCTATGCCAAGGGTAAAAACGCCTCGGCGGAGCTGTCCAAATTGCAACTGATCCATGACATCAGCGGATTCACCCCTGCCGGCAATGAAACCCTGGTGCCGTTTGCCGACATCGAATTCAACCTGGAGCGGCGGCGCGCCTACAGCGCGCAGTGGGTAAGCGATGCCGCCATGCAGGCGCGGCTGCACAAGATCGATGCCGAGCACGCGGCCCTGGTGAAGCGCCTGATGGCGCCTACCACCCCGCCCTGAATCCATCGGTCTCGTTCACGCGGCAAGGCCGGCTGCCTTGCCGCGCGCCGCCGGTTTAATGCTGCATATCCTTGATGTTCATGCTCTGCCCATTGGGCATCACCATGTCACCCGGCTTCTGGCCCGCCGCGCACTGCCCCACCCAGCGGCCCGTGCTGGTGATCGTCATGTCGCCCTGCCCCATCATCGCCGGGTCATACGTCACATGGCCCTGGGTCTGGTAGGAGGTATCGCCCTCGAAGCGCGTTTCGCTATGGCTGGTCATGCTGACCGGGCCATTGGGACCATCCATCTTGCAGACGGCATCGGACACCACGGTGGTGCCTTCCACGTGGATATCGAACTTGCTGCACATGTGGCCGCTCATCTGTGCGCCCATCTTGTACATCGCCTGGTCGGTATCGGCATCAAGGCAAAGCTTCATCAGCTGCGGCTGGCCGCCCATGCCGGTGGTCTGCATTTCCCACAGGCCGGGCTTGCGCTTGGGCATGTTGGCCGGGAGATCCTGCGCCAGGGCGATGCCGGTGATACCCAGCAAGGAAACAGCAAGCAAGCAACGACAACGAGCGGACATAAGGGTCTCCATGGACCGGACGGGCCATACGGGTGTGCAAGGTAGCGCCAAATCGGCTGGCCGTCATGCAACGCTGCCGCAAACGATCCACTGCTTGCTGACGCCGGCCTGTCGGCAAGGGCAGATAGACCGTTTGCACTACGGCACCTGGCGCTAGAACGAAGTGCGTATCGTCGCCCCTGCTACGATTCTTTAGAGTGGCCTCCATGGCACGCTCCGCCGGAGATGTGCCTTTGTGCCTCACTGCCGCGGGTCCACCATCATGCAGCCGACTCAGGTCATGCCCTGCCGCTGGACACCAGGCCAGAAGCCATCACGCTTGCCGATGGCAGAGGCCTGAGGCATGGAGCCGCGCGCCCGCCTGCTTCCCCGCCTGTTCATCGATGTCGTGCTTCCAGGCACGATCGCCGCGTTGGCGTTGGTTCTCGCGTTGTGCGTCCAGCAGGTGCATAACCTCGGCGAACGCGCCGACGCAGCCATCGCCCTGCGCATGGAACGCATCACCCGTCAGCTCTCGAATGACGAGAGCCATTCGCCGCAGGACGCCCTGGATCGTGTCTTGCGCGAAGGACAAGCCGACCAGTTGCGTCGAATCGAACTTCATCGTTCCAACGGCGGCGTCTGGAGCAGCGGCACCGCACCTGCCGACGGCGTCGCCACCTATCGCAGCGAGCTGGATGGTCGCGACAACAGCGCGTCCTGGCTCAGCATGCAATTCGATACACGCCCGTTGCAGCGTGCCAAGGGCATGGTGTGGCTGCTGGGCAGCCTGTGCGCGGCGGGCATCATCGTGCTGGCCTGGCTGTCCCGGGTCACGCTTCGGCATCGCGTGCTGGAGCCGCTGTCGCATATCCAGGCCTCGCTGCAAGAGCTGGCCCATGGCCGCCACCCGGGAACGGACACCACGCCGGTAAGCGCGGAGTTCAGCGAGATCACGCAAACCGTGCAGCAGCTGTTCGATGTCGAGGAAGAGCAGCGGCGCGACTGGAGCGCCATGCAGCGCGACAACGCCGTCGAAGCGCTTGACCGCTTGCGCCAGAGCCAGGCCGCCACCCGCAGCAAATCGCAGTTCATTGCCCTGGTCAGCCACCACTTCCGCCAACCCCTGCAAGCGCTGGAACTGTTCGCCGGCGGCTTCGACGCCCATGCCAACGATGAGCAGCAAGTGCTGTTCCGGCAGGTACGCGCCAGCATCGCCTCGATGACGCGCCTGCTCGATGCCCTGCTGGAGATATCCCGGCTCGATGCCGGCGTCATCGCGGTCAAGCCGGTCGGCTTCACCGCGGCCGAGCTGTTCATGCGCGACCGCACCTCGCTCAACCACGAAGCCGCGCAGCAACAGGTCGCGCTGGTATGGCGCGGCAGCCATCATCACCTGCACGGGGACGCCGACGTCGCCGCCAACCTGCTCTACCAGTTGGCCAGCAATGCCATCATCAATGCACCGCACGGCCGCGTGCTGATCGCGGCCCGTCGCCGCGGCCAGTCGATCCGCATCGAAGTACGCGACAACGGTCCGGGCATTGCCGTGATTCACCAGCAGCGGATTTTCGAAGAATTCGTCCAGCTGCAGACCGGCGAGAACGAACGTCGCAACGGTTATGGGCTGGGCTTGGCCATTGCCGAGCGACTGGCGCAACTGCTGGGCACCCGGATCGGCCTGCGCTCGGAACCCGGCCGCGGCAGCACCTTCTGGTTCGACCTGCCCCGCATGCCGGTGATGGAAATCCATTCCCAGCCGCGCAGCCGCCCTTCGACCACCTGGCGACAGGCGAGCTGACGGCCCCGGGATCGCCTTCGCTCCACGCAGACGACCAACAAAAAAAGGACCCGCGTCTCCGCGAGTCCTTCCATGCTTTGGTGGGCCGTCCGAGATTCGAACTCGGGACCAATAGATTAAAAGTTCTCAAGAAAATCAATAAGTCATTGAAAATCCTGCGAAGCTTAACGAAGCCTTGTATAGACAAATAAATTTTGCAATCAGTAGCTTAGCGGAGACTGGCGAAAGATTGACCAACTGACTGCTGTACCTCCAATGTACTGAAATCGCCTTGTTTTGTATCGTATATCGATACACGGCAATATCATGATAAAGACCTTCGCCAACAAGGATACGGAAGTCCTGCTCAGTGGCGCGCGTGTCCGGCGCTTCGTGAACATCGAAGAAGCGGTCCGCCGCAAGCTGGAATATCTCGATGCGGCGGTGGTGCTGGAAGACCTTCGCGCTCCCCCAGGTAATCGGCTGGAAGCGCTCAAGGGTTACCGGGCTGCTCAGCACAGCATCCGCGTGAACGACCAATTTCGACTGTGTTTTCGCTGGAAAGACAGTGACGCCTATGACGTGGAAATTTGCGACTAGCGCTGACGATGAAGACAGGAACGATCATGGCTACCAAACTGCTGACGCCAGTACACCCCGGCGAAATACTCCGTGAGGGGTTCATGCGCCCACTCGAACTGTCGAGCAATGCACTCGCTCGCGCCATCGGCGTAACCCCTGCACGGGTGAACGACATTGCGAACGAAAGGCGTGGCATCACTGCCGACAGCGCCCTGCGCCTAAGTCGTTACTTCGGCACTACGCCGGAGCTGTGGATGAACCTGCAGAAGCGGTACGAGCTAGAAACAGCCCGTCGCGAGTTGCGCGACACACTGGCCCACATCCAGCCTCGCGCAGCCTGAGCGCACGCAGGTCAAATGGAAATTCGATTGTTCGCAGGCCAGTACAAACCGATCTCTGTGCTCAATTGGAGGCGAATTCAAATGTTCGCCGTGCCATCTATGGGCAATCGCGATCTAACACCCATTACGCAAAGCTTCGGCGATAGCACGACGAGAAGGTCTCGGGAAAACGCTTGGAATAGAGCCCTCGAAGGAACTCTGCAATGAGCGCGATCCCATTTACTGACCGCGAGTTGAAGCGTGCCTGGCGAGAACTTTCCGCCATGGCCTTACCAGCGGCAGGTAATACGCGCACGAACCCACACCGCTTGCTGCTCTTCTATGCAGTGGAGTGCGGCTTGAAAGCGGTATGGCTCAAGAGGCAGAACCGCAGCCTATTCGATCGCAAAGATATAGAAAGAACCGGCCACAACCTGCGCCACGTGCTTAAAGAGCTGAAGGTGGGGACCGGACTATCACTACCTGAAGCTTTACAGCTTCAGCCTGTGACGCAGAACGGTGCTCAGGAACCCCGCAAGGGCGACATCAACATCCTGCACCAAGCTTGGCGCTATGGCGGCAAATGCACGTCCCCCACCGACAACGATTGCGAGAGCAAGCTGGAGCAGGTGTTGAACTGGATTCAAGGAGAACTCAAATGAGCATGCAATCAGATGCAGCCGAGCGTTTGCTAACCTGGCTGGACGTTGAACGCTTGCTCAAGCAACGCACTGCGTTGTGGACCCAACTGCCCGAAGGCGTGCAAGGTATCGACTGCTTTCCCAGTGGAATGGAGGTACGACACGCTGTCAAAGCTGAGTCGGTGGACGACTGGCTAAGCCACGTCTTTGGCAATGCCTATCAACCCGAGCATCGTTCAATCAGGCTGCGCATTGGCGAAGCCAGCTACCCGGTAGAGTTGATGCTGGATACTGAAGGTGCTGCGCCTATTGCGGGGCAAAGCTACCCGCTGTGGCGCGATGTCACCTATTTACCCACCGGTGAGGCGACCATAGCTGCGGATCTTGCCATGCATTCGCCTGTTCGCCCCCTGGCAAACACCCCAACGGGCTGGGAAACAGGTCCTGACTTGGTCTCATTCCATTCGTTCAAAGGCGGTGTCGGTCGCACCAGCGCCCTCATGACCTACGTTACGGCATGCATGCAGAGCCCCGGCTCCGGCCCAAAAAGAATTCTCGTGGTGGACGCGGACCTGGAGGCCCCTGGCGTCAGCTTCTGGTTAGACGATGTCAATCGGCCCACGGTGTCCTTCGTGCAATTGATGGAAGCTTTACACTACCCTCCTGCAGGGCTAGAGGCCACACTGGATTTCTTTGCGCAAGAGTTGAGCAAAACCTCGCTCAGCGTAGGAGGAATGCAGCGCCAGCTATTTGTATTGCCGGCAGCCTTGGACTTGGCTGAGATCCAGGACATGCCGGTGGCGCCCGAACACTTAGCGCGTAACCCGGCCAACCCCTGGCAGTTGTCAGATCATTTGCATGCCCTTGGCCGGCGGCTGAATGTAGATGCTGTGTTCATAGACCTACGAGCGGGTTTGAGTGAACTGGCAAGCCCCATTCTGTTTGACCCCCGAGTGGATCACTTCTTCGTCAGCACCATTGCACCGCAATCGGTGCATGGTATGGCAGAAGTATTGCGTCGCTTGTATGCCTTCAATCGTCAGCTGCCTTCAGCTCAGCAAGAGAGCGCGCGTCCCACGCTGGTGTTGAGCCTGCTGACTAAGCAGCTTCGCGACACAGACCATTATGAGCAGGCACTGAAAACCCTAGGCGAGGCGTATCCCACAGATGATGCGCTGACATCCGGCGTGCAGTGGCTGGAAGCCGAGTTCCTGGAAACGCTCATGTCCATTGGGTCGATGCGTGAAGCATTAGACGCATTGCCCAAGGCCAGCCGCCTGTTTACCAGTGCGAGTGAATGGGCTGATGCTCTCTATGCCGCGCCCCTAGCAGAATCGCCGGCTACGACTATCGGAGGGTCCAGTACCACAAGTTCGTCAAGGCAGGAACAAGCAAGAAGACTGCATGAGGTCTGCAAGGCTGCCGAGTTCGCTGACAGCAGCACTACGAATGCAATATTGGCCACTGAGCCGTTGCTCAATCTCGGCAAGCATTACGCCAACGATTTACCCAACCTATGGATGATCGGTGCCAAAGGAGCAGGAAAAACGTTCACGTTCCGCCAAGTAGTGGGAAACCGCACATGGCAGAGCTTCTTGAGCAAGTTGGGGTTCGCCAAACCGAACACAACCGACGCCGCAATCTTTCCGGCGCTGTGGTCCGATAACATCGAGGACAAGCCCGATGGAGAAATCAAACTAGCGCAAGGATGCACACTTGACCTCATTCAAGGCGACAAGCAGCTTTTGCTTAGTGCGAGTGCTGTTCGGCGACTGATTGAAGACGCTCGCAAGTCACCACCTGATCACTGGGAGGACTTCTGGGACGGTCTTATCGCCCGTCAGTTCGGCCTGTCGGAGGGCGGACTGCGGGCAGTAAACGAATCACTTTTTACGCATCACGCGCGAGTGGTACTCGTTTTCGATGGCATTGAAGATGCGTTTAAGGATGCCAATGAGGGCAATGCTACGGAGGCTATCCATGCCTTGCTGCGTTTGCCGAATCGCATCAGCGAGCTTGAGAACCGACGCATCGGCGCCATAGTTTTCGTGCGAGCAGATTACGTGCAGACCGCGATCCGCCAGAACCTGGGCCAGTGGCTGCAACGCTTCCAACCGTTCCGCCTGCAATGGAATCCTGAGAGCTTCTTGCGTTTGGCCTTCATGCTGAGCTGCCAAGCCGGCATTCACACTGCCGAGCCAAAGTCCGCGGAATCCTTGCGCATCGAAGATTTGAAGATTGAGTTGGAACGCCTATGGGGTAAAAAGCTCGGTGGCGAAAAATCTAAAGAGGCGCACTCTGCGCGATGGGTTTATGCCGCGCTGTGCGATTTAAAGGGTAACGTGCAAGCACGTGACTTAGTCCGCTTCTTGAAGATTGCTGCTGATTTGGAATCGACACGAACGGGGCAAACATGGCCTGATCGTGTCCTTACACCAGAATCCATGCGCAAGGCCATCCCTAATTGCAGCACAGAGAAGGTAACTGAGGCTAAGTCAGAAATTGCCCCCCTGAGAAGATGGATAGAACTCATGGAGCAGCAAGGCATCCACGACCTAAAGGTGCCGTTTAGCCAGGAACAGGCACAGCTGGATGCAAACCTTCTTGGTTTGTTGAAGGAAATCGGCGTGATCTATGAAGACGTCGACGGCAACTTGAATGAAGAGCGACTATTTCTCCCTGAAATTTACCGATACGGGCTAGGCTTCGCCACCTCGGCAGCTGGGCGACCGCGCACACAGGCTCTGCTGAAAAAGAATATTGGCTCCATTCCGCTCTAAAGCGAGGGAATGGGGCCAAAGTCCGGAAACTCGACTCAACACAAGCGCTCTTACTGCCATCAATTTTCTGCATGCAGAAGGTTCTATGTGATAAATGACGGCGACAGCCTATCCTGCAATAGCTTTCGCAACCTAACGAGTCTTCTGCATGCAGAAGAAACACAGCAGGTTTGGCAGAGGACCAGCGCTTCAGAGTTGAAGTCCGCGCGTAGCCCGCGAAAGCGGGCTGTATGGGCACCTGGCTTCACCGACAGAAAAAGAGCGCATCCGGCGGAGGGAACCCCTCCGCCACCTCCCTTTGCTCGGCTCACAGTTCTAGAGGGTGCGACGAGGTACTAGCGATTTCCTTCTGCATGCAGAAGAACTCTCTTATCGCCAGCGGAGGCTCGTTCAGCAATGGCGACATACCCGAGCTGGCCAGGTGCGCGATCTGCCATCAATGCCCCACCCCATTGCCCTTCTCCCGCCGACCACGCGGGCGCTATGCGCCCGCCCTTCCCAAAGCAGTGACCCATCCACGGCCTGAAGGCCAGCCGTGCAGCCAGCGCCTGCGCTGGCCCCTTTTCGGATCACACCGCGCTCGATGCGCTTCGTTGCGTTGGCAGCCACACCCTGCTCGTGGAGCGATTCGGCAAACTGCTTGGACCGGCCAGAGTTCTGTAGACACTTACGAGCCGCTTTGCGCGTAGCGCCGTTCAAACTCT
>NZ_JAKWJS010000007.1 GCF_022761115.1 Dyella sp. RRB7 | reverse complement strand
TAAAGCGGCGCGCTTCACGTCTTGGCTCCCTCTCCCCTCCGGGGAGAGGGTTGGGGTGAGGGGACCATCTAGCCTCAGTGACGGTTATAACCATGGATACCGCCACCTTCGGGAGCTATAGCAACCCATCAACGCCGCCACACCGGCCTTAAGCCCTCAGCGCTATGGCGCGTTGCGCAGCGCTATGGTCTCACCGCTGTGTAGCGGCGAAGGGATCCCGCAGCGAGGCCCCAGAGAGCGTTCCGGCCTGTATTCCGCGCAACGCTACGAGCCTTGGCTTTGAAGGCCATTTCTCTGGGTTACTTCTCTTTGGGCCAGCAAAGAGAAGTGACTCGGCCTCCGGCAGGAGGTCGAAACGCCCGCCGCGCAGGCGGCACCCTGGCGATCACGCCACACCAGAACAAAATCCCCCATCCAGCCACCCGCACCCTCAAATTACTGCACTGCACACACCTCATCCCAAGCAATCGGCTATCGTGCGCATCCGCACCCCCAGTCCCCCACCCATGGACCAGCCAGCGCCAGCCATCAACGAGCTTCACCCTCGCCGCCGCGCCGCGGTAATGCTGATCTACATCACCGTGGTGCTGGACATGCTGGCGTTTGGCATCGTCATCCCGGTGTTGCCGCACCTGATCGAGCAGTTGGCCGGCGGTGGCATTGCCAATGCGGCGTGGTGGGTGGGCGTATTCAGCACGGTGTTTGCCGCCGTGCAGTTCGCCTTCTCGCCGGTGCAGGGCGCGCTGTCGGATCGCTTCGGGCGACGCCCGGTGATCCTGATTTCCAATGCGGGCCTGTCGCTGAATTTCGTGCTGCTCGCGCTGGCGCCAACCTTGTGGCTGCTATTCTTTGCGCGCGTGCTGCTGGGCATGACGGCCGCCAGCTTCACCACGGCCAATGCGTATATCGCCGACATCACGCCGAAGGAGAAGCGCGCCGCAGCCTATGGCGTGCTCGGCAGCGCATTCGGGCTGGGCTTCATCATCGGTCCGGGCGTGGGCGGCTTTCTCGGCCATTACGACCTGCGCCTGCCCTTTTGGGTCGCCGCCGCGCTGGCGGCCTGCAATTTCCTGTATGGGCTGTTCGTATTGCCCGAGTCGCTGCCGAAGGAGCGGCGCACGCCGCGCTTCGAGATGCATAGCGCGCACCCGCTGGGTTCGCTGACGCTGCTGCGCCGCTATCCGCTGGTGCTGGGCCTGGCGGTGGTGATGTTCCTGGTGTACCTGGCGCATTACGTGCTGCAGACCACCTTCGTGCTGTATGCGGATTATCGCTACGGCTGGGGTCCGCAGGCGGTGGGTTATGTGTTGATGCTGATGGGTGGCTGCGACGGCTTGGTGCAGGCCGTGCTCACGCGCCGGCTGGCGCCGCGCTTTGGCGAGCGGCGACTGATGCTGGGCGGCATGTTGTGCGGCATTGGCGCATTCCTGGCGATGGGGCTGGCCGACAACGGCTTCGTGTTCCTGCTGGGCATTCCGCTGATGGCGCTATGGGGCCTGTCGCAACCGCCGATCCAGTCGATCATGACGCACCAGGTGGACCCCAGCGAACAGGGCCGCCTGCAGGGCGCGATCAGCAGCCTGGCGAGCTTCGCCGGCATCTTTGGTCCGTTCCTGTTCGCCCAGGTGTTCTCGTTCTCCATTTCGCCGGCATCGCCGTGGCATCTTCCCGGCCTGGCCTTTGTGCTGTCGGCGGTGCTGCTGGCCATCGGTACGGTCATCGCCGTGCGCGTCACGCGCCACGCACAGGACCTGGCCGGTGCCCCCGCCACGGCAAGCGCGGAGGCCACGGCGGAACTGCCGCCGTCGACCCCGCTTCCACCCACGGTTTCCACCACCGAACCTTCGGAGCATTCCCCATGACACTGTCGATGTACCAGGCATCCGTTCCCGTCTTCCTGCGCGCACTGAGCAACCTGCAGCATGTGCTGCGCAAGGGCGAGGCCCATGCCGAGGCGCGCAAGTACGAGCCGTCGCTGCTGCTGCAGTCGCGCCTGACCCCGGACATGCTGCCGCTGACCCGCCAGGTGCAGATCGCCACCGACATGGCCAAGAACGGCTGCGCCCGCCTGGCCGGCGTGGAGCCGCTGAAGTTCGAGGACAACGAGTCGAGCTTCGACGAGCTGCACAAGCGTATCGAACGCGCCATCGAATACATCAAGAACTTCAAGCCGGACCAGATCGACGGCAGCGAGACGCGCGAGATCACGCTCAAGATGCGCACCGGCGAGCAGCATTTCGAAGGCCAGGGCTACCTGCTGCACTTCGTGATTCCCAACCTGTTCTTCCACTGCACCACGGCCTACGCCATCCTGCGCCAGGCGGGCGCGGACCTGGGCAAGACCGATTTCATCGGCAAGCCGTAAGTACGCCTGTCTCCCTCTCCCCGTGGGGCGACCCGAAGGTAGTCCCTGTGGGAGAGAGGATTGGACTGAGGGGCGGGTGCCTGCGTAGAAGTTGATCGGGGCGATAGCGCCCCCATCTCGACGACACCAGCACTCCGCCCCGAGGACCCGCCATGGCTGCCCCCACTCCGATCAAGATCGACTTCGTCTCCGACGTGGTGTGCCCGTGGTGCGCCATCGGGCTGAAATCGCTGGAACAGGCGCTGCAAAACTTGGGCAGCGACGTCGAGGTGAACCTGCACTTCCAGCCATTCGAGCTGAACCCGCAGATGGCGCCCGAGGGCGAGGACGTCGCCGAGCATCTGGCACGCAAGTACGGCAGCACGCCCGAGCAGATGACGCAGAACCAGGAGGCGATCCGCCAGCGCGGCGCCGACGTGGGTTTCACCTTCGACATGGACAAGCGCAAGCGCATCGTCAATACCTTCGATGCGCACCGGCTGTTGCACTGGGCCGCGCTGGAAGGCCGCCAGACCGAGCTGAAGCAGGCGCTGCTGGCGGCGTATTTCACCCAAGGGCGCGACGTGAGTTCGCATGACGTGCTGGTGGACGTGGCGGCCAAGGTCGGGCTGGACCCGCTTACCGCCCGCCTGGTGCTGGACGAGGGCCGCTATGCCCAGGACGTGCGCGCGCAGGAGCAGTTCTACCAGTCACAAGGCATCCGCGCGGTGCCGTCGGTGATCGTGAACGACCGCTACCTGATCCAGGGCGGCCAGCCGGCGGAAGTGTTCGAACAGACCCTGCGCCGGATCGCCGCCGAGGGCTGATCCGGCCGCCCGGCGGGAAGCGGGGCCCCGGACGTGCGAAAATGCGCGACTGTCACTGCCTGAACCCCGCGCCCGCATGCTGCGACTCACCGATATCAAGCTACCGCTGGATCACGCCGATGGCGCCATCGAGGCCGCCATCCGCGCCAAGCTGGGCCTGGGCAAGGATGCGCTGCGCGGCTATACGGTGTTTCGCCGCGGCCATGACGCGCGCAAGCGCGGCGCGATCCAGCTGATCTACACGCTCGACGTGGATGTGGCCGACGAAGCCGGCGTGCTCAAGCGCCATGCCGACGACAAGCACGTGCAACCCACGCCCGACACCGGTTACCACTTTGTGGCGCAGGCGCCCGAGCAGTTGGAACACCGGCCCATCGTGATCGGCACCGGCCCCTGCGGCCTGTTCGCCGGGCTGTTGCTGGCGCAGATGGGCTACAAGCCCATCATCCTCGACCGCGGCAAGGCGGTGCGCGAGCGCACGGTGGATACCTGGGGCCTGTGGCGCAAACGCCAGCTCGAACCGGAGTCGAACGTGCAGTTCGGCGAAGGCGGCGCCGGCACCTTTTCCGACGGCAAGCTGTACAGCCAGATCTCCGACCCGAAGCACCATGGCCGCAAGGTGCTCGCCGAATTCGTGAAGGCCGGCGCGCCGGACGAAATCCTGTACGTCAGCAAGCCGCATATCGGCACCTTCCGCCTGGTGACGATGGTGGAAAACATGCGCGCCACCATCGAGTCGCTGGGCGGCGAAATCCGCTTCAAGCAGCGCGTGGACGATCTGCTGGTGGATACCGACGCCGACGGCACGCGTCACCTGCGCGGCGTGGTGCTGGCCAGCGGCGAGCAGATCCGCAGCGACCACGTGGTGCTCGCCGTGGGCCACAGCGCGCGCGACACCTTCTTCATGCTGCACGAGCGCGGCGTGTACATGGAGGCCAAGCCGTTCTCCATCGGCTTCCGCATCGAGCATCCGCAATCGATCATCGACCGCGCGCGCTTTGGCCCGCAGGCCGGCCATCCGATCCTCGGCGCGGCGGACTACAAGCTGGTGCATCACTGCAAGAATGGTCGCTCGGTCTACAGCTTCTGCATGTGCCCTGGCGGTACCGTGGTGGCGGCCACGTCCGAGCCCGGCCGCGTGGTCACCAACGGCATGAGCCAGTACTCGCGCAACGAGCGCAACGCCAATGCCGCCATCGTGGTGGGCATCGATCCGTCGGATTTCGCACCGTTCGACGACAGCGGCAGCCCGCTGGCAGGCATCGCGCTGCAACGCGAACTTGAATCGCGCGCCTATGCACTCGGCGGTGGCGACTACAGCGCGCCCGGACAACTCGTGGGTGACTTCATCGCGGGCAAGCCATCCGCCAAATTCGGCGAGGTACAGCCCTCGTACAAGCCCGGCGTGCGCCTGACCGATCTCGCTTCCGCGCTACCGGACTACGCCATCGAAGCCATTCGCGAAGCACTGCCCGCCTTCGATCGCCAGATCAAGGGCTTCGCCATGCACGACGCCGTGCTTACCGGCGTCGAGACACGCACCTCGTCACCGGTGCGCATCCGCCGCGGCGACGACTACCAGAGCCTCAACACGCGCGGCCTGTACCCCGCCGGCGAAGGCGCCGGCTATGCCGGCGGCATCCTTTCCGCCGCCGTCGACGGCATCCGCGTGGCGGAAGCCGTCGCGCTGGCCATCAACGCGGGCCGCTGAGAGGGCATGCTCACCGACGCCATCAAGGACGACATCCGCGCCGCCTACACGCGACTGAAGGACGGCTTGCCGGGCTTTCGCGCGCGCGCGTCGCAAGGAAAGATGATCGCCGAGGTGGCCAAGGCACTGGCCCAGGAAGGTGGCGCGGCGGTGATCGAAGCACCCACCGGCACCGGCAAGTCGATGGCGTACCTGATCGCCGGCGTCGAGGTGGCGCGCGCGCAGAAGAAGAAACTGCTGATCGCCACCGCCACCGTCGCACTGCAGGAGCAGCTGGTGCAGCGCGATATCCCGCTGTATCTGAAGCTCAACGGACGCGAAGCGAAGGTGGCGCTGGCCAAGGGCCGTGGGCGTTACCTGTGCCCGCGCAACCTGGCGATGGCCAGCAACAGCCTCAACGATACGGCGCAGCTGGGCCTGGGCTTCGACGCCGACCTGGCGCTATGGACCAAGCCGCCGCAGGAGCGCGACAAGAAAGCGCTGTCCAAGCTCGCCGGCCAGTTCGATCGCGGCGAGTGGGACGGCGACATCGACGCTGCGCCCGAGCCGATCAGCGACGTGCTGCGCCCCATGATCACCACCAGCGCGGGCGGCTGCACGGGACGCAAATGCGGCCAGTTCATGGCTTGCCCGTTCTTCGCCGCGCGCCGCGCGGTGGGCGACGCGGACATCATCGTGGCCAACCAGGACTTGGTGCTGGCCGACCTCACCATGCCGCGCGAGGAAGAAGGCTTCGGCGGCGTGATCCTGCCCAAGCCGGACGAGACGCTGTACATCTTCGACGAAGGCCATCACGTGCCGTCGAAGGCGATCGACCGTGGCGCGGCCGAGGTGTACATGAGCGTGGCCGTGCGCCAGCTCAGCCGCCTGGGCCGGCAGATTCACGCGGCCTATTCGCTCACCGACAAGGAAGTGATCGGCAAGCTTTCGCTCGATGCCGGCGATGAAAAACTGCAGGAACTCAGCGACGCGCTGGAAGAACTGGAAAAGGAAATCCGCCTCGGCTGGCTCCCTTCGCCCGATGACAACGAGCCGATGTATCGCGGCTCGCTTGGCCAGTTGCCCGATGCCTGGGTGGAACATGCGCGCGCGCTCTATGTGTTCACGGGCGAAGTGGAACGCTGGGTGGGCGCGGTGCGCCGCGCCGTGCTGGAGATGACCGAAAGCGGCCCCACCCACGAGGCGTTGTCGCGCGAGCTGGGCATGGCGCTGGAGCGCATCGACCGCCAGGTGCGCACCTGGCGCGCCTGGTCGGCCAGCGATGGCGAGCATGCGCCGCCGCTGGCGCGCTGGGTCACGCTCAGCGGCGACCAGCAGCTGGTCTGCCATGCCTCGGCCGTATCGGCGGGAGGCCTGCTGCGCAGCGTGCTGTGGGGCAATGCGAGCGCGGTGGTGATGACCTCGGCCACGCTCAGTGCGGGCGGCAATTTCCGCGGCTTTGCCGATGCGGTGGGCCTGCCGGACGATTCGGTGACGCTCAGCCTGCCCTCGCCGTTCGACCTTGCCGCGCAGGCGCGGCTGGAAGTGCCCGCCATGCGCACGCTGCCCGACGCACGCGAGGAACACACGCAGGAAGTCTGCGACTGGCTGGCCGACAATCTCGATTGGGACGCCGGCAACCTGGTGTTGTTCACCTCGCGCGCCAAGCTCGATCGCGTACTGCAGAAACTGCCGATCGAATACGTGCGCAAGGTGCGCGCGCAAGGCTCGCTAGGCAAGGCGCAGCTGGTGGCCGAGCACATCGCCGATGTCGAGGCCGGCAAGGGCAGCACGCTGTTCGGGCTGGCCTCGTTCGGCGAAGGTCTGGACCTTCCCGGCAAGCTGTGCGAGACGGTAGTCATCACCCAGCTGCCGTTCGCGGTGCCGACCGATCCGGTCGGCGCGACCTATGCGGAATGGCTGGAATCGCGCGGGCGCAATCCGTTTATCGAAGTGACCGTACCCGAGGCGACGCGCCTGCTCACGCAGTATTGCGGCCGCCTGATCCGCACCGAAACCGACCACGGCCGCATCGTGCTGCTCGACCGGCGCGTGGTGCTGAAGCGTTATGGCGAGCGCATGCTGAAGGCGCTGCCGCCGTTCACCCGCGTCATCGAGAGAGTGGCATGAGCTTTCACATCATTCGCGCGGCCGATTGCCCGCCGCAGCCGTGGAAGAACGGCATGGGCACCACGCGCGAGATCGCCCGCTTTCCCGCCGATGCGGGCAGTGACGATTTCCTGTGGCGCGTCAGCGTGGCCGAGGTGAACAGCGCGGCGCCGTTCTCCGAATTCCCTGGCATCGATCGCCATATCGCGCTGCTCGATGGCGATGGCTTCAGCATGACCCTGGATGGCGAACGCACGCATGCGCTGGTGCATCCCTTCGTGCCGTTCGCCTTTGCGGGCGAGGCGCGCGTGGACGTGGCGATGGCCGGCGGCGCCACGCGGGATTTCAACCTGATGGTGCGGCGCGCGCTGGCCCATGGCGAGGTGCAGACCCTGACCTCACCGGGCAGCCATGCGCCTGATCCCGCATGCGTGCTGGTTTATCTGGCGCGGGGAACCATGGCGACGCCGGACGGCCTGCTTCAGGCAGGCGATGCCTGGCGGCCCGATCGTTCGCCCTTCGAACTGGGTGAAGACAGCGTGGCCCTGCTGGTGTTGGTGGTGCCTCGCTGAGCTGCCGGTCAACGCAGGAACGGTCCGCAAGGCCTATCATCCGGCTGTCCTGCCCCATCCCAAGGTGAGCCCATGGCACTGCTGATCCTCGGTCTGGTGATCTTCCTCGGCATACACTCCCTGCGGATTTTTGCCCAAGACTGGCGCAGCCGGCAGCTGGCCCGGCTGGGCGAGCTGCGCTGGAAAGCGTTCTATTCGGTGGCCTCCATCATCGGTTTCGTGCTGATCGTGTGGGGCTTCGGCCTGGCCCGGCAGCAACCGGTGGTGCTGTATGTACCGCCGCTGGGGCTGCGCCATCTCAATGCGCTGTTTACTCTGCTGGCCTTCATCCTGGTCGCCGCGGCCTATGTGCCCGGCAATCACCTCAAGGCGAAGCTGGGCCACCCGATGCTGGCCGGCGTGAAGTGCTGGGCGTTCGGCCATCTGCTGGCCACCGGCATGCTGCACGACGTGCTGCTGTTTGGCGCCTTCCTGCTGTGGGCGATAATCGACTTCGTCAGCGCCCGCCGCCGCGACCGCGCCGCCGGTGTCAGCTACCCCGCCGGTACGGCCAAGGGCGACGTCATAGCCGTGGTGGTTGGCGTGGCGAGCTGGGCCGTGTTCGCCTTCTGGCTGCATGGGTGGCTGATCGGCGTGAAGCCGCTGGGGTGACGGTAGTCATCTACGCGACGGCTTCCCGCTGCGCTAGAGTGGCCCCGTTTCCGATATGAGGGCCAGCCCATGGTCGCCTTCCTGCTCTGGTTGTTGCTGCTGGTGTTCTGCTGGCCGCTCGCGCTGCTGGCCCTGGTGCTCTACCCCATCGTGTGGCTGCTGACGCTGCCGTTCCGGTTGGTGGGCATCACCGTCGGTGCGGTATTCGCCCTGCTCGGCGCGATGCTGATGCTGCCGGCGCGCGTGCTGCGCGGCCGGCCTGCCGCCTGACCGGCGTGGACAAACCCAACGCGCCGTCCTGCGAACGCAACCGCGACCCCATTCTCGAGGTGCTGCGCGTGCATTTCGCCGACCGCCGGCAGGTGCTGGAGATCGGCAGCGGCACCGGCCAGCATGCCGTGCATTTCGCAGCGGCGTTGCCGCAACTGCAGTGGCAATGCACGGACCGCGTGGAGAACATCCCCGGCATCACGCTATGGCTGAACGAAGTGGCGCTGGTCAACACGCCACCGCCGCTCGTGCTGGATGTCAGCGGTGCCTGGCCGGTGCAGCGCTACGACGCCGTGTTCAGCGCCAACACGCTGCATATCATGGGCTGGGACGAGGTGGAGCAGCTGTTCGATCACTTGGCGGACGCAACGACCGACGGCGCCAAGCTGGTTATCTACGGCCCGTTCAACTATGGCGGGCGTTATACCAGCGAAAGCAACGCGGCCTTCGACCAGTGGCTGCAGGCGCGCGGCGCGCACATGCGCATCCGCGACGCCGAGGCGGTGGATGCCCTGGCTGACGCCGCGGGCTTCACCCTGCTGGACGACCTCGCCATGCCGGCCAACAACCGCTGTCGCGTGTGGCAGCGCCACCCGGGATAACACACGCCTTTCGGCCTAGCGCCCAACCATTGGCATTTGCGCAAGGACGCGTCAGGATGCGGCCAATGGCGACCTGCCCGTCGCGCCCACCGATGCCATGCGACCCTACGTGCAAGCGATCGATACGCTCACCCCTTGCCCCTGCGGCAATACCGCCGGCTACGCCCAGTGCTGCGGACCGCTGCACGAAGGCGGCATCGCCGCCACCGCCGAGCAGCTGATGCGCTCGCGCTACAGCGCCTATGTGCTCAAGCGCGAGGACTACCTGCTCGCCACCTGGCACCCCAGCACCCGGCCCGCCACGCTCAAGCTGGGCGCGCAGCAGCCGGCGCCCACCTGGCTGGGACTCTCCGTGAAGCACCATGCCAGCGAGGGCGACCACGCCACCGTGGAATTCGTGGCGCGGCTGCGTTATGGCGGGGGCAAGGCGCAGCGCATGCATGAGGTGAGTCGCTTTGTGCGCGAGGATGGGCGGTGGTTTTATGTGGATGGGGAGTTTCCTGATGCTCGAGGGACTGAGTGACTGGGGCCTTTGTGTGACGTGGACGCCGCATAAATAAACCATCGCCCCCAACAAGCATCACCGAGCAGCCGCAACGATCGGCACCGCCGTCTCCCCTTCTTCCCGCCCCATCGCCCCAAAACGCCGCTCCACCACAACACCGTGCCCGTCGTAACCGATAGCCACCACCGTGCTCGCCCGCGTGCCATACGACTCGCCACGGATGAACGCCGAGGACAACCAGCGCTCGCGCTCCAACCCCACGCCGGTATCCGGCAACTCACTGTCCGGATACACATGCGGATCGGCCAATGCGGCAAACAGCGGCGCGAAATCATCCGGCTCGCTGCCTTCGACCCAGGCCTGCAGGCGCCGCATCAGCGCCCGCGTCTTGGGCCACGGGGTGTTGAAGTCGGCATTGGAAAGACCGTGCACGCCCGGCGTAATCGCCTGCGCACGCGGTTCGGGTCGATTGCCGAGATAGAACGCGTTCTGCGTGTCGAACGTCAGCAGATTGAAGGGGCGGTAGTCCGCCGCCGTGTCCAGCAGGGCATGCGCATGTTCGATGGCGCCAGCGCTTCCGGCAAGATAATCCAGCGCCAACAGCCCGCGCGACCGGCCCTGTTGCGGATCGCGCGGATCGCGCACATTGGTGACCACGCTGCAGCGACCGTCGTCGGCTACGCCCAACCAGGTGCCGCCAGCCTCCAGATCCTTGCCGGCGATGATCGGCGGCTGTTCCCAGCGCGCCAGCGGCAGGCTGGGTCGCGCATGAAATTCATCGCGATTGCCTGCCAGCAGCAGGCGCCAGCGTGGATGAACCTGCCAGGCGAATGCGATCAGGCACATGTCGAGTGGACTCGCAGCGTCATCGAGTCATTGTCGATGACCCGCAGCGCCAGTACCAGCGCCGGCTAAGCCAGCACCGTCGCCCGACGCAGGCGCACCGCCTCGGCCCAGCGCGCCGCCACGCGAGGCGAGGTGATGCACACCGCTTCATCGGTACGCGTGGTGACCGCGCGCTCCAGCAGCTGGATATCCGCCTCGTGCTGGCGCGCCACATGCGGGTCTTCGAAGAAGATGACGCGCTGGCAGCGCCGTTCCAGCACCAGGTCGGCGATCTGGGCGTCGCCGCCCAGCGGGCCGCTCTGGTAGCGCTCCACCCAGGGCACCTGCACGGGCCAGCCGCGACTCCAGGCGAGTTCATTGAGACGCTGGCCGGTGGTGCCCGTGCCTACGCGGCAGGCGAAGCGGGACAGCACGTCAAAGTGCTCTGTCGCGTAGGCCAGCATCTGCGGCTTCATCGCATCGTGGGCGATCAAGGCGACGGTTTGCGATTCCAGCGCGTAAAAGGCGTCGGCGCCGGTATCGGGCGCCATGCCGGCATGGATGCGCTCAAGCTCGATCCAGTCGCGGGCCGACGCCACGGTGGAAATGAATGGCTTGCCGTGGATGACGCACTGCCGCTTGAGCGCCACCGCCTCGGGGAAGATCGACGAGGGATCGACCGGATCGATCAGGTAGATCGCGCCGTCCAGCACGCGGTCATCGCCCAGGCCCACCACTTCGGCCACCAGCTTCATCAGGCCGCCCTCGCGGCCATAGGGGTAGCGCCGCAGCGGCGCATAGTCCGCCAGCAAGCCGCTGCGCTCGATCGCATCGTAGGTGCGCCCCACCGCATGCAGGCCAAGCCCCAGTTCGCGTATGCCCGCCCCGCAAGCGCGCAACCAACGGAAAAGTGCGGCATCCGCGTGGGCGTGGTGAAGCTGGTTGGCGGCAAGGCCGAGACGCATGGTGTTTCGCTCCGATGACTAGGGACGGGCCGCCGGGTCGTTGGTCCGACCGCGGCGTCATCAGAGTGTGCACGACATGGGGGCCGCGACGCTACCGCAGCTGCGGGAACGCGGGGTGATGGGATCACCCCGCGCGCGTCACCAGGCGTGCGCCAGCGCGGGGGCGTCCACCTGCTGCAGCATCTGCACGATGGAGCCGGCCGCCTCGCGGCCGTCATACACCGCACGCACCACCAGATCGGCGCCGCGCACGTTGTCGCCGCCGGCGAAGATGCGCGGATGGCTGGTCTGGTGTGGCAGCGCGCCATTCGCGCCGGTGACGATGCGGCCGCCGCGATCCAGCACCACGCCATGCGTACGCAGCCAGTCCGGCGGACTGGGCAGGAAGCCGAACGACTGGATCACCACGTCGGCATCGATCACATACTCGGTGCCCGCCACGTTCTGCGGACGCAGGCGGCCGGAGCCGTCGTCGACCAGCGCCGTCTCCACCACGCGCACGCCGCGCACATTGCCGCGCGCGCCGCCGAGGATCTCCAGCGGCTGGCGCTGGAACAGGAAGGTCACGCCTTCCTCGCGGCTGTAGTTCACCTCGCGCGCGGAGCCGGGCATGTTGGCTTCGTCGCGGCGATACACGCAGGTGACGCTGGCCGCGCCCAGGCGGATGGCGGTGCGGTTGCAGTCCATGCCGGTATCGCCGCCGCCCAGCACCACCACATGCTTGCTGCGGAAATCGAAGGCCGACGGCGTAGCCTCGTCGCGCAGCAGCCGCTCGGTGTTGCCGATCAGGAACGGCAGCGCGTCATGCACGCCATGCAGCTCGCGTCCCGGCAGCTGCGCATCGACATAGGTATAGGCGCCGGTACCGACGAACACCGCGTCGTAGTCGTCCAGCAACTGGCCGAATTCGATGTCGCGCCCCACTTCGCGATTCAGCAGGAAGCGCACGCCCATGCCTTCGAGCAATTCGCGGCGCGTGCGCACCACGCCCTTGTCCAGCTTGAACGGGGGAATGCCGAAGGTGAGCAGGCCGCCGATCTCGCCCTGGCTGTCGTAGACATCGGCGGCGATGCCGGCGCGGCGCAGCCGATCCGCACAGGACAGACCGGCGGGACCCGCCCCCACGATGGCCACCCGCTGGCCGGTTTCGCGCACGGCGGAAAGATCGGGCCGCCAGCCCTGGCGCAGGGCCTCGTCTGTCACCCAGCGCTCGATGCTGCCGATGGTCACCGCGCCGAACGCGGTCTGTTCCAGCGTGCATGCGCCTTCGCACAGGCGATCCTGCGGGCACACGCGGCCGCAGATTTCGGGCAATGGGTTGGTCTCGTGCATCAACGTGGCCGCCTCCATCAGGCGACCCTCCTGCACCAGCTTCAGCCAGTTGGGGATGTAGTTGTGCACTGGGCAGGCGTGCTCGCAGTACGGGTTGCCGCAATCGATGCAGCGCTCCGCCTGGGTGCCCGCCTGCGCGCCGCCGAAATCGCCGGCGATTTCGCCGTAGCCCAGCACGCGGATGGACACCGGCACCGTGCGCGGCGTCTGTCGCTGCACGTTGAGGAATTGGAAATCCTTGCCGCTCATGCCGCGCTCCTCAGTTCCTCGGCCAGTGCCGCCAGGCTTGCCGCCTTGGGTTTCACCAGCCAGAACTTGTACTGCAGGCCACGGAAGTCGTGCAGGATATGACGGCCCCATTCGCTGCCGGTGAATGCCACGTGGCGTTCGACCAGGCCACGCAGATGCTGCATGTAATGCTCCATGCCCTCGGGCGAGATGCGCAGGATGTCCACCAGCTCGTGGTTGTAGCAGTCTACGAAGGTGCGCTCCACGTCAAGCACATAGGCAAAGCCGCCGGTCATGCCCGCGCCGAAGTTGAGGCCCACCTTGCCCAGCACGGCCACCACGCCACCGGTCATGTATTCGCAGCAGTGATCGCCCGCGCCTTCCACCACCGCCAGCGCGCCGGAGTTGCGCACGGCGAAGCGTTCGCCTGCGCGGCCCGCGGCAAACAGCTCGCCGTCGGTGGCGCCGTACAGGCAGGTGTTGCCGATGATGGCCGCATCCTGGCTGGCGAACGGCGAGTCCGCCGGCGGACGCACCACGATGCGTCCGCCGGCCATGCCCTTGCCCACGCCATCGTTGGCCTCGCCGGTAAGATCGATATGCACGCCGCCCGCATTCCACGCGCCCAGGCTCTGCCCGGCCGCGCCGGTGAGCTTGAGCACGATGGGATGCTGGTCCATGCCGTGGTCGCCATACCGGCGCGCCACTTCGCCGGAAAGGCGTGCGCCGATCGCACGATCCGTATTGGCGATATCGAAGGCGAACTCGCCGCCCAGGCGATGGTTGACCGCATCGCGCGTGGCCGCGTCGATGCGGGTGGCCAGCGCCGCGTCGTCACGCATGGGGTTGCGCGCCAGCGTGCAGGCAAAGTCGACATCGGAACCCAGGGCGCCGTCGCCGAGCAGCGGCTGCAGGTCCAGCTTGTGCTGCGCCGGCGTGGTGCCGTCGAGCTGCTCAAGCAGGTCGGCACGACCGATGATGTCATCCAGGCTGCGCGCACCCAGCCGTGCCAGATGCGCACGCACGTCCTCGGCGACGAAACCGAAATAGTTCATCACCATTTCCGGCAGGCCGATGAAATGCTCCTTGCGCAACACTGCATGCTGCGTGGCCACGCCGGTGGCGCAGTTGTTGAGATGGCAGATGCGCAGGTACTTGCAACCCAGCGCCACCATCGGGCCGGTGCCGAAGCCGAAGCTTTCCGCACCCAGCAGCGCCGCCTTGATCACATCCAGGCCGGTCTTCAGGCCACCGTCGGTCTGCAGGCGCACGCGGCCGCGCAGGTCGTTGCGGCGCAGCGTCTGCTGCGTCTCGGCCAGGCCCAGCTCCCACGGCGTGCCAGCGTACTTGATCGAGGTAAGCGGACTGGCGCCGGTGCCGCCGTCATGGCCGCTCACCGTGATGAGATCGGCGCCGGCCTTCACCACGCCCGCCGCCACGGTGCCGACGCCGGCATGGCTGACCAGCTTCACCGACACCAGCGCGGTGGGGTTCACTTCCTTGAGGTCGTGGATCAGCTCGGCGAGGTCTTCGATGGAATAGATGTCGTGATGCGGCGGCGGCGAGATCAGGCCGATGCCCGGCTTGGCATAACGCAGCCGCGCGATGGTGCTGTCCACCTTGTGGCCCGGCAACTGGCCGCCCTCGCCGGGCTTGGCGCCCTGCGCGATCTTGATCTGCAGCACTTCGGCATTGACCAGGTAGGCCGGCGTGACGCCGAAACGGCCGGAGGCGACCTGCTTGATCTTGGAGGTCTTCTCGGTGCCGTAGCGCGCCGGGTCTTCGCCGCCTTCGCCGGAGTTGCTGCGCGCGCCGAGCCGGTTCATGGCGATGGCCAGCGCCTCGTGCGCTTCGGGCGACAGCGCGCCCAGCGACATGCCGGCCGAATCGAAGCGGCGCAGGATGCTTTGCGCCGATTCCACCTCATCGATCGGCAGCGGCTCGCCCAGCGGACGCGGCGACAGCAGGTCGCGCAACGCCGAGGGCGGACGGTGATCGACGAAGTTGGCGTAGGCGCGATAGTCGGCCACGCTGCCCGTGCGCACGGCCTTCTGCAGGCTGCTGATCACGTCCGGGTTGTACATGTGGTATTCGCCACCGTACACGAACTTGTACAGGCCGCCCGCGCGCAGCGGCAGCGCCTCGTTCCAGGCCTCGGCCGCCAGCAGGCGCTGGTCGTGTTCCAGTTCGGCGAAACCCGCGCCGCCAATGCGCGAGGGGGTGCCGGGGAAGCACAGCGACACCACTTCCGGTGCCAGCCCCACGATTTCGAACAGCTGCGCACCGCGATAACCCGCCACGGTGGAGATGCCCATCTTGGAAAGGATCTTCAGCAGGCCCTTGCGGATGCCGCGCCGGTAGCTGCGGCCGATCTCGAAACGATCGCTGGCGATATGGCCTTCGCGACCCAGCTCGAACAGACTTTGATAGGCCAGCCACGGATAGATGGCGGTGGCGCCGAAACCGATCAGGCAGGCGAACTGGTGGGGGTCACGCGGCGTCGCCGTTTCCACGATGATGTTGCATTGACATCGCAGCGCGTGATCGATCAGGTGCGCATGCACCGCGCCCACCGCCAGCAGCGAATGGATGGGCAACTGGTCCTTGTGCGGGTAGCGGTCGCTCAGGAACACCAGCGCGCAACCCTCGCGCACCGCCTTTTCCACTTCATGGCACAGGCGGCGCAACGCGGCCTCCAGGCCTTCCTCCGGCGCGTACATCAGGTCGAAGCGCGGCGTGCCCACGAACTGCGGCAACGCCAGCAGCTGGCGCAGCTTGCGCTGCGAGAGAATCGGCGAGTTGATCAGGATCTGCCTGGCATTCTCGGGCGCGAGGTCGAACACATTGCCCTCGGCGCCGATCTGCGTCACCAGCGACATCACCAGCTTTTCGCGCAACGGATCGATCGGCGGATTGGTGACCTGCGCAAACGCCTGGCGGAAGCGGTCGAACAGCGGCCGCACCTGGCGCGACATGGCTGCCACCGGGGTGTCATCGCCCATCGAGCCGGTGGCTTCCTGCTCCAGCTCCACGATGACCTTGAGCACGGTCTCGCGCTCTTCGCGCGACAGGCCATACAGCTTCTGGTAGCGGCGCAGTTCATCGGCCGGCAACGGTTCGGCGGCCAGCGAAGGATCGATCAGGTCCGACTCCAGATAACTCACGCCCGCGCGCAGCCAGTCGCGGAAGGGCGCGCGGCTGCGGTTGATATCGTCGATATCGGCATCGCGCAGCAGGCGATGCTGGCGCAGATCCACCGCGATCATCTCGCCCGGTGCCAGCCGCCCCTTGGCCACCACCTGCGACGAAGGCACGTCCCACAGGCCGGCTTCGGAAGCGACAATCAGGTGATGGTCGGCCGACAAGGCCCAGCGTGCCGGGCGCAGGCCATTGCGGTCGAGCGTGCAGGCCGCGTAATGGCCATCGCACATCACCAGGCCCGCAGGGCCATCCCACGGCTCGCTGTGCAGCGCGTAGTACTCGTAGAACGCGGCGAGATCCTCATCGATGCCTTCGCGCGCGGCGAAGGCCGGCGGCACCAGCACGCGCATGGCGGCGAGCAGGTCGAGTCCGCCGGCCAGCAGCACTTCCAGCGCGTTGTCGAGGCTTTCCGAATCCGAGCCGGTCTGGCGTACCAGCGGGCCGATGTCCGACAGCTCCACCAGCGGCGAATGCAGGATGGTTTCGCGCGCCTGCATCCAGCGCCGGTTGGCGCGGATGGTGTTGATCTCGCCGTTGTGCGCCAGCAGGCGGAACGGCTGGGCAAGCCGCCATTGCGGCGTGGTGTTGGTGGAAAAGCGCTGATGGAAGACCACGGCATCGGCGATAAGGGCCGGATGCGACAGATCGGCGAACACCTCGCGCAGGTGTCCCGGCGCCGCCATGGCCTTGTAGCCCACCACTTGCGCGGACAAGGTCACCACATAGAAGTGCGCATCGTCCACCAATGCAGTTTCCGCGCGACGACGGGCGCGGAACAACGCGCGCTCGAAGGCGGCGTCATCCAGCGCCAGCGGCTCCACGAATACCTGGCGCACGCGCGGCCTGGCCGCCGCGGCCAAGGGGCCACAGGCTTCGGCCTTCACCGCCACGTCACGCCAGCCGGCGACGTGCAGGCCTTGCTCGCGCAGGTGGTGTTCCAGCGTGGCCGCCGCCGCGTCGCCGCCGGCCGGATCGAGAAACACCACGCCCGCGGCGAAGCGCTCGCCGACAGGGATGCCCGCTTCGGCCGCGAGCGCTTTCAACCAATCCAGCGGACGATGGAAGAGCACGCCGCAGCCGTCGCCACTGATGCCGTCGGCGTTCACGCCGCCGCGATGGGAAAGTTTGGCCAGCGCGCTGAACGCGGTGTCCACTACCCATGCGCTGGCGCGCCCGTCGATCTGGGCGACCAGACCGAAACCACAGCTGTCGTGCTCGAACGCAGCGTCGTAAAGCGTCGCTGGACCTGCCTGCGCCATCTTGCCTCCCAGGCCGATGGATGGAGACACGCAATCCCAACGGTACCAAGGGTGCCGCTGTCACGTATCCAAGTGTGGTCTCGACTAAAACACAGTTGGTGCGTCGCGTCAAAGCAATCTAAACGTCCAAATGAAAGTTACAACTGGAAGCAATTGGCCTGCAGGACAACACCGCAGCGCGATGTGTGTGGTGTATCCGCGCACTCGCTATCGCGCCGCCGATGCGACACCGGTCAACATCATCCATCACCGGCAGTGATGGCCAGGACACGGACAGGCATACCAGTCGTGAAGCAGGCGTCGTGCTGAAGGCCATGTGACCTGGGGCCATGGGCCAACGCCACCGGCTCGCGCGCCATCATCACGCTCTGTGATAATCCGCCGATGCCCATACCACTTCTTCGCCCCCGCCCCTTCGCCCTCGCCATGGCCGGCGTCCTCGCCCTCACCATCGTCGCCCTGCCCGCCTGGGCGCTGCAGGACAGCAAGACCAAGGCCGAGCAGGCCGAGGCCGAGAAGAAGCTGTCGGACGTGCGCAGCAAGATGGACGCGCTGGCCAAGGAGCAGGCCGAGACTGCCGCCAAGCGTGACAGCGCCACCGCCGAGCTGGCCAAGCAGGCCAATGCCGTGGCCAGCGCCGCCAAGGCAGTCCGCGAGACCGACGCGCAGCTGGCCGCCAAGCAGAAGGACCTGGCGCAGCTGCAGCTGCAGCGGGCGGAGCTGCAGAAGAACCTGGAAGGCCAGCGCGCCGCCATCGCCGACCTGCTGCGCGCCACCTATGCGCTGGGCCAGGGCTCGGACCTGCGCCTGCTGATGGGCGACGACGACGTGGCCCGCATTGCCCAGGCGCTGGCCTACTCCAAGTATTTCCAGGAAGACCGCGTGCAGCGCGTGCAGAAGCTGATGGGCGACCTGGCCCAGCTGCAGGACCTGGAAGCCCAGATTTCCGCCCAGCAGCAGGCCCTGCAGGCCAGTCGCGCCGAGCGCGAGACCCAGGCCAAGGCGCTGGAGCAGCAACGCGCCGCCCAGGCCAAGCTGGTGGCCGACACCGACGCCCAGTACAAGGACCAAAGCCAGCGGCTGGCCGCCCTGAAGCAGAACGAAGCTTCGCTCAACCAGCTGGTGGACAAGCTGCAGAAGGCCATCGAGGAAGCCGCCAAGGCGGCCGAGCGCGCCGCCAAGGCCAACCCCAGTGCGCCGGTAGTGCCCGCCGGCAAGGGCCTGGTCAACATCCGTGGCAACCTGCCCTGGCCCGCCAACGGCGTGGTCAACACCTATGGCAACGGTGTGCTGATCAAGGCTGCCGGCGGCAGCGAAGTGCGTGCGGTGGCGGCCGGACGGGTGGTGTATGCCGCCTTCCTGCGCGGCTACGGCATGCTGGTCATCGTCAGCCATGGCAACGGCTGGATGAGCATGTACGGCAATAATGAAACCCTGATGCACGGGGTCGGCGACCAAGTGGCCACCGGCGAGGTGGTCGGCACCGCCAGCGCGCCCACCGGGATCAATACCGGCGTGTACTTCGAACTGCGCCAGAACAACTCGCCGGTCGATCCACGTACCTGGCTGGGCAAACAACATTGACGCCAGCCATGCGTCGTCGCAGGCTAATCTGCGTCCCATGACATTGAATTTCGGCGATATCCGGCGGTCCAAGCAGCAGTATTGGCACCGCCGGCCCGCACCCCCACTGGTTCCCCGGAGTCTCCCACCCATGCGGTTTTCCACCTTGAGCCTGGCCGTCCTGCTACTGGCGGCACCGCTGGCGCAGGCCCAGACCACGTCAGCGCAGGCCAAACAGCCGGCCGCCCCCGCCGCAGCCGCTTCGGTGCCGGACCGCTTGGACCTGGACGACATCCGCAACTTCAGCCGCGTCTACGAGATCGTGCGCCAGGCCTATGTGGAGCCGGTGGACAACAAGACGCTGATGAAGGCCGCCATCAGCGGCATGCTCAGCGGGCTGGACCCGCACAGCGAGTACCTGGACAAGGACGGCCTGAACGAACTCAACGAGGACACCACCGGCCAGTACGGCGGCCTGGGCATCGAGGTGCTGCAGGTGGACGGCACCCTGCGCATCATCGCCCCCATCGACGACACCCCCGCCGCCCGTGCCGGCATCAAGCCGGGCGACACCATCGTGAAGGTCAACGGCAAGGTGGTGGAACCGGAGAACATCGACGAGATGTTCAAGGAGCTGCGCGGCGACCCGGGCAGCAAGGTCACCCTTACCATCCTGCACGAGAAAAGCGACAAGCCGATCGACATGCCGCTGGTGCGCGAGAAGATCTCGGTCACCAGCGTGAAGGTGCGCGAGATCGAACCGGGCTTCGCCTATATCCGCATCAGCCAGTTCCAGGACGACACCGCCCCGGACCTGGAAAAGAAACTGGGTGACCTGATCAAGAAGAACGGGCCGCAAAAGGGCGCGATCCTCGACCTGCGCTCCAACCCCGGCGGCCTGCTCACGGCGGCGGTGGGCGTCAGCGACGACTTCCTCGACAGCGGCACCATCGTCACCACGCGCGGTCGCCTGCAGGATTCCAACCTGAGTTTCGAGGCGCATCCGGGCGACCTGCTCAACGGCGCCCCGATGGTGGTGCTGGTGGACAACGGCACCGCCTCCGCCGCCGAGATCGTGTCCGGCGCCCTCAAGGACAACCATCGCGCGCTGATCATCGGCCGCCGCACCTTCGGCAAGGGCGTGGTGCAGACCGTGCTGCCGCTGGACGCGGACCATGCCGTGAAGATCACCACGGCCCGCTACTACACGCCCAGCGGCACCTCGATCCAGGCCGAAGGCATCAAGCCCGACATCGCCCTGGCCGACCTGGCGGTGAACAAGGCCGACAGCGCGCCGGTGCTGGTCAGTTCCGAAGCGGACCTGCCCAACCACCTCGCCAACGAGGATTCCAAGACCGGCCAGGACATCGACAACGACGGCAGCGCCGAGAACGCCAAGCTGGCGACGCAGGATTACGCCCTGTCGCAGGCGCTGAACGTGTTGAAGGGCCTGGCGCTCAATCGCACGCTGCCGGCAGCATCGCGCTAAGCCGCTTTGGTTCCCTCTCCTTTGGGGAGAGAACGTTAGAGAGCGATCTCCGGTGCCAGCCCGGCGAGGTGTCCCGCCAGCGGCGCGTCCTCCGCCAGCATCTCGAAGCCCTCGTATTCGAAAGCCGGCGCCACCAGGCAGGTCACCAGGGCGTAGCGGCCGAGCGGCCGCGCCGCCTGCCAGGCACCGGCAGGCACTACCACCATCGGCGCCACGCCCGGCGCCAGCGGCCCCAGGCAGCAACGCTCCAGGCTCTTGCTCGCCGCATGGTAGATCAGCAGCTCCAGTGGCTCGCCTTCGACGAAGTGCCAGGCTTCCTCCGCATCCACCCGATGCCAAAAGCCGACTTCGCCGGCCTCAAGCAGATAGTGGATGGCGCTCAGTGCATGCCGTGCGCCGGTACCGTCGCATGTTCCTTTGGGCGGATAGATGCGGCGATAGTGGCCGCCCTCGACGTGCGGCTGCAGCTGCAGCGTCTCTTTCAGTTCACGGGCGCGAGCAACGGCATCGCTCATGTGGCTTGCGCCTTGGCCGGCTTGAGCAGCCAGCGCACGGCCAGCATGCCCAGCTCATAGAGCAGGCACATCGGAATGGCCAGCATGATCATCGAGGTGATGTCGGGCGGCGTGATGAACGCAGCGATGGCAAATGCGCCCACGATCGCGTAGCGGCGGCCGTTGCGCAGCTGTTCGAGATTGACGATGCCGATGGCCGCAAGAATCACCACCGCCACCGGCACCTCGAAGCACAGGCCGAAGGCGAAGAACATCAGCATCACGAAGTCGAGGTAATGCGTGATGTCGGTCATCATCTCCACCCCCTGCGGCGTCACCGCCGTCAGGAAGCGGAACGCCGCCGGCAGCACCAGGAAGTAGGCGAACGCACAGCCCATGTAGAACAGCGCCAGCGACGCCACCAGCAGCGGGCGCGCCAGGCGCTTCTCGTTGCGGTACAGGCCCGGGCTGACGAACGCCCACAACTGGTAGACGATCATCGGCATGCTGATGAACAGCGCCACGTAGAACGCCAGCTTGAGCGGCGTCACGAACGGGCTGGCCACTTCGGTGGCGATCAGGTGTGCGCCTTGCGGCAGGCGCGACACCAGCGGCGCGGCCAGCTCCGTATACAGCCGGTTGGCGAACGGGATCAGCGCGATCAGCACCACCCCCACGGTGAGCAGCGCGCGCAACAGGCGGGTACGCAATTCGATCAGGTGCGAGAACAGGCCCTCTTCCTTCAGGCTCTCGCCTTCGGGGCTTTCGTGCTCAGGCGCCGCCATGCGGGATTTCCTTGGGTGACGTCTCGTCCGTGACGGCGGCGACGGTTTCCGTCGCCGGGGCGGGCGCAGGCGCGCCGCCGGTGGGTTGCATCTTGCGCAGGGTGGCGTCCAGCTCGGCCTGGGCCGCTTGCGCACGCTCGGCAGCCTCGCGGGCCTGGCGGCGGATCTCCTCGACCTGCAGCTCGCGCTCCACCTCGGCCCGCACGCTGTCCCAGCCGGTACGCACGCGACGCATCAGCGCGCCCGCCGTACGCGCCGCGCCCGGCAGCTTCTCCGGGCCCAGCACGATCAGCGCGATGAGCGCGAGCAATACCAGCTTGCCGAAGCTGATCTCGATCATGAGATGTAACCGAAGTTACTTCTGTTCGGTGGTGTCGTGCGGGCTCTGGGCCTGGGTGGTGCTGGCCGGGGGCGGGTCGGCGCGCAGGCGATCTTCCGACGAGCCGGTCGGCTTGGTGGCTTCGTCGCCATCCAGACCCTTTTTGAAGTCACGCACGGCGCCGCCCAGATCGCCGCCGATATTGCGCAGCTTCTTGGTGCCAAACAGCAGGACGACGATGACGAGAAGAATGAGTAGATGGGTAATGCTCATGAATCAGGCCTCAAGGACGTCAAAGTGACGGAACGAAGCTGTCACGCTCCCGCGCCGCCGCTCCACATCAACGCTGAGTGTACTCCTCCAGACGATCCCTGAAGTCGACCACCGGGCCCGGCACGTTGCTGACGCCGCCCTCGAAGATGCGCCGCGGGGTCACCCCGGCGCCGTAGATGGCCTCGTTGGCGTCGTAGTCGATGCGCAGCACCGAACCGTCCAGCGCCACGCCGGCAAACAGGCCGCGCGAACGCGAGTAGGAGTAGATCTCGGCCTTGAACTGGCTGTCGGTCGAGGCGGTGGCGGTGCGTCCCACCGGACCGGCGGCAGCGGCGGCATCGGCACCCAGGGTGAATTTGCCATTGACGATGCTGTCCACGCCGCGCTGGGTGCGGAACACCAGGATCACGTCGGTGGACGAGGCACCGGCCTGGAAGCCCACGCTGCCGCCGGTCATGGTGATGAAGCTGGGGTTGGACCAGGTGCCGTCCGGAGCCTTCACCGAGATCAGCCCTTCGCCGCGGCGACCGCCGAAGATGAAGCCCACCTTGAGCAGGTCGGGAATCACCGCGATGGCCTTGGCCTCCTTGAGCAGATCCTGCGGGATCGACTTGTCCGGCGCCTCCATGATCTCCCGCAGCACGCGCACGGAGTTCTGCGCACGCACCAGCGGCGGATCCTCGGCATGCGCGGCCATGGCCGGCAGCAGCAGGACCAACATAGCGAGCATCAGATGGCGTAGCGGTGCTTTGATCATGGAGGACTCCTGGACTGGATACGGTTCGGGCGGCCTGCGGCAACCCTGCACGCGGCGCCACGAGTGGCTTGTGGCAGACTCTGCGGCGGTCTTCCCCGCCAGCGCCACCATGCCACGCAGCCATGACTATACCGGCCCCGCCGGCGAATCCGATGACCCAGCCGTTCAGGCTGCAGTGCTGTTGGTGAACCTCGGCACCCCCGAAGCCCCCACGGCCAAGGCGGTGCGTCCGTATCTGGCCGAATTCCTCGGCGACCAGCGCGTGATCGACTACCCGCGCTGGCTGTGGTGGCTGATCCTGCATGGCGTCATCCTGCGCGTGCGGCCGGCACGCTCGGCTCATGCGTATCAGCGCATCTGGACGCCGCAGGGTTCGCCGCTGCGCGTGGGCAGCGAGGCGCTGGCAGCAGGACTGCAGAGTGAGCTATCGCGCCTGCAGCCCACTCGCCCGATCCGCGTGGCGCTGGCCATGCGCTACGGCAAGCCTTCGGTCCGGCACCAGATCGAACAGCTGCAACGTGAAGGCGTGCGTCGCCTGCTGGTGCTGCCGCTGTATCCGCAGTACTCGGCCACCTCCACCGGCTCGGTCATCGATGCCGTGGCCGATACGCTCAAGGCGCTGCGCTGGCCGCCGGAGCTGCGCATCGTCAACGACTATCACGACGATCCTGGTCATATCGAGGCACTGGCCGCCAGCATCGAGCGCTGGTGGGCCGCCCATGGCCGGGGCGAGCGATTGCTGCTGTCGTTCCACGGCATTCCCGAGCGCTACGTGCGCGCAGGCGATCCTTATCTGGACCAGTGCCAGGCCACGGCCCGCGCACTGCGCCAACGGCTGGGGTTGGACGAGACGCAGCTGATGGTGAGCTTCCAGTCGCGCGTGGGACGCGAACAATGGCTGCGGCCGTATACCGACGCCACCGTGCGCGAACTGGCCGCGGCCGGGGTGAAGCAGCTGGACGTGGCCTGCCCCGGCTTCGCGGTCGACTGCCTGGAAACGCTGGAGGAAATCGCCATGCAGAACAGCGACTTCTTCCGCGCGGCCGGCGGCAGCGAGCTGCGCTATATCCCCGCCTTGAACGACACGCCCGGCCAAGTGCGAAGCCTGGCCCAACTGGTGCTGCGCCACACCGGGGGCTGGGAGGCATGCGCCGCCGTGCCCTGAGCCGCCCGTGATCACAGGATGAGCACCGTGCCCAAGCCCATCGAACGCGTTATCGCCCTGCCGCATCTGCGCCTGAGCGTGCAGCTATGGGGGGCACCCGATGCACCGCCGCTGCTGGCCCTGCACGGCTGGCTGGACAACGCCGGCAGCTTTGCGAAATTGGCGCCGTTGCTGGCCGACCGCTGGCAGGTGATGGCGCTCGACCTGCCCGGCCACGGTCATTCGGATCATCTGCCGCCGGGCGCGCACTATCACTTCATCGAATACGTGCGCAGCGTGCTCGGCGTGACCGATGCGCTGGGGCTGTCGCGCTATCAGCTGCTGGGCCACTCGCTGGGTGCGGGCATCGCGGCGCTGGTGGCCGCCGCCGTGCCCGATCGGGTCGAGCGATTGCTGCTGATCGAAGGCATCGGCCCCATCGGCGATGACGGTCGACAAACCCTGCACCGTTTTCGCGAAGCCTTGGCCGCGCCCGCCACGCCAAGCCGCCCGCTGCGTGTGTTCACCTCGATCGAGCAGGCCGTCAGCGCGCGCACGCTGGCCAGCGGACTGCCCGCCGTGCAGGCCCGCCCCATCGTTGAACGCGGCCTGCGCGACACCGGCGACGGCTGGCAATGGCGCAGCGATCCGCGCCTCAACCAGCCGACCGCGCTGCGCCTGGCGGAAGCACAGATCCACGCCCTGCTGCGCGGCATCGAGGCCCCCACGGCCCTGCTGCTGGCGCAACCGGAAACGCCTTACCTCCCGGCCGCGAAAATGCAGGCACGGGCGGCTTGCGTGGACGAGATCACGGTGAGCCAGATGAGCGGCGGCCATCACCTGCACCTGGAACATCCCGAAGCGGTCGCCGCCTGGGCGCGCGCGCATTTGGAAAGGGAGTTCGATACGCGACCGCTGCCCCAATGACTTCATGGTCGGGGCGCACGCCATGCGCCCCGACCAGCGACGATCAGGGTTTGGAGAGACCCAGCACGTCGAGGCCCTGGTCGAAGGTGATGTCGACCGGGATCCCGGCCTGGTCCAGTCGCTTGAGGTCACCCGCCAGCGTGGCGTCGACCTTGCCCATGCTGTCGGTGAGCTGCCTGGCGGCGGCGTAGTCGCCATTGCCCTGGATGGTGAGCAGCTTGGCCGACAGGGCGTTCATGGCGGCGGTCATCTTGTCGAAGTCGACGCGGTAACGGCCACTGGCGGCATCGCGCGAGAACGCGCCCTGCTGCTGGAAGAAGTTGAAGCGCACCATGTTGGCCTTGGCGTGCGCATCGCTGGCGCCGAAACGCACCGAGCGCAGGATGCCGGCGAGGAAGGTGACGTAGTTGTCCATCAGCCTGGCCTTGTCCAGCTCGCCCTTGTCGGCCAGCTTGGTGACCATGTACAGGCCCAGGATATCGGCCTTGCCCTCCTCGAAGCTGGAGGCCTGGTCCTTCAGCGCGGTGCGCACCATGCCCTTGCCGGTCAGCGTCTGCTTGATCCCCAGGCCGTGCGCCACTTCGTGGAACATGGTGTTCTCGAAGAAGGCGTCGAAGGTGAGGTGCGACTGCTGGTCGTCGGCGATCAGCGCCTTGGCGATCGGCAGCATGATCGTGTCGAACTTCGCCTGCATCACGTTCTCCAGCTGCAGGCGTCGCGTGCCCTTCTTCAGCTGAACTTCCTCGTCGTTGGGCAGGTTGATGGCGATGGTCTTGGCGCCCACGTTGGCGTCGCCCGCGTAGTACACGGCGAAGTAGGCGTTGAGGTCGGCATCGGAGCCGGGTTTCTCGGCCTTGTACTTGTCGTCCACCGGCAGCTCGCGCTGCAGTTCCGGCAGGTACTTGGCGAAGCGCGCCAGCTTGGCGCTCCAGGCCTGGTCCTTCACCAGCACGTAGCTTTCGTAGCTGGCCTTGTAGCCGAAGAGCTGGTCTTCGTAGGTTTCGATGGGACCGATCACGATGTCGACCGGGTTGTTCTTCATCGACATCCAGGCGAAATCGCTGGGCCGGTAGTCATCGCTGAGCAGCGCGTCGGCACGCTGCTTGAGATAGCCGGCGAAGTCCTTGTCCGCCGACAACGCAGCGGCCTGGCGCAGCAACCCGGCGGCGCGCTCCAGCTCGGCCTGGTAGGCCTGGTGATAGGGCACAGTCACCAGCTTGCCCTGCGCATCGCGGCGCAGCAGGGTGTAGAGGCCGGCCTTGTCCTTGAGGTCGGCCTGGTCGAACTCGTCCTTGGTCATGTCGGCCGGGTAGAACTGCGCACCAGGCGGGCGCGGGCCGACGCCGGCGACGAAGGGCTGGTCGTTGTCCAGCCGATCCCACGGGCCGTAGTTGATCTCGGCGAAGCGGCGGGTGACCTCGTCGGGAATGCGCGCCATCAGCGCGGCCTTGTCACCCCAGGACTGCTGCCAGTAGATGTCGTTGGTGACATCGGCCGCCTCGACCAGCAGCGCGATCATCTGCTTCTGCTTGTCGTCGAAGCCGGAGAGATCGGCGGTGAGCTTGACCGTGGCGTAGTTGGCCAGGCGCTGCTGGGCATTTTCCGCATCGGTCGACGGCGGCGGCGGTGTCGCCGGCGCGGTGCTGGCGGGCGCCGGCGTCGGAGCTTGCGCCGCCGGCGCGTTGTCATGGGACGAGCTGCAACCGGCCAGGGCGGCAACGAGACTCAGGGCAAGCAGATGGCGACGCATGGGCTTTCTCGGTGAAGGGAAAGCGTCATGGTAGCGCGAGCGCTTCGCTACTCTGAGGGGCCTGATGAGCGTTGAATCTCCATCACGAACCCCTTGAGCCCGCCGTCATTCCCGCGAAAGCGGGAATGACGGGCAAAAAACGGCCTGGTTGAGATTCGACGCTCATCAGGCCCGCGGCGAGAGGAAGCTAAAAGCTCAGCCCGAAATGGCCAGCCGCTCGGACTGATACAGGTGCGCCGTCACCAGCACGCCAAGCGCGGCGGCCACCAGGCTGCCGGCCAGGCACAAGCCCAGCTGCTGCGTGCCGATGCCATCACCGCGCAGCAGCTGCATGATGCCCAGGTGCTGGCCCAGCAGCGGCACCGCGTACATCCAGTCCTGCGACTTGATCGGCATGGTGGAGAGCAGGATGCTCGGAATCACCGGCACGAACATCAGCAGCGACAGATAGGTCTGCGCCTCGCGGTAGCTCTTGGCGAAGGCGGCCACCATCGACTGCAGCGCGGCCAGCAATACGATCAGCGGCACCATCAGCAAGAGCACATGGCTGCTGAAGTGCAGGCCCAGGTCCAGTTCCATGCCCAGCTTTTCGGTGGGAATGAAGCGCCCCACCACGCCGAACGCGGCAAGGCTGATCAGCAGGCTCGCCGCCGAAAACGTGCAGATGGCCGCGAGCTTGCCGGCCAGGATCTTCCAGCGCGGCACCGGGTTGGCGAACAGCGGCTCCAGCGATTGGCGCTCGCGTTCGCCCGCGGTGAGGTCGATTGCCAGGTACATGCCGCCCATGAAGATGGTGAGCACGAAGAAGTACGGCAGGATGGAGAACATCAGCGCGCCACGTGCCTGCGCCGTGGCCTGGTCACGCCGCGCCGCCGCCACCGGCCATGCCGTGCCGGGCGACAGGCCGCGCGCCACCAGCCGCATCGCGCCTTGCTGCCTGGCGTAGCTTTCCACCAGCTGGGAGACGCGCTCCACCGCGGTGTTCGCATCGCGCTGCGAGGAGTCGTAGATCAGCTCCACCTGCACCGGCTCGCCCTTGCGCCAGGCGCTGGCATAGTCCGGCGCGATGCGCAGCACCACGTCGGCGTCCTGCTTGCGCACGGCGACTTCGGGATTGGCGATGGGCGCCGTGGGCACGATGCCGTTGGCCTTCAGCGCGCCGATGAGATTGGGCGCGTAGTCGGCGCCGATCACCGGCACTGGCAGCGGTTTCTCGGCCTTGTCGAACTCGCGGTTGAGCGTGATGTTGAGCAGCATCACCAACATGATCGGCCCCAGCAGCGGGCCGGTGAGGAACGCGCTGGTGAGCGTGCGACGATCGCGCAGGTTCTCTTTCACTTCCTTGAGAAACACCGTGAGGAACGCACGCGTACGCATGATGGGAGTCGTCACGGCGCTCATGCGGCGAGCCCTTCTTCACTGCCAATGATCTTCACGAAGGCGTCCTCAAGGTTGCTTTCCCCGGTCTGCTCGCGCAGTGCGGCGGGCGATTCGTCGGCCACCACGCGGCCGTTGGCGATCACCACGATGCGGTCACACAGCGCGGCCACCTCCTGCATGATGTGGCTGGAAAACAGCACGCAACGCCCCTCCGCCTTGAGCTTCTGCATGAATTGCCGCAGCGCGCGGGTGGCCATCACGTCGAGGCCGTTGGTAGGCTCGTCGAGGATCACGTTGCGGGGATCGTGGATCAGCGCCCGGGCAATGGCGGTCTTCACGCGCTGGCCCTGGGAAAACCCTTCGGTGCGGCGATCGGCGATGTCTTCCATCTCCAGCGCATGCACCAGAGCCTCGCGACGACGGGCCAGTACGTCCTCCGGCAAGCCGTGCAGGCGGGCGAAGTAGTCGATGTTCTCGCGCGCGGTCAGGCGCTTGTACAAGCCGCGCGCGTCCGGCAGCACGCCGAGTTGGCGACGCACGGCCAGCGCGTCCTCGGCGGCATCGACGCCATCGACCACCACCTGGCCACGGTCGGGCTTCATCAGCGTGTAGAGCATGCGCAGCGTGGTGGTCTTGCCGGCGCCATTGGGACCGAGCAGGCCGGTGATCTCGCCGTCGCGCGCGGTGAAGCTGACGCCATCGACGGCCTTCACCTTGCCGAACGCCTTGTGCAGGTCTCTTACCTCGATCATGGCGCGGCTCCGTTGAAGTCGATGAACATCGGCGTGGCCTGCAGGCGATCCAGGCATTTCACATCCAGCGCCTTGGGATTCAGGTCTTCGATGAAGTGCTTGACGATCTGCGGGGCGCAGCCGGCGTTGATCACGTTATGCCCCTGCCCCGTCAGCACGAGGTGGCGCGACTGTGGCAGGTTCTTCGCCACCTGCTCGCCATAGCGCGGCGGCGTCACCGGATCGTATTGGCCCGACAGCAGCAGCACCGGCTTGTCGGTTTTCAGCGGCTGGTGGAAATCGGCCGGGCGCGTACCCCTGGGCCACACCGCACACACCGCCTGCAGGGTATCGATCATCCGCGTGCCGAGGATGGTGTGCGCGTCCTCGGGACGCGGCGTGAGCAGGTCGGCATCCTCGCTGCAGATCACCGAGGACTGCATGCCGCCATTCATGGTGTCGGACAGGTCGCCCGAGAGCAGCTTGGCCTGCCCCAGCAACGGCCCGACATCGCCGTGCGCGGCAGCATCGATGGACAGCGGCAGCAGGGCCGCGGTGAGCGGCGAGTAGGCGAACATGCGCACCACGCTGGCCAGCGAATTCTCGCTCAGCACGCGCTGCACGCTCTGGTAGGTCTGCGGATCGCGGAAGCTCACCTTGTGCGGGTTCGCACGCAGCGCATCGCGCAGCTGGTACAGCGTCTGGTACGGGTCATTGAAGCGCTGGCGGCAGGCGGTGTCGGCGCTGCAACGGGCGAACTGCGCCTTCAGCGCGTCATCGAGGTTGCGCGCGAAATCCTCGCCCAGCGCCAGCTCGTTCGGCACCACGCCATCGAGCACCATGCTGCGCACGCCTGCCGGGTAGCGCATGGCGTACTGCTGCGCCATGCGCGTGCCGTAGGACACGCCCACCAGGTCGAAGGTCGGCGAGCCGAGCGCCTGGCGCACGTCTTCCAGATCCTGCGCGGCGATGGTGGTGGTGTAGTAGCGCGGGTCGGCCCTGCCTTCGAGCTGCTTGAGGCATTGCGCCACTTCCGCGCGCTGCTGGTCCGGGCTGGCGTCGTTGTCGTCGACCACGCCTTCTTCGCCCTCGTTCTCCTCCTTGCAGGTGAGCGGATGGGAGCCACCGGTGCCGCGCTGGTCCAGCAGCAGCACATGGCGATGCGCGGTCAGCGGCTGCAATGCCGTCGCCACGCCGGGCCATGACTCGGTAGCCGCCTGGCCGGGGCCGCCCGCCAGCATCACCAGCATGTCCTTGCTGGCCACCTGCGCGCTGCTGCGGATCACCGCGAGCTTGAGGCTGATCTTGCGGCTATGGGGATCGTCGCGATTCTCGGGCACCTCGAACGGCGCGCACCACGCGGCCGTGGAGAGCCCGCTATTGGGCTGGCCCAGTTCGCAAGGCGTCAGCGTGAGCGAGCCCAATCGCCAGGTCTGCGGCTTGGCCGGTGCAGCGGGCCTGGTGGCCTGCATGGCCACGGTGGCCGTCGCGGCATCGTCGTCCGGCGGGGTTGCCGCGCGCCGATGAAACTGGTTCCAGGCCAGCGCGCCGAGGCCGATGGCCACGATGCCCACGCGCAAAACCGTCCGTCCATTGATTGCCATGTGCTCTTATCCCTCACTCCGTTTGGGTTGCATTCGCCCGCACCCGCGCCAGCACTTACGGGTCCGGCTCGAAAATCGTTTCGATGGAAAGACCGAACAGGCGTGCGATGCGGAAAGCCAGCGGCAGGCTCGGATCGTACTTGCCCGTTTCAATCGCATTGACCGTCTGGCGCGACACCTCCAGCCGCTCGGCCAGGTCGGCCTGCGACCAGCCGTGGTCGTTGCGAAGCTCGCGGACGCGGTTTTTCATGGCGCCAAAACCGACCTGCGATGCGCCGAATCATTCATCGGCTTGCTGCCAAGAGCGCTTGCGCAACACGCCCTTCACCACGCCGCCCAGCAGGAGGCCGCAGGCCACGCCAGCGAGCAGGCCCACCCTGAAATCGTCCCAGTGGTGCCGCCAGCCGTACACGGCGGCCACCGCCATGATGACGCCCAGCCAGACGAAATGCAGTGCGCTCGTCGTCCGGTCGCCGTCATCGCAGCTTGTGTCGAGGCCATAGGCGCGCCCCACGTACCAGCGCGTGGTGCCGTAGCAGATCATCATCAGCGGAAACACCCAGATCAGCACCGAACCGTCCAGCGGTACCAGGTGTGCGATGCACAGGAAGCCCCCCAGCAGGCTGAGCGCCGCAGTGACTCCGGTGGAGACGCCCAGGGCGATCAGATGCGTGCGCTGTTCCAGTTCGTCGCTGTCGCGGATGCGTCGGGCCAGCAGTGCCAGCACGTAGAACATGGGCGCCAGCGGCGCCAACGCCAGCAATACCTTGAGCGGCAGGTTGGCGATCGTCGGCACGGCGGGCCAGACCAGCAGCATGAAACCCGTATACAACGCCATCGCCACCAGCAGGCGCCGCTGGTACTGCCCGTAGTTGAGACGCGCCATCCGGAACCCCCCATGCCATGTCAAGCAACCTTGACATCAGATTGGGGTACACCTGAGCAAATGTCAAGCTTACTTTACATTCCTAATGGGTATCGGCCGTAGTTCTTGCAACTTGATCCATGAGCAATAGGAAATTTCCCAAAATGTGACACAATTTGCACATTGAGCCGTTCCTCGGGCCCGATGTGACCCGGCACGACTCACAAAAATCGTCACACCGCCCACCAAATACCTCCAGAGAAAGCCCGCTGCATGGCCACGGGAGAGGGGCCTTGCACGTTGGCATGGGGATTGCTTTTGGCCCGGTGAGCGATCTGGAAACCGGCCGAAGGGGGCGCGGAACCAGGGGCCGTACAGCGCAACGGGGGCACCCGCCTGTTTGTCCGGAAGCGCATCAAACATCTGCACCATCCAACAAAACGTTAAAGGACATCCGTATGAACAAGCTTCTTCTTTCTGCTGCTCTGGCTACCATCTTCGGCGTGGCAGCGCTGGCTCCACAGGCAGCCGCGGCCACCGACGGCACCATCACCTTCAATGGCAAGATCAGCTCGGCCACCTGCTCCATCGGCTCGACGGGCACGCCCAGCACCGGCGGCTCGTTCACCGTCACCCTGCCGACCGTTGCCACGAGCGCCCTGGGCTCCTCGGGGACGGTTGCCGGTATCACGCCGTTCTCGATCAAGCTGACCTCGTGCAGCAACCTGACCGCCGGCAACATCAAGACCTACTTTGAGCCGGGCTCGACCATCAACACCAATGGCCGCCTAAGCATCGCCACTGGCACCGGCCAGGCTACTGGCGTCGACCTGGCCCTGCTGAACTTCGACCAGAGCGCGATCAACCTGAACAACGCCAGCACCAATACCACCACGGCCGCCGTGACCGCCTCGTCCACCTCCGCCACGCTGAACTACTTCGTGGAGTACTACAACAACGGTGGCACGCTGGCCGCCGGTGCGGTGAGCAGCACGGTGAACTATTCGATCGTTTACCCGTAATACCGCTGCGTCCCATGGCCGGCATAGCCGGCCATGGGCATCGCCCGCCCTTTCTTTCCGCCGAACGGGACTCCAACGATGAAACGCTTCTTCCGCGCCCTTGGCACGGGGCTGGTGATGTATTGCCTCGCATCCGCCGGCGCCAGCGCTAACGTCATTATCGCCGGCACCCGCGTGGTCTTCCCTGCGAAGGATGGCGAAGTCACCGTCCGGTTGACCAACGACAACACGACGCCCGCCCTGGTCGAATCGTGGATCGACAATGGCGATGAGCACTCCACCCCCGACAAGGTGGACACGCCGTTCCTGATCACGCCGCCGCTGTTCCGCATGGATCCGCACAAGGAACAGAGCCTGCGCATCCTGTTCACCCAGGGCAAACAGCCGCTGCCGACCGACCGCGAGACGCTGTTCTGGCTGAACGTGCTGGAAGTGCCGCCGAAGCCGACCGGCCAGGAATTCCAGGACAAGAATTACCTGCAGCTGGCCATCCGCTCGCGGCTCAAGCTGTTCTATCGGCCCAGCGGCCTCGCGGGCGACCCCATCAAGGCGCCGGGCGAGATGACCTTCAAGGCTGTCGCCGAAGGCAACGGCACCACGCTGGTCGTGCACAACCCGACCCCCTACTTCGTCACCTTCGTCAAGATGACCGTCACCACAGGAGGGCAGGCACATGCCACCGATACCGGCGGCATGGTGGCGCCGATGTCCGATCTGCGCGTGACCGTGAGCGGACTCCAGCAGGCTCCGGCTGGCAGCGTGATCGCCTATGACTGCATCAACGACTACGGCGCCGCCCAGTCGTTCAAGGCCACGTTGTCGCCGTGAATGCCGTGCGCGCCAGCCAGCGCCACCCATCGCTGCCGGCCGTACGCCGCCGCGCACTGTTGTGCGCGATGCTGGCGGCCCTGGCCGGCTGGGCAGGCGCGGCCAGCGCGGACCCCGCGGCGGCAGCCGCCACGCCGACGACCGGAGCCGATCCGGCTTCGGGCGGCTATGCCGAATTCGACCGCAGCATGCTGTCTGGCGCCGGCCAGAACACCACTGATCTGTCACGCTTTGAGCACGGCAACCCGGTCATGCCGGGCAACTACTATGTCGACGTCTACCTCAACAACAGTTGGGTCGCCCGTCGCGATGTGCGTTTTGCTGCACGTACGCCAGAGGCCAGCGCCACGGCCTGCGTGGATGAGAAGCTGCTCAGCCAGTTGGATGTGCACCCCGCCAAGCGCGACGAGGTGCAGACCCAACTGGCCGACCCGGCCGGCTGCGTAGACATTGGCAGTCTGATCCCCGACGCCACCATGACGTTCGACATGAGCGAGCTGCGACTGGACGTGAGCGTGCCCCAGGCCTATATGAGCCAGGCTGCTCGCGGCTACGTGGATCCACAGTACTGGGACGCCGGCGTGCTGTCGGGCATGATGAACTACAACTTCACCGCCTACCGCTCCACCAATGGCGGCCTCAGCCAGACCAATGCCTACCTGGGCCTCAACACTGGCGTGAATCTGGGAGCCTGGCAGCTGCGCCAGAACTCCACCGTGACTTGGCAGTCGTCCAACGCCGCGCAACCTTCCCGCACGCACTGGCAGAACATCGCCACCTACGTGCAGCGCGCCCTGCCCGGCCTGCGCGCCGAATTGACGGTGGGCGACAGCTTTACCGATGGCCAGGTATTCGATAGCTACGCCGTCCGCGGCGTGCAGCTGAGCACCGATGACCGCATGCTGCCGGACTCATTGCGTGGATATGCCCCGGTCGTGCGTGGCGTGGCGGAAACCAATGCCCTGGTGACCATTCGCCAGAACGGCATGCAGATTTACCAGACCACGGTGTCGCCGGGTCCGTTCTCAATCAACGACCTGTACCCCACCGGTTACGGCGGCAGCCTCGACGTGACGGTCACCGAGGCCGACGGTCGCATCCGCACGTTCAGCGTGCCCTACGCCTCGGTGGCTCAATTGCTACGCCCCGGCACCACGCGCTTCAGCATCGTGGCCGGCGAACTGCGCGATGCCTCGCTGGTGCACAAGCCTGATGTCGTGCAGGCCACGCTGCAGCACGGCATCAACAACACGCTCACTGGTTATGCCGGCATCGTCGCCTCGCAAGGCTATGCCGCCGCGCTGATCGGCGGTGCCGTGAACACGCGCTTTGGCGCCATCGCAGCCGACCTGACCGACGCGCATACGGAAATCCCCGGCGAGGCATCGCGTACGGGCCAGAGCCTGCGCGTGAGCTACAGCAAGCTGCTACCGGAAACGCAGACCTCATTCACCGTGGCTGCCTACCGCTATTCCACCAGCGGCTACCTGAGCCTGACCGATGCCGCCCAGGCGCGTGATTTCGCGCGGCGCGGCCTGGATATCTTCGACACCACCATTCCCGTCCAGCAGCAGCTGATCGACGGCGTACCGGTGAGCAGCGCGCTGACCGCCGCGCAGGCTACCGCATTGGCTGCGCCGGGAGCCTTGAGCAACTCCTCGCTGATCGGCACCACCCTCGAGCGCCAGCGCAACCGCTTTGACCTGACGATGAACCAAGCGCTGGGTACACGCGGCGGCACCATTTATGTCACCGGTTCGGCGTATGACTACTGGGGCCACAACGGCACCGACACCCAATTCCAGCTTGGCTACAACAACCACATCGGGCGCGTTAGCTTTGGCATCAGCGCTACGCGCACGCGCGATGTTACGGGTCGCTACGACAACACTTACTACGTGAATATGATGGTGCCGCTCGGCACCAGCAGTCACTCGCCGACCTTGCTGTTCAACATGAATCACGATCCGGTGAACGGCAACCAGGAACAGGCGACGGTCAACGGTACGCTGGGCGCGGATAACCAGTTCAATTACGGCGTGAGCGCCTCGCACAACAGCGACGCCAGCAGTGCTGGCGCGGTGAATGTCGGCTATCGCAGTCCCTTTGCCATTCTCAATGCCAGCTACGGCAGCGGCTCGGGTTACTCCCAGGCTTCGGTGGGTGCCAGCGGCTCGATCGTGCTGCATCCGGGTGGCATCACGTTTGGCCAATCCGCCGGCGATACCGTCGGCATCGTCTACGCACCCGGCGCCACCGGCGCCAGCGTGACGAACTCCGCCGGCGTCAAGATCGATGGCTCCGGCTACGCGCTGGTGCCGTACCTGTCGCCGTATATGCTCAACACCGTGCAGATCGACCCGAAAGGCCTGCCGCTGGACGTGCAGATGGAATCCACCAGCGCGCAGGTGGCTCCGTATGCCGGTGCGGTGGTCATGCTCAAGTTCAAGACCGTCACTGGCCGCTCGGTGATCGTGCAGGCGCGCCTACCCAACGGCGACGCGATACCGTTCGGTGCCGAGGTGTTCAATGCCAACGGCATGACGCTGGGTGTGGTCGGGCAGGCCGGCAAGATCCTGGCGCGCGGCGTGGATCGGGAGGGCCAGATGATCGCCCGCTGGACCAATAGCGACGGGGAAACCCACTCCTGCTCGATCGCCTACCAGCTGCCGCCGACTGGAAAGGGCAAGAACAAGCAGGCTTATGAACACGTCGAGGCAACTTGTACGCCGACGGCCAATCCGACAATCGCCGAGAGGACCGCGCCGTGAGTCATTTCCGCCCATTGCTTGCACGTAGCCACCGACTGCTGACGTCGGCTGCAGTGCTACTGGCCGCCTGCCTGGGACTGGGCCACAGTCCTACGGCTCAAGCTGGCGCCCCCCTTGCCTGCACGTCGCCGACCAATGGCACGGTCTCCACCATCACGTTACCCAGCAGCGTCACGGCGGCATCCAACCTGGCGGTCGGCTCCACCCTCGGTAGCGCCGGCTCGGTCACGGTGACGTTCAATTGCTCCAACGTTATCAATCAATACGGCATCGTCACGCCGCAGGCCGCGGTAGTGGCGACACTGGATACCACTAACAAGGTAGGCGCGGGGTACGTGGTGCTGGCCACCAACCTGCCCGGCGTTGCCATCAAGCTCACCGGCAGCCCCACCACGGCCGACAGTGGCGCAAATGGTCCGGCTGGCGTGCCCGGCTGGGAACTGGCCTCCAAGAGCAATACGAACTCGTCGATCAGCGAGAAATTTACCGCGCAATTGATCAAGACCGGTCCGATCGGGCCCGGCACCGTGAACGCGCTTACCCTGGTGCAGCTGACCGATTACAGCTATGGCGTCTCCAATAGCTCGCCATACTACGCGTCGGTGGCGACTACGTCGGTCGCAGTGAATACGCCTTCGTGCACGCTCACCATGGCTAACGCGAATTTTGCGGTGTCGCTGCCCACGGTGGGCGCCAATGCGCTCAAGGCCGCGGGCGCCACGGCGGGCGCCACGCCGTTCAACATCACCTACAACTGCGGTACGGCGCTGACCGTGTCGATGTACATGACCACGCCGAAACCGGGCTCGAGTTCCGGCCTGATGCTTCCGGACGGCGTCACCTGCACCGGCGCCGCCACGAATGTGGCGCTGCAACTCTTGATGAACTCGCAGGCGGTCACGTTCAACACGTCGCAGAAGGTCGGTACGGCCAATGGCCCCCTGACCATTCCCTTCGTCGTGCAGTACTACGCGACGGCGACGCCGGTAAGCTCCGGATCCGTCTGCACCACTGCGACCTACACGCTGACCTACCAATAGCACCACGCGGCCACCCGGCCACGCGTTACTCGTATGTCCGCGTCAGTAGGCGAGCATCGGTGCCGCCCGTGTAGCCGGCGAAGTAACTGAGCAATCGATCATCGACCACACTTCCCTCAAGTGCGACCAACTCCTGTCGATATACAGAGGTATGGGCGGCAGCCTGGCCGGCGGTTTCTCCGCAGCCACTTCGGGACATCCCCGGAGTCGATGCCCCAACATCCGCAGTCGTGCACGTGGGCGCAACGATCGCCCCGGCGAACGTAATCGTTCCGCCCTCCGCATGCGCCAACGGCCCGCCCAGCGCCAAGGCGACTACGCAACCCACACAGGTCCTGCGAATCCAACCCTTCATAAACGCCCCTTCCGTACCCCACTACGAAAGAGGGGGTACTTGTCGGGTCTATCGGCGTGGTTGGCCGGGGCTTGATATCGGAAACCCGGGCACGTGTCAGCAACGTGAAGCGCGTCACGTTTTTGACGCTCACGGCGGCGGGCTGCATCAATGAAAGGGGCTGGCGGGTCTGCCGGGCACCCGCCTTAGCGGCCGATGTCGACGCAACTTGAATAAGAAGTTGGGGTGGCGTTAAGCCTGGGGCGCCGCCTCAGCGCGAGGAGACATACTTCTCGCGGCGGATATGGGCGACGGGCAGCCCGCCTTCCTTCAGGGCCGCAAAGGCGGCATCGACCATGTTGGGGTTGCCGCACAGGTAGGCGATGTCGCGCCCGTCGCTGGGCGCCAGCTCGGCCAGCACGTTCTGCACGTGGCCGGCGCGATCGTTCGGACGCGGCGTGGCGCGTGGCTGGCGGCTGAGGCAACCGTGGAAGCTGAAGCCGGGGTGGGCCTGGGCGAAGGCTTCGAATTCCTCGCCGTAGAGCAATTCCACTTCATTGCGGGCGCCATACAGCAGCACCACTTCGCGGCCCTGCTTCACCAGCTCGGCGATCTGCGGCAGCATGGCGCGATACGGCGTGACGCCGGTGCCGGTGGCCAGCAACAGGTAGCGGCCGTTGGTGTCGCCCGCCTGCAAGGTGAAGCGACCATAGGGGCCGCTGGCGTCGATCACCCCACCAAGCGGCAGCTCGCTGAGCAGCCTGGTGGCGGCGCCGCCTTCGACGTAGCTCACCGCGATCTCGATGCGCTGCACCGGCGAGGAACCATCGCCCACGGTGCCCACCGAGTAGCTGCGCTTGGTGGCCGTGCCATCTTCGTAGTGGAAGTGGATCTGCAGGAACTGCCCCGGCACGAACGCCAAAGGCTGGCCATCGACGCGCTCGAACGCCAGGTGGCGCACGGTGGGCGCCAGCATGGTGCTGTCGACGAGACGGAGCTGGAAATGGTCTGCCATGGGGTTTTCCGGGGGAAACAGTGCGTGTGCCCAGCGTGGCCGGGCAAAAAGGGCAAGCCACGTATAATAAGGGGCTAATCCCCTCGGTGCAGCCCATGACCACCTCTTCCGTCCCCGCGCTGGTCGTTGACAACCTGCGCAAGACCTACAGCAACGGCGTTGAAGCCCTCAAGGGCATCAGCCTGACGGTGCAGCCGGGCGACTTTTTCGCCCTGCTCGGCCCCAACGGCGCCGGCAAGTCCACCCTCATCGGCATCCTGTCCTCGCTGGTGAACGCCAGCGGCGGCGATGCGCAGGTGTTTGGCGTTTCGGTCAACAAGCAGCGCGGCAAGGCCATGCAGCTGATCGGCCTGGTGCCGCAGGAAATCAACTTCAACCAGTTCGAGAAGCCGTTCGACATCTGCGTGAACGAGGCCGGCTTCTACGGCATCCCGCGCAAGATCGCCATCGAGCGCGCCGAGAAGTACCTCAAGGAGCTGCGCCTGTGGGACAAGGCCCACCACCAGGCACGCATGCTCTCCGGCGGCATGAAGCGTCGCCTGATGATCGCCCGCGCGATGATGAACGAGCCCAGGCTGCTGATCCTCGATGAGCCCACCGCCGGCGTGGACATCGAGATCCGCCGCTCGATGTGGCAATTCGTCAGCGGCATCAATGCCGCCGGCACCACGGTGATCCTCACCACGCACTACCTGGAGGAAGCCGAGCAGCTGTGCCGCAACATCGCCATCATCGACCACGGCACCATCGTGGAAAACACCTCGATGAAGCGCCTGCTGGCCTCGCTCGACGTGGAAACCTTCGTGCTGGACGTCAACCAGGTGCCCACCGACCTGCCCGCCATTGACGGCGTCACGCTGCGCCGCATGGACGAGCACACGCTGGAAGCGGAAATGTCACGCTCGCACGACCTCAACTCGCTGTTCGCCGCGCTGTCCGCGCGCGGCATGACGGTAACCTCGATGCGCAACAAGACCAACCGGCTGGAAGAACTCTTCGTGCGACTGGTGGAGAACGGCAGGGCAAACAAAGAAGGCCAGGAGAAAGCAGCATGAACGGCGCCGGCAACCTGGTTGCGCTCAACACCATCGTCCGGCGCGAGATCGCGCGCATCCTGCGCATCTGGACGCAGACGCTGATTCCGCCCGCCATCACCATGACGCTGTACTTCGTGATCTTCGGCAAGCTGATCGGCAGCCGCATCGGCACCATCGAGGGCGGCTTCACCTATATGCAGTACATCGTGCCCGGCCTGGTGATGATGAGCATCATCACCAACAGCTACGGCAATATCTCCAGCTCGTTCTTCGGCGCCAAGTTCAGCCGCGCGGTGGAAGAAATGCTGGTGTCGCCCATGCCCAACTGGGTGATCCTGCTGGGCTACGTCACCGGCGCGGTGGCGCGTGGCGTCATCGTGGGTGCGCTGGTGCTGGTCATCGCGTTGTTCTTCACGCATTTGCACGTGGTGCATCCGCTGGTCACGCTCGCCTCGGTGATCCTGGGCGCCACGATCTTTTCGCTGGCCGGTTTCGTCAACGCGGTATACGCCAAGAAGTTCGACGACATCGCGCTGGTGCCGACCTTCGTGCTTACCCCGCTCACCTACCTGGGCGGCGTGTTCTATTCGGTGAACATGCTGGGCGAACCGTGGCGCAGCATCTCGATGGTCAACCCCATCCTGTACATGGTCAATGCGTTCCGCTTCGGCGTGCTGGGCGCCAGCGACGTGCAGATCGGCGTGGCGTTCGCGGTGATGCTGGCGTTCGTGATCGGCCTGTCCATCGTGGCGCTGCAGCTGCTCAAGCGCGGCGTGGGCCTGCGTTCGTAATGTTTTGATCGTCATCCCGGCGGAAGCCGGAATGACGCCTTGGGAAGGCCTGTTTGCATTCATGCGCGTCAACAAATACATCAGCGAAGCCGGCCTGTGCTCGCGCCGCGAGGCGGACGAGCTGCTGCTGGCCGGGCGCGTCACCATCAACGGTGAAGTGGTCACCACCGGCGCCAAGGCGCTGGAGGGCGACGAGGTGCGCGTGGACGGCGAGATCGTCAAGGCACGCATCCTCGCCCCGTCGCCGGCGGCCAAGCGCGGCGTCTATATCGCACTGAACAAGCCGGTGGGCATCACCTGCACCACCGACCAGACGGTGAAGGACAACATCGTCGATTTCGTCGACCACAAGGAACGCATCTTTCCGATCGGCCGGCTGGACAAGGATTCGGAAGGGCTGATCCTGCTGACCAGCAACGGCGACATCGTCAACGAGATCCTGCGTACGGAAAACAATCACGAGAAGGAATATCTGGTGGCGGTGAACAAGCCGGTCACCGATGAGTTCCTCAAGGGCATGGCGCGCGGCGTGCGCATCCACGGCCAGATGACCAAGCCGTGCAAGGTGCGCAAGATCGCCAAGTTCGGCTTTGGCATCATCCTCACCCAGGGCCTGAACCGGCAGATCCGCCTGATGGCGGCCGAGTTCGGTTACCGCGTCACCCAGCTGCGCCGCGTGCGCATCATCAATGTGAAGCTGGGCCGCTTGAAGGTGGGACAATGGCGCAACCTTACCGAGGCGGAGCTGAAGGGGCTGTTGCCCCATCGCACGCAGTGGTGAGTGGTTCCATAGCCCGGATATTGGTGCGACGCAGCATCCTCGAGCGTCCGAAATCGCTGGATCCCCGAGTTCGCGGGGATGACGGGTCGGGAAGCCCATAACGCAGTTGCACCATCGATGATCGAGACCGAAACACTCGACATCGCCTGCGCTCTAGTGCATACGTATTCACTTCAAAGAACCGGGACTGCCAGCGCAGAATCCCCGGACTCTGACTCGGGGAGAGGCAATGAATTTGAATACACCATCGACGTCGACCAACGCCGTCGACGATCTTGGACAGCGCGCCACCGCACGCGTGGTGTTGATCGCGGCAGCGGCGGCACTCGGCGGTTTCCTGTTCGGCTTCGATACGGCGGTGATCAACGGCGCGGTCGATGCCGTGCGCGGCAACTTCGGCCTGGGCGCGGGGCAGATCGGCTTTGCGGTGTCGTGCGCGCTGCTCGGTTCGGCCCTGGGTGCGTGGTACGCCGGCCCGCTGGCCGATCGCTTCGGTCGCGTGCGCAGCATGCAGGTGGCGGCGCTGTTGCTGGCGCTGAGCGCCCTGGGCGCCGGCCTGGTGACCGGCGTGGCCAGCCTGGTGTTCTGGCGCGTGATCGGCGGCATCGGCGTCGGCATGGCTTCGGTGATCGCACCGACCTATATCGCCGAGGTATCGCCCGCCCAGGTGCGCGGGCGCCTGGGTTCGTTGCAGCAGCTGGCCATCGTGCTGGGCATCTTCGCTGCGCTGCTCAGCGACGCCTGGCTCGCGGGTACCGCCGGTGGCGCATCGCAGCCGCTGTGGTTCGGCCTGGCGGCATGGCGCTGGATGTTCCTCGTCGCGGTGGTGCCGGCGCTGATCTATGGCTCGCTGGTGCTGGGCGTGCCGGAGTCGCCGCGCTATCTGGTGGCCAAGGGCCGCTTGTCCGAAGCGCGCGAGGTGCTGCGCAAGGTGCTCGACATGCATAACGAGCAGGCGCTGGACACCAAGCTGCACGACATCGAGCACAGCCTGCGATCCGAGTACCGCCCGCGCCTGCGCGACCTGCGTGGCCCGCGCTTGGGCCTGCTGCCGGTAGTGTGGATCGGCATCCTGCTGTCGGTGTTCCAGCAGTTCGTCGGCATCAACGTGATCTTCTATTACTCGTCCACGCTGTGGCATTCGGTGGGCTTCAGCGAGGCCGATTCGTTCTCCATCACCGTAGCCACCTCGGTAGTGAACGTGCTGGTGACGCTGATCGCCATCGCCCTGGTCGACCGCATCGGCCGCAAGCCGCTGCTGGTGATCGGTTCGACCGGCATGGCCCTCACCCTGGGCATGATGGCCTGGTGCTTCTCCGAGGCCACCGGCAGCGGCGCCAGCCTGAGCCTGCCGGCGCCGTGGAACATCGTGGCGCTGGTCGCCGCCAATGCCTACGTGGTGTTCTTCGGCATGAGCTGGGGCCCGATGGTGTGGGTGCTGCTGGGCGAGATGTTCCCCAACCGCATTCGCGCCATCGCGCTGGCGGTGGCGGCCTCGGCCCAGTGGCTGGCCAATTTCGCCATCACCAGCAGCTTCCCGGCGCTGGCCGAGGTGGGCCTGAGCTTCGCCTACGGCCTGTATGCGCTGTTCGCCCTGCTGTCGCTGGTGTTCGTGCTGGTGTCCGTGCGCGAGACCAAGGGCATCGAGCTGGAAGACATGCAGGGATAATGCCCCCGGGAGACGAGGGCGCCGAAACCGGCCACCCTCGTCTCTGGCTTCAGCCAGGTCATGCGATCATGGCGCATGACCGATTTCCGTACGCTCCCGCTCAAACCCGCGCTGCTGGCCAGCGTGGAAACCCTCGGCTATACCGAGATGACCCCGGTGCAGGCGCTCAGCCTGCCACCGATGCTGGAGGGCCGCGACGTGATCGCGCAGGCCCGCACCGGCAGCGGCAAGACCGCCGCCTTCGGCCTGAGCCTGCTGCAGAGCCTCGACGTGGACACCATCCGCCTGCAGGCACTGGTGCTGTGCCCCACGCGGGAACTGGCCGACCAGGTCAGCAAGGCCATCCGCAAGCTGGCTGCCACTATCCCCAACGTGAAGCTGCTGACGCTGTGCGGCGGCATGCCATTGGGGCCGCAGCTGGCCTCGCTGACGCATGATCCGCATATCGTGGTGGGTACACCCGGCCGCGTGCAGGAGCATTTGAAGCGCGGCAGCCTGCACGGTGGCGGCATCAAGGTGCTGGTGCTGGACGAAGCCGATCGCATGCTGGACATGGGCTTCTCCGAAGCCATCGACGATATCGTCGGGCGCATCGCCAAGCATCACCAGACGCTGCTGTTCTCGGCCACCTATGCCGAGGAAATCCGCCAGGTGAGCAAGCGCGTGCAGCGCGATCCGGTGGAAGTGACGGTGGAGACGCCGCATCACGAAACCACCATCGAGCAGCGCTTCCATGAAGTGGAGCCGGCGCAGAAGATCGACGCCCTCGCGCAACTGCTCGGCCAGGACAAATCCCAGCATGCGCTGGTGTTCTGCAACATGCGCAAGGACGTGGACGCCGTGGCGATCGAGCTGGACCGCCGCGGCTTCTCCGCGCTGGCCCTGCACGGCGACATGGAGCAGCGCGACCGCGACGAAGTGCTGGTGCAGTTCGCCAACCGCAGCTGCTCCATCCTGGTCGCCACCGACGTGGCCGCACGTGGCCTGGATATCGCCGCGCTGCCATTGGTGGTGAGCTACGACATCGCGCACGACCCCGACACCCACACGCACCGCATCGGCCGCACCGGTCGCGCGGGCGAGGCGGGCGTGGCCATCACGCTGGTCACGCCGCGCGAGCGGCCCAAGGCGCTCAACATCGAGGAACAACTGGGCCAGCCGCTGCCGTGGCAGCCGCTCAGGCTCGCCCCGCCCAAGGGCAAGCAGCTCAACCTGGCGCCGATGAAAACCATCGTGATCGACGCCGGCCGGCAGGACAAGCTGCGCCCCGGCGACATCCTCGGCGCGCTGACCGGCGATGCCGGGCTCGATGCCAAGGACATCGGCAAGATCGACGTGTTCGCCACCCGCGCCTACGTGGCCATTCGCCGGGATCTTGCGAACAAGGCGCTGGAGCGCCTGCGCGCGGGCAAGATCAAGGGCTGCAATTTCCGCGTGCGCTCGCTGCACTGACGACTCGCCACCCATCCACCGTCCGCAAGGGTTTCACGCCTCCATGATTCGTCGCCTCGCTTCCGCGCTCGCCCTGGCTGTGCTCGTCTGCGCCACGCCCGCCCGAGCCGCGACACCCGTCTACGGCTACCGGGTCGTGCATGTCTATCCGCACGATACCTCCGCCTACACCGAGGGCCTGTTCTACAAGGACGGCTATCTGTACGAGAGCACCGGCGAGGCGGGCGAGTCGACCGTGCGCAAGGTGGACCTGCCGACCGGCAAGGTACTGCAGCGCCACGACGTGCCGGCCGCCTATTTCGGCGAAGGCATCGTCGACTGGAACGGGCAGCTGGTGCAGCTCACCTGGAAGGACCAGCTGGGTTTCGTCTACGACCTGGCCAGCTTCCGCCAGCTGCGCACCTTCAACTATCCCGGCGAGGGCTGGGCGCTGACCCGCGACGACAAGCGCATTTACATGAGCGACGGCTCGGCCGTGCTGCGTATCCTCGATCCGGCCACGCTCGCCGCCACCGGCAGCATCCTGGTCACCGACGATGGCCAGCCGGTGGTCAACCTCAACGAGCTGGAATGGGTGAAGGGCGAGATCTACGCCAACGTGTGGATGAGCAACCGCATCGCCCGCATCGATCCTGCCACCGGCCACGTCACCGGCTGGATCGACCTCGGCGGCCTGCTCGACGTGAGCCGCCTGCCCGATCCGACCAACGACGTGCTCAACGGCATCGCCTACGACGCGCAGCACGATCGCCTGTTCGTCACCGGCAAGCGCTGGCCGAAGCTGTTCGAGATCGTGCTGCTGCCACCGCGCCCGCACTGAGTCGGGCGGCATGGCGATCGGCACGGTTCCAAGGAGCTGGCCTGCCGCTAAAGTGGGGCGTTGATCACCGGGAGACTCCTGATGCGCCTTGCCCCTACGCTGCTGTCCGCCTCGCTGTGCCTTGCCGTCGCTGCAGCGCATGCCGACAACGCGCCGGCCCAACCGCTGGCGCAACCCGCCCTGCAAGCGCTGGCCACCGCGCCCAGCGAGGCGGAGCTGCATGCCACCATCGAAAAGCTGGTCGGCTTCGGCACGCGCCATACCTTGTCGGACACCAAGTCCGACACGCGCGGCATCGGCGCGGCGCGGCGCTGGGTGAAGTCGCGCTTCGAACAGGTCGCCAAGGATTGCGGCGGCTGCATCGAGGTGGTGACGCCGTCGCAGAGCTTCACCGGCAAGCGCGTACCGCAGCCGACCGAGGTGATGGACATCGTGGCGATCAAACGCGGCAAGGGTGATCCCCAGCGCGTGATCGTGATGACCGGCCACCTCGACTCGCGCGTCACCGACGTGATGAACGCCAGCAGCGATGCACCGGGCGCCAACGACGATGCTTCCGGCGTGGCCGCGCTGATGGAGGCGGCGCGGCTGCTGTCGAAGCAGGACAACGACGCCACCCTGGTGTTCGCCGCGCTGTCCGGCGAGGAGCAGGGCCTGTACGGCGGCAAGGTGCTGGCCGACTATGCGGTGGCGCAGGGCTGGCAGGTGCAGGCCGAGCTCAACAACGACATCGTCGGCAACAGCCACGGGCAGAACGGCGTGGTCGACAACACCACCGTGCGCATCTTTTCCGAAGGCACCAAGACCAACGAAACGCCCGAGCAGGCCAAGTACCGCGCCTACCATGGCGGCGAGGTGGATTCGCCCTCGCGCAACCTCGCGCGCTACATGGAACAGATCGCCAGCCAGTACCTGCCCGACCTGCGCGTGCACATGGTGTATCGCACCGACCGCTACAGCCGTGGCGGCGACCAGGTGCCATTCCTCGAAGCGGGCTATCCGGCGGTGCGCGTCACCGAGGGCCACGAGGACTACACCCGCCAGCACCAGGACCTGCGCACCGAGGGCGGCATCCACTACGGCGACACCATCGACGGGGTGGACTTCCGCTACCTCGCCCACGTCACCGCGCTCAACACGGTCACCATGGCCGCGCTCAGCCGCGCGCCCGCACCGCCGACCGGCGTGAGCATCGAGGGCGCGCTGGCCACCGACACCACCGTACATTGGAAGAAGGTCCCCGGCGCTGCCGGCTACGTGGTGCATTGGCGCGACACCACCGCGCCGCAGTGGCAGTACCGCCGGGCCGTGGGCAATGTCGAGCAGGCCGTGATCAAGGACGTGGTGATCGATGACTGGTTCTTCGGCGTCTCGGCGGTATCCGCCGATGGCTACGAAAGCCCGGTGGTGTTTCCGGGCGATGCCGGCAGCTTCGAACGCTCGCCGGCGGCGCCCAAGTCGCCCTGACCTGCCGGCAGGCGAGGCAAAGCGCCGCTGCAGGCGATAAGATCGACCTGCCGCTGCGCCAGGAAGGCGCAGCGGTCGCATTCGGGGGAATGCGTATCAACGGATGATGCCCAAGGGGAAACCTATGCTTCGCAAGTCGCCGGTGCCGGTATTTGGACTGCTGGCCGCCTTGGCCTTGACCACGCCCGCACGGGCCATGCCCGGCGAGGCAGCCGGTCGCCGCATGGCGGCGGAAGCGTTCGTCAGTTCCATGCCGCCAGTGGTGGCGTTGGCCGGGGGCGTGGCCGCCAGGCGGTCATGATCTCCAAGCTGTTCAATCGACGCCGCATCCGTCGCCCGCGCCAGCACCTGACGCCCCACCCAGCTCGCCGGCGAACTGTCCCATGACCGATCCCGTGCCGCCCTTTCGTCGCAACGAACGCATCCCCCCGACCTGGGACGGCACGCTGCCGTTCGAGCTGCCTCCACGCTTGCCACCGTCTCCACCGCCGCCATCCTCGGGCTATATCGCCGCGCACTGGAAGGGTGAATTGCCGTTGGGGCAGGCCTATTGGTTCAACGGCGTGCTGCTCGGCTTCGCCTTGGTATTTATCGAGTCGGTGCTGCTGGAATGGCTCAAAACCAGCCACCCCTCGCTGACACGCGTGCTGCTGGTAGCCGCCAGCTATGCCGTGCTGCGGCTGGTCATCTCGGTGTGGCAGGTGGTGGGCATCCTGCGCTCGGCGGCATTGAGCGGCAGCCGCTGGGCCATCGTGGTGAATATCCTCATGGTGCTGGCCATCGTCGGCACGCTCGGCCGCCTGCCCACCGAGATAAACCAACTGCGGCTATTGGCCCAGGGCGCGGCCGAACAGCGACGCTTCGACCACTTCGCCATCGCGCCGGATGCCGCCGGCCAGGCCATCGTGGCCAGCGGCACCGTGGGTACCGGCTACGCCGACGCCATCGCCGATGCGTTTTCCACGCACCCGTCCATCCATCGCCTGGTGCTCGACAGCGTGGGCGGCGATGTCGACAACGGCATGCAGCTGCACGACTTCCTGGTGGCCCGTCCGGACATTGCCGTCGAGGTCGATCACGTCTGCGTGAGCGCATGCACGCTCGCCTTCATCGGAGGCAACCAGCGCATCGTCTCGGCCAAGGCCACGCTGGGCTTTCATCAGATGCGCTCGATGATCGACTCGCGCGCGTCGGTGGATTACGCCGGCAGCGCGCAAGAGAAGTTCATGAGCTTGCTGTCTGCCCGTGGCGCCTCCCTGGACTTCATTCGCCTGGCTTTCGCCAAGCAGGGCAACGACTTCTACGCCCCCAATGCCGACGAGTTGTTCGCCAATCACGTCATCACGGGCCTGCGCATCGATGATCGCGTGCTTACCGCCGAGCAATGGCGCACGGAGCAGTTCCTCTACAGCTTCCGGCTCCATGCAGACTCCAGACGCATGGGCGATGCGCTGGCGCTGATCCGCCAGCAATGGCCGGCGATCTATGACGCCTGGATCGCGCACGACCTTCGCATCCATCAGGAACCCTCCCATCAACAGCGGCTGGTCGATTACAACAACGCGCTATGGCAAGCCCTGCATGCGGCGCGGCGTGCCGCCATGCGCACGGTGACCGCCGAGCACGTACGCCACTTTGCGACGGCGCAACGCGACATGCTCCAGAGCATCAGCACGCACCTCTCCGCCGACGCCTGCGGACGCTATGTGAGCGCGAACAACTTCAACCCGCGCGACCAGGCGGAAGCCATCTACATGGCCAACGGCGACAGCTACGCCAACCTGCTGACGGATAACGATCCGCGCCGCGCCATCACTGTCGACGAAGCGCTCGGCAACCGCTTGCTCGCGGAGGCTCGCAACCGCGTGGCGCAGTCGATACCGCTAAGTCCCGGCAACGAATTCCACGCGCAGCTATGCCGCCAGCAGATCGCCCTGCTCGATCAGCTGCTCGCCTTGCCCGGTGCCGGTGGCGACATGGCGCTGCGCAACCTGTTCGCATCGGGCCAGTGAACTGCTTCAAGGGCCCGCACCGGTTCGCGCGCCAGGCAACGCGGATACCTCCCCGCCGGCTGGCGTCAGGACGCCCGGCTTCCGGACAGCGTGGCCGCCAGCGTGTGAGCGGCCACGCGTATCTCCGGCATCGCGATGCACTCCCACAGGCTGCCGCACAGCATGGGGCCGATGGCATAAAGTCCGGGCTGCGCATCCCCTCGCGCATTGATCAGGCGACCATCGGGCCGGACAGACAGGCCCAGCTGCAACGGATCGGCCGTCGCCAGGCCATCCCTGAGAAGCTGCGCCAACAGGGGCTGGTCGGAGAGGGCGACTGCCAGGTTCAATCCAGTCGCCTGCACCACCATGTCCGCTTGCATGGCGATCCGTTCGCCGCCTGGACGCGTCCGCAGCGTGATATCCAATGGGCCATCGCCATCGACGCCGACGACCCGCGCCGCCATCAGCCTTAATCGCCCGCTATCCCGCAATTGCTGGATGGCTTCGGCCGACGGCGGCGGCGCGCGATGGCGCGAGGCATCCCATAGCCAGCGCAGGTGACGCAGGAATTGACGACGCCCTGCTTCCGTAAGCCCCTGCCAGAGCAGGGAGTTGATGGGGCGCATGCCATCGATGAGGCTGCGCCAGTCGAGATCGGGGTGGTCACGCAAGGTTTGCCGGATGATTCGAAACATCGCCAGACTGCCGCGACATGCCAATAGTGCCGCATTCACCTGCGCTTGCTGCGCGAAGGCGGGCAACGGCAAGAGCGGCTGCACGGATGACAGCAAACCGTGTCGCGACACGGCCGTGAATTCCGTGTCCGGCCAGCGGGCCGAAGCCGACAGCAGCGTATCGATCGCCGTGAGGCCGGTGCCGATGACGACCATGCGACGCGGCGCAGGCGACACGTATTGCGGCAGGCGCCACGGGTCCGGCACATAGGCTCCGCTGGCAAGCGCACGCGCGGAGACAGCGGAAAATGGGCGCGGCGGCAAAATGCCCAGGGCCAGCACGACGGCACGCACATGCAATGCAGTACCGTTCGCCAGCTGCACTTCATAGCCCTCGCCGCGCGGCGTCACGCTCACCGCCTCACTGGCATGCAAGGTGCGTGGCCTGCGCTTTGCCGACGCCTCCGCCATGCGTGAGCGAACCTGGGTCATGATGAAGTCGCCGAACAACCATCGCGGCGCGAAATCCGTCTCGCGCAATCCGGCACGGCGAGCGCTGTATTGGGCAAAGCTCTCGTCTTCATCCAGGTACAAGCCCATATGGCTTGCGCGGACATTCAACAGATGACGAAGGTCTTGCGTACCGTACGCCACCCCGCGACCTATCGACGGCGGAACGCCGGTAACCCAATGCACCGTACCGACGGAGTCATGCCGAAGCCATGCACCGAAAACGGCTGCTCCCGCAGCGCCACCGCCAATGATCGCGATATCCGACATACCCATCTCTCAAGCCAAGTGAACCATGCGTGCGGCGATGGGCCCTGCCATCAGCCGAACGATGGATCGCGCATCGAATGCTGCATCGTCGCGGCCCAATGCCCGTCCTCCTCATGGAAGCTGCGGTAGCTGTCGAGCCGCCCGCCATAGACGTGCAAGGACAAGGCAGTGCGTTCCAAGGAAGGATTACGACAGCGGTGCGCCTGATCCGCATCGGTGATCAGCAGGCAGCCGCCGGCGTTCGCGGTGATTTTCTGGCGGGCAGCGAGATGCAGCCGAGCATCTTTCGACAGGATGAAGGCCTCCTCTTCCAGACTGCCGTCCAGGACCAGCACCAGGCCCGCCAGTCCGGCATGATCATGGATGGGCGTGACATGGCCTGGAGGCCAGGCGATCAACAACGCCTCGTATCCCAGCGCCTGGTTGCACGCCAGGGGCATGCGGCGATAGGCGGCCTGCCCGCCGCTGAAAATGTCACCCGAAGCCGGGCACCCATCCCATGCAGATACCGGCGCCAGTGCCTGGGCCAGACGCGCCGCATCGAATGCCTGCGAGGCGCTGAGGGCATCATCCAGGCATGAGAGAACGCGCTGCATCCACGCAACGCGAGGTGTCATGGGCCTATCGTGCATGGATGAACCTTCATGGCGGCGCGCACGGCGATGGAGGAAGCATGGCCGAGATGGCGCGGCCTGCTCCTTGCGTTGACCGGCCATGGTTGTGGCGTTATGCCGCAAATGCCGCGTACCGCTGGCCGACCCGGCCAGCCCGGTCGCCCCGCCAGCACTTCCAGCACTGGCGGCGGGTGATGGGCATGCGACCATGCGCCAACCTCAAACATGGGCGGGAGGGCTTATGGTCAGCAGGATTCTTGCGGTGGCTGGTGCGGGTGCCTTGATGTTCGGGTTGGCGCATGCCGCCGACGCCGGCAAGCCGCAATACGGCAGCTGGGGTTTCGACCAGGCCGGCGCCGACATGGCGACCAAGCCGGGCGACAACTTCTTCCGTTACGCCAACGGCACCTGGCTGGACCACACGCCGATACCTGCCGACAAGCCCGCCGTGAGCCTGCGCCTGGCCATGACCGACCTCACCGAGCAACGCCTGCACGACATCATGGAGGCAGCCGCGCACAGCACGCAGCCCACCACCACGCTGGACGGCAAGGTGGGTGCGTTCTACCAGTCGTACATGGACGAGGCGCGCATCGATGCGCTGGGCGCCAAGCCCATCGCGCCGCAGCTCGATGCCGTGCGCAAGGCCACCACGCGCGATGCGCAGGCCGCGCTGATGGGGCGCACCAACGTCGACTTCGAGGGCGCGCTGTTTGATCTGTCCATCGACATCGACCTGAAGGACACCAAGCGCTACGCGGTATATGTCGGCCAGGCCGGGCTTGGCCTGCCCGACCGCGATTACTACCTCAAGCCGGCATTCGCCAAGCAGAAGACCGCTTATCAGGCCTATGTCACCCAATTGCTGACCTTGTCCGGATGGCCGCACCCCGAGGCCGCCGCCAGGGACGTGGTGGCCTTCGAAACCGCCATCGCCCAGGCGAGCTGGAGCAAGGTGCAACAGCGCGACCCCGTGGCAACCTACAACCCGATGAGCGTGGCCGAGCTGCAGCAGCTGGCACCGGGGTTTGCCTGGGCCGAGTACCTGACGTCGTCGCAGCTGGGCGAACTCAAGCGCATTGTGGTGGCAGAGAAAACCGCCTTTCCCAAGCTCGCCGCGCTCTACGCCCATACGCCCGTCGCCACCATCCAGGCGTGGCAGGCCACGCGCATTGCCGACAACGCGGCGTTCTATCTCTCGCAGCCGTTCCAGGATGCGTACTTCGACATGCATGGCAAGACGCTCACCGGCCAGCAGCAACAGACGGTGCGTTGGAAGCGCGGCGTGCAGGCGGTTTCCGGCGGTGATTGCGGCGTCGGCGACCGGCTGAACTGCTTCGGCAACCTGGGTTGGGGCGTGGGCCAGCTGTATACGGCGAAGTATTTCCCGGCCAGCTCGAAAACCCAGATCGAGGCCCTGGTGGCCAACCTGAAGGCGGCCTACCGGGAGCGCATCCAGAAGCTCGACTGGATGGGGCCGCAGACGCGACAGGAAGCGTTGCGCAAGCTCGATACCTACACCATCAAGGTCGGCTACCCCGATCATCCGCGCGACTACGCCAGCGTGGCCATCAGCCGCGATGATCTGGTGGGCAACGTGCTGCATGCCGCGGCGGCCGACTGGTCGTTCTACGTCAATCGCCTCGATGGCCCGGTGGATCGCAGCGACTGGTCGATGACGCCGCAGACCAACGACGCCTACAACGGCTCGCTGCGCGACATCGTGTTCCCGGCCGCCATCCTGCAGCCGCCGATCTTCGATCCCAACGCCGACCCGGCCATCAACTACGGCGCCATCGGCGGCGTGATCGGTCACGAGCTGACCCACGGCTTCGACGACGAGGGCCGCAAGATCGACGCCGACGGCGCCCTGCGCGACTGGTGGACCGCCGCCGACGCCAAGGCCTTCGACGAGCGTGCCAAAAAGCTGGGCGCGCAATACGACGCCTTCGAACCGCTGCCCGGCGTGCATATCAACGGCAACCTCACCATGGGCGAGAACATTGCCGATCTCGGTGGCCTCACGCTTGCCCTCGATGCGTACCACGCCTCGCTGCATGGCAAGCCCGCGCCGGTGGTCGACGGCTTCACCGGCGACCAGCGCGTCTTCCTGGGTTGGGCCCAGGCCTGGCGCGGCAAGCTTACCGACGATGCGATCCGCCGCCAGGTCGCCAGCGACCCGCATTCGCCGCGCGCGTTCCGCGTCAACGGGCCGGTGCGCAATATCGATGCGTGGTACCAGGTGTTTGGAGTACAGCCGGGTGACGCGCTTTATCTGCAACCTGCCGATCGCGTGCGTATCTGGTAACCGGCCACGCCAGCCTTCCACGGCTGCAAGCGGAAGGCTGGCAACTATCGTGGCGGGAAACCGCTCGCTAGACTGGGCCTTGAACGGGCTGCCCACAGGCAATGTCGGCGCATGGCCAAGGTACTGATCCCCCTGCCCCACCAGGACTTCGACCCCAGCGAAGTCGCGGTGCCGTGGCGCGTGCTGGTCGCGGCAGGCCATCGGGTGAGCTTCGCCACGCCGGGCGGACGACCCGCCAGCGCCGATCCCATCATGCTCAGCGGCGAAGGGCTCGATCCGTGGGGTTGGATACCGGGCCTGCGCAAGCTGACGCTGGTGGGTCGCCTGTTGCGGGCCAACGCCGTGGCACGGCGTGACTATGCGGCGTTGCTGAAAGACCCCGCCTTCAACGCGCCGATCCGTTGGGATGCGATCAACCCGGCCTCGTTCGACGGCCTGCTGCTGCCCGGCGGGCACTGCGCACGCGGCATGCGGGAATATCTGGAAAGCCCGTTGCTGCAAGCCACCGTCGCTGCCTTCTTCGCCGCCGACAAGCCGGTGGCCGCGATCTGCCATGGCGTGGTGCTGGCCGCGCGCAGCAAGGCGGCCGACGGCCGCTCGGTACTGCATGGCCGGCGCACCACGGCGCTGACCTGGGCGCTGGAGAAATCCGCCTGGTCGCTGACGCGTATCACCCGCTTCTGGGACCCGGACTACTACCGCACCTATCCGGACGCTCCCGGCCAGCCGGCGGGCTATATGTCGGTGCAGCAGGAAGTGACCCGCGCGCTGGCCCGGCCGGAGGACTTCCTCGACGTGCCCACCGACGCCCCTGACTACCGCCGCAAGACCTCCGGCCTGGTGCGCGACAGCGACACCGACGCCAGCCCGGCTTTCGTGGTGCGCGACGGCCACTACCTGTCCGCCCGCTGGCCCGGCGATGTGCACCGCTTCGCCAGGGAGTTCGCCGAACTGCTTACTTCTTCGACAGCACCGGCCTGAGCGGGCCCGCCTGCGAAATTTTCCTAGCTTGCCGGCAAGCCGCGTCGTGGCTGGGTTCGTCCGGGTTATCCACCGACCTATCCACAATCTATTGGGTTGACCGCCCCCGGCCAGCCCGATATGTTGTGCCGGTCGGTGCCACTCTCAGACTTAAGGTCGGACTGGCTCAATAGGGAATCCGGTGAAAATCCGGGACTGCCCCGCAGCGGTAAGCGGAAACGAAAGCCATCAACGCACTGGCCCTCAGCGGCTGGGAAGCGGGAGCGAGTAGGCCGGGTCTTCGGACCCACGTCCGCGAGTCCGAAGACCTGCCGACACATTGCGGCGCGAACGCTGCAATGAAGGGTGACGGCTTCCGCGGGGAGGCGCGTCGACGCGCGGGGCGACTGCCCTGCCGCTCGACCGTCCGTGGCATCCGCACCGTTTCAGCCCTGCGCGCGGGAGCAGGCGGTTGATGACCACGCTTGGAGCGAAGCCGCCATGCAACCTATCGATACCACCTCGCGCGAACGTGATGACGATCGCGCGGACGCTACCGCTTTCCCCGCCGAGACTGCCGTGACCGAAGCACCCCGTATGGATACGCCATTCGCGCTCACCCCGCCGCACAACCCCGGCCAGATGCGCGTGACCAAGCGCAACGGCCGCCAGGAAGTGGTGGACGTCAACAAGATCGTTCGCGCGGTGACCCGCAGCAGCGAAGGCCTGCACGGCGTGGACCCGCTGCGCGTGGCGCTGAAGACCATCGGCGGCCTGTACGACGGCGCCACCACGCAGGAGCTGGACGAACTGTCCATCCGTACTGCCGCCGCGCTCACCGCGGAAGAGCCCGAGTACGGCCAGCTCGCCGCGCGCCTGCTCAGCGCCTATATCGACAAGGAAGTGAGCGGCCAGGAAATCCAGAGCTTCTCGCAGTCGATCGCACGTGGCGCGGAGCTGGGCATCCTCAACGATCGCCTGCGCGACTTCGTGGCCACCAACGCGCGCAAGCTCAACGACGCGATCGATCCGCACGCCTCGCGCCGCTTCGAATACTTCGGCCTGCGCACGGTGTACGACCGCTACCTGCTGCGCCATCCGCAGCTGCGCAAGGTGATCGAGACGCCGCAGCACTTCTTCATGCGCATCGCCTGCGCGCTGGGCGGCAACGAGATCGGCGAGACGCTGGAGCTGTACCGCCTGTTGTCCTCGCTGGAATACATCGCCAGCTCGCCCACGCTGTTCAACGCCGGCACCGCGCACGAACAGCTCAGCTCGTGCTTCCTGCTCGACTCGCCGTCCGATTCGCTGGAGTCGATCTACGAGAAGTACGGCGACGTGGCCAAGCTCAGCAAGTTCGCCGGCGGCATCGGCCTGGCCTACTCGCGCGTGCGTTCGCGCGGTTCGCTGATCAAGGGCACCAACGGCCATTCCAACGGCCTGGTGCCGTGGCTGAAGACGCTGGACGCCTCGGTCGCCGCGGTGAACCAGGGCGGCAAGCGCAAGGGCGCCGCCTGCGTGTACCTGGAGCCGTGGCACGCCGACATCGAGGAATTCCTCGAACTGCGCGACAACACCGGCGACGACGCCCGCCGCACGCACAACCTCAACCTGGCCAACTGGATTCCCGACGAATTCATGCGCCGGGTGGAGAGCGACGGCGACTGGTCGCTGTTCGATCCCAAGATCGTGCCGCACTTCGTCGACAGCTGGGGCGAGACGTTCGAGCGCGCCTATCGCGAGGCGGAAGCCAACGGCCTGGCGGTGAAGAAGGTGAAGGCGCGCGAGCTGTATGCGCGCATGCTGCGCACGCTGGCGCAGACCGGCAACGGCTGGATGACCTTCAAGGACCGCAGCAACGCCACCAGCAACCAGACCGCCCGGGCCGAGAACGTCATCCACCTGTCCAACCTGTGCACCGAGATCCTCGAGGTGACCAATGCGGACGAGACGGCGGTGTGCAACCTCGGCTCGGTGAACCTGTCGCGCCACGTGGTGGACGGCGTGTTCGATTTCGACAAGCTCGCCTCCACCGTGCGTACCGCGGTGCGCCAGCTCGACCGCGTGATCGATCTCAACTTCTACCCGATCGACACCGCCAAGACCGCCAACAGCAAGTGGCGTCCGGTGGGCCTGGGCGTGATGGGCCTGCAGGACGTGTTCTTCAAGCTGCGCCTGCCGTTCGACTCGGCCGAGGCGCTGGCGCTGTCCACGCGCATCGCCGAGGAGATATATTTCAACGCGCTGTCGCAGTCGAACGAACTGGCCGCGCAGTTCGGCGCCCATCCGGGCTTCGGCGAAAGCCGCGCCGCCAACGGCGAGCTGCAGTTCGACTACTGGCCGAACGCACAGCCGCACGACATTGCGCGCTGGAACGCCCTGCGCGAGTCGATCAAGGCCAAGGGCCTGCGCAACTCGCTGCTGATCGCCATCGCCCCGACCGCCACTATCGCCTCGATCGCCGGTTGCTATGAATGCATCGAGCCGCAGGTGAGCAACCTGTTCAAGCGCGAGACGCTGTCCGGCGACTTCCTGGTGGTGAACCGCTACCTGGTCGACGAGCTGAAGACGCTGGGCCTGTGGACGTCCGAAGTACGCGACGCGATCAAGCTGGCGGAAGGCTCGATCCAGGGCATCACGGCAATTCCGGAGCGGCTGCGCAGCATCTACCGCACCGTGTGGGAGCTGCCGCAGAAGGCGCTGATCGACCTGGGCGCGGCGCGTGGCGCGTATATCGACCAGAGCCAGTCGCTCAACCTGTTCATGGAAAACCCGAACATCGGCCAGCTGAGTTCCATGTACATGTACGCGTGGAAGGCGGGCATCAAGACCACCTACTACCTGCGCTCGCGTCCCGCCACCAAGATCACCAAGACCACGGTGTCGGCGGCACCAGCGGCGAAGGCAGCCCCGGTGGCGGCGGACCAGGAGCAGGCGACGGCCGCGGTGTTCTGCTCACTGGAGAATCCGGAGTATTGCGAGGCTTGCCAGTAACACCACAAACCCCTTCCCCCTGCGTCGCAGGGGAGGCTGGAAGGGGGGCTCTCAGGCAGGGCTTCACCCCTCCCCAGCCCTCCCCTGCTGCCCGCAGGGGGAGAGCGATGCAGCACTGCTATTTTCCTTCTGAGAAATCCCATGTCCACTGAGCGCAACCAGCACATCCTCGATCCCGGCTTCGAACTCACCCTGCGCCCGATGCGCTATCCCGAGTTCTACGAGATGTATCGCAACGCGATCAAGAACACCTGGACGGTCGAGGAGGTGGATTTCTCGCTGGATGTCACCGACCTCAAGTCCAAGATGTCCGATGCGGATCGTCACCTGATCCATCGCCTGGTCGCGTTCTTCGCCACCGGCGACACCATCGTGTCGAACAACCTGGTGCTCAACCTGTACCAGCACATCAACGCGCCCGAGGCGCGCATGTACCTGTCGCGCCAGTTGTATGAGGAAGCGCTGCACGTGCAGTTCTATCTCACCCTGCTCGACACCTATATCCCGGACCCGACGGAGCGCAACAAGGCGTTCGCGGCGATCGAGAACATCCCCTCGATCCGCCAGAAGGGCGAGTTCTGCTTCAAGTGGATCGACTCCATCCAGGGCCTGCAGCGATTGGAGACGCGCGAGCACCGCCGCCAATTCCTGCTCAACCTGATCTGCTTCGCGGCGTGCATCGAGGGGCTGTTCTTCTACGCGGCCTTCGCCTATGTGTACTTCCTGCGCTCGCGCGGCCTGCTGCATGGTCTGGCCTCGGGCACCAACTGGGTGTTCCGCGACGAGTCGGGCCATATGGCGTTCGCGTTCGAGGTGGTGCGCACGGTACGCTCCGAAGAGCCGGATCTGTTCGACGATGAAATGCGCGCGCAGGTCGAGGCGATGCTGGAAGACGCCATTGCCTGCGAGACGCAGTTCGCCGAGGACGTGCTTTCCGGTGGCGTGGCCGGGCTTTCGGCCAAGGAGATGCGCCAGTACCTCGAATACTGCGCCGACCAGCGCCTGGTGCAGCTGGACATGCCCAAGAAGTACGGCGCCAAGAATCCGTTCGACTTCATGGACCTGCAGGACGTGCAGGAAGTGACCAACTTCTTCGAGCGTCGCGTATCGGCCTACCAGGTGGGCGTGCAGGGCGACGTGTCGTTCGACATGGCGTTCTGAGTTGCCTGGCGCGGCCGGCGCATTGCAGGCCCGCTAGTGATGACTGCCGAAGAAGCGCTTCAGCGAGCGTGACAGCCAGCCACCCTCGGCGGCCTCGCCGCCGACATCGCGCATGTGACGCCGTACCGAGTCGACGATGGCCTTGTCGTCGTTGCGGATATGGTTGAACAGCCAGTGCGACAGCGTGTGCAGCAGTTCACCGCCAATGTCCTCGCCGGCACGGAAGCGCAGGCGGTATTCGGAGACGCGCTTGACGAACACTTCGTGCACGCGCTTGTGGGCGCGAGTGAACTCGTAGCCCGCATCCTCCATCAGCGACTCTTCGAAGGTGAAGTGCGACAGCGTGTAGTCGACCAGCTCATCGAGAATATCGCTCAGCTCGTGACGGTCCTGATGATCCATCGCATCGTGGAGATGGTTGATCATCTCCACGATGCGACGGTGCTGATTGTCGATCACCTTGATGCCGGTGTTGAGATCGTCTTGCCAAACCATGTAGGGCACGTCGCATTCCTTATGCGTGAGTCCGTCGCATTGGCGGGCATATGGACGTGCACCAGGCTGATCTGAGTCAAAGCCGGCGGACCAACGATGCGCATCGCGACACTAAGCCGCATACTTCGCGCGGGCGACGCGTGGGCGGTACCGCAGTCCACCCACGCGCGCAACGGCTTACTACTTGGCCGACATCGGCCCGCCCAGGTTGACGAACGGTAAGGCGCCACCGCCGGTGTAGGTAGGCAAATGGCCATCCCATTTCTCGATCGCCGACATCTGCACCACGTTGGGGTTCTGCCGCAGCGCTTCGCCCTTGAGCGAAATGGCCTTGGCTTCGGCTTCCGCAATGGTGAGCTGCGCCTGTGCGCGGCCCTGCGCTTCCGCTTCCACTTTCTGTGCCTCGGCCTGGGCCTGCGCCACTTCGTTCTGGCGCTGTTCGGCCATCTGCGTGGCCTGGATCTTGGCGTTGATCGACTGCACCACGTTCTCCGGCAGGCGCAGTTCGCCGATCCAGTAGATTTTCTCCACGTCGATGCCCACCGCGCCGACTTCCTCGCTGACGTCGCGCTGCACCGCTTCGATCAGGTTGGCCTTGCCCTTGCCGTAGACCGATTCGATATCCAGGCTGGAGGCTTCCTTCACCAGCGCGTCGCGAATCATGTTGCGCAGGTACACATCGGTGATTTCGTCGATGCCCTTGCGGTATTTCTGGAAGATCAGCGTCACCTTGGCCGGATCGATGTGATAAGTGATGCCGACATCGGCATTCACGGTCAGCCCCTGCGCGGTCTGGAAGCTGATCGACTCGTCCAGCGGACGGCCTTCCGCGGCCGAGCGCGTGAAGGTGTAGGTCTGGGTGAAAGTGGGGAAGGTGTACATCTCATAACCCCAGCCCACCCAGTAGCGGCCCGGGGGCAATTCCTGCAGCGCGCCTTTGTCATCGCCATACATCTGGAACTTCACGCCGACATTGCCAGCCGGCACCTTGGAGCACGCAGCAAGCAACATCACGGAAAGCGACAGCGACATCGTCATTACGCGTTTCATGGCTGATCATTCCTTGTGGATGAAACCGCGGCGCAGCAGCACGACGCCCCACGCCACCAGCAGCGCCAGAAGTGCCAGGCCAGCGAGCACGGCAAGCGTGCTGGCGGCCGAGATCAGTTCCGGGCCGATAAAACCGACGTACAGCAGCAGGCAGACGATGAACGGCCATAGCCGATGCGCCAGCCAGCCAACAAGCGTTCGCATGATGTTTCCCCTTGGACCCGACTCAATGACTCATTCGCTTTGGACGTCCATTTGGCAAAGCCGCATCCGCGGCGCGAAGTACGCACCGGACGATGTCATTGCATGGATGGACGGTTTGGAAACGCTAACCCGCGAACAGGCGCGGCAGCCGTGGATGGCTGGGCAGGTCAGCGACTCGAACGGAGACGGCCTTCATATAAGCGCACTCCAATGCGCGCTGCAGGATGAGGACGGCGCGCAGTCTACTCCGCTTTTTGTGCGACGCAACATCCACGCCATGGACCACCGCCCTGCCCGCCGACCTATTGACTACACCTGTAGTCAGGGGTAGCGTGCCTACACGTGTAGTCACAGCGGATTGCAGACATGGCCAAGCCTTCCATCGGCGACCAGGAGCTGGCGCTCCTGCAATACATCGCCGAACACAACCACGCCTCGGTCGGCGAGGTAGCTGCCGGTTTCGGCGAGCCTCGCGGACTGGCGCGCTCCACCGTGCTCACCATGATGGAGCGCCTGCGCAGCAAGTCGTATCTGCGTCGCCGCCAGGTGGACGGCATGTACCGCTACAGCCCCGCGGCGCGGCCTGGCGAAGTGATGCGCACGGCGGTCGGCCAGTTCGTGGAGAAAACCCTCAGCGGCTCGGTGTCGCCCTTCGTGGCCTGGATGTCCGAGCGTGCCAACGTCAGCGAATCGGAGCTTGCCGAACTGGAAGCCCTGGTCGCGCAGCTGCAGTCGCGGCGCAAGGAGACCTGAGATGAATTCCGTCGCATCCATCGCCCAGGAAATGATCAGCCGACTCGCATGGACCTCGGTGCAGGCCGCGCTGTTGATTGGCGCCCTGTGGCTTATCACCCGGCAACTGCCGCGCCTGCCCGCGGCCACCCGTTCGCTGCTGTGGTGGCTGCTCGGCGTGCAGTTGCTGCTGGGGCTGGCCTTGCCCACCCCCGTAGCATTGCCCTTGTTGTCACCTGCGCCCGCCGCAGTCCCGGCCGCCACCGCGGCGGCCAGCTTCGTGGCGCCAAGCGAGCACCGCATCACCGCCCTCAACTCGTCCGCCAACGCGGCGCCTAGCAGCATGGCCGATGCATCGCCCGCGCCGACAATCGCTACGGCAACGCCGGTGACTCATGATGCAGCGACCGGCCTGCGCTGGCAGCTCATGGTGCTGTCCCTGTGGCTGGCGGGCGTGCTGGTGCAACTGGTGATCGCCACGCGGCAGTGGCGCCAGGCGCGGGCCGTGGTGCGCGCATCGCAGCCGCTGGACGATCCGGCGCTGCAGACGGCATGTGCCGACCAGGCGCAAATCATGGGGCTACGCCGCTGCCCTTCGCTGCGCGTGTCCGATGCCATCCATTCGCCGCAGGTCAGTGGACTGTTGCGCCCCACGGTGCTGTTGCCCGCGCGGCAAAACCTCACCGCGGAAGAGTCCGCACTCGCGCTGGCCCACGAGCTGACGCACCTGCGTCGTGGCGACCTGTGGATGGGCTGGATTCCTGCCGTCGCGCAGCGCCTGTTCTTCTTCCACCCGCTGGTGTCCTGGGCCATGCGCGAATACGCGCTGCAGCGCGAAGCGGCCTGCGATGCGCAGGTGGTGCACCAGCATGATGCACCACCCCAGGCCTATGGCCGGCTGCTGCTGCGGCTTGGCGTTGCCCATCCGCTGCATGCCGGGCTGGCCGGCGCCTCGCCGACATTCCGCAATCTCAAGCGGCGGCTGGCCATGCTGCAGCACGAGGCCCAGGCATCGAGTTCGCGTGCGCCCGGCTGGTTGCTGGTGGCCCTGGTCGCAATGGCAGGCGTGCTGCCGTACCGGGTGACCGAGGCTGCCGCCGACACTGGCGCCTTGGCCTCGACACCGGCCCCCGCAGCGGCCACGTCGGCGCCCTCCGCGGTGTTCGCGCCGGTCGCCGCCACGCCGGCCACACCCGTGACGCCAGTGACACCCTCCACGCCATCGACGCCGGCCACGCCAGTGACTCGCCCCGCCTCGAAGCAAGGTGGACTGACGCCGCCCCCGGTTCCCGCTGTGCCGCCGGTACCTGCGGTGCCAACGCCGCCGGCGCCACCGGCAGTCGGCGAAACGCATGCTCACCACGTCGATATCGATACCGAGAACGGTGCCAGGAACGGCTTTGCGCTGTTCGCCGACAACGGCGACACCATCATCATGAATGGCACCGACCGGGACATCCAGGCCGCCAGTCGCCAGCGCAAGGGCAACGAATCGCTGTTGTGGTTGCGTCGCGGTGAGCAGGCCTATGTGATCCGCGACAACGCTACCATCGCGCGGGCACGTGCCGTGTACGCGCCGATGACGGAACTGTCCCGCCAGCAGGGCCAGTTGTCCGGCGAACAGGGTCGCCTTGCCGGCGAGCAAGGCGGCATCGCCGCCCGCCAGGGCGCCGCTGCCTCGCGCATGGGCGACATGGCGTCGCGCCAGGCTCAGCTGGAATCCCAGCGAGCGGAGCTGGAATCCCAACGGGCCGTACTGCAAAGCGCACCGGGAACAACGGACGCGCAGCTGCGCCAGCTCGACAACCAGATGCGTTCGCTCGATGGCCAGATTCGCTCGCTCGCCGAGCGTCAGAAAACGGTCGACGACGATCGCGAGTTCGCGCGCCAGCAAGCCGAACTGGAACGCCAGCAGGCCGAACTCGAGCGCCGGCAGCACGCCTTGGAAGAACGCCAGCGCGCAGTCGGCGCGCAGACCGATCAGCAGATGGAAAGCCTGCTCAACGAGGCCATCGCCAAGGGCGTGGCGCAGCGCATCGGCCAGCGCTGAGCCAGCGTCGCGCCTTCACCGGGTTACGCCGCCCATCATGGCGTAACCCGGAAGCCCGCCACGACGGGCCACGCAGCAACACGTGATTCCCCTTCCTGCGGCTTCGGGAGATACCGCCGTGCTCGACTACTACGTGTCACTGGCGCTGCGCAGCTTCACCCGCAGCCGTGCGCTCAGCACGCTGATGGTGCTGGTGATCGGGCTGGGCATCGGCGCCAGCATGACCATGATCACCGTGTTCCACGTGATGTCCGGCGACCCGCTGCCCGGACGCAGCGCGCAACTGTACGTGCCGGTGATCGACCCGCGACCGCTCGCCCGCGACCGTTCGGAGGCGCCCCTCCAGGACGGCAACTTCAGCTGGCCCGACGCCATGAACCTGCTGCATGCCGCCCGCGCCGACCGGCAGGCCGCGATGTCGGGCGGCGCCGTGCCGGTGCAGCCCACGCAGGCGCATGTCCTGCCGTTCTACGAAGCCGGGCATTACGTCACCACCGATTTCTTCGCCATGTTCGGCGTGCCGTTCCGCGCCGGCCGTGGCTGGACCGCGCAGGATGACGATGACCGCGCACGCGTGGTGGTGCTCAGCAGCGCGCTCAGCCGCAAGCTGTTCGGCGATGCCTCGGGCGTGGGCCAAACGGTGCGCCTGAAGAACACCGACTTCCGCGTAATTGGCGTGGTCGACGACTGGCATCCGCAGCCCTTGTTCTATGCGCAGATCGACAAGCGCGTGTTCGGCCGCAGCGATGAATTCTTCCTGCCATTGCAAACCGCGCTGGAGCTGCAGCTGGATTTCACCGGACGCTTCTCCTGCTGGGGCAACGATGACGATGCCGGCGACGGCCGCACCAGCGACCACTGCAGCTGGCTGCAGTTCTGGGTGCAGCTCGACAGCGCGACCAAGGCTCACGCGTACCGCGACTTCCTCGCCAGCTACTGGCGTGAGCAGCAGGCACACGGCCGGCTGCCGCGACCGGAGCACGCGCGCCTGTACGGCCTGCTGGACTGGCTGACGTACCAGCACGCGATACCCGACGACCTGCGCCTGCAGCTGTCGCTGTCGCTGGGTTTCCTCGCCGTATGCGTGCTCAACGTGGTGGGTTTGCTGCTGGCGACGTTTCTGCGCCGTGGCGGCGAGATCAGCGTGCGCCGCGCACTGGGTGCACGGCGACGCGACATCTTCCTGCAACTGGGCATCGAATCCTCGGTGATCGGGTTGGCCGGCGGCGTGCTGGGGCTGGCCGTGGCCGGCCTGGGCCTGTGGAGCGTGCGGCTGCGGCCGGACGGCTATGCACAGCTGGCCCGGATGGACGCCACCATGTTGATCGGCACCTTCGTGCTGGCGGTGGTGGCCAGCGTACTCGCGGGCCTGCTGCCAGCCTGGCGTGCCTGCCATATCGCCCCCGCCCTGCAGCTCAAGACCCAGTGAGGTTGGCCATGTCGCGTTCACCCATGCTCGCCAGCCTGACCCGCCACAAGCTCACCGTGCTGTTGCTGGTGCTGCAGGTGGGGCTGACCTGCGCGATTGTCTGCAATGTCGCCGCGATGATCGGCCATCGCACCACCCAGATGCGCCTGCCCAGCGGCGTCGCCGAAAACGAACTGGTGTTGCTGGAGAGCATCAGTGTGGCCGCGGGCGAGGACCCGCTGGTTCGCCACGACGCCGACCTCGCTGCATTGCGCGCGATGCCCGGCGTACGTTCGGTCGCCGCGGTGGATGCCCTGCCCTTCAACGGCACCAACTGGAGCAATGGCATCGCCACCACGCCCAATGGCAGCACGCCACTCGCCGCCACTGCCTTCAACGGCACGCCGGGCGAACTGGCCACGCTGGGCCTGCGCCTGGTCGCCGGCCGCGACTTTCTGGCGGACGAGTACCTGCCCGTCGACAGCGCGCACGACTGGGCCGGCATCAACCGGGTGCCGTCCACCATCGTGACGCACGCGCTGGCCGAACAGCTGTTTCCGGGCCAGGACCCGCTGGGCAAGCTCATCTATCCCGGCAACGGGCCGATCCGCATCGTCGGCGTGGTCGAGCACCTGTTGCGCCCGGGGCTGGATGAAACCGCCGGCAACGAATACGCCACGCTGTTCCCCATGCTGCCCGACAGCGCCAACGTCACCTATGTGCTGCGCACCGCACCGCAGGATCGCGAACGCGTGCTGAAACGGGCCGCCGACGTGCTTACCGCGCTCAGCAGCCAGCGCGTGCTGCGACATGCCCAGACGTTCGCCGAACTGCGCGATGACTATTTCCGCCGCGACCGCACCATGATCGTGTTGCTGCTGGCGGCGGCTACCGGCCTGCTGCTGGTCACCGCGGCGGGCATCGCGGGACTGGCCAGCTTCTGGGTACAGCAGCGGGGACGCTCGATCGGCATACGCCGCGCGGTGGGCGCCACGCGCCAGGACATCCTGCGCTATTTCCAGATCGAGAATTTCCTGATCGTCAGCGCCGGCATCGCGCTGGGCGTAGTGCTGGCCTATGCCATGAACCTGTTGCTGATGGAGCGCTACGCACTGCAGCGGTTGCCGTGGTTCTACCTGCCGCTGGGCGCGGTGTCGCTGTGGCTGCTGGGACAACTCGCGGTGCTGGGGCCGGCGTTGCGCGCGGCCGCCGTGCCGCCGGTGGCGGCGACACGAGGTTGAGCACCTTGCTCCCTCTCCCCTTTGGGGAGAGGGTTGGGGTGAGGGGCCAATCTTGCGGGGCCGCTCGTTCGAAGCAGGCTCTGTTGAGGCCTTACCGCAAGCACCCACCCCTCACCTCGGTCCTCTCCCCGGAGGAGAGAGGACGAAGCGCGTTCAATCCTTCGGCGGCTTCATCGCGTATTCCTTCGGCGGCGTGTCGCCGGCGAGGTTGCGCACGAAGTAGTCCCAGCGCTTGCGCATCATGTAGTTGGCGGCGCTGGCGTAACCATGGTGGGCATTGGGGATCATCAGCAGGTCGAAGTCCTTGTTGGCCTTGATCAGCGCATCGACCACCAGCAGCGTCTCGTACGGCGGCACGTTGTCGTCCATGGTGCCGTGGGCCAGCAGCAGGTGGCCCTTGAGGCCGTCGGCGTGGCTCTGGTTGGCCTGGTCGTCGTAGTTGCTCTTGCCGTCCTTGCCGGTCACCAGCAGGCCTTGCCACTTCTCGGCCCAGTCGTCCTCGTAGTTGCGGTTGTCGTGGTTGCCGCTTTCGGCAATGCCAACCTTGAACAGGTCCGCATGGCGGAACATCGCCGTTACCGTGGCATTGCCGCCGCCGGAGTGGCCCCAGATGCCCACGCGATCCATATCGATCCACGGGTAGCGCCTGCCCAGCTCCTTCAGGCCGGCCACCTGATCGGGCAGGGTGTTGTCGCCGATGTTGCCGTAGTACGCATCGTGGAATGCCTTGGAGCGCCACGGCGTGCCCATGCCGTCGATGGCCACCACGATGAAGCCCAGCTCGGCCAGCGCCTGATGGTCGACGCGGGCGGGATTGAAGCTGCGCGAGCCCACCGAGCCGGTCTGCGGGCCCGGATAGACGTAGTCGATGATCGGGTACTTCCTGTTCGGATCGACATGCGTGGGCTTGAACATCAGGCCGTACAGATCAGTCTTGCCGTCGCGCGCCTTCACGGTGAACGGCTCCGGCGCCTTCCAGCCGGTGGCCAGCAGGCGCGAGATATCCGCCTTGGCGATGGTGCCCACCACGTGCCCGTCATCGGCGCTGCGCAGCACCGTCACCGGGGGCGTGGTCGGCGTGGAGTAGGCATCGGCAAACAGACGTCCATCCGGCGGCAGCGTGATGGTGTGGTCGGCCGGTTCCGGCGCCAGCAAGGTCGGCGTGCCGCCATCCAGGCTCACCTTGTAGAACTGCTGGTAGTAGGGGTTCACGCCCTTCTCGCGCCCCACGCCGCGAAACCACAGCGTGCGCGACTTGGCGTCGACCTTCAGCACTTCGGTGACATTGCCTTCGCCGGTGGTGACGGCGCGCTTGAGCTTGCCGCTGTCGAGGTCGTAGAGGTACAGGTTGCCCCAGTTGTTGCGCTCGCTGAACCACACGACTTCATGGCTCTCGGGCAGGTATTGCCAGTTGACCTTGCCGCTGCCGCTCTCGTAGTAGGTCGGCACGCTTTCGTCGAACACAGTGCGCACCTCGCCGGTGTGCACGTCGGCCACGCGGAACCAGGCCTGCTTGTGGTCGCGCGAGGAGGACACGAAGGCCAGCGAGCTGGCATCCGGCGCCCACTGCACATCGTCCCAGCCGCCATCGCGGCCGCAGCTGACGTCGTCGCACAGGGTGGAGCGATGCTGGTCGGGCGCCATCTTCAGGCGCAGCACCTGGTGGCTGCCTACGTCGACGATGACGCGCTCGATCATCGTCACATCCTGGTCGCCGGCCAGCGGGTACTTCCACTTCTCCACCTTGGGATGACCGACGTTGGTGCCGACGATCACCATGTCGCCGGTCTTGCGCTGGTCCTGCTGGAAGGTGGCGAGCTGCTTCGAATCGGGCGACCACACCAGGATGGCGTGATTGGAGTGCTTCCAGCCGGCGTTGTCGGTGGCGTAGCCGTAGTTCTCCACGCCATCGCGGGTGAGCTGGGTTTCCTTGCCGGTGGCGACGTCGCGCAGCCACAGGTTCCAGTCGCGCACGAAGGCTTCGCTGTGCTTGTCCGGCGAAAGCACGCCCGGCTCGTTGCCGATGCCCTCGGCGTTGTCGTCCTTGCCCACGCTGCAGACGTTGTTGCCGCTCTGCGTGCACAGGTAATGCTTGCCGTGCAGGTTGACGTCGAGGCGACCGTCGGCGGCCACGCTAAAGCTGGTGAGGCCAAGCTTGCCGGCCGTCAGCGGCTTGCCGAGCAGCTTGCCCAGCGCGACGGCGAGACGCGCCTGGTCGAACGCCGGCGCGGTCTTGCCGGTGGCGACATCGAAACGCAGGTAGTGGTCGCCGCTGGCGTCGTGGTCGCGATACCAGAAGTGATCGTTATCCAGCCAGGTCACGCCCTGCACCGCGTGGTCGACCAGCGGCGTGGTGTTGTAGCCCATGAAACGCTCGGCCCTGGCATAGTCGTCGTTGGTGAGGGTCTTGCCCTGGGCGGCGACGCCTGTCGAAAGTGCGCCCATCATCAGCGCGCCCAGCAGGCGCGCGTTGCGTATCGTCGAAACCATGCGTTCTCCCCGGATCAACTGCCCATAGCGGGCGCCGGCAGTGGGCGCCGCTGTCCAACCCTTCATCCTAATATCGCCGCAGGGACATCCACCCCTGCCATTGGTCCCTAGGCGAACTTCATCAGGCCCACGCCCAATGTGATCAGCGCCAGCCCCAGCCAGCCGGTGCGCCGCAGGCGTTCGCCGAACATGGTGATGCCCAGCGCCGCAGTCGCGATCAGGCCCACGCCACCCCATACACCATAGGCTACCGATAGCTGGATGCCCTCGATCGCGTAGCTCAACGCGGTGAACGCGGCCAGCGCGCAGGCGATGGCTGCCACGGCGGGGCGCTTGTAGGTGAAGCCATGCGAGCGCTTCATCAGCACGTTGGCGGCGATTTCCAGCACGATGGCGATGGCCAGGTAGAGCCCGTGGATGGGCGCGAAGTCAGGCAGCATGGTCGCCTCCCGCCGGTGCTTCCTCGGTACCGCGTTCGAGCAGCACGATGCCCGCGATGATCAGCGCGATGGCGGCCAGCTTGGCTGGCTTGAGGTCCTCGGCGAACAGCCAGGCGCTGCACAGCGTGATCAGCACCAGGCCCAGGCTTTCCCACGCCCCGTAGGCCACCGCCAGCGGAATACGCTTAACCGCCAGCGCCAGACTGGTATAGGAAAGCACCAGCATCACGTACATCACCGCCAGGCCAGTGGCGTGGGACGCGTGATGGGTGCCGTACTTCATCGCCAAAGTACCGATGACTTCGGTGACAATAGCGGCCGCCATGAACAGCCAGTAGCGCATGTTGATCTCCTTGCATCGTGCCTCCCACCATCGTAACCGCGTGCCACGACCATGAACCCATCCGCCGACACGTCCGCCACCCAGCCGCTGCCCGAAGCACGCCTGCTGGAAATGGTATTTCCCGACCACACCAACCACATGGGCACCTTGTTCGGAGGCCAGGCCTTGGCCTGGATGGACAAGGCCGCGTTTATCGTGGCCTCCCGCCATGCGCGCCGCACCGTGGTGACCGCGCGTTCCGAAGAGGTCAATTTCCGCGTGCCGGTGCGCAAGGGCCAGCTGGCCGAGCTGGTGGCGCGCATCGTGCGCGTGGGTCGCAGCTCGATGACGGTGGAAGTGGAAATGACTGCCGAAGATCCGCTCACCGGCGACCGCCGGATCTGCACCACCGGGCGTTTCGTGATGGTGGCGCTCGATTCCAATGGCGTGCCGGCCTCGATACCGGCATTGCCAGCCTGAGATGTTCTTCCCATGGGAGCGGCTGCCGCCGCTTCCACGGTGAGCCCCTTATTGCCACCGGCGCACCCTTGACCACCTGGACGATGGCAGCGCCGATGCCGCGCAAGGGCGTGGCGCGGATGGAATGAGGTTGATTGCCCTCTTCCTCCCGGAAGGGAGCGGGGCAAAAAGTGCGTCAGCGCAGATGCAGCCAGTGCAGATGCACGCCGTTGGCGCGGTCCTCTGCGCGAAAACCTTCACGGCCCTCGGCCACGATGCCCCACACGCTGCGCAGGCTTTCGCCCTGTGCCTCATCCACCCGCACCTGCTCCCCCAGCGGAATGGGGAAGCGTGTCTCCAGCATCATCACCTGATCGCGCTCCCACACCAGGATCGCCGGCCGCCCGGTCGAGGCGCCCCAGCCGAGGTGGACCTGCACGTTCTTGGGCACATAGGTGCCGCGATTATCGAGCTTCCAGTTCTCCGTGCGACGCAGCAGCGACTGCAGACGGGGATCGCTCCAGTCCACGCTATTTCCCTTGGAGTGAGGCTTGTTACCGGTCATGCAGATGGTGGTATTCCATAGGACGGATGAAGTGCTTTCCCGCTTATCGGCCCGATGCGGGCAGACTTAAGGGGCACGCAACGGCAATTTCATGCGCCTACGGACGGGTCTTCAACGGATGGTCAAGACCGCCGACGGTACGCAGCATCAGCTGCCGCGCGAACGCCAGATGGCCGGCCAGGGGCACGACCTCGTCGCGCATCCAGCGCAACCAGGGCGGACGTCCATGCACCAACTGGGTGATGGCGCCGATGCGTCGCACCACCGCCTTGTGCACCTGATGGCGCAATACCGCGTAGTCATGCAGCCGCGCCGGGTCGCCCGCCAGCGCGTCCGCCGCGCAATCGGCATAGACGTAGGCGTCCTCGATACCCAGGTTCATGCCGCGGGCGCCAAGGGGAGAGTGGATATGCGCGGCATCGCCACCCAGTGCGACGCGCCCCACGCCGGCCTGCGCGGCCACCCGGTGTCCGATATGAAACTGCGACTGCCAGGACACCACGCCCAGCGAGCCGATGCGGCGCAACGCGGCAAGTGGATCATTGCCGTTGCCGATCACGCGCCACTGATCGTCCTGCAGGCGCAACACGAACACGAAGCCATCCGGCTCGAACAGGATATGCGCCCGCCAGGGATCGAGCGACGTGTGCAACTGCAGATCCCACAGCGACCAGGGCTCCGCCAGGTTGCTGCCGGCGAAGTCGAGGCCCAGCGCTTCGCGAACGGCACTGTGTGCACCATCGGCGCCAAACAGCAACGCACTTTGCGCCTGCTCCTCGCGGCCATCCAGATGCTGCAGCGTGGCGGTCACCTGTGCATCGTCCTGGGTCAGCGTCTTGAGCGTGACGCCACGCTCCACGCTGACGCCCTGCGCCTGTAGCGCCTCGGCCAGCATGGCCTCGGTGCGCGCCTGCGGCAGCACCGTCATGGCATGGCGCACACCCAGCGTGGTCGGCAGGTCGAACTGCAGCACCACGCGATCGTGCTGGTGCAGGCTGGCCCCTTGCACGGCCCAGCCTGCGGCCACGATGCAATCGGATACGCCAGTGTCCTGCAACACCTCGAGCGTGCGGCTGTTGACCGCCAGCGCCTTGGAATACATCGATGGTTGCAGCGCCGTATCGATGATGCGCACGGACACGCCGCGACGTGCAAGCAACAGCGCCGCTGCCAAGCCGGTGGGGCCGGCGCCGGCGATCAAGACGGCAGGACGGGTCGACACCATGGTCATCCACTCCAAAGCTTGGAAGACCCACAGTCTGCCGTCGGTAGGCGTTGCCCCGGCGTCAACGCTGCGCATGGCCGTCTCCCGGTCCGGCAGCCCCCTAGGGCAGATCGCGCAACAACTCCGCCACCCAATCGATAAACACGCGCAGTCGCAGCGGCAATTGCCGTTGCGACTGGTACAGCACGGTCACCGGCAGCGCGGGCGGCGGCAGGTTCGGCAACAACTCCACCAGGCGACCGCTGGCCAGCTCGTCGACAATGCGATAGCGCGGAAACTGGGCGATGCCCAGGCCCGCTTCGCAGCAACTGAGATAGGCCTCGGTACCGCTCACCGTTACCTGGGCCGGTAACATCAGTTCGCGCATGCGGCGCCCCAGCATGAATTCCAGCGCCGTCGTGCGGCGCGTCGTGGGTGACGCCCAGTTCACCGCCATGTGGCCGTTTTGCAGGTCGGCCAAGCTCTGCGGTACGCCGTGCCGGCGCACATAGTCCGCACTGGCCACGGTGGCCTGCGACATGCTGGCGACGCGACGCCCGACCATGGTGGAGTCCGACAACTCGCCGGCACGCAGCACGCAGTCGACGCCTTCCTGCACCAGGTCGATAAAGCGGTCGCTGGTGCCGATGTCCAGTTCGATCTGCGGATACCGCGCGAAGAAACCCGGCAGCGCCGGAATCAACACATTGCGCGCCAGCGACGAAGCGAGATCGATGCGCAGCTTGCCCTTGGGCACCACGGCGGCCTCGCGGAAATCCGCCTCCACCGCATCGAGGTCGGCCAGCAGTCGCACGCAATGGTTGTAGTAGACCTCGCCATCCCGGGTGGGCCGCACGCGGCGCGTGGTCCGTTGCAGCAGGTGCGCGCCCACATGTTCCTCCAGCCGCTTGATGGTATGGGTCAGCGTGGCGCGCGGCAGGCTGAGGTCGTCGGCGGCGCGGGTGAAACTGCCCAGCTCGACGATGCGCGTGAACACCCGCATGGCGTGCAGACGGTCCATGGCAATTGTTGGCCAAATTGATAACGGATATGGCGATTATTGAGCATTTATCACCAGGTCGTCATGCCGGACAATGCACTACTACCTTCGCCACCCGGGACATCCCCATGCAAATGCGTCAGCTCGGCAAGAATGGCCCTTCCGTTTCCGCCCTCGGCCTTGGCTGCATGGGCATGAGCGACTTCTACGGCGCCCGTGACGATGCCGAATCCATCGCCACCATCCACCATGCGCTGGAACGCGGCGTCAACCTGCTCGACACGGCCGACATGTACGGCCCCCACATCAACGAGGAACTGGTCGGCAAGGCCCTTCGCGGCCGTCGCGAGCAGGCCTTCATCGCCACCAAGTTCGGCATCGTGCGCGACCCCAACGACCCGTCCAAGCGCGGCGTGAACGGCAGCCCCGAGTACGTGCGCGCCTCATGCGAGGGCAGCCTCAAGCGCCTTGGCGTCGATCATCTGGACCTGTACTACCAGCACCGGGTGGACACGAGCGTGCCAATCGAGGAAACCGTGGGCGCCATGGCCGAGCTGGTGAAGGCCGGCAAGGTGCGTTACCTGGGCCTGTCCGAAGCCTCCGGCGCCACCCTGGAGCGCGCCAGCAAGGTGCACCCCATCGCCGCGTTGCAGGTGGAGTTTTCCCTCTGGACGCGCGACCCGCAGGAAAACGGCATGCTCGATGCGTGCCGCCGCCTGGGCACCAGCCTGGTGGCGTACTCGCCGCTGGGCCGCGGGTTCCTCACCGGCGCCTTCACCAGCCCGGATGATTTCGACACCGATGACTATCGCCGCCAGTCACCGCGTTTCCAGGGCGAAAACTTCTACCGCAACCTGCAGCTGGTCGACCAGGTGAAGGCCATGGCGGCCGACAAGGGTTGCACGCCGGCGCAGCTGGCCCTGGCCTGGGTGCTGGCGCAGGGCCAGGACGTGGTGGCCATTCCCGGCACCAAGCGTCGCGACCGCCTGGACGAAAACCTCGCCGCGCTCGACATCCGCTTGAGCGCGGACGAGCTGAAGGCCATCGACGCGGTGTTCCCACCCGACGTCGCCGCGGGCACCCGCTACGCCGGCGCCATGATGCATATGGTCAATATCTAACCGGCCCGGATGGCGCCTCAGGTGACCCTGCGGCTGACAAACAGCACTCCGCCGACCTACCCAAATGTAGGAAGACGCCGACATCAAGCATGTGGAGCCTAAGGCAATCTAGCGGAGTCGGTCGTTCCCACGGATGTCCGACGCCCCCGGGCTGGTACCCCCCTTAATTCCGGCCCACTGGCCCCCGCAAGGGGGCCTTTTTATTTCCAGTACCGGCGCGCTTGAGATCGACATGGGCCATGCCTTAGTGTCCGGCGAACCCGCCTTCACCATCACCCTTGATGGCGGCCACCGCTCAACCAAAGGAATTGGAACATGCGCTCACGCTTGGCCGGCATCCTGCTCTTCACGTGTTTGATTAGCCCGGCGTTTGCCGCCGACACCCCTCCCAGCGATGCATCACTGCATGAACTCATGGAGGTGATGCACATGCATAGCACGCTCGACAGCACCCTGAAGCAGGTGGAGGGCATGATGCGGTCGTCGGTGGAGTCTGGCCTGGCAGGCAAATCGCTGGATGACGGGCAGCGCAAGATCGTCGAATCCGGTGAGGTCAAAATGCGCGACCTGATCGTGAGCGCGATGACATGGGACAAGATGGAACCGATGTACCTGGACATCTATCGCCGCTCGTTCTCCCAGAAGGAGATCGATGACACGCTGACCTTCTACAAATCCCCTTCGGGCCAGGCGGTAGTCGCCAAGCTACCGGTGGTCATGCAGGAGACCATGAAGTCCGTGCAGGCCGAGATGAACACACTGACCCCGGAAATCCAGCGGATCGCGCGCGAGACGACCAGCGAGCTGCAGGCCTACGACGCGAGCAAAACCAAGCCCGCCTCGTCTCCCTGAGCGGCCGGCAGGCCCGGCTTCGCGCCGGGGTCACGCCCGGCCGGGCACTATTCCTCCGCTGCCGCAAGGTGAGCGGAGGAAAGTGCCATGCCCTATCGACTTCGTGTGGTCCTGGTCGCGGCGGTCCTTGTCGTGATTGCCCCGGTCTTTGTGGCGCATGGGCAGGATGCGCCGCCAACCGCGCAACCCAAGCGGACCATCCTCGACCAGCACGACCAGAGCGGCGTGCCCGGCAAGCAAATCGTGATCGGCACCGCCGAACTACCGGCTGGCACGGCGATCGGCTGGCATACGCATCCGGGTGACGAATCGGGCTACGTGCTCTCCGGCCATTTGGTGCTCAAGACGCGCGGCCAGCCCGACCAGGTGCTCAAGGCGGGCGACCACTTTTTCAATCCGCGCGGCGCCGTGCACAGCCTGGCCGCCGCGCCGGGCAGCGACGGCGGAGTGGCCGTGTCGACCTGGGTGGTCGACAAGGGCAAGCCGTTGGCCGAAATGGTGAAGTAACCCCCCAGCAGTCAAGCATCAGCTATCCGGGTGATAGCTGCGCTCGATATGGCCCTGCAGGTCCTGCGGCCAGAAATACACCGCGCGCAGATGACCGGTGGTGTAGCGTTCGGCCTGGTCATGGAAGTGCGGGCTATCCGCATGACCGCTCTCGCCGCCGGCGCTGATGGCGCGGGCACTCACCTTGTCACCGAATTCCACCACGGCCACGAAGCTGTTGCCGCTGGTGCCGTAGTAGCGCTTGGTGCCGGGCCAGCAATGCGCGCCGAACGAGGCCAGCGAACCCCAGCGTGACGACGTGAACGGCACCGGGATGCTGGGCTTGCCGTCGTCGAACGGCTGCACGATGTCGCCATCGAGGCGCTGGTAGCGATTCACCTCGCCCCACGGCACGCCCCAGCTGCCGAAGTCTTGCTCCAGACGATCGGAGGCTTCGACCAGCGCATCCAGGCGCGCCTTGGAACCCGCCTTCTGCGCCATGATGTCGTACACCGAAAGACCTTCGGCGACATCGGACTTGTCGACCTTGTCCCACAGGATGTCACCCCAGAACACCGCCAACGTCGTGGGCATCGAGGCGATGCCCCAGCGGTAGTCCCAGCCGCGCAGCAGGGCGACCTGGCCCGCGAGTTTCTTCTTCAGCGGATCGTTGGCGGGCAAGGCGTCGTAGTCGGCGAGCAGGATCGGAATCTGCCGCGCGAACGCCGGCAGGTACGAGTCGAATGCCGCCGTGATCAGCGATGCCTTGGTGAAATCCTTCTTGTCGCTCAGCACCATCGTTGCGTGTATGCCGCGCGGGTTCTCGCCCACGCTGTCCATGTAGCGCGGATAGTCCTCGCGCCTGGGGCTGTACGCACCGGCAGCCGAATAGGGCCAGTCGTTGGTGTTCATGATCCAGCCGTTGGGCGGATTGAGCAGGTGCGGCGCCGCATCGAGCGGCAACAGGCCCTGCCAGTCAGTGGCTGGGTCGCTGCCGTCCACCGGCTTGGTGTAGTCGAAGCGATCGTCGCGCCTGGGAATGAATTGCGGATGCAGATACGCGATCTCGCCCTTGTCATCGGCGAAGAGGGTGTTGTTGGACGAATTGGCCTTCAGCTCCGCCACCTTCATGAAGCTGGCGAAGTCGCTGGCCTTGGTGCGCAGCCAGCTCTGCTCCAGCGCCTCCAGCGGCTTGTTCATCAGCGCCGTGGCGATCCACCGGCCGTCTTTCTCGCGCACCACCGGACCGTGATGAGTGGCGTAGACGGTGAAGCTGCGCTCGGCCATCGCTCCATCCTTGCCACGGTAAGGAATGCTGACTTGCCGCGTGCTCACCCGGCGCAACGCCTTGCCGTAGCGGTAGAACAAACCGCCGTCCTTGCGCTCGATGGTCTCGGCAAACTCGTCGACGACATCGGCAGTGGTCGAGGTATGCATCCAGCCGATGTGGTGATTGAAGCCCTGGTAGATGAAGAACTGGCCCCAGGTCACCGCGCCGTAGGCATCGAGACCGGCATCGCTGGTCATCTGCAGTTCGGAGCGGAAGAAGAACGACGTATGCGGATTGATCAGCAACAAGGCATGACCCGCCGCCGTGAGTTTCGGCGCGATGGCGATGCCGTTGGAACCGGTGGGCTCCGCCCAGCTCGACGGCGTGTCGACGAACGCCACCGGCTCGCCGGCTCGCCCGTAGAATGCCTGCAGATCCTTGAGCGAGACACGCTCGATATCGCCGCCGATGCTGCCCTCGCTGAAGCTCAGCGCCATCCACGGCTCGAAGTGCGTGATCACGCGCGGATGCACCTGCGGATGCGTGGCGAGGTAATTGTTGAGGCCATCGGCCCAGGCGTTCATCAGCGCTTGCAGCCAGCCGGGGCTGTTGGCATAGAGCCGCTTCAACTCGACCGTGTCGACAAACAGCCGCTGCCGCAGGTCGGACCATAGCGCCGACTCGCCTTCCGCCTGCGCCCGCCACCCCAACGCATTGAGATAGTTGGTCTCGACGCGATTGAAATCGTCCTCGGCCTGCGCATAGGCCATGCCGAACACCGCATCGGCATCGCTCCTGCCGTGCACATGGGCGATGCCCCAATCGTCACGAGTGATGGTGACGGCCTTGGCTTCGGCCTGCCAGCGCATCTCGTCGGAGGTGCCCGCCTGCGCGGCGGCAACGAAGCCCAGTGCGAGCAGGGCGGCGAGTGACAGCGTACGAGGGCGTGGGTGCATCTTGATCATCGCGTCGTTAGGTTTCGGGCAGGCATCCCCTGCAGGGCGAGGCCTTCTTGCTCCCCCTGCAAGCAAGGGGAGCAGCCAAATCACGGCATCTTGAAGCTGTTGTTGCCGCGATCCGCATCCGGCAGCTTGTGATCCGGATCGAGCGTGAGCCTGACGACGCGCTGGATGGTCGGCACCACCAGCTTGGGCGTCGCGCTCAGGCTCCAGCTTTCCACCGGTACGCGCAGATCCTGGTGGCTGCCGTCGGCAAAGTCGATGCGCAACGTCGCCGGCATCACCAGCTTCTGCTTGCTGATGAGCGTCACCGCCATGCCTTTGGCAGGGTCGTTGTCCACGTACGATGCCGCGCTTATGCCCATGTCCAGTTGCCAGTTGTTGAGGTACCAGCCGCGCCACCACCAGGAAAGGTCCTCGCCCGCTTCGCTGCTCATGAAGCGGAAGAAATCCGACGGCGTGGGATGGTGGTAGGCCCAGGTGGCAATGTACTTGCGGAAAGCCGGGTCGAAGCGCTCGGGACCGAGGATCTGCTCGCGCAGCAGCACCAGGCCCAACGCGCCCTTGAAGTAGCTCACCGAATGACGGTATGTCTCGGATACCGAATCAGCCGGCGCCATCAACGTGGGTGCCTGCGCATCGGCCAGCACCGGCAGGATTTCGTCCACCGGGTTGCCGCCCTTGGGCGCGTATTCGCTGTCGCGCTTGGGCGCGAACTCACCGTGGTTGAACGCATCGGAGGCGTACACGTCGATGAAGGTGTTGAAGCCTTCGTCCATGAACGCGTTGCGCCGCTCGTTGGAGCCCACCACCATCGGGAACCAGGTGTGGCCGATTTCATGCGCGCTGATCCAGAACAGCATCGGCCCCTGGTCGTCATAGCCATCGAACACGATGCCGGGATACTCCATGCCCGCGCCATAGCCGCCCAGGTTCACCGCCACCGGCCAGGGATACGGATACCACGTCGAGGAGAAGTGCTCGATCGCGCCCTTGACGTATTCGGTGGAGCGGTTCCACTTGTCCTTGCCCACGCCCTCGACCGGATACACCGACATGGCCAGCGCATGCTTGCCTTCCGGCAGGTTGATGCGCGCGGCGTCCCATACGAACGCGGGCGAGGCGGCGAACGCCACGTCGCGGGTGTGTTCCATGTGGAAGCGCCAGGTCTGCGTGCCGCTCTGCCGTGGGTGACTGGTCGGATCGTTCACTTCCTGCGGCGAGCGGATCGTCACCGTGGCGTCGCTCTGCGCAGCCTGCGCCAATCGCTTCTGCTGAGTAGCGGTGAGCACCTCGCCGGGATTGGTCAGCTCGCCCGAACCGGCCACGATGTAGTTCCACGGCACGGTGACGGCATAGTCGATGTCGCCGTACTCCAGATAGAACTCCTGGCCCAGGTACGGCAGCGTGTCCCAGCCGCGCAGGTCGTCGTACACGGCCATGCGCGGAAACCATTGTGCGATCTCGTAGATGTCGCCGTTCCTGGTCGGCGTCACCGCGGTGCGACCACCCCAGGTGCCGGGCACCGTGTAGTGATAGCGGATGCGCAGCTTCAGCTGCTTGCCGCCGCCAGCCAGCGCTTGCGGCAGGTCCACGCGCATGCGGGTGTCGTCGACAAGGAAATGCACGGGCTTGCCGTCCACTTCCACCGCGTCCAGCTGGTAGCCGTCGGTGAATTCCGTGCGCGCATGCCGCTCGGATAGCGCACCGCGCGAATCGTGGCGGTAGATGTTCTGGTCCAGCTGCACCCACAACACGTCGAGCGCGTCGGGGCTATGGTTGGTATAGGTGATGGTTTCGTCGCCTCGCAGCGTATGCGTGGCGGGGTCGATGTTGGCCTGGATGGCGTAGTCCACGCGGTTCTGCCAGAACTGCGGGCCGGGCTTGCCGGCACCATCGCGGAAGGCATTGGCGGCGTCGGGCAGCGAAAGCGGCGCAAACAGCGCCTGCGGATCGAAACCGGCCTCCGTGCCGTTGGCGAAAGCCGGCGCACACAAGGTGCCGGCCACTAGCAGGCCCGCTGCAACACGGCGGGCCACGACGTGGTTCTTCATCAATCGACTTCCTTCAGGTCCCCAGGATCTCAACAGACACTATAGGGAGTGCGCGGCCGGGACAAACCGGGCCAGTCGTCATGGTCGCGTCACGGGCCCGCGCAAGTTCGTTCGAAGCCGGCAAGGCGCGGGCGCTACAATGCCGGCATGAGCACTCCCGAACATTCCCCTCTCGGCAAGACCACGGCCTACGCCGACCGCTACGACCCTGGCCTGCTGTTTCCCATTCCCCGTGCGGCCAAGCGCGGGGAAATCGGTGTATCCGAGCCCCTGCCCTTCCATGGCGTGGACGTCTGGAATGCTTACGAGCTGTCCTGGCTGGACAGCCGCGGCAAGCCGGTGGTGGCACTGGCCGAGTTCCGCGTGCCGGCCGCATCGCCCAACATCATCGAGTCCAAGTCGTTCAAGCTTTACCTCAACGGCTTTTCGCAGGAGCGCATGGCGGATGCGTCAGCCCTGACCGCCACGCTGGCGCGTGACCTGTCCGCCGCCGCAGGCGCCCCCGTCGAAGTCGCATTGAGCGATGCACAGGCGCGCGGCCACGCCGTAACCGACCTGGAAGGCCAACTGATCGACCTGCAGGTGCTGGATATCGATGACTACGGCCCGCCGCGGGCGGACTATCTGCGGGCAGATGCCGACGTGCCGGTGATCGAGGAAGCGCTGGTCTCGAACCTGCTGCGCTCCAACTGCCCGGTCACCGGCCAGCCGGACTGGGGCAGCGTGCAGATCCGTTATCGCGGCGCGCCCATCGATCAGGCGGGCCTGCTGCGTTACCTGGTGTCGTTCCGCAACCACAACGAATTCCACGAGCAGTGCGTGGAGCGCATCTTCGTGGATGTCATGCAGCGCTGCCGGCCCGAGCAGTTGAGCGTCTACGCCCGCTACACCCGCCGCGGCGGCCTGGACATCAATCCCTATCGCAGCACGACGATGGAGACTCCGCCCAATCCGCGCGGCGCACGGCAGTAGGCGCTATGCCGTGGGCCAGGGCGCGAAGAGGGTGTACCGCCAGAAAGACCCGGTAATCGAGGCTTCAGTCCCGGGGGACTAGTGTCCCCGTTATCCGGGCACCCGGCGTTTCGGCTCAGCCGGTCGGGTGTGTGTGTATGCCACCAGCCACGGAGTCAGTCATGAAAGTCCAGCTACGCCATACCGCCTTGGCCTGCGCGACCCTTGCCGGCATGCTGATGCTCAGCGCATGCGGCAAGAACGAGCAGGAATCCAACACCACGCCCACCGCACCCGCCACCAGCGCGCCAGGGCAGCCAATGGCGCCCGCGCCAGCGGCCACCACCGCGCCGATGTCGCCTGCCAGCACGCCAGCACCGGCAACCACGCCGCCGGCGCCAGCCGCCTCGTCCGGCAAATCGGCCAGTGTCCCGCCGCCGGCGGACATCACCGTCGCCGCCGTCACCATCGGCAACGAGCTGGACGGTTCGCACGCCATCAGCAAGGAACAGCGGCACTTCGCACCGGACGACAAGGCCATCTACGCCAGTGTCGCCACCACCGGCCGCACCGACAACGCCACGCTCAACGCGAAGTGGAGCTATGAGGACGGCAAGGACCAGCCATTCAGCAGCACCACCGAATCCATCGCCACGGATGGACCTGCCGTGACCACGTTCAAGGTGTCCAACCCGAATGCCTGGCCGATTGGCAGGTACAAGGTGGTGATCTCGCTCAACGGCAAGACCGTCGCCAGTGAGAACTTCGAAGTGCGTGGCTGAGTCACCGCGCTATGTCACGTGGTCAAGGAAAAGACGCCTATGGGCGCCTTTTCCTTGTGCCACATCCGCTGGGACGTGCTGTCAGAGCGACGCCTTCCAGCGATGCATCCTTATGCCGGCGACAAGCTGCAGCACGCCGTAGACGAGGGCCGCCGCGCCGATCCAGATGGCCAGGGTAAGCAGGCCAGCAACGGGATAGGCCACCAGCAATACCCCGAGCACGATGGCCAGCACGCCACTGAGCGCGATCATCCACTCGCCCTGGATCTCCTTGCGCACGCGAATGGCGAACACGACGCGGTAGATGCCCGCCACGATCAGCCATGCGGCGAGGAACAGCAGCAACACATCGGCTACCGCCAGCGGATGCGCGATCGCCACCAGGCCAAAGACGATCGACGCCAGCGCGTACAACACCAGCCAGCCGCGCGAGATCGCCACGTGACGCTGGAGCAGGGCGAACACGCTGGCGATGCCCTCCGCCAGCGCCATGATGCCGAAGGCCCAGGCCAGCGCCACCACCGTGCTGCCTGGCCATATCAGCGCACTGAGTCCGAACAACACCGAGATCACACCGTAGATCACCAGCAGCCAGCCTGTGCGGCCAACCCCCTGCTGCAGAATGGAACTCATATTGCGACCCTCCGTGATGTTGAGCGTCCGGCCATGTGCCGGACGTTGCCAGTAGACACCATTGGTGCGAGGGCCGCCACGCGACCCTGTGACGCGCAGCCCCGCCGTCCTTCATCCACGCATCATCCATGTCGACGCAACGCGAACGCCGTATCAGGCCTCCCTCATACGCCGATGAACCGAACCGACGACCCGCAACGCGCAGGGCACGGACTCTTAACTCCATCATTGCTCGAATCGACCCCGCAATGCGCATTGCGTCCATCCAACCCCAACGAGGTATCGCCATGAATCAAGACACCATCCAGGGCCAGTGGAAGCAGCTCAGCGGCCAGATCAAACAGCATTGGGGCAAGCTCACCGATGACGACCTGAAAGTGGCCGAGGGCAACTCGGAATACCTTTCGGGCAAGCTGCAGGAACGCTATGGCATGGCCCGCGACGAAGCCGACAAGCAGGTCAAGGCCTTCGAAAAACAGATTCGTCATCACTGATTCCCTTCGAAGCCCGCTCCCTGCGGGGGGCGGGTCCGGAAGGCTCATGCCATGCAGGAGCGCGCGACACTTGTGTTGCCACACACGTAACGGCTCAAACCACGGGCAATGGGATCACAAGGCGTTGAGTGGAATCTTGAGATAGCTCACGCCGTTGTCCTCCGCCGGTGGCAGCTGTCCCGCACGCATGTTCACCTGCACCGAGGGCAGCAACAGGCGTGGCATGGCCAGCGTGGCATCGCGTGCCCGCCGCAGGGTGACAAAGGCTTCCTCACTGACACCCTCGTGCACATGGATATTGGCGCGCCGCTGCTCGCCCACCGTGGTTTCGTGCGCGTACACCTCGCGTCCCGGCGCCTTGTAGTCATGGCACAGGAACATGCGCGTAGCATCGGGCAAGGCGAAGATACGGCGGATGGAATGGTAGAGCTGGTGAGCGTCGCCGCCGGGAAAATCGCAGCGCGCGGTGCCATAGTCCGGCATGAACAAGGTGTCACCGACAAACGCCGCATCACCGATCACATGCGTCATGCAGGCTGGTGTGTGCCCCGGCGTATGCCAGGCCACGGCATCGATCTCACCCAGGCGATAGCTCTCGCCATCCTTGAACAGGTGATCGAACTGACTGCCATCGTGCGCAAAACCGTCCTCGGCGTTGAACAGCTTGCCGAAGGTCTGCTGCACGCTGCGGATATGCTCGCCAATGCCCAGCCGGCCACCGAGGCGCGACCGCACGTACGGCGAAGCGGACAGGTGATCGGCATGCACATGGGTGTCGATCACCCATGCCACTTCCAGCGCTTGCGCCACGACAAAGGCGATGATGGCATCGGCAGCATCATGGCGGGTGCGCCCGGACGCCGCGTCGTAATCCAGCACGCTGTCGATCACGGCCGCCTGTCGCGATGCGGGGTCCCACACCACATAGCTGAAAGTGTTGGTCGACTCGTCGAAAAAGGCCTTCACATCAGGTCGTTTCATCAGCTCACTTCGTATCGTTTGTGTCCATGCACACCGCTAGCCGTTACGAGGACCACGATCAGGTCGCCGTCGAAAATGGAACGCATCCAGGGGGCATGGAGCGCGTCACATCGCGCTCGCATGTTCAGCCGTTTCTAATATAGGTGGGCCATGCCAGCGCGTGCAACGACAGGCGCCTGGGTCGGGCCGCGCGCGGCGGCGGGAGGAGCGATCGGCAAGGATCACCGCGCCGCGAAAACAACTCGCTCGCGGACCAGTCCGTCCCTTGGAATCGATCAAAAAAGCTTGGCGTAAGCTGTCTATGGCCGACGCGCTTTCAGTTACCGCCGCATACCAGCTGCAGGGTCGTTCGACGTACCGTTGCATGAGACGGCGTATCAACGGTGCCACGCGCTTCGACTCTATACGTCGGGCAATCCAGATCCTCTTCCGCGGGGTTGCGAACATCACAATCCGCGGTGAAGGAAAACCACATGGGACTGCCTTTCCGCGATCGCGAAATCTTGGCATTCGAACATGCACTGACCACCCGCGATAGCACCACGTCATCATGCGTCAAATAATCAATCAGACGCTCATCCGAGCTAAACAGATTGGCATCGCTTTTAGCGTCCATGGATAACGTCAGCCCAGGAGCCGACATTAAGGCCATAGCTGCCACAAGCCAGCATAATTTTGATGGATTCTTCATATGCCCTCCGTTGCCCGTTGAAGAAGAGGTGCGGTACCGGTCCCTTTGGCCGGCACTACGCGCAAAACCGGCCAAGTGACGCCCCTCACTAGTAACCCTGCTGCCAAGCGTCAACCTTTTGCCTGGCGTCCTCAAGGGTTTCGAACTCACGAAGGTTCAAGTACGCATCACGCGGTGAGCCGTTGAACATCCCCAAGAGCGTGTTTTCCGACGGCCTGCAGGCAAGATTGCAGTCACACCCGAATCAGGTCTCTATCGAAAACCCGCGGCATGCAACGAAGTGGATCGGAAATTCGACCGCTTCAAGGCGGTAGTTTGGGCGGCTCTACCCTCAGTAGCTGATCACGCCGCGCTCGCGCCCCCAGACAACCGCCGCACTGCGTCGATTGACGCCGATCTTGCCGTACAAGGTGGAAACGTGATTGCGCACGGTGTTGCGCGAAAGCTTGAGTATGGCCGCGATGTCGGCATCGCTATGGCCCTTGCATATCAGGCCCAGCACTTCCTTTTCGCGCGGCGTCAGGCTGCCGAGTTCGCCCTGGGACTTGCCTCCGTCGTGGGGATGCCGGATCTGTGCAAGTTTTTCCATCACGGTGCGGCCGAACCAGGAGGTGTCCTGCATGACCGCCTCGATGGCGGCGATCAGATCCAGTTCCGAGCGCTTGCGTTCGGTGATGTCCTGAATGACGCACAGGGCGCAGGTTTCGTCCTGGATCTTGACGGCCTCGGTCGAGAGCAGGCAGTCGATGATGGCTCCCTCACGGGTACGCAGGGGAATGTCGAAGTTGCGTATATCCTGCTGCGTATCCAACCTGCTCCGAAATTCGCGATAGGCCTTCGCGTCCTTCCACAAGCCGATGTCCGAGGTGGTTTTTCCGAGGATGTCCTCGGCCGCGTAGCCCGTCGCCGCCACAAACGCCGCGTTGACCTCGATCAGGCGCAGCTCGGGCAGCGCGCATACCATCATCGGCATCGGAGCCAATCGGAATGCCTTGGAAAAGCGCTCCTCGCTCTGCCCCAGCGAGACCTCGGCTTTCTTGCGGGCCTCCAGGTCGATGAAGGTAAACAGCATGCAATCCTCTTCGCTGACCTCGATAGGCTGGCCAGCCACGATGACAAACTTGCCGTCACCGCTGGGCAAGCGGAGTACGGCTTCCCTCTGCCCGATGGTGCGCCCCTCCTTGAGATTCTGTATTGCCTCGTCGCGATTCTCCGCCTTCTCCAGCACGTCCACCTCGTAGGTCGAACGCTCGATGATCGCATCGCGCTCATAGCCGGTCATCTCCAGGAAGCCCTGGTTGACCTTGATGTAGCGCAGGTCCGACAGTCGACAGATCAAGGCCGGTGCGGGATTCGCGCTGAAGGCCTTCTCGAAGCGCTCTTCGGCGCTGAACCGCTTGGTGACATCCTGGATGACCAGCACCAGGGATTCGACGGCGCCCGCCGCGTCGGTCAGGATCAGGCTGCGGACCTGGTGCACTCGGTGGAAATCCTCATCGTCCACCCGGCGCACTTCAACGACTACATCGCGAAGCTGCTCGCCAGCAAGAACCCGCTCGATCGGATATTGCTTCGCCGCCAGCCGGTGGTTGTTGCGGTATGTCAGCACGAACTTCTTCCGGTATTGCGCGGCATTGGCGCCCAGCTCGTCCAACTGCGCACATCCGTGTATGGCCAGCGCGGTGTCGTTCGCCCAGGCGATCGAGCGGTCCGGATCGATGAGCAGGATGCCTTCGGTGAGGCCCGCGATGATCTGCTGCAATTGCCGGCGATCCACGGGAGGCTTGGCAGTTGTTGCGTTCATATCCCCTCCGGGTAGATGCACCGCCCTATTTGCCACCTTCGACAAAGGCCTCGTCAAGCCATTCCTGACGGCCACCTAAAAATACCAGTTCGACTAGTACAACGTTCTCTGTGCGGCCTTCACCCTGCTTCGTAGCCTGCATCCACCACCGCGATGCGGTGGGATTACCCCCTATTGGAGATCGCAGATGAACACGACGCAGAAACCCACTCCGCAGCGTTCGCCTGAGCGTCAGCCGAACGATCCGCAACATGGCGACAACAAGCACGCGCCCGACAAGCACTCGCCGGCCCAGCCGGGGCGTGAAGGCCAGCGCGACACGGAAAAGCATTCTCCACACAAAGGCTGAGGCCGTGGCACGCGGCCCATTCCCAGGCCAAACATAAGGAGATTGACGTGAAATCACCGATCACCCTGCCCACACTTGCCCTTGCCGCATTCCTCTCGCTGGGAAGCACGGTCGCAAGTTCGGGAGTAGCGCAAGCAGCAACCGCTCAGGACACACCTGTCGACAGCCATGCCACTGATTCCAGCAAGCCCGTCGCCGACACATGGATCACTGCCAAGGTAAAGAGCGAACTGGCCGCCACCAAAGGGATCAGCAGCACCGATGTTTCGGTCACCACGGTCAACGGCGTAGTCACGTTGACTGGCGTGCTCGACGATGACATCGCAGTCAGGAAGGCAGTCGCCGCGGCGCAGAGCGTAAAGGGCGTGAAGAGGGTCGATTCGTCCGGCCTCAAAGCGAAGGGCTAGCGGCGGACCATTCACCAGACGTTTTTTCGATCAACCAAAGCGGAGGCCAACCATGAACGATGACAAGATCAAGGGCCAGTGGAAGCAGATCACCGGCAAGCTCAAGGAAAAGTGGGGCAAGTTGACCGACGACGACCTCAAGGTGGCCGACGGCAACCGCGAGTACCTCGCCGGCAAGCTACAGGAGCACTACGGCATCGCCAAGGACGAAGCGGAAAAGCAGATCAAGGAATTCGACCGCAGCCTGTAATCGACACGGCGGAAGGCGGCCGCCGTGCCGCCTTCCCCGACTCCAAGGAGACACCAATGCGCAAGTATTTCCTCGCGTGGTTGCTGGGCGTACCCGCCGGACTGTTGATCCTGATTTATCTGTTCGGCCATGTGTTCTGAAAGCCTTCGGCATGCCCTGCCCATGCGGACTCGAAAGCATGCGTGGCATGGTCCCTTAGCCAGGAAAACGGGCTGGCCATGAATCGCACATGCACGTTCTGCATGATCGGAGCGGATGCATCGAACCGGAATGTCGTGGCGATGGACGATCGGACGATGACGCTCATCGACCCGGGGTCGCCGCATCATGGCCATTTCCTGGTCATGCCGCGAAACCACTTTCGTCGGATTCGTGACATGGACGAGGCCACTATCGATGCTCTGGTATTCACCGTCGGGCGAGTCGTGCGATCCATCGAGATGGCGTTTCCCGACGAAGAGATCAGCGTGTGGAAAAGCGCGGATCATGCGCAACATCACATGCATTTCCACGTGCATCTGGGCCATCGCATGCACGACAAGGAGACATCATGCTGCAACTCAATCCACCACTGCCGATGCTGACGCCAAAAGGGGAAGGCTTTGCCCAGTTCCTGATCGACTATGGCCCCGAATCCGACCTGTACTGGACGGTGTTCATCACGTCGACCGGCGAGATATGGACGTTTTCCAACCGGGAGGTCCGCGCCAGCAAGAACATTACGCTGGGACGCACCCACGTCGAACAGGTGTCACGGCGCCTTGCTGATGATGGGCGCAACGAAAGTCGCGGGCATGGCGCCAACGGGCGTGCCATTGAGCCTTCGCTGCTGAAGGATCGTCGATAGACGCGCCAATCCATGTCCTGGCCATCGCGCGCCGTGGCGCGTCGCAGGAAGCCATCGCAGCCCGGAGCGGAAGCCGCTCCGCCGCCAATGCCAAACTCCGCGCCGTCCGAAGCCCCCGAAGAGGCTGGATTTCAATAGACCATCGCGAACGGTCCTGGATAAAAGGCCACAAAAAACCCCGGAAAAGCCGGGGTTTCTGGATGCACCAAGATTACGATGGGCTATCAATTGGCGCGCCCGGAGGGATTCGAACCCCCGACCAATGGCTTCGGAAGCCACTACTCTATCCGGCTGAGCTACGGGCGCATGAGCGTCGGCACGCGGGTCAGGGACAAAGCCCGTGACACACGGCGGAGGCGCAGTATAGCGGAGTTGGGGGCGGGAGAGGGATGGGGCTTGCGGGAAGCCGTCCATAGAACCATGCATGATCTGGTCTTGCCGCAAGCCGGCCACTCTCACCCCGCCCGCTCCCCCAAGGGGAGCGGGAAACCCGATGAAGATCAACGCGCCTTGAGCAGCTCCGACAAGCGGTCCGGCTTGCCTTCGATGCGCTCCAGGTGCGGGTATTTCAAGCCATCGTGGTAATCGATGCGCAGCGTCTTGTACTCGTCGAAGTTCTTCACCAGCAGCTCGATCGGCTGGTTCTTGTCCTTCGCCGAGGCGGTCACGGCGTCCTTGATGGTATCGCTGGAGTATTCGATGCCGTTCACCGCGATGATCTTCATGCCCGGCGACAACCCGGCCTTGAACGCGGGACCGTCCCACAGCACGTCGGCGATATCGCCGCCCTTGCCCAGCGACACACCCAGCGAATAGGTGAGGTTGGCGCCGCCCAGGCGGGCTTCCACGGCCTTGGCCGCTGCCGAGGGCTTGTCGTCGTACACCAGCTTCCAGCCATTGGCCTCGAAGCCGCCGATCAGCGGACCATGGCCATCCAGGCGCTCGCGCAGGTAGCTGGCCCAGTCAAACGGCGCGACGTCGTTGAGCGTCTTGACCACATCCTCGAAGGTATAGGTGTTGACGTCCCACTTGCCGTTCTCCACGCCGAAGAAGGCCTTGGCGAAATCGTCGATGGAGCGCTTGTTGCCGGTGAGGTCGCGCAGCTTGCCGTCGACATCCAGCCAGATCATCTGGCCGCCGGAATAATAGTCCTCGCTCATCTGGTAGTTGCGATACGGCAACGGGCGACGCATGGCGATGATCGGGTCGTTGGTGGTGTCCTGGATGTTGCGCCACTGCTGCAGGCCCGGCCGGCCCTTGTCGTAGGTGGCGGCCACCAGCGCCAGCATGTCGCGTGCCTCGTCCGGCTTCCACAGGCCCGAGCGGGCGGCCATCACGTAGCCCCAGAACTGCGTCTGGCCTTCGTACACCCACAGCAGGCTGTCCTGCATCGGCACATTGAAGTTGGGCGTGGACAGGTCCGCGCCGCGACGATACTTGCCGTCCCACGAATGGTTGAATTCGTGCGGCAACAGGTCGCGCATGACCAGGCTCTTGTCCCACTCGGTGAAGTAGCCGGGGCTCACGCCGTTTTCGCTGGAACGATGATGCTCCAGGCCATTGCCCGACATCTTGTCGCTGAGCGAGAACAGGAAATCGTAGTGGTCGTAGTGATGCGCGCCGTACAGCTTGTACATCTGCTGCACCAGGTTCTGATGCAGCTTCAGCTGCTCGGGCTTGATCTCCAGGTACTTCGGATCATCGGCGACGATGTTGAGGAATACCGGCGTCTTCGCCCCCGGATCAAGGTCCACGCGCTTGAAGTACTTGCCCGCATAGATCGGCGAATCGACCAGGTCGTCATAGTCGATCGGCTTGAAATGCACGGTGTCGCCGTCGCGCGAGGCCAGCTCCAGCGCGCTGCCGAACTGCCAGCCGGCGGGGAACGTCACCGTGGTTTCGGCCTTGATGCGGCTGGCGAAGTAGCCCGCCGGGTACAGCGACACCGAGTTCCACTGCAGGTTGAGCATCTCCGGCGTCATCACCACGCGACCCTGGCGCGTGTCCTGCGCGGAAAGGAACTGGAACTCCACCTCCACGCTGCTGGCGCCCTCGGGCACGTCGACATGGAAGGCATATACGTTGAGCGGATCGCGCTTCCACGCCAGCGTCTTGCCGTTCGCCTTCACCACCAGGCCCGCCAGCTTGTCGATCGAGCCGGTCGGCGAATGATTGCCCGGCAACCACTGCGGATACAGCAGCGTCAGCGGACCCGGCTGCGCCGGCACCGACTCGTGCACGCGAAACACGCGATGGGCCAGATCGGTGGCGTCGACGTTGATCTTCAGCGTGCCGTTGAACGGAACGTCCTGCGGCGTAGCCACATCGGCGAGCACGGCGAAGCTGCCAAACCCAAGGGCGGAAGCGAGGATGGCGGAGGCGAGACGCGTAGCTTTCAAGAGGTTCTCCTATGAAAAATCCGCGCCGGAACAGCATGCCTGCACGGAAACTGAACCTCCGATCCTAGTCTGCGTCGACGCACCGCACCCCCTGCCAGAGGTCATGGCGATGGCTGAACCTCGCCCATCCGCAGAACCCCGAAGGGGGTGTCATCTAGCAAAAAAACATTATCCTTTTGTTACCGCGATCCCCACGCGGGCCGCCACGCCACTCCCCAAATGCCGTGGCGGTACCACAAAAAAAGATGGAGCATTCCATGAACAAGACTCTGATTGCGGCCGCTTTGGCCGTCGCTGCTGTTTCGCCGTTCGCCGCCAAGGCCGACGAGAGCAACCAGCTCGACAACTTCTTCGTCGCCGGCAATCTCGGCCAGAGCAACTACCGCGTCGGTGGCATCTCGGACAAGTCCGACGTGTTCCAGAACGTGCGCTTCGGCTGGCGCTGGAACGGCATCGTCGGTGCCGAAATCGGCTACGCCTACCTGGGCAAGGCCAAGGACGACTATGACTTCGCCAGCGCCTATGCCAAGCCGCGCGTCGGCCAGATCGGCGTCACCGCCAAGTACAACTTCTACAACAACTGGTACGTCACCGGTCACGGCGGCTACCTGCGTTCGCGCACCAAGGCCGGCCTGACCGTGGGCGACGTGAGCGTGTCGCAGAACAGCTGGAACAACGGCTGGTACGCCGGTGCCGGCGTGGGCTACGACGTGACCAAGAACGTCAGCCTGGCGCTGAACTACGACAACTACCACGTGAAGTACGGCCGCGCCGGCTCCAGCGAGTCGCAGGCCAACACCAACATCGCCGCCTACTCGGCCTCGGTGGAAGTGCGCTTCTAAGCAACGCTTGGACGGCAGACAGAAAAACGGCCGCGAAAGCGGCCGTTTTTTGTGCGCCGTCGCCAGGCATCAGCCCGGCAACTTCTCCAGCTTGCTGTGGTGCATGCCATAGCTGAAGTAGATCAGCAGGCCCAGGCTCACCCAGATCAGGAACACTTCCCAGGTGATCGCCGGCAGCTCGGAGAGCAGCCACAGCGAGAACGCGATGCCGACCAGCGGGATCAGCGGCACCAGCGGCGTGCGGAAGTTGCGATGCAGGTCGGGCTTGCGCTTGCGCAGGATGATCACCGACGTGCAGATCACGATGAAGGCCGACAGCACGCCGATATTCACCAGCTTGGCCACTTCCTCGATGGGCAGCAGGCCCGCCACCAGCGCGGTGAATGCGCCCAGCGCGATGGTGGGCCGGTGCGGCGTACCGTAGCGCGGATGCACCTTGGCGAACCAGCCCGGCAGCAGGCCATCACGCGAGAGCGCGAACCAGATGCGGGTGGCGCCCAGCATGAACGCAAACAGCACGCTGATCAGGCCAAACACCGCCGAGACCGAAACCGTCAGCGCCACCCAGTGCAGCCCCAACCCCTTGAAGGCATCGGCCACCGGCGCATCGGTCTTGAGCGTGGTGTAGTGGGCAATGCCGGTGAGCACCAGCGACACGGCCAGATACATCGCCATGGAAATGCCCAGCGACAGCAGCACGGCGCGCGGCAGATCGCGCTGCGGATTCTTCGACTCCTCCGCGGCCGTGGTCAGCGTGTCGTAGCCGAACACCGCGAAGAACACCACGGCAGCCGCGGAAGCCACGCCCTGGAAACCGAAATGGCCCACGCCGTCGGGGCCGATCACGCGCGCGGGAATAAACGGCACCCAGTTGGCCGGATTGACGTAGAACACGCCGACGCCGATCACCAGCGCCACCGCCGCCACCTTGATCGCCACCACCAGCGTGTTGAAGCGCGCGCCCCATTCGGTGCGGAAGATCAGCAGCGCCGACACGCCCAGCGTCACCAGCGCAGCGACCACGTTGAACACATGGCCTTCGCCGGTGCCAATGGCCCCTCGCGCCCACACCGGCAGCTCCAGGCCCATGCTGGCCAGGGCCGATTGCACATAGCCGGACCAGCCAATCGCCACCACCGCCACGATCAGCGCGTATTCGAGCAGCAAATCCCAGCCGATCAGCCACGCGGCCAGTTCGCCAAGCACGGCATAGCCGTAGGTGTAGGCGCTGCCGGTGACCGGAATGAGGCCGGCGAACTCGGCGTAGCAAAGCGCCGCCGCCGCGCTGGCGATACCTGCAATCAGAAACGACAAGGCCACGGCCGGGCCGGCATTGAGCGCCGCCTGCTGGCCCGCCAGCACAAACACACCCACGCCGATAATGCCGCCGATGCCGATCGCGGTGAGCTGCCACAACCCCAGCACACGCCGGAAATCCCCACGCTTGCCGGCTTCCGCCTGCAACAGCTCCACCGGCTTGTGGCGCACCAACTTGTTCAAGAAACCCATCGGCTCATTCCCGAGAAACGAGCCGCGATCATAGCGAATGCATCCGCCGCTGCCATGCTGCAGCTGCGCGGCCCCTAGCCGGGGATGGCTTTGCCGTTGCCCGCCTCACTGTGCGCGGAGAGGGCCAGCCAGCCCAGCACTAGCGCGCTCACCACCGCTATCGCCAGGAACAGGCCGATCACGACGATGTCCAGGTGCGCCACGCCGAACCAGCCGCCGCTCAGCAACGGGATGGCGGCGGTCACCAGCAGTCGCGCCAGTTCGAGGGCGAAGCCGCTACGGCGGCCTTCGGTTAGCGCACCGAGTACGGTGAGGCTAAGCACCAGGAATACGGCGTAGCCGACCAGCGAAAGGGCCGGCAGGTGCTTGGCCAGATCCAGGAAATGCACACCCATCGCCAGCAACAGGGCGAACTGCACCAGGCTGTAGGCGGTGAGTCCACGCGAAAGCGTGGGCAGGAAACGTTCGCGGCGGATGTCGAACTCGGGCTTGGGGAAGCGTGCCGCCACATCGGCCGGCCGCCAGCCGGGCGGCTTCACCCAGATCAGCAGCTTGTCGCGCCAGCGCCGCGCATGCCAGGCGTCCTTGAGCGTGGCCCAGTACACCTCGGCATTGGCCCATAGCGGATTCCAGCTGCGCAACGGCGAGCGCGTGCCGAACACCGGCGGATCGCTGTCGTCCTCCTCGATGAAGGTGCCGAACAGGCGATCCCACAGGATGAGGATGCCGCCGTAGTTGCGGTCCAGGTACTTGTCGTTCACCGCGTGATGCGCGCGATGGTTGGACGGCGAGCAGAACACACGGTCGAACCAGCCCAGCCGGCCGACCAGTTCGGTGTGCACCCAGAACTGGTACAGCAGGTCGATCAACGCCACCACCACGAACACTTCCAGCGGATAGCCCAGGATGGCCATCGGCAGGTAGAACAGCCAGCCCAGCAGCACGCCGCTGCCGGTCTGGCGCAGCGCGGTGGTGAGGTTGTAGTCCTCGCTCTGGTGATGCACCACGTGCGCGGCCCACAGCACATTTACTTCATGCCCGCAGCGATGCAGCCAGTAGTAGCAGAAGTCGTAGACCAGCAGCGCACTGACCCACACCCACACGCTGCTGGTCGGCAGCGAGAACAGGGCGAAATGCTGCACGCACCAGGCGTAGATGCCCAGGGTAAGCAGCTTGCTGAATACCGCCACGATCTGCGAGATCACGCCCAGCGCGAGGCTGTTGATGGCATCGCTGCTGTGATACACGGCGCGCCCGCGCAGCTTGGCCACCAGCAGTTCCAGTGCGATCAGCACGAAGAACACCGGCGTCGCCCAGGTAATGATGATTTCCTGCATGTTCACGTGTGTTTTTCCGCCCGTTGGACCGAACGCGCCAGGCACCACAGCGCCGCATAGTAGGTTGCCAGTATCCACAGCGCCGACAGCGGAATGGCAACGTGGAACCGGTTCCAGGCCAACAGTGTATCGCTGAGCATGAACAACAGCGCACCTGCCGCCGCCCATTGCGCAGGGCCGGCCAGCTCGTCGCGTGCATGCCACCAGGCGCGGGCCGTCGCCTGCCCGCCCATGGTCGCCAGCACCGCCACATAGACCACCACCGGCACATGCAGCGCCACCGGCAGCGAGGGCCATAGCGCCCACAGGTTCAAGCCGCCATAGGCCAGGCAAGCCAGCAGCGCCAGCGGACGCGCCGCGAAGCGGGTGTCGTCCAGCAGCGCCCGTATGAAACAGGCGTGCCCGAACAGGAACGCCACCAGGCCAGGCACAAACGCGTCCATGGGCAGCATCAGGAAGATGTCGCCGGCCAGCGAGAAAAGCATGCCGATGGCGATCCAGCGCCGGTAGCGTGTGGATATCGCCGGCTCGCTGCGCCAGGCCACGCACAGGATCAGCACCGTGGCCAGCGGCTTGCAGACCCAGTGCAGCCCATGCCAGCCATCGATGGCCTGTGGGGCTCCCAACGCGGAGCCAAGGATGGCGCCGAGCGCCGCCAGGGCGATGGCGAGATCCCCAAGGCGAAGCGATCGTCGTTCGACGATGGTGTTTGAAACAGGCATGGCTGGACGTCCCCTGTCGTGCGAAGCGGAGTCCATCTTAGAGCCAGTTCCGGGCGGGCTGTTCGGGAGTGAATGCATGCGACGCACAAAAAAACCCTCCCCATGACGGGGAGGGCCAAAAAGGGTGAGGCGCATTGGCGGGGTAGCACCCCTCCCAGCCTCCCCCGTGAACCGGGAGAGGCGCGGAGCGATCAGAGCTTCACGTTGATGTTGAAGAACACCTGGCGCGGCGCACCGGCCATCAGCGTCTGGTTGTAACCGTTCGGATCGGACACGACGTAGCCATTGGTGCCGGTGGTGGAGAAGTAGCGCTTGTTGAACAGGTTGGTGACATTGAGGCCCAGGCTCACGTCCTTCAGCAACGAGACCTTGCCCAGGTCGTAGTTCACGCCGGCATTGAACAGCCAGTAGCTGGGCACCTGCGAGTCGTTGAGATAGGTGATGTAGCGGCGGCCGGTGTACTTGCCGTCCAGCGTGGCGCTCCACGGACCGAAGGTGTAGTTCAGGTCGCTGCTGAACATCCAGGTGGGAATACCCACCACGTACTTGCCCGCGGTGTCGACGATGCCGCCGTCCACATAGTTGTCCGCGTACTTGGAGTTGTCGTAGGACAGCGAGTTGAGCCAGCGCAGGTGATCGATCGGGCGCCAGATGAAGGCCAGGTCCACGCCCTTGCTCTTGACCGAGCCGACGTTGTTGAGGATCGAGGCGCAGGTCAGCACCGCCGCGCACGGCGTCACCTGCAACAGGCGATTGGTGAAGTGCGTGTAATAGGCATCGGCCGACGCTTCGAAGGTTTCGCCATGCACGCGATAACCCAGCTCCAAGGTCTGCGACTCTTCCGGCTTCAGCGAGCTCTTGCTGTCGTCGAACGACTGCTGCGCCTGCGCGAACGGCAGGAACCCATAGGCGTTGAGGTTCTTGCTGTAGTTGGCATAGACCTCCTGGTAGGCGTCGATCTTGTAGTTGGCGCCGACCTGCGGCAGGAAGCCGTCGCTGGCACGCACGCGGCCCTGGGCGAAGGCCGTGGTGGGCACCAGCGAAGCGGACGTATCGGTGACGCCCAGCGCCTTGGCGCCGAAGTTCAGCGTGAAGCGGTCATCCAGCAGATGGATGGTGTCCTGCGCATACGCCATGCTCGTCTTGGTGACGTAATGCTGGAAGAAGCCGCGCAGGAACGGCTCTTCATTCTCGTAGAAGTTGCTCAGGTAGTCGTACGCGCCATTCAGATAGAAATAGTTGCGCTCGATGTTGGTCTTGGCGTTTTCGGCCCAGAAGCCCACGTCGATATCGTTGTTGCCCACGGTGACATTGAACGAGCCGGTTCCGCCGTAGCGATCCAGGCCGTAGTCGGTGGTGCGCATCGACAGCGGCACGTCCGGCGACGACGCCTGGTACGGCGTGGTCCACTGACCTTCGCCGCGGTCGTCGTGGTAATAGGTGCCCAGATTGAGCGTGGCGTTGTTGGTGATGTTGAACTGGCCGTTCAGGCCGACCAGGTTGTCCTTGCGGATACCGCCGCCCGCATAGTAAGACGCGTCGCCCAGGTCATAGCCCTTCGGCAGCGCGGACAGCGAGGCCGGATAGCTGCCCTTGCCGTAGATGGCGTTGGCGATCTGCACCGCCTCGCCCCAGTTCGGCTGCAGGTAGTCCCAGTTCCAGCCCAGCGCCTTCTGGCTGGCCAGGGACAGGTCCATGTAGTCGTATTCCTTGCGACGCGAACCATCGTAGAACAGGCTGATGCGGCCGCCATCCCACTGGAATACCGACTTCAGGTTGATCTGGTCGGACCTCTGGTCGCCATAACCCTTCCACTTGTCGGTGTCGGCATGGTCGTAGGACAGGTAGCTGGACCAGCCGTGGTAATCACCCGAGTCCAGGCGCACAAAGGTACGGTAGGTGGAATCGGAACCGATCACCTGGTTGATGCGTGCGCCGGCCACGGTGTCCGGATCGGCGGAATAGAACTGGATGGTGCCGCCCAGGTTGGTGTTCGACGCCGTGCCCAGCGCGCCGGCGCCCTGCGCCAGCTCCACCGAGCTGATGTTGTCGCTGCTGATCGCACGCGTGATCTGCAGGCCGGTGGTGGTCGCATACGACATGTTGCCCAGCGGGATGCCGTCCAGCGTGAAGCCGAGGCGGCTCTGGTCGAAGCCATGCAAGGTGATCTGCGTGGACCACTCGTAGGCGCCCCACGGATCGGCGGACTGGAAGTTCACGCCCGGCAGTTCATTGAGCACCTTCAGCGCACTGGTGCCCGGCGCCTGCGTCTTGATGTCCTCGGCAGTCACCGTCTGCACCTGGCGCGTTTCGCCGGTGGCCACCACCGACACGGCTTCCATGGTCTTGGCCTTGTCGCGGCTATTGTTGGCCGAAGCATCGGTGGCGGGCGCCGGGGTGACGTCGTCGGCCGGGGCGGCATGGAGAACACCGCCATAGAGAACAGCCACGGTGGCCAGCGCGATCGCGGTCCTGCGAAGAGAATGCATGGGCATGACAAATCCTCACGCGCGGATTCGCCATGAATCCGCACGACTCAAGTGAAAACAAAGAGGGAGTAAATACCGCCCGAGCCACTCGGTCGGTAGAAGAACAGCGTGACGCCGAAGTGTGAATTCAAAGTTACATACGTATTTAAAACACTTTCGAATGTGCGCCGGTAAACGGACGTCCAGGCAGAAACAACAGGGCGCACTCCCTGGGGAACGCACCCTTTGCGTGATCAACCAGGTGCTTAGGGCAGCAAAGCCTTGCCCTGCGCTTGCGGCAGGCTGACATTCAACAGATGGGCGATCGTCGGCGCGATATCGCGCATGTCGATGTCACCCAGGTCCTTGCCCGCCGGCACGCCCTTGCCTTCGATCAGGAAGGTGGAGCGCATCTGCGGCAACGCCGGATCGTAGCCGTGCATGCCACGGTAGTGGCCCGGCGACGGCATCGGCGTATCGGGCTTGATGGCCATTTCATAGCCCGGCTTGAACAGCACGAACCAGGTCGCCTGGTCGGTGCCGCCGCCATGCTGGATCTGCGCCTTGTCCAACACCTTGTCGAAGCCGAAGGCCGGGTCCTTCTGCAGCTGCGCCAGCAGCGCGCCCACCTTGGCGCGCAATGCCGCGTCATTGGCGTCGCGCAACACGATGGCCGCGCTGCCGCCGTCGTTCCACGGCATCGCCTGCCAGTCGCTCACCTCGCCGTCCTTGAGCGTGATCAGGCCGGCGCGGATGAATGGCGCATAGAGATTCACATCCTGCTGCACCGGAGCAAAGCCGTGATCGGATACCACCGCGATGACGCCATCCGGATGCACGCGGCGCGCCGCGCTCACCAGCTCGCCCACCAGCACGTCGATCTGCTCCAGCACCGCGCGCGACTGCGGCGTATCCGGCCCGCTGGCATGCTGCTCGTGATCGAGCGCGGTGAGGTAGGCGGTCATGAAGTCGGGCTTGTGCGTTTCCAGCAGCGCGACGCCGAAGCGTGCCCGCGTCTGGTCGCCCGCGATGCTTTCGTCGATGCCATCGGCGTACGGCCCCAACTGCTGTTCCAGCGCCGGCAACAGGCCCGGCGTGGCGAGCGCCGCCAGCAGCTTGCGGTCATCGGGCGTGCCGGCGCGCCAGATCTGCGGCAGGTTCCAGTCCACCGTCGCGCCCACGCTCACCGGCCAGTGCACATTCGCCGTGCGCAGGCCCGCCGCGTGCGCCGCATCCCACAGCGTGGGTACCTTGATGTCGCTGGCGTACCAGTCCCAACCCTGCGCGTTCTTATTGTAGGGGTCGAACGTGAGGTTGCCGGCAATGCCGTGGCGATCCGGCGAGACACCGGTGATCAGCGTGGTATGGCTGGGATAAGTGAGCGTGGGCAGCACGCCGCGCACGGTGTCGGCATAGGCGCCCTGCTGCATGAAAGCCTGCAGGTTGGGCAGCTTCAGGCCACGCTGTTGCGCCTGCAGCACATCGGCAGGACGCAAGCCGTCGATGGAGATGAGCAGGACGGGCGAGGCCGCCACCGGTGCGGCAAGGCCAAGGGCTAGCAGGCTGGCAAGGAGACGGCGAACATCGCGGCGCATAGAGAGCTCATGGAGTGTGGTGGCCGGCGCAAAGGCCGGCGTTGCTTCAACGTCACCCCAGCCGAGGCCGGGATGACGGTCGTGGATGGCACACGTCAGCGCGCGTCGAGCGCCTTGCGCCCGATGGCCGGGTCATCGGTAAAGAACGCATCGATGCCCGCATCGAGATAAGCGCGGATCTCGGCGATCGAGCCGGCCTCATTGAAGGTCTTCGGGTCGCTGCCCTGCCAGAAGTTCTTGGCCTGGAAGAAGTTCTCCGGGCGGAACGTATACGGGTGCAGCTCCAGCCTCGCCGCATGGGCGTCATGCACCAGCGGCGTCGGCTTGCCCAGCGTGCCGTCGGCGGCAAGCGGGATGATCGCGCGGATGTTCGGCCCGATGGCGTCGGCGTAGGTGGCGATCTCGCGCAGCCCCGCCGGCGTCATCATGTCGCCGTAACTGAGCTTGCCCCCCGCGGCGACCACGTCATACGGATGCTCGCCGGCATCGTCGATCAGCTGCAACAGGCGGATGTTGGGGTGATTCTTGCCGAGCTTGCCGTGCAGGTAACGCAGGTTGGCGATCTCGAACGACTGGATTTCCACCGGCGCGGTACGCGTATAGGCATGCGCCGCGAGCATGGCCAGCACGCGGTCTTCCATCGGCAGGCCCGCCTTCTGGAAATAGGTGCCATGCTTGATCTCGGGAATGATGCCGATCACGCGGCCGCGCGTGGCCGATTCGGCCGCGACGAAATCGATGATCTCGTCCAACGTGGGTATCTGGAACTGGCCGTCATAGGCCGTGCTGCGCAGCTGCGGCAGGCGCTCGCGCGCGCGCAGGGTCTTGAGTTCGTCCAGCGTGAAATCTTCGGTGAACCAGCCGGTGACGGCATGGCCGTCGACCGTCTTGGTGGTCTTGCGCGAGGCGAATTCCGGATGCGCGGCAACGTCGGTGGTGCCGCTGATCTCGTTCTCATGGCGTGCCACGGGCACGCCGTCGCGCGTCATCACCAGATCCGGCTCGATGAAATCCGCACCATCGGCGATCGCCTGGCCGTAGGAGGCCAGCGTGTGCTCGGGACGCAGCGCACTGGCGCCACGGTGGCCGATGACCAGCACCTTGGCGGCGATCGGCGCTTCGTTGGCCTGGCCGTCGGTGACCATGAACAGCATGCCTGCGGTAAGTGCGAGCGCCCAGCTTAAACGAATCATGGCAAGCCCCTGTGATTCCTTACGTTGTGCCCGATGGGCGCAAGTGATCCGCCCATCGTGACGCATTCGCATGTCCGTTCTTTGACATCCGTGTGTCCAAAACGTCCCACCCTTTCCAGGTCCCCGCTCCCGTGGGGAGCGGGGACCACCATTAGAACTTCACGTCCAGCGTCAGGAAGCTCTGCCGGGGCGCACTGGCATGGAAGGCCAGCGCACGGCCATTCGGATCGCTGTTGGTGAACGCCGTGAGGTTGGAGGCGTAGCGCTTGTCCGTCAGGTTGGTGATATTCAACGACAGCCGCACATCCTGCAGCCCCGCCAGCGCGCCGAAGTCATAACCGGCGCCCAGATCGAACGCGGTGTAGCCGCCAAAGCCCTGGTCATTGGTGTAGGTGTAGTAGCGCGTGCCGGTGTACTTGCCACGCAGGCCGATGTTCCAGCGCCCATGGGTCCAGCTGATTTCGCTGGCGAACAGCTTGTTGGGCGTATCCACCGTGATCTTGCCCCTGGTGGGCACCGTCACGCCGTTCTGCTGGTAGTTGTTGTCGTAGGTGGAGCGGTTGAACGACGCCGAGTTGTACCACTCGAAGTGGGCGAACGGCTTCCAGATGAAGGTGAACTCCGCACCATGGCTGCTCACCGAGCCCACGTTGTAATGGTGATAATTTACCGATAATTCCGAAATCATCCAGTGTGCAGGGTGGGAATATTCTGTATTATTTGGAAATTAAGATATCGCTCACGCAAGTCTCTGGGGGGCACTCAGTTTCTGGGAAGGCGGTTGTGATAAAAAGCAATCGGAGTCGTGATGTTATCAGCCCGAGCGCCATATCAAGTGGTGCGGACGGGACAGCATTGATTACACTTGAAAGTAGAAATTCTGGTGATCTCCAACTCTCAGTTGAGAGTTCGGATATTACTGCTGAGCCTCTCTCTATTAATTTGAAGGATGCTTGGTACGAAAGTACTTTTTTAATTACTGGATATAACGTTTGCGACGAGACAGATTTTGGCGGGCAGATGACGGCGGCAAATGGGTTGGGGGACCAGCATCGTTATGATTTTCTTTATAGCGCCTCGGGAGTCATCATGCAAGGGACGGGGAAGGCATTGAATGGTCGTTATGTGCGATATGTGAGTATGACGACTACATGGCATTTGAATGAGCATACTCATCATCGCGATCATATTCAGGACCCGACGCATGTAACTTTTGCGTATACAGATAGTGTCCAAGGTTCCTTTGGCCCAGTTTCGGAGAACCACTCGATAGCGGTAGATAGGAATGTAATTCCACCTCATGCGCACGTTAGTATTGGCGGTGTGGGGGCCAGGTATGCAGACGATAGAGGTAGCGCAATTGTTGGAAATCATATCGATAACTTCTTAGGGTCTGGAGCCGCAGTGGTTCAGGCATGGCTGCATGGGGGAGTGAACGGAAAGCAGCAACGTGTGAAGTACATTGGGGGTTAAGTTATGAAAATTATGAAGATGGCTTTCGTCGGATTTATTTTATCACTTACCTGTGCGGGCAATTGTTTTGCCGATGGTACGGTGGATTTTCAGAAGCAAGTTCTTCCAATTATTAACCAGCGTCCGTTTTTTTCTGAATTTTTGCTCAAGACTTTCGAATTTGATAATAGTGCGATTGGTGTAACGATCGGCTCCAATGTAAGTGAGAAGTTGGGGTTGGAGCGAATTGGACCTTATCGCGTGTGCGCAAGGCTTCGAGGTAGTGACCAAAGTAAATCTTGCGGGATGCAGATTGTGATAGACACTGACCCACATTTTTTTGATAAAAGCGGAAAGGAAATCGATGGGCCGGAGGGGGCGCAATCTGTAAAGGAGGATTTCTTCGCGATTGAGGTAAATCCTCCGCCGAATATGGATGATCTAGGGGGTAAGCATGATTGATTTAATTCGACTCGGCGACAGCACTGATCACGGGGGCGAGGTCGTCACGGCGTCAAAATGGATGAAGTTTCGGGGGATACCAGAAGCGCGTGGTGCAGGCCAGCGAGGTGCCCTGCTGGATGCTCGGGCACGGGTTGAGCGAGAGCAGGCGATGGTCGAACTTGACGTCATACAGCGCCGCCGAGGCTTCGAACTGGCGCCGCACCACACGGTAACCGCCCTCGATGATGCGCGACTGCTCCGGCTTGAGCTGGCCCTGCGTGGCGTCAAAGGCCGACTGCGTCACCAATAGCGGACCGCTGGCGCCGCCGCCCTGGAAGGCCGCGATGTTCTTGGCATAGGAGAGGAACAGCTCCTGGCCGTTGCCCAGCTAGCTGGTAGCCGATGCCGGCCTCGGGCAGCAGCGCCTTGCTGGCGCGCAGCTGGCCATTGGCCACGGGCGATTCCACCTGCACGCCCGGCACTTCGTGCGCATCCATGGTGGTATGCGGGCTCTTGATGCCGACATCGAGGCTGAGGCGGTCGTCCAGCAGCTTGAAGCTGTCCTGCAGGTAGGCCTGGCGCGTGGTGATCTCGTACTTTTAATAGAACAGCCGACGGTTTGGATCGCTCAGGTAGGTATCGTCGTTGATCGGCCCGCTGATCCAGTAGAAGTTGCGCTGCACCGAGTGGTGGTTGTCCTCGTACCACACGCCACCTTCCAGATGATGGCCGCCCAGCTCCCATGCCACCGAGGCGAGCGCACCGTCGCGGTTGATGGTGTAGTTGGTGCTGCGGATGGAGATCGGCACTTCCTGCGGCGTGCCCGGATACGACGGCTGGCCTGGCGCCCACCAGTGGCCCTGGCCGGCATTCTCATGGTGATAGACCTGCGTATGCACGGTCACCGTATCGCTCGGGTAGAAGTCACCGGCGAGGTAGTACAGGTCGTCGCGACGCAGCGCGCGGCTCTGGTAGTAGGCGTCGTCGATATTGTCCACGCCGCCGGAGAAGGCGCAGCGCGGATCGACCTTGCCGCCCTTGGCGTAGATCGGCGCGCAATAGGCGGCGGCGACGGCGCGTTGCCAGTCCGGTGCATAGAGGTTCCAGTCCCAGCCCAGCCCAGCCCGCGCGCCATGCCGCTCTTGGACAGGTAGGCGTAATCGGCCTGCGAGGTGCGCGACGTGTCGGCAAACGCCGTCAGCTTGCCACCGTCGAACTGATACACCGCCTTGCCGTTGAACTGCTTGGTGGTGGTCGGCGATGCGGGCGGCGCCCACATGTCGGCGGTGGCGCGGATGCCCGACAGGTACATCGAGAAGCCGCGGTAGTCGCCCGTGTCCAGTCGCAGGTAGGTGCGACGGTTCTGGTCGCTGCCGATGGTCTGGCCGAAGCGGCCGCCGAAGGTGGTGGACGGATCGTCCGAGTAGTACTGCACGGTGCCGCCCAGATTGCTGGTGGAGGCGGTGCCCAGGCTGCCGATGCCGGAAGCCAGTTCCACGCCGCCGAAGTTCTCGGCAATCAATGCGCGACTGATGTTGAGACCGTTGTAGTTGCCGTAGGCATTGTCGCCCAGCGGCAGGCCATCCAGCGTATAGCCCAGGCGCGTACCGTTGAAGCCGCGCAAGCTGATGGTCTGCGACTCCTCGTTGGCGCCAAAGGCGTCGTTGGACTGCATGTTGACGCCGGGGATGCGGTTGAGCAGCTTCTCGATGCTGGTACCCGGCGGTAGCACCTGGGTGTCCTTCACGGTGATGCGCTGCACCTGGCGGGTTTCGCCCTGGCCGATCACCGAGATGCTTTCGAGATTCTTTGCGGTGTCGGCCGTGCTGCCCGGCGCGGCCGCTGCGGCGCCGTTATCGGTTGCGAGTACCTCAGGGACAAACACCACCCAGGCCGCCGCGAGCGCGGCAGCGAGCACATGTTTCTTCATCGAACGGGAACTCCAGGGAAGGGGAAGCACCTGCGCATGGCAGGCCGTTTTCATGGTGAAGACGGCGTATGTAATTACGCTTACAGCCCAATGACATCGCGTAAGTTGTTGCGCTTTCCCAATGTAGGCGTTGGCCAGCCAATGACCGTCACGCCCCAGCCGCAAGCCGACACCACTCGCCCACCCGCCTTCGCTGGTCCGCTCGATGCGTGACCGTTGCAACAGCAAACGGCCGACGGAAATAGCTGCGCACCATGACGGCTTCGCCGCGCCACGTGGTATCCCACTGGCCATGCCACTGGATGGCCAGCGATGAATCGCGAATTGTCTCGACGTCTCATCAGCGGTGACATCCCTGCGTCCTGCAGTGACCGGGCCACATTCACTTGCACGACATGCGAAACAAGCGAAACTGCACGACCGTCATGGCAGGACTCGTCGGTGCGCGTCATTCACCCGGAGACAAGCGCTTTTCGCAACACACGCTGGCGTCGGCGACGATGGTCGTGCGCGATGTTGCTGGCCGCTTGTGTGGGCGCAGCACATGACGCCCGCGCACAAGATGCGGCATCGCACGCTGTCCATGTCACGCCGCAGGCCTCGGCCGACGAACCGCTAGCCATCCAGGTCAACGATGACCGGATGACGCTGGCGGTAGCCAAGGCGCCGCAGATTTATCTCTATGGCGTCATCGATGCCGAAGCGCCTCGTCGTTTCGACGCATTGATGAAATCGAGGAAGATCCCACCCGGCTCCGACGTCTACCTGAACTCGGCGGGCGGCGACATGGAGGCAGGCCTGGCCCTGGGCAGGCTCATTCGATCCGGCTCCATGGTGACCCACGTAGGTTCGCCCAGGCGTTCAGGACGCCAGGTGCTGGCTCCCAAGTCGGCCCTTTGCGTGAATGCGTGCACCTATGCCTTCGTCGGCGGGCTGTATCGATGGGCACCCGCCGGTAGCGATCGATTCGGCGTGCAGCCGCTCAACATGGCGAACCCGAACCAGCCGGTCTCCGACAGGGCGTGGCCGACCTCGGGCGACATCATGGCCTACCTGAAAGACATGGGCATCAATCCGGCGACGTTCACGCTGTCGTCCGCCGCATCGCATGGCGATGCCCTGTGGCTCAACGCCGATCAGATGCTCGCCACCGGACTGGCCAACAACGGGCGACTGCCGCCCACGGCAACGTTTCACCTGGCTTCCGGCACGCCATCCCTCACGCTCAGCCAGGTGGCCCGCGATGGCGAACATCGCATCACCCTGCTGTGCCGGCCCGACGGGCTGAGGCTGACGGCGTACTACACCATTGGCGACGAACGCGCCAAGCGCGTGGTGGCGCGCGCGGCGCGCTCGTATTTCGAGGTCGATCAGCAGCAAACGCTGCAGGACAACCGCGAAGGCGTCAGCGTCACCGATCAATCGGTGGTGATCACGCGCCCTGTTCCGCTGGCGCAGTTGAGCTACCTGCTATCGGGCCGTTCCATGGGCGCCTGGCTTGCCGACCGCGGTGGCGCCGTACGTTACGGCTTCACCATCTTCCTCGATTCCCTGAGAAGCAATCTCAAGGACTACGGTGCCAATTGCGCCCAGATGGCCAAGCTTCCCACCGAGCAAAAAGCCCGATAGCGAGCGAAACGGGCACGCCTGGTAGCCAGGCATGTTCATCGCGATGGGAGGCGTCACGCGGCCTCGTGCCCTCCATGCAGCCATTTCACGCGTCGCTATTCCCGGTGCGTTGCTTTTCCTTCATGGCATCGGCGAGTCGCTGCAGCAGTTCGGGGAAAAGTCGCAGCTCGGACTCCGTCCAATCCTGGAGCAGCTGTCCCAGCAGTTTTCGCCGCGCCCTGGCGATGGCGTTTACCGCGGCCAAACCGGCCTTGGTGATGGCCGCCTCGCGCACGCGCATATCGTCCTTCGCGGTTGGTCGCTTGACCAACCCGAGCGACTCGAGCCTGGCCAGTTGGCGACTCACGGTCGAGGGATCCCGGCCCACCTGGCCGGCAAGTTCAGTCACGCTCGTGGTGCCCATCGCATTGAGGCGCACCAGCAAGGGGAAAAGGGCGCGATCCAAAGCTACGCCCGCCTCCCCCAGCAAGACCTCGTCCTGGCGCGGGCTATTGAGGCATCCCGTAAGGTCGATCAGCGCCGACGCGATATCGTCCAATATACGTGTACTATACATGCTTTACTTCGCTCCGCGATCCTCGCATGATGCATGTATCATACATGCGAATTGGGCGACGGGATGAAACGGAAGAAGACGGTCCAGCTCATCATGGGCAGCACGAGGGCTGGAAGGATCTGCCCCCTAGTCACGGAATGGATCGCCACCATCGGGCGAAACCATACCGACTTCGCCTATGAGATCGTCGACCTAGCGGACTGGCCGCTGCCCATGGACGACGAGCCGGGCATTCCTGCCCTGGGGCATTACAGCCAGCCGCACACGCGGGCCTGGAGCGAAAAGGTAAAGCTGTCGGACGCCGTGATCTTCGTTACGCCCCAATACAACTGGGGCTATCCGGCGGTCCTCAAGAACGCTATCGACCACCTCTATGCGGAGTGGCGCGACAAGCCCACCGTCATCGTGACCTACGGCGGTCATGGCGGCGGCAAGTGCGCGGAACAACTCCGGCAGGTAGCAGGCGCCGTGAAGATGCGTGTCGTTGAGACGATGCCCGGTATCAGGCTACCCGAGGCGGTGATTCGCCAGGGCGCGCCATTCGACCCCCATACCGACTTCGCCGAGCATGTGGCATCGATCCAGGACGCACTGAACGAAATGGCCGGGCACGTAAACGCAGCGAACGCCCACTGACACTATCGGTCGCATGAGCACGGGTGCCCTGGTCCATGGCGTCGCCCCGCCACCGCTCGGTGCGGTGATCGCTTGCCTCAGGCGACAGCGCGTGTCCTGAAAGATCGAGCCGCGCGCACGGCGATCACCACGAAAGCCACCAGCACGACAAGCTGCGTTGCGCCAAACAGCCCCTGCTTGATGTTGGGCGCCAACCCGCTCAAGGCGGGCACCTTGGCAAACAGCTGTGCGACCAGGACAAAGACCAGGAAATACTCGCTGACGACGATGGCAACGGCATATGGGATTGCCCGGCCGGCGGAACGCGCCATGGCGCGGCGCGCGACAAAAGCCCAGACCAGCACGAGCGTCGCCACGATGCCCACGCCGATGGCCGGCGTGAATCCGTGGAACGGAAACATAAAACCCGTCACGCTCGTGATGACTGCCGTGACCAGAAACGTTGTAGTCGCCGGCGACTGGACGCGGCCGGCGGCCAAGTCACGAATGGCAAATATCCCGGCCAGGATCGCCAGCAAACTGATCACGGTGTGGAACGCTGTGAACAAACCCAATGCGGAATTCATGACGCGCTCCGAGGCAACGATTCACCCAACGATCTCATACGGTGGCATGGCTTTCGCGTAGACGGCCAGCGCCTCGCAATATGGACTTCGGAACGAGGCCGGTTCAATACACCATTGGGTAATTTTCGGCGCCAGCCCGACCTGGAATGGGAACTGTCGCGAAGCTGTTACAGGCTGATCGGCAACTGCGTTCGCGCGGCCACGTCTCCCGGCGTTCACCCCGATACTGCGTTTCTCAGGGATGAATACCCTGCATGGATCAGAGAAAACCGATCCACCTTCCACTCAACCCCATGGTGATCCACAACAGGAAGGCGAGCAGCGCTTGTGCCCGTTGCGCAGTGGATGATTTAGGACATATCACGGTATGCCACAGCTCGGCACCGCCACCACCGCCAGCGAGGGCGTGGTGGTCAATGACGAGCTGGCGTTCACTCCGGCCTATCGACCCGGACAGTTGCTGGAGACGGTGCCGGGCCTGACCGTGACATCTCATAGCGGCGGGGCAAGGCCAACCAGTACATGATGCGCGGCTACAAGCTCGATCACGGCACGGATCTGGCAGTCTTCGTCGATGCAATGCCCGTCAACGAGCCTACGCATACCCACGGCCAAGGCTACGCGGATGTCGGCGATGTCGGCTGAAGAGCGCGCGTTCGCAGCAGGCTCCGTGCGGCAGCAAGCAGCGAACTGCTGGGTGCCGTGGAAACGCAGCATTATGACGGGCCGTGGAACTCGCCCGACGACCAGCGCAAGGCCAATGCCGTGCTGCGTTACAGCCAGGGCAACAGGGAGAACGGATTTTCGGTCACGGCGATGTTCTGCCACGGGTGGTGGAACAGCACGACGGACCAACCCCAGCGCGCCGGCCTGTCCAGCCAATACCACGCCACCCTTGGCGGCGGCCTGCTCACCGTCAGTAGTTATGTAATCAGCAATCGGCTGGCCTTGTGGAACCATTTCACGCACGACCGGTTCGATCCGATCCATGGCGACCAGGAAGAGCAGCGCGAAAAGCGCACTACCGCCGGGCTCGATGCGGGCTACCTGCACACCATTGAATTTTCCGGCATCAGCTCGGATGTGCTGGCAGGTGCGCACTGGCGCAACGACAGCAACGACGTGCTGCGCAGACCCACCGAGGATCGCGAGCCGCTCACGCCGGGACAACTGGCGGAAGTCGACTATCCGGGTACCTTTTCCGAAAAGGACCGGGTTCACTTGAGCAGCATGGCGGCCTGCTTCCAGGCTACGACTTATTGGGCGCCTTGGTTTCGCTCGGTGCTTGGCATCCGCGAGGATGTCTTGCACGATACCGACACCGGCGCCTACTACGGCAGCGCCCATAGCCACCTCGCGGAGCCGAAAGTCAGCCTGATCGCCACGCCGTATGACGACGGCACCGGCCATGTCGGCACCTACTTGCCCAACGCTCCGTTCGCTGCCGGATCCCTAAGCATCTACGTGAAGTGCCTGGGTCACTGGGACGGCGGACTCGAGTACCGGCATGTGGATAGCCATCCCCTATCATCGGACGATCAGATCCAGGGGCATGGTTACGGCGAGTGGAACGGCGACATTCACTATAGCTTTCAGGATGGCTGGAAAATCGGCCTCGGCCTGTACAACGTTCTCAATGTACGCGCCAATGCGGCCGGGTTCTGGTATGTGGATCGCCTGCCCGGCGAACCCGTAGCGGGCGTGGCGGGGTGCACATCCATCCGCTGGAGCCGCTTTCTTTTCGCTTTACCGTGGAGAAGACGTTCTAAGCACCACGCAAGAAAAGCCGACGCACCCTATAGAGGACCGCACTCCATCCCATGGCCAACCACGCAGAATTTTTCTGGTACATCCCCAATCAGATCGACCCGGGTCACCGTGGCGATGCCGCTGTCGAAAGCCACAACAGCCTGGAGACACTGACCCGTCACGTGCTGGCACTGGAGCAGCACGGCTGGAAGGGGGCCCTGATCGGCGCCGGCTGGGGACGGCCCGATACGTTCACCGTCGCGTCCGCACTGGCGGCACGGACCACGCGATTCGAGCCGCTCATCGCGATCCGCCCCGGCTATTGGCGACCGGCGAACTTCGCTTCCGCCGCGGCCACGCTGGACCACCTGACCGACGGCCGGGTACGCATCAATATCGTGTCAGGCCAGGATAACCTCGGCGCTTATGGCGATAGCGAAGGCGATCAGGCACATCGCTATGCCCGCACCAAGGAGTTCATGCGCCTGGTGCGCAGGCTATGGCTCGAGGAGCGTGTGACCCATCAGGGCGAGCACTTCCAGGTCAGCGAGTCCACGGTGCAGCCGCGCATCCATATTCGCGATGGGCGCCCGCATCCCAAACTGTATTTTGGCGGCGCGTCGGAAGCCGCCGAGCGCGTGGCCGCCACCGAAGCCGACGTGCAGCTGTTCTGGGGCGAAACGCTTGATGGCGTGGGCGAGCGCATCGATCGGCTAAAGACGCTGAGCCAGTCGCTGGATCGCGACCTGCCGCCGCTGGAATTCGGTCTGCGCATAACCACGCTGGTGCGTGACACCACCGACCAGGCCTGGGCCGATGCGCAGGCCAAGGTTGCCGAGATGGCCAAGGCCCAAGGGGCCGGCTGGCAGGATCATCACGGGCCGGTGGCGGTCGGTCAACAACGCCTGCTCGATCTGCACGCGCGCGGCGAAGTGCTCGACGACAACCTCTACACGGCGCCGGGCAAGTATGGCGGCGGCGGTGCCAGCACGACCTGGCTGGTGGGATCCGCGCAGGAGGTGGCCCGTTCGTTGCGCAAGTACCAGGCGCTGGGCATTACGCACTTCATATTGTCCGACACGCCGTACCTGACGGAGGTCATTCGACAGGGCGACCAGTTGCTGCCGTTGTTGCGAGGCTAAGTAGCCACTACAGATTGCCGAGTCCTTGCGCCCGGCGCCACGGTGCATACAGATATGACGTCATAACCGCTTTTCATTTGCCACATCAAAATGGCCATCGATAGGCTCGACCGATCCCTGATCGGTGGAGCAGTCGATGCGCATCATTTCTCTAGCCCTGCTGGCCATGGCGCTACCGATCTGCGCGCTTGCCGCCGCCCCCAAGACAACCCCCTGGCTGGGACAGTGGGAAGCCACCGCCACCCATGACCGGATCACCGTACCGTTCCACTTCGAAGTCGTGCAGGGAGCCCACGGTATAGAGGGTCGCTTCTTCAACGGCGACGAGCCGATTGCATCCAACGCGGCCATAGTGGATGGCGATCATCTGGTGTTGCGCTACGACGCCTTCGACCGCGTGCTGGACCTGCAGCGCAGGCCCGACGGCAGCGTCGATGGTTCCTACGCTTCGGCGTCGGCAAACGCCAAGGCCACGCCGTGGAGAATCGCGGCCCATCCAGGCAATGCGCCGTCCGTGGCCGATGAAGGTGCTCCAAACATCGACGGCCTCTGGATTCTTCCCGCCCATAGCAAGAAGAAGAACGAGTATGCATGGCGCTTTATTGCGCATCAGGACTTTGGACGACTGAGTGCATCGGTACTGCGCGTGGGCGGCGATACCGGCGCGCTCACTGGCCTGTGGAAGGACGGCCAGTGGAATCTTTCCAACTTCTCCGGTTCACGGGCAGAGGTGGCCACCGTCAAACCTTCGCGTACCGCAGCGGGAGACGTCATTCTTGAGGTGACGCTTTCCGACCCGCATAGCGACGAAGCGCACTACACCGCCTATCGCCCCGAGACGGCTCGCAAACTTGGCTTGCCCGACGCTCCCGATTTGAGTGAGCACACCGGGGTGCGCGATCGCGATGAGGTATTCGCTTTCAGCTTCAAAGATCTGGATGGCCACCTCGTCTCGAACACCGACGCACGCTTCCGCAACAAGGTGGTGCTGGTGGACGTGTCCGGCAGCTGGTGTCCCAATTGCCACGATGAAGCACCGTTCCTGGATGCGCTCTATCGCAAGTACCACGCACGCGGACTTGAGATCGTCACGCTGGATTTCGAAGATGCGGATGAGTATGCCGACCCTGCCCGCCTCCGCGCCTTCGTCCAAAGATACAAGCCGCCATTCCCGGTGCTGCTTGCCGGCGTCACCGACCAGGCTCAGGAAAAACTGCCCCAGGCGGTGAACCTCGACTCGTGGCCCACGACCTTCTTCATAGCACGGGATGGCCGCGTCAAGCACGTCCACGCGGGCTTCTCGGCGGCGGCCACGGGCGACTTTCATAGCGCCATCGAAAAGGAGTTCGAGGGCCAGATCGAAACCCTGCTGTCGCAGAAAGGGAGCTAGCGCCCTCGCCCGGCGGGCTTCGCTGCCGCCGGGCGAGCGAAGCCGATTGACGCGTGACTATTGTTAATCAACAATAGTTGCATGAATACAACTATTGGCGACACCGGGCGGGCCAAGACCCATCCCAACCTTATCCTCGGCATCTGCTGCCTGAGCCTGCTGATGGTCGCGATGGACGCCACCATCGTCAACGTCGCGCTGCCCTCGATCCGGCACGATCTGGTCGCGTCGATATCCGGGCTGCAGTGGGTGATCGATGCCTACACCATGGTGGTGGCAAGCCTGCTGATGCTGGCCGGCTCGATGGCCGATCGCTTCGGGCGGCGTCGCGTGTTCCAGTCGGGCATGGCGCTGTTCATGCTGGGCTCGCTGCTGTGCAGCGTTGCTCCCACTATTCAGGGCCTGGTCGCGTTTCGCGTCCTGCAGGCGCTGGGCGCGACGATGCTCAACCCGGTCGCCATGTCGATCATCGCCAACACCTTCCACGAACCAAAGGCACGCGCACGCGCCATCGGCATCTGGGGTGCGGTCGCCGGCGTATCGATGGCACTGGGTCCGGTGATTGGTGGCGCGCTCACCCAAAGCATCGGCTGGCGCTCCATCTTCTGGGTGAACCTGCCCATTGGCGCCGCGGCGATGCTGCTGGCCGCACGCTATATTCCGGAATCCAAGGCGCCGCATCCGCGGCGTGTCGATCCGATCGGACAACTGTTGGTGTTCGTCATCCTGGCCACGGTGACGTATGCGGTCATTGAGGGCCCCCATGCCGGCTGGGGCTCGACGACGATCGTCGGCCTGTTTACCGCGGCCGCACTGGCGCTGATCGCGTTGCTTGCCTATGAACCTCGGCGCCACGAACCGTTGATAGACGTGCGGTTCTTTCGCAGCGCGCCCTTCAGCAGCGCAACGTTGATTGCCGTATGCAGCTTCTCGGCATTCTCCGGCTTCCTTTTCCTCAATGCGCTGTACTTGCAGGAAGTGCGTGGCTTATCGGCCTTCCATACTGGTTTGTGTACCTTGCCGCTCGCACTGGCGACGATTCTCTGCTCGCCGTTCTCCGGGCGACTGGTGGGCACGCATGGCACGCGCCCGTCGTTGCTGGCCTCCGGCACGGCCACGGTCGTCAGCGCGCTGATGATGACGCAGTTGACGGCCACGACGCCGCTGCCGCTATTGTTGTTGACGTACGTGGTGTTTGGGATCGGTTTCGGCATGGTGAATGCGCCCATTACCAACACCGCCGTGTCCGGCATGCCCAAGGCGCAGGCGGGCCTTGCGGCGGCGGTGGCCTCAACCAGCAGGCAAATCGGCGCGTCGCTCGGCGTGGCCCTTGCGGGCACCATCCTGGGCACGCACATGCATCACGGGTTCGCCGAAGCCTCGCATCCATTCTGGTGGCTGATCACGGGTGGCGGCGTTACCGTGTTGTTGCTCGGGTGGCTGTCCAACACGCGCTGGGCGCGGGATACCACCCGCCACGCGGCACACTTGCTGGAAGAGGCGCCTACCGGAGCGACCGCATGATGGGGCATGCCAACAGCGGCAGCGAAGCCGATCGCATCTGGCAGCGGCTGGTCGGCCTGGTATGGGAAACCCGCGGCGAATGGCGCCGGAAAGTCAGCGACGCCACGGGCCTTTCCTTCAGCCGCCTGCGCATATTGCGACGGCTGCTCGATGCGCCGATGACCTTGAAACAGATAGCCGATGAGACCGGCAGCGATGCGCCGGCCACCACCGTAGCCGTGAATGATCTTGAGAATCGCGGCCTGGTCGAACGCCATCCTCACCCGGAAAATCGGCGCGCGAAACTGGTGTCGCTCACGCGCGCGGGCCGGCAGATCGTCGAACTGGTACACCGCACCGTGCGCGACGATGCACCGCCAGGCTTTCAGCATCTGTCCAAGACCGACCTTGCGCACCTTCGCCGGATTCTGGATCGGGTCATGGGCAGCGAGCGTTAGGAATCCGGGCAACGCGGCCAACCGCTGACGCAACGGCTTGTCGAGCGTTGCGCCCTGTCGGCCACAGGCAAAACCTCATCGATCCCCGTGTCCCCGCCATGCTTCGCAGGCGGATGCCCTCCTTTACAGAACAAGCGCCTCGACAGCCTTGTTTGCCACCGGCACGGCATCGTTCGCCAACGCCGGGATGTTCATTCCTTCGACCCTGACGGTCTGCACGTCCACGATACCGATGAAGCCCAGGATTTGACGCAGGTAGGGCTCGACGAAATCCCAGGATTTCCAAGGGCCTGCGGTGAAGACGCCGCCTGAAGCCAGCACCAGGATCGCCTGCTTCCCCTGCATCAAGCCGACCACGCCGCCCTCGCCATATCGGAAGGTTTTGCCCGGCCGAACGACCAGGTCGATCCAGGCCTTGAGGGCGGAAGGAATCCCGAAATTCCACATCGGCGTTGCTATCACCAGGAGATCGGATGCCACCAGCTCGTCAGTCAGTTGATCGGCCAGGCGTGCCGCATCCTTCCATCTTTCCTCCTCTGCCGGATCCCTGGTGGAAATAGCCCGCAGTGTGGATTCGTCCAGATGAGGCGGATGCGCGGCAGCCAGGTCGCGATGCGTGATTTCCGCCAGCGGATAAAGATCGCTGAGCCGCGCGGCGAGCGTGCTGGCCACCGATCGACTCGCCGAGTCATTCCCCCTTGGGCTCACATCAATCAACAGGATTCTTTTCATCCGCAAATTCCCCATGCCCGGCGACTCAATGAGACCGCGCCGACAACGCGTTCCAGGCCGCGAGGGAGTCCATATAGTCCCTCCAGTGCGTGATCTTCCGGTTCTCGATCTTGATGATCGAGCAGAACCGGTTGTTGTACTTCACGCCCGTCGCGACGATGGTCCCATGGACCTGGTATTCGATGATGACGACCTGACCGCTGTCTGCCTTGTGGACGGTCAACTGGTCGGCCGAGTGAAGCACGATGTTGTCGACATAACCCCTGAACGCTCCCATCAGGCCGGCTCGCCCTTCTATGACGTGAGGCCAGCCCGGGATGTCGTAGAGGACTTCATAGGCGATGTCGTCACTGACGATATCGAAGAAGTGCTGGCCATCGACGAGGTCGCCCAGCGCGCCGCGAACCAGATCGAAATAAGGAGCAGCGGGCTTGTATGCAGCGTATGTCGGACTCGGCATTCGGAACTCTCCACGCGCGTCGCAGGGTTGCTTACGGATTGAGAGCTACCTATAAATCGTAAGCCTGCCCTTGAGAAGAAGGCACGTTGACGTCAGTCGCTTACACCGAGGTAAGTTATGAAAAGCCGGACCAAGGCCCATCCATTGGATCCCGCCGCCATCTGCAGAAGCTCGGACCCCATGGCGGTGCGGGAACTGCTGACCAAGATCGGCGACAAGTGGACCATCTTCGTTGTGCTTTCGCTCGATCTCCTGGGCGGACGCGCGCGATTTTCCGAACTTGAACGCGCGGTTCCGGGGATTTCACAGCGGATGCTTTCTTCGACGCTGAAGCATCTCGAACGCGATGGGCTGGTCATCCGGGAGCTGTTCCCCGAAGTGCCGCCGCGGGTGGAGTATGAAATGACGGTTCTTGGAAAAAGCCTGTTGCGTCCCACGCAAGGATTGGTCGATTGGGCCAAGGCAAACTGGGAGCAGGTCAGGCTGGCGCAATCCAGTTACGATGCGAGATAAGTTCAGGTATTGCGGGTGAGTTGGCGGCGATCACTTTGCTCTCCGGCGTGTCCCGCGAACGGTGCCGGAACCGGGACATCGCCCCGCCTCGGATCGACAGCCGCAAAAGTCCCTTGGCTACGTCGCCGCCAGCCACCAGCTGGCAACGGGCGGGCCCTGCCGGTATTCTTGACGCATGCTGCGGCGCACCACTGCGCCCACTCCACGACTTGAGCGCCTCCATGTCCGCCCCCTCCGCCGTCTTCGATCCGGGCACGCCGCCTGTCCGCGTGCCCCATGTCGGGCTTGTCATCCTCGCGCTCGCTGTCGGTGGCTTCGCCATCGGCACCACGGAGTTCGCCTCGATGAGCATGCTGCCGCTGTTCGCGCAGGGGCTGGGCATCGATGCTCCGACCGCCGGTCATGCGATCAGCGCCTATGCGCTGGGCGTGGTGGTGGGCGCCCCGGTCATCACGGTGTTGGGCGCGCGTTTGCCGCGTCGTCGGCTGCTACTGATGTTGATGGCGATGTTCACCGTGTTCAACGGACTGACCGGTCTCTCGCCGAGCTATCACTGGATGCTGGTGTTCCGCTTTCTAAGCGGCCTGCCGCATGGCGCCTACTTTGGCGTCGCCGCCCTGGTGGCCAGCTCGCTGGTGCCGTTGAGTCGGCGCACGCGCGCGGTGGGCCTGATGTTCCTTGGCCTCACCTGCGCCACCATCGTGGGCGTGCCGCTGGCCAGCTGGCTTGGGCAGGCGGTGGGTTGGCGCTGGAGTTTTGCGTTGGTGGCCCTGCTGGGCATGGCGACGATGAGCGCGGTGCTCGCCTTTGCACCCAACATCCCCGCCGATGCCGGGGCCAGCCCATTGCGTGAGCTTGGCGCGCTGAAGCGTTCGCAGGTGTGGCTTACGCTGGGCATCGGCGCGATCGGCTTCGGCGGCATGTTTGCCGTGTATACCTATCTGGCCGACATTCTTCTGCACGAGACGCATATGTCGCTGGATGCCGTGCCCTGGGTGATGGGCGTGTTCGGCATAGGCCTGACGCTGGGCAACATGCTTGTTCCAGTCTTTGCCGATCGCGCACTGATGCGCACGGCCGGCGGCTTGTTGTTGTGGAGCATGGTGATGCTCGCGGTCTTCCCTTATACCGCTGGCAACGTGTGGACGCTCAGTGCCTGCGTGTTCCTGATCGGCATCGGCGGCGCGCTTGGTACCGTGCTGCAAACGCGCCTGATGGATGTTGCCGGCGACGCCCAGGGCCTCGCCGCTTCGCTCAACCATTCGGCCTTCAACACCGCCAACGCGCTTGGCCCCTTTCTCGGCGGCCTCGCCATTGCACACGGCTATGGCTGGACATCGCCCGGCTGGGTGGGCAGCGGCCTTGCGTTGGGCGGCTTGTTGCTATGGATCGTCTCGATGACCATGGAACGCCGCGCCGAACCGGTCACGGCCATCGAGCCCTGTTGAGACCGGGCACCGCCCCGGGGTGGGCGGTGCTTTGCGCTGACGAAGCGTCAGCCGTTCGTTGCGCCGCGTCGCCGCGACTCCACGAAGCCCGCAACGAGTTCGACCACGGCATCTTCGAATTCGGGCGCTATGAGCATGTTTTCGTCACGCTCCAATGCCGCTCGAACGATGCCTGCGGCCGCCTGCGTAAGCACGAACGCGTCGATGGGCGAGAGTTGCACCAGACCACCATCGCCATCGGCTACCTCCCCCGCCGCCAACATGGCGGCAAGTGCCATGACCGGACGATCCATATCGCGGTGCTGGTTCGCGCGCCAGGCCAAGTCGAACAAAATTTTCCTTACCCGCTGGCGCCCGTTGAAGGCCTGTAGTTCGGTGCGCACCACGATGCGGATGCGATCGCGCAAACTGAGCTTTTCCGCCCCCGCCTCCTGATGGCGGTGCGTGAGCACCTCGGTCATGCGGGCGAGCCGCCGATCGCGCTCGTGGCGCGCCAGTGCGAGCAGGATTTCCTGCTTGTTTTCGAAGTATTGGTAGATCGTGCCGACACTGAAGCCCGAGGCCGCCGCCAGGCCGTTGGTGCTGAATGCGCGTAGCCCACGCTTTTCCAGCAACTGGCTGGCCGCCTCCAGAATCAGCTCGCGCGTTTGCCGGGCGCGCGCCTGGGCAGGTGCGCGCCGCTTGCTTGCGGGCTTGGTGCCGTTGGGGTTGACCATGCGAAACAGGCGAGTGGCCAGGTAACCCCGCTAGGCTCACCCATCGCCCACGGCAAGTCCAGTCCCAGGTGGACCAGACAGCGGGCCCCCGCGCCCCGGTGGTGGTGCACCGGGGCGTGGGCTGCTATTCGGGCCGCTTCAGAAGTTGTACTTCAGATCGACGCCGATGGTGCGGGGCGGAATGGTGTATGCCTCGCCAAACGGCGCGTAATACGTTTGCAGGCCGGTGGAGACCAGGGCGAGTTTGTTGAACATGTTCTTGACGTACAGGTACGCGCTCCACTTGCCATTGCCGTCCTCCAGCCCGATGCGTCCATCCACCATGGTGTAGTTGCCCATGCTGGTACGGGTGGGATCATTGGGGCGGAAGGTGGAATAGGACGTGCCTACGTAGTTGGCATCCAACCGTGCCATGCCGGTGAGGTTGTCGCCCATGGGCCAGCGGTAGTCGGCGGCCAGCATGCCGGTGTACTTGGGCGTATACGGCACGCGATCGCCGGTGCGGCCGAGCACGCCCTGCTCTTCGTAGCTGTTGCTGATCTGGTCCTGCGTCAGCACGGCGTCGATGTAGTTGAAGTTGGCGGTCAGGTCCAGCCCATGGATGGGGCGATACAGCAGCTCCCATTCCAGGCCGCGCATGCGTGCGGCACCGGCATTGGTGATGAACTGCGATGTGCCGTCGAGCGTGATGGCGCTGACCTGCATGTTGTGCCAGTTGATCTGGTAGATGTCCGCGGTGGCGTACAGCGTGCGATCGAACCAGTTCGACTTGATGCCCAACTCGTAATTCCACAGCCAATCGGGCTTGTAGGTGGTCAGGTTCACCGGCAGGTTGATGAGCTGGTTGGCGCCGCCCGGCCGCATGCCATCGGCGGCGAGACCGTAGACCATCACGTTGGGCGCCAGGTCATAGGAAATATTGAGCTTCTTCAGCCAGCCGCTCTGGCCGGCGCTGACCGTGGTGGGCGGAAGGGTGCCGCCGCCGATCAGCGGGAAATTGAAGTTCAGGTCGGTGTAGCCGGTGATGTCTTTGGAGTAGTCGTAGTAGCGCAGGCCGCCGGTGATGTTCAGATCGGACGTGACATGCCAGGTGGCTTCGCCATAGGCGGCCTTCTGTTGCAGGTCGTCGGAAATATGGCGTCGGAAGAAAAGCGCCGAGGGCGACAATGGGCCGCCGGTTTGGGCATCGGCGTAGGTCTGTTCGCTGAAGAGGCGGCTCTTGCGCTGTTCTTCGTAAAGGCCTGCCGTCCAGTCGAGCGTGTCGTTGCTCTTGGAACTCAGGCGCAGCTCGTTGGACCAGTTGGTGGTATGCCCGGGGTAATACAGGTAAGAGGGAATGTATTGATCAGCGTTGTAGACGTGGCCCAGGCCCACCGAGTTCAGCAGGGCCTTGGCGTACTGGAACAGCGGCGTGGAATCCTGGCTGTAGTCGCTCTTGCGATCGAAATACGAGGTCACCGCCGTGAGCGTGGCCCAGTCCAGATCCCAGTTGAGGGTCACGTTGGATATCTTGGTATGGTCGCGATACGGCACCAGCGTCGCCACCTCCGAGCCATAGCGCGAGGGAAGGTCTACCGGATACAGCGGCGCCAGCGCCCAGCGCTCGGGATAGGGCGACCAGAAGTTGGGCTCGGCGTTGGTCGCCTGGGTGGAGAAGCTCGCGTCCAGCGTCACCTTGTCGGTCGGCTGGTAGCGCACCATCACGCGGCCACCGCCCTGATGCGACTCGCCGACATGGTTGCGATCCAGCACCACGTTGTCGATATAGCCGCCGGTGTCCTGCTTGTTGGCCACCACGCGCACGGCCAGCTTGTCCTGGATCAGCGGCAGGTTGAACATGGCGTTGCTGAGCCACGATGGACCACCGCCCTTGGTCACCGCATAACCCGCCTCCACGCTGCCGTCGACCTGATCGAGTTCGGGCTTGTTGCTGATCAGCCGGATCGCGCCACCCATCGAGCTGGCCCCGTACAACGTGCCCTGCGGTCCGCGCAGCACTTCCACGCGATCGATGTCGAACAGGTTGAGGTCGGGTCGGTGACCGCCCGCGTCGTTGGTGGTGCCCACCGAACCGGGGATGGAGGTTTCGTCGTAATAGATGCCCGTGGTCGGCTCACCCGCCGCATAGATGCCGCGGATGGAGATGCGCGACTGGCCGGCGCCGGCGTCCTGCACGCTGACGCCGGGCACCATCTTCACCACGTCGTTGATGCTCTGCGCGCCGCTGTCGGCCAGCACTTCGGCGGGCACGGCGCTGATGGCGATGGGCGTCTTGTCGATCGCCGTGGCGTGCTTGGTAGCCGTCACCGTGATGGCGCCCAGCGACGTCGCATCGTCCTTGGAAGGCGCCTTGGTCTTGGTACTGCCCGCGTCGGCCTGCGGCGCGGTGGCCGCGTCTTGTGCGTGCAACCCGGCGGATGCCACAGCACCCGCCAGCAGACACGCAACCCACAGCGGATGCCTGGCCAGGGTGGCGCGGCGATGCTTCACAAAACCAACCATATCCTTCTCCCTTTCTGGATAACCACCATCGGCACGATGCGTATCGGCCCGGTGGTGAAGACAAGACGACCCAGCATGGCCCGCCGATAGATAGCTGCCGCGTTGCTCTGTCCACGTGGACGCCCGCCACGCCATCGGCGCGTCACAAGCGCACCCATGCACCACGGCAATGTTTTAGCCCGCGGCGTTACGCATGAATTGCGCGGCGAACTGCACGCAGTTGAGGTAATCGATCACCGGAATGCCCTCGTTGATACCGTGGAAGCGTTCAATCGTGGTGGGCGTGAGGTGATACGGCACGAAACGCAGCTGTTCGGCGGAAACCGGCACATAGTGCGAGGCATCCGTCGCCGCCGTGACCAGGTAAGGCACCACGGGCACGCCCGGCGAAACTTGTCCGATCGTCTTGCGGACAAGTTGCAGGCCTTCGCCATTCACCGGCGATGTCGGGCTCGGCTCGTTCTGCTCGCCGCCAGGCGTCACGGTGACACGCGGGTCGGCGATCACGTTGCGCACGTGTTCGAGCACGCTGGCTACGCTATCCCCGGGCAGAATGCGGAAATTGACGGTCGCCTTGGCCACGGTGGGCAGCACGTTGTCCTTGACGCCCGCATTGAAGGTCGTCTCGGCGGTAGTGGTTCGTACCATCGCGTTGCCAGATGGCGTCTTGGACAGTTGACCGATCAGTACACCGCCCAGCAACCAGCGATTGCGAACCGCCATGCGCGCGGAAAATGGCAACAGCGGCGCCAGTGCATCGAACATGGCGGTGGCCGTCGGCGCCAGGCGCGCCGGCATCTGCTTGGCTTCCAGGCGTACCAGCGCCTGGCTCAGGATGCCGATGGCCGATTGCGGCGGCGGCTGCGAGGAGTGGCCACCATTGGCCTGCACCGACAGCGTGACCGATACATAGCCCTTCTCGGCAATGCCCACCATGGCGAGGTCACCTGCCACGCCCGGCATCAACCCGTTCGTGTAGGCACCGCCTTCATCCAGCACGAGCTGCGCATGAACCCCACGCTGCTTGAGCAACGCGACGATGGCGATGGCGCCCTGCTCGCCGCCGCGCTCCTCATCACTACCGAAGGCGAAATAAAGCGTGCGCTTCGGCTGAAACCCTTGCTGCAGCAGCTGCTCGGCGGCCTCAAGAATGGAAACCAGGCTCGCCTTGTCATCCAACGCGCCCCGGCCCCACACCACGCCATCGGCCACCTCGCCGGACCACGGATCGCGCGACCAGCGGCTGCGTGTATCGACATCCACCGGCACGGTGTCCTGATGAGCCATCAGGACGATGGGCGCGGCCGCGGCATCCTGACCCTTCCAGGTGAACAGCAACGCACCATGCCCCACCTGCTCCACCTGCAGCTCGTGATGCACGCGGGGGAACTGCTGCGCCAGGTAAGCATGAAACGCATCCAGGTCTTCCGCGGAAGGCGGCGCCTCGCCTGTCGACACCGTGTGCAGCTTCACCGCACCCGCGAAACGCTGCACCACGTCCGCCTCATCGAGCTTGAGCGGCGCGTAGCCCGTCGCCGGTCCGCTCGAGGCCAGCCCCGGTGTCGACCACGTACGCCACAAAACCACCCCCACTACTACGCCGGCGAGCAGCACGGCGCCGCCCGCGATCAAGAACCGTTTCTTCATGTGTACGCCCCTCCCCAGGGCAACCCCGCACCGCCGAGGACGAAAGCCAGGACGGTTGCGGCCCGACGTTACGAAGCCCGCGCCAGGCGCCGCAACGCGAAAATCTGAGCACTTCGTTCTTCTCGCCCGTCCTTGGCCGCAGCGCCCCGTACATTTGCCGCGCCATTCGCCGCCAAGGGCGGGGATCAGGGCCGTCTTTATCCGCCTGGAAAATCTGAGCGCATTGCAACGCTTGCCCATATGAGCGCCGCGGAACGGCGGCACGCGATGGATGCGACAGCCGCTTCCCTTGTATGGCTTCCCTTACACCATGCGCGACCTCGCGGATGGCGACCGAGACGATAAAGCCAGCCGCCCTCGAAGTTGTGGCGACGTGTCAACTTCGGATGGATTCCGCTTCCGGTAGAAAAGCCGCCGCAAACAATCTGTGGCTTTGCCGCTCGTGCTGCGCTTGTTTGCACCGCCGCATGCATCAGCCATGTGCGCTTCGGCTCGCAAAAGACATTTCCGTCGACCGGTTTAGCCATCGCACGCCGTTGAATGCTCCAAAATTGACGGAACCTTGACGCCAGGCGTTCTGGATAAATCTTTCTTCATGGAGATTACGAGCAAAAGCACTTCACAAGCGGGGTGTTCCGTCGAATGATTTACCTATCATCCTCGGTATTAGAGGTAGCGACTCACCGACCGCTTGGCGTCCGCCCGCAACTTTTGTCCAACTGTTGGCACAGGGTGGTGCGTATGACTCGGTTCTTTTCGCATACCGCTACTGAGCGGGCCCGTTGCATGTGCGATCACGACACATCAACCTCAAGCCGCCGCCGAAAGGCACTCCAACATTTGCGTGCCCATATTGGCGCGGCTTATTCCAGGCGAATATCACTACTGCGTTGCCCTGCATGACTGACAACGTGGACGCAACCGTAGTGGTTTCGAGGAAGCGGAGTACTCCGCCGAGTGGGGCGAAAAGCGTGTGCAATACGGACTCGGTGTCGACTACTTCGACGACCGCCGTGGTGCCAAAGTGGATCACGCATCGGGCCTGGCATGGCTGACCTTGGCTGACGAACGCAAAGATCCACCGTTCCTTTCCATCCTGGCTTCGGCACGCTCTCAGACAACACCGGAAGAACAACAACGAGCAGCGACGCAGTAGCGCAGATGCAGGAGCGCTACGGGGATGCCTATGCCTTGAACCGCACAGAAAGACACAATTGCACTGAGCTATGGGGCATTCACGATCACATATGGGATATGTTGCTAAGCAACCCCGTCGATCCCTGGGACAGCAAGATCACCATCAAAATTGATGGGCCGGGCCAAGTGCAGCCGATGGTGGCACTGAGGACACTTCAGCACGTAGGTGATACCTACGTTCAAAGCTGGGGCGGTCACGTCACCGTGGGTCCACTGGTTCCTGTCAACGATCCACCAGGAGTGCACCTGTCTGGTTCACCCTGGCCTTCGCCGATTCCTTGATTGGCATGGTGGCCTACTGATTTGCGCTTCGGGGTCGAAGCGGCAACTACATCGTCGATCATTCAAGATTTTTCTTGGCCTCGGGTACGAGCACCCTCGCGCCTTCTCAAGACGGGGCGGTATTACCGTAGCAAGAAACCTAGAAAAGCAGCGACCGTAAGGCCCACGCCAACGCTTGCCAAAAGATTCGAAGCGAGCGGCATATGCCATCGGCCCGCACGCCTATCTCCGTAGATTTCTCCAATCGTCTGCGTCGAGGAGGGACTTCGCCCCTGGGAGCGCCGTTGGATGACGATCGAGACCAGGCACAGAATGCCGGCCATATATAGAGGTCTAAAAATAGCCTCGCTCGGCCAAATGGCACCGACACCTGTTCCAATGATCAAGCCCGGCACGATAACAAGGAGCGGATTTACGGTCACACCGAACGTTCTCTTCGTCGAATTCATCTCGAGTGCCCCCCCGGATAAGGCGCATGGCATTCGCTTCGGGTCGAAAGCGCTTATTCCCATGTCATGGATCGCACCGATATCAGGCCCCCGGGCGGCACTCATGACTACTACCGTTTATGAGGATCTTTCCGCAACGTCACTTGGGCCCCGAATTTGCTGCCAAATAAGCATCGACAAGCGGTCCCCATATCCGCGAGCCATCGCGGCCAAAGAAGAGCTTGTGGCCATCGGTGCCATAGCTGTCAGGTCGATAGGCTTGCAGTTTGCCTCCCGCTCCAACGAAAGCCTTTGCCATGTCATCCACGAGATGCGGATTGAAGTAGCTGTCGTTGCCGGCGTAGATCCACAACATGGGTGTGGGCGAGGTCTTGGCAAATTTGGCGGTAGCGTCTACCAACTGCTCGCTCTTGCAGTTGCTGTCGGGCTGATCGTGGTAGTGACCGCCCCGCCCACCAGCCATGTTGATGAGTGCCGCGACATGCGGATGCGGCACGCTGTTGTAGGCAATGGTGCCCCAGCCACCCGCTGATTGGCCGACCACGATCACGCCATTGGGATCGACATGGGGTAGCGTCACCGCGTAATCAACAATGACGCCGATCTGCCGCGCGGTCTCCAGGCCAGCCTTGTAGTAGTCGGCATCGTTGCAGCCAGCGTAACTCTCCGTCCAGGGGCCGCCGGTGGCGCCGTAGCCCAACCTCAGTACAAGCACGACGGCGTAGTGACGTGCCGTGAACCAGCTGACCACCTCGCTGTCGCATCCAGCCAAGGTCATACCAGGGCGGTCGGAGGCTTTGGGAGGAGAGCCGTGATTGATGATCACCAATTTGGGTGCATCCACATCCGCTGGGCGGCAAATGCGCCCCTGCATCTGCCAATGCTGCCCAGAGGCATCATCGATGGGCACCTGCAGACGTTGCTCGACGACATGCGGCGTGGCACCACGCGCGTCGTAACTTGCCGAGACTAAAACTCCAAGACCCAGGATCGCCGCCAAGAAACCGCGCATCACCATGCTCCTTATGGTTTGACCAGAAAGGCCTTAGGGCACATCTGTCCCTGATGGCCAAAGCATAGGGTTTTCGCCGGTCACGTTCTTGCGACTACATTGGTAATTGGAGCAGGGCATGGTTTGGACCCAATACCCCAACACATATAGCCCCTGCGGCATCGGATGGGCACGGGCGACCGACCCGGCCCGTATTTGTTTGCGATTTGGAAAAAACGCAAACGTCCGTACATTATCTTGCTGGATATGTCTGCGTAGGGTCGGAAGCGAACACCTCATTACCACTCAAAAGTAGCCCCCCTTTTGAATGCCCTGACGCTGACCCAGAATAGGTCGAAAGTCCAAAATGTTGACTGGGATGTAAATCATAAGGAGCGTGCAATGTCCGGCAGCTTGCTGAAGTTTTTGGGTCCGGTGGTTTTTCTTTTAGGGTTGAATGTTCACGCCGAACCGCTATCGGATGCAAAAATAGTTATGTTCAAAAATGGCGTGAATGATGTCCTGTTGGAAGGTCATCGCTTCACGATCGTCTCGGCATGGCGAGAAAATTACAACGCACATGGTTTCAACGTCACCACGATATATGCACAACTTCCAACGCCTGGGGGCAAAACGCTGCTTCAAGTAGTGCCCGTATTTCTTCGAAATGTCTCTATTCCGAACGATCCACGCGAAACGAATGAACTCGTTACGTCAGGTGGTGCAGACTGCACGCTGCATAGCTTTCGCTTATTTGTTCCCAAATCGGCTACTGCAATCATGCTCGTAGTAGCCGATCGCGACTACGGCGATTCATACGTCGATACCCAGCCGGTGCATTTTGATTTTTATCGCCTTGCCCAAAATACGGAGGGTCTTTTTGGACGCCCTCGGCTGTACTTCACTTTCGATCATCGACTTGAGGCATCGAAACGCTATTGTGATGTGGAAAAAGCTCTGAAGGATGAATTGGCTCTTCCATGGGTAGGAGGAGCGAGCTTACCTTGGTCGGATAGTGGTAAATAGAAAATAGCGAGCGACAAACTTATAGCGCGTGTAAGAGCTGTTATCATTAGTTTCTCCTTATGTCCGCTCCGGGTCGAATCGGACCTTATGGCGACATGGCGACTCTCACCCTGGGCACTTAGTGCTTGATCTTGGAACCGTCTACTCAGCCATCCCATGGCACGCCCGAATGGACTTGGTGGCAGCATCTGCTGACAGTTTCACATCGCGCTTCCTGGGTGCTAGCCCCATCTTGCAGCATGCCAATACGGTTCAGCGTTACGTGAGAGTAGATCTGGTCATGTGGGTCTGTCGTCCCAGCAAGAAGCTCGAGAACGTGATCTTCGGCACTCGGGTGACGACCCACCACACAGGGAGCCAATCGCGGCGTATTGAACTAGCCACCGAGGGTCATTAAGTCGTTGATGGATCGACTCCAGTGAAAGTCCCGGCGGCAAGTTCAGCTTGACGGGGCATCTCAGCAGTTGATGCATTACGTACTTGTCGCATTCCATGGCCGCGCGCTCAACAAAAAAAGCGGCGGTTTCCGGTGTACCGGCGTTGTGGCCAATACATCCCAGTATGAAATAGGCAGCCCCTCTCTCACTTTTCGGCTTGCTGGTCCGCGCAAGGGACTCATCTCATCAATCATGCTTTCGTCCACAAGGTGCTCTGCCTCGCGATGAGCATGCCGGGTGACGGAATGATCAGAATTGGTAACGTCCTCCTTGTACAGGTCCAAGTACATCCAGATACCCTCGTCATTGGCAGAGTTTCAAGGCCTGTTCGAGCACCACGTCGCGGCCAGCGCGGATGTCCTCCAGCGAAGGGTTTACGGCGATGTCGGGGGTAACGCCGTGCAGGTGGAATGGCGTGACACCATCGTGACGTGTCACGCGCAGGCCAGTGAAGCTGATGCGGTAGCCGGAGGGCGTGTAGAAGTTCTGCACGTCGCCGTTGGTCCCGGCGCTGGGCGATCCCACGATGGTGGCGAGATGCAGGTCGGCGACATAACCGAGGATGGATTCGGCCTGGCTGATGGCGCGGCCATTGGTCAACACCACCATCTTGCCCGGGATATGTGGCGCTGCAGGCGTCAGGTTCCAGCCGAGTCCGGTGTAACTCACGGGCTGGTCGAACGGTGCTTCGTCATTAGGCACGTGCATCCATTGCGCATGCTCAGGTTCTGCCAGCAGATGGCGCAGCAATTGCATGCCGGTCATCGGGGTTGGGTAGCCACGCAGATCGACGATCAGCGCACGCGCCTGACTGAACGGGCCAAGATGGTCACTCAGATCCTGCTGGGAGGCCCGCGTGATATCCAGGTACCACACGCCGTCCTTGAGCTGGGCGACGGGCTCGGGTCGGGATGGCACCGGCTTGGGTGCCTGTTTCTGGTAGGTCAGCGTGGCGTCGAGCATACGGTCTTCGCGTTCAAGACCAAGCGTTACCGGCGTGCCGGCTGGTCCTGCGTTAAGTGCACTCGCCAGTTGCCAGCGTCGCCATTGGGGAGAGCCTGAAACCAGCGATGCCTGTTTTGCCGCCCAGATACCGAACTCGACACCATTGATAGACACAATACGGTCGCCTGTTCGTATCGCCGGGTCCGCACTGGCGGCGACGACCAGCGCATCGCCTATTGGCTCCAGCAGCAAAGGCAGTGCGCCCGTCGGGCGGCGAGGGTCGTAGACGAAGCCATGGCCATCTTGTACCAGGGCAACCAGGTGGCGAAGGTTGTCGCGTTGCACTTCCCGAGTGGCCGGGGCATCGATGGTAGCCAGCAGCGGCTCCAGCTGGCTATCCCAATCACCGCCCACCTCCTGCCAGTACGGATAGAAGTGCCGGTAGACGTTCCAGCTCACCACGATATCGGCCAGGCGCTGGTCGGCGGAGATCGGGTTGTCGGCGAAGCTCGCGGGCTTGGCCACAAGCGTGGCCATCGCCTCCTGTTGCTTGGGCGTGGCCTTGGCTTCCTCATCCGACAGTTCAATCGGCACGCGCGCCTTGAGGCCTGCACCCAGCGGAAACTCCGCATAGCGCTCGCCGGGCGGCGGCGCAGCGAAAAGCGTGGCTTCCGCCGGCAAGAGTTGGGCACTGGCGGTGCGCTGTTGTTCGATGTCGATGTTTGGCGCATGGTTTGTCGTAGCAAACACACCGGCGCGTGCGGTGCGCTTGGCTTGGTAGGCAGCGTAGCGATTGACACCTTCCGCATAGCCCAATCGCTGCCAATAGACCTGCCGCTGGTCGGCAGCCAAGGGTTTCGCAGCAGGGAACGGCTGTCTCTCCGGCAGGATCACGACCCCGGTGGTGACGGGATCGAACAGGCCACGCAGGCTCGCTGCCAAGGCCTGGCTGTCATGTGCGCCGCGTACCTGCGAAACGCCATATACCGCAAAGCGGTTCCAGTTCAGCCCCTGCACGGCGTCACCCGGATAGTAGTAACGCACTACGCCGTACAGGCGTGCAAAGGCGGCGACATCGGTGGTGGCCGTGGTGGGTTGCGAGGTTTGCGCGGCGACAGGACCACACAGCCATCCCATGGCAACGATGAGGAGAAGACGACGAAGACCATCCATTGCATTCCTTCCTGTCCAGGTAGCGGCCCACAGTTTTACACCAGCGTAAGCACGGGTCATGACGGTCTCTCGGCACGGTCGCCACGGGCGTCAGGCGATGCTGCTCCAAAGCGTACATGGCCGGCCGCCCTCGGGCGTTGTCACTCTCCAGCCCACTCACCGGCAGGAAATCAACCTGCCGTCAGCGCATCACCCCGAGATCGGGCGCACCACATAGTGCTTCAACTGGTACGAGCACACTTCGCTAGGGCCTTTGGCGTCGATGGTCCACACCGAACTCGACGGCCCATGCAGCTTCGGTGACAGCTCCAGATATGTTTTCCCTGCATACGTCACCAGCCGGCCATCTTCCATGCCGTGCGGCAATGCACTGGCAAGCCCCTGGTTGGCGACGTTGGAAGGATCAGCGCGGCCCTGTTCATCCAGATAGACGGGCACGACCTGGGTGTCGCTGTAGTCGCCGCAGCCAGCGCTGGAGTCTCCCTCGAAGAAGGACACCAGGCCTATCTGGCGCGGCTTGCCGCTATTGTCGAGGTCGGCATCGCCTGTCGCATTGAGCGTGTACTCAACCTCCGCAGCGCGGGCGTTATCATGAAAGCGGAGCTGCGTTGCGGCATGGCTGGAATCATGCACCGCCGCTGCCACGAAGCTGTCCGGTTGCTGCTTGAGCGACAGCGATTGCCCCGGCGTGGGCGACTGCAGCGCAACCGGTGTTTGCTGACCGGCAAGCATGGCATGACAAACATCGTCGTCATGGCTGGCAATGATCCGTCTCTGCTGGAGATCCACAAGGTCACCTTGGCAGGTCGGAACGATGTCGCCATTCTTGTCGATAACTGACAGATGGAAGGTTGACGAGCCGACGTCCGAGCTCATCACCATCGGCTGGCCAAGCACGTTGACAAGATCTTCGCTGACACCGAATGCCCAGGAATCACTGCCCTGGTTCTCGACATCGCGATCGTCGCGGTCGGCTGGCGACAGCTTCGACTTGAGATCTCCGCTGAGGACGTACACCGTCGTCGAATGGCAGGTTCCTCCGGAGTCGATCGAGGTAGCCGCAAGGGAACGCCCCTCTACGGTCATGTGCGCAACCTGCGCAGGCGATGCGTTCCAGCCTGGATCCAGATGCAGCGCTTCCAGCACCTTGGGGTCCATCGCTGTAGCACCAAGGTGCTGGAGCTGCTCGCCCCGATTGAGCGTTTCCTCAGCCGCATGGCAGAGCGCTGCAGCATGGGCAGGCATGGGCAGATAGGCAGGCCCGGTGGTCTGCAGGCGGGAGGCATCGACCCATCCCGTCGACACGCGCTTGGCCCCATGAAAGCGCACGTAAGCGTAACCCTCGCAGGTCGTCACCAGGTCAACCTTGTCGCCGGTGAGCACGTATCCGTTATCGGGTAGCGAATTCCCATAGTTGTTGCCGTCCTTCGGATGATGGCCTAGCAGGACGAGCTTTTCCTGCGATGTGCCGGTGACTTCCGCTGGCGTTACGGTCCGCTGCCCTGGAGCAATCCAGGTCGAGAGGCATTGCGGCACCGAATGGCCGGCGGCAGGCCAAAGACCGGCACAGAGGGTGGAAAAGGCTATAACCAGCCACGCTGCCTGATGCTTCATGCAACTCCCCTGTTCTGGTTCCGGATGATCCCTCCACCTCCACGATCACCCAGTCTGGATTGGTGTTTCAGTGCTCTTTCGCGTTGAAAGACCCAACTCCGCTGTTTGAGCATTCGGGCGCGAGTGGCATTCGCCCTATGGCCCTGCTGCAACCAAGCCATATTTGGCGGCGCGCGTTTCGATTTTCGAATCAAGTGCACGCGCGGCCACCAGGTCGGCATTGCCTGCATCTGTCTGGCCACTGCGGATTTTCGCCAAGCCAAGGCCATAGCGCGACCAGGCGGAACGCGGATTTTGCGCAACGGCCTTCCCGTATGCCTTGATCGACTCCGGATAATGTCCCAGCCGCAACTCGACCAAACCCAAGCTGTCGAGGTAGGACGCGTTTTCGCCATCGCGCTTGATCGCCTTGAGGCAATCCTTCAAGGCCTCGTCGAGCATCTGATTGCTCAGGCTGCGCGCCCAGCAGCGCTGGTTGAGCACGTAACCAAGCATGGCATCATCACTGTGCAGGCGAATCCAATCGTCGAGCAGGGGCAACGCCGCAGCAGGCTGATCGAGCCGGATGTAAAGGGCGGCGAGCAAACGCGCCTGTGCTGATCCTGCGGGCGCGACAGTGCTTGCTGCCGCCACATCGGATGCGGCACCCGTGCGGTCCTTGTGCGCGAGATGAAGTTCGGCGCGCATCAGCAATGCGTCGACGTTCTTCGGATCCAGGCTCAAGGACTTGTCCAGATCGGTAAGCGCGGCGTCGGACTGTTTGTCCGCCTCATAGGCCCCTGCACGGGCGACATAGTAGGCCGCCTGATCAGGCGCTATACGGATCGCCTCGTTCAGATCGGCTATGGCTGCCTTGGGTTCGCCGCGCGACAAATGCGCCTGGCCTGATAAAGCATAGTCGCCGGCGGTCTTGGGTCCAGGGCCATTCTCGTCTGCAGCGGCGGCAGCGGATTTGTCGCTATCGCCCGGTGCTGCCGCGAAGGTAAACACGCGCCCGCCGTTATAGGTGAAATAGGCTTTCTTCTTGCTGTTGGCAATGAACATACGATGGGCAAGGAGAAAATCCACGCCGAGCAGCATGTCGGTGTTGTCGCCTATTCTTCCGTCAATCACCTGCATCTGGCTGTGCTGGATCGTTTCCGTGCCGACCGAGAACGAATCAATGTTCACCGTCCAGGTCTTGACCGGCTTTGCGCCAATGCCGATGCTGCTACTACCGGCTTTGACATCGGGCGCATTGAGGTCGATGCCGGCTCGCTCGGCGGCGTCACGGCTCAGCACGGTGGCGGATGCTCCCGAATCGAGTACCGCTCGCACCTTCTTGCCGTTGATCGTCACATTGAAAAACGTGCGCCGGTCGAACCGGTTGCCGGACGGTTCAATATCGGCGACGTTGTACTTGTCATCCTTTACCCAATACGCCAGCGACGTTTTATCGCAGTGATCCGCTTTGAACAGGGTCATTTTGCCGTGCGCCAGATCGATTTCCAGATCCACCAGATCGAGCAGGTTGGCGCCAAGCAGTCCAGCGCCGGTATCGGTGCCGCCGACGATGAAATCAACATTATCGAGCGTCGCCCCGAGGATGCCGAACGCCTTGACGTGCGCCTGTTGCACATTCGCGACACCGCCAACACCGCTGATGCGAAAACCAAAGGGCGCGGGCTCCAGCTTGAGGCCGAGTGACGATGCATTGGCGCTCGACATGGTATTGAAAAAGGCGCCGGTATCGATAATGAAGCGCGTATCGTTGCCGTTGATCTTTACCATGGTGGTGGCTTGGCTACCGATCATTTCCACAGGCAACGTGCCGTAATCCTTCAGATGGCAGTCATCGGCCCAGGCCTGGCCTGCGAGCAAAACGCCGATTCCCATGAAGAAAAACCGCAGTATCCCCATCACCATCCTCCCTGTATGCCGTGGCCGCAAAGTGCGTTTACTGTAATAACGCAATGGATCATATCCACCTGGCAAATATCCCGCACATTGCTGTTTGCATGGCGTCCGTCCGGGGGCAAAAGCGAGCATTCGACGCCCACAGACTCATGGTCTATCAGCCATCGATGCATGCACCTAGCAACTCCAGCCGCTCCTTCAGCGAGCCGACGTCATTCTTTTCATCATCGTGAAAGATGACATGCATGCCTAAAGCGCGTGCCACCACGAGGTTGGCCTCGCTGTTGTCGATGAAGATGCTTTCATCAGGCTCGACACCTGCACAGGATGTCGCGTGCAGAAATATTTCCTGGCCACGCTTCCCGCTACCCACTTCCGCGGAGACCACGATGGGGCTGAACAGGGAATCCAATCCCTGGTGCTTTCTGAGGTGGTCCATCCGGTCTTTCTTGTTATCCGTGATGATCCCGACCGAATAATGGGTTCTCAGCCTTCCGGCCAATGAAAACATGCTTGTGTTCAACGGCGTGCTTTCGAACGCCGCGGCAAGCAAGCTGATGTCCAATGCCTTGCCCAGGGGCTCACAAGCCTTGCGCCAGACTTGGGCATGACTCGACCTGCCCATGAGCAGGTCGTCTTCGTAAGGGCTAATGGCCGCGCTGATTGCCGATAGTGCGATCCCGCTCGCCTTGCTCAAATATCGGTACGTTGTCAGCGAGCCGCTCTTGTCGGTCGTAAGTACACCGTCGTAGTCGAAGAAGATCGCCCTGATCACCTTGTTCTCCATCCAATCATGCAAAGCGGCGGCTGGCCCGCATGGCAGACCATGGTCGCCGTGTTTCAAAAGCGGACATCAAGATTATTCCACCCAGGTGTGAATCCGGCCGACCAGACACCACCCTCGAAGCACCACGAAACCGCCGCCATGGCCGGCGAAGTCGGTGACGCCTGGCGGCGGGTGGATCATGTTGTCGTATGCGTAGATATCGTCGCTGGGCCTCATGCGATCGCTGATGACCGACCAGTCCGAGTAGCCACGGAAACGGCGATCCAACTGCTCCTTGCTTGTGGCCTGAGAAGCCACGCGTATGCCGGCGGGCAAGGTGATGCAATGATCGACCATCGTCGGTACAGGTGATGTCCTGGGTGATCACCTGGTGCCTTGGCGCCAAGGGTGGGCCATCCAACGTAATGATGACCGGCTTGTCTGCCTGGCCTGCGTCACAGGCGCAGGCCAGGCTCAGGAATACGAAACCAGCCAAAGCAACCCCGCAAGCCATACCTGTCCCTGTATTCCATGCGAAAAGGTGAAGCGGCCAGTCCGACGCGACGGATGCTGACTCAAGCCCGCAGACCTTGGATCGAAAGCGGACGCGGCTGCTTCAGACCCGAAGCCGGCCTTTCGCTTCAGCCTCTTGAATCAATCACGTCCTTCAGTCCGGCGTACGAACGATGGCCACCCGATTCGCATCGAACAATGTAACGGCCAGCGTGCGGTTGTCGTGAAAGAACGCGACCTCCCTCGGATACTCAAGGTTATCCGTTTTCATGAGCTTGACCTCATGGTTGCTCACATCCCCGGGTTGATACGCAAGCCCGGCCAAGACGCCTCGCCCCCTCTTTCCGAACCGATCCGAAACCGCCACCCAGACCTGGGAGTCGTCTCCACGCACAGCGATGCCTATGGGGTTTGGCCCAACCGGGTAGACCTTGAGTTTGAGATGAGCGCCATCGGCCGTCCAATCCGCCGGCTGAAGCCGGAGCAGCGAGTCGTCGCCTCGGGCCGATACCCATAGATCCTTGCCTGATGGACTGACCGCAACCCTGACGGGATTGCACCCTACCGGTAGTACACCCGTGATCGCATGGGCCGGGTCGGATACCGCCATCTCCACGTTGACGCGCAACAAGAGCCCCTCCGGATGAGACCGCCCATCCTTTCCCTCCGGCTTGCACGATTTGCCACCCGGCACCGGCGGGCCCACTTCGCTCGTCACGTACAACCACTTGCCATCGGGCGACGTTGCAAGCCCGACAGGCGCGATGCCGGCGGGAATCCGGCCAACCAGGGACGAACCATCCCCTGGCCCCTCCCGCACTTTGGCCAAGTCAAAGATGCTCACCCGCTTGGCGTATTCATCGCTTACAAACAATAGCTTGCCGTCTGGACTCATGCTCGCGTAGATAGCGCCGGCATCGCGTCCCTCCTGGAGCCTCGCCGTGACAGGATGCGACTCATGGCGAACCAGTTTCCCAACCTCAAACACTTCGACCGTCGCCCCTTCGGTGACAGCCAAGATATCCCCGCCTGGCGATATGGATTCGCCGAAGGCCGGGCCGGCCAGCGGAACAACATAGTCGAGCGCAAAGCCGTCACCCGTGTTCTTGAGTACGCCCAACGCTCCCTTCTCGTTGCCGACACTCAGGGAGACAAACAGCCAGCAGTCGTCCGGACTGGAAACAGCGGCAAAAGGGTGTCCCGGTACCTCGATGGTCGCGCTGCTGGCGGGGAGCCCACAGCCTATGGCAAACGAGCATTTTGCGACCAGCAGGATCAACGCGATAAACATCCGCCATGGCACTCGCACGCCGCCTCCATCAAAGATGAGCCCGATGCGGGAGATGATCGCCCGTTCCGCTTCGGATTGCGACGCCAGCCGCCCACCTGGACACTCGATGTGGGTCGGTCGTGCCCCAGAAACAGGACAACAGGCGCATGCCGCGCCTGATGTATTCAACGTGGGTGTTTATGGCCAGAAGAAATCCGACCTTCGCCGCGATACCACCCGCGAAGACACTGTTCGATCCGGCATGGGCGCCAAGCACAGATGCCACCGGGCCAGCGTGGGGCGACACCGCTATTGGAACTTCAAGGCGCCTGCATGTACCGCGACCGATCTGGATGGATTACCCCGTGCAGCTATGCCATGGAATCATCGATCACCACCTGGTTGCGACCGTTGATCTTGGCCTGGCGCATCGCCTTATCGGCGCGCGACATCAGGCTCTCAATCGATTCGCCGTGCCGGTTGCATGGGGCGATGCCTATGCTGATGGTCAAGGACCGATCCGGTCGGTGAACCGTGCGCATGGCCTGGCGTAGCTGCTCTGCCCGGGCGTGCGCCAGCGCAAGGTTGAGGCCAGGCAGCAGCACGGCGAATTCTTCGCCGCCGACCCGGCCGATCAGGTCCGACTCGCGCATGTGCTTGCGCAGGCCATCGGCCAGTTTGGTCAGTACGTCATCGCCCGCGGCGTGACCGAACTCATCGTTGAGCTGCTTGAAGTGGTCGGCATCCAGATAGAGCATGGCCGCCGGCATCCGCTGGAGGTAGATGTCACTCAACGCGTAACGCGCCAGTTCAAGAAAGCGGTTGCGCTGCAACAGCCCGGTCAACCCATCGGTATGGGCTTGCGCCCGCAATTGCTTTTCCAGCCGGAATTGTTCGAACAGCGTGCGTGTCATGAAAGCGCGCAACACCGCGGCCACGGAAATGGCGATGGTCATGTAGACGGCATACTGGAACACCGGCAAGCCGTTGGCCGCGCCCAACAGCAGCATCGGCAATGGACCGAGTGCGCACAGCACCATCGCGGCGATGAAATCCCAGCGCCCCAACCAGATGACGGATGACGCCACGGGCAACAACAGGCCAGGCAGTACCAGCCGCTGACCCGGCACTTGTCCAATGCCGTTCAAATTGACGCCAATCTCCAACAGCAGCACGCACGACAACGCCAACAGGCTGAGCGGTACAGGCCGCTTTTCGTGGCGGGCAACCAGGGCCAACAGGGCCAGCGGTACGGTGGGGGCCAGGCGTAGCAGCAGGGGCACCGGCGAAGGACTGACAAGCGCGCGTCCTCCGGCCGCCAGCAGATAGGCGAACACCGCCAGCCACGTCAGCGCATGGATCGCCGGAGCCATGCGCTGGGCCAGATAGTGCATGTACTCACGTCGATGACTCGCATCGTCGGCTCGCTGCTGCTTGGCGAACGGTATAGGCATGCAGGCCCCAGGGCGCGGAAATCGGACGGCTATCGCTCAAGTTACAGCAAGATGGGTGCCATGGGCTTCGAAGCAAAGCCTGCCGCCGGTTCAGGGAAAGTCTTGCTTTCGAGCAGGGGTTTGCGCCTTACGCTGCGGGGCAGGCAGCGACGCCATGGGTCGGTATCTGCGCCGGATCGTTGACGGATGGTCGTAGGCCAGCCGATAGCGGCCGATCAGATCGGCGCCGAGAATCATGGCCGGCTTGCCGCCGAAATCCTGCGCCAGCGGGGGGAAGATCGACCAGTCGCTGCCCAACACGCTCGCCTGGCGTCCGGCATCATGCCAGTTTGGAAGTCCAGACGCCTCGACAACGCGGGTGGGCGAGCCACCCGGGGACAGACTGTCGACACGATGCATGGACATCCCGGCCGAGCCTGCATGGTGGCAACAGTGACGGCAAATGGCCTCCGGCGTTTTGAAACGCATGCCCTTCACCGATGACATACAGAGCAACGGACTCTCGGCCGATGCACCGGCCGGCGCACACCTGCCGATGTTCATCTACCTCGGCGTTTGCTTCAGGTCGAAGGCAGAGACTTCAGCCTAGACAAGCGGGCGATCCACATAGGTCCATGCAGCACCGCGATCTACTTGCAGCCAAACTCGGTAAAAGCCTGATCCAGCTCTTGCTTGGTGATGCGTCGTCTATCCATCTCGCTGGCCGATAGAAACCGGGCGATCCTGACCTGGCTGCAGTTCATGTAGTGGCCCGTTCCCGCGATAACCTGCGCGACGCTCGGCGGCTCCTTGAGCGCGATGGTGCCGACACGTGCTTCGTCGGGACCGCCAGGAATACGTGAAACATTCTCGGTGAGGTTTCCTGTTTGCGTTCCCCTGAGCAAGGGGTTCCCGTAAGGCGTCGCAGGACCCTCGTATCTCGGCGCCAAGACCTCGGTATCCACGTGCCGTTCTTCCGGCGCCACTGCCAAAGGCTCGGCAGAGGCTGGGACTTTTGTGGCGACAACTGCAGATCGCGTTGTTGGAACGCCTATCGACATCGTGGCCGTTGCGCGCGCGGCAGGGTGGGGATGGCTGGCAGCTTTTGGCATGGCGGTGCTTGGGAGTGTTTCGACGAAGCGCACCTTCAGTGCATCCGCGTCGTCCTCGGTGAACAGCGCGCGCGCTCCAGCGATCGGTGCTGGCGGTATCGTCCAATAGACCATGAGTGACAGATGCAGGACGGTTACAACACCCAGCACCACCCCGCCCCTTAGGATCTGGGCCGCTGGGGACTCCCTCGCCCGGGAATCTTGGAAGCGCGCGTTGCCCGGCCTCCCGCGCTTGTAGCCTAGGACGCCGTCACCATGCATGCCCGCGACCTCCGTGTGTAAACGTCAGGTCGGCCGGCAAACCGTGTCTGCCACCGCGCCCCTTCAGCACCCCGCGCCAAACCAGTCGACGATGACTGGCTCAACTGAGGTGGGTCCAACGCCCATCGGGCGCTTAACAACGGGGATGTGACCGTACCGGTTCGGCAAAGTTCTAGCGAAGGTGCAAGTTCAATTCGTCACGAACAAACCCACCGTCAGCGCCACACCGATACAGACGATGGCGATGCGCAGCACCTTCTCGTTGACCCGGTGCAATAAGTGGGCACCTATCTGACCGCCGACGATCGCGGGAATGGCGACGCAGGCGATCAACGACCAGGGAAGGATGCGAGCCTGCACCAGGAAGATCACCACTGCCGAGGCATTCATCACTGCCGCCAGGACATTCTTGGTGGCACCGGCCACGCGCACGCCAAGGCCCGCCGCCGTGAGCGCCGCCAACATAAGGATGCCGATGCCGCCGCCGAAATAACCACCATAGATGGCGATGAAGAACTGCACGACCGCGGCAGCGCGTCGATCCAGCGCCGGTTTGGCGCCATGGCTAGGCGGCTTTCTGAAAAAGCTGCCCCAGGCGAATACGACAGTAGCGAACAACACCAGATATGGCACGAGCCTGGTAAACACGCTGACCGGCGTGACAAGCAATAACACCGCCCCAAGCGCGCCACCGACCAGGCTGATCCAAAGCAGCGTGCGGAAGGACAAGCCCTCGGCCCCCGAAACCTGCGCGCGGCCCGCCAGGCCCGTCGTCACCTGGCCTGGGAACAGTGCGATGGTGGATGCGATATTCGCCGCGCGGGGATCAAGGCCAGCAAACAGCAGCGCGGGAAACGTAAGGAAAGACCCGCCCCCGGCCAACGCGTTCTGCACGCCGGCGGCGAATGATGCAAGGATCAATACCAGCACGGACCATGTCGGATGCATAAGCGGCTCACCCCGGTGATGGATCTAGCGCATCCATGCGGGATCGGACGCGGCATTCAACGCTAGAGCTAAGCCTATCCGCGAAGCGTCGCCGGCTTCAATGAATGGATGGCAGGCACTTTTCCTTCACATCACCACATCTCATCGGCCATCTTCTTGCGCCTGGCCAGCTCCTTCCCGCTCGGCTCGGCATTGGAGAACGAACCGGGATGGATATCGCCGCTTGGCACATAGGTGCTCATCACAACGCCTGCGGTCGAAACCCGGGAGCCAACGAGCCGAAGCGCCGATGGCTTGGCGGTCTCGCCGAAGAGGCGCTTGCCCCGTCCAAGCACCACGGGAAAGGTCCACACGTTGTACTCGTCGATCAGCGAGGAAGCCTGGAGCGCTTGAATCAAGTTGCCGCTGCCGATTATCTGCAGGTCGGGACCCGGTTGGTCCTTGAGGGTGACGATGGCCGAGACGACATCGCCGTGGAGAGGGATCGAGTTGTTCCAATGGAGCATCGTCAACGTGCGCGAAGCAACGTACTTCTTCGCCGCATTGAGCGTCTTCGCAATCGGATGGTCAACCGGCTGATAAGGCCAGTACGCTTCGAATATCTGATATGTCCTGCGCCCGAGCACCAGCTCGCGATCCTTTCCGTCGAAACCTGCTGCTGAAATGTCCATGCTTTCGTCGGCGTAGCCGAACATCCAGCCGCCAAGGGCAAAACCGCCGGTAGGGTCTTCTTCCGGTCCGCCGGGTGCTTGCATGATTCCGTCAAGCGAGGCAAACGTAGACACGATGAGTTTTCTCATGGAAACACCTCTGTCGTCAGGCGGATAGGTGTCATGTGCACCAGCCGCCTCGTAGCTAGACGGACGTGCACGATGAGTCATGCAACTGTGCGCATTTCCTGGGCAAAACCCCTAAAGCACCGGCTTCCAGGAACCTTGCGTGCCCCATGCCCGGCCAACAACCCCGCGCAAAGCCAGACGCCGATCACTGCTTCCCAACGATAAGCCATGGATGGAAAGCGGACGTCACGGGGCCCTACCTTTTTACGGGCCGCCGCTCGTCCAAACCCATCGATCGTCGTGATACTCGAACGTTACGCCTTGCCGACGGCATTCCGTCCACCCAGAAATCAAGCGCGACAGCACGGTGCCGTGGGTCGCGAATCACTTTGATGCAGCCCGTAGAGCCGCCTGGGTAGAAGAGCGTGTCGCCGATGGCGGAAGCAAGCGCGCGTCCCTGGCGCCATACGATCATCAGAAGTCGCTTGCCTCTCCTTGGGGCTGCTGGTCGCAGGACAGGCGTCCGAGTAGCAGGTCGGCGGCGCGTAATGGGCGGCCATCTTGCGAAGTCACTTGAAGGCGCGCCACTGGGCGTCCCGTCTTGGCTTCAAGCAGCGACTTGTGGCTTTCGCCCCGCGCGAAACACGTCTCCTCGCCCCATTGGCGCAAAGCCACGATCACGGTCAGCAACCCTTCCCCCTTGGGCGTGAGAGCGTACTCGCGATAGGCGCTGCCGTCGGACGCAGGAACCGTTTCCATGATGCCCAACTCCACCAGACGCCTGAGGCGCTGCGTGAGGATGTTTTTGGCCAGGCCGAGGCTCTTCTGAAAATCGCCAAAGCGTCGGACCCCAGCCAGGGCGTCCCGAACAATCAACAGCGACCACCAGTCCCCCACCGCATCCAGGCTGCGGGCTATAGGACACGCGGATTTATCGAAGCTTATGCGGCGCATGAGAAGTCCTACCAAAAATCTAGTTGCATTATGCAACCGAGCAGGGGCATACTTCAAATGTGGTTGCATTATTGAACTAGTTTTGGGGCCTCGTCCTTACCTTAGGGCTGGCCCTTACCCCTGAACCCGTCTTCGAGATCCCCAATGAAAGCCATTCAATATCAGTCCTACGGAAGCTATGAGGAAAACCGCCTGGTCGACCTGGAACGCCCTGTTCCCAAGGCGGGCGAGGTCCTGGTGGCCATGCGCGCGGTCGGCGTGAATCCACTGGACAACACCTTCCGTTCCGGCCACATCTATTTCGCCACGCCCCAGAATCTGCCTCGCATTGGCGGCCAGACCGGCGTAGGCGTCGTTGTCGAATCAGGCGGTTCCCAGTTCCATGCCGGCGATCGCGTTTTCGTTACGGGCCAGGGCTTGGGTTTGACGGTGGACGGCACTTGGCGAGAGTTCGTCGCCGTTCCGGCAGGCGGCCTCATACCCGTGCCGGCTCAACTGGATGACGCGCACGCCGCGGCGTTTCTGGCGGGCGCCGGTTACTTGACCGGTTACTTGGCGCTTACCGAACTGGCCAAGTTCAAAGAAGGCCAGACCGTGCTCGCTCCAGCGATTGGCAGCGCCGTGGGCATGGAAACCATCCAGATTGCACGCCGACTGGGCGCGTCCAAAGTGATCTCCACGGCGAGCACCACCGAAAAGGTCGAGCTCGCGCGTGCGGATGGCTACGAGCATGTCATCGACCTTTCCAAGGAGACCCTCAAGGACGGCGTCATGCGCATCACCGAAGGCAAAGGTGTTGACGCTGTCGTGGATGGTGTCAGCGGCAAGCTTACGAGTCAGGCCCTTGCCTCACTGGCATTTGGCGGCAGCCTCGTGATCGCTGGCTACGCGGGCGGCCGCGAGGTCGACGTTGATGTCACCGACATCATCTGGAAGGCCTCGTCCGTGCACGGTTTCAGCTTCCGTGCCTTCGCGCCGGAAACCATTGGTGCCGCCATGCGTACGATCTTCGGTTACCTGGGTGAAGGCGCGCTCAAGCCCAAGATCAGCAAGACCTTCCCGTTGGAACACGCCCCCGAAGCCTTGCGCTACCTGATCGAAAGCCGCCCTTATGGCCGGGTGGTCATGGAAGTGTAAGCACGGTTCCGGAGCGAAAGCGAGGCAGTGGTGAACGGATGCCACGCGGTATCGTTTCGGCCTAGGACGAAGCTGTTCAATTATCGGATCACGGTGCGAAACCGCGTGCGCCGCAGCTGGCGCATGCGGTTTCGAACTTTGGTTCGGCGATGTCAATCGCAGCCTTGAACAAATTTCGCGTTGGGTCGGAAGCAGGCCGGAGCATCAAACTTTCATGGGTTACCATCGAGCAAGATATCGGCACCACGATAGTCATCCGGCGTGGCTTCGGCAGCATGACCGCCTCGGCGCAGTCCAGCCAATCAGGGAACGCGGCCCCATCCATCGGTTCCTTGCTGCCGCTTTTCGTATCCCAAAGCGAAAGATCGCTTGGAATGCCGATCATGCCTAGCGCTTGGGCTCCCAAAGTTCGATCTTGTTTCCCTCCGGATCCAAAATCCAAGCAAAGCGTCCGTTGGGGTCGTTGTCGTCGCGCTTGAGAACAGCAACGCCCTTGCCATGCAACCGCGCAAGCAAGGCATCCATATCGTCAACGGCGTAGTCGATCATGAATTCGCCGGTCGATGGCGCGAAATACTTCGTTGAAGCCGGAAACGCATTCCAGGCCAGTACTGAAGGATGCCCTGGCGCATCGTAGCGGAGGGCTGCACCGCCCCATACTTCTACCGGCATTCCAAGGACCTCGCGATACCACGCTGCGAGCGCCTTGGGATCCTTCGCCTTAAAAAATATCCCGCCGACACCGGTGACGTGTCCGACTGGCGGTGCTGACGCAGCCTTCCCGGCGTCGGCGATTAGCAGAAGGGATAGAGACAACAAGAGAATCGACCGTACTTCCATCTGCTCGCTCCCAGTTGACGTGGTCCAAGTACGCTTCTCGACCGCTGTCCAAACAGCCTGAGATCGGCCGCAAGTCACGGCCGGCATGGTGTAGCTGATCGCAGCAACGGATTCAAATTCCGCTCAATTTGCCTAATTTACGCCATAACGAGGTCCGGCCATGGAGGCATGTGGCCAGCCAATGGGCGATGTCCGCTCCAGGTCGGAAGCAAACTTTACGGAACACCAGCAAGGATATCGCCAGCACCAAGTTAATTCGGGTACTCAGGAGATATTCCTTATCGAAGGGCCTTGTGCTGCGACCGCGCTGATACAAATCAGGATGCCACCAGCCAGCAGGAACAGCGCCGAGACATTCACCAACAAGGCAAGGCCTGCCAGACCCATCGAAAGTGGCGCCATGCCCAGCGAACCCAGGATAAGCACGCTGGATACGCGCCCCCGCACTGCCGGGTCGATACGCTGCATCACCCAGGCGCCGATATGCACGTTGACGAACCCCGCCACGCATCCGATCAACGCAAGCACGCCTGCCAGCCAGTAACCGCCCGTGGGCCACAGGCCGATTCCAGCAAGGCATACGCCCAATACCGCACTGCCAGCGAGTATCAGCAAGCCCCGCCGCTGAACTTTCCACACGCCTGCCAGCAGGGCGCCGGCGAGTGCGCCCACAGCAGCAGCCGACAGCAACACGCCATAGGCGCTCGCCGAGCCAAGCTGGGTTTTCACCAGATCCGCCATGCCTACTGACAAAGGTCCGGTCACGCACAGGTTCACCACCATCGCGAGCAGCATCATGGTGCGCAGCGGTGCGTCAGCAAGCACATAGGAAATGCCCTGCTTCATGGCCTCGAGGGGATGAGTGGGTGAAACCGTCCTCGGTGGATCCGGCAATCGCAGCAAGGCGGCGATCACGAAAATAAAGCTCACTGCATCGATGTAGAACGCAGAGGCAATGCCCAGCTTTGCAATGACCAAACCGGCAAGGATCGGCCCAAGGATGGAGGTGAGTTGCGCGGCCCCCTGGCTCAGCCCCGTGCCGGCGACCAATTGATTGCCGCGCAATAGCCAGGGCAGGTAGGCCGATTGCGCTGGCATGGCGAAGGCATCGGCGATGCCAAACACCACCACCAGCAGGTATAGCTGTGCCAGATGCAGGTGGCCTTGTGCTGCAAGGACACCGCTCAGCGCCACACAAAGCGTGCGAATGGCGGCGGTCGTCAGCATGATCCATCGCGCGGAAAACCGGTCAGCAATCACTCCGCCGACTAGCAGCAGCGCGGCGCGGGGAATCGCACCGGCCATCATCAAGCTGCCTAGCGTGGCCGCCGAACCCAGCTTGTCCAGCACCAGCCAGGGCAAGGCGACGAGGTAGAACTGATCTCCCAACAGTGAAACGGTGCTGCCCATTAGCCAGCGGCGAAAAGCGGTGTTCCGCAGCGGATGCGCGCTGTTCGCGGGAATCCCAACGGCTTCGGCGTGCTCAAGATCCATGGCCCACCCCTCTTTGATGTAAATGCAAATTTACATTTACATCATTACCATGTCCACTACCCGGGCCGACCAGGAATGACCGATGGCCAAGACACCTCTTGCGCCGCGCCAGGCGCGCAGTCGCGAATCCGAAACGAAGTTGATCAAAGCGACCGTGGAGGTGCTTGGGCAATACGGCCTGGAAGGCGCGACCGTTCCGCGCGTCGCCGAATATGCGGGCCTTACGCCGGGAGCAATCTACCGGCGTTTCCCCGACAAGAACGCGCTAATGGAGCGATGCATTCTTCGTATCCTCGAAGATCAGCTGGTGCACCTGAAAAAAGTGTTCACCACGGAGGTGGCACAGCAAAGCAGCATCCAGGCGCTGATTGAGGGCATCACGCGCACCATGCTCGCGAGCTATCGAAAGAACGCCAAGCTGATCCGGGCGCTACGCCAATTTGTGCGGGCCAGCGACCACCTGGCGTTCAAACGAAAAGCTGTGCAACTGGAAAACGGCGCCGTGGAACACTTATCGGATGTGCTGATGACCCATCAAAAGCATATGCGCCACCCGCACCCCAAGTCAGCGTTGACCATGGCCTTCCTCATGGTCTCGGCGACGCTTGCAGAGCTCGTGCTGGCCGGCGATACCGCGGAAAAATTGCAGCCGCCAGTCCCCACCGACGATCAGTTTCTGGAGCGCGAACTGGCCCGGATGTTTCTCAGCTACATCGGGGCGACCGAGTCTTAGGTCCACTCCAGGTCGGAAGCGGACCTCGCGAGACTGTCTTGACCGCACTCCTACGACAAGACGCTGCCCCGACCGGGAATGAATGACAAACCTGAACCGAGGGGACTGGGTTTTGATGCAGGATGCGGATACCTTGCCTTCGCATAGCCAGTCAAACAGGGAATGTCCGTGAGTCGGAAAGATCGAGAGCCTCGATGGTCGTATTCACGCTGGATATTGTGGTCGGTACTCGCATTCTTTGCTTCGCCCCCTACCTTTGCTGCCGTCGACCATATCGAGGTCATCGACCGAAAGCCCTATCAGGAGGGCAGGGTATTCCCCGGAGCGGGCACCTATGAGGTCATTCACGGGCGCGCATGGTTCCGGCTGGATCCGCATAACAAAGCGAACCTTCGAATCGTTGATCTGAATCTGGCGCCGCGTGACGCTAGCGGCCTGGTCGAATTCTCGACGGACTTCGTGCTTGTCAGGCCAGTCAACGCGATCGATTCCACGCTGCTCTACGACGTCGTCAATCGAGGTGGTGGCGTCACTGGCATGTTGAACTATGTGATCGATCCCACCCAAAAGCCGCCTTTCATCGATACCGGTTTTCTGCAGCGTAACGGTTTCAGCGTACTTACTTCCGCTTGGGAGTGGGATGTCACGCCGGAGGAAGGCGACAACCAAGCGCTGGTGTTCAAGCCGCCCGTGGCCTCGGATCACGGACATCGAATAACGGGCAAAGTGGCGAATGAATTCACTGTAGACAAGCCTGCCGATATCGCGTCCTTCGTGGGTATCGATTACCGCCGGTCAGGAAAGGCTCGCTCTATGTCGACAGCGAACATTGTCATCCCTTCATCTTAAGAGTCTCGTCGACATCAACGTAGCCAACATATTCAGCGAAGCGGGGCATCAGTTGTGTCCCTTCAAGCCCGATAGATGCGAGCACATCGTTGTGTATCGCGCGCAACTCGTTCTTCTCGAGCGAATTACTCGAAATCTGTATGAATCGCTTCGTGCCGTAGTGGATAGTCAATATCAGTCCGCCACGAGCACCACCCCAAGCGAGACGATGAATTTCCTTGATGGGGACAACTGCGCTGCCGAACTGCCAGGATCGAGTTATTGATTGAGCATCCATCACGACTCGCAACGTCAAGTCAAACAGAACTTTTACGGCAAGAACAACTCCTAGCGCCACGAAGGCGAAGGCAATGATGACGGGTGCCTGACCAACGGCTTTTGTTCCAGCCCAGAAGCACAACGCAATCCCGGGAATGCCGACCAACAGCGTTACAAATCGCGATGTCGAAGTAGTACGGTAGCTCTTGATCACATAATCTCCTATTTGACGTCCCAGCTGGTCCGCTATGGGCTGCGACTTCAGTCGGTCAACGCAACACACTATAGCCGCGCAAGCGGAAGGAGTGTTGCATGGCACGCAGACCTCGCAGGCCTATCACCGAAGGCCAGATGTCCTTGTTGTGGGACCTCTGGCAGAAGGGCGAGTCGCTTCATCAGATCGCCCGGTTGCTGGACCGGAGGCATTCTTCGATCCGGCGGGTGCTGGCGCAAACCGGTGGCATTCGACCGGTTCCGCGCCATCGTTCCACCCGCGCCTTGACGCTGGCCGAGCGCGAAGAGATCTCGCGGTCGGTGGCACTGGGACATTCGCTCAGGACCATGGCCTCGCAGCTTCATCGGTCGCCATCGACGATCAGCCGTGAGCTGCAGCGGAACGGCGGACGGGACAGCTACCGGGCCAACCAGGCCGATCAACAGGCCTGGGAGCGCGCCCGTCGGCCAAAGGTCTGCAAACTCAAGAAGCACCGCGTGCTGTCCAAGGTGGTCGCAGCCAAGTTTCAGCGACGATGGTCACCGGTGCAGATTGCGGGCTGGCTCAAACAGCGTGCCGACGACGACGAGGAGCACTGGGTGTCGCACGAGACGATCTATCGCACCCTTTTCATTCAGGCCCGCGGTGCCCTGAAAAAGGAGCTGCAAGCCCATTTGCGCCGTACACGCACGATGCGCCACTCGCGCCATCACACACAGAAGACGCCCAACCACGGTCAGCTCACCGGCATGGTGTCGATCCGCGAACGGCCGGCCGAAGTCGAGGACCGGGCCGTGCCTGGCCACTGGGAAGGCGACCTACTGATGGGGAGCCACAACAGCCAGATCGCCACGCTGGTTGAGCGCTATACGCGTTTGGTCATGCTGGTGAGGGTGGAAAGTCGAGACACCCAAACGGTGATCGATGGGCTGATCAAGCACGCACACAAGCTGCCCCGCGAACTCTACAAGTCGCTGACGTGGGATCGCGGCAAGGAGATGGCCGACCACCAACGCTTTACGTTGGCGACCGACATCCAGGTCTACTTCTGCGATCCGCAACATCCGTGGCAGCGGGGTTCGAACGAGAACACCAATGGACTGCTACGCCAGTACTTCCCGAAAGGCACGGACCTCTCGGTCTACTCTCAGGCTAAACTCGATGCCGTGGCGCGGGAGTTGAATGAGCGACCCAGGCAGACGCTCAACTTTGAAACACCGGCCGAACGATTCCAGCGATGTGTTGCGTTGACCGACTGAAGTCGCAGTCGAGAGCGGATATAAGGCCATCTCCACCAGAACCATGCTCCCGGCTTGCCCGATCTCTCGCGGAAAAAATTTCGTTGAGAATGACTTTCATTGCACAGAGGTCCTATCGATGAACCTTATTCCTGTTGCGGACAGGTTGTAGATGCGCGTCTCGAGGAAACTGGACTTCTTCTCCTCGATGTCGATAACACCATCGGCACCGGATAGGCACGCCTGCCTTCTGAGCTCGCCGCTTGCGGACGAAAAATCGGAAGGCGTGAAGAAGGTTTTTTCCAGATGAACGTTCAGTCGCGAAATAGCGACATATGGCTTGGCTGGTAGCTGGTCCTTGAAGATCGCGACATCACAATCGGGCGGCCGAGCGGCATTATGCTCGTTCAACGATCGATAGTTTCCCGTCGTCGCCATGCAGGCGTTTAGGCTAGATGCGAGGAAAACCACCCACAGCAATCTTTTCATGATCTCCCCCGCATCGTTGGGCTGAATCGGGCTATTGATGAGATCCGATGTTCTTATCCATCTCTGCAATAATCTCCTTGTCCCAGCTCTTCTGGCCGGCTATGCCTGCGAACGACTTGGCCGTGCTGACCTTGACCGCGGTCTTGTCGTCACCCAGCGGCGACAGCCAGACACCCGCGGACTCGCCACCAGAACCGACCACAAGGCCCATCTTGTGAGGCCGCGCACCTTCGACATACTCAGCATCGGATTTGCTAACCACGAAGCCGTTGGCCACCAAGGCGTCAACCGCTGCCTTCTGTACCGTCGCTTCTGGCTTGTTGTATACGATGCTCGGTGCAGCGTCTCCTGGCTTGGTTGGCGTGGCCGAACAACCAACGAGAACAAGCATGCAAAGCGCAGTTACAAATTTCCCAGGTGTCTTCTTCATCACGAACGACTCCTCCTGTTGAGTTGACGAGATAATTCCTGGCATTCCACCTGCCACGCACGCGGACAGGCCGTCACATAGGTGATGCCCGAACAGCTAGCTGGTGAATCCCCTTTTAGCGGTGCCATCCTCGATGGGCCCGCTCTTCTGCATCTTATCGAAGTCCGACGGGAAGCAAATAGTCCACGCTGAGGGCAATATCTTGGACTTCGGTCAGCCAGACCTGGACTTCTGCATGCAGGAGCTTTGTCCGCTATGGGTTGCGGATTCAGACATGTCCAGCATGCCGGTAACATCCGTTCGACGGCAACTCGGGCCTTCGCTGGAATGCTGATTGACGCCAGCGATCGGCGTCAGCCCTTTTCTGAAACGGGATTAGGCCCGGCCGGCATTGGCAGTCGAATACATGCGCTGGGAAGAGCACAGCCGGCAGCTGATCTCGCAATTCGGCGGAAAGAAGAAGCGCATCGGCAAGGCGCTACTCACCTTGCCAAGCCGACCGGACAGCCCCGCTCACGCGAAGCTGCCCAGCAACACTGTCATCACTTCGCCGTGTCGGCCTGCGGTTTTCCCGTCGGCATCATCGCCTCGCGCTTGGCCCGGAACGGACTGTCGGGGTACCACTGCGGCCATACGCCGGGCTGGCTCAGGCGCTGTCCCAGCTCATACAGCGCCTGGGTGTCTTCGAGGATGCCGGAGAAGTCCCAGTTTGGATCGAACACGTCGTTGGGCGTGTGATAGCGGTGCGCCGTATAGTCATCGGCCCCTTTCTGTCCCGCCGCCTTGCCGCCATCGAGCAGGTCGAGGCCCGAGCTGGGCAACATCGCCGGCACACCGGCCTTGGCGAAGCTGAAATGATCGGAGCGGAAGTAGAAGCCGTTCTCCGGGGTGGTTTCCGGCGACGTCACCCGGCCCTGCGTCTTGAGCACGTCGGCCAGCATGTCCTCCAGTTGCGACTGGCCCTTGCCGATCACCGTCATGTCATGGGCGCGGCCGATGATCGGCAACGCATCGACCGCGATGTCGGCCACGGTCTTGTCCAGCGGGAATATTGGCTTGGCCGCGTAATACTGCGAACCGAGCAGGCCCGATTCCTCCATCGTGGGCATGAAGAACAGCACGCTGCGCGGCGGCGGCGTGGGTTGATGGGCGAACGCATCGGCCAGCTCCAGCAGCATGCTCAGGCCGGTGCCGTTGTCGATCGCGCCACTGAACACCTGATGCCCCTTGCGCGTGGGATCGGTGCCCAGGTGGTCCCAGTGCGCGGTAAAGATCACCGCTTCGTCGGGCTTGATGCTGCCCTTGACCATCGCCACCACATTCTTCGATTCGAGATGGCCGATCTTGTTGCGCAGGCTGATCGAGGCGGTGGCATCCAGCGGCACGGGCTGGAAGCCCGGCTTCGCCGCCGCCTTTTCCAGCTGAGCGAAGTCGAGCCCGGCATCGGCGAACAATCGCGTGGCGGCATCGCGGGTCAGCCAGCCGGCCACCGGCAGGCGCGGGGACGGATCGACGCTGGCGGGCAGGCTCAACTGCGGCCCGCTGCCGCTGTTCTGCAGCACGCTGAACGGATAGCCGGCGGCGGCATCGCTGGTATGCACGATGAAGCACGCAGCGGCGCCCTGCAGCGCCGCCTCCGCATACTTGTAGGTCCAGCGGCCGTAGTAAGTCATCGCGCGACCGTTGAACAGTTTCGGGTCGCCCGTGGCAAAGCCGGGATCGTTGACCAGCACGATCACCGTCTTGCCCTTCACGTCGACGCCCTGGTAATCGTTCCAGTGCCAGTTCGGCGCATCGATGCCGTAACCCATGAACACCACCGGCGAGTTGCTCAGGTCGACTTGTGCCTTCGCCTGCAGTGTCTCGGCCATCATGTCGGTGCGATAGGCAAACTTGGCCTGCTTGCCGTGCGCCGAGATATCCAACGTCACATCGGTATTCAACAACTGGGTGGAATCGGCCGGCACCGACTGATACCAGGAACCATGATTGCCCGGTTGCAGGCCCATGCGCTTGAACTGCTCGACCAGCCAGTCCGTGGTGCGCTGCGCACCGATCGTGCCCGGCTTGCGGCCGCCGAAGGCATCCGAGCTGAGCGTCTGGTCGAAGCGTGCGAAATCCGCAGCATTGATCTGCGGCGCCAGCGTCACCGTGGGCTCGGTGGATGCCGCTGGCGTCGTCGCCATCAGCGAGCCCGCACCGGCAGCCAGGGCAAGCAGGAGAACGTGGGTCTTGTTGCGCATGGGTAAGTCCAACGGCCGAGGTCGAACTGTTGTTTTAGCGCGACCCACCGCCGCTGTCCACGCAAGCCGCTGGCGCCGCCGGAAACCCCGCTCGCACCGTCTCCCATCCATCCTTGGATGGACCCAGGCACGAACGCATCGAACAGGCGCTAAGACCCCACACTTTTTTGGTTATGCTGCGGTAGCTGGCTGCCGCGCTATCGAGACTTTCGCAGGATCGCCTATGACTTCCGTTCGTTTGACCGACCTCGCCCACGGCGGTGGCTGTGGCTGCAAGCTCGCTCCCTCCGTGCTTCAGCAATTGCTCGCCGACAAGGCGGCGGCGATGCCGTTCGCGTCGCTGCTGGTGGGCACCGAGTCGAGCGACGACGCGGCGGTGTGGCAGGTGGATGAGCATACCTGCGTAATCGCCACCACCGATTTCTTCATGCCGGTGGTCGACGATCCTTACGATTTCGGCCGCATTGCCGCCGCCAATGCGCTGTCCGATGTGTACGCGATGGGCGGCAAGCCGATCATGGCCTTGGCCATCCTGGGCATGCCGCTGGACAAACTGGACGTGGAGACTGTGCGTGCGATTCTTGCGGGCGGCGAAGCGGTGTGCGCGCAGGCCGGCATCCCCGTGGCCGGCGGCCATTCGATCGATTCGGCCGAACCGATCTATGGGCTCGCCGCGATCGGACTGTGCGCACCGGCCAACATCCGTCGCAACGCCACCGCGCAAGCGGGCGATGCGCTGATCCTGACCAAGGGCATTGGCGTGGGCATCTACTCGGCCGCGTTCAAGAAGCAGGCGCTGCCGGCAGACGCGTATGCGGAGATGCTCGCCTCGACCACGCTGCTCAACCGCATCGGCTACGAGCTGGCCAAGGATGAGGACGTGCACGCGATCACCGATGTCACCGGCTTCGGCCTGCTGGGGCACGGCCTGGAAATGGCTCGCGGCAGTGGCCTGCGCATCAGGATGGAACAGGCGCGCATACCCTTGTTTACCCAGGCGGAAGCGTTGGCCCAGGCGGGCTACATCACCGGCGCCTCGCAGCGAAACTGGAACAGCTACAGCGATGGCGTCACCCTGCCTGCCGACCTGCCAGCGTGGCGCCGCGCCCTGTTGACCGATCCGCAGACCTCTGGCGGCCTGCTGGTCGCCTGCAAGGCAGGGCGGGCCGAGGCGATCCGGGCGATGATCGAGGCGGCAGGTTATCCGTATGCCCGCATCATCGGTGCGATGACGGCAGGCGCACCGGGCATCGAGGTCGTCTGACCAGGCCGCCAGCAAAATGGCGGAAGAGAATGGGAGTCGAACCCACCCGAGACAGTCTTGTCTGCCTCACCCGGATTTGAAGTCCGGACGCCCCACCGGAGACGATTCTCTTCCATACAGCGCGTTCAACGCGAGGCGGATTCGAACAAGTCGAGATACCGCGCCTGGACTCTGCGCAAGGTGCCGTGGTTGATCGTAACGCCTTGCCGGTCGAAGAATTCTAGTATCTGGATGGCGACTTTTCGACCGTTGTCGAGGCGGTCGCGAAACTGCGCGGCGGTAAACCGTCCGTCCGCCGCCTGCGCGGCGAGCTCGGCGGCGATCAGCACCATCTCGTGCAGGGTGGCGCGCAGGAAGAAATGATCGTGCGCCACTTCGTCGACCAGTCCCAGCCGCGCCGCGAATTTCAACAGCTGCCTGATGTCCTGCTCCGGACGCGCCAGCGTTCCCGCGATATCGCGCACGCGCGGCGGGCGAAAACGCTCATCGCCGCCTAATAGCGGGGCGATGGCCTGCCATAAGGCTTCACGTTCCGGGTTCAATTGCAGGGAATGGCTGGCCAGCCGCACGAAGGCGCCGTCGCGCACCACGCGGCCGGCGAAGTCCGCGTGCTGCAGCGCCAATGCAAAGACAGCGGCAGGCAGCCTGGGTTGCAAGGCCAACCGCAGCTTTTCGCGGCCGATGCCTTGCACGTCCGGGTTGGCCGCATGGAAGGTCTGCAGTCGCTCGATGAGATGGACAACGAAGTGTTGCCAATGCGCATGGCTGATCGCGATGCGTTGCTCGCCAACGTCGAAGATGACCGGCGAGAGCGCGGCGGCGATGTCGTCGAGCTTGGCGGCGGACAGCGCGCGATCGCGCCCGAAAGCCAGCAGATCCCGCGCGAACGGAGAAGCTCCAAGCAACGCGGCGAAGGCTGGCCGTGGATCGGCCATGGCCAGCGCGGCGCGTTGGGCCACGCGTTCTGCCGTGCGGCGCTGGCGTGACGGCGCGTGCAGATCGATAAACTGGCCGCCGCCCAGCGTGCGCTGCGCGGAAACGTCGCGCAGCACGTAGCGATCGAGCGCAGCGGCGGCGATCGGCCGGTCCAGCACCAGTTGGACGTCCGCCGCGTGGCCGGGCAACAGCTGCTCGCCTTCGAGCAACACGACACGCGCGCCAACCTCGACCGCACCATGGTGCAGGCGCGCCGGAAACCATTGGCCGATCGGCTTGGGCTCGCCGGGCAGAAGGTGCAGGCGTGCATCGATGCGATCGGTCGGCTGGTGCAGGAAGGGATCGACCACCATGTCGCCGCGATGGATCGCATCCTTGCTGATGCCCTCGCCGGCGAGGTTGAGTGCACAGCGATCACCGGCACGCCCACTCTCCACCGGCCGGTTCTGCGCATGCAGCGAGCGCACGCGCGCGCTCAACCCGGAAGGACTGAGCAAGACCTGATCCTTGACGCGCACCACACCGGACAGCACGGTGCCGGTCACCACCACGCCGATGCCGGACAGCGTGAACACGCGATCGACGGCAAGGCGGAAGCGGCCATCGGCGGCACGCGCACCCCGCGTGTGCGCCTCCCTGGCAAGCCGGTCGCGCAACGCATCGATGCCAAGCCCCGTGGTCGAGGAAACCGGCAGGATGTCGGCGCCTTCCAGCACGGTGCCCTGGGTGGCCTCGCGAATCTGCGCGCCGACTTCGGCCAGCCGTTCGGGCGTCGCCAGGTCGGCCTTGGTGATCGCAATCAGGCCATGCCCGATATGCAGCAGATCCAGGATCGCCAAATGCTCCAGGGTCTGCGGCATCACCCCGTCGTCGGCCGCCACCACCAGCAGGGCGACATCGATGCCACTGGCGCCTGCCACCATGGTGTGCACGAAGCGCTCGTGACCGGGCACGTCGATAAAGCCGAGCACGGAGCCGTCTTCCAGCGGCAGGTAGGCAAAGCCCAGGTCGATGGTGATGCCGCGTTCTTTTTCTTCTTTCAGGCGATCGGCATCGACGCCGGTCAGGGCTTTGACCAGCGCCGTCTTGCCGTGATCGATATGGCCCGCGGTGCCGACGATCATGGGGCGTGCGCGGTGAGGCCGTCGACGTTGAGCCGGGCCAGCGACTCCAGCAACGGCGCTTCGTCCGCCTCGGCCAGGCAGCGCAGATCCAGGCGCAGGGCACCATCGGCGATGCGGCCGATGATGGGCCGTGGCAGCACGCGCAACGCAGCGGCCAAGGGTTCCAGCGCGCCCTGGCTGCCGCGCGCACGGATCATCAGTGCAGCGCTGGCGAGGGTATCCAGCGGCAGCGCGCCGGAACCGACCTGGCTGAGGCAATCGCCCACCTCAACCACGAAGGCTCCACCGAATCGCTCGGCCACGGCCGGCTGCAGACGACGTGCCTGCGCTTCGATATTCGCCTTGCCGCGAGCCAGGAAGCGCAGCGTGGGCAGCCGCTCGGCGAGACGATCCGGATCGCGGTACAGATTCAGCGTGGCCTCGATCGCCGCCAGGCGAAGCTTGTCCACGCGCAACGCACGCTTGAGCGGATTGCGGTTGATCTGTTCGATCAACGCGCGATCGCCGACGATGAAACCCGCCTGCGGGCCGCCCAGCAGCTTGTCGCCGGAAAAGGTGACCAGCCGCGCGCCCTCGGCCACGGCTTCGCGCACGGTGGGCTCCTTGGCCAGCCCGTAGCGGGACAGATCGACCAGGCTGCCGGAGCCCAGGTCGTTGAGCAGCGGCACGCCGGCGGCAGCGGCGATCACGGCCAGCTCGCGCGCGCCGACTTCGGCGGTGAAGCCCTGGATGCGGTAGTTTGAGGTATGCACCTTGAGCACGAGACCGGTGCGTTCGTTGAGCGCGTCCTGGTAATCGGCAGGATGGGTACGGTTGGTGGTGCCCACTTCGACCATGCGTGCGCCGGCCCGCGCCATGATGTCGGGCAGGCGGAAGGCGCCGCCGATCTCGATCAGCTCGCCGCGCGACACCACCGCCTCCCGCCCCAGCGCGAACGTGTTGAGGCAAAGCAGCACGGCCGCCGCGTTGTTGTTGACCACGGTGGCGTCTTCCGCACCGGTCAACGCGCACAGCAGGCTGCGCAGGTGATCGTCGCGCTCACCGCGTGAGCCATCGGCCAGGTCGTATTCCAGCGCCACCGCGTGGCGCATCGCCGCCACCGCCGCCTCGATCGCCGCCTCGGCCAGCACTGCGCGACCGAGATTGGTGTGCAACACGGTGCCGGTGAGATTGAACAGCGGGCGCAGGCCCGGTGCATGCGCTTCCAGCAACTCGCCGGCCCGTTGCGCTATTTCAATGGCGCCGGGCACCGCGGCGGGCGTGGCGCGCAAGGCCTCGCGCGCGCTGTCGATGGCCTGGCGAATGGCGTCGGTGGTGGCGACACGCCCGTGGCGTTCCAGCAGCGCCGCCGCCTCGGCCGTCGCCAGCACAGTGGCCACCGCGGGAAGCTGGCGCAGGGAGTTGAGCTCGGGTTCGGCCATGACGCTCATCCAGTGACATCGCCGGACACCCAGGCGTTGATTCGGGAGCGTGGCGGCGAAAGTTCGGGGGGTGGCCCCTATGCTGCGGTGCGGACTGACCAGGGTCAAGGCAACACGCACACCGCAGGCTGGCTTGCGATTACGGGCCATAGTGACTTTGGCCTAGGCCCGTAGCATGCTGCGCCACGCGGCTGCACGCGCGGCCGTTGGATCGTTTGCCCCCTCCGCAGCGCATCCGGCCTGCGGCATCCGGTGGGCAATGGCGTGCCCTGTAGGGCCTTGATGTCCCGGATTGTTCGCAGGGGGAGTCATGCCCGTCGCATCGCAGACAGCGCGCACCGTGCGCTTATCCGTGTTCCTGTTGCTGGCGGTCGCCGGCCTGTTCTACGTGAAGTGGCATCCGTACTACGGACGCGCTTTCGTGGCCGCGAGCCAGCATGCCATCGGCCATTCGATCCTGATGGGCGACGCGGCGAGCCCGCCGGCGCCGTCGTGGAATGCGGCGCTCGGTTACGCGCTCGCCTACGGCAAGGCGATCTGGCAGGCCATGCTGCTGGGCTTGCTGCTGGGCTCGGGCATCCAGGCCTTGCTGCCGGTGAACTGGGTGCAGCGCGTGCTGGGCGGTCGCGGTTTCGGCAGTGTGCTGGCCGGTGGCCTGCTGGCCGTGCCGGGCATGATGTGCACGTGTTGCGCGGCGCCGGTGGTGGTGGGCTTGCGCAAACACCAGGCATCGCCCGGCGCGGCGGTCGCGTTCTGGCTGGGCAATACGGTGTTGAATCCGGCGACCCTGATATTTACCGGCTTCGTGCTTGGCTGGCACTGGACCTTGCTGCGCCTGTTGCTGGGCGTGCCGATGGTGTTCGGACTGGGCCATCTGGCCAACCGCATGGCCGGCCCGGGCTCGCCACCGGTGACCGTGTCGTCGCCGGCAGAACCCGAGCCGCACTCGCTGGCTGAGGTGGGCAAGCGCTGGGCACGGATTTTCCTGCGCATGACGGTGCGGCTGATTCCCGAATACGTGGTGATCGTGCTGCTGCTGGGCGCGGTGCGCGCGTGGATGTTTCCCTACATCGGGCCGGCCATCGGCGATCAATGGTTCTGGATCGTGGCCCTGGCGCTGGCCGGGATGCTGTTCGTGATTCCCACCGCCGGCGAGGTGCCGATCGTGCAGGCGATGCTGGCCCTGGGCCTGGGGGGCGGGCCGGCCGCCGCCTTGCTGATCACCCTGCCCCCGGTGAGCCTGCCGTCGCTGGCGATGCTTGGGGGTTCTTTCCCCGTGCGGCTGCTGGTGGCGATCGCCGTGGCGGTGGTCGGCTTCGGGATAGTCGGCGGTGCGATCGCGTCGCTGCTGGGCATGCACTGAAGACGCATCTGGTGCAAACAGCTTGGCCTGCTACGAGTTCCGCTTTTGATCGTCATCCCCGCTTTCGCGGGGATGACGATCTTTAGTCGACCACCACCTCGCCATCGCCCACCAGCAGCAGCGGGTTGGGCGCGTGCCGGGCGTAGCCCGCCTCGGTGACCAGGATGTCCAGGCCCAGCGAGGCGAGATCGTCCGCATACGGATCGACCTGCATGTCCTTCAACTGGTAGAGCAGCTTGGCATAGGTATGGCATTCGCCGCAGGTCTCGGCCTTGACCACGCCGGGATCGCCTTCGATGCCTTGCAGCGATAGTTCGCGCGTACCACCGCAGGTGATGCACACGGCGCGCACGTGGTTCCACGCGGTGGAGCACAGCGAGCAATACAAGTAGCGCGTGCCGGGCGTGATGCCGCTGGCGGTGATCAAGCCGCTTACCGAAGGCGAACCGCAGCAGGGGCAGAGTGCGCGCTCTTCGAGCAGCCGCAAGTCCTCAGTCGTGAGGCGCGCCGCCGAGTCGGTGAAGTAAACCTGCAGGGCGGCGGCGACAAACACGGCGGCGCCCGCCTCGGAGGCAGCCAGGACGCCGCGCAGGAAATGATCCGCCAGCCGCTCCAGCGCAACGGCGTCGCTGCGCCGCAATTGCTCCATCGCCTCCACCGCGGCCGGCGGCAACCCACGGTGGTCGATACGGTCGAGCAGCAGAGCGAGCCCGTCGCGCCAGGACGCGTCGCGACGATGGCCATCCGCCGCCAGCGGCGGCAGCCGCGCTTCCGCAGCCTGCGCCACGATGGCCGGGCTCAGCGCCGCGTGCGGTGCAAGCGTCGTTGCCACGGCATGCTGGGCCCGGGCCAGCGTGGCCATGAAGCGCAGCCAGGCCTCCATTGGATGCCCATGGGCGAGCTGTTCCAGCCGCTGCGCGGTGGCGGCGAAACGCTTGGCCGGATCGGCCAGCAGAATCGGATCGGGCGCCTTGACGCCGGCATGGGACGGCCCGGTCCATTTGCCGCTTGGGGGTGTGCCAGCCTGCTTCACGGATGCTTCCTGATCGTGCGCTTGTCATGCTGGCCCGCCGCCAGTTCCCGCAGCCATTTGCGGTGGTGGCGCCAGGCCCAGCCTGGGGTCACGTAGCCCTGGGTCATGGCCCGCACCGAGTTGCGGATCCAGATCGCCGCGTACACATGGACGACCCACACGATGATGGCGGCGATGGCCGCCATGCTGTGGATCAGCACCGCCACGCGCTGCACGGGAATCGAAGTGGCCGCGCCGAAATACACTTCCCAGATCACCAGCCCGCTGAAGAACAGCACCGGGATCAACAGCGTCATCGACCAGAACACCATCTTCTGGCCGGCGTTGTTGCGGCCCACCTCCGGCACGTGTTCCTCGTCGTTGGTCACGACGTACCCGATCGACTTCATCCAGGCGATGTCGTCCTTGTGCACGAGGTTCTCGCGCCAGAACTGGATGATCAGGCCCGAGTAACTGACCAGCAGCATGATGCCGATCCATGGATGCACCGCCCGCGTCCATTGCCCGCCACCGAACAGGTCGGACAGGAAGAACAGTATCGGGTGGAACATCGACAGGCCCGACAGCGTGAGCAGCACGAAGCAGATGGCGGTGATCCAGTGGTTGACCCGGTTCACCACGGTATAGCGGGTAATCGCGTTGGCCGGCCGGGTCATGGCGACTTCTCCGATTCCGCTTCGTGCAGGACGCGCTCGCCCTCCACCTCGTCCTCGTCGGTCACCTCGTTCGGGCCAATGGTGATCGCGTGGAAGAAACCGGCAAGGGCGGCGAACGCAATGCCTATCACGGCCAACGGCTTGATGATGCCCTTCCATGCCCCGACCACCGGGCTGATGCGCGGCTTGTCGGGCAGGCCCGAGTACAGCGAGGGCTTGTCCGCGTGGTGCAGCACATACATCACGTGGGTGCCGCCGACTTCCGGCGGGTCGTACAGGCCGGCCTTGTCGAAGCCGCGGGATTTCAGTTCCTCGATGCGCTCGCCCGCCCAGTCCTTCATGTCGGTCTTGGAGCCGAACATGATCGCGCCGGTGGGGCACGCCTTGACGCAGGCCGGCTCCAGCCCGACCGCCACGCGATCGGAACACAGCGTGCATTTGTACGACTTGTGGTCCTGCTTGCTGATGCGCGGGATATCGAACGGGCAGCCCTTCACGCAGTAGCCGCAGCCGATGCATTTGTCGCTGATGAAGTCGACGATGCCGTTGGCGTACTGCACGATCGCGCCGGGCGCCGGGCAGGCCTTCAGGCAGCCCGGGTCCTCGCAGTGCATGCAGCCGTCCTTGCGGATCAGCCATTCGAGGTTGCCCTGCTCGTTTTCGTACTCGGCGAATTTCATCAGGGTCCATACGCTGGGACCCAGGTCCGCCGGATTCTCGTAGGACCCCTCGAAGTAGCCGATCTCCGGCCGCAGGTTGTTCCACTCCATGCACGCCGACTGGCAGGCCTTGCAGCCGATGCAGCGGCTCACGTCGATCAGCTTGGCGACCTGGTCCTCGTGGCTGCGGGCCGCGGGAGGCGTCATGGTCGACGCGGAGCGCCGGACATAGTCTTGCGATTGCAGATCTGACATGTCTATCGCCTCAGGCTGCCGGTGCTTTGGTCTTTTCTACATTGACGAGGAATGCCTTGAACTCGGGTGTCTGGGTGTTGGCATCGCCCACGGACGGCGTCAGCGTGTTGGCGCCATAGCCCTTCCTGGCCTGGCCGGTGAAGCCCCAGTGGATGGGCACGCCGATCACATGGGTCGGCCGGCCATCGACCGTGAGCGGCTTGATGCGCTTGGTCACATAGGCCTTGCACACCACTTCGCCACGCTTGGAAGACACCTTCACCCAACCGCCCTGCTCGATGCCCTTCTCCTTGGCCAGCACCTCGCCGATCTCGATGAATTCCTCCGGCTGCAGGATCGCGTTGATCAGCGCATGCTTGGTCCAGTAGTGGAAGTGCTCGGTGAGGCGGTAGGTGGTCGCCACGTACGGGAAGTTCTTTGGACTGCCAAACGCGGCGCGGTCATCCGCAAACACACGCGCGGCCGGATTGCTCTTCACCTTGGGGTGCAGCACGTTCTCCACCGGCGATTCCAGCGGCTCGTAATGCTCCGGGAAGGGGCCTTCCGCCATCAGGTCGCGGGCGAACAGGCGGCCCATGCCTTCGGCGTTCATGATGAACGGGCCGACGCCGTCGGAGGGTTTCACGGTGGGGCCGTAGTCGGGCACGTCGATGCCCACCCAGCGGCTGCCGTTCCACGAAATGACCGGCTTGGCCGGGTTCCACGGCTTGCCGTCCGGGTCGGCGCTGGCGCGGTTGTACAGAATGCGTCGGTTGGCCGGCCAGGCCCAGGCCCAGTTGGGAGCGATGCCCTGTTCGCGCGGGTCGGTGGCGTCGCGGCGGGCCATCTGGTTGCCCTTCTCGGTGAAGCAGCCGGAGAAGATCCAGCAGCCCGAGGCGGTGGTGCCGTCGTCGCGCAGCTGGGCGAAACCGTCCAGCAAGGTGCCCGCCTTGGTGGCCACGGCGCCGGTGGCCGGATCGGTGAGATCGGCCAGCGCGCGGCCGTTCATTTCCTTGGCCAGTTCTTCCGGGTCCGGGCTGACCGGATCGGTGTATTTCCAGGTCAGGTTGAGCAGGGGATCGGGGAAGGCGCCGCCTTCCTTGCGATACAGCTCGCGCATGCGATGGAAGATGCCGCTCATGATCCAGATGTCGGACATGGCCTGGCCGGGACCCTCGGCCGCCTTCCAGTGCCATTGCAGCCAGCGCGCCGAATTGACCAGCGAACCGTTTTCCTCCGCGAAGCAGGTAGTGGGCAGCTGGAACACCTCGGTCTGGATCTCGGCGGACTTGGCCGGGTTCTGCGGGCCGAAGTCCTGCCAGAAACGCGAGGTCTCGGTGTCCAGCGGGTCCATGGTGACCAGGAACTTCAGCTTGCTCAGGCCGCGGCGGATCTTGCCGCGATCCGGAAACGCCTGCAGCGGGTTGAAACCCTGGCAGATGTAGCCGGTCATCTGGCCGTTGTTCATCATCTCGAAGGCCCGGATGATGTCGTACAGCGGCACGTCGAGCTTGGGCAGCCAGTCATAGGCCCAGTTGTTTTCCTGCGTGGCGGCATCGCCGTACAGCGCCTTCTGCAGGCTGACCACGAACTTGCGGTAGTTCTGCCAGTAGCTGGTCTGGCCCGGACGCAGCGGTTTGAACAGCTTCGTCTTCATGTACTCGTCGAAGCTGGTTTCCTTGTCGGTGGGCAAGTTGAGGTAGCCCGGCATCTGGTTGGAGAGCAGGCCGATGTCGGTCAATCCCTGGATGTTGGAGTGCCCGCGCAAGGCGTTCATGCCGCCGCCGGCCACGCCGATGTTGCCCAGCAGCAGCTGGACCATGGCCATCGTGCGGATGTTCTGCGCGCCCACCGAGTGCTGCGTCCAACCCAGCGCAAACAGGCTGGTCATGGCCTTGTCCGGCGCGGCGGTGCTGGCGATCAGCCCGCAGATATGCAGGAACTTGTCCTGCGGCGTGCCGCAGATGCGCGAAACCATCTCCGGCGTATAGCGGGCGACGTGCTGCTTGAGCAGGTTGATCACGCAGCGCGGGTTTTGCCAGGTATCGTCGGATATGGCAAAGCCCTGCTCGTCCAGCTGGTAGTCCCAGCTCGACTTGTCGTAGCTATGGGTTTCCTCGTTGTAGCCACTGAACAGGCCATCCTCGAAGGCAAAGCCGTCCTTCACGATCAGGCTGGCGTTGGTGTACGCGCGCACGTACTCGTGCTGGATGGCGTCCTTCTCCAGCAGATAGCGGATCACGCCGCTCAGGAACGCGATGTCCGTGCCCGGGCGAATGGGCGCGTAGTAGTCGGCTACCGAGGCCGTGCGGGTAAAGCGCGGATCGACCACGACCAGCTTGGCGCCGTTTTCGATCTTCGCCTCGATCACCCATTTGAAGCCGCATGGATGCGCCTCGGCGGCGTTGCCACCCATGACAATGACGACGTTGGCGTTCTTGATGTCCTGCCAGGTGTTGGTCATCGCACCGCGACCGAATGATGGGGCCAGACTGGCCACCGTCGGTCCGTGTCAGACGCGCGCCTGGTTGTCGAACACCACCATGCCGAGGGAACGGGTCACCTTCCAGGTGAGGTAGGCGGTTTCGCTGGACGCCGCCGAGGCCGCCAGCATGCCGGTGCTGGTCCAGCGGTTGACGGTGGTGCCGGCCGCGTTGGTGGCGATGAAGTGCTTGTCGCGGTCGTCCTTCATCAGCCTGGCGATGCGGTCCAGCGCGAAGTCCCAGGACACTTCCTTGAACTCCGTGCCGCCCGGCTCACGGTAGCGCGGCGCCTTCAGTCGGGTGGGCGCATGCACGATGTCGAGCAGGGCCGAGCCCTTCGGGCACAGCGTGCCGCGGTTCACCGGATGGTCCGGGTCACCCTCGATATGGATGATGTTGGAAAGCGCATTCTTGGCACGGTCACCCATGCTGTAGATAAGGATGCCGCAGGCGACCGAACAGTAGGTGCAGGTGTTGCGCGTCTCGGTCGCGTGGGCGAGCTTGAAGGGACGTACCGCGGCAGCTTGTGCCTCCCCTGATGCCCCGAAACCGAGCATGCCGAGGCTCGATGCTGCCAGCCCCAGGCCTGTGAACTTGATGAACTCGCGGCGGGTGAGTGCCATGACGCTTGCGCTCCCGGAAATCTGGCTAGACATGCCGCCCCAGGAATGGGGCGCGGACGTGGCTTGAAAATCACGGTCAAGACAGCGGGAATGATCCCGTTGTTTGCTCAAAAATGTAGCATAGATTCAGGGTCGGCGCCGGTCACGTTCTTGCGGTTTACGTCCTCTCAGGGGCGGACACCAGCTGGTTTCTCCCCATGGCCTTGGCGCGGTACAGGGCGAAATCCGCCTCTCTCAGCAGGTCGCCCCAGGTGATGATCGACTCACTTCGCACAGCGACGCCGAAGCTGGCGGTGACCTGCAGCTCGATATCGGGTGGCACGCTTATCGTGCCGCGTGCCAGGGCGTACCGGATGTCTTCCGCCACCGCACACAGTTCCTCCACGGACCGGCCCGTCGAAAGCACCGCGAACTCTTCCCCGCCATAGCGGAACACCTGATGAGATTCGGCGACGACGTCCCTGATGCAGCCGGCAACCTCTTTCAGTACCGCATCGCCGACGACGTGGCCGTAGTTATCGTTGATCGACTTGAAATAGTCCACGTCGATAAGGATCAGGCCGCACTGTTCCTTCAATGGCGTAGAGCCGCCCGCCGGGTCTCCCGCCATGTCGTCGAGCGCACGCCTGTTCGACAGGCCCGTCAATGCGTCGGTATAGGCCAGCCGGCGCAGTTCCTTGCTGAGCTCATCGCGCTCGGTCGCCACGCGTTCACTCTGACGATGATGTGCCCTGAGCGCGTCGATGGCTGCATACAGCGAAATGATTTCCGCGCTGCGGCCATGGCCATGCCGTGGCGGAATGGGTTTGCCCTGCGCGAGGTCGATGATCTCCTGGCTCGCATGGAACAGCGGCTGCACGATCAGCCTGTCGGCAGCACGCAATGCAACGGCGAGCAGGCACAGGAATCCAAGCAGGATGACGCCGAGCAGGATCATCTGGTCGCGCGCATGCTTTCGCGTCTGGATCACATGCCCGATAGCCTCCTGCACAAACAGGTCGCCGAGCACCTCGATGCTATGCAGCTCGGGAATCACCTGATCGGTAAAGGAAGACGCGGTCAGTCCATAGCCGTGGCCGGAGCGGGCGATAAGCCCATCCATAAGCGGCATGGCCTGGCCAAAATAACCCTGCTCCACGCGCGCCCAGGCAAGAGTGATGTCATGCGAGGCACCCACGTCGCGAGTCATCAGGCGATGCAGCTGATCGATGCGCCCACGCAGGTCATCGATGGTGGATTGCCTGGCGGGCGAAATCGGTTCTTGCGTCAATAACGGAACGACCAGCATCGACCCCAGGCGCCCGCCGTACTCGCGCAAATCGCTGATGATGCGCGCCATCACGATGGCACCGGCTTGCGAGGATGCCTCGCTGGCAGCCTGGCGGGAGAAATATTCGATGGGCGCATCGAGCCCGGCTCTCGCCTCGACCATCTGGTCGATGACCCTTTGCAGATCTTCCGCCGAACGATCGGCCAGTGCCTTGCCGATCAGCGCATCGATGCGCTGGCGCCCTTGCATGAGCATGACCCGCGCCCGGTGGACGTCATCCACCATCGCCTGGGTGGGCGTGGCGTCATCGTGTCGCACGCGCTCGAAGCGATCGAACGCCTGGTCGGTACGCGCGCGCGCTTCACGAAGCCAGGCATAGGCAGGATCGGCCGGGTCAAGCCTTTCACGGCTGAGCAGCCGGTTGGAAGGGCCGCGTTCCGCGGACAACGCATTGCCGGCCTGCAGCACCAAGCCGTAGCCGACCATGGCCTGGAGGTCGCGCGTGCACTGTCGATAAGTCTCTACATAGCCGAGGAAGACATAAGCCGATGCGCCCAGCACCAGCAGCAGCCATACGAGTGCTCCGAGCCTGAGTTGCGCCAGAAGCTTCATCGATAAACTTCTCTTGCCATGACAATCAATGGCGTTGGCCATGGGGCCGCGTGCTTGATTGAGGCAGCCGACGGGTGGCGTACCGCCAGATCATTGGCATCCCTCTTGTCGATGCTTGCCTCATTAGTACCACGCCCGCAGGCAACGTCCAGTGTCCGCAAAAAGCGGGTAACGCCATGGGCGGTCCAGCGAGCCCCAAAAAGTGAGGCATCCCGTGGCGGCCGTTGTCCGACGCCGGACAGCGGCCGCATGCCATTCGACACCCTGCCGGCATGCCCGTATTCGCCATGTGACAGCGGCATCCCGAGTACAATCGACGCCAGCAATCATGCAAAGCCACCGCCCGTTCTCCGTATGCGCAATCCACTGCAGGAACAGTTGCTCAAGGCCGGCCTGGTCAAGAAGGGCAAGGTGGACCAGGTGGCCCGCGAACAGGCCAAGCAGCGCCAGGGCAAGGCGACGACGACGCCGGCCGAGGAGGCGGTGAATGCGCAGCGCCTGCAGGCCGAGCGCGCCGAACGCGACCGCGCACTCGCCGCCGAACGCAATGCCCAGCTCCGTGCGAATGAACTGCGCGCGCAGATTCGCCAGATCATCGACGTCAACAGAATCAAGCGCGAGGGTGAGATCGCCTACCGCTTCACTGTCGGCGAGACGATCCAGAGCGTGCCGGTGAACGAAACCCAGCGCAGCCAACTGGCCAAGGGCACGCTGGTGATCGCCCGCCATGACAACGGCTATGAACTGCTGCCGCGCGATGCGGCCGAGAAAATCTACGCCAGGGATGCCTCGGCGATCGTGCTGGACCATGGCAAGGCCGCAGCCAGCGCCGAAGCCAGCGACGATGACGAGTACTACAAGCAGTTCCAGGTGCCCGACGACCTGATCTGGTAAGTCGAGGGTTGCCTTGGGCGGACCACTCGCCGCCAGCCATCTTCCTGTTATAGGGTGCTCGCGAGTATCAGGAACTCGCTGCGATGACCTGTTCGACAGGCCGCGGGAGCACGGATGCCACGCCTGGCGGTGGCACGCATCTTGCGCCATCCACCGGTGATAGCACGGTATGTGTCACATGCTCACGGTTGATGACAGCAGATGGAAACCAAGGCAATCACACCGCTCGACAAGATCCTGGATCTGCTGTGGGACGCCATTTGCGTGGTCGATACCGAAGGGCGATACGTCTTCGTCAGCGCCGCCTACGAACGCATTTTTGGCTACGCGCCCGACGAGGTCATCGGCCGGCGGATGATCGAGCTGGTGCATCCGGACGATCGCGAGCTGACTTTGCAGACGGTCGCGGCGATCATGGGCGGGCAACCCCAACCGCATTTCCAGAATCGCTATGTCCGCAAGGACGGCAAGGTCGTGCACATCATGTGGTCGGCGCGCTGGTCGGCACTGGACGGCGTGCGCATCGCCGTGGCTCGCGACATCACCGAGCTCAAGCGCGCCGAGTCGATGACGACCGCGCTGCACGCCATTTCCGAGGCGGCCCACGCGTCGGATGACCTGCCCGCGTTGTTCGCGCAGATCCACCAGATCATCGGCAGCCTGTTGCCCGCGCCCAACTTCTTCGTCGCGCTGTACGACGCCGAGTGCAGGCAGGTGAGCTTTCCTTATTTCGTGGACGAGCGCGGCGGGACGCCCGCGCCGCAAGGCATCGATTCGGGCACGCTGACGGCCGAGCTGATCCGCACGGGCCAGGCCATCTTGTTGACGCCCGACCTGTCGTCGGATGGTTCACTGGCTGGCCACGGCGGCGATGCGCTGCATTGGCTGGGCGTGCCTTTGATATCCAGGGGCAGCACCATCGGCGCGCTGGCGGTGCAGAGCTACTCTGACGCCACGCGCTACACGGCGGCCGACAAGGAGCTGCTGCAGTTCGTCTCCACCCAGGTCGCGGCAGTCATCGAACGCAAGCAGGCCGAGGCGAGGCTGCATCACATCGCGCGGCATGATCCACTGACCGACCTGGCCAATCGTGATCTGTTCTATCAGCAGTTCGATGCCGCGCTGGACAAGGCCCGGCGCTTTGGCGGCCATGTCGCCCTGCTCTATATCGACCTGGACAAGTTCAAGCAGGTGAATGACCGGTTTGGCCACCACACGGGTGACCTGCTGCTGTGCGAGGTGGCCCAGCGGATCAGGCAAGGGCTGCGGGAAACCGATGTGGTGGGGCGCGTGGGCGGCGATGAATTCGTCGTGCTGCTCAACGATCTGCATGCGCCCGGCGATAGCCTGGCGGTCGCCGAGAAATTGCGGGCGGCGCTCAACGAGCCGTTCCTGCTGGCCGGCCGGCAGCTGCAGATATCGACCAGCATCGGTATCGCCACCTTCCCCCACCATGGCGGCGAGGCGCGGCAACTCACGCGAGCCGCCGACTACGCCATGTACCACGTCAAGAAGAATGGCGGAAACCGCATACGCCTTGCCAACGCCCTGGATACGCCGGATGACGTGGCCTCTGTTGGTGACCGCGTTTCCTGAGACAACGCTTAAAGCTTGAGGTAAAGGCGGCGCCGATCCATCGCGTAGACGATCACCCACCACACCGCGACAAACACCACGGCGAAAGCGAGCGACGCCGCATAGGGACCGGCCAACGGCGTGATCCAGCTGGCGAAGCCATGTTGGTAGAGCGGGTCCTGCATATGCAGCCCCGGCAGCAGGATCTGCATCAACTCCGAGCCGGCATAGGCAGCCACCGCATTCACACCAAAGCGGCGGCCCACGGCCGGCCAGCCGCGCCGGTCGATCGCCAGATGGAACAACGCCAGGGCCAGCATCGCCCAACCAGCGCACCACAACACGAACGAGGAGGTCCACAGGTTCTTGTTGAACGGCAACACCAGCGACCACGCGAAACCCAGCAGCAGCGACGCCGCGCCGGCGATCAGCAGCGGCCTGATCTTCTCCTCGCGCAAGCACTGCCCGGCGCGCAGGCCCAGCAGGCTGGTGGCCAGCGAAGGCAAGCAACCGGGCAGGCCTTCCGGGTCATGGCCACGGCCGCTCACCGGATCGATCAGATAGACGAAGCGGCCAAAGATCGCAAAGTCGGTACGGCTGACGATGTTGACGAAGGGCTCCAGCGTGCCACCGAGGCTGAGCAACCCCCAGTAACCCAGCAGTATCGCCACGATGGCGGCCCACTGCGCGCGCGGCTTGGTATAGATGGCGAACGCCGCCGCGCCGGCAAAGCACACGCCGATACGTTGCAGCACGCCGGGGAAGCGTAGATGGGCGCCCGGCATGATCAGCCACGCCAGCACGTTGATCGCCACGCCCAGCAGCACGATGCGCAAGGCGCGCTTCAGCGCTGTACGCATAAGCCGGCCCTTGTCGGCACCCTGCTCCACGCGCGGACCGATCGCCAACGCGATGGACACGCCGACCACGAACAGGAAGAACGGAAACACCAGGTCGGTAGGTGTGCAACCATTCCATGCCGCGTGTTCCAGCGGCCAGTACACGTGGCCCCAGTCACCCGGGTCGTTGACCAGCAGCATCAGCGCGACGGTACAGCCGCGCAGCGCATCGACGGAAGCGAGACGACGCACAAGCTGGTTCACGGCGCGAGCTTGGCGGAAAGCAGGGACACAGCACCAACGCCGTAGATCGGACCGCTGATCGGTGAGGTGAACACCAGGCAGAGATCGTGCACACCCGCCTGCCTGGCCAGCGCGCCTTGCAACGTAAAGCGGGCCGGGCCGTCCTTGGGCAACGGCAACGTGGCCAGCGTCCTGCCCTGGCAGTTGTCCAGGCGCACCACCAGTTCGCCCTGGGGCGTGGCGGCCTGGTGCTCCTTCACCAGCTTGGCCTCATGCGCCAACTGATAGTTGCGCGGCAGGCGTGCCGCGTCCACGCGGATCGCCTCGATGCCATCGAGTTTGGCCGCGCGATACAGGCGGCAGTTGTCGAATACATTGATGAGGTAGCTGGGCGCCAGCGTGGTCGCATCGGGCGTGGGCTGCACGCGCAGGCGGAAATCGCTGCCCGGGCAGTTCTCCAGCTCGCCCGTGCTGCGGGTGCGCAGTGATGCCACATCCAATACGCGTTCGCGCGGTGCGGCCAACAGCGATCCATCGGCGGCGGTCGCCACCGCCTTGATCGTCACCGGCAAGCTCACACGCAAAGGCGTCACGTAGAGCGGCGAGCTGGCGTCGGGCGTGCTGCCATCGGTGGTGTAGTGCAGGCTTCCATAGTTGGCCTGATTGTCCAGCGTCACCGTGGCCTGGCCGCTGCTGATCGCCGCATTGCGATCCACCACGATGTTCGCCGCGAAGGCGCTGTCGGCATAAGCAATATCCTGCGCTCGATAGCGTGCCAGCTGGGCCGGCAACCGATCGAGGAAGCCATGCCAGTCATGTGCGGATACCGGCGTCCACGCGGCCTCGGCCAGCGCGTCCATGCGTGGGAATACGGCGTGCTCGATATGGCGCAGGGTCGGCATGTGCTCGGTCCACATGTTGGCCTGCATGCCCAGCACGTGTTTGGCCTGCGCGGCATCCAACACCTTCGGCACGGCCTCGAACGTGTAGAAGCTTTCCAGCGACGTCGACGGCAGGCGGCCGGTGGTTTCGTCGGCGCGGTCGCTTTGCATCTGGTCGAGGTAAAGCTGCGGCGCGGGCGACAGCACCACATCGTGGCCCTGCCTGGCCGCATCGATGGCGCCTTGCGTGCCGCGCCACGACATCACCGTGGCGCTGGCCGGCAGGCCGCCCTCCAGGATTTCGTCCCAGCCGATCAGGCGGCGCCCATGCGCGGCGAGGTACTGGCCCATCTGGCCGATGAACCAGCTTTGCAGGGCGTTCTCGTCCTTCAACTTAAGCGCATGCATGCGCGCCTGCACGGCAGCCGATGCCTTCCACTGGTCTTTCACCGCCTCGTCGCCGCCCACATGGATGTAGGTCGATGGGAACAGCGCCATCACTTCGTCGAGCACGTTCTGCAGGAAGTGCAAGGTGTTGTCGTCGACGTTGTACAGGTAAGGATTCACGCCCCAGTCGGGCGATACCGGCGGTCGCTGGCCGGTGACGCCCAGTGCCGGATACGACGCCACCGCGGCCTGGGCGTGGCCGGGCATATCGAGCTCCGGCACTACGGTGATGTGGCGCTCGGCGGCATAGGCGACGATGGCGCGGATCTCGTCCTGCGTATAGAAGCCGCCGTAGCGCTGGGGCTCGCCATCCTCTCCCGCATCGGGCGGCGTGCGCCACGCGCCGATACGGGTCAGATCCGGATAGCGCTTGATTTCGATGCGCCAACCCTGGTCATCGGTGAGATGCCAGTGCAGCACGTTGAGCTTGTGCTGGGCCATCTGGTCGATGAGCGTGCGCACTTCATCGGGCGCCTGGAAATGACGGGCGGAGTCGAGCATGAAGCCACGCCACGCGAAGCGCGGCTCGTCGCGGATATGCACGGCGGGCACCTGCACGTCGCCCGTGCCGTGCGCGGGTGTCATCAACTGCCACGCCGTGATGGCGCCGTAGAAAAGGCCCGCCTCTTCCCGCGCCACCACGCGAATGCCCTGCGGCGTCACGTCGAGCGTATAGCCTTCCGCATGGATCACCGGCGCCTGCGGGTCGCGCGTGAGCACGATGGCGGCGCCAGCGACCGGCCCGTCCTTCACTTGCAGCGGCAGATGGCGCGTGCGCGCGGTCAAATCCGCCAGGTAATCGGCCGTGCGGCGCGCCGCCCCATCGCCGGCATCCACTACGATCGGCGTGTTGGCGGCCACGGTGAAGCCATCGCCGGCGACGGTGACCTGCGCCGGCATGGGAAGCAATGGCAGGGCGGCCGCATGAGCCGCCCCGGCCAGGGCAAGACAGAAGATGAAACCGATGGTTTTCACGAATCCAATTCCTCGTGGATGCTTTGGCGAGCGAGCTGACGAATCCTTCATCACCGCGTTCGCGCGACGCCGAGTTTCAAAGATGGGCGCGCGCGCCTTGCTTTAACAGCTCCACGCTTTCGGGCGTGAGCGGGCCCAGCACACCGCGATGGGACTCGGGAATATGCGCCGCGGCATCCCCGTCGGCGAAGACATAGTGGTCAAGCAGGTTTCGCCAGTTGGCCCGCTCGTTGGGCGGCAAGGCGCGGAAGGCGAGCAGACAATGGTACAGGGCAGCCCTTGCATGGCCGGGGTGATATCCGGCGACATCGACCGTGGCCCACCAGTAGTTCACCAAGGCATTGAGCTGTTCGAGCGATTCGACGTTGTGCCACCACAGCGGCGGCATGTAGATCGCATCACCCGGATGCAATTCGGCCACCTGCGCGGCGGCCAGTGCGATTTTCAGGCGCGGATAGCGCGGATCGTCCGGCCGGTCCAGGCGGGCCATGCTGATCGCGGCGCCGGTTGGCGCGTAGTCCAGCGGGCCAATGTAGAGATTGGGCAACTGCTCCGGCGGAAACAGCGTAAAGCGACGCACTCCGCACACCACGCAGGCGATGTTGTGCTGCGAATCGAAATGCGTGGGCGTGGTCACGCGGTTGCCCATCCACAGGCGCGGCTCTACACCAGGATCGAGGAACGGCAAGGAGTGTTCTGCCAGGAACCCCGGTAGGCAGTCGCGGATCACGGCACTCTGGATCACCAGGCCGGGCGCATTCGGACGCCTGCTGTACTTCGCCAGGCGTTGCAGCCCCAGCGTCACCGGCACCTTGAAGTGCTGGTAGCTGAAGCCGCTCATGTCGGGCGTGTAGCCGATCATGCCATCGGCCTCCGGAGCGATCATCAGCGTGCTGACATCGCCGCCGTTGTCCCATTGGGCCATGCCTTGCGCAAAGGCGGTGTCCGACTCCAGCGCCAGCTTCACCACGGGCCAGTCGCGCACCAGGCCACGGATCACCAGGGGGCGAGCGCGACCGATGAGATCTTCCAGGCCCAACGGGCGGCCGGGCACCGCATGGTATTCCTCGATGGCGGCAGGTGCGGGAACCGCATCGGCATATTCGCTCATGAACAACCCTCCGCAATGCGGTCCTCATGCTGCATCATTTCAACGCCATCGGACAAACCAGCAAGCCTGATATGAAAACTGCGATGCCGGCGGACCCGACATCGCAGCGGATGACATCTCAGCGCTTGCCTGTATTCCCCAATGTCCCGGGAAAAAGCGGACCTGGCAAGCGTGCCAGGTCCTTGGGGAGGAAGAAGGCTTAGAGCTTGAAGGTTGCCGTCAGGTAGTACTGGCGACCGTTCACGTAAAACGCTTCAGGTACCTTGCCGAAGCCCAGACCGGCCTGGTAGCCATAGTCGTAGTAGCGCAGCTTCGGATTGTTGAGGTTCATCGCATCGAAGGCAAAACTCACGTGATCGTTGAGCTTGTAGCCTGCCGAGAACGAAAGGTAACCCTGGCCCGCCTGGAAGTACGGCTCCAGTGGCACGTTGCCCGTGGCTACCACTTCCATGCCGTCGTAGAACGCCGAGCGATAGGTGTAGTTGATGCGCGCATTCCAGTGGGCGTCCTCGAAGAAGGCCGAGAAGTTTGCCGTGTTCTTGGAGTTGCCGATCAGTGGACGACTACCTGCGGCCAAGTTGTTTGCTGGCGTGCCATCCGAGTTGTACAGCAGCGAACCACCTTCCTCATGGCCATTGGTATAGGTGTAGTTCGCCTGGATGCCAAAGTTCTCGCCAATCGGCTGGATGTAGTTCAGCTCCACACCCTTGATGGTGCCGTTTACGTTGACCGGGATGCTAACCAGGTAGTTGCTGTAGATCGGCGCCGAGGTTGGGTTGGTCGTCGGGTTATACGTCAGGTAGTTGTTGAGGTACGTCCGCGAGACCGTACCGTAGTCGTAGTAGTTATGCAGGTCCATGCCAAACACGCTGGCCGACAACAGGCCACGCGGGGCGAAGTACCACTCCAACGCTGCGTCGAAGTTGGTGGAGATAAGCGGCTTCAGCTCGGGATTGCTGCCGCTGCCGCCACCAAGCGTACCCACATCATGCGGGTCGGCGAGGTTCACCGGGCCGGCCAGCTGGCTGTAGTCCTGGCGGGTCAGGGTCTGCGAGGCCGCGAAGCGGGCAAGCAGGTCGCCGGCATCATCGAGATTGAACTTCAGGTTGAAGCTCGGCAGCAACTTGCCGTAGATCTTGTGGTAGGTGTTCCAGTAGTACGGCCCCCACGCCGAACCTTCGATCGGGCCGCTGTAATCGGATTCCAGCGCCGAGGGACTAGTGTAGGAGATGTTTTCACGCGTGGTGACGTAGCGGAAGCCAGCATTGCCGCTCCAGCGATCGGACGAGAAATTCACCTGCAGATAGGCAGCCGTGTTGTGTTCGTTCACCGCATACAGCTGGTTCCAGTCATTGCGCACGACAGGATCGCGATAGGCATAGAGCGAGTTCAGGTAGGCCAGCTGGCCCGGCGTCCAAGTCCAAATATTGCTCGGCACCTGGCCTACACCAAGGTCACTGGCGAAGCTGCTGGGGTAACTGCCGCCGGCCGGAGTGCCATATACCGCCGGATCATACGCCGAGGTAGCCGGCGCCGTGCAGTAATACGGTGTGGCGCCCCAATTGAGGTTGGTCCCGTCGCTGCATCCGGGCGACTGGCCGATCGCGGTCAAGCTTTCGCGAGTATGGTTGGAGTAACGGGCGCCAAACATCAGCGAAGACAGCGGGCCTGCATTGTCGAAGTCGAATTCGCCATCGGCCTGGAACCACTGTTCCTTGTCGACCACGTGGATATCCTGGTCGCCGAAAATCCAGCTGAAATTGTTGGCCGCAGTGTTTGCGTTGTTCACGCCGCCGAGCATCCAGTTGGCAGGCGAGCCGGTGCCGTTGAGGCCGTAACTGGCGGCCTGGCCGCTACCGGTGTTGAGCTCCATCACGTCCTGCTCGGGCGTGTTGCCGGTGCCGCGCGTGGTACCACCCTGGAACTTGAAGCTCAGGTCCGGATTGACCTTCCAGTCCGCATCGAGGGTGACGTAATAGCTCGACTCGGACTCGCCCGGACGTGAGATCTGGTCATAGACGCCCGGAGTGGAGCCGGCCACACCGGGGATCGCCGCGCTGGTGAGCACGTTGTTCTGCACCGTGTAGGAGGAAAGCGACGTCGCAGCCGGCAGGTGGCTGTAGTTGTACAACATGTAGTTGTAGTTGACGTCGGTCGCATTCAACTTCGAATAGAAGCCATTGAGGTTAAACGACAGGTTATCGAGCGGCTTCCACTCCAGGTCGACGTTGCCGCCCTTGCGCTTGCGTGTCTGCTCAAACAGTGCGGCGCCCGGCAGGTTCGGAAAGTACTTGCCGGCCAGGTTCGGATAGGCCGTGGCCAGCGCCGAAGTCGCCGGGATATACGAATAGCCCAGCATTTCCTGGCCATCGCGCTGCAGGGCACGCTCTTCATAGAAGCCCTGCAGCATCACGCCAAAGGTGTTGTCGCTGTTTTTCCAGTTGACTAGGCCATTGAACTGCGGCTTGGTGGTTCCAGGAAGGTCGGCATACACGCCACCAACCGAAGCTTCGGCAGAGAGCGGCTTGTCGAACTCCAGCGGCTTGCGCGTGACGATGTTGACCGTACCTGCGGCGCCACCCTCCTGCAAACGGGCTTCGGAGGACTTGTACACCTCCACCTGACTCACCACTTCGGCAGGCAACATGCTATAGCTGACACTGCGGCCGCTGTTATCGTTGAGCACGAACCAGTCGCCCGAACTGATTGAGTGGCCGTTCACCGTAGTCAGGGTTAGGGAGGGCGCGCTGCCGCGAAGGCTGACGCGATCGGCTTCGTCGAAGCCCCCCTCAGAGCCGGCGGCATCGGATATGTTCACACCAGGCAGCTGGGCCAGCGTGTCGGCGACGTTCTTGGCTGGCAGCTTGCCCACATCCTCGGAGGTGATCACTTCAATATGCGAGTCGGCGGCCTTTTTGAGATTCAGTGACGCGGCCTGCGAGTCACGGATGCCGACGACGGTGACCGTCCCCAGTTGTTTCGCCTTGGTCTTGTCGGCAGTAGCTGAGTTCTGGCCTGTCGTATCCTGGGCATTGTCCTGCCCGTTGGTGGCCGGACCCGACTGCGGGGCTTGGGCATTGTCTGCGGCGTACACGGCGCCGGAAAGACACAAGCCCGCGATGATGCTTGCTGCTAGCAGAGTCTTGCGATGTGACATGGTTTCCTCCCCTCGAAGGCGTTTCTGCAGCCAATGGATGTGGGTCGACGGGCTGCGGCGTGGCTGGTGGGCTTGCGCCCGGTTCAATGCGACGGTGTTACGACGTTCTCCCCCGGTCTTGCGTACTGCTTGTCCAGGTACAGGCCGGCCGCGCCGATCACGCCAAGCTGGCCGTGCTCCATCAACCGGACGGGTACCTGATTCAGAAAGGCGCGCATGACGCCCTTGTTGAAAAAGCGCTGGCGGAAACTGCTGGCCAGCAGCGTGTCGCGGATCTGCGGCAGGATGCCTCCCGCCAGGAACACGCCCCCGCGCGCGCCATAGAGCAACACCAGGTCACCCACGAAGCTGCCGAGCAGGCCGCAAAACACATCCAGCGCCTCTACCGCCGCCGCGTCGCTGCGTGACAACGCGGCCTGCGTGACCTGGCTGGGCAGTTCCAGCACGGCCGACTGCGCATTGAGCGCGCAGATCGCGCGATACAGGTTGAGCAGGCCAGGCCCCGATAAGGCGTGCTCGAACGACACATAGGCGCGGTCGCGCGACAGGTGGCGAAGGATCTCGATCTCGCGATCGTTGCCCGGCGCCAACGCGATCTGTCCGGCCTCGGTGGCCAGCACGGTGGCATGCGGATGGCCCGGCAGCAGCACTGCCGAGCCCAGCCCGGTCCCCGGCCCCATCACCAGCACCGGGCCTTCCGCGGGTGGTGCGCCGGTCTCGATCACTGGCGTGGTGTCGGCCTGGCCGAGGAACTGCGTGGCATAAGCCACCGCCTCGAAGTCGTTCACCACGGCCAGTTGCGCGATACCCAGGCTGTCGCGAATGTCGCGGATGGACACCGGCCAGGGCAGGTTGTCATTGACGATGGCATCGCCCAGTACGTAACCGGCACTGGCCACGGCACAACGATCGACCTGCACCGAGCGCCCGAGTTGATCGACGAAATCCTTCAGTACAGCCGTGAGGCTGGGCCAGTCGGCGCAGGCATAACGGTGGTACTGCAATACCGTTACCGGCCGCGCACCATCCGGCTGCTGGCTTACCAGGCCGATACGCGCATGCGTGCCCCCGACATCCGCCGCAAGAAACAGGGTTTCTTGCGGCGAGGACTCACGCATGCCGTGGCTCATCCCTTCCCCCACAGCCATCCCCTCGTCGCTTTTACGTTACGGTCATGTGACGTTTGACTGAATTTGGCCGGAGTCTGGTAATGACTGACAACGTTGTCAATATCCCGCGCCAGCGCAGCGCCCAAGCGGGATGCGGCGGAGCAACAACGGCATCCGGAAGGGCTTGGGCAGAACACCCATATGTGATTGATATACATGTATTTACATGCTTAACGTCGCCCGCCTGGAAACGCCTTTTAAGGTGCCGCGGTGCGCCACGAGCGGCGGCCGGCCGAAGGCCATTGGTGGTCACGGACAGGCTAGGCATGGGTGGTTTTTCGGCCAGTTTTGGCCTTGGATCACCCCTTCATCGATAGAAATTGACAACGTTGCTAAACCGCGAAGCGGCGTGGCCCTGAGCGCAACCGGCCGATCAGCGGGCGCAACCCCAAGCGCGCGACCACGTCCGCCGGACCGCCTGGATACCGACTGCATTTTCCGCAACGGCCTGGTCACGCACGATGCCGATCACTGGCCGGCGCAAGCCGCGCCAGCCATCGCAAATGACCACACGCTCATCCACGGGCTACGGGAAATGCTTCGACTCGTTGGCTATGCTCGACCATGGGGTGTCCACTTCAATGCCTGGAATGGACTTGGCATGTAGACGCCAGGGCGAATCATCTGATCCTTGGGAGGACGATGACTACCGTGATCCATGTTGCGCCTGTCTTTCTCGCACTCGCGCTGGCTGCTTCCACAGCAGGCGCCACGTGTTGGCAGCCTGGTGTCGGTGCACCAGCCGTCACCCGGCATCCCTCCGTTGCCGAGGAATACCAGCAGGCCCAGTTCGTCGTCATCGGGCGGGCCGTGCGCGAACGGAATGTTTTCAGCGTGGCGGATACCGACGACTACGACTGGACGGTCTACGACGTGGAGGTGATGAAAGCATTCAAGGGAAATCCGCCCCATATCATCCACTTGTTGTCGGAAAACTCGTCGGCTCGATTCCCCATGGATACCGGCAAGAGCTACCTGCTCTTCATCACCCACATGCCCATGGTGGAGCGCGAAGGTGACGAGACGCTTCCCGCGGATTTTGTCGACAACTGCGGCCATTCGAGCGCGATGGAAGCCGCCGGGGAAAACCTCACCACCGTTTCGCGGCTATCGGAAGGACACTAGGGAAAGCAAGCAGGGGCGCGCGAGTGTGATGGGTGACGGGATAACCGACCGCTCCGACGCTCAGGTGCACCTACCCGGAATCGCCGTGCTTGCCAGCGCGGCGGGCCGGTCCGCATAGAGCAAGACCCACCGACGAAGGATGCGGCGCATCCCACATCGCCCGACCGCCACATCGTCGAGCTCAATGGCCAGATTGGGCGGTTCAAATCCGCTGGCCAGCAGGACATCCTTTCGATCCAGTCCATGCGCACGCATCCATGCATGCCGGGATCCCTGGATCGGCACGATGCAACGGATCGCCTCCCTGGGAATCACGCCGGCATGACGGGCGCCACCTCCCATCCACAGCGCATCGTCGGCCAGCACATGCGGGATGGAACGGGCCACGCTGCGGGCGGCGACGGCCCAGCCCAGGGTCAGCAGGCCCAATGCCAGAACCACCGCGTGAACCAGGGTCGGATGAGCCGCATGGCTTATGGCCACCACGGCAAACGACAATGGAATGTCACCCAACAGGCTGACAAGCACGATAGGCACCAGGATGCCCGATACGGGACCGCTGGCCGTGAAGTAACGCTCGCCGGCAGGATAGGACGCCGCAATGAGCGCGCTCGGGCGAGGGCGTCGAAGCAGGATGGCAGCACATTCTCGCCAGAGATTGGGAACTTGTGGCATCGGAAATGGACTGAGTGATGGCCCGGCCATCTTATCCGGCCAGTCCCTTCATTCCCCACCCCGCGTCGCTGATCGTGTTGACGAACAGCCACCCGCGGACCACTCTCTCGCCCTAGCCGGCTTTGCCCGGCGTTGCCCCTGGAACTGTCATGAATCGTCGTGTGCTGGTCGCCTGCCTGCTGCTTGCATCCGCTGGCTCGGCCCTTGGGCAGGCCGCGTCCACCAGTGCGCCAACCGCGCCGCCTTCACCGGCTCAACAATGCGAGCGGTCGGCCGGGATGGTGAAGTCCATCGCCAGCAGCCGCGACAGCGGCATCAGCGAAGAGCAATACATCACCAAGCTGCGTGCCTCGGGTTTCGACATCGACTCCAATGGCCCCATGCGTACGCTGATCCATGCGATCTACGGCAATGGCCGTACGCCGGACGAGTCCGCGCAGGACTACCTGGCGCAGTGCAAGGCCCACGCAGCGGGTTGAACTTAGACAGCGAGATTGCCCGATCAGGCCTTCGGCGTGATGCCGAGCTGGCGATCCACGGTGAGCTGGTCCCAATAAATGGAAACGTGTGTGATCCGGTGGTCAGGCGCGTACTGGATCAGCATGACGCCGGGATGGTCAAAGGCGCGCCCGTTGCCCGGAGTGATCTTGCCCGTCGCAGGGTCGATGAACGGGCCTGACCAGGTGCCCGTGACCCGCTCGACCGAAACGGCGGCGAGCCCTTCGACCACGGCCTGTTTCACTTCGATATGGAAATCCGGATAAGCGCGAAAGATCATGCTGAAGAATGCCCGCGTGCCGTTGTAATCGAGCGGCTTGGGGTTCTCCGGCTGGTCGATCTGGATGTCGGGCGCGAACAGCGACATCACCTGATCGATGTCGTGGCTGTTCCACGCCTTCGCCCAATGGTCGACATCGGCATGCGTGATCGGCGAGTCCGACGCCGCCACGGAAACGACACAGATCATCGAGAGCAAGGCTGCGGCTGTTCGTTTCATCATAAAGTCAGTCCCTGGGAGACGGTGAAACCGATAGGTCCATGCCGGCAAATCGACACCGGTATCCACTGGCGGCGCATGCGGATCAGGCATGGTCCAATCTAGGCGCCGCCGCGCCGCTCCGTCCATCCTCTTATGGGTAATCGCGACCCCGTTTTGGCCGGATTCCAGCAGTCAATGATAACGTTGTCATTCAAGCGGTTCTTTATCCGGAACATGTGTTTGGCGCATCACCAGAAACACAGGTGACGGTATCCAGGCCGCACCCCTTGTGCGACGCAACATATTGCCACGGATGATTTTTTACTTTCATTACGGCCCTTGCCAAGCGCTTCCGGAGGCACTCCTCGCTACACCAACGGTCCCTTTTTCATGGGTTTTCCGCACGTCGTTCCGTTGCCGTTCGATGGCCTCACTATGGCAAAATTTGACAACGTTGCTAGTTAGCGTCGATAAAAGGTCATTCGGGGAATCGGGCTGCATCGGCCCATCAGTCAGCGGCCAGCCGCGGGGAGCTCCAACATCCATGTCGTCCACAACGCTTGCCGCCGGCGAGACACGCGCTTCCAGCGTGGTGCCGATGCTGATCATCGGTGTCCTGTTCTTCATCTTTGGCTTCGTGACATGGCTCAACGGGCCGCTGATCACGTTCGTGAAACTGGCCTTCAACGTGGATGATGTTTCCGCGTTCCTGGTGCCATTGGTGTTCTACTTCTCGTACTTCTTCCTGGCGATCCCGTCGTCGAGCGTGCTCCGCCGCACGGGCATGAAGAAAGGCATGGGCCTGGGCCTGTTCGTGATGGCTATCGGCGCCGTGCTGTTCGGCCAGTTCGTCAGCATGCGCATCTTCTATCCCGCGCTGGTCGGCCTGTTCGTGATCGGCGCGGGGCTGGCCTTGCTGCAGACGGCGTCCAATCCGTACATCAGCATTCTCGGCCCCATCGACAGCGCCGCGCAGCGCATCGCTTTCATGGGCATCTGCAACAAGGTGGCCGGCGCGCTGGCACCGTTCGTGTTCGGCGCGCTGGTGCTTTCGGGCATCGACACCTTCGACCAGCAGGTCAAGGCCGCGCCATCGGCGGAGGCGCGCGAGGCGCTGCTCAATGCGTTTGCCGCCAAGATCCATCTGCCGTACATGATCATGGCCGGCCTGCTGGTGCTGCTGGCGATCTGGGTGGTTCGCTCGCCGCTGCCGGAGATCAGGCCGTCGGGCGCCAATAGCGAGTCCGGCATCGGTCATGCCAAGGGCGGCATCTTCAGCTTTCCGCACCTGTGGCTGGGCGTGCTGTGCCTGTTTCTTTACGTGGGCGTGGAAGTGATGGCCGGGGATGCCATCGGCACCTATGGCCAGGGTTTCGGCCTGCCGCTGGAGGAGACCAAGCACTTCACCTCCTACACCTTGATAGCCATGCTCGCGGGCTATCTCGCCGGCCTGGTGCTGATTCCCCGCTTTATCTCGCAGCAGAGCTACCTGGCGGTATCGGCGGTGCTGGGCGTGTTGTTCACACTGGGCGCGTACTTCACCCAGGGCCATGTCTCGGTCGGCTTTGTCGCTGCCCTGGGCTTTGCCAACGCCATGATGTGGCCGGCGATCTTCCCGCTGGCCATCCACGGCCTGGGCCGCCTGACCGAACGCGGCTCGGCGCTGCTGATCATGGCCATCGTGGGCGGCGCCCTGGTACCCCAGCTGTTCGTGCACCTGAAACAGCATTTCAACTTCCAGCTGGTATTCATGGCGCTGATGGTGCCCTGCTACCTGTACATCCTGTACTACGGCGTGAAGGGCCACCGCGTGGGCCAGCGCGCGTCCTGACCGGGCGGCGCGAGGTTTCGCGCCGCCTGTCGCGTTCCACTGGGCTACGATGCCCATCCCGTCCTGCCGGAGTCTCCCGTTGCGCAACCCCACCATCAAGGATGTCGCCAAACGTTCGGGCGTTTCGCTCAAGACCGTCTCGCGCGTCATCAACCGGGAAGCCTCGGTCCGATCCGATACGCGCGAAAAGGTCGAGCGCGCCATCGAAGCGCTGGGCTACCAGCCCAACCCGTCCGCGCGTGGCCTGCGCAGCACGCATGCCTATGCGATCGGCCTGGTCTACGACAATCCCAACGCGCACTACGTCATCAGCATGCAGGACGGCGTACTGTCGGCCTGCCGCGAGCGCGGCTTCGGCCTGCTGATCCACCCCTGCGACTCCTCCTCGCCCGACCTGGCCGACGAACTGTGCGCGCTGGTCGAGCGCAATCGCCTCGCCGGCCTGGTGCTGGCGCCGCCGATGTCCGAGCAGGACGACTTGATCGCCAAGCTGAGCGCCAATGACATCAGCTTCGTGCGCATCATTTCCTCGCGCGAGGATCCTCACGACGGCGCGCCCTGCGTCTACATCGACGACCGCAGCGCGGCGTATGCCATCACCGAGCACCTGATCCAGCTGGGCCACCAGCGCATCGGCTTCCTGTGGGGCGAACCGCATCACCGTTCCAGCCCGGAGCGCTACCAGGGCTATGCCGACGCGCTGAAGGATTACGGCCTGCCGCTGGACAAGAAACTGGTGCTGCCCGGCCGCTACGCGTTCGACGATGGTTTCCGCGGCGCACGCAAGCTGCTGGCGCTGAAGGACCCGCCGACCGCGATCTTCGGCAGCAACGACGAGATCGCCGCCGGCGTGCTGGCCGCCGCCCGTTCCAGCGGACTGGACGTGCCGTGGAACCTGTCCATCGCCGGTTTCGAGGACAGTCCGTTCTCCAAGCAGGCCTGGCCGGCGCTGACCACGGCGCGCCAGTCCACCAGCGACATCGCCCGCCACGCCGCCCTGCAGCTGATGGCCGAACTGCAACGCAAGGCCGGCGTCGCCGTGGAGATGCCGCACAGCGAATGTTTTGTTCCCGAACTGGTCGTGCGCGGCTCCACCGCGCCGCCACCAACCCCGGCGCCCCGCAAAAGCTGAGGTCGCGCACCTTGGCCCTGCGGTGCGCCCACGCATGCCACCGAGAGTGACGATGAAAGAAGCCAGCTCCACCCTGATGTACCGCGAAGCCCACGAGTCGGCCGCCGTGGTCGAGCGCCAGCTGCGCGAGAACGCGCCGATCCTGAAGTCGCTCGGCGAGTTCCTGCGCGCGAATCCTCCGCGCTTCATCGTCACCTGTGCGCGCGGCAGTTCCGACCATGCAGCCGCCTACGCCAAGTACGTGTTCGAGACGCGGCTGGGGCTGATCACCGCGTCGGCGTCGCCGTCGATCTCGTCCATCTACGACGCCGACCTGCACCTCGATGGCGCGCTGTTCGTGGCCATTTCGCAATCGGGCAAGAGCCCCGACCTGCTGCGCAGCGCGCAGGCCGCCAAGGATGCCGGCGCCCATGTGGTCGCGCTGGTCAACGTCGAGGATTCGCCGCTGGCCAGGCTGGCCGACACCTTCGTGCCGCTGCGCGCCGGCCCCGAGCTGAGCGTCGCCGCCACCAAGAGCTACCTCGCCACGCTGGCGGCGATCCTGCAGCTCACCGCGCACTGGAGCAACGATGAAACGCTGCATGCCGCCGTGGCCCGCCTGCCCGACGACCTGCGACGCGGCTGGGACTCGGACTGGCGCGCGCTCACCGATGGCCTGCGCGGCGCCACCAACCTGTTCGTCGTGGGGCGTGGCTACGGCTTCGGCGCGGCGCTGGAAGCGGCACTCAAGCTCAAGGAAACCTGCGGCTTGCACGCCGAAGCGTTCAGCGCGGCCGAAGTGAAGCACGGCCCGATGGCGCTGGTAGGCGATGGTTTCCCGGTGCTGTTCTTCGCCCAGGACGACGGCACGCTCGACAGCACGCTGGCGGTGGCGCGCGAGTTCCGCGCCCGCGGCGCCCGCGTGTTCATCGCCGCGCCGGACAGCAACGAGCCGGGCACGCTGCCACTGCCCGCCAACATCGCGCCGATCGTGGCACCGCTGCTCGCCGTGCAGAGCTTCTATCGCGCGGCCAGCGCGCTGTCGCTGGCGCGCGGCTTCGACCCCGATGTACCGCCGCATCTGCGCAAGGTGACGGAGACGATGTAATGACCACCCCGCAAGCACTTATCGCGCTGACCAACGGCCGCGTGCTCACCGACCACGGCCCGCAGGACGGGCTGGTGGTGCTGGTGCGCGGCGAACGCATCGAAGCCATCACGCACGCGGACGATCCGCGCGTGGCTCACGCACAAGCGCACGACCTCAAGGGGCGCCTGCTGCTGCCCGGCTTCATCGATGTGCAGGTCAACGGCGGCGGCGGCGTGCTGTTCAACGCCGAGCCCACCGTGGAGGCGCTCGCCACCATCAGCGCCGCGCACCGCAAGTTCGGCACTACCGGCTTCCTGCCCACGCTGATCACCGACACCGCCGGGGTGATGCGCAAGGCGCTCGACGCCGTGGATGCCGCCATCGAGCAAGGCGTGCCGGGCGTGCTCGGCATCCATCTGGAAGGTCCCTTCCTGGCCACCGCGCGCAAGGGCATCCACGATGCCAGCCTGTTCCGCCTGCCCGATGCCGACGACATCGCCGCCATCACGCGCCACCGCCGTGGCGTGGTGATGCTGACGCTGGCCGTCGAGGAAGTGCCGCTGGACACCATCCGCCAGCTCAGCGAGGCCGGCGTGCTGGTGGTGGCCGGCCACACTGCCGCCAACTACGCCGCCACGCGCGCGGCGCTCGATGCGGGCGTGTGCGGCTTCACCCATCTGTACAACGCGATGACCCCGCTGGGCAGTCGCGAGCCGGGCGTGGTCGGTGCGGCGCTGGACGATCCACACAGCTGGTGCGGCCTGATCGTCGATGGCCACCACGTGCACCCGGTGGCGCTGCGCGTGGCCATCGCCGCCAAGGCGCGCGGCAAGAGCGTGCTGGTGACCGACGCGATGCCGCCGGTGGGCGCCGCCAGCCCCGAATACGTGCTCAACGGCCAGACCATCGTCGCGCGCGACGGCATCTGCCAGAGCGACGCCGGCGTGCTGGCCGGCTCCGCGCTGGACATGGCCACCGGCGTGCGCAACCTGGTCAACCTGGTCGGCCTGCCGCTGGCCGAAGCCTCGCGCATGGCCAGCGCGTATCCCGCCGCCTGGCTGGGCCTGGATCGCACGCAGGGGCGCCTGGTGGCAGGGCAGCGCGCGGATTTCGCCGTGCTGGACGACGCCCTGGTGACGCATGAGACCTGGGTCGGCGGCGTGCGCTACGACGTTTGAGCTTGGCTTTCTCCCCCCCTAGGCGTCGAATCTCGGCCACGCATTCCCTAAGCCCATCGTCATTCCCGCGAAAGCGGGAATGACGAACAAAAAAAGCCTAGCTGAGATTTGACGCCCATCAGGCCCCAGGGAGAGAGGAAGCAGAGCCGACACCAGACTGCAACATCGGCGCCCCAGCATGCGCGGTTCGCTTGCGTCCATCGAGGTCCGTGCATGTCCCGTCCGTTTTCCCGCGCCCTGCGCCACGCCGCCAGCGCGGCCCTGCTCGCCGCCCTGTCGATACCCGGCGCGTTTGCCGCCACCGCGCCGCATCGGGTGATCCTGTTCGTATGGGATGGCATGCGCCCGGACGCGGTGAGCGCCGAGGACACGCCCAACCTGCTCGCGCTGGCCCAGCGCGGCAGCTGGTTCGACGACAACCACGCCACCTACCCGACCTTCACCATGGCGAATGCCTCCAGCTTTGCCACCGGCGCCTTCCCCGGCACCATCGGCTTCTACGGCAACCGCTTCTGGGCGCCGGGCGGCAGCGTGCACGACGCCAAGGGTCAGGCCGCCGATCTGCAGAACCCCATCTACACCGAAGACTACGCGGTGCTGCGCGGCCTCGACGCGCACTACGGCCACGCCTTGCTGGAACTGCCCACGCTGTTCGATGCCGCGCACAAGGCGGGGCTGAAAACCGCCATCGTGGGCAAGTCCGGCCCGGCCTTCCTGCAGGACTACAAGCTCGCCAATGACGCCAGCCAGGGCGTGATGCTGGACGAGAACACCGCGCTGCCGCTGAGCTTTGCCAGGGAATTGCAACAGGCCGGCTATCCGCTGCCGGCACACACGGCCAATACCTATGACGCCAGCCAGCTCAGCCTGCGCGAGGACAACGATTCGCCCACCGAACAGGGCAAGCTGCAGACGCTGAAGGATGGCGTCAGTTCCGATGCCACCGCCGGCACCGATACGCCGCCGGCCGCCGCCAACGCGTGGATGATGAAGGTGTACCTGGAGGAGATCCTGCCACGCCATCGCCCGGACCTGAGCGTGGTGTGGCTGCGCAACCCCGATACCACGCAGCACCTCTACGGCGTGGGCTCGCCCGAGTTCCATCTGGCGCTGAAGGCGCAGGACGCATTGCTCGGCGAGCTGGAGGCGAAGCTCAAGGCGCTGGGCATGGATCAGGACACCGACATCGTCATCGTGTCCGATCACGCGCACAGCAATGTCGCGGGGCCGCGCGAGCTGTTCCCGCTACGGCAGATCAACGACGGCCGCGTGGCCGGCGTCGACAGCGAATGGGGTTATTCGGTGTCCGGCGGCGTGCGCCTGGCCGATCAGCTCACCCGCGCCGGCTTCACCGCCTTCGACGGCTTCGGTTGCATCTACGCGCCGGTGATGAGCGGCGTGCGCGCCGATGGCACGCCGCTGCTGCCCACGCGCTATGACGATGACGGCCGCCTGTGCGGCAAACCCGGTCCGTACACCACGCCCAGCTACAAGGTGCCCGACGCATTGCCCAAGGGGGCGCTGGTGATCGCCCCGAACGGCGGCACCGAATACCTCTACCAACCCGAGCACAGTGCCGACGTGGTGAAGCGCACCGTGCGCTGGCTGCAGTCGCGCGACTACGTGGGCGCCATCTTCGTGGCCAAGCGCTACGGCAACATCCCCGGCACGCTGCCGGCGGAAAACGTGCACCTGGAAAACGCGCAACGCGGCCCGGACATCATCATCAGCTACGCCTGGGATGCCGAGGCGGTGGTGCAGGGTTTCCGCGGCACCGAATACAACAGCCTGTCCAACGAACGTGGCACCCATGGCAGCTTCAGCCCCATCGACGTGCACAACACCCTGCTGGCCGCTGGCCCGGATTTCCGCAGCGCCTTCCGCGACAGCCTGCCCAGCGGCAATGTGGACGTGGCGCCCACCATCGCCGCCCTGCTCGACCTGCCGCTGACGCGCGCGCAGGGTCGCGTGTTGCACGAGGCGCTGAATGGCACGCTGGCGAAACCGCTGGAGGCCTATCAGGTGAAGCCCGCCGCACTGCATCCGGCGACGCCGGCCACCGGCCTGGCGGTGCAGCGCGTCGACGGCAGCCGCACGCCGGCCACGCAGTACAGCTTCGTGGTGCAGCTCAAGCAGCTGCAGGCGGATGGCCAGACGTATACCTATTTCGACTTCGCCAAGCCCGAGCGCCAGTAGCCACTCCCCGCAATTCTCCCTCCCCTGCCCGCAGGGGAGGGCTGGGGAGGGGCAAGGATTATTCGTACACGTGCAACCGATCAAAGATCCACGCGTGGTACGACTTCACCAGCTCCGGCTGCGCGCAGTCCGTGTACAGCCCATGGCAGCGCGTGCGCAGCGCAATCGCCGCGGAGAAATATGGATCGGTCGGCAGGTCGGCCGCCTGCAGCACCATGCTCGGCAGCAGCGCGATGTCGAGCATCGGGTAGCGCGGCAGCGGCGCGCCCGTGAAGTTGCTCTTGATCATGTAGTAGGTGAGGTAGTCCTTGTAGGACTCCAGTTCCGACGACCAGGTACGCGGCATCTCGCGGATCAGGCCGCTGAAGGACGGCTGGTGGTCGCCAAAGTGCACCAGCACGGTGGGCTGGCCGCGATCGAGGAAATCGTGCTCAAGCCCACGCATCGCCGCATCGGAGTCATGCAGGCGCGCCAGGTAGGTATCGAAGTTGAGCGACTCGGCCGCCGGCAGGCCCTTGAGCAGCCCCTTGTTGAACGGCGCCTTCAGCGACGACAGCGGGTCGGTGTCGTGCGGGCCGTGCTGGGCCAGGGTAAGGATCATCACGAACACCGGCTGGCCCGGCTTCTTCACCTTGTCGTAGATGCGCTTGGCGGCGGCGAACATCTGCGCGTCGGTTTCCTCCCATTCGTCCAGGCCCAGCTGACCGGCGTCGTAGAACTGGTCGAAGCCATACGCGGTATAGGCGTTGCGGCCATTGAGGAAGCTGCCGTTGGTCGGGTAGATCGCCACCGTGAGATAACCCAGGCGCTGCAGCTGGCGGGGCAGGCTGTCCTGCACGTGCGGCGCCAGCACGTAGGGCGCGTACATGCCGCCCGGGCCGAAGATGTCCTGCGGCATGCCGGTGAGCGTGGCGAATTCGCTTACCCAGGTGCCTCCGCCGAAGGTATGCACGCGCATCGGGCCGGTGGCGCGGGTGCGCGCATCGGTCCTGAACATGCCCACGCGGCACTCGGGAATGGTGCACTGGGTGAAGTTGGACGGGTTGAAGGTGCTTTCCTCCAGCACCTGCACGATATCGGGATATGAATCCGGCGCACGCGGCGTGGCGGCGGGCTCGCCGGCCGCCGTGGCGCCCCACTCCTGCTCGGCCACGGCGTCGTCGCTCATCTCCGGCAGGCGGATGTCCGAGTCGCTGAAGTTGACGAAGAAGTTGGTGATCTGGGCATCGTCGGAGAGTTTCTCCCACACGTTGCGCGCATGCACTTCCGCGAACGGACCATTCGGCAGCAGGCACACCCAGAACGCCAGCGCCCACAGCGCCACGCCGCCGATGCGCGTCACCAGCGCGCGGCTCGGGCTCAGGTGCGCCAGCACGCGACGATCCCAGCGCCAGATGGCCCACAACGCCAAGGGCGTCACCACGCCCACCACCAGGCCCAGCCCGTAAAGGTGCGGATAGTGGCCAAGCGTTTCCAGCAGGCTGCTGCGTGCGTAGTACACGAAGTCCGCCGGCATCAGCGGCGAATCGAGATAGCGCAGCTTGAGCACCGACAGGAAGTTCAGCCCGAGGAACAGTCCCCCGCTCACCACCAGCGCCGTGGCCGGTCGGGCAAAGGCAAACAGCAGCACGCCGAAGGCGCACACCATCAGGGCGATCACGAAAGCCTGTTGCAGCACATCGGGCTCGCGCAACGCGGTCATGCTTATGCAGAACAGGAAGAATCCTGCCGCGCATAGCCATGCCGCACTTTTCCGCACGAACCGTAGCGGTTGTCGTGGCATAAACGGAGAGGCCCCCTGTTTGGCCCGGATGTCATCGTGGCGCAATTCTACGGACTTGCCGGCGTCACAGACACAATGGCCGGCAACGGCCAAACGGCGGTGCCAAGCGGTTCAGCCGGGGTTTCGCCGGCAAGCCGACATGCCGATCTGCTAGCTTGCGTCCCTTGCACGCCAAACCATGGATCGACGCATGACCCCTCGCCTGCTTCCCCTTGCCGCCCTGGCCGCAGCCGTCCTGGCCGGCTGCGCCAGCCAGACGCCCAAGCACGCCACCTTGCCGGATGGCAGCCACGCCCAGGTAGCCATCCTGGAAACCACCGATGTCCACTCCAACGTGCTCAGCTACGACTACTACAAGCAGCGCGAGGACGATTCGGTGGGCTACGAGCGCACCGCCACGCTGATCCGCCGCGCCCGCCAGCAGTACGCCAACAGCTTCCTGTTCGACAGCGGCGACACCATCCAGGGCAGCGTGCTGGCCGACTACCAGGCCCAGGTGAAGCCGGTGGGCTGCGGCGAAGAACTGGGCATCTACCGCGCCATGGACGCACTGGGCTACGACGGCGGCACCGCCGGCAACCACGAGTTCAACTACGGCCTGGGTTTCCTCTCCCAGGTCACCGGCACGCCGATGAACGTGGACGGCGGCCATAGCGACCGTTGCGCCGGCCCGCACTTCCCGCTGGTGCTGTCCAATGTATTGAGCACCCGCGACGGGGCGCCGATCTTCAAGCCGTGGGCCGTGGTGCAAAAGGACATCAGCGTGACCGAGCCCGACGGCAGCACGCATAGCGTGCCGCTGAAGGTAGGCATCATCGGCTTCACCCCGCCGCCGATCCTGGAGTGGGACAAGCAGAACCTCGCCGGCAAGGTCACCGTCACCGGCGTGGTCGAGGCGGCGCAGAAATACCTGCCCGAACTGGAAGCCCAGCACCCCGACCTGATCGTCGCCGTGCTGCATGGCGGCCTCAATACCGACCCCTATACGCCGGCGATGGAAAACGGCGGCTGGTACCTGGCCGGCGTCCCCGGCATCGATGTGCTGCTGCTTGGCCACTCGCATACCGAATTCCCTGGCCCCCATTACAAGGGCATGCAGGACGTGGATGCCGAGCGCGGCTTCGTGCGCGGCAAGCCCGCCGTGATGGGCGGCTTCTTCGGCAAGGACCTGGGCGTGATCGATCTGGCCCTGCAGCGCAAGGACGGCCGCTGGGTGATCGACGACAGCCAGACGCACAGCGAAGTGCGTCCGATCTGCCCGAAGAAGAACGAATGCGTGCCGGCCGATCCGGCCATCGCCCCGCTGGTGGCGCAGGCGCATGAGGCGGCGGTGGCCTACGTGAACACGCCGATCGGCCAGACCCGCGTGCACATGAGCAGCTACTTCGCCGACGAAGGCAACATGAGCGCGCTGGCGCCGATCAATGCCGCCATGCGCGACTACGTGCAGAGCGAACTGCCCAAGCAGCATCCGGAACTGGCGAACCTGCCGGTGCTGTCGGCGGCCGCCGCGTTCCGCACCGGCTTTGGCGGCCCCGACGACTACACCGATGTGGTCCCCGGCCCGCTCACCCTGCGCAGCGCCGCCGACCTGTACTTCTATCCCAACACGCTCGCCGCGGTGAAGGTGGATGGCGCCGGCCTCAAGGCATGGCTGGAGAAATCCGCCGAACGCTTCAACCAGATCGACCCCGGCAAGGACGGCGAGCAGCCCCTGGTCAACGACCGCTACCCCGGCTTCAACTTCGACCAGATCCAGGGCGACCTCAGCTACGTCATCGACCTGTCCAAGCCGGTGGGCCAGCGCATCGCCAGGCTGGCCTACAAGGGCAAGCCGGTGACGCCGCAGCAGCAGTTCATCGTGGCCACCAATAACTACCGCGCCAGCGGCGGCGGCAACTTCCCCGGCCTGGACGGCAAGAACATCGTGCTGGCCGCGCCCGATGGCGCCCGCGAAATCCTTGCCAGGTGGCTGCAGCGCCAGCGGACCATCGAGGCGAAGGATCTGCCGAAAGCGTCCTGGCACTTCGCGCCGCTGAAGACCCATGGCGAGGTGGTGTTCAAGGGCGCCGCCGGCAAGCTGGACGTGGCGCGCGAGGCCGGCCTGAACGACATCCGCCAGCTCAAGGACAACGGCGACGGCACGGCCGTCTACGCCATCGACCTGTCGCACTAGGCAACCCCCTGTAGAAGCGCAGCCTGTGCGCGACCACGGAGTGATGTCGTTACCGCTCCGTCGGCTTGTCGCGCACAGGGTGCGCTCCTGCAGCCAGATGGCCGGGTCGTCGGATGGCCAAAGTTTCAAATGTACCTGTTGACTGCGGCGCAGCAATCGACCTATGGTCGGGCCATGTCGCCGTCATTCGCGCCAGCACGCATGTTGCATAACCCGGTCATTGCCGGGTGCGTGACGCTGCATGCCGGCTCCGTCGCCACCACCACCACGACCACTATTACCACCGGGTCGGGGTGGGTTTCCGTGCGCGAATAAGTTTCTCAACGCAAACGGCCCCGCCCTCGATGAGGCGGGCCGGTGCACACTCCGACGTCCGCCAGCGAGCACGGGCCCCGACCTAGGAGGCCACCGTGAACCTTGCTGCATCTCCACTCGCCGAACAACCGTCGCTGCCACCGCATGCCGTGGCGCTGCCGACGGTCACCGCACGCCAGCGCGTGCTCGCCGTGGGCCTGATCGGTCCCGGCCGTGTCGGCAGCGCCCTGCTCGACCAGTTGCGCACCGCGCAGCCCCGGCTGGCGCGTGCCGGACTGAACCTGAAACTCTGCGGTGTCGCCGCCAGCCGCCGCATGTGGCTGGATGCCGACGACCCGGAGCTCAACGGCCGCCACGACAGCGCGCAAACCTGGCGCCCCAGCAACCTCGACGAGTTCGCCGCTCACGTCCGCGGCAATGATGGCCGCCACGCCCTGTTGATCGACTGCAGCGCCAGCGACGTGGTGGCCTCGCGTTACGCCGAATGGCTGGTGGCCGGCCTGCACGTGGTGACGCCCAACAAGCTCGCCGGCAGCGGCCCGCTGTCGCGCCTGCAGGCCATTCGCGCCGCCTGCGGCGGCGGTTCGCGCTTCCGTTACGAGGCGACGGTGTGCGCCGGCCTGCCGGTGGTGCAGACGCTGCGCGACCTGCTCGATACCGGCGATCAACTGCTCACGGTCGAGGGTATGTTCTCCGGCACGCTGGCCTGGCTGTGCCATCGCCACGACGGCGGCCGGCCGTTCTCCGCGCTGGTGCGCGAGGCCCATGCGCTGGGCTACACCGAACCCGATCCGCGCGACGATCTTTCCGGCCTCGACGTGGCGCGCAAGCTGGTGATCCTGGCGCGCGAGGCTGGCTGGTCGCTGTCGCTGGAAGACGTGGAGGTGCAAAGCCTGGTGCCGCCGGAACTGGCCGCGCTGTCCGCCGAGGACGCCATGGCCCAGCTGCACCTGCTCGACGGACCGATGGCGCGCCACGTGGCCCGTGCCCAGACCCAGGGCAGCGTGCTGCGCCATGTCGCCAGCCTCGACGCGCACGGCCATGCCAGCGTGCGACTGGCCGTGCTGCCGGCGGCGCATCCGTTTGCGCATAGCCGCCTTACCGATAACATCGTGCAATTCACCACGCATCGCTACCGCGACAACCCCATGCTGGTGCAGGGCCCGGGTGCCGGGCCAGAGGTAACCGCTGCCGGCGTATTCTCCGATCTGCTGCGCATCGCCGAATCGCTGGAGGTACGCTGATGAATGCACGACTGGCCGATCCCATGACCGAACCGCAACGACTAGTGAGCGCCCAGGCCATGTCCTATGCCAGCGTGGGCAACGTGGCCGTGGGCTTCGACATTCTCGGCCACACCGTGGCCGGTGCCGGCGATCGCGCCTTGGTGCGGCGCATCGACGAGCCCACCGTGCGCATCGCCGCCATCCACGGCTGCGTCACCGACCTGCCGCTGGAGGCCAGCCGCAACACCGCCGGGGCGGCGCTGCTCTCGCTGCGTCGCGCGCTGGGCCTGCGGCATGGTTTCGAGCTGGAGCTGCACAAGGGCATCGCGCTGGGTTCGGGCATGGGTGGCTCGGCCGCATCCTGCGTGGCCGCCCTGGTAGCCGCCAATGCGCTGCTCGAACGCCCGCTGCCGCGCGAGGCACTGTATGGCTTCGCGCTCGACGGCGAGGCCGTTGCCAGCGGCAGCCGCCATGGCGACAACGTCGGGCCGATGCTGCTGGGCGGCCTGGTGCTGGCCACGCGCGACCGCCTGCTGCAACTGCCGGTGCCCGAAGCCTGGCACTGCGCGGTGGTGCATCCGCACGTGGTGCTGGAGACGCGCGAGTCGCGCGCGGTGTTGGCCGGCGGCTTCGCACTGCACGACGTGGTGGCGCAACACGCCAACCTCGCGCTGATGCTCACCGGGTGCCAGCGCGGCGACGCCACGCTGGTGCGCGAAGGCCTCAAGGACGTGCTGGTGGAACCCCGCCGCGCCCCGTTGATACCCGGCTTCGCCCGGGTCAAGCAGGCGGCGCTGGACCACCACGCGCTGGGCGCCAGCATTTCCGGAGGCGGCCCCAGCGTGTTCGGCTGGTACGAGCGACGCGAGCAAGCCCAGCAGGCCGCTGCCGCGATGGTGGCCGCCTTCGCCGCGGAAGGCCTGGCCAGCGACGCCCTGGTATCGCCCATCAACGGACCGGCCGCCACGCTGGTCGCGGAGGCGGCGGCATGAGTGAGCCGCTGCATTACCGCAGTACGCGCAGTGGCCAGCATGCCGCATCCATCGATCAAGTGATTGCCGCCGGCCTCGCCCCGGACGGCGGGCTCTACGTGCCCGAGGCCCTGCCCCGGCTCGATGCCGCCGCCTTCGATCCACGCGGCTCGCTGGCCGATACCGCCACCGCCCTGCTCACGCCGTTCTTCAAGGGCACCGCGCTGGCCGCCGAGCTGCCGGCGATCTGCCGCGAGGCGCTCGACTTCGAGGTGCCGCTGCGGCCGCTGGCGCACCACGCCGATGGCTCCGTGCTGGAGCTGTTCCACGGGCCGAGCGCCGCCTTCAAGGATGTCGGCGCGCGCTTCCTGGCAGCGTGTTTCCGGCGTATCCGGCCAGCCGATGCGCCCCCCGTGACCATCCTGGTGGCGACCTCGGGCGACACCGGCGCGGCGGTGGCGGCCGCGTTCCATCGCCAGCCCGGCGTGCGCGTGGTGATCCTGTATCCCGATGGCCGCGTATCGCCGCGCCAGGCGCATCAGCTGGGCTGTTTCGGCGACAACGTGCAGGCGCTGCGCGTGGCCGGCAGCTTCGACGATTGCCAGCGCATGGTGAAGTCGGCGCTCGGCGACGCCGCGTTGCAGGCGCGGCGGCCGCTGTCCTCGGCCAACAGCATCAGCCTGGGCCGCCTGCTGCCGCAGATGAGCTACTACGCGCACGCCGCGCTGGGCTGGTGGCGTCGGCATCGGACGCCGCTCAACTTCATCGTGCCCACCGGCAACCTGGGCAACGCGCTGGCCTGCGTGTGGGTACGCGAGATGGGCCTGCCGGTCGGCGATATCCGCCTGGCCTGCAACGCCAACGCGACGCTCAGCGATTACTTCGATGGCGACCCGTACACGCCGCGCCCGGCCATCCCCACCCTGGCCAATGCGATGGACGTAGGCGCGCCCAGCAATTTCGAACGCCTGCGCTGGACCTTTCCGCACGACCACGAGCTACGCCTGCAACTGCAGGCCAGCAGCGTGGACGACGACACCATCCGCGACACCATCGTGCGTCATGCCAGCGAACATGGCGAACTGTTCTGCCCGCACACGGCCACCGCCGTACACGTGCTCGACACCATGGGTGCCACCGGCCTGCCCTGGGCGGTGGTGGCGACCGCCCATCCGGCCAAGTTCGACAGCGTGGTGGAACCGCTGATTGGCCGACGCGTCGAAGTGCCTGCTGCGTTGCAGGCCATGCTTCAGCGTCCGGCGAACGCCGAACCGCTGGCCGCCGAGAACGACGCACTGAAACGCTGGTTGCTGCACCCGATGGCGTGATGCCATCGGGTCGGAGGGCCATCGCCGCTCAAGCGAGCATTTGCAGCACCTGCCCGGTCGAGCGCACGCGGCCCAGGCGCGGGAAGATGTTTTCGACCGCGAAGCGGTGATGGGCGGCATCCGACGAGCTCATCGCATCTTCCACCAGCACCTGGTTGAAGCCCAGCTCGAATGCGTTGCGCGCGGTGGACTCGACGCCGATGTTGGTGGAGATGCCGCCCAGCACGATCTGGGTGATGCCGCGGCGGCGCAGCTGCAGCTCCAGCTCGGTGCCGTAGAAGGCACCCCACTGGTGCTTGATGATGTGGATGTCTCCCTCGGCCACGTTCAGCTGGTCGGCATATTCCAGCCAGTTGGCCGGGAGGCTGCCGCCGCTGGGCGGCATGTTGTCCGCCAGCGGGTGCAACATGTCGCGGCCATCGGCGGACCAGCCCACGCGCACCAGCACTACCGGCGCGCCGAGCTCGCGGAAACGGGCGGCCAGGCGACCCGCGCGCTCATAAACCTCGTCGGCGCTGTGCGGGCCGGCGGCATAGGGGCCAATACCCTTCTGCAGGTCGATCAACACCAGGGCCGTGCTACGGGGGTCCAGCTTTTCCATGGTCGTGCTCCGCAAGGAAAGGCGCCGAGCGAGCCACCACCGGGCTTGCCCGCACGCCAGCGTGAAAGTAAAAGCGTCGTGGCTGCGCCGGCCAGGCTGGCGATATGTCCTACCATGGCGGCAACCCGACAGCATCATTTATGTGAGGCCATCCTCACATTGGAGTTTATGAGGATGTCCTCACGTATTTCAAGCCGTGGCGGTCGCTCGCCCCAGCGCCAGCGCGGCCACGAACGCGTGGCGGCACTGCTTGCGGCAGCCTCGGCGTGCTTCGTCGAAAAAGGCTACGACGCCACCACCATGACCGAGGTGGCAGCCAGGGCCGGGGCTTCGATCGGCTCGCTGTATCAGTTCTTCCCGACCAAGGAGGCGCTCGCCGGAGCGCTGATCGCCGACCATGCCGAAGCACTCTACGCGCGCATGGAGCGCCTGGTCGCGCAGACACCGGGCTGGAACACGGAAGAACTTTCGGCGCGGCTCATCCGTGCCTTCGCCGACTATCGCAAGCAGCACCCGTCGTTCGTGGTATTGGTCGAGGCCGGTGGCTCCGTGCCATCCATGCTGGGTCGCACCATACGTCAGCGAATGCGCGATTACCTTTGCCAGATCCTCGCCATCCATGCTCCGGGGCTGGCGGCGGGTGACCTGCGGCCCGCCGCGATGGTGGTGCAGCAGTTGATGAAAGCCGCCGTGGCGCTGCAAAACGAGCAACCCGCAGCCCTTCGGCAGGCCGCGCAAACCCAGCTGCGGCGCGCCCTTGCGCTCTATCTGAAGGAGCTTGAGACCGACTAGCCGTTCGCGTGTGCGCGGCGCGTCAGGAGGCATCTGGCCATCTGGACGTCCGAATGTGCGCCGCCACGCGCGATCTTAAAAATTTCAAAAGAAACTGTTGACAAGCCCTTGCAACCCCCGTTACGGTCCGTTGCATGTCGCAGCGCAACAGCCACGATCGCATTGCCGAACCGATCCGTCTCACGACGGTCGCCGGCGCGCTGCGACTCCGCAACAACCTCCTTCTTGCCCTTGTACTCGTACTCCTTATTACCAACGGAGGTGCGGGCTGAGGGCGTGTGTCCAGGTAAAGCAAAACCAACCTGATACCACCTAAAGAACCCCGCACCCGGACACGGATGCGGGGTTTTTTTATTGCCTTCGGCGACGCACACAGCGGAGCTAAGTGATGAAACCCCAGGACCACCCGACAGACGAGAACAGCGACGTAGGCTTTGTCGCCGCCGAACGCCTGCGCATTTTCGATACCACCCTGCGCGACGGCGAGCAGGCGCCCGGCTTTTCGATGGATCGCCGCGCCAAGCTGCGCATGGCCCATGCGCTCGAGGCGCTTGGGGTGGACATCATCGAAGCGGGCTTTCCCAGCGCGTCGCCGGATGATTTCGCCTCGGTGGCCGAAATTGCCCGCGTGCTGCGCGAACTTACCGTATGCGGCCTGGCGCGCTGCCACGACAACGACATCGACGCCTGCGGCCGCGCGCTGGCATCGGCTCGCCACTCGCGCATCCACCTGTTCCTGTCCACCAGCCCGCTGCACCGCGAACACAAGCTCAACATGAGCAAGCAGCAGGTGATCGACACCGCCTGCGCGGCGATCGAGCGCGCCAAGGCGCTGTGCCACGAGGTGGAATTTTCCGCCGAGGACGCCATGCGCACCGAGCCCGAATACCTGGTCGAGGTATTCAGCGCAGCGGTGGCCGCCGGCGCCACCACCCTGAATGCGCCGGACACGGTGGGCTACACCACGCCGGCCGAGATCGCCGAACGCTTCGCCTACCTGCGCCAGCACGTGCGCGGCGCCGAGCACGTGGTCTTTTCCAGCCACTGCCACGACGACCTGGGCATGGCGGTGGCCAACAGCCTGGCCGCGGTGTCGGCCGGCGCGCGCCAGGTGGAGTGCACCATCAACGGCATCGGCGAGCGCGCCGGCAATGCTTCGCTGGAAGAGATCGTGATGGCGCTGCGCGTGCGCCCCGCCTACTACGGCGCCGATACCGGCATCGACGCGCGCAAGCTCTATCCCACCTCGCGCCTGTTGACCCAGCTGACCGGCCAGGCGGTACCGCGCAACAAGGCGGTGGTGGGCGAGAACGCGTTCGCGCACGAGTCGGGCATCCACCAGCACGGCATGATCAAGCACCGCGGCACCTACGAAATCATGCGGCCCCAGGATGTCGGCATGGGCGAAACGCGCCTGGTGCTGGGCAAGCACTCCGGTCGCCATGCGCTGCGCCAGCGCCTGCAATCGATGGGGCACGAGATCGACGAGGCCGAGATGGACAGCGTCTTCGCACGCTTCAAGGCGCTGGCCGACAAGAAGCGTGAGATCCACGACGAAGACCTGGAAGCCATCGCGCTGGGCCTGGACCCGGAAGCGATTGGTCCCTGGCGCCTGGTACAGCTCAATACCAACTCGCACATGGGCGGCAGCGCCTCCGCCTCGGTGAAGCTGACCCACGACAACGGCCACGAGATCGGCGAAGCGGCCATCGGCGATGGCCCGGTGGACGCCGTACTGCGCGCGATCGAACGGGCCACCGGCACCACCCTCGACGTCACCCAGTTCCAGGTGCGCGCCGTGAGCGAAGGCGGCGACGCGCAGGGCCAGGCCCAGCTCACCGCCCGCCATGCCGAACGCGACTGGCGCGGCAATGGCGTCAGCACCGACATCATCGAGGCGACCGCCCATGCGGCGCTCGCCATCGTCAACCGCATCGAGCGACAGGGCGCCTCGCGCCCCGATGCCGTTACTGAAGAGTGCGGCCACGGAAGGCCGCTTTTTGACCTTCGCGCGAATGGACGCGCGCAAAAGGAGATCACGCAATGACCACGCCATTCCTCTGGCACAACGGCCAGATCAAACCCTGGACCGAGGCCACGGTCCACGTCAGCACCCACGCCCTGCACTACGGCTCCTCGGTATTCGAGGGCGAGCGTGTCTACGCCACCCCGCAGGGCCCGGCCTATTTCCGCCTCGCCGACCACACGCGCCGCCTGTTCGAATCGGCTCGCGTGTACGAGATCGACATCGGCTACAGCGAGGAAGAGATCAACGCGGCCTGCCACGAAGTCATTCGCGCCAACCGCATGAAGTCGGCTTACGTGCGCCCGATCGTGTTCCGCGGCGCGGGCGGCCTGGGCGTGCTGCCCAAGGGCGACTCGCCGGTGGACGTGGCGATCATGGCGCTGGAGTGGGGTGCGTACCTGGGCGATGCGATCGAGCATGGCGCGGATGTGTGCGTGTCCTCGTGGCATCGGCCGGCACCCAATACCATTCCCAGCTGGGCCAAGGCCGGCGGCAATTATCTTTCCAGCCAGCTGATCGCGCTGGAAGCGCGCCGCGGCGGCTACGCCGAAGGCATCGCGCTGGGCCACAACGGCCTGCTCAGCGAAGGCGCGGGTGAAAACCTGTTCCTGGTGAAGAACGGCAAGCTGCTCACGCCGCCCACCAGCGCGGGCATCCTGGCCGGCATCACACGCGAATCGGTGATCACCCTGGCCGGCGAGCTGGGTATCGCGGTGGAGGAACGCGACCTGCCGCGCGAAGCGCTGTACAGCGCCGACGAGATCTTCATGACCGGCACCGCCGCCGAGATCACGCCGGTGCGTTCGGTGGATCGCAAGCAGGTGGGCGCGGGTCGTCCTGGCGATGTCACGCGTGCGCTGCAGAAGGCGTTCTTCGGCCTGTTCGATGGCACCACCGCCGACCGGTGGGGCTGGCTCACGCCGGTATCCGATGCGGTCGCCCCCGACCACGAAGATCACAAGGCGGCCACCCATGGCCGCACGTCTCACCAGCAGTCCGCCACGGTGGGGGCCACCGCATGAGCGCCAAGACGCTATTCGAGAAGGTATGGGACGCGCACGTGGTGGCGCCCGAGAGCACCGACACGCCGGCGATTCTCTATGTCGACCTGCACCTGGTACACGAAGTCACCTCGCCGCAGGCCTTCAGCGAACTGCGCGAGCGCGGCCTGAAGCTGCGCCGCCCCGATCGCATGCTGGCCACGCTGGACCATTCCACGCCCACCCTGCCGGCCGGCGCCGATGGCGAACGCCCCTACGCCAACGCCGAGGCGAAGGCGCAGGTGGCGCAGCTGGAAACCAACTGCCGCGAGTTCGGCGTGGAGCTACACGGCTGGGACAGCGACGACCGCGGCATCGTGCACGTGATCGGCCCGGAGCTCGGCGCCACCCAGCCCGGCATGACCATCGTGTGCGGCGACAGCCACACCTCCACGCACGGTGCCTTCGGCGCGCTGGCGTTCGGCATCGGCACCACCGAGGTGGGCCACGTGATGGCCACGCAATGCCTGCTGCAACGCAAGCCCAGGACGCTGGCGATCCATGTGGATGGCCAGCTGCCGGCGGGCGTCGGCGCCAAGGACCTGATCCTGCACATCATCGGCGAGATCGGCGTGGATGGCGGCACCGGCTACGTCATCGAGTACCGCGGCGACGCCATCGAGGCGATGTCGATGGATGAGCGCATGACGGTGTGCAACATGTCGATCGAGGCGGGCGCCCGCGCCGGCCTGATCGCCCCCGACGACACCACCTTCGCCTGGCTCAAGGGCCGCCCGCGCGTGCCGCAGGGCGCCGCATGGGACGCTGCCGTGCAGCGCTGGCGGTCGCTGCGCACCGATGCAGGCGCCAGCTACGACCGCGAAGTGCGCATCGACGCCGGCAAGGTGCGCCCCACGGTGACCTACGGCACCCATCCGGGCATGGCCATCGCCATGGATACGCCGGTGCCCGCCGCACGCAACGCACAGGAGAAGCGAGCGCTCGACTACATGCGCGCCGAAGCGGGCAAGCCGATGCAGGGCACCCCGGTGGACGTGGTGTTTGTCGGCAGCTGCACCAACTCGCGCCTGTCGGATCTGCGCGAAGCGGCGCGCGTGCTGCGCGGACGCCGCGTGGCCAACGGCGTGCGCATGCTGGTGGTGCCGGGTTCCGAAGCGGTGCGCCGCGACGCGGAGCGCGAAGGCCTGCATCACGTGTTCACCGCGGCCGGCGCCGAGTGGCGCGTGCCGGGCTGCTCCATGTGCATTGCCATGAACGGCGACCTGGCACAGCCCGGGCAGCTGGTGGTGAGCACATCCAACCGCAATTTCGAAGGCCGCCAGGGCAAGGGCGCGCGCACCGTGCTGGCCAGCCCGGCCACGGCCGCCGCATCGGCCTTGGCCGGTCGCATCGCCGATCCGCGCGAGTACATGACGGAGGTCGCCGCATGAAGCCCATCACCCGCCTGCACTCCCGCACGGCCGTGCTGCCGGACGAGAATATCGACACCGACCGCATCATCCCGGCGCGCTTCCTCACCACCACCCAGCGCGCCGGCCTGGGCAAGCTGTGCTTCAACGACTGGCGCTACCAGGCCGACGGCGGCGACAACCCGGCGTTTCCGCTCAACCAGCCGCAGGCGCAGGGTTGCGCCATCCTGGTCGCCGGGCGCAACTTCGGTTGCGGCTCGTCGCGCGAGCACGCGCCGTGGGCGCTGCTCGACTACGGCATCCAGGCGGTGCTGTGCAGCGAGATCGCCGACATCTTCCGCAACAACGCGCTGAAGAACGGCCTGCTCGCCATCGTGCTGGATGCCGCCGAACACCGCTGGCTGCTGGAACACCCGGGCATCGAACTGACCATCGACGTGCGCGAGCAGTACATCGCGCTGCCCGATGGCGGCCGCATCCACTTCCAGCTGGAACCCTTCGCACGCCATTGCCTGCTGCATGGCGTCGATCAGCTCGGCTACCTGCTGCAGCACGCCGAGGCCATCACCGCTTACGAACACCGCACGGAGAAAGCCGCATGAGAGCGCATATCGTCACCCTGCCCGGCGATGGCGTCGGCCCCGAGGTCACCGCGGCGGCCGTCGCCGTGCTCGACGCGGTCGCCGCGCACTTCGACCACAGTTTCCATTTCGAGGAACACCTGATCGGCGGCTGCGCCATCGACGCCACCGGCGAGCCGCTGCCGGCGGCATCGCTGGGCGCCTGCAAGGCCGCCGATGCCGTGCTGCTCGGCGCGGTGGGCGGGCCGAAATGGTCCGATCCGAATGCGCCGGTGCGCCCGGAACAGGGCCTGCTGGCGCTGCGCGCCGCGCTGGGCGTGTACGCCAACCTGCGCCCGCTGCAGGTGCATCCCGCGCTGGCCTCGCTGTCGCCGCTGAAGAACGAGAAGCTGAAGAACGTCGACGTGCTGTTCGTGCGCGAACTCACCGGCGGCGCCTACTTCGGCGCCAAGACGCGCACCCTCGACACCGCCACCGACGAGTGCAAGTACACCGTGGCCGAGGTGGAACGGGTCACGCGCCGCGCGTTTGACCTGGCGCGCGAGCGCCGCCGCCACGTCACCTCGGTGGACAAGGCCAACGTGCTGGAAACCTCGCGCCTGTGGCGCAGCACGGTGCAGCGCATTGCCGCCGAGTACCCGGACGTGAAGCTGGAGCACCAGCTGGTCGATTCGATGGCGATGCTGCTGCTCACCCAGCCCTCGCGCTACGACGTGGTGGTGACCGAGAACCTGTTCGGCGACATCCTCACCGACGAAGCCGCCGCGCTGGCGGGCTCGCTGGGCCTGTTGCCCTCGGCCTCGCTGGGCCAGGGCAAGGCGGGCCTGTACGAACCGATCCATGGTTCGGCGCCGGACATCGCCGGCCAGGGCGCGGCCAATCCGACCGGGGCGATCCTGTCGGCTGCGCTGTTGCTGCGTCATTCGCTGGGGCTGGAACAGGAAGCGACGGCGGTGGAAGCGGCCGTGGCCGAGGTGATCGAGCACGGCCCTCGCACCCGCGATATCGGTGGCCAGGCCGGCACGCGCGAGGTGCTGGACGCCGTACTCGCTTCGCTCGACGAGCATGCCTGCAATGCGGCGGCGTTCCTGCGCTGGGGACGGGCCTGCGGATGAACCCCAGCGTCAACGACCACTCGCCCCTGGCCCCTCCCCTGCATACAGGGGAGGAAGCCACGGCAATTACCCATTCACGACGGAAACACCATGCGCAGTGACCTGATCAAGACCGGCCCCGACCGCGCGCCCGCGCGCTCGATGCTTCGTGCCACCGGCATGGACGACGACGCCATCGCCAAGCCGCTGGTGGCCGTGGTGCACACCTGGTCGAACGTGAGCCCGTGCAACCTCAACCTGCGCGAGCTGGCCGAGCACGTGGCCGAAGGCATTCGCGCGGCGGGCGGCACGCCGGTGGAGTTCAACACCATCGCCGTTACCGATGGCATCGCCATGGGCACGCCGGGCATGCGCGCCTCGCTGATCAGCCGCGAGGTGATCACCGACTCGATCGAGCTGGCCGTCGACGGCCATTGCCTGGACGCGATGGTGGTGCTGTGCGGCTGCGACAAGACCATTCCCGCCGCCGCGATGGCCATGGCGCGCCTGGACATCCCCAGTGTCGCCCTATACGGCGGCACCATCGCGCATGGCATGCACGACAACCATCCCATCACCATCCAGCAGGTGTTCGAGGCCGTGGGTGCCTATGGCGCGGGCAAGATCGACAACGCCGAACTCACCTCGGTCGAGCGCGATGCCTGTCCCGGCGCCGGTGCCTGCGGCGGCCAGTTCACCGCCAACACCATGGCGATGGTGCTGTCCACGCTGGGCCTGTCGCCGCTGGGCTTCAACGATATTCCGGCCACGCATCCGGCCAAGGCCGCGGCGGCGCGTCGCTGCGGCGAGCTGGTGATGGAGTGCCTGAAGAACGAGCGCACGCCGCGCGCCATGCTCACCACCACCTCGTTCCGCAATGCCGCGCGCATGGTGGCGGCCACGGCCGGCTCCACCAATGCCGTGCTGCACCTGCTGGCCATTGCCCGCGAAGCGGGCGTGCCATGGACGCTGGAGGATTTCGAGCCGGCCTCCAAGCACACGCCGGTGATCGCCGACCTGTTGCCCGGCGGCCGCTATACCGCCGTCGAACTGTTCGGCGCCGGCGGCAGTGCGCGCGTCGCGCAAGAGCTGATCGCCGCGGGCATGCTCGACGATGCCCCTACCGTCACCGGCCGCAGCCTGTTCGAGGAAGCCGCCGCCGCACCGCGTGCCGGGCAGCAGGATGTGGTGCATCCGATCAGCGCGCCGCTGAAGCCGCGCGGCGGCTATTCCATCCTGTACGGCAACATCGCGCCGGAAGGCTGCATCCTCAAGCTCGCCAAGGGCGCCAACCATTTCGAGGGCCGCGCCCGCGTGTTCGAGAGCGAGGAGCAGGCCTTCGCCGCCGTGCAGGGCGGCAGCATCGAGAAGGGCGACGTCATCGTCATCCGCAACGAAGGCCCCGCCGGCGGTCCCGGCATGCGCGAAATGCTCGGCGTCACCGCCGCGCTGGTCGGTCGTGGCCTGGGCGACGACGTCGCGTTGATCACCGATGGCCGCTTCTCCGGCGCCACCCATGGCTACATGGTCGGCCATATCGCACCCGAGGCCGCGCGCGGCGGCCCCATCGCCTTGCTGCGCGATGGCGATCGCATCCGCATCGACGCCGACACCCGCCAGATCAGCACCGACGCCGACCTGGTCACCCGTCGCGCCAACTGGCAGCCGCCGGCACCCAAGGTCACGCGGGGTGCGCTGGCCAAGTACGCACGCCTGGTGGGTTCCGCCTCCGATGGCGCCACCACGCATCCCAACACCTCTCACCACGCTTCCGCTTCCCACCACGTCAGCGAAGACACAACCGCAGGAGTTACCGCATGAGCACCCAGACCTCGAACGACACCCTCGCCAAGGCCCGCATCGCCGTACTCGGCTATGGCAGCCAGGGCCGCGCCCACGCCCTCAACCTGCGCGACTCCGGTCTCGATGTCGTGGTGGGCCTGCGCAAGGGCGGCCCCTCGTGGGAGAAGGCACGCGCCGAAGGCTTCACCGTGGCCGAGCCGGGCGAGGCGGTGAAGGACGCCGACCTGGTCGCCGTGCTCACGCCCGACATGGTGCAGCCCAAGCTGTACAAGGAAAGCATCGAGCCCAACATCAAGCCCGGCGCCGCGCTGCTGTTCGCGCACGGCTTCAACGTGCACTTCAAGCAGATCGAGCCGCGCAAGGACATCGACGTGATCCTGGTGGCGCCGAAGGGCCCGGGCGCGCTGGTGCGTCGCGAATATGAAATCGGCCGCGGCGTGCCCTCCATCTGGGCGGTGCACCAGGACGTCAGCGGCCACGCCGAGGCCAAGGCCAGGGCCTATGCCGACGGCATCGGCGGCGGCCGCGCGCTGCTGATCAAGACCGACTTCAAGGAAGAGACCGAAACCGACCTGTTCGGCGAGCAGGCCGTGCTGTGCGGCGGCGCCAGCTCGCTGGTGCAGGCCGGCTTCGAAACGCTGGTGGAAGCCGGCTACCAGCCGGAAATCGCGTACTACGAAGTGCTGCACGAACTGAAGCTGATCGTGGACCTGTTCTACGAAGGCGGCATCGCGCGCATGCTGGAATTCGTCTCCGAAACCGCGCAGTACGGCGACTACGTGAGCGGCCCGCGCGTGATCGACGCCGGCACCAAGGCGCGCATGAAGGACGTGCTCAAGGACATCCAGGACGGCACCTTCGCGCGCAACTGGATCGCCGAGTACAACGCCGGCCTGCCGAACTACAAGAAGTTCAAGCAGGCCGACCTGGAGCATCCGGTGGAACAGGTGGGCGCCAAGCTGCGCGCACGCATGCCGTGGCTGCAGGCCAATGCGCCGAAGCCGGCGGCCGAGCCGTTGAAAAAGGTGGGCTGATTCGACACGGGATGTTCGGTCCGTCGTTGAACGTTCCGATACCCCCCAAAGGCACTGGGTCCCCGCTTTCGCGGGGATGACGAGTCCGGAGGGCAGCTTCACTCGCCGTGTTTGTTTCGCTTTACGAGGGGCGCTTATCCCGCCACACGCTTTCCCCCTCACCGGCCCTCTCTTGCCCAGGCAAGGGAGGGAGTTTTCCAACACGACTTTCGACCCGCCGCGCGTGCGGCGAATCCAAGGGAAATCCGAGAACCGTGAACGTGCCACTGCAAAGGGAGATATCCGCTCCGGCCGCCACTCACCCGCTCGCCGGCCAGGCCATGAGCGGCGCGGAAATCGTGGTGCAGGTACTTGCCGATGAAGGCGTCGACGTGCTGTTCGGTTATTCGGGCGGTGCCATCCTGCCGGTGTACGACGCGGTATTCCGTTTCAACGCCACGCATCTGTCACCGGTGGGCGGCGAACCGATGCCGCTGATCGTGCCGGCCAATGAACAGGGCGCGGGCTTCATGGCGGCAGGCTATGCGCGTGCCTCGGGCAAGGTGGGCGTGGCCATCGTCACCTCCGGCCCGGGCGCTACCAACATGGTCACGCCGGTACGCGATGCCATGGCCGATTCGGTGCCGATGGTGGTGATCTGCGGCCAGGTGCCCACGGCGGCGCTGGGCAGCGATGCCTTTCAGGAAGCCGCCGTCAGCAACATCATGAGCGCCTGCGCCAAGCATGTGTTCCTGCTTACCGATCCCACCCGACTGGAAGTGACCCTGCGCACCGCGTTCGAGATCGCGCGCAGCGGGCGGCCCGGCCCGGTGGTGGTGGATATTCCCAAGGACGTACAGAACACCTCGCTCACCTTCGCCGGTGAGGGGCGCCTGCCCATCCCGGGTTATCGCGCGCGCCAGCATGCCATCGAGCACGCGCGGCTGGACGACGCCCAATGCGCCGCCTTCTTCGACGCGCTGGCCAAGGCCAGGCGCCCGCTCATCTACGCCGGCGGCGGCGTCATCGCCGCCGAGGCGGCCACCACGCTGCGCGCCTTCGTGCAGCAGTTCGGCCTGCCGGTCACCACCACGCTGATGGGCATCGGCGCGGTCGACACCACCGAACCGCTGGCGCTGCACATGCTGGGCATGCACGGCACCGCCTACGCCAACTACGCCGTGGACGACTGCGACTTCCTGCTGGCGCTGGGCGCGCGCTTCGACGATCGCGTGGCCAGCGTGCCGGACCGCTTCGCGCCCAACGCGCGCTTCATCGCGCAGATCGATATCGATCCGGCCGAGATCGGCAAGGTGAAGTCGGTGCACTGGCATCACCACGGCGACCTCGATCGTACCTTGTCGCGCCTGCAGCAGTACGGCATGCGCCATGGCCTGCATGCCGGGGCCGGGCAGCGCTTTGCCGACTGGCATGCGCATATCGCCGCGCTCAAGAGCACGCACGCGCTGAACTACGACCGCGACAGCGCGTTGATCCAGCCGCAGGCGGTGATCGAGGCGATCAACCGCCACACGCAGGGCCGCGCGGTGATCAGCACCGGCGTCGGCCAGCACCAGATGTGGGCGGCGCAGTACTTCGATTTCCGCGAACCGCGCCATTGGCTCACTTCCGGCTCGATGGGCACCATGGGTTTCGGCCTGCCGGCCGCCATCGGCGCGCAGTTCGCGCGGCGCGACGCGGTGGTCATCGATATCGACGGCGACGCCAGTATCCGCATGAACCTGGGCGAGCTGGAAACCGTCACCACCTACAACCTGCCGGTGAAAGTGGTGGTGCTCAACAACATCGGCGACGGCATGGTGCGGCAGTGGCAGAAGCTGTTTTTCCGCGGCCGCTTCGCCTCGTCCGACAAGAGCCTGCACAAGAAGGATTTCATCAAGGCCGCGCAAGCCGATGGTTTCGAGTGGGCCAAGCGGCTGGAGCGCAAGGAGGATCTGGCGGACACCATCGCCGACTTCATCGCCTTCGAGGGTCCTGCCTTCCTTGAGGTGATGATCGATCCCGATGCCGGCGTGTATCCGATGGTGGGGCCCGGCGCGACGTATGCGCAGATGATCACCGGCGATTTCATTCCGTCGCGGGTGCTGCCGGCGGCGTCCGCGGATGCCGCGTCCGACATGTTCTAACCAACCGTCGTCCAGCGAAAGCTGGGATGACGCGTGCCCAGGGTTACGGAGTACCACCATGAAACACACGCTATCCATCCTGCTGCAGAACGAATCGGGCGCGTTGATGCGCGTGGCCGGCCTGTTCGCCGCGCGCCACTGCAACATCGATACGCTGACCGTCGCCGCCACGCAGGACCCGGATGTGTCGCAGCTGACCCTGGTGATGCATGGCGCCGATGAAACGGTGGAGCAGATCATCAAGCAGACACGCAAGCTGGTCGACGTCATCGAGGTCAGCCACCCCGCCAGCGCCACTCCATGAATGCACTGGCCGAACACGCCGATGCCGCCGCCGGCTTCAGTGCGCACGAGCTGCTGCGGCAAACGGTAGGCGCGCGGGTCTATGACGTAGCGCGCGAGACGGCGCTGGATGCCGCGGCGCTGCTCTCCGCGCGGCTGGGCCAGCAAGTGTTGCTGAAGCGCGAGGACCAGCAGCCGGTGTTCTCGTTCAAGTTGCGCGGCGCCTACAACCGCATGATCGGTCTCGATGCCGCGCAGCGTGCGCGCGGCGTTATCGCGGCCTCGGCCGGCAACCATGCGCAGGGCGTGGCGCTGGCCGCCGCCCGGCTGGGCATCCGCGCGATCATCGTGATGCCGGTGACGGCGCCGCAGGTGAAGGTGGATGCGGTGCGCCGCTTCGGTGGCGCGCAGGTGGAGGTGGTGCTGTCCGGCGATTCCTATAGCGATGCCCAGGCCGCGGCCGCCCAGCTGCAGGCCGAACATGGCTACACCTTCGTGCATCCGTTCGACGACCCGGCGGTGATCGCGGGCCAGGCCACGGTGGGCATGGAGATCCTGCGCCAGCACCCTGGCCCGTTGCATGCGGTGTTCGTGCCGGTGGGCGGCGGAGGCCTGCTCGCCGGCGTCGCCGGCTATATCAAGGCGCTGCGCCCCGAGGTGAAGGTGATCGGCGTGCAGACCTGCGACTCCGACGCCATGGCATGTTCGCTTGAGGCGGGGTCGCCCGTGACGCTTGCCGAAGTGGGCTTGTTCGCCGACGGCACGGCGGTGAAACGCGTGGGCGACCTTACCTTCGAGCTTTGCCGCCAGCATGTCGATGCGATGCTGAGGGTGGACACTGATGCGATTTGCGCAGCCATTCGCGATGTGTTCCAGGACACGCGCAGCGTGCCGGAGCCCGCGGGCGCGCTGGCGCTGGCGGGCCTGAAGCAATACGTGGCCGAGCACGGCGCAACCGCCGAACCGATGGTCGCCATCGTGTCCGGCGCCAACCTCAATTTCGACCGCCTGCGCTTCGTGGCCGAACGCGCCGAAGTGGGCGAGCAGCGCGAGGCGGTGTTCGCCGTCACCATTCCGGAAGAGCGCGGCAGCTTCCGCCGCTTCTGCGCCGCACTGGACCAACGCAGCATCACCGAATTCAACTACCGCATCGGCAACGCCGCCGAGGCGCATATCTTCGTGGGCGTGCAGACCACGCGGCGCGACGAGCGCGACACGCTTATCAACGCTTTCCGTACGCACGGCTTTGGCGTGCTCGATCTCACCGACGACGAACTGGCCAAGCAACACCTGCGCCATATGATCGGCGGCAGCTCGCCGCTGGCCCGCGATGAACTGCTGTACCGCTTCGAGTTTCCCGAACGCCCGGGTGCGCTCACCCGCTTCCTAGGGCACATGCATCCGGACTGGAACATCAGCCTGTTCCACTATCGCAACCAGGGCGCGGACTACGGCCGCATCCTGGTCGGCATCCAGGTACCGCATGACGAGCGCGCGCTGTTCCAGGCCTTTCTCGATACGCTGGGCTATCCGTTCCGCGACGAGAGCGAGAATTCGGCGTATCGGTTGTTGTTGCGGGGGTGATGTTTTTCCCTCCGTTCCCCCGCCCTCTCCGTCATCCCTGCGAACGCAGGGATGACGACGGTCCAGGTCGGCTATCCAAGCTCTCCCGCGTCACCCTCTTCGACCACCTCCAACTCGAACACATGGTTGTCGTAGTCGCTGAAATACAGCGCCGTGTCGTTGCGCGCCATCTGGTAGTCCAGCGCCAGCGCGTCCATGCGCCGGGCGCAGGCCAGCTGCTCGGCCTTGCTGACGGCGAAGGCGATGTGGTCGCCGTTGCGCATGGCCGGACCGTTGCCGCGTACCAGCACGAAGGTCGTCCCGCCTATCTGCACGCTGGCCTCGGGATGCGAATCGGTGGGGTTCTCGCCGTGCAACAGGCGCGCATCGTCGAATACACCGGTCAACAGGTCCGCGCTGCGCGTCGGGTTGGCAACGATCAGGGCGATATGGCTCAGTGCCTTGGGCATGGCTCGGTTCTCCGTGCGGCGTAACGGTTGTCCAGTTTAGGGCGCTTTATGACCGGGCTGCGACAGCGCCGGCAGCGTAAATCGGCGCCAGGTCACGCCACCGGCCATGGCGTGCCACGCTAAACTCGCACGATGGCTCCTTCCTCCCGCAAGCGCCAGAGGCGCACCCTGTCCCCGGCCACGGCGGCACGCCCGCGGCCGGCCGGTCCGGCCAAATCGCCCGCCGCCGCCCAGCCGGCGGACAGTTCCACCCGTGCCACGCGCGTGCTCGACTGGCTGCTGCAGAGGCTGCCGGCGCCTTATCGCGGCAAGGTGCGCGATTATCTCGTGCTGACGCGCATGGATCGCCCCATTGGCGCCCTGCTGCTGTTGTGGCCCACCTGGTGGGCGCTGTGGCTGGCCGCGGGGGATTTCCCGCCGGTAAAGCTGCTGGTGATCTTTACGCTGGGCGTGTTCTCGATGCGCGCCGCCGGCTGCGCCATCAACGACTACGCCGACCGCAAGCTCGACCCGCAGGTGGCACGCACCGCCGGCCGCCCCATTGCGGCCGGGCGCGTGAGCCCGCGCGAGGCGCTGATCGTATTCGCCAGCCTGCTGGTGTTTTCGTTCGTGCTGGTGCTGTTCACCAACAAGCTGACCATCTGGCTGTCCTTCGGCGGCGCCGCGCTGGCGGCGATCTACCCGTTCACCAAGCGCTACACGAACCTGCCGCAGGTGGTACTTGGCGCGGCGTTCGGCTGGTCGATTCCGATGGCGTTCGCCGCCGTATCCCATAGCGTGCCGCCGGTGGGCTGGCTGCTGTTTATCGCCAATATCCTGTGGTCGGTGGTCTACGACACCGAATACGCCATGGTGGACCGCGACGACGATCTCAAGGCCGGCGCCAAGTCCACCGCCATCCTGTTCGGCGATGCGGACCTGCCGATCATCGGCATTCTCATGGCCACCTTCCTGCTGGCCATGTTGTTCGTAGGCCAGCGCAGCGCGCTCGGCTGGCCCTACTGGCTGAGCCTGCTGGTGGCCGCCGGCCTGTTCGGCTGGCAGCTGTGGCGCATGCGCGCGCGTGCCCGCGATGCCTGCCTGTGGGCCTTCCGCAACAACAACTGGCTGGGCATGGCGCTGTGGATCGGCATCGTGCTGGCCCTGGCGATGCGCTGAGCCCTCACGGCCGGATCATCCTCACACTCGTTCTCGCCCGCCATTCCTGGAGATGATCCGCCGTGTCGCATTATTCCGGCCCCCTGCTCACACGCCCGGTCGCAGAGGCGCTACTGGCCGCGCACCAGGGCGGCGCTACCGCATGGACTGGCTCGCTGGATCTGGAGCGTTCAAGCGGCAGCGCCTCGTTGCAGGCGGACGACTGGCATTGGAAGGGCGAGCGCTATCCGTATCCGCACAAGCTGAAAGACCGCACCATCTATTACTGGGATGGCGATGAGTTTGCGCCGGCATCGCGCTTCTCCGGCTCGCTGATCAAGCTGGTGCCCACCGAGTGGGGCGCGCCCACCTTCGAGATCGACGGCATCAAGATGTTGCCCACGGCCAAGGCATCACCGTTCGAGGATGCGCGCCGCAAGGTGGCGCTGGTGGAGCCGCGCGGCAAGGTGTTGCTGGATACCTGCGGCGGGCTGGGCTATTTCGCGGCCTGCTGCCTGGAGGCCGGCGTGGCACGCATCCACTCGTTCGAGAAGAACCCGGACGTGTTGTGGTTGCGCACGCTCAACCCGTGGTCGCCCGATCCCGACGCGCCCGCCAGCGGCGATCGCCTGCAGCTCACCCATGCCGACGTGTCACAGGCAATCACGGAAGTCGCCGATGCCTCGGTCGACGCGCTGCTGCACGACCCACCACGTTTCGGCATCGCCGGCGAGCTGTACTCGCAGGCGTTCTATGACCAGCTGGCGCGCGTGCTTCGCCGTGGCGGCCGCATGTTCCATTACACCGGCAGCCCCAACAAGCTCACCAGCGACCGCGACGTCCCGCGCGAAGTGGCCAAGCGCCTGGAAAAGGCAGGCTTCAAGGCACAACTGGCGCTGGATGGCGTGCTGGCGACACGGCGTTAGTACCTGCTGTGGGGCAAGGACGATGCTGAGTTCTGCCTCCGCGTTTTCCTGGCGCTGGATCTCGGGTACCGGCTCTCCAGCGGCAACCTTCTACGGTGAACATGTGATGGTTGCGCAGGCGATACTCTGGCCGGCGGAAGACTGGCGGCTCGATGCCCGTTGCGGTGTCGGGGGTAGCATGGAGAGGGCTGCTTCCGACCCGTAGCGGACCTTAGAAGTGCTTGTTGCTAACGACCTAGGAGCTAAAGAATGGTGTGGCGCTTGCGCGGAGTCTTAAGGTTCCTAGGGTGGATAGAGTTCGTTGCGGCAGCTCCACTTCTTTGGGTGTTGGTGCGCTCGACCAAGGAGCTATTTTTGCCGGCAGACACCGATCAGACACACGGCGAGTGGCTTCCTTTAGTTGTTCCAGTGGTCGCCGTGATGTTTCTTTCGATGCTATTGCCAGGTATCGCTGCGGTTCGTTGCTGGGCGCGCGCTTGGTGGTGGCAAGTACTGGCCGCCCTCGGCGTAGCGATCGGGATATTGCTTGCCGTGACGTGATGAAGGGAAATGTCTGCTTCCGACCCATAGCGCACCTAAGGCGAACGTGGCACTTTGCTACGCAACTGGATGCAAGGGGTGAGGGGGATGGAGCCGTATCAACTTATGGATGCCTGGAGAGAAGCCGGGGAAAAGTTGGTGATCTTCTCTTCGGCGGTCTTTGAGGGTCTCCCTGTTCCCTCTGAGGCAAAGGCTTTTCTAGGTGAGGTCGGTCTTCCCGCATCCGCTGCCCCCTTCCTTGATTTCACCCCGCCAAAGAACGGAGTGCTCCCTACTGTCGCTCAAATCTGGCGATTGGATGACGCCGATCTCCTCTGCTATTACGTCATTGGCTCAAATGGCTCGGGGGATTCGATCGCCGTTAGCCCGGCGGGTGCGGTCTACTACTTGAACCATGATGCTGGATTCCGTCCTTGCTACATCAACAGGGACGTTTGGACGATGTCCGAAGTTCTTCTGTGCTATCGGCAGCTGGTCGAAGCTGCACTGGCAGCCGGTGGGCCAGATGGCTTTCTGGATGGAGCCGTAACCCCGGAGTCGACGGTCGCGCTACGGAGGCTCTTGGAGGCGCGTGATCCTCAAGCACTCGCCGAGGGATCGATGTGGGCTGAAGAGCTGGGAGCGTTGGGCGGTTAACAGAAGGCAAGCGTCCGCTTGCGACCCGTAGCGGACCAAATCGACGCGAACATCATGGTTGGCGAAGCATTGAGGACGGGACATGGATCAGGGGCTGAAGGAACGTCTTGATGCTATCAACTGGTTTGGCCAAGTCGGAGGCTCGGCCGTCGTGGACATCCCTTTCCAGGTTGTTCAAACCCCAGATTGGCAGCAAGCGCTAGCGCAGTGTCCATTGGAGACCTGGCAAGACATCCAATTGGCGGCAAGTAACCGCCTCACGGGCTTTCTTCACGGGAACTATTGCGACAGGTATCACGGTTGGAATGACGTTGCCCGAGAAGCCAAGGCCAGCGCGGTTTCGGTTCTGGCTGGCGGAAAATGGGCAAGCTTTGCGGAATCGAGGGGATTCCCGCGAGGCTTTGTTGATTCCGTAAGCTGGGACATTCTGTTCGCAATCATGGAATACGAGTACGGAGACTGCCAAGGGCGCCCGAGCTTCTTTCTGCATCTTCTTCGTGTGTACGAGGCTGGGAAGTTTCCATGTGGCTGGGACGGAAGATGGCCCATGGGCTCTCTAATCGTTTGGTAACGTAAGGTCCGCTACCGACCCGGAGCGGACCTAAGCAATGAAAGGGAATGCGGCCAATGAAAGAATCCCTCGCTGGCTTTGCTGCAATTTATCGGTGGCGATTGCATCCAGGAATGGAAGCTCAGTTCATCGAGGCCTGGACGCGTATCTCCGAGCTCTATCTGTATCGATACGGTTCGCTTGGTTCAAGGCTGCACCGAGGTCCGGACGATATCTGGTACAGCTACGCTCAGTGGCCGAATGAAGCCTCCCGGGAGAGCGCGTTCTTGGTGGATACGCTCGATACGGAGGCCGGGGAGCTTATGCGAGAGGCAATTGCCGAGACTTTCCCGGAAATAGTCCTTGAGCCGATAGTTGATTTGATAGTGCCGACCCGTCGTACGAAGACCGAAAGCTAGCCGTTTCAGTCGGCAGCAAATGTCTGCTTCCGACCCGGAGCGGACGACTGAAGCGTGAAGCAACGCCAGCAGGTATCGCCAATTTCAATCGGAGTGGGTATGCACGCAGTTCGTATGGTGGTGCTCGTTCTAATCGCGGTTACGGGTAGCTATAGCAACTCGGTGGTTTTTCGTTTCAGAAAGCTCTGGGGCGCCGATATGGGAGCGATAGCCATCAATAAGCGTCTCTGCAGGGAGCGGCCCGTCATTGGTTGGACCTTATTTACCTCCCAGGCGGCGACTCTTCTTGCGGGACTGGTACTTCTGGCCATCCTTTTCCACGGCTAGCAGTGATTGTGTCCGCTTCCGACTGAGGATTCAGCCTGCCGTTGCAACACTCTGCTGCTCGCTCAGCCTTTTGTGTTGCAACGACAGCCTGAATCCACAATCCAATCCGGACCTTATGCGTCGATGCGTCGGCGTCATCCGTCGAGCCCATCACGCAATCAAGCGGGAACGTACGTCAACCTAATCACGCCCTCGCCGATTAAATCGCTGGCCACAAGGCGAAGCGGTGGCCGAGGCCCGGCGAAGAATGGCTTGCCGTGGCCAAGCACAACGGGGTGCAGATAGAGACGATACTCATCGATGAGACCGAGATCGGTCAGGCTTCCCGCCAGCTCTGGTCCGGCGACTTCGATCTCTCCAGTGAGCTCGGCCTTCAGCCCCCGTATTACCGCCTCGATGTCATCGGCGACAAGGGTGGCATTCGGGCCGACTGACTTCAGCGAGTGCGATACGACCCATTTCGGCTGGCTCCGCCACGCCGCCGCGAAGTCGCGTTCCTCCGCGCCCCACTCAGGAGAGTCTTCGTCCCAATAACGCATGACCTCGTACATGCGGCGACCGTACACACTGCCCGCCAGGTCGCGCACTTGCTCTATGAAGTGGCGAAAGAGCGACGGATCAGGCGCGAACGCCAAGTGATCGACGTAGCCATCCAGAGACTGGTTCAATCCGAAGACAAGCTTGGCCATGGAAAGTCTCCACTCCGGAGTCATCAGGATAGCCCGAACAATCGCCGCGCAAGGATTGAGACTGGACACCACCTGCGAGCCGCTTTGTCGGTGCTGCCAATGACCAGAGGTCTGCCTTCGCCCCGAAACCGGCAAGCCTGGCCGAGATCTTCCGCGCCGTGAAGGAAGCGCTGCTGGTGAGTCCGTCGGCCCCCATGGGGCCACAACTCGTCACTGATCCGGTGCCATTCGTCACCTCTGGTTGGCGCGCCAGGCGACTCTGACGCAGAGTGCGGGCCATGCCAACGACTGCTTGAGGATCACCGATGGGGCGGGACACCAAGGACGTGCTGGAAAAAAGCCGCATGATTTCGCGAGTCAGCAAGGTCATCTGCGCGGTGCTGGCGCTGATAGCGATCGGGCTGGTGGTTTTCATAAAGCTGTCTGGTCGCGACCTGGTCCAGGTCGCCACGAACTCGGTCAGCCGCTCGCTTTGCGGCGCGGCATTCGTTTCGCATGTCGATCCGGTGCGGATCTTCCGGGAAGAACAGCTACCCAATATGCGCAGCCTGGGTTGGGCCATGCGCTTTCACGTCGACCCTGGCAACCGGGAAGTACGCACCACCGTGCTTGGCGCATTTGCCGCCCGCGCCGTGTACCGGGAAGGCCTGGGATGCGTGTTGGTGCACGACGATGCCAGCGTGCCCGATGCGGATGGTTTGCAGGCGGATGCGAATGCCGGCGCACTTCCCGAGCCCGGCGTGGTGGAACCCCAGGATCCGGCATTGCGCCGCGCCCTTGATCTCGCCTTCTCGGAACCGGACGCCACCACGCATCGGCTGACCAAGGCGGTCGTTATTCTGCACGACGGCAAGCTCATCGCCGAGCGTTACGCCGACGGTTACGGGCCGGAGACGCCGATCTGGGGTCATTCGCTATCGAAGTCGATCACCAACGCGTTGATCGGCGTGCTCGTTCGCCAAGGCAAACTGCGAATCGATCAGGTCGCGCCGATCGCGGCATGGAAGACGCCGAACGATCCGCGCCATGCCATCACCATCGATCAACTGCTGCGCATGGACAGCGGACTGCCGTTCGATGAAACCAATGGGCCCCTCAACCCGATGTCGCGCATGTTCTTCCTGAAGAACGACATGGCGCGTTACGCGACCACGATACCGCTCGTTCATTCCCCGGGCACCGCATGGGCCTATAGCAATCTCAGCTATGTACTGCTTGCCCGCATCGCCATGGATGCGGCGGGCGCCACCGACGCCGTGGCTTCAGAGCGTTTCATGCGCGACCAGCTATTCGCGCCGCTTGGAATGCACCACACCCTCATGGAAACCGATCTGGCCGGAACGCCGGTCGGCTCAAGCCACGTCTATGCCTCCGCGCGGGATTTCGCCCGGTTCGGACAGCTCTATCTCGATGATGGCGTGGCCAACGGCCAGCGCATGCTTCCCGAGGGATGGGTCGCCTACAGCCATTCCCAAACCCTGAAGACCGGCTATGGCGCGGGCTTCTGGACCAACCTGGTGAACGAGGGCGCCATACCTGTCTGGGATGCGCCGTGGGGCCTGCCGCAATTGCCGAGAGACATGTTCTATGCCCGCGGTGCGTTCGGTCAGTACATCATCATCGTACCGTCCGAGCGGCTGGTGGTTGTTCGCCTTGGCATCAGCGTCAACGGTGGTACCGGCATCGGCGACGTCGTCGCCCAGGCGGTCGCTGCGCTACATCAGGCACCGCGGTAACCGGAAACAACGGATGGCTTCATGCACACGAATAGCGCGGCACTACCGATAGACCACCTTGGCCGCGAGGGCAGGAAACTCCGCGGCCATGTCGTCCAGGGTCTGCTTCATGATCCGCGCGTCTTCCGGCAAGCGGGCCTGGAATGCGGCCCAACCGATCAGCAGTACGCGACGCGGCATGGCCACCAGGCCAGTGATGGCGTCCCAGAACGCATCCCAGTTATGCCCGTACCAGCCCGGAAAACCCAGTGAATCGGCGAGCAGAACCTGCAGCTGCGCTGACGTTTCCGCCTGGGAGAGATCGATGGAGACCAGTTCGAGCCGGTCGGCGGTTTTGGATTCGCTCATGGCTGCACTCCCGGTGCGTTGCGGCTGGACAGCAAACGTCCATTTCGAGCCAACAGTGGACCTACCGAGAGTGTCGTTTAACCGTGTCGGGCGCAAGCGCCGCTTCCGTCACATCGCGGACACCGCGCCGGCTGTCCGGGCTTGTCCGGATGACCGCAGGCGCCGTCCGCGGACAATCGGCGATCTTGTCGAGCATGCGAGGAAATGGCTTGGGAATGCGGCCTGCGAGGCATATGGGCGGTTGGCACGCGCCTTGCCACATATCCATCGAAAGCTACTCAACCTGCTTACGGAGAACGACCATGAAATTCGAAACCCTGATCCTGCAGAGCCTTTTCGCCGCCTGCCTGCTGGTTTGCCTGCTGACCTTTGGTGCGATGGTGACGTCGAATGTGAACGTGGCCGCTTCGGTGGCCAGCCATGCGCCGGTGGCGGCTTCGGTGAGTTCGGCTGGCTGACTGAACTGTTTTTTATGACGTTTGGACGTCCATATGGAGTTTACGCTCGTGGCCGGCATATGTGGGCCACGATGCCTGCTTGAGGCTTGCCACGCTGTGCAGTGCATCTGCGGGGATACCGTAGTGTGCTGGCCGGGATCGGTGGTTTTGACGCTGGTCTTTTTTCGCGTTGGGGGCGGCCCCTGTTCCTGAGCGTTATCGCCAGGTTGCCGCCTATGCGGCGGGCGGCAACCTGGCGACAACGCCACAACCAAAATCCCCGACAAACTACCGATCCCGCGTAACTTCCGCCGGCGCCGCATCCCCCACCTTCTGCGCCAGCGGCAACGCATCATCCACCAGATGCACCAGGAACCGTCCCGGCTGCTCCTGCATCATCATGTGCGCCGAATCGGCGAAGGACACCAGCCGCTTCGACGGGGCCTGGATATCGTCGAACCACTTCTCAGCCAACTCGTGCGCGGTGGTGTAATCGTGCTGCCCCACATACACGATCACCGGGCAATCGAAATGCGTGACCTTGTCGAAGTCGACCGCCAGCAAGGGTTGCAGCAGGTGCTCGAGCGAGAAGAGGCTGCCTTTGCCGATCGCCGCGAGGTCGGCCTTGCTGTAATCGGGTGACAGCGACTCGGCATCGTCTTCGAACTGATAGTCCTGGCGGCCATAGGCCAGGCCGCCGTAATACATCTCCCATTTGCTGCGCGTGCCGACGCGATCGAGCGTGAGCGAAGTCCCGGGATACGGCGCCATGGCCTTGAGTTCACGCACAGCCGCCTCGTTGCCCTGCGCCGTCGCCTCGCGCAGGGCGAAGGCATAGCCAAGCTCCTCATTGCGCCGGCCGTTCACCACCTGGCCGACCGAGATATAGGCGTAGAACCACTCCGGGTGCCGCTGCGCCAGTTGCACGCCCAGTACCGAGCCCCAGGAGTGTCCCAGCAGGAAGATCTTCTGCTTGGCGTAGTGTTGCCGCAGGTATTGCACGACCTCGGCCGCATCGTCGGTCATGCCCTGCACCGTCATGCCGGGCGCCATCGCCTGTTCGGTGTTGGCGGCATAGGTTTTGCCGGCGCCGCGCTGATCCCATTGCACCACGGTGAAATAATCCTCCCAGGGCGTCTGGAAGGTGTAGGCCTCGGGCATGGCCGGCGAGGCGGGGCCACCATGCAGGAACAACAGGATCGGGTTGCGCCGATCCTTGCCGCGGATGGACAGCCACTGGTCGATGCCGCCAATGCGCAGCTTGATCCTCTCGTCGACGCCTTGCGCGGTGACGATCTTGCGATTGCTGTCCAGTATGCGGGTGACATCCTCGCGCGACATCAACCCCGGCTTGCCCTGCACCGCCGGCGCCGCGGCACTCGATGCCACCGCGGGATCGGTGGCCGCATGGGCAGTGGTCACGCCGACGCCCAGCGTCAGCAGCAAAACAAGAGGGGTGCGAAACATGCTCAACGAAGTTCTCCTGGCTGGGTTGTCCTGCAAGGGCGGCACCCGGTGGACACGCGTGAACACCGGGCCGCGTCACCAGACGATGGCAAGCGGCGTGCCAGCCACGGCGGCGCGATCGAGCCGAATGATTTCAGCCACTTGCTCTCCGACCCTCCGCTCGTCCCCGTGTCCGCGGACAGGGACGCGGACGTCCGGCCAACGGCCTCAGGCGCTGCCGCCCACATAGAGCCTGCAATGGTCGAGATAGTCGCGCTCGTGCATCGACAGCAGGCCGGTGACGGCGCGCCACAGCCACGAAGGGGCGTCCAGCGTTCGCATGTGGTTGCGTTGAAGCTCGTTGCGCCAGCGCTGGCGCGTGGCGGCATCCATCTGCCGGGAGTGTGCCCTGCCCAGCACATGGGCGAGAAATGCCGCGGCCTTTGTGGCCTGCTTCCGGCTCAGCTTGACGATGTCGATCTTGAGATCCTGCGGCAGCAGCTCGCGGACGAATACCGGCTTGTCGAGCAGGCGCATGGCCAGCATGCGGTTTCCCAGCGCGGGCGACAACTGGCGCGCGGCAGCCACCACGCGTTGCGCATGATCGCGCGGCAAGCGCACGCCATCCGCACGCGGGGCCACGGAGGCGGCGGCCTCCTTGATGTCGATCAGGCAGAGATCGTCGCCTTCGACCATGTCGCCATCGACATCCAGCAGCACCGCATAGCGCAATCGCCCCAGCGAGCTGCAGCCTTTGCGCCAGTAGGCGGCATCCAGCACCTTGACCTCGCCGGTCGATTTGCGATGTCGAAGCTGCGTGGCCAGTTCGCGCAGCTGCTCATCGCGGAAAAGCGCGTCGATGGCCTTGTCCTCCTTGACGGTCAATGGCCAGAACTCGGCGCCCAGCGGAAGCGTCGGTTCGATATCGTGGATGCGTTCGCGCGCCAGGGCCTTCCAGCCGCGTCGCAAGGCGCGCTTCATCACCAGCTTGATGGCGCCGGGCATGGCCGGCTCGGGTTCATCCACCTCGGGAAACGCGTTTTCGTAACCGTCGAGCATGGCTTCCAGCATCTTGGCCGTGGTGATGCCCGGCAGATCCGACCCGCGTGCCGCCATGGCCAGCGAGAGGGCGAGTCGAATCAGGTCGTAGGCGGGGTTGCTGATGGTGGCCTGGTCGAAATCGCGTATCTGTATCTGCACGTGGCCCTGGTCATCGGCCACGGGCCCCATGTTGCCGACGTGGCAATCGCCGCAGATCCAGATGGCCGGGCCGCTGGGCAGTTGCGGCGCGTCCGGGCCGGCAAGCCAGGCATAGAACTGCCCGGTATTGCCACGCACGTAGGCGTGGGCCGAACGCGCCATCTTCCTGTTGCGGCGCTCGATCAATGCCTGTGCACGGTAGCGGGGCGAAATGGCGCGTTGCTTGTTTTTTGACATGCGGTATCCCTCATGCGGACCAGCCATCGTTGGCCATGCCCGATGAAGATTCCGTAGTGCAGGCCATGGCGAGTACTGAAAATGGCTTGCAGCCGTGACGCGCGGGGAAACGCTCCCAACGTTTCCCCCTTTCGTTTGATGCTCAGGCGGGCTTGCTGCCCTCGTAGGCACCGACGGCATCCATCACGCGGGCGGAATACACCAACGCCGCGCCCGCGTTGAGCGCCACGGCGACACCCAGGGCCTCGGCAATTTCATCGTGGGAGGCGCCATGCTTCAGCGCCTCGGCGGCATGCACGGTGATGCAGCCATCGCAACGCGTGGTCACTGCCACCGCCAATGCAATCAGCTCCCGCGTCTTGGCATCCAGGTGACCGGTTTTCTGGCCCGCCTTGGACAGGGTCTGGTGGCCAGCCACCGTGTCCGGACTCAGCTTGCCGATCTCGCCAATGCGACCAAGAAGTTCCTTGCGATAGTCAGGCCAGTTCAACATGGGAGGTCTCCTCGTGTGATGGACCGTTGCCGGGTCGGGAGCAACATGCTGCACCCAACCCTTGTGCCCCGTGAATACGCCACATGGACCAAAGGCTATATTGCGCCGCCCACCACGACGGCGGTAGAAGTCGCGGGGAGCGCCGCGCCGTGTCATCACCAGGCCACGCCTGTCTCATGGATGGTAGGGCCCATGCGCTCAAGGAATGAGCCCTGTCGTTCAACACGACCGAAGGGAGTCAAGCGGACCCATGTGGCGCGAATTTGAAGACCCCTTTGAAACTCCTGTGCAGGACGCCGCGGGCGGCTGCCCCACGGCAGTCCACGAGCACGCGCTGCCGGCGCCCCGCTTCTACGCCGACGAGAACTTCCCGATCCGCGCCGTGGAACTGTTGCGTTCGGCGGGCGCCGAGATCGAGTCCGCGGCCGATGCCGGCCTGCTGGGCCGACCCGGCGAGGTGCATGCCGACCACGCATTGGCCCACGGCTTCGTACTGCTGACCTGCGACCCCTGTTTCCTGGACGAGCAACGCTTTCCCCTGGCCCGTTGCCCGGCACTCTTCATTTTCCAGTTTGGCAGCGGAAGCGTGCGGGACATGCGCCGGGCGCTGCGATGCCTGGCGCCGGTGCTGGCCGGGCCGGGGGCTTCACGCAGCGGCTGCAAGGTCGAAGCCGAAAGCGATGCCTGGATCGAACACTATCGCCGGCCCGACGGCACCGTTGTACGTAGCTGCCGGCGGCTGTGGCGCGGCAAGATGCAGCAGTGGGTCGCCGCTGGCGTGGCGGCGCCATCACCGTGCTAGCTCGCTAAGCGCGCGACATCGGCGCGCGCGCCAGCGCCCACACATCGATGCGCCTTACCCCCGCACGCCGCAGCACGCGGGCGCATTCGGCCAGCGTGGCGCCCGTGGTCATCACATCGTCGAGCAAAGCCACGTGCCCGGGCCACGCCACGCCCGGCTTCGCCGCAAAGGCGCCGCGCACGTTGCGGCGGCGCGCGATGGCGCCCAGCTCGGTCTGCGCCTTGGTGGCCCGGGTGCGCAGCAGCAGGTCGTGGCGCACGGGCACCTGCAGCGTGCGCGCCACTGGCCGGGCCAGTTCCAGCGCCTGGTTGTAGCCACGCTGGCGCAGGCGCGCCGGGTGCAGGGGCAGGGGCACCAGCAGCTGCGGATGATCCGCCGCCAGCTCGCGCCGCCACAGCGCCGCCAGCACCCGCCCGGCGGCCAGGTCGGCGCCGAACTTGAAGCGGGATTCCAGCCGATCCAGCGGCCAGGCGTAGCGAAACGGCACCCAAGCCGCGTCCCACGGTGGCGGGTGGCGCTGGCACTGGCCGCAGAGCGCGGCCGGCACGGCCAGCGGCAAGGCGCAGCGCGCGCAGCAGCTGCGGTTGCGTGGCAATTCCGCGGCGCAGTCGCGGCAGAGGTCGAGTCCGTCGTCGCCGGGGCCGCCACACAGCAGGCAGTGCAGCGGCAGGACGAAGCGTTGCAGTGTGATAGCTGCCGCCGACCACCAGGCGAGCGCGTCCATGCGCGGCAACCTCGATTCAGGTCTTGGGCTTGAACAACGCGGCGTCGAGGATCGACCACAGATGGATGATCCAGCCCAGCCAGACGATCCACAGGATGGCGGCAAGCACGAACATCACCAGCGCAATCCAGAAGCGCCCCTGCACCAGCTGCCCCAGGCCGGGGATAAAGAAACTGCAGATGGCGGCGAGCACATTGCCGCCACTGCCCTGTCCCGTACTCATGCCAACGACTCCTCCGGAGTGGATGCCCCGATGGTAGCGGCAGCCATACGTTTGCGCATCGTCAACCACGGCGTAACGTTCAAAGTTGACAAGCAAAGAGGCCCTGCCACACTGTCGCGCTTTCCCCACCCCAGAGCTGTCGCCATGGCCCATCCGATCCGTCATGACTGGACCCGCGCCGAAGTTGCCGCGCTGTTCGCCCTGCCGTTCAACGAGCTGCTGCACCGCGCGCACTCGGCGCATCGCGAGCACCACGACCCGAATGCGGTGCAGGTATCCACCCTGCTGTCGATCAAGACCGGTGGCTGCCCCGAGGACTGCGCCTATTGCCCGCAGGCCGCGCGCTACGACACCGGCGTGGCGGCGCAGAAGCTGATGAGCGTGGAGGCGGTAGTAGCACGTGCGCAGGCGGCCAAGAACGCCGGCGCCAGCCGCTTCTGCATGGGCGCGGCGTGGCGCAGCCCGAAAGACCGCGACGTGGTCAAGGTGGCCGAGATCGTGCGCGCGGTGAAGGGCCTGGGCCTGGAAACCTGCGCCACCCTGGGCATGCTCAACGGCGAGCAGGCCACCACCCTCAAGCAGGCCGGCCTGGACTACTACAACCACAACCTGGATACGGCGCCGGAGTTCTACGGCGAGATCATCCACACCCGCCAGTACCAGGATCGCCTGGACACGCTGGGCCATGTGCGCGAGGCCGGCCTGAAAACCTGCTGCGGCGGCATCGTGGGCATGGGCGAAACGCGCGACCAGCGCGCCGGCCTGCTGCAGACGCTGGCCACGCTGCCCGAGCACCCCGAATCGGTGCCGATCAACCAGCTGGTGCAGGTGGAAGGCACCCCGCTCAACGGCGTGCAGGCACTGGACCCGTTCGAATTCGTGCGCACCATTGCGGTGGCGCGCATCCTGATGCCGGCCTCGATGGTGCGCCTGTCCGCCGGCCGCCAGCAGATGGACGACGCGGTGCAGGCGCTGTGTTTCTTCGCCGGCGCCAATTCGATCTTCTACGGCGAGAAGCTGCTGACCACCGGCAACCCGGACGTCGAGCACGACCGCCAGCTGTTCGCCCGGCTCGACCTGCATCCGCTGGAAGTGGTGGAAGAAGCCGGCACCGTGCACGCCGACATCCTGGAGGCCGAGGCCGCCAGTTGTGGCAACGGCTGCGGTTGCAGCGCGGCGGCTTGAACGCCTGAAATGACACTTCACCCCCGTCATTCCCGCGAAGCGGGAACGACGGACGATGAGGGACTTCGCGATAGCTATCCATGACACGCCCCTCACTCACTGAGCGACTCGCCAGGCACAATGCGGAACGAGCGCGGGCCGGCCTGTGGCGCCGCCTGCGCACGGTCGAGCGCGTCGACGGCCCCTGGGTGGAACGCGAGGCGCGTCGCCTGCTGGCGTTCTGCAGCAATGACTATCTCGGCCTCGCCCAGCATCCCCAGCTGGTCGCCGCGCTCAAGCAGGCGGCCGACAGCGACGGCGTGGGCAGCGGCTCGGCGCACCTGATCGGCGGCCACCGCACCGCCCATGCCGCGCTGGAAGAGGCGCTGGCCGCGTGGACCGGGCGCGAGCGCGCGCTGCTGTTCTCCACCGGCTACATGGCCAACCTCGGCGTGATGCAGGCGCTGCTGCAGCGCGACGACCTGTGCGTGCAGGACAAGCTCAACCACGCCTGCCTGATCGATGGCGCGCAACTGGCCGGCGCCGAACTCAAGCGCTACCCGCACGCCGACGTGGCCGCCGCCGCGCGCCAGCTCGCCAGCCGCCGCGAGGCCGCCGCGCTGCTGGCCACCGACGGCGTCTTCAGCATGGATGGCGATATCGCGCCCTTGCCCGAACTCGCCGCCCTATGCCGGCGCGAAAGCGCCACCTTCATGGTGGACGACGCCCACGGGCTGGGCGTGCTCGGGCAACACGGGGCCGGCAGCGTCAACGCCGCCGGCCTCGATCAGGACGACGTACCCGTGCTGATGGCCACGCTGGGCAAGGCGCTGGGCTGCAGCGGCGCCTTCGTGGCCGGCCCGGCCGAGCTGATCGACGGCCTGGTGCAATCGGCGCGCACCTATATCTACACCACCGCCATGCCCCCGGCGCTGGCCGCCGCCACGCTGGCGGCGGTGCGGCTGGCGCAGACGGAAGGCTGGCGCCGCGACAAGCTCAACGCGCTGATCGCCCGCTTCCGCCAGGGCGCCGCCCAGCTCGGCCTGCCGCTGATGCCCTCGCCCACCGCCATCCAGCCTGTGTTGCTGGGCGATGCGCAGGCCGCGCTCGATGCCTCGGCGGCGCTGGAACGGCAGGGCCTGCTGGTCACCGCGATCCGTCCACCCACCGTGCCGCAGGGCAAGGCACGGCTGCGCATCACGCTGTCCGCCGCCCATGAGGAAGCCCACGTGGACCGCCTGCTGGAGGCCCTCGCCGGGGCCCTCGCGGCACGCCCCGTATAATGGCGGCCTCGCCGTACCTGCCTTCCCATGTCGATCATCAATCTTTCCGCCTACCGCTTCGTCAGCCTGGACGACCTGCCCGCGCTGCGCGAACGCGTGCTCGAGCGCTGCCTGGCGCTGGCGCTGAAGGGCACCATCCTGCTCGCGCCCGAGGGCATCAACCTGTTCCTGGCCGGACCGCGCGAGCCCATCGAGACCTTCATGGACTGGCTGCGCACCGACCCGCGCTTCGCCGGGCTGGAGCCGAAGGTGTCGCTGTCCGAGCAGGTGCCGTTCGGGCGCATGCGGGTGCGCCTGAAGAAAGAGATCATCACCATGCGCATGCCGGCCGTTCGTCCGGAGGGCGCCCGCGCACCCGCGGTGGCGCCGCGCACGCTGCAGCGCTGGCTGGCGCAAGGCCACGATGACCATGGCCGCGACGTGGTGCTGCTGGATACGCGCAACGACTACGAAACCGACGTGGGCCTGTTCCACGATGCGGTGGACTATCGCTTGAGCAGCTTCACCGAGTTTCCCCAGGCGATTGCCGCCGACCGCGCGCGTTACGCAGGCAAGACGGTGGTGTCGTACTGCACCGGCGGCATTCGCTGCGAAAAGGCGGCGCTGCACATGCAGGACATCGGCATCGAGCACGTCTATCAGCTGGAAGGCGGCATCCTGAAGTATTTCGAGGAAACCGGCGGCGCGCACTGGCGCGGCGACTGCTTCGTGTTCGATGAGCGTGGTGCGGTCGACAAGAGCCTCGCACCCGCGCCGCTTCCCCCCGGCGGGGAGAAGGATCGGTGAGTCTCCACATCGAAACCCACGGCCACGGCCCGATTCCCATGGTGGTGCTGCATGGCTGGGCCATGCATGGCGGCATGATGGAACCACTGGTCAGCGCCCTGGCTGATCGTTGCACCCTGCACGTGGTAGACCTGCCCGGCCACGGCTATTCGCGCGACAGCACGCTGCCGCTGGAACCGTCGGCCTGCGCCGAAGCCATTGCGCGCATGACGCCGCCCGCACTGTGGCTGGGCTGGTCGCTGGGCGGATTGATCGCGCTCACCGCGGCATTGGAGCACCCCCAGCACGCGCGCGGCCTGGCCGTGCTGTGCGGCACGCCGAAGTTCGCTCGCGACGAGAGCTGGCCCCACGGCGCCGATCCCAAGCTGGTGCGCCAGCTCGCCACCGACCTGGAAACCGATTACCACGCCACGCTGGAGCGCTTCATGGCGCTTGAGGCGATGGGCAGCCCCGACCCGCGTGCCGAGCTTCGCCATCTGCGTGAGCTGGTGTTCACGCGCGGCGAGCCGGATCTGCGCGTGTTGCAGGAAGGCATCCGCATCCTGGAAAACACCGACCGGCGCGCCGACCTTCCTTCGCTTGCGGTGCCCAGCATGTGGCTCGCCGGTCATCGCGATCGGCTGGTGCCGCCGCCCGCCATGGCCTGGTCGGCCGAGCGCAGCGACGGCACCTACCACGAGATTGCGCACGCCGGTCATGCACCGTTCTTCGGCTATGCCGATGTGGTGGCCGATACGCTGGCGCCGCTGCTGGACACGTTTCGATGAGCGAATCGCATTTCGACCGGCGCCAGGTGCGCCGCAACTTCGGCCGCGCGGCGAACACCTACGAGCAACACGACGCCCTGCAGCAGGAAGTGCAATCGCTGCTGCTCGATCGCCTGGGTTTCTATCTCGACGCCCCGGCGCGCGTGATCGATGTGGGCGCCGGCACCGGCCGCGGCACCGCGCTGCTGCGCAAGCGCTACCCGAAGGCGCAGGTGATTGCGATGGATCTGGCGCTGCCGATGTTGCGCGCGGCCAGAAAGCACATCAGCTGGCTCAAGCCGTTCCAGCGCGTATGCGCCGATGCCACCGCCTTGCCGCTGCCCGATCACAGCGTCGACGTGCTGCACTCCAACCTCTGCTTCCAGTGGATCGACGACCTGCCCGCGCTGTTCGGCGAATGCGTGCGCGTGCTCAAGCCCGGCGGCCTGCTGGTGTTCTCCACTTTCGGGCCGGACACGCTGAAGGAACTTCGTGCGGCCTGGGCGGAAGCCGACCAACAGCCGCACGTGAGCCGCTTCCTGGACATGCACGACCTGGGCGACGCGATGATCAACGCCGGCCTGCGCGACCCCGTACTGGATGTGGACCGCTACACGCTCACCTATAGCGAGCCGCGCCTGCTGCTGAAGGAACTGCAAGGCCTGGGCGCCACCAACGCCGACAATGCGCGCGAGCGTCACCTGCTGGGCAAGCGTCACTACCAGCGCATGCTCGCCGCCTACGAAACCATGCGCGTGGACGGCCGTATTCCCGCCACCTGGGAAGTGGTGACCGCGCACGCCTGGGGTCCGCCGCACGGGCAGTCGCGCCGCGTGGCCGGCGGCGGCGAAATCGCCAGCTTTTCGGTCGATAGCCTGCGGGGTTCGCGGCGCCGTTGAATCCCGCGACGCGCTACACGTCATCCCCGCGAAAGCGGGAATGGCGACGCTCTATGGCCTGTTCCCGCGCCGTGCCATCAACCCACGGCCTTGTGCCTGAAACAACCCACCACATGGTCGTTGACCATGCCGGTCGCCTGCATGAAGGCGTAGCAGATGGTGGTGCCCACGAAGCGGAAGCCGCGCTTTTTCAGTTCCTTGCTCATGCGATCCGATAGCGGCGTGCTGGCAGGCACGTCGCCTTGCCCGCTCCAGCGGTTGCGGATGGGCTGGCCGTCGACGAACGACCACAGGTAGCGATCCAGGCTGTCGAATTCGTCGATGACCTTGAGGGCGGCGACGGCGTTGTCGCGCGTGGCGTACACCTTGAGCCGGTTGCGGATGATGCCCGGATCGAGCAGCAGCTGCTCCAGCTCGCGGTCCTTCATGGCCGCGACCTTGGCGATATCGAACTGATGGAACGCGCGCCGGTAGTTGTTGCGCTTGAGCAGCACGGTGCGCCACGAAAGACCGGCCTGTGCGCCTTCCAGGCAGAGGAACTCGAACAGCGCGCGATCGTCGTGCAGCGGCGTGCCCCACTCGGTGTCGTGGTAGTCGTGCATGTCGGGACTCTCGCCCCAGGGGCAGCGATTACGGCGGGCGGCGGTCATGGCATGGCTTCGCGATGTCGGGCGCCCATTGTGCCTTGCTGCCCGGCGGATGGCGCGCGATTACACGGACCGGTCTCGCCACCATCCGGCGGGACGGCTCACCATGGCAGCGCATCGATATCGACATTGCCGCCGGTCAGCACCAGCCCCACGCGCCGGCCCTTGAAGCGCTCCGGGCGCTTGAGCACCGCCGCCAGCACGGTGGCGCTGGATGGCTCCACCACCAGCTTCAGCTCGTTCCACAGCAGGCGCATCGCGGCGATGGTTTCCTCGTCGGTCACCGTGATCGCCTCGACGCGATGCATGCGCAACGCCTCGAAATTGGTTTCGCCGATCAGCGTGCGCAAGCCATCGCAGAGGGTATTGGCCACGAACGGCCCCACCCGATGACCTGCCGCCAGCGATCGCGCCGCGTCGTCGGCGCCGGTGGGCTCGGCGCCATACAGCGCCAGCTGCGGCGCCACGCCATGCGCGGCGATGGCGCAGCCCGAGGCCAGCCCGCCGCCGCCAATCGGCGTGATCAGCGCATCAAGCCCATCCGCTTGCTGCAGCAGTTCCAGCGCGGCGGTGCCCTGGCCGGCCATCACGCGCGTATCGGCGTAGGGATGCACCAGCTCCGCGCCGGTGGCGCGACGTACTTCCTCGGCCTTGGCTTCGCGCGCGGCCTGGGTCGCCTCGCAGCGGTGCAGGATGGCGCCGGCGCGCTCGATCGCCTCCAGCTTGGTGCGCACGGCGCCCTCGGGCACGATCACGTGCGCGGCAATGCCACGCGTGGCCGCCGCCAGCGCCAGCGCATTGCCATGGTTGCCGGACGAATGGGTGACCACGCCGCGCGCCGCCTGCTCATCGTCCATCGACCACACCGCGTTGCAGGCGCCACGAAACTTGAAGGCGCCGCCGCGTTGCAGGTTCTCGCACTTGAAGTGAAGGTCCGCGCCGCTCAATGCATTGAGCACGCCGCTGCGCAGCACCGGCGTCACCACGGCGTAGGGCGCGATGCGCGCCGCGGCGTCCTGGACCTGGCCGAAGCTGGGCAACGCGGCCGGATTCACGGGGGCATTCATGCGGCAGTGATCTCCACGCCGCACAGGAAGCGCCGCTCGGCACCCGGCTCCAGCCGGATCGCGGCGGCGCAGTCCGGCCGGTTGAAGGCATCGGCCCAGCTTTCCATCGGCTCCAGCGCCACGGCGCGGCGCACATCGCGCGTCACCGTGTCGGCGGTAAAGGCCAGCATCACACCGGAGCGCTGCCACACCGCGATGGCCAGCCCGCTGGCCGGATCGCGCAGGCGCGTACGCGCACGGCCATCGGCATCGCAACGCAGGTCGGCGTAGGCGTGATTGAGCTGGCGCACGCCGATGGGCTGGGCCTGGCGGAAATCCAGCGCCGGTTCGCGCGCCATCGGCACATGGGCCGCCGCGCCCGCCAATGGGATGAAGTCCGCATCGGTATGCACCAGCGTGGCGGCGGGAATTTGCAGTTCCCAGCTGTCGATGGGCGACTCGCCCAGGCGGAAATACGGGTGCCAGCCAAAGAAGCATGGCGCCGCATGCTCACCCACGTTGCGCATGCTCGCTTCCAGCGAAAGTCCATGGGCGTCCAGCGTATAGGTCACGGCCAGATCGATGGCGAAGGGGTAGCCCGGGTGGACGTCCGGACGAATCGCCTGGGTGACGAAGGTGACGCGCGCCGCCTCCCCGTCCGCCGCCAGGGCCGCGATGTCGAAATCCACGCCGCGCACAAAGCCGTGGCGGGCGGCGCGCTGGGCACCCTCCACCCCGGGCTGCAGGTCGTAGGTCTGGCCATCGAAGGCATAGCGGGCATCGGCAATGCGGTTGGCGAACGGCACCATCACGGCAAAGCGCGAGCTGGGCCGGCTGTCCAACTCGCCGGCATCGCGGTAGCCGTCGGCGATATCCCGCACGCCATCGCGCGCGGGCAGCTCGAAATTGAGCAGCGTGGCGCCGCGCCGGGCGATCCGCACGCGGCGGCCGCGCGCCAAGTCGGTCAGCACGGCCAGTTCGTGGCCGCCCAGCCGGGCCCGTTCCGCAAGGTAATCCGCCATCGACTTGTCCTGCCTGGAAAGGGCCGCATGTTAGCCTGACCGGTTCCACCACCCATAGCTGTCCCGATGACGACTCGTAGCGACGCCTCCCCTGCCCTGATCCGGCTCAGCGACTATCGCGCCCCCGCCTGGCGCGTGACCCAGGTCGAGCTGGCGTTCGATCTGGGTATCGACACCACCGACGTGACCTCACGCCTGCATCTGCGACGCGACCCCGCGCAGCAGGAGCCGCTGCGGCTCGATGGCGAGGGCCTGAAGCTGTTGTCGATCAGCCTGGACGGCCAGCCCCTGCCCGAAGGCGCCTGGCGTTATGCGGACAGCGTGCTGGAAGTGGATGGCGCGCGCGACGGCAGCGTGCTGGAGACGCGGGTGCGCGTGCAGCCGGCCGCCAACACCGCGCTGGAAGGCCTGTACCTGTCCGGCAAGCGGGAAAGCGGTTTCCTGCTGACCCAGTGCGAAGCCCAGGGCTTTCGCCACATCACCTTCTTCCCCGACCGCCCCGACGTACTGGCCAGCTACACCGTCACCCTCAATGCCGACCGCGAGCGTTTCCCGGTGCTGCTGGCCGGCGGCAACCCGGACGGCCACGGCGAGCTGGACCACGGCCGCCACTGGGCGCGCTTCGTCGACCCGCATCCCAAGCCCAGCTACCTGTTCGCGCTGGTCGCGGGCCGCTTGCAGAAGATCGAGCGCGACTACGTCACCAACACGGGCCGCGCGGTGAAGCTGGTGATCTGGGCCGAGCCCGATGCCATCGGCCGCTGCGGCTATGCGATGGATGCGCTGGAACGCTCCATGCGCTGGGACGAGGACACCTATGGCCGCGAGTACGACCTTGACGTGTTCCACGTGGTCGCCACGCATGACTTCAACATGGGCGCGATGGAGAACAAGGGCCTCAATATCTTCAACGCGAAGTACCTGCTGGCCGACGCCGACTCCACCACCGACGACGAATACCGCGCGGTCGAGGCGGTGGTGGCGCACGAGTATTTCCACAACTGGAGCGGCAACCGCGTCACCTGCCGCGACTGGTTTCAGCTCTCGTTGAAGGAAGGCCTCACCGTCTTCCGCGAGCAGCAGTTCTCGGCCGACATGAACTCGGCGCCGCTCAAGCGCATCGAGGACGTGGCCTTGCTGCGTCGCGCGCAATTCCCCGAGGATGCCGGTCCGCTCGCGCATCCGGTGCGCCCCGCGCAGTACAGCGAGATCAACAACTTCTACACCGCCACCGTCTACGAAAAAGGCTCGGAACTGGTGCGCATGGTGGCCGGCCGGCTGGGGCGCGAAGGTTTCCGCCGCGGCATGGACCTGTATTTCTCGCGACACGATGGCCACGCCGCCACGCTGGAGGATTTCCTGCGTGCACTGGGCGACGCCAACCGGGTCGACCTGATGCCTTATCTCGCCTGGTACGCCCAGGCGGGCACGCCGCGCTTGACCGCACACGGTCACTACGACGCCACGCACCGCACCTACACGCTCACGCTGTCGCAGCACACGCCACCCACCGCCAGCCAGCCGCACAAGCAGCCCCTGCCGATTCCGGTCAAGCTGGCGTTGTTCGACCGTGCCGGCCACATGATTCCGCTGCACCTCGCCGGTGAAGCCGGCACCGATGCCAGTGCGCTGGAACGCGTGGTGGTGCTGGACCGGGCCGAGCAGTCCTTCGTCTTCCAGCAGGTGGGCGATGCGCCCGTGCCTTCGCTGCTGCGCGGTTTTTCCGCACCGGTGATCCTCGAATGCGATTATGCGCCCGCCGACCTGGCCCTGCTGCTGCGTCACGACGTGGACGGCTTCAACCGCTGGGAAGCCGGCCAGCAGTTGGCCGCGCGTGCCTTCGACAACCTGCGCGACGGTGACGCCACCGATGCGCTGGATGCGTGGTGCAACGCGCTGGAAGCGCTGTTTGCCGAGACGACGCTGGATGCCGCGTTGCTCGCCGACCTGCTGACGCCGCCGGGCGAGATCGAATTGTCCGAGCGCGAACGCCTGGTCGATCCCTCGCTGGTGCACGCCCTGCGCCAGCAATTGCAGGAACACCTGGCGCTGCGCATCGGCCGCGAGGCGCTGTACCAGCGCTACGAAGCGCTCGCGGCGCATACCAGCCTGGAACTGGATGCCACCAGCCAGGCACGCCGCCGACTCAAGCGGCGGGTGCTGGAGCTGCTGGCGCGCATCGATCCGTGGGCCGCGCACTCGCTCGCCACGCTGCAATACGACAACGCCCCCAGCATGACCGATCGCCTGGCCGCGCTGGCCGTGCTGGTGCGCGAGAACGCGCCGCAGGCGGCCGCGGCATTGGTCCACTTCCGCCAGCGCTACGCGGACAACCCGTTGGCGATGGACAAGTGGTTCTCGGTGCAGACACAGCTGCCGGGCGAGCTGGTGCTCGACCGCGTGCATGCTTTGGAAGCCGATGCGGCCTTCACCCTCAAGAACCCCAACCGCGTGAACTCGCTGTTCGGCGCCTGGGCGCGCAACAACCCCGATGGCTTCCATCGCGCGGACGGCAGCGGCTACCGGCTGCTGGCCGAGCGCCTCGGCCAGCTCGACGCGATCAACCCGCAGGTTGCCGCGCGACTCGCCACCGCACTCAACGGCTGGCAGCGCCTTGAGCCCATGCGCCGCGCCGCCGCCAGGGCGGCCATCGCCACGCTGGCCGGCCAGGCCGGGTTGTCGCGCAATCTCACCGAAATCGTGCAGAGCATGCTGCACGACTGATCGCCGTCATCCAGAAAGACACCCGAGTGCATCCCGTCCTTGAGACGGGGCACCCGGGCGTAAGACGTGACCGGGAGGGAATGGCAGCTGGACGTACTGTCATTCCGCGGAAGACGAGATAACCCCTCGCGCCATCCGTGTGTGCTTATGGACGTTTGGCCGTCCATACGTCCTTGACTTGTGCCGCTGCTACTGCCAACGCGGCTGCGTGCACGAGCTCAGATCGCGAGGTGTTGCAGCTCGTCACGCAGCCGGCTCAGGCGCGAGAGCAGGCGTGGGCGCAAGGCCTGCCGCTCGTTCTCGCTGCGTTCTTCAAGATGCTCCATGGCCATCTCGACGCGACCAAGCTCGATCAGCAGATCGTGGTGCTGGTAAACCGGTTGGAAATCGAAACTGAGATCCATGACGTGAGTCCCCCAAACGATTGCCTTGGCTGGCACTGCAGACAGAAGCAATGCCCATGCCAGCAATGTGATCTGCATCACACTCGCCACTGGCATCGGTCACGGAATGACGCTGCGCGTCAGCAGGTGCCAAGACTCGGCACAAACGAGCGTTTTAGTCACTTCACGTTCACGCGCAAGGCGCAAATATCCCACTCGAACGCGCAGCAAAGTCTGCTGCCAGCGACACGTATTCACGGTTTCTGGCGCCCGGCAACACGGTCATCCTGGATTCCCCCTGTTCCTGAGACCGCCGGGCGCCAGATCTTATCCAGGCTCTGGTTTGCCCCTGGCACCTTACCCGGCCTAGAAAAAACGACGGCGCCCCAAGGGGCGCCGTCTCGCTTCCTCTCCCGGCACACGATCGAACCCCTGTCGTTCGACCTCGGCGCGCGTTATCGCGCTGCTTCTGCCCGTGGAAAGTGCGCCAGGTTTGAAGCAGGAAGCGTGCCACCGGCCTGGAGACCTGACAGGGGTTACCATAAGCGACCTATAGGGTCCATTCCTGCGCGTTCGGGGCAGTTCCATGTTCCATCCCACAACCTACGACGTCATCGTGATCGGCGGCGGCCATGCCGGCACCGAGGCCGCCCTGGCCTCGGCGCGCACGGGCGCTCGCACCCTGCTGCTGAGCCACAACATCGAGACGATCGGCCAGATGAGCTGCAACCCGGCCATCGGTGGCATCGGCAAGGGTCATCTGGTCAAGGAAATCGACGCCCTGGGCGGGGCCATGGCTCACGCCGCCGATCGGGCGGGCATCCAGTGGCGCACGCTCAACGCCTCCAAGGGGCCGGCCGTACGCGCCACTCGCTGCCAGGCCGATCGCTCGCTGTACAAGGCGGCCATTCGCCGGATGGTGGAAACCCAGCCGAACCTGGAGCTTTTCCAGCAGGCCGTGGACGACCTGATCCTGGAAGGGGGACGCGTGACCGGCGTGGTGACCCAGATGGGCCTGGCCTTCCATGCCCGCGCCGTGGTGCTGACCGCCGGCACCTTCCTGGCCGGCAAGATCCATATCGGCCCGGCGCAGTATGCGGGCGGCCGGGCCAGTGATCCGCCGGCAAGCACGCTCGCCCAGAAACTACGCGAACTGCCGGTGGCAGCTGACCGCCTGAAGACCGGCACGCCGCCACGCATCGACCTGCGCAGCATCGATTTCAGCGATCTGGAGGAACAGCCCGGCGACGATCCCGCCCCGGTGTTCTCCTACCTGGGCTCGCGCGATGAGCATCCGCGCCAGGTGAGCTGCTGGATCACCCATACCAGCGAGCACACCCATGAGCTGATTCGCGGCTCGCTCGACCGCTCGCCGCTGTACAGCGGGCAGATCGAAGGCATCGGCCCACGCTATTGCCCCTCGATCGAGGACAAGGTGGTGCGCTTCGCCGAAAAGAACTCGCACCAGATCTTCATCGAGCCCGAGGGTCTGGACACATTCGAGATCTACCCCAACGGCATCTCCACCTCGTTGCCGTATGACGTGCAACTGGCGCTGGTGCGCTCGATCAAGGGCTTCGAGCACGCGCACATCACGCGCCCGGGCTATGCCATCGAATACGACTATTTCGATCCGCGTGGACTGCATCCGTGGCTGGAGACCAAGAGCATTCCCGGCCTGTACTTCGCTGGCCAGATCAACGGCACCACCGGTTATGAGGAAGCTGGCGCGCAAGGCCTGATCGCCGGCCTCAACGCCGCGCTGGCGGTCAAGGGCGAGGCGCCATGGTATCCGCGCCGCGACGAGGCCTATATCGGCGTGCTGATCGACGACCTCACCAGCAACGGCACCATCGAGCCCTATCGCATGTTCACCTCGCGCGCCGAGTACCGCCTGCATCTGCGCGAAGACAACGCCGACCTGCGCCTCACCGAAACCGGCCATCGGCTGGGCGTGGTGCCGCAGTCGCGTTACGACGCGCTGCGCGCCAAGCGCGATGCGGTGGAGCGCGAGACGCAGCGTCTCGGCGCCCTGTGGGCCGCCCCGGCCAACGCACTGGGCGCCACCATCGAACGCCAGCTCGGCATCACCCTGAGCCGCGAGACCAATGCGCTCGACCTACTGCGTCGCCCGGAGCTGGATTACGCGATGCTGACCTCGGTGGACGGCATCGGCCCGGCGGTGGATGACGAGAACGTGGCCGCCCAGGTCGAGGTACAGACCAAGTACGCCGGCTACCTGGAGCGCCAGCGCGAGGAGATCGAGCGCCAGCGTCGGCATGAGCAGACCGCCATCCCCGGCAGCTTCGACTACGACAAGGTGCGCGGCCTTTCATCCGAGGTACTGCTCAAGCTCAAGCGCGTGCAACCGGAAACCATCGGCCAGGCGGCGCGCATCAGTGGGGTGACGCCGGCGGCCATCTCGCTGCTGCTGGTCCACCTCAAGCGCCGCGACGCGGCGTGAATCGCAGACGCCAAGACGTTGCAGCCGCATGGCATGATGCTCGCCTGAAAGAACACCTCGGAGCATACGATGGAAGTCTGGATCGGACGGGACGGCGAACGACATGGCCCTTACAAGGAAGAAGAAGTGCGCCAATGGCTGCGCAGCGGCCAGGTAAGCGCTGACGATCTGGGCTGGCACGAGGGCATGGCCGATTGGCAGCCGCTGTCGGCGCTGTTCCCGCAAGAACTCGAGCGGGGCCCGGCCTCCGCCGCGACGATTCCGCCACTGCCGCAAGCCGCCGCTGCCACGGTCGCCGTGGACTACGCCAGCTTCTGGCAGCGCTTCGGCGCGTGGGTGATCGACCTGGTCTTGTTGCTGGTGCCTTCTTCCATTGTGTTCTACGCCATGGGTGGCCTGGGCGCTTACGAGCATATGCTGGCGCAGCTGCAGACCGGCGCCGATGTGAGTAACGCCATCCGCGACTATGCCGAGTCCACCCAGGCCGCCAATATCGCGGTGACCGTGATCGGCTTTCTCTACTACACGCTGTTCGAGTGCTCCAAGTGGCAGGCGACGCCGGGCAAACTCGCGTTGCGCCTTCGCGTTACCGACCTGCAGGGCCATGGGCTGACCATCGGTCGCAGCGCCGCGCGCAATGCAGTGCGTCTCACCAATGTCATCACCGGCCTCATTCCATTCGTGTGCTACCTCGCCGTGGCATGGACGCAACGTAAACAGGGTCTTCACGACCTGCTCGCACATACCCTGGTGCTCAACGGTCGCGCCGACGAACTCAAGCCCATCAAGCCGCGCACCGATTCGGGCCACGGCTCGTTCAACGCTTGAGAAACATCCGCTGACGAAGCCGCGATGCAGCCATGCATCGCGGCTTTTTTTTGCGCGCACTCCGAAACTTTCGGCTTCGGTGATTAGGTGTAGGAGATACCTGATGATGAGACGCTGATGGCACACGTCTCGCCCATCGCTGGCACGCGCACAACATCCGTTTCACGGTCTGCTCGCGCCCACCTATCAATACACGTGCCGATCGACATGCCATCACCGCCATGATCGACCGGATGACTCATGAATTCGCCGCTGGCGGCGACATGCGGACTATGCACGCCACGCACCCGCGCCTGGCGCACACAGCGGACGTTATGACCTATGGCGGATGCGCGAGCATCGCGCAAAGCGCATGCTTGCGATCGCAGGGGGCCGCCACCAGGCAAGGTCATGGCTCAGTCCCAACCTGACAGCGGCTGGATTTATCAGTGCGATGACATCGTCATTGAGCCGCGAGCACATCGCCTCGCGCGCGCCGGGGTAGATATCTCGGTGGAGCCCAAGGCCTACGCAGTACTCGTCACGCTGATACAGCAGGCCGGAGATGTCGTCGGCAAAGATGATTTGCTCGATGCGGCCTGGGGCCATCGGCATGTCACGCCAGGCGTACTCACGCGTGCGATTTCGCAACTGCGCCATGCGCTGGGCGACTGCGCGGGCCATCCCCGCTATATCGCCACTGTCCACAGCCTGGGCTATCGCTTCATCGGCGATGTCCGCCGCGTGGCGGCACCCGATCCCCTCGGAAGCGAATCGCCCGCCGAGGACACGTTGGCTCCCGCCTTGCCGGTCGCACCGGGATCACGCGCCGCGATGCCGGCCACCCGATGGCTCGCGGCGGCAATCATGTTGGCCGTCGTCATCGTGGCCACGCTTGCCGCGGTGAGCCTCTGGCAGCCAGCGCACGACCAGAGCCCATCGCCACGCCTGTCGCCGCGGCCGGCGTTGGTGGTGCTGCCCTTTGCGCACACCGGCGATCCGCGCACCCTGCATGCCCGACACTGGCCGCGCAACCGCCGCCTTGCCACCACCTACAAGGGCCATCACGAGGAAGCGCCCGCGCAGGCCCCCGGCTATCTCACGCTTCGTCCTGAACAGGCGCCGGCCGCCCGCGACTAGGCCCTGGGAGCGACTTGCTATCATCCGGGGTTCGGCACACCGCCAGGCGAGGTGCCGCTTTGTCGAACGCACAGGAATCGTTTCAGCCTCATGCTCAGCATCGAACAACGTATTGCCCAGGACATCGCCGCCAAGCCGGAACAGGTGCACGCCGCGGTGGATCTGCTCGACGGCGGCGCTACCGTGCCGTTCATTGCGCGCTACCGCAAGGAAGCCACCGGCGGCCTCGACGACACCCAGCTGCGCCTGCTCGAGGAGCGCCTGCGCTACCTGCGCGAGCTGGAGGAACGCCGCAGCGCGATCCTCGCCAGCATCGAGGAACAGGGCAAGCTCAATGATGCGCTGAAGGGTGACATCCTCGCCGCCGACACCAAGGCGCGCCTGGAAGACCTGTATCTGCCGTATAAACCCAAGCGTCGCACCAAGGCGCAGATCGCCCGCGAGGCGGGGCTGGAGCCGCTGGCCGTGGGCCTGCGCGAAGATCCCACCCAGTCGCCCGAAGCCGCGGCCGAAGCCTTCGTGGACGCCGACAAGGGCGTGCCGGATGTGCGCGCCGCGCTCGATGGCGCACGCGCGATCCTGATGGAAAGCATCGCCGAAGACGCCGGCCTGCTCGGCGAACTGCGCGACTGGTTGTGGGACAAGGGCCAGATCCGCGCCAAGGTGGTCGAAGGCAAGGAGAACGAAGGCGCGAAGTTCCGCGACTACTTCGATCACATCGAACCGATCGGCAAGATTCCCTCGCATCGCCTGCTGGCGCTGATGCGCGCGCGCAACGAAGGCGTGATCGAACTGGAGCTTGTGCCGAACGTGGATGCCGAGCAGGGCCACCTGGAAGGCGAAGGCCGCGTCGCCGCGCATGCGGGCATCGTCAATCGCGGACGCCCCGCCGATGCGTGGCTGCGCGAGACCGTGCGCCTCACCTGGCGCGTGAAGCTGCACCTGCACCTCACGCTCGATCTGTTCGGGCGCGTGCGCGAAGGCGCGGAAGACGAAGCCATCCGCGTGTTCGGCGACAACCTCAAGGACCTGATGCTGGCCGCGCCCGCCGGCGCCAAGACGGTGATGGGCCTGGACCCGGGCATCCGCACCGGCGTGAAGGTGGCCGTGGTCGACGCCACCGGCAAGCTGCTCGCCACCGACACCATCTATCCGCATGAGCCGCGCAGGCAGTGGAACGAATCGCTGGTGCAGCTGGCCAAGCTGTGCGAGCAGCATGGCGTTGACCTGATCGCCATCGGCAACGGTACTGCCTCGCGCGAAACCGACAAGCTCGCGGGCGAACTGATCAAGAAGCTCGGCGACGCGAAGCTGTCCAAAGTGGTGGTGAGCGAGGCCGGCGCCTCGGTGTATTCGGCCTCGGAGACCGCCGCCAAGGAATTCCCCGATCTGGACGTGAGCCTGCGTGGCGCCGTGTCGATCGCACGCCGCCTGCAGGATCCGCTGGCCGAGCTGGTGAAGATCGAGCCCAAGGCCATCGGCGTGGGCCAGTACCAGCACGACGTCAACCAGGTGAAGCTGGCGCGCGCGCTCGATGCGAAGGTGGAAGACTGCGTGAACGCGGTCGGCGTGGACGTGAACACCGCCTCCGCCGCACTGCTGTCGCGCGTGGCCGGCCTTTCCGCCAGCGTCGCCGAGAACGTGGTGAAGCACCGCGACGCCAACGGCCCGTTCGCCAACCGCAAGGCACTGCTGAAAGTGCCGCGCCTGGGCGACAAGGCGTTCGAGCAGTGCGCCGGCTTCCTGCGCGTGCCCAACGGCGACAACCCGCTCGATGCCAGCGCGGTGCATCCGGAAGCCTATCCGGTGATCGAGCGCATCATCGCGCAGTGCGGCCGCGAGGTGCGCTCCATCATCGGCGACACCTCGTTCCTGCGCGGCCTCAAGGCCGAGCAGTTCACCGACGAGAAGTTCGGCGTGCCGACGGTGCGCGACATCCTCAAGGAACTGGAGAAACCCGGCCGCGATCCGCGTCCGGAATTCGTGGCCCCCAGCTTTGCCGAAGGCGTGGAAGACCTGAAGGACCTGCGCCCCGGCATGGTGCTGGAAGGCCGCGTGACGAACGTGGCGGCGTTCGGCGCCTTCGTGGACATCGGCGTGCACCAGGACGGGCTCGTCCACGTCTCGGCGTTGTCGCATACCTTCGTCAAGGATCCTCGCGACGCAGTGAAGGCCGGCGACATCGTCAAGGTCAAGGTGATGGAAGTCGACCTGCCGCGCCAGCGCATCGGCCTGTCCATGCGCCTGGACGACGAGCCGGGCCAACAGGCACGTGGCGGCCGGCCGGCCGGCGGCAACGACAACCGCGGCGGCCAGCGCGACAACCGCGGCCCGCGCCCGGGTGGCGGTGCGCCCAAGCCCACGGCACCGCCGGCCAACAGCGCCTTCGCCGACGCGCTGTCGCGCGCCATCAAGCGCTGAGCGCACACTCAGCGGCACGACGCACCGCCCCGCTGCCGGGGCGGTGCTTCCCTATCCATCGACGCTTTCCGCCGTAGCCCGAAGGGAAACGCGGTGCGGCGCAGCATGCGCTCACGTACGGGCTGCATTACCGTAACGCAGTAATAACAATTGGCCTCAAAGGCCCAGGAGCATTTTCACCATGCCACGTATTCGTCTGCTTGCCGGCGCCGTCGCCGCATCACTGCTGTTCGGCTCACATGCTTTCGCCGCCGACACCCAGTTCAACAACGTCGTGGTGTTTGGCGACAGCCTCAGCGACGCGGGCAACGTCTCGCTGATGCTTGGCCTGAAGCCGCAGCGCTTCACCACCAACCCGGGCTCGACCGCCGTTGAGAATGTCTCCAAGGCACTGGGCTTCAACATCCAGGCGTCGTTGCAGGGCGGTACCGACTACGCCTACGGTGGCGCCGGCTTCGTCAACAACGCCACCACGCTGCCCATCGAGAACATTCCGCAGCAGTTCCAGCAGTACTTCGCCGCCACCGGCGGCAAGGCTGACCCGCGCACGCTTTACCAGGTATGGGGCGGTGCGAACGATATTTTCTATCTCACCGGTGCCTACACCGACGCCAATACGATCGCTGCCGGCGCCGAGGCGGCCGCGCAGGTCGAGGTCAAGTTGCTGGGCAGCCTGCAGGCAGCGGGGGCGAAGTACGTGGTGGTATACAACCTGCCCGACATCGGCAAGACGCCCGACAGCATCGCCGGCGGCGCGGCCGCCGAGTCGGGTGGCACGCAGATCTCGATCATTTACAACAACGTGCTGCAGTCCGGCATCGCCCAGCTCAGCAACAACGGCCTCAACGTCATCCCGGTCAACACGTTTGCGCTGATCGACGAGGTGGCGGCCCATCCGGCTGCGTTCGGCTTCACCAATGTCACCCAACCGGCTTGCGGTGCAGGTTCCAACTCCTTGCTCTGCGGGCCGCAGGTCGGCAGCGGCAACGGGAATCTCTATACCTCTTCGTACGCCCCGGGCACCAACCAGACCTACCTGTTCGCCGACGGCGTGCATCCGACCACGGCTGCCGACGTGATGCTGGGCCAGTACGTCATGTCCATCATCAACGCACCGGGCTACGCCTCGCTGCTGGCCGAGGCGCCGCTGGCGTCGATCTCCGCGCAGAACCGCTCCATCCGTGACCAGATGCTGGCCGATGGCCAGGGCAGCGACACGCGCGTCTTCGCCAACGTCGACTACGGCGACCAGACCTTCGACGGCAGCAGCAGCTCGCCGCGCACCACCAGCAACAATGTCAACCTGACGATCGGCGCGGACGTGCGCGCCAACGACAATTTGTCGGGCGGCATCGCCATGAACATCGGCCAGCACAACGCCGACTACACCGGTGGCGGCGGCTACAAGCTGCAGGATATCTCGGGCCTGGGCTACCTCACCTATCACCAGGGCGGCGGCTACATCGGTGGCTACGTCGACTTCGGCCAGGACAACTTCTCCGATATCGAGCGCCGCATCCAGATCGGCGCCGACCTGCGCACCGAAAACGCCAAGGCCGACGGCAACCACGTGGGCGGCGGCTTCACCGGTGGCTGGTGGTTCGATGTCTCCACCCTGCGCGCCGGCCCGTTCGCCACGGTCGAGTGGCAGACGGTGAAGGTCGACGGCTACAGCGAAGGCGGCAGCGACAGCAGCTCGATGTGGTTCAGCCACCAGCAGCGTGATTCGCTGGTTTCCACCCTCGGCTGGCGCCTGCAGGGTCACTGGCAGGTCGGCAGCGTGATGCTCTCGCCGTACGCCGAGCTTGCCTGGAACCACGACAGCAAGGCGGATCCGCGCGAGATCACCGCTGGCCTCAATAGCATGCCCGGCAGCTTCAGCCTGGTTGGCTTCACGCCGGACAAGACCTGGGGCACCGGCGATGTGGGTGTGACGGCCCAGTTCAGCCCGGTGCTGTCCGGCTGGGTGGGTTATAGCGGCCGCTTCAGCGACGACAGCCAGAAGTACAACAGCGTCAACCTGGGCCTGAAGTACGCCTTCTAAGGCCACCCTGCCGCCAACAAAAAAGCCGTCCGCGTGAGCGGACGGCTTTTTTCATGCCCGGAGGCGCGATGAAAGCGGGGGCTTACTTGCCCTTGCCGCCCGTCGCCAGGCTGAGGATGGACTGCGCCTGCTTCTGCAGGCTGGCCGCATCGTCATCACTCAGCGTCGAGGTCTTGCCACCGGCTTCGTTCTTCTTGAGCACCAGCGTGCCGTCCTGCGCCCATGCCACGCGCTCGGTGGAGGTGGGCTTGGCGTCCTTGCTGGACTTCTTCTGCTGCACCACCACCCACGGCTTGCCATCCTTGTAGGCATAGTCGGTGCTGGTGAAGCCCTTGTCGCCGTAATCCACTTCTTCGCGGATGAACTTCACTTCACCCGCTTCGCGGAACACCTGCCAGCCACGCGACACCTTGTCTTCCAGCTTGGTGCCGTTGCTGATCTTCATGCCACCGATCTGCTTCTGGACGGCGGTAAAAGCAGCCAATTCCTTCTCGCCCGGAGTCTGCTCGGCCACCAGCTGGATGCTCACCTGGCTCGGCGCCCCCTTGGTCAGCACCGGCGCCTGGATCGGCATGGTGTACTTGCGATCACCGTCGGTCTCCACCGCCTTCACCACATAGATTGCCGCCGGATCGATATCGGTCGGATTGAAATCCAGCTCGAACGACTGCGGGAAGGTAGTGGCGGAGCTGATCGACTTGGTTGCCAGCGCCGGTGCATCCGGGGCCGACACGTCCACCAGGGTGATATCCAGCTTGGCATCGCCCGAAAGCTGGTTGGCGTCGCGCACGGTCACCGAACCGGTGACGGCATTGGCCTTGGCGGGAGCTCCTGCGGAAGCGGACGACTCGCCACCCTGCGAGGCATTCTGGGACGAATCGGAAGAATTGCCACAACCGGCAAGAGCCAGTGCAGCGACCGACATCAGCGACCAAACCAACCTGCGCATGGGGGAAACCTCTATCAACTGTCAGGGCTTAGCGCGAGAACCAACAGGCGCCCAACACGCCTCGACTCTACACGGGGGAAGCTCTGAGGATAGCCCAAAGGTAAGGGCTTGTAAAAGTTGGCGCCATGCGCTTGCGTATGCGACGGGATGCTTGGACGGCCAAATGCATGCGCTCGGAACAGCGCAGGCAGACGCATGATGACCATGGCGTGGCTTCCGCTCACGCCACGGATCGCCCCGGCCGCGGCCCCTGGGGCGATTTCATGACGTCCGCGCCGCACATTAACGGATCGTAATGTTCGGCAGCGCCAAGTCGCAGCACACTGCGCTCCATTGCCCCAGGCGAAAGTTCGGACCCATCCACCGGACAGCCGCGACTTCAGGCCGCAAAGATGCTGCGGAGGATCTGCCATGCGCGACCGTCGTAAGTTTATTGAATGGTATCTTGCGGCACAGTGGGCGCCATAGGGTCAGGGGACGTGCCCTGCGGCAGACGCGGGACGACTGTATGTGACTGGTTCCAAAGGAGGCACCAGCCCAATTTACCTGTCTGGCAGCTGAACAAGGCAGCGAAATACGGGTGACCAATCAAGGACAATTGCGTTCTTGGAAGTCGGCAGAAGTTGCTCCCCGGGGCCGCTACCGCCAAATCCTTGCGAATCCGATAGAAAGATGCTGCGGATGTAACTCGTTTTTAACGATTACTTGACGCTTAGAATTTGAATTTCGGTTCACGCTCACCACAACTTGTCGCCATCCGTCAGGAAACTGCGATGAATATTCAGAAAAATTCGACCATCGAGTCATCGGGTACTTTCGCTGATCGCATCAAAGTGCTGATCCAGCGCGTGGGCAGTGTTACCGAAATCGCCCGCATGTGCGGTTTCTCCGAGGGCGTCGTGCGCAGCTGGCGCGATGGCAACACCGATCCTTCGCGCGCGCGCTGCGTCACGCTGGCCAAGACGCTGGGGATTTCCCTGGTGTGGCTGGTTGCCGGCGAAGGCTCCATCCAGGCCGACGCCATCGCCTCGGGCGAAGAACTGCCGAACGCCGAAGCCGCCGCCAATCGCCACCGTTCCAAGCTGCGTACCGCGGCCGACACGCTGCACGCCAGCGGCATGGCCATGGACCCGCACCGCCTGAACACGGCGCTGCGCATCCTCCAGTCGGAACTGGACCTGGCCGAAAGCCGGCTCACCCTGGCCGACAATGCCGACATGCTGGCCGATCTCTACGAGATCCTCGGCCCGGGCGGCACGGATGTCGATGCGTCGGCCATGGTGACGTTCAACCAGCGCCTGCATGAGCGCGTGAAGCGCGGCCGCCAGGCCGTCGCCTGAGGCCTTGGCCTTTTCGCAAATAAAACGGCAGCCCGAGGGCTGCCGTTTTGCTGTGGGCTGGCGCCCGGACGTTACAGGCGGGCGATATCGGCGATGGCGCCGAACTGCGCCTTGAGCTGGCCCAGCAGGGCGAGGCGATTGGCGCGCACCGCCGGGTTCTCCGCATTGACCAGCACGCTGTCGAAGAATGCATCCACCGGCGCCTGCAGCTGGGCCAGGCGCGTGAGCACGGCGGCGTAGTCGCCCTGCCGCAACGGCGCGGCCGTATCGGCGCGTGCGCCATCCAGCGCGGAAGCGAGCGCCCGCTCGGCATCGGCCTCGAAGTGCGTCGGGTCGACCGTGGTGCCGACGACCGGTGCATCCGCTTCTTCCGCCTGCTTGCGCAGGATGTTCGCCACGCGCTTGTTGGCGGCGGCCAGGCTCAACGCTTCCGGACGACGGCCGAACTCGGCCACGGCACGCAGGCGGCGATCGAAATCGACCAGGCTGGCCGGCGAGACGGCCAGCACGGCCTCGAACTGCTCGCCGCTGAAGCCCTGCTCGGCGTAATAGCCGCGCAGGCGCTCGAGCACGAAGTCATACAGCTCATCGACCAGGGTGGCGCGACGCTTGCCGGCATCGAGCGCCGGCGCGTTGCCGTCCTTGCCCGGCTTGAGGCCCGCCGCCAACGCGGCTTCCGGCAGCAGCTCCAGCGCTTCGACGAAGCTGCCACGCAGGTCCAGTTCCAGGCCGCCCTCGACCAGGGTGCGCGCCAGGCCCAGAGCGGCGCGGCGCAACGCGAACGGGTCCTTGTTGCCGCTGGGCTTGAGGCCTACCGCGAAGATGCCGGCCAGCGTGTCCAGCCGATCGGCCACGGCGAGCACGCGGCCCACCTTGCCGGCCGCAATGGCATCGCCGGCGAAGCGCGGCTGGTAGTAGCTGTCCAGCGCAGCGGCCACCTCCGCCGTTTCGCCATGCTGCGCGGCGTAGTAGCGACCCATCACGCCCTGCAGCTCGGGGAATTCGCCGACCATGCGGGTGAGCAGGTCGCACTTGCTCAGTGCGGCGGCCCGGGTGGCTTCGCCGGCATCCACGCCCACGCGGTTGGCGATGATGCGGGCCAGTTCGGCCACGCGCACGCTCTTGTCCCACAGGCTGCCCAGCGCCTGCTGGTAGGTCACCTGCTTGAGCTGGTCCTGATAGCCGGCCAGCGGCGTCTTGAGGTCTTCGTCCCAGAAGAACTTGGCGTCGGCGAAACGCGGGCGGATCACACGCTCGTAGCCCTTGCGGATTTCCGACGGCTGCCTGCTCTCGATGTTGGCCACGCCGATGAAATGCTCGGTGAGCTTGCCCTGCGCATCGAACACCGGCACGAATTTCTGGTTGGTCTCCATGGTGGTGACCAGCGCCTCGGGCGGCACGGCGAGGAATTCGCGATCGAACTGGCAGGCGATCGCCACCGGCCATTCGGTGAGGTTGGCGATCTCGTCCAGCAGCGCATCATCGAGCTGCGGCACGCCACCGGTTTCCTTGGCCGCGCGCGCCACTTCATCGCGAATCTTCTGGCGGCGCTCGGCCGGGTCGGCCAGCACCTTGGCGGCGCGCATCGCGTCCAGCCAGCTGTCCGCATCGGCCACGTGCACCGGCTGCGGATGCATGAAGCGATGGCCGCGCGACTGGCGGCCGGAAGAGAGCCCCAGCACATGGCCGTCAATGATGTCCGCGCCATGCAGCATCACCAGCCAATGCACCGGGCGCACGAAGGTGTAGTCGTGGTCGCCCCAGCGCATCGGCTTGGGGATGGGCAGGCCCTTGAGCGCTTCGTCCACGATCTCCGGCAGCAGTGCCGCCACGGGCTGGCCCGGCTTCACCGCGCGGAACACGAACCACGAGCCCTTGTCGGTCTCGAGCTTTTCCAGCTGCTCCACGGTGACGCCGCACGACTGCGCGAAACCTTGCAGTGCCTTGCTCGGCTGGCCACTGGCATCGAGCGCGGCATTCACGGCGGGGCCGCGGCGCTCCACGCTCTGCTCCGGCTGGTTCACCGCGACGGCGGGGATATGGACGGCCAAACGACGCGGCGACGCATAGCGTGCCGCCTGATCCAGCGCCGCCTCCACGCCACGCTTGGCAAGGCCGTCGCACACGCCGCGCAGGAACGCGGCAGACAGTTCATCCAGCGCCTTGGGCGGCAGTTCTTCCGTGCCCAGTTCGATCAGCAACGGCTTGGTGGCGGCGCTCATGCAGCCTGCTCCTTCACGTTTTTCTTCAGGCCCGGGAACCCGAGCTTCTCGCGTTGTGCCACATAGGTTTCGGCCACGGCGCGCGCCAGCGTGCGCACGCGCAGGATGTAGCGCTGGCGTTCGGTGACACTGATGGCGCGGCGCGCATCGAGCAAATTGAAAGTGTGGCTGGCCTTCATCACCTGCTCATAGGCCGGCAGCGGCAGGTTCGCGGCGATCAGCTTGTTGGCCTCGCCCTCGCATACGTCGAACCAGCGCAACAGTTCCGGCACGTTGGCGTGCTCGAAGTTGTAGGTGCTCTGTTCCACTTCGTTCTGGTGGAACACGTCGCCGTAGGTGACCTTGCCGTGCGGGCCTTCGGTCCATATCAGGTCGTAGACGTTGTCCACGTTCTGCAGGTACATCGCCAGGCGCTCGAGACCGTAGGTGATCTCACCGGTGACGGGACGGCATTCCAGGCCGCCGGCCTGCTGGAAGTAGGTGAACTGGGTCACCTCCATGCCGTTGAGCCACACTTCCCAGCCCAGGCCCCAGGCGCCCAGCGTGGGCGATTCCCAGTTGTCCTCGACAAAGCGCAGGTCGTGCACCAGCGGGTCCAGGCCCAGCTCCTTCAGCGAGCCGATGTACAGGTCCAGGATGTTGTCCGGATTGGGCTTCATCACCACCTGATACTGGTAGTAATGCTGCAGGCGGTTCGGGTTCTCGCCATAGCGGCCGTCGGTGGGGCGACGCGAGGGCTGCACATAGGCCGCCGCCCACGGCTCGGGACCGAGTGAACGCAAAAACGTAGCGGGGTGAAAGGTGCCGGCGCCGACCTCGGTATCGAGGGGCTGCAGCAAGACACAACCCTGCGCCGCCCAGTAGCGGTTGAGGGTCTGGATCACATCCTGGAAGGTGCGCGCGGACATGGCTTCCCGTGGGCTTCGATAAAGCGGGTTAGTATAGCCGGGACCGCTTTCGCCGCTGGATTTTCAGGGCGATGAAGCCCCTCGGGAGAGATTGCCGTATGGCTGTATCACCGCAATCCGCGTCCCTGCTTGGCCGCCGTGGCCGGCTGGCCCTGGACGAACTGCTCGCCACCCTGGTGGTGGAGGGTTACCTGCTGGCGGAAGACGCCAAGCAGGTGCGCATGGGCTCGCGCAGCGGGCGCAGCACGGCGGAGCTGCATCCGCTGGTGCTGATCGCCAATGCCCAACTGCCCAACCAGCGCGATCCCGGGCGCGCGCTGAGCCTGGAAGGCCTCACCGCCTGGCTGGCCGGCCAGGCCGGGCTGCCGTACCTCAAGATCGACCCGATGAAGATCAACGCGGCCGTGGTCACCCAGGTGGTGAGCCGCGCCTACGCTGAGCGCCACCGCATTCTTCCCGTGGCCGCCGCGCCGGGCGAAGTGACCTTCGCCACCTGCGAGCCGTTCGACGGCGCCTGGGCCGCCGACCTGGCGCAGATGCTGCGCAGGGACGTCAAGCGCGTGGTGTCCAGCCCGCTGGACATCAACCGCTACCTGCTGGAGTTCTATGGCGTCCAGCGCTCGATCCAGCTGGCGCAGGACGCCAAGGGCTCGGGCTACGACTCCTCCGCCATTCTCAACTTCGAGCAATTGCTGGAGCTGGGCAAGAGCGGCGAAGTGGGGGCGGATGACCGCCATGTGGTGCACATCGTCGACTGGCTGCTGCAGTACGCCTTCGAGCAGCGTGCGTCGGATATCCACCTGGAGCCCCGCCGCGAAACCGGCCAGATGCGCTTTCGCATCGACGGCGTGATGCACAAGGTGTTCGAGCTGCCGCCGCCGGTGATGACGGCGGTGACCGCGCGCATCAAGATTCTTTCGCGCATGGACGTGTCCGAGAAGCGCCGCCCGCAGGATGGCCGCATCAAGACCCGTTCCACCTCGGGCCGCGAGGTGGAGCTGCGCATTTCCACCATGCCCACCGCCTTCGGCGAGAAGGTGGTGATGCGTATCTTCGACCCGGATATCGTCGCCAAGGATTTCTCGCAGCTGGGCTTCTCCCCCGACGAAGGCGAAGCCTGGCGCGCCATGGTGGAACGTCCGCACGGCATCGTGCTGGTCACCGGTCCTACCGGCTCGGGCAAGACCACCACGCTGTATTCCACGCTCAAGCACCTGGCCACGCCCGAGCTCAACGTGTGCACGGTGGAAGACCCGATCGAAATGGTCTCGACCGAGTTCAACCAGATGCAGGTGCAGCCGGCGATCGACCTGGACTTCGCGGCCGGCGTGCGCACCCTGCTGCGCCAGGATCCGGACATCATCATGGTCGGCGAGATCCGCGACCTGGAAACCGCGCAGATGGCGGTGCAGGCCTCGCTCACCGGCCACTTGGTGTTGTCGACGCTGCATACCAACGACGCGCCCAGCGCCGTCACCCGCCTGCTCGACCTGGGTGTGCCGCACTACCTGATCCAGTCCACGCTCACGGGAGTGGTGGCGCAGCGCCTGCTGCGCACGCTGTGTCCGTATTGCAAGCAGGAGACCGAACAGGATCCGCACGAATGGACGGCGCTGACCCATGGCTGGAGCGTGCCGCTGCCCGACAAGGTCTACAAGCCCCATGGGTGCCTGGAATGCCGCAACACCGGCTTCAAGGGCCGCACCGGCATCTACGAGATGATGCAGCTGTCGTCGCGCCTGCGCGGCCTGATTTCCGCGCAGCTGGACCTGAGCCACTTCGGCCACGCGGCGCTGGCCGAGGGCATGCGGCCGCTGCGCATTTCCGCGGCGGCGCAGGTCGCGCGCGGCGTCACCACGGTGCAGGAAGTGCTTACCGTGATACCGCCGATCGAGCACGGTTCAGCCTGACGTCGCATCATGGATTCCACCCGCACGAAGAAGTCGTCCCATCGCATGAAGCCTGTCCTGATCATCCGCACCGGCCGCGCACCCGCTCCCATCCGCGCGCGTCATGGCGACTTTCCGCACTGGTTCCGCCTTGGCGCCCAGCTGTCGCCGGAACGCGTGCGCATCGTGGACGTGGAATGGGGCGAGGCCTTGCCTCCGCCCGGCGAGGTCGCCGGCGCCCTGATCACTGGTTCCGCCGCGATGGTTACCGAGCACGCCGCGTGGAGCGAGCGCACGGCCGGCTGGATCCGCGATGCGATGGACCTGGAATTGCCGCTGTTCGGCATTTGCTATGGCCATCAGCTGATGGCGCATGCCCTGGGCGGACGCGTCGATTACCTGCCGGGCGGCCGTGAAATCGGCACGGTGCCGATCAGGCTGCTCGATGCGGCCAAGGCGGACCCGCTCACCGCCCGGCTGCCCCCGGAATTTCGCGCCCACACCACGCATGAGCAGAGCGTGCTGGAAGTGCCCAAGGGCGCCACCGTGCTGGCCAGTTCCGCGCGCGATCCGCACCACTTGCTGCGCTATGGGTCCAACGCGATGAGCGCGCAGTTCCATCCCGAATTCAATGCCGACGTGATGCGTGCCTATATCCATCGCAAGCATCACGACATGCGGCGCGAGGGCTTCGACCCGCACCACACCTTCCGGCAAGTGGCGCCGACACCACTGGCGCGGCGGCTGTTCCGGCAATTCTCCCGCCATCACGGACTGGCATCCGGCTGATCGATCGGCACCTGTCATGGCGCAGTCTTAGAATGGACACGCCGGGCGCAGCCACCGAGGCTTCGCGCTCTCCGGAAAGGACCGACAGGATGGAACGAAAGCAGCCTCACGTATACCGGGCCGCCGTGATCGCGATGCGCCTGGTCGACATCGCTGATGCCATCGATCTGGCTGCCGTCGAATCGCTATGGGCGCGTCATGCGCACACGGCCGCGGCACGCAGTCGCCTGATCAGCGCACCACCCAAGGCGATGACGTTCGGCGAACCCCCGGTGGAGCTGACGCTGGAACCCGTGCGGGTGGAGATTGGCGGGCGATCGCTGCAGGCCACCGTGATGGCGCGCCTGTACGAGTTCGGCGTGGCGGCCTTCTCCGTGCGCGTGCCCGCCAACGATCTTTCATGGGCGGACTTTACCGGACAGGTCAACGCGGTCGATGCGGCCCTGGGCATCGCGTCGGGTTCACCGGTGTGGGCGCAGCTGCTGGCCCAGATCATGGAGATCATGCGCCCAGCCTTGTCGCGGCCAAGTTCGGCACCACTGCACGAGGACTATCTACTGGGCCTGGTACACGCGCTTGACGGCGTGACCACCACCTCGTCACTGGCGGAGGAGGTCGACCTGGTGCCACTGCTGTCCGGCGAATCGCGACCGTTGTCCGAACAGGCTCGGCAGGATCTGCTGCGGCAACGTTTTTCCTACTATGCCGACGACCTGGTGGTGCTCACCTGGGACCGCGCGTTCATCTACGAGCCGCGTGATGATTCGGACGTCGTCGACATCCTTGAGGTCGCCAACGCCCAGCTATTGGAGCTGCGCTACTACGACGAACTGCTCGACGACGAATTGCCGCGCATGTACGACCTGGTCGAGGCCACCCACAACGTCGCCAGCCCCTTTGCGGCACGCCGCTATGCCGACCTCGCCCGGCGCCTGTACACGCTAGTGGCCGAAGTCACCGAGATCACCGAGAAAGTGGACAACGCACTGCAGGTGACGGAGGACGTCTATCTGGCCCGTGTGTATGCGTCGGCGCTGGAGCTGTTCCGCGTGCCGCATGTGAGCAAGGCGGTGGATCGCAAGCTGGCGATCATCCGCGACAGCTATGCCGCGCTGTACGAGGAGGCCTCGAGCAAGCGCGGCGAACTGATGGAACTGGCCATCATCCTGCTGATCGTGGTGGAGATCGTCATCGCCGTCATCCGCCACGTTTGAGGCTACATGGATCGCTACTGACGTCCACGCGGAGGCATCGGGAAGGGCGTGATCTTCTGCCCGTCCGCAGCATCGCGAATGACCAGCGCGCCCTTGCTCTCGACTTCCTCGACGCGCACCACCGATTGCATCGGCAGGTGCAGCACGCGGGTGTCCTTGAATTCCTCGCGCAAGCGTTCCTCGGTCGGATCGACCAGCAGGCCTTCACCCACCGGCTCGAACACCAGCTCGGCGACTTCGGTAAATCCCCACAGACTGCTGGATGCCACGTGCCGGGCATAGAGCTCGTAGCACTTGCCCAGGTGCAGGAAGGTTACCTTGTAGAGTTTCTTGGTTCGCATGCGCGTATTTTACCCGCGCAGGCGCCTGGCAATCGCATCGCGCGAGAACAAGGCGAACACCACGCCGAACAGGAAACCCGCGATATGCGTCCACCACACCACGGCGCCATAGCTCGGGCCTGCGTAGGTGAAGAGCAGCTGCAGCAACACCCAGATGCCGATGAGCAGAAACGCCGGCACTCGTACAAATTCGAGATAAAGACCGAGCGGCAATACCAGGCCCAGGCGTGCACGCGGGAATAGCGCGATATACGCGCCCAGCACGGCCGAGACCGCGCCGCTGCAACCGATGATCGGCGAGCGCACGCCCGCCAATGACAAGGCGCCGACCAGGTTCGCGATGATGCCGCCGAGCATAAACAGCAGCAAAAACCGCAGCGAACCCAAGGCGCGTTCAGCGGGAAGCCCGAAAATCACCAGGAACAGCAGATTGCCCAGCAAGTGCAGCCAGGCGAGATGGATGAACAACGCCGTGGCCAGACGCAACAGCGAAGGATCATGCAGCTGCGGAAGGATCGGCTGCTTCGCATCAAAGATATTCGCGGGCACCGTGCCCCATTCGAGCCACATCGACATGCGCTGCGGCGCCGGCATCAGGGCCACCCCGACGAAGCTGATCACGCACAGCACCACCAGCAACACGGTGGCCCATTGCACATGACTGCGACGACGGGTTTCGACATGGACAAACACGAGGGAGATGCTCCGCGGAACGCCGGGCCAGGACGCTTTGCATCATAGGCGATAACGCGCGTTGCGCAGGAGCGCGATTTTCAAAAGGAGCAAAGACAAACGCCTTCCCGGCTGGGAAGGCGTTTGAGGGATAAAGCCCC
>NZ_JAKWJS010000006.1 GCF_022761115.1 Dyella sp. RRB7 | reverse complement strand
GTGGATCACCTCCGCACCCTGCGACTGGATGATGCGGCGCATGATGTTGATGGCCGCGTCGTGACCGTCGAACAGGCTCGCGGCGGTGACGAAACGCAACGGCGCGGTTTCTTCCAATTCCCACGGCGCCACGACGGATAACGTATTCAGGGGAACCTCCAAGAGCAAACTCAAGCTAGGCGACGACTTGGTCCCGAGACCTGACCAAGTCCAGGGCGACGTCAACGATCATGTCTTCCTGGCCACCGACCATGCGGCGCTTGCCAAGCTCGACCAGGATGTCGAAGGCGCTGAGTCCATACTTGGATGCGGCCGCTTCGGTGTGGCGCAGGAAGCTCGAATACACGCCGGCGTAACCCAATGCCAGGGTTTCCCTGTCCACGCGCACCGGGCGCTCCTGCAGAGGGCGGACGATGTCCTCGGCAGCATCGATCAGCTTGCGGACATCGCAGCCATGGTTGAGGCCCATGCGGTCTACGGCTGCGACAAACACCTCAAGCGGCGCATTACCAGCCCCTGCCCCCATACCGGTCAAGCTGGCATCGATGCGATCACAGCCGTTCTCCAGCGCTACCATGGAGTTGGCCACACCAAGACTCAGGTTATGGTGGGCATGCATACCCGTCTGAGTGGCTGGCTCCAGTACGTCCTTGAAGGCCTTGAAGCGATCGGCGATGTCGTACATGTTCATGGCACCACCGGAGTCGACCACATACACGCACTGCGCTCCGTAGGCTTCCATCTTTTTGGCCTCGCCTGCCAAGGCTGCCGGCGAAGTCATGTGGCTCATCATCAAGAAGCCCACCGTGTCCATGCCAAGCTTGCGGGCATGTTCGATGTGCTGCCGGGAAATATCGGCTTCGGTACAGTGTGTCGCTATGCGCACCACGCTGGCGCCAGCGCGGTGGGCCGCTTCCAGATCATGGACTGTGCCGATGCCGGGAAGCAACAAGGTCGCAATCTTCGCGTGCTTCACCACACTGGCCACGCGCTCGATCCACTGGAGATCCGTATGCGCGCCAAAGCCGTAATTGAAGGAGGAGCCTTTGAGCCCGTCGCCATGGGCCACCTCGATGCTGTCCACCCCTGCTTCGTCCAAGGCACGGGCAATGCGTTCGGCATGCTCCAGGCTGTACTGATGGCGGATGGCATGCATACCGTCACGCAGGGTGACGTCGGAAACATAGATTTTCTTGTTTCGATCAAACATGGGGCGTTCTCCCTCAGGCCACCGCAAGTTGGCGTTCGGCCATGCGCTCGGCGGTGGCCAATGCCGCACTCGTCATGATGTCCAGATTGCCTGCGTAACTGGGGAGGTAGTGCCCTGCCCCCTCTACTTCGAGAAACACCGATACCTTCAGCCTCGGGACAGACGGTGCGTCGGGTTCTTCCGGCATACGGCCGTTGAATTCGTCGAACTGCACTGCCTGTTTGAGGCGATAACCCGGGACATAGGACTTGACCGTGGCCACCATGTGATCGATCGATTCCACCATCGCCTCGCGGTTCGTGCCGCCGGGAACAAGGCCATAAACCGTGTCACGCATGATCAATGGCGGTTCGGCCGGATTGAGGATGATGATGGCCTTGCCATGCCTGGCACCACCCACGCGGACGATGGCGCTAGCGGTGGTTTCGGTAAACTCGTCGATGTTCGCGCGGGTGCCAGGACCAGCCGATCGGCTGGAGATTGACGCCACGATCTCGGCGTATTCCACCGGCGCCACACGGGCCATCGCCGCCACCATCGGGATGGTGGCCTGGCCACCACAGGTCACCATGTTGACGTTGGGTGAGTCCAGATGCTGGTCGATGTTGACCGCCGGCACCACAAAGGGGCCGATGGCCGCCGGGGTCAGATCGATCACCCGGATGCCATGCGGGCGCAACAGTGCTTCATGACGAGCGTGGGCACCCGCGCTGGTGGCGTCGAACACATATCGGATCGACGGGAAGCTCGGATCCGCCAACAGGCCATCAATGCCCGTGGCAATCGCGGGGACGCCCATACGTTCGGCACGCTTGAGGCCATCGGACTGGGGATCAATGCCCACGAAGGCCCCCATTTTCAGGTGCTTGCCGTAGCGCAGCACCTTGACCATCAAATCAGTGCCGATGTTGCCGGAGCCAATGATGGCTACGGCGCTTTTGTCTTCGTTTGAACTCATGGCACATACCTCACGAAAAGACCGCACGAACCGGAGCGAATCCTTCGATTTGTGCGATATAGGTTTGGCCGGCGCTGACGGCCACCATGGGGCCTAGCGCCCCGGTCAGTACGATGTCGCCGGCGCGCAGCGGTGTTCCCATGCGGACCAAGGTGTTGGCCAACCAGCGTGCGGCGTTCAGGGGATTGCCAAGGCACGCGGCGCCCGTGCCCTCGGAAACCAATTCATCTCCTCGTGTCATGCGCATGGACAAGCCCGCCAGATCAAGCCTGGACAGGCGAACCGGTTGCGTTCCCAGCACAAAGAGGCCCGAGGATGCGTTGTCGGCCACCGTATCCACGAACTGGATGTTCCAGCCTTCGATGCGACTGGCGACAACCTCGATAGCGGCCAAGGCATAGGCCGTTGCATCGATCAGGTCGGCAACGGTGTGATGCTCGTGATGCAGATCGCGCTGGAGTACCAGGGCGATCTCCGCTTCAGCCTTCGGCTGCAACAAACAACTGGTATGAATGGGCTCGCCATCCACCACGGCCATGTCATCCAGCAACGTACCAAAATCTGGTCTATCCACGCCCAACTGCTTTTGCACCGCGGGTGAAGTCAAGCCGATTTTCCGACCAACGACACGCCGCCCCTTCCTAAGTTCGACCTGCACATTGGCCTGTTGGATTTCATAGGCCATTTCGATCTGGTTGGCTTCTCCAAGGTTGGCAAAATGCTCGCGTATGGGCGGGCAAGGCGTGCCCGTCTCCTGCGCCTTTCGCAACATGGATGCAATTTGCGGGATGTCGCTCATGGTCGCCTGCTCAGTCCACCTTGCCGGTCTTGAAGAAGCGGGTGGCCAGATCGTTGAACTCGTCAATGGCCTCGTACTGTGGCCAGTGCGCGGCCTTCCCCTTCATGAAGTACAGGGTGCTACCCGGCACCTTGGCGTGTGCCGCCTTGACCGATTCCGTGTCGTGGATCGGGTTGTCGTGGGTCCACAGGAACAGCGTGCCCGATGGCAGTTTCTCCAGTGGTATCAGGTAATCATCGTGACGCTCGACGATCTCGTTGAGCTTAGGCAATACAGCGCGGCTTTCCGGGCGCAGGTAGACGCTCAGCCGCAGGTCGACCAGTTCCTCGTCTACCAGGTGACGATTGTCTGGGTGCATCAGCCAGTGCATGCGCGCCTGGACGGATTCATAGGTCGGCGTATTGTCGATGTTGCGTCTGTTGAGACCGATGAAGGTCTGCAGATCCTGGCGGCCTTTCTCCGTCATGATCGGAATGCCGCCAGCCGTGTTGAGCATCAGGCGCCCCACGCGATTCGGATTGGTGGCGGCAAAGTGGCCGGAAACCCAGCCACCCAACGATTCACCGGACAGATGCGCCTTCTCGATGCCAAGCGCATCCATCAGCTCGCCCAATTGGGCCGCCAGCAACATCGGGGTGTACTGGATCACCGGCTTGCTGGAGAGCCCGTGCCCAACGTAATCGAACGCGATCACGTGGAAATCCTTGGACAGCGGGATGATGTTCTTGGCATAGGCTTCCAGATGGCCATTGAGGCCATGCTGGAAAATGATCGTCTCGGGATTACCCTTGCCGGCTTCCGCAATGCGGATACGGCCATACGTCTTCGTTTCGACAAAGCGGACTTCAGTACCAAGCAAGTCAAGCCAAAGGCTCATGGTTCATTCCTCGATGAAAAGCGGACACGACAACGCCGTCACCGCAGTGACTGCGGCGACAGGCGTGGTGGGGAATGGGGTATGCCCTGGCGGGCCAGGGACATCGCGCGTCAGACGCGACGGATATTCAGATCCATGAAGGCTCGCGCGATGCGCGCCCACTGTTCGACCGTGAAGCGGGTGTACTCGGGGTCGTCCCGCAGGTACCGGCGCATAATCATCCCGCGATAGATGCTTTGGGTGATGTTGAGCACGGTTCGAGCCTGCTCTTCGAGCAACCCGGATCGAATCAAGGCATCGAGCCAGGCCTTCTCGATCGGTAAACGATGCTTGCGCGACATCGCCCGAACCTTCTGCCGCAGTTCGGGTTCGTGATTGCCCAGGTTCAACAAAGAGACGGCGATCATGAAGTTCGGCCCGAGGTAGAACCTCGCCGAATCCTTCATCAAGGCATCCAGCACGTCGTCCGTCGGCTTGAGGCTGTTGATCAGCTTCGTGCTGGCCTCGCTCGTGGCACCGTACAGGTTCTGCAGAGCAGCCAGCACCAGACTTTCCTTGGTGGGAAAGTGATGCGTTTGCGCACCCTTCGAGACCTTCGCCGCCGACGCCACCTTGTCCACCCGGAATCCGGCGTAGCCCTTCTGCTTCAGTTCGTTGACGGCGGCTTCCAGAATGCGGGCACGGGTTTCCGTACGCCTCTCTGCCTGGGTACGACGTGGTACGGGTGTTTTCGCCATATAGCGTCGAATCGCTGCCAAATCCGGATGTTACAGTACCCCGCCACATCCAGTAACGGCAAGTTGCCACGACAGGCCGCAGCTCTTGCACAGGCCGCATCGGTGTCCACTGCGCACTCATGGCACCTGACCCCAGATGGGATCTGGAAACTGGGCATCCTGGGGCAAGGCCTCGGGATCCGTACCTGCAAGGTAATCCCAGAGACGTTCGAAAACCGCCCCCGAACTGACCTGTCGCAGCGCCACTTCGTTGCGAGTCAGACTCGCAGCACCAAGTTCATGCTCATTGGCCATGGACCGCACTTCACGTTCGACTCGAGCGGCATCTTCCAGACACCAGGCAAAACCAACGGCCAATTCAATACTCGGGGCCGCCGTGACGGCACCATTTGCTCGCAGCACAATGGAGGGCGCGTCCCCCAGCGTAATGGCCAGTTGTTCGGCGAGCGCATCGTCCCGCAGCAGTCGAGGGTCTTCCCATAGCTTGCAGGCGGCATTGAACGCACCAACGCCGTGACGCGGCTTGGGCAGTAGCCGCAACGTGGACAGCGCCACGACGCTGGGCGGAAAGATACGGCATACCCCCCCTATCTCTGCCCGAGCCTTGTAGATCTGCTGGTGGATGCGCACCTCGCCCAGCACACCGGACGGCAGCGGTTCGTGGATGCGAACGACGGTTCCCGGCTCACCGATGGCAATACGCCCCATCGGACGAGCCGCGCAGACCAGGAACGATTCTGCGTCAATGCGGGCACTGCAGTGGCCCCAAGCCTGGACCAGATCATGGCGAGCCAATGCCCGGGCCGCCACACGAACGCGCCGCTGCAGAGATTCGAGATCGGCATCCGTCATGATGCGTCCTCTCCCAGATCCACATAAACGCGCCCGTCTTCGATCTTGACGGGAAAGCAGCGGATAGCGTGCTCGCAAGGCATCGCACAGGGCTCTCCCGTGCGAATATCGAAGCGGCCATAGTGCCAACTGCACTCCACCTCGAAGCCATCGAGGGAGCCATCCTCGGACAGCGAGGCTTCACCGTGGGAACAGACGTCATCGGTCACGAAAAACTGACCGTTGACGTTGTAGATCGCCACGGCATGGCCGCTGGGCAAGGTGCCGCGTCGGATCTCGCCATCGGCGAGGTCCTCGGCCGCGCACAGATCAATGAGTTCAGTCGTGCTGGTCATCATTCGTCCTCAAAGCATCGTGCTTCCGCCGTTGACACTGATCACCTGCCCCGTGACGAACGCGGCTTCGCGCAGCGCAAGGTAGGCCACCATCGAGGCTACTTCGCCGACCTCGCCGGCACGTCCCAACGGGACGGCGTCCACGAACCGCTGGGCGAGTTCGGGGTCGCTTTTCTTGACCCGCACGAATGCCTCCGTATTCACCACGCAGGGGGCTACGGTGTTTACCGTGACACCGTCCCTGGCGAACTCACGCGCCAAGCCGGTGGTGAGACCATGCATGCCGCCTTTGGCCGCGTTGTAACCGGCATGATCGGCCAGGCCATTGCGGACCGAGTCGGCACCGATGTTGATGATCCGACCGTAGCGGGCGGCGATCATCTCCGGCAGGAAAACCCGACTGCACCAGATCGTTGTCCACAGGTTCCGGTCGATGGTGGCCTTCAGCGTCTCGGGCGTGTGCTCTAGGAACGGCAGGATCACGCCACCGCCGGCGCAATTGACCAAGATTTGCGTCGAGCCAAGGTACTTTTGCGTAGCCCGCTGCAACGCCATGGCGCCGCGCTCCCTGGAAAGATCACCCACATGCGTGGCCACGGTCTTGCCATAGGCCTTGGCCAGCTTCTCGCCCGCAGCGTCGAGCTTTTCCTTGTTCACATCGGAAACCATCACCTTCGCGCCTAGGCGAAGAAGACTCTCGGCAATGCCAAGTCCGATGCCATGAGCACCTCCCGTGACAACGGCCACCTGCCCTTCCAGATCTCCGCGCGTATCCGTCGCGACGCTCACTGGACCACCTTCACCCTTGACGGGTGTGCAATCTCGCGCTCGATCGGGCCACTGCGGCCGAACAGACCATCAGGCACCGCACCCCAGGTATCCAGGGATTCGGGGACCGGTTCCATGTAGCGAGGTGGCCGGGCACCGTTCTCGGCAAATTCCTCCATGCCGAAGCTGTATTCGACGGTCATCCCATCCGGATCCAGGAAATAGAAGAACACACTGTCCGACGGTGGATGACGCCCTGGGCCAAACACCACCTTGACGTCATTCTTCTTGACGCGGTAGATCGCTTTGCCGATGTCATCGATGTCCGTCACCATGAAGTTCAGGTGATGGAACTGGCTCTCGCTGCCGGCCAACACGGCAAAGGTGTGATGGAAGGGATTGGGATGGCATCGCATGAACGCCGCTCGGCCTTCGATCATGTCCGAGATGCGGAAACCGAAGTCGTTGACCATCGATTCGCGGCTGGATTCGAATTCGCCGCTGGTAATCACTACATGGCCGATGCGGGCAATCTTGGCCACCGTGGGAACAAACGGTGTGGCCAGGTGCATGGCGCCCACAAACAGCTCAAAAAGCAGGCCGCTATGGCGTTCGCGCACGCGGAAACCGATGCCCTGCTTGAGAAGACTCGCCTCATCCTCGGGCACCCATTGAGGATCCATGCCGCGCTTCTCGAAATGATCGTAGGCCGCAAAAACGTCACTGCGCTGTTCCATCTCGAAGCCGACGCGCTTGAGGCCATGCTCTGACGACTGATACAAGAGCACGTTGTGGTGATCGCGACTGCAGCGAAGGAACGCAATGCCTTCATTTAACCGCACGACATCCAGGCCGAGGATGTCGCGATAGAAGGCGACGGACCTGGCCAGATCGGTCACATTGAGGGCTGCGTAACCCAGTTTCTTGTAGCGGAAAGGCAGGGAGATATCCATCTTGGATCCCTCGTCGGTTACAGGAGGATGCTCACGCGACCGTGCGGGCGGAGCGATTCAAGGTCGAGGAAGCAGCGCTTTTCGACAATGCGAAGCTGCCCATGAAGACGACGCAGGCGATAGTGGGTACTTCCCACATAGACATCCGTGCTGCCGAATTTGATGCGATACGTCACGAAGGCGGCTGCGACCTTGACCTCGTCGGCATTCGCGTCGAGGACGCGGACATTGCTGACCAGATGGCGGGTGTGCGAACGCGGATACTCCGAATGCGCGGTCTTCTTCATCAAGCGCACCACGCGTTCGTGCAAACGTACCGGGTCGTCGGCGATGTAAAACAGGCTGTTGTCGGAACTGGCATCCCGCGGCAGGTCCGTGGATGGCACGTAGTAGCAACCGTCCTCGGTGAAGAGAGTCAGCCATTCGTTCAGCTGCCAGGTATCCAGCAATTCGGCTTCGTGATAGAGCAGGTCCTCGACCTCGGACCTCGTAACGAACTCGGCGAAGTCAGTGGCCTGCGGAATGCGTGAAATGGTTTTTTCGATGGCGACGGCGTTCATGGCAGCCTTCCTCAAGCGACCGACGTGAGGCGGCGCTGGTTCGCCTGCGGCGACGGCGTCCCGCTGATGAATTGGTTCCAGCGCGACCAGAATGCACGCATCTGCAGTTCGTCGTCGTAACTGGGAGATTCCTTGCCCATGCCCTTGGAGATATCGCTCCATGGCACCGACTGGTAGTTGTTGAAGCCGTTCTGGCACGATTCCAACGCTTCCACGTCATCGGGTGTGGCAAAGCCGCCTGGCCCCAGGAATTCCAGGAAGTTGCTGAGACGGAACTTGCGCGCCCACTCGGACTCTTCGTTCGGTGCCAGCGACCAGCCGTTCACGAGCATGTAGTCCGGCGACTGGGGATAAAACGTGCGAACCGTGATGGCCATGATGTCGTTGATGACCAGGTTCGGAAAAATCAGCAAGTTCCGATTCTTGTGGGCCATGCGGTCGGCCATCTCTTCGCCGAACCGCTCCACGAGACGGGCATGGATCTGTTCGATCTCCTTCTTGCCCTTCTCGCCCCACAGTGGAATCCACGAAGCGATCGGGCGTCCCCACGGCGCGGTGTACTCCAGCACGGCATGGCCGTTGCCCAGATCGCGGCTCTTTCCTTCGAGCTTGGTGCTCGACAAGCTGCCATTGGTGTTCTTGAGGTAGTCGAGGTAGCTGGCATGCGTGCTGACGGCGTGGTAACCGTCCACGCTGTTCTCGACCAGGAGTTTCCAGTTGGCGCGGATGGCGTACTCCTGCGAGCCACTGGAAATGCCCATACCGCTTTCGGAGTAGTTCGACACCAGATCCAGGTATTCCTTGGCGCCGGCCAGATAGTCCGGCAGCGGTTCAACCTCCGGGTTGAAGCTGATGAAGCAGAAGCCGGCATAACTGTCGAATTTCGGCACCGGCACGAGGTTGCCAGCGCCACTCGCGGCAAAACCTTCACCGTAACTTTCCTTGCCCGGCTGGCTCTTGAGGTTACCGTCGCAGCCAAACACCCAGCCGTGATAGAAACACTGGAAGTTCTTGGAATTACCCGAACGGTCACGGCAAACGGTCGCACCACGATGCGGGCAGGTGTTGAAGAAGGCATTGATCTTCTTGTCCGTCCCCATCGTCACCAGGATGTTGCGGCGGGCAATCGTGCGGGTCACGAAGTCGCCCGGCTTCTTGAATTCAGATGCATGCCCGACGTACAGCCAGCACTTGTTGAAGATCTGTTCGTACTCGCTGGCAAGCACATTGCCACTGACAAAAGCCTCTCTCGCCACGCGGAACCGGAGGTTCTTCTCGTCGATATCGACCAATTTCGCTTCGTTGCCCATGGATGTTCTCCTCGCAATTCAATCGCGTTGCTATTCAAATGGCACAGTCGCGCAGTGGGGTGACCGGGTCGACCAGTCGTTGGGGATCTACTCGGACGCCCTGCTTGACCCATCGACGGGCCACGGCCATGTCCCTGGGTGAATTGATGGTGGTGCAGCCCGTGACTCGGCGTTCGTCATCAAGGCGGAACACAACGAAAGCGTCCCCATGTTCATCGCCACGAATGAAACGCTTGCCTTGGTTCGCGTTGCCGACCACCTGCAGGTTGATCTTTCCCTGGTCAGACCAGAACCAGATCGGGGACTGGTAAGGAACGTCCTCACCGAGCAGGTTCTTGACCAGGTTCAGCGCATGATCCTGAGCGTTGGCCCACGTCTCGATGCGGCCGTGCCCCTGGCCATGGGGCTGTGAAGCGATATCACCCGTGGCATAGATGCTTCCAATGGGGCTACGGCCATGGCCATCCACGAGCACACCGGCGGTGTCCGTGATACCCAGGTGCTCGAACCCCTGGATATTGGGGGTTACACCAATCCCCACCAGCAGGCTCTGGGCAGGAACGACGCTGCCGTCAGACAGTTTCAGCTGGCCATCCTCGCCGAGTTCGACCGCACTGGCGCCATAGCGGATATCCACGCCGTCGCGACGATGGGCGCGATCCAGATATGCCGACGCGATCTCATCAACGCTGCGCGACATCAGACGCTCGCCTGCCTCGATGACCGTGACGTGGCAACCGGCTGCACGGGCCGCCGCCGCGACCTCAAGACCGATGACACCGCCGCCGATGATCGCCAGCGGCCTGCCCGACCTGATGTCCTCGCGCAGGCGCCGAGCATCTTCCACCGTACGCAGATAGCAGGCGCGACCGGTATGGTCGAATGGCCCCGACAACTGGCGCGGCTTGACGCCCGTGGCGATCACCAAACGGTCGTAACCAACCTTGCGCCCGTCATCGAGTAGCACCTGCCGGCCATCGGCATCCACGCGGGTCAGGCGTGCCCCCAGTTCCAATTGGATGCTCTGCGCCTCGTAATCCTCCTGCGAACGAATCGGACGATGCTCGCCCTTCTCCAGATTCAGCATTTCCTTGGAGAGTTGGGGGCGTTCGTAGGGCAGATGCGCCTCATCGCCAATGACGGTGATCGAGCCATCGAACCCGGCCTTGCGCAGCCCAAAGGCGACCGTTGCGCCCGCCTGACCAGCGCCTGCAATGACAATTCGTTCGACTTGCGTGGACATTCGCCGCCGGTTCCTCTTCTCGCGTGCTGTTGCTTACCGTCCATAATCAATACATACAAACCGACTGTTCGGTCTATATGTTGCATCTTCCTGCCCACCAGGCAAGCGTGTCAACATGAAAAAACCCTTGTTTTACGATGCATTGCAACAAGATGGCGCATTACACCGCATCGTGCGGGCTGGCCAATCAACTCCCGGCATCGGGGCCGCGACGCAGCGCGCCGCGCACCTCTTCGAGTGAATTGGGATCATCCAACGTGGACAGGTCGCCCGGGTCCTTCTCCATGACCAGCGCCTGCAGCGAACGACGAAGCAACTTGCCGGAACGTGTCTTGGGCAAGGCATTGACGATGTAGACCCTGGCCGGCCGCGCCAGCGCGCCCAACCGATTCTCGACGCTCTGCCGCATCGCATTGGCTGCGTTGGTGCGCGCGCCCTGCTCCGCCGTCGCCCCGCGCAAGGTGGCAAATACGACAGGAACTTGTCCCTTGATCTCGTCGGGCACACCAATCACTGCCGCTTCAGCCACGTCACTGCACTCGGCGACCGATTCCTCGATCTCGCGTGTTCCCAGGCGATGGCCAGCCACGTTGATGACGTCATCGGTCCGACCGAGGATGAAGGTATACCCCCCCTCATCCTGGATGGCCCAGTCCAGGGAGCTATACACGCATTCCCTGAAATGCTGGAAGTAACTGGTGATGTATCGTTTGTCATCACGCCAAATGGTCGTCATGAAGCCGGGAGGCAACGGTAACTCGAATACCAGCACGCCCTTCTGGCCGGGCTTCACGCGCTGTCCCGTATGCTCGTCCACGACCTTCATCTTGTAGCCAAGATTGGGGAACCCGGGCGAACCGAATTTCACCGGTCTCATCTCCAGGCCCGGCTGAAGCGTAATCGCAGGCCACCCTGTTTCGGTTTGCCAATAGTTGTCGATAACCGGCTTGCCCAGTGCCTGGGCAATCCACTCGGCAGTGGGTTCATCCAGCGGTTCGCCAGCGAGAAAGAGGTACTTCAGCTGGCTCAGGTCGTGCCGATGGATAAAGTCCGGGTCGGATTTCTTGAGCACCCGGATGGCGGTCGGCGACGAAAACATCGTACGCACACCGTACTTGGCGCACAGCGACCACCAGATACCGGCATCCGGGCAGATCGGCAAACCCTCATAGAGCAATGACGTCGCGCCCAGCAGCAACGGCCCATAGACGTTGTACGAATGCCCGACGGCCCAACCCACATCCGAGGTGGAAAACATGACCTGGCCGGGAGCGATGTCGAACACCGTTTCCATCGAGAGCGCCAAGGCCACGGCATAGCCCCCGACATCGCGCTGCACGCCCTTGGGTCTTCCTGTCGTGCCGGAGGTATAGAGAAGGTAGCTGGGCTCATTGGACTCCAGCCACTCCACGGGCACCCGGGCATCGGCCAGCCTGTCACGCATCGCCCAATAGTCGTGGTCCCGGCCAGGCATCCAAGCCAAATCCGGATCCAGTCCACGCGACACCACCAGCACGTTCCGCGGTGGTGCCATCGATTCCTCGATGGCTTTGTCCACCAGCGGCTTGTAGGGAATGACCTTGCCCCCGCGCATGCCCGCATCGGCCGTGATCAACAGCTTGGGCTCGGCATCATCAATGCGCACGGCCAGATTGTGTGCGGCGAAGCCACCAAAGACGACCGAGTGGATGGCTCCGATCCTCGCACAAGCAAGCATGGCGAAGGCCGCTTCGGCGACATTGGGCATGTAGATGATCACGCGGTCACCCTTGCCCACTTCCAGATGGGTCAGGATGGCCGCGAAACGATTCACCTCATCATGAAGCTCCCGGTAGGTGATCTCACGGGTCGTATTCGTTTCCGTCGAGATGGCCACCAGTGCCAGTTGATCCCCGCGATCCGTTACGTGACGATCCACCGCGTTGTAGCAGAGGTTGGTTAGGCCACCGACGAACCAGCGCCGAAAGGGCGGATGGGAGGCATCGAGGACGACGGCGGGTGGCACCTGCCAATAAATGCGACCGATCTGATCGGCCCAGAAGAGCTCAGGCTCGCGGATGGATCGATCATAGGTTTCCGCATAGGAAGACAAGACATCCCCTTTGGAGCCAGCGGAAACTGTTGCGTGGATGGCACTACTCATGTCCATGCCCGGTGCTTCCGTCGATCGACGATCAACCATCTCGCACCTTCGAAATCAAGGTGATCCTGGGCACTGCCGTATCCAATCGCCATGCCTTTCATGTCAGAAGTGCCCGGTATAGGTGATGGCGGCCACGGTTTGCCCATGTCGCTCCACCACCGGCACGGCGGTGTCAGGCAAACTGCTGTTGTAATCCGTCTTGCGAAAACCATAGGCAATCGCGAAATCGACGGAACTGCCATGGCCGAAGGCATAGGCAACGCCACCGGTCACGTTGGTGGTCGGCGTGGAAGGAATGAGCGCCAGAGTGCCGGAGCCCGGTGCGGCCTCCTGGGCATAGTGGAAACCACCACGGAAGGTCCAGTGCGCGTCGTAACGGTACTCCGTGCCCAGCGCAAACACATTGGTGTCGCGGTAGTTGAGCGGGAAAGCCAGACCCAGCGTGCCGCCCGTACCGCCCTGAACAAAGGCCACGTCGATGTCCTTCAACACACTGCGCCAGAACACACGCTGGTAGTCGAAGGCCACGCTGAATTGGTCCGTGAACCGATGGCTGGCGCCCGCCGTTATCTGCGCCGGCATTTCAAAGTGACGCAAGGCCACTTCGCCAGCGAGTGGAATGTTGCCGACCAAGGCACTGACGGCCGTCAGGTTGGCACCACCCGTCAGATCCCCCACATGGGTCTTGAAGTTATAGGACAGACCCAGCAAGGTTTCGGGCTCGACCTGGTAGGTCAGACCCACGCGTCCGCCAAGGCCCCAGGATTCAGCCTTGCCGCCGGCGATCTGGTTGTTGTTGAAGTCGAGATAACCACCCGAGAGCTCTGGAATGCTCAGGAGCGTAGGCACCAATGATCCCTTCAGCCGCCCCTGCTCGGCAAAACTGCCAAGCTGCGTGGTATCGAGAAGCAGCCCCAGGTTCACGCCGGTCCATACCGCATCCAGCGATGCACCCACGGACAACTTGTCGGTCACCTGATAAGCCACCGAAAGCGGGATGCGCAGGACCAACAGGCGTGAATAGTCGCGAAGGCCCGTATCCAAGTTATTCACGAGTGTATGCGAGAGAAAGCTGTCGGCGCTGAACTGGGTCCCCACGCCATCGGATGCGAAGGCACCGATACCCACGGCGTAGCGGCCTTGGCGCCACACATACGCAATTTCCGGGGCATAGTACGGGCCGTTGTTCCGCCCCATGGTGTGTGAGTCGGCCACTTCTCCTGTCAACCTGTTCTGGATGTCGTAATCGGCCGTGACGATATCCATGCCGACGTCGAAGCGACTGCCCTCGGGCATCAGCAAGAGCGTGGCGGGATTGGTCACCATCGCGCCCGGGCCAATGTCGTAGGCCACGCCGATGCCACCCATCGCTTCCGAGACCGGCCCATGTCCGATCAAATTGAAGGCGTCCGTGGCACCGACCGCGCCGGCCCAAAGTGCCATCATGGAACATCCGGAAATCTTTGCCAGGTAGTTCAATTTCATGATCTCCCCTCCGGTGCTGCCGACATGAAGTCGGCCTTATTGGTTTAGATCCCTGCTGTCCGTGAACTTGTCGTAATGCACGTGGTTGATCGGAATGCCGAACTGCGTGAGCCTGGAAATGGCCGAGTCGATCATGGGCGGAGGGCCGCACAGATAGCCTTCCGCTCCCAGGCAGAACCGGGCATCGATGTGATCCGTGACGAATCCACGCGCCCCGGACCAATCGCTATCGGCCGGCTCATGGGAAAGCACCGGCACGAACTCGAAGTGGTCTTGCCAATGCGCGGCGATGTTCTTGATGGCGTCTAGCTGGTAAAGGTCAGCCTGTGTTCTGGCACCGAACAGCAGCGTGCAGCGACGCTTGATCTTGGTGACCCGCGCGTGCTCAAGGATGCTGACCAGTGGTGCCAAACCGCTTCCACCGGCGATACACACCATCGGCGCATCACCACCGCGAAGGTGGAAGGTGCCGAGCGGCGCCTCCATGCCAAGCGGCTTGCCGTTCAATTCGCCTCGGAACAAGGCTTCCGTGAATTCGCCACCGGGGACTTTGCGGATGTAGAAATCCAGCACATCCCTGCCCTTGCGTTGTGGCGCATTGGCGAAGGAGTACGAACGGGCACGGGACGCCCCCGGCACGAGCAGATTGGCGTACTGACCCGCCACGTAATTGACTGGCCCATCGGTCTTGACCGTCACGCGCAGGATGTCGTGCGTGAGGATTTCGGTGCTCGTGATGGTCGCCGCGAACTTCCCGGGCGGTGGCAGGCTTTCCGAGGGTGAATCGAGTTCAACTACGGTCAGCTCGTCGCGTGGAAAAGCCTGGCACGCAAGGATGTAGCCGGCATCCAGTTCTTCCTTCGATAACGTATAGCCGAATGGCGTGGCCTCACGTACCCGCCCCTGCTTCAAGCGTGATTTGCAAGAAGCGCAATTTCCCACCGTGCAGTCATGGGGATAGACAATGCCCGCAGCCAGCGCAGCTTCGAGCAGCGTTTTCCCGGGTTCGATCGGAATGGTTACGTTCTGGGGAAGGACCTGAAGCTGCTTCGGCGAAGCCTTGCCGAAGACGGACTTGAAGAAGTTTGACATCGCTCACCAAAAGGAAAGATGTTGACGATCAGGCATCACGCCGGAAGGCACGAATGGCTACCGCAGCGACCACGATGATCGAGATGATCGCGAACAGCAGTGCCGGAATAAGACCCATGACCGATGCCGTGTTGGAGACGCCCAATCGGTTGTCACCGAAGGTCAATGCGCGATTGGGAGCAAACAAGGCCGCCCAATAGAAGATCGTGTTGGCCCAGCCGGTCGCAACGATCAACCAGCCAATCCGGCGCCCGCCACCTGCGCTGAATCCAAGCAGCGGCAAGATCAGCGCGATCAGCACGATCAGGAACGCGTTGAGCATCTGCCCTAAGTGGATCCGTACCCACGCATCCGGGTTACCCGGCAAATGCAGGGGCAGCAGTGAACCGGGCAAGACTTCGACGCCGCCGATCAGACTCACCAGCAACCCGATGCCGGCGAACATACCGATCAGCAGGATCAACATGGCATGTCCGATCATTCTGCGTTGAAAGGCCTTCAGTAATGACTCTTCCTGGCTCATGGCTATCGTCGCCCTCACGATCAGCCGTGCACGGCGACAGCCGTGCTGCCACGACGCGCCTGGCTCGGCGGCTCATCAAACCAGTCATCCCAGCCCGCCCTGCGGTTCTGCTCACGCGCCAGCGTTCGTTCGCCGGAGGAGGCAAACTCGTTATCCCAGCGCTTCAAGGCCGGCTTGATGATGGCGCTGTACCAAAGCGGAGGAATGAACCCGGACAAGAAGCAGACGATGATGCTTGGCATGATGATCGCTCCCATGTCCGGCACCAGCTTGTAATACGGGATGTACGAGTTGAGGTGATGGTCGGCGTGATTGGTGATCTCGAAGGCATACAACCGGGAGAGTGTGCCGTAGTGGTTCCACACATGGCGTTTCTCGATCGGCGTACCCTCGACACGTATCTGACCGAAGTGCTGGTAGTAGTTGAAAGCCTCGACCCAGAATCGGGCAATCACCATCGAGATCGAACACAACTCCACCGCATGCCAACCACCAATCGCATGGATGATGCCCAAGAACACCACCACAGCGAGTAACGCGCGCCACACCGAGTGACGAATGCCATAGCGGCTGTAGCCGCGCTTGGCCAACGTGTCGGCATCCAGCTTGAGTTCCAGGCGTGTCGATTCCACCATCGAACGGCCCACGAACTTGTAGAGGTTGGTACCGCGCGGCGCGGTATCACAATCGTCCGCCGTACCCACGTCGCGGTGATGACCCACGACATGGACTTCCATACGCATGGTGTCCAGGAACGCAATCTGGCCATAACGGCCCGCGAATCGGGCCAAGCGGCCACGAGAGTGGTAAAGCTCATGCGTAGCCGGTACGCCAGGCACCACCGACAACCAAGCCAAGCCCGCCACGCCAGCTGCCAGTTGCCAACTGGTCAGATCGTTGTGCTTCACCGCCCACGCGAAGGTGAAGTACATGACCGGCAGCAACAGCGTCGAGATCCACACGGGCAAGTAGGCCCAGAAGTGGCTCTGCATCCGCCGCGGCTTCAGGTCCAAGGGCAGCATGGCATCCAGAACAGCGATCGCTGGAAAGGCACCGATCGCAATCCACGTGTAACTTCCGCCCAAGTAAAAGCCCGCAATGGCCAACACCTGGACGAGTGGCGCGAAGTAATATTTGACGTATTCCCACATGACTGGTCTCCTCGGGATGCACCCGCAAGTTCAGTGAAAAATAGGTTCAGTCGTCCAGCAGCGCACAGACCGTCTTGGTTTCCGTGTACGCGTGCAGGCCTTCCTCGGAGATTTCCCGCCCCCACCCCGACTGCTTGAAGCCACCGAAGGGCGCAGCCGGATCGATGACGCCGTGGCAGTTGATCCAGACGGAACCGGCCTGCAGACGATGCGCCACGCGGTGGGCCTTCTTGATGTCGCGAGTCCAGATGTTGGCCGCCAGGCCATAGGTCGTATCGTTGGCGATACGAATCGCTTCTTCCTCATCCTTGAAGCGGATGATGCTCACCACCGGGCCGAAGATTTCTTCGCGAACGATCTTCATGGATTGATCGGCGTCGGCGAACACCGTCGGCTGCAGGAAGTACCCCTTATCGCCCACCTTCTGACCGCCATAGACCAGCTTTGCGCCCTGCTCCTGGCCAGACTGGATGTAGCCCAGCACACGCTCTTGCTGCTTACGTGACACCAGCGGCCCCAACAAGGTGTCCGGCTCCTGGCCATTACCCACCTTGAACTGGGAGGCCACGGCGGCTACGGCTTCCACGACCTTGTCGTAGACGCTTTCCTGCACCAGCAATCGGCTGGCAGCGAAACAGATCTGTCCCGAGTTGAAGAAAACGGCGAGTGCCGCACCGAGACCCACCTGGTCGAGATCCGCGTCGCCAAACACGATGCTTGGTGACTTGCCGCCAAGCTCGAGCGTCACGCGCTTCATGTTGCCCAGTGCGTACTCGACGATCTTTTTGCCGACAACCGTGGAACCGGTGAAAGTGATCTTGTCGACATCCGGATGGCGTGCCAGCGCCTCGCCCGCCTCATGGCCATAGCCGTTGACGATGTTTAGCGCGCCTTCCGGCAGTCCTGCCTCAAGGCAAATCTCTGCCAAACGGAGCGTGCTAAGGGGCGTCAACTCTGTGGGCTTCATCACCACGGTGCAACCGGCGGCCAGCGCCGAGGCGATCTTCCAGGAGCCCAATGCCAATGGGTAATTCCATGGTGTGATGGCACCGACGACCCCGATCGGTTCACGACGAGTGTAAGCGTGGTATTCCTTGCCGTCGAAGGAAATCGGCGGCGTGATGCCGCCGAGCTTGGAACACCATCCGCCCATATAGCGGAAGACATCGATGGTGGAGGGCAAGTCGATCACCTTGGCGAAAGAGACCGCCTTGCCCGTGTCCAAGGACTCCAGGTAAGCCAGCTCGTCGGCATGTTCCTCAACCTTGCGCGCAATATTCTCCAGCAGGCGACCACGGTCGATCGGGCGGATCTTGCGCCAAGCCGGCGACTCGAATGTGGCGCGCGCTACCTTCACGGCTTCATTGATGTCCTCCGCCTGGCCTTGTGGCACATAGGCGAGGATGCTTTCGTTGGCAGGATTCTCAACAGCGATCGTTTGACCGGAATGGGCGTCTTTCCACTTGCCACCAATCAGGTTCTTGCTGCGAAGGTTGGCGGTATCTACTGCGGGTTTCAGGCTTGCGTTCACAGGATTCGCTCCCTGGTTTGATTTCGCGATATGGCGACCAAGCCACCGTCAGGATCAGAGGCTCATGTAGATGCCGCCGTCCACCACGATGTTCTGGCCATTCACATAGGACGCCTCGTCGCTGGCCAACCACAGCGCGGCGCCGGCAATGTCTTCGGGTACCTGCGGGCGATCAATGGCGCGCATCGATGCCGAGACGCCTTCGAATTGTTCGTGCTGGGCCGTGTTGGCCACCGCATTGGCCGAATGGGTGTAGCCAGGCGAAATGGCGTTGACCGTGATCTTGGACTTGGTGACCGCGAATTCGCGGGCCATGGCACGTGTCATGGCGGCAACAGCGCCCTTGCTCGACACGTAGTGCAGCATGAAGGGAGCGCCGATATGCGCGATGACCGAAGCGATATTGATGATCCGTCCACCGCCGCCGGCGCGCATCGCATGGGAGACTGCACTGGTACACAGCCAGGGGCCTTTCACGTTGACCGCATAGAGCTTGTCCCAATCCGCGACGGAGATGTTCTCCAGCGGAACGTAGTTGAGGCCGGTGAAGATACCCGCGTTGTTGACCAGCACATCGATTTTCCCGAAATGCTTGAGCGCGGCCTCTGCCATGGCCTTCGTGCTTTCGGGACTGGAAACATCGGTGACCACCCCAAGCGCGGTGTCATGGCCGAATTTCGCGGCGGCGTCCTCGGCACCTTTGACATCGGCGATCACGACCTTGGCGCCTTCCTTCACATATGCTTGTGCGATCGCGTTGCCGATACCGGTCGCCGCGCCGGTGATGATTGCCACCTTGCCATGCAGTCTCATTGAACCCTCCCGATGAAGTAAACGAAGCCCTGTTGCAGACAATACCGACCGACTGTACGGTTTGTATCTGGCGCGAAACGTGCGCCGACACGAAGGGGATGTCAACGATTTCGTCATGCCACTTGTTGTGCATCGCACAAGGAAAGCAAGGGACATACGAGCATCGCCATCAGAAAAGGAACTCGTCGCGACCTGCTGCACGGCACCAAACGGTGTGGCGGCCCAAGACGAACCAATCGCGGCAAGTGCGATGCACGCGACATTCGCTTTCCCGCCCTACCTCACTTGATTCGGGAGGACGTTATGCAAAGGGATCCATCCAACTTTGATGCACTGGTCATCGGTGCCGGTGCTGGCGGCATGTGTGCTGCGGCAAGGCTTTCTGCCCATGGCTATCGAACGCTGCTGGTGGAATCGCTCGATCGCATCGGCGGCCGTGCTTCAACAAGGAAAGTGGGCGACTTTCTTTGCAACACCGGTGCATTGATCATCGAACGGGACGGCGCGGTAGCGAAGACCTACGAAGATCTTGGTCTTCCGCTTGATCTTTACGTTCCTCCCCGCGCATCGACCGTGCTTCGTGTCGGCAAGAAGGACATCAACGTCTCGGAAGGCTTCTTCGGTTGGTTGCGTAATGTCGCTCCCGGCATCTTGTCGGGCATTACCAAGCTGATCCCGCCGCTACGCCCCAAGAAAGGCCAGTCCGTGTCTTCATGGATTGGCCGCTTCACGCGAAACGAGGCGGTGCACCATCTTCTCGACAACGTGCTCGGCGCCATGTTTGCGGCCAACGCGCAGATCTTCTTTGCCGACGTTTTCCTGCATTACTTTTCCACGGACACATCCTTCAAGAAGTTCGGACTTCCACCAGGTGGAACGATCGAAGTGTGGAAACCCCTGGCCAAGGTGGTGACCGACAAGGGCGGCGAGATCTGGCTCAACTCGACGGTCAAACATCTGACCTTCGCCCCCGATGGCCGTGTCAGCGGGGCCGTTGTTGAAAGCAACGGCGAACTGAAGACCGTGTCATGCAAGGTGGCGATCAGCAATGCAGGCCCTCTTCAGACCGTGCAGCTCGCTGGCGAAGGCCGCTTCCCTGACGGGTACGCACAGGAGGTCCGCAATGCTACCCATCCAGCCGCCATCATCACCGTTCATTTCGCCAGCACCCAACCGCTTGCCAACTTCTCGGGACTGGCCCTGTTCAGCAAAACGCGGCGTATGGTCTATGCGGCCAACTTCAGTGCGCCAGAACTCCAGCGCGCACCATCCGGGTGGTACTTCTACTGCGGTGCATCGGTGCCTCATCCACCTTGTGGCGAATTCAATGTGGAAGCCGAGCAGGCCCTGCTCATTGAAGACCTCCGCGAACAGTTCCCGGGCTTTGAACAGGCCAGGATCATCGCTGTCGACGTAACCGCCCATGATTGGCCTGCCCAGCGCGCCGTGTCCGGATATGACCTGCCCCGAAACACGCCGATCGGCAACCTCTGGAATGTTGGCGATGGCGTCAAGCCGTGGGCCCAGGGCGGCACCGCTTCCTGTGCTGAGGTGGCGCGCCTGGTGGTGAACGACATTCTCGCGCGCTACCCGCTTCATGCCCTGTCAAAACTGAACACCCCACCACCCATCGATGACGTGTCCGCACTGGCCGCGAAAGATTGACCGTTCGTTTTGCCACAACCCACAGCAATTCATCCAGAGGGGAGAATCATGAAAGTTGCCGTCATTGGTGGTGGCCCCGCCGGCTGCACCGCCGCCTACAAGCTCAAGAAATACGGTCACGATGTGATCCTGTTCGAAAGCCAGGATCACGTGGGAGGCCGAACCAGCCAGGTCCAACGCGATGGATTCAATCTTGGCTCGGGTGCGCTGTTCTTGATGGGGGGCATCTATCCCCGCACCAACGCGATCCTGAAGGAACTCGATCACTACAAGGATCTGGTGCCATGGGATGCCAAGACCCACGTCGTGGACTGGGATCGACAGCGCTACACCGTGGACTTCGACCAAGTTCTAAGCTTTCTCAAGCTTCCCGTCTTCAGCATCGCGGACAAGCTCCGCATTTCCTTGGGTGTCGTGGGACAGTTGTTGTCAAAGGGTCCCAAGTCCTGTTTCGATGGCGCCGAGCTCGCCAAATTCGACAAAGGCGAGAACCTCGAACAGTGGTCCCTCCGGGTGCTGGGCGAGAAGGGGCACAACTACATCACCGTGCCCTACATGGGCTTTCTTTATGGAGTCCCGATGGACTGGCTCTCAACCCCGCTTTACCAGGCAATCATCCAGCAGTTCTACAAATTGGCGTTGATGGTGCCGCCCAACGGCATGGGGCAGATCTGCGACTGGTTGATCGAAGGATCATCAGGCCTTGACCTTCGACTCTCCTGTCCGGCCGAATCAGTCCGTCCGAGTGGAAATGGATACGAAGTAAGTGCCGGCGGCCAAGCCCATCATGTCGACGCCGTGATCCTGGCGTCCGAGCCAGGAGTAAGCGCTGCCTTGCTTGAAGAGGTCGCTCAGCCGCAATCGACCAGGAAGCTGCGGGAATGCCTGTACTCCGAATACGCCCATGTACAGGTGGCCTATGCAAGGAACCCGTGGCCCAATTTCCCGGTCAGTGTCGCCTTGCCCGCCAATGACCTTCGCAACTGGGGCGCTTGTGTCCTCCAAAGCCGGCGCCATCCCAACGCGGTACCGCCAGGGGGTGAAGCGGTCGGTGTCTACTTCTACACGCCCCCCCTCGCACACATGTCAGACGATGACATCAAGCGCGAGGCCGTCATGGCTGTCACGGAAGTATTCGGTGCTGCGCCAGACCCCACGTTCGTGCACCTGTTCCGCTACAAGCGCGGCCTGTCCATCGCGGGACCGGGACACTACGGAACACTGAATTCCCTGCACGCCGAAATGCCCAAAGGAATCTATCTTGCAGGCGACTACTTTGCACACGCTGGCGTCGAAGCTGCCGTGTTAAGCGGCGAACTGGCCGCAAACCGGCTTAGCGGCCGCACATGATCCACATCCACGTTGCACTGCACGCCGCCTCGATGAGCGCCGAAACATCGACTGCCCCCAGGTTGTTGCTCTCGACGTAGATCAAATCGACGACAGGGCTGCCACTGAAGGTCGCCGCGTCGGATAATTGTTGCCATGTAGATATCCAAAAATTGTCCAAGTAAATACGCAACACCGCTTGCATCGGGCAAACGGCGTGGCTCTGGACGACGATCGTGATGTAGGCGCTGCATGTTCGAATCATGTCACCCCGATCAAAATTCGGAGTAAAAAGGCCCTGAAACCGCTGCCCCGCGTGCTTTCAGGGCGTCTTCTTTTTCGGGCCAGGAACCGTGAAACATGCCCGCAGGCAAGGAAGCTCCCCACTACCCAAAGCAGCGTTTAACTACCGGTGGCGGCAGAACCCCTGCTCGATGGCAGTTGCCAGTGTTGCGCCGGCATCCCGCTGCAAACTTGCATGGTCAACGGCGCGCCCGCCGGGTGCGCCGCGAGGCAAAACCCGCTCCGACTGTTGCGCAGCTGTCCATCCGCAGCGTCCCATTGCTGGCCGGCATCGCCTGTGCACTTGGACGTGACCACCATTGCTGTCGCACCGGGGGCGACATCCAGGCAGGTGTTGTCCTCCAGCCTCAAGGTGCGGTCCACCGCGTAGACCCACGCCTGCCCAACGCTGCCATGGCAAGCGACCGCCACCACTGGAGCACGGCCATCCGGGCCCTGCCTTGCTTCCATGCAGCGGCCGCCTTCACCGCTCACCGGCCCACGCGATGAATTGCCGATGGCATTGCGCTGCACGCTGCCGTTGGCAGTCCTGACGACTTCCGTATAGCTGGCGCAGCTCTTGCTGGGCTGCATGGCCGAAATGCTGGCGATGGCGCGACCATCGTCGCCGCTTGGCAACGCGAACACCGCGCGGCTATAGGGCTGGTTATTGCACGCCGAGTTCGCGGCGTTCCACTCGAAATACTCCGTCCAATCCACCATGCCTCTGGGCGAAATATCATTCGCGTTCGCGCGGATGCTGCCGAGCTTGAAAGACTGGCGCGTGGCCATGTCGGTAACGGTGACACCCAGCCACTGGTCGCCCTCGAATGCCAGGTGGAAACGGTAGGTGTGCCCGGCCTGCCACTCGTGTGCCATGCGGCAGCTCTTGCCCACTCCTTCACCGCCAAAGTCAAGGCAATAGCTGCCCGAACTGCCCGGCTTCGCCTCGGTGGCATTCCACAGCGAGAAAAGGAACATACGCTTCTCGCCGCCGTTGCTCTGCATGCCGGTGTAGCCACCCTGCCCGCCAACCAGACTGAACTGGTTGCTCCAGAACACGTTGGCTCGATACCCCGGATCGCTCTCCACCGTCATACCGAAGTCCACCGCTTTGAGATCGCCCGCGCTGGGGTCGAAAGCGTAGTGGGTATAGCTCCCCGGTGTGTTCGAGGCGAATGCGATGGATGACATGGCCAACAACAAGGGACCAGTCAGGCGACTCGGCGATCTCATGGTCAATTCCCGATAAATACGCGCCTCGCGCGGTCGCCCGGCAGGCACCGGGCGACCGCTCCATCAGAACTTCTGCTGGTACTGCAGGTAGACATAGCGGCCGATGTCGTACGACGCGCTGTAGTCGAAGTAGCTATCGGTTCCGCCGTTGAAACCACCGCCATAGATGTATGGCCCGACGTGATTGAAGATGTTGTTGACGCCGAACGATATCGTGCCCTTCCACGGCGTGTTCCAGTGCACCTGCATATCGTTGAAGGTGGCTGATGGGTATTGCGTGAGCGGCGTGGGGCCCGAGCCCGGCGCGTAATAGTCCGGCACGGTGCAAGGGAATCCTGGATGCGGGGAATCGGGTGGCGGATACGCGCAGCCGCCCTTGAACGGTGAGAAATAACGCGCGGTCCAGTTCGCGCCGAAATCGTGCCAGGTCCAGCCGATCGTGACGCTGCCGCGCACGCGCCAACTGCTGTACAGGCCTGCCATGTAGTTAACCGCTGCGCCCGGTGCCGGCAGCATGTTGAAGCTGGAGAGATAAGTACCTTGCATGCCTACGGTGAACTTGCCGGCGCGCGTCTCCGGCAATGCGTAGTTGGCTCCGAAATCCCAGCCGCGCTCCTTCTCCCAGCCGGCGTTCGTTTCCAGGTTCATCAGATTGATGATCTGGCCGGCGAGCGGGCCCGACCCACCCATGCGCTGGAACTGCGAGCAGGCCGAAGTGATGCCGAACTGATAGCAATCGGCCAGCACCTGGTCGTTGCTGATGCCGGTGATCAAATGGCGGATGTTGTAGCTCCACCAATCCACGGTGGCATTGAACCCGGGCAGCCAGGCGGGGCTGTAGACCAGGCCGATGTCGCCGTTGTACGAGGTTTCCGGTCGCAAGTTGGGGTTGCCGCCGTTATAGGTATTGGTGACGCCACCCGCCCCCGGCCCGGTGACCGGCACGCCGTTTGCGTCGGTTTGCCGGAAGCTGGCCGGCACGCTTTGCAGGCCGGCAAAGCCGGCGGCACAACGCTGCGCGACAGCGGCGCTGGCGCCGTACTGCGACGATCCATAAACCGCATCGCAGGGATCGGTGAAACCGCCAGCCAGATAGAGCCCCTGGTATAGATCGTTGATGGTCGGGGCACGGAAGCTGGTGCTGTAGTTGGCGCGCAGCATCAGGTCGTCGATCGGCTTCCAGGTCAACTTGAACGAGTTGTTCTGCGTGCCGCCGAAATTGCTGTAGTGGGACCAGCGCCGCGCCACGTCGATGGCAAGGCTCTGCACGCCGGGAAGGTCCTTCAGCAGCGGCGCATAAAGCTCCATGTAGCCTTCGTTGAGATTGAAACGGCCACTGTTGGGAGCGACCGCATACGCACTGGAATAACCTGCGTAGGCCGCCGGGTCGGTGTCGTCGAAACCAGCCTCGGAACGATGCTGCAGGCCCGCCGCAAAGGTAAGGTTGCCGCCGGGAAGCTCGTAGATGTCTCCGCCGAAATCGAACGCGGCCACCTTCTGGTCGTAACCGGTACGCTCCTCGTAGTTGATGCGCGAGTAGTCGATCATCTGCTGGGTGACCTGACCGAGCGGATTGAACGGCACACATCCGCTAATCACCTGGCTGGGCGTACCGCAATGGACCGCGCCATCCGCCCCCATGAACGACGATCCCAGTGCCTGGGTCAGCTTGATCAGGTTGAAATATCCCTCGCGGATATCTACGACGCGGATCTTGCTGTCGTAGTAATAGGCGTCCCAGTGGAACTGGTGCTCGCCGATGCCGAAGTGACCATCGAGACCGAAACTGTAACGGTAGTTCTTCGACGTGTTGTCGTTGCTGTAGAGGTACTCGGGCAGGAACCGGTTGATGCGCAATGACGTCGGCGTCTGGCCGGCCACGTTGAGCGGGTTGTAGTAGCTGTGCGCATCCAGGGTGACCGGATAGTCCGGGTTCGGCGAGAATCCGCTGTAGACCGCGCTGGGACTGCCTACGCCGCCGTTGATGCTTTCGTTGTAGCCCAGGTTCAGATGGGCATCGAGGTTGTCCGTCAGGTGATAGGTGCCATCGAGATAGAGATTCTTGGTCTTGTTCGGACTCCATAGCGTGGCCTGGTGTCCGCTGTTGTGGTTGTACATATAGCCCCCTTCGTCAGCGGGGCTGTTGATCATGCCGGTGACCGGGTCGAACGTCTGTGGCTTTACGCGGTAGTAGTCAGCGATGTTGCGCGAATCGCCGCCGGGCTTCAGCACCAAAGTATGGCTCTTGCCATCCGGAAACAGGTAGCCGGGAGCACCGCTGATCACGCCACCATCGAGCGGCACATAGGAGAGGCCGAAATAGGGGTAATGATTGGTATAGGGATAGGCCGACCACGGGCGGTCGCCGGCCCATACCAGGCCGCTGTTCTGGTACGAGGCGCTGAACACCAGCGATCCCTTGTCGCCACTTTTGCCGGCCGTGAGGCTGTACTGCTGTTGCCGGCCATCCGCGTGCGGCATGTACTGGCCGTCGTAGGTATCGATCTCCACGCCATCGAATTTCTTGAGCGTGACGATATTGATCACGCCGGCAATGGCGTCCGAACCATAGACCGCCGAAGCGCCACTGGTGAGGATGTCGATATGGTCGACGATCGAGGTCGGCACCACGCTGACATCGGTGTAGCCACCATGCGTGGCGCCGATGCGTTCGCCGTTGACGAGCACCAGCGTACGCATCGCACCGAGCCCGCGCAGGTCAATGAAGCTGCCGCCCTGATTGGGCCCCAGCGACCCCGCATCCGCCCGGCTCATATCTGGCGTGGCGGCAACCGAAATGTTCTGCAGCAGCTGGGCCACCGTGGCGAAACCCTGCCGCTGGATATCGTCGCGGGTAATAGTGATGGTCGGCAGTGCCGTCTCCATGTCCACGCCACGAATGTTGGTGCCGGTCACGGTGATCTGCTCGAGCTGCACCGCCTTCTTCTTCGATGCCTGTGTGGCGGCATCTGCTGGCGGCGTGGCGGCCTGGTCGCTTGAGGTGGAACTTTGTTGCGGATCCGCGAGCGTCGCGCTTGCCTTCCCGCTTGCGGTCTCCGGCGTGCCGGCCTGTGCCCAGGCTGCTCCCGCGAAGGCCAATCCCCCCATCATCCATGCCATCCGCAATGCCATCAGTGACTTGCCAATGGATGCCGACAACAACGTCCTGCTCTTGCCTCGAAGGGCAAGACAAGCATTCCTTTCAGCCTTCATAGACGTCCCTCTCCCTATGGTTTGCAGACGCCTTGCGGAAAGGTCCTCTTCCCTCGTCGCAGGCGCTTGTGCTGGCTGGCAACGCTCCCCTTCCAGCAGCCCTTTCCTCACCCTTGCGAAAACTCCGGCTCAAGCGTTCCGATCCCGCGAGCGCCGCTGGCTAACCCCTTACCCCGCAGCTACTTACCGAAATGGGCGGCTGTCCCCATGCCCAGGCGCACCGAATCGCCAGCACGATCAAAACTTTCGTTTACTTGCCATTACTGCAAGTTTCGCTAGATTACATAGGAATACGAAACATTCAAGTGGCATTTTCGGCCAAATCAAAATAAGAAATAACTTACAAAATTGATTTCGAAAGGTTACGAAAATTCAGGCAGCGGTCGCTTCCGCGTGCCTGTTGTGGCGCCTGTCGTACCGATGCCGGCGGCTTTTCTGCGATCGATGGGGGCATCGGCCCAGGCGAAAAGAATGCTGCGGCGCTGTGCCCGCATCCGCGCGTCAATGCAAGCCATGGCAAAGGACAGCACCGATACGCTGTGCACGGGACGGCACCAACGCGTTGCGCTGGAGTTGGGTGCCCGTCAATGCAAGAGCCGGCTATCGGGCGCGATTCTCGGCAGGGGGTACCATGACGCCCAGACGAGACTTTTCGACACGTTATGAGCCAAGACCAAGCCGCAACGCCTTTTCGACGCCCGCGGCTGGCCGAACGCCGACGCCTGATCGTCGACTACGTGGAGAAGCAGGGCCGCGCCACCGTCGAGGAACTCGCCGCAAAGTTCAACACGTCGACAGTGACCATCCGGGCCGACCTGGAAGCACTGGCTCGGACCGCCGCGCTCACCCGGTCGCACGGGGGCGCGCTGCCGATAGTCCAGCCATCCGCGAGCGACACACCACTCAACATCAAGGAAGCCCGCTGGCATGCGCAGAAGCTGCGCATCGGGCGGACAGCCGCTGGAATGATCCGCGATGGCGAAACGATCATCCTCGATTCGGGCTCGACCACGGTGGAAATCGCGCGGCATATCCGCCACCTGCAGTTCGAATCGCTTACCGTGATCACCAATGCGCTGAACATTGCGCTGGAGTTATCCGACCTGCCCCAGATACGAGTGATGATGCTGGGCGGCCTGTTGCGTCAAACGTCGTATTCCTTGGTCGGCCCGGATGCCGAGCAGACGCTGGCCCGGCTGTCTGCCGACAGGCTATTCCTCGGCGTCGACGGTCTCGACCCAGCCATAGGCGTGACCACTCCCGACCCGCTGGAAGCATCGCTCAATGCGCTGATGATCCGCGTATCACGCAAAACCATCGCCGTCCTGGACGCCAGCAAGCTTGGCCAACGCTGCTTGTCGGTCATCACGCCGGTGACCCGGCTTCACCAGGTAATCACCGATACCAGCGCCCCCAAGGAAATGACCGAAGCGCTACGCGCCGCAGGGGTCAGCGTCACCCTGGCCTGAGCGTCCCCCCCCCCCTGGCATTGCGCACCGCCACGCTTACTTGCGACGGGTTGGCCGACTCAGCGAGTGAAAACGCGAGGGCGGCGCCAGATGCGCGCGAATCGTCTCGAAGATCGGGCTTGCGGGGGTGGGGTGCTGGACATGGCGTCCCACCGCGGCAGCGGCCAATTGGGCCATTTCCAAGGGCACCGGCACCGTCGCTTCGGACCAGAACGCGAGTTCGAGGGGACCTAGCCGGGAGGTGCTGTCCAGATGTGGCAGCACTTCGTGATAAACCCGCTGCTGCATCTCGTTTTTCAACGGGTCCTGGTTCGGCGCGATCACTAGGCGGCACGCCGTCTGCTTCGTGCTCTTGAGGTAGTTGCTATAGGCGGTCAGGCATCCCGACAGCAAGGAGCGATAGCGCAACGCATCCGATGCCTGGTTCTGGCCAGCCTCATGCTCCACGACCGCCACCGCGAAGCGGACCGGCAATCGGCGAATCAGCGTCGCCAGCGTGCTTTCCGCCGCGCCAAGGTCGCGTTCGAGCGGAAGGCCAAGCTGCGGCGCCACGCCGTGCATCCAGGACGGGTCGCCCTTGGGCGCGCTCAGCATGGTGGTGTCGCCACGCTGCTCGCGCAGGGCCTTGGCGGCCTGGGTCAGCAGCGGCCACGCCGTGGCGACGGTAGGCCAGCACAGGATCTGCACGAATACCTGCTTGTCCTTCGTGCTGGCTTCGTACTCGCCGAGGAAGGCGATCTGCTCGGCGCCGATCCCGGCCATCACCTGCGAGGCGCTTTTCCCGGCGACCGCGCGCGACGCGGCGCCGGCGGACTTAGCGGCCGCGGACATGCGCGCTCTGCACCGACGATTCCGTCTCGGCCTGGTCGTCCTCGGGCTGCCACGGGCGCCCGGTGCGCTGCTCGATGTAGTCCCGGATCAAGCGCCGCACGACCTGCGACGAGGTGGCGTCCTCCTCGCTGCACAGGCGTTCGAAGACCGCCTTCTTGCGCGGGTCGATCAGGATGGTGAGGCGAGCCGTGCGATTTTCGATGGGCATGGATATGTGACGTCGACTTACATGAAAGATGCGTTGGATGATAATAGCATTATCATGTCGGGAACTTCGACCGAGGGCATCGATGGACGCCAGGGCCGCCAGGAAGTACGCGCAATTGTTCGTGCCCAAGCTGTTCACCGTGCTGCGCGGCGGCTACGGCTGGAACGACTTGCGCGCCGATACCGTCGCGGGGCTGACCGTGGCCATCGTGGCGTTGCCGCTGGCCATGGCGCTGGCGATCGCCAGCGGTACCTCGCCGGAGAAAGGGCTGTATACGGCGATCATCGCCGGCTTCCTCATTTCGGCGCTGGGCGGCTCGCGCGTGCAGATCGGCGGCCCGACCGCGGCCTTCATCCCGGTGGTGTTCGTGGTGATCCAGAAGTTCGGCTTTGGCGGCCTGATTCTGTGCACCCTGCTGGCCGGCCTGATGCTGATCGGCGCCGGGCTGCTGCGGCTGGGCACCTTGATGAAGTACATGCCGCAGCCGGTGATCACCGGATTTACCGCGGGCATCGCGGTGAGCATCTTCTCCAGCCAGGTCAAGGATGTGCTTGGACTGACCATGGCCAGCGTGCCCGCCGATTTTCTCGAGCGCTGGACCGCCTATGCGGAACATCTGCCGAGCACCCAACCCACGGCCGTCGCCATCGCGCTCATCAGCCTTGCGGTAATCGTGGTCCTGCGGCGCTGGCGGCCCAACTGGCCGGGTTTCCTGATCGCCCTGGTAATCAGCACGGCACTCAGCGTGAGCCTCGCCTGGCCGGCCGAAACCATCGGCAGTCGCTTCGGCGGATTGCCGTCGAGCCTGCCGATTTTTGCTTTCCCGCATATCCCCTTCGAACGCACGCGGGAACTGCTGCCCAGCTCGTTCACCATCGCCTTTCTCGCCGGTGTCGAATCGCTGCTGTCGGCCGTAGTGGCCGACGGCATGATCGGTGGGCGGCATCGCTCCAACGGCGAGCTGGTCGCCCAGGGCGTGGCCAATATCGGTTCCGCGCTGTTTGGCGGCCTGCCGGCCACCGGCGCCATCGCACGCACGGCGACCAATGTTCGCGCCGGCGGGCGGTCGCCCGTGGCCGGCATGATGCATGCCGTCTTCCTGCTGCTGTTCATGCTGGTGCTGGCGCCGTTGATGAAGTTCGTGCCGCTGGCGGCGCTGGGCGCGGTGCTGCTGGTGGTGGCGTGGAACATGAGCGAGGTCGAGCATTTCCGTCACACGCTGTCAGCGCCCAAGGGCGACCGGCTGGTGCTGCTGCTGACCTTCGGGCTGACCGTCTTCTTCGATCTCACCCTGGCCATCGAAGTCGGCCTGGTGGTGGCGACCTTTGTCTTCATGTTCCGCATGGCCGAGGTGGTGGAGGTCAATTCCGGCATCCACCTGCTGGACGAGAACGGCGACGAGCGGGCAGCGGGCGACGACGCTACCCAGCGCGAACGGCTGCCGCCGGGCGTCGAGGTATTCCAGATCAGCGGGCCGTTGTTCTTTGGCGCGGCGAACCGGCTGGACGACTTGCTCGATCAGTTTCGCCTGCCGCCCAAGGTCTTCATCCTGCGCATGCGGCTGGTGCCTATCATCGACGCCAGCGGCGTGCATGCGCTGCAGACGCTGCTGGCACGCTGCCGTCGCCGCGGCATCGTGCTGATCGTCTCGGGCCTGCAGCCGCAGCCCAAGCGGGTCATCCAGCAGATGGCGTTGAACCCGAGCGAGGGCGCGTTGTATTTCGTCAACGATTACGAGGCCGCCCTGGCGCTGTCGCGGCAACTGGTCGATGCAACGGTGACCATCGCCGAGGTCAAGACCGAATGACATCGCCCATCAGCATCAAGAATGTTTTGCATCGAGGAGAGGCGCGCCATGACGCCCAATGACCGGAAGATCGAGAAGCTGCGCCAGCGCATCCCGTCGTTCACCTGCATCGTCGGTTGCCACGACTGCTGCGGACCGGTCACGGCGTCCTCGGAAGAGGTCGCGCGGCTCCCCATCAAGACCGATGCCGAACATGCCGCTGCACTGGCCGACCTGAGCTGCCCCTATCTGGGCAAGCACGGTTGCGAAGTGTATGGCGAACGCCCGCTGATCTGCCGGCTGTTCGGCACGACACCGCGGCTGCTTTGCCCGAATGGCCAGCGGCCGGTGTATATGATCGACACCAAGACGGAGGATGACATTCACCAGTTCCTCGCCCAGACGCGACAAGTGCTGCTTTAGGGCGTCGCGATATCCCGGTCACTCACTGCCCGACCTTCTATAATTCGAGTTTTTCGCACCGTTTGGATCACCTTTTATGTCTACTTCCGATATTCCGGCCTGCCCTGTTTGCGGCATGGAAAACACCTACCCTGACGGCAGCAACTACATCTGCCCGGACTGCGCGCACGAATGGCCCATGGTGGCCGTGCAGGCGGAAGAAGCCGACCTGGTGGTGCGCGACGTCAACGGCAACACGCTCAACAGCGGCGATGCCGTGGTAGTCATCAAGGACCTCAAGGTCAAGGGCTCCTCCATTCCCCTCAAGCAGGGCACGGTGATCCGCAACATCCGCCTGGTGGACGGCGATCCGGAACACATCGAAGGCAACTCCGACAAGATCAAGGGCCTCGTGCTCAAGGTCTGCTTCCTCAAGAAAGCCTGAGTCCACATCCAAGGCCTGCGCCATCCCGCTGGTGATGGCGTGAAGGGCTTGAGGTGACGATCATGGAACCCTACAGATTCGGCGATATCACCGCGTTCGTCGCGGCGGTGAAGACAGGCAGCTTCACCGCCGCCGCGACGTCGCTCGGACTGACGCGCTCCGCCGTCGGCAAAAGCATCGTGCGGCTGGAAGCCCAGCTGGACGTGCGCCTGCTCAATCGCACCACCCGCAAGCTGAGCCTGACCGACGAGGGCGCGGTCGTATACGACCGCTGGCGCCAGATCCTGGACGATCTGGAAGACGTGGACGCCACCATGGCGCTGCGTCGTAGCCGGCCGACCGGCACGCTCAAGCTGATGACGCCGCCGTCTTTCGGCCAGCGCCACATCCTGCCGGTGATCAATGCCTACCTGAAACAGTGGCCCGAACTGCGCGCCGAGCTGTGGTTCACCGACCGCTTCGTGGATCTGGTCGAAGAGGGTTTCGACATTGCGGTCCGCATCGGCGCCCCCAAGGACGATTCGCTGATCCTCACGCGCACCGTGGCCTGGCAGCAATTCATCGTGTGCGCCTCGCCGGACTACCTGGCTCGGCGCGGCATGCCACAGACCCCGCAGGACCTGGCCGACCACGACACCATCGTGTACCTCAACGCCGAGCGACCACGCGCCTGGCGCCTGCAGACATCCAACGGCCCCTATATCTACGAGGGCCCCGGGCGCATGAACATCGACAGTTCCGAGGCGATGCGCGAGTCGGCGCTGGCGGGGTTCGGCCTGGCCCACCTGGCCAACTACATCGTCGGCGACGATTTGCGCGCCGGCACGCTGGTTGAAGTGCTGCGCGCCTATCGCCCGCCGCCCGACCCGATCCGGTTGACCTACCCGAGCAAGCGGCACCTCACTCCCCGCACCCGCGCTTTCATCGACCTGCTGGTGGAGCGCTGGGAGGCCGGTGCGCCGTGGGAATCCGAACCGACTGCCGATAGCTGAGGCCACGGCCGTGCATGCATGCCTGCGATTGGGGATCGGCAGGACCGTGTGACGGTCATCGGCAACGATATATCCAGGGCAACGAATCCATAACACTGTCGCCTTCGCAAATCTCGTAGCACTAGAGCAATGACTGTCTCTGCTCCGACCGCGCCGCACCTGCGGTCAGCTGATCTCGCAACATCCCTCCCTTGCTTGACGCGATACCCAGGGCTTCGACGACGACCTCGACCCGAGGCGATCGCATGCGGCCATGTGCTGACTGCCATTCGGGCGAACCCAAGGAATCAGCACCGGTAGTGCCGCGGGGCCGCGACCTTCGCGCGGCCAATCCGTGACCTGATCCCGTTGACCCGGCAGGACACCTCACTCGACCCACGCAACCGTGGCGTCGCAGTCCTCGGCTTGCCCTCTGATCGCCGCTCGGCATCAACGAGTGACGTCGCGGCGCGCCTTTTCTCTCTCCATCCCAAAGTGAGATACCCCATCATGAAATCTGCAGCTCGCCCCCCTCTTCTTCTTGCATGCGCGGCGACGGTAACCCTCGCACTGACCGCTTGCCACGCGACCGTGGATGCGCGTTGGGCGACCACCGACGACACGGTCTACCATTGGCAGAAAGCGATGCCCAGCCTGCCCATCGAGGTTCGTGGCCAGTTGCCAAACGCTTCCAGTGAACAGATCGCACGCGCCATCCCGAACGCCAGCGCAGCGCCGTCGATAGAGTCCGCTCCGCGGCTTGTCGTGGAACTGGGCAACGACGCATCGCCTCGCGGCGATACCTATTGCGCCAAGTCCGGCCAGGATCAAGCAAGCGCAGCCCCTGGGACCGCCCTGGGAGTCACCTTGACGCTTTGTGACGGTACGCGCCTGGTCGCATCGTCGCATTCCCCGCTCGATGCCAAACAGGCGACCGTCGCCGACCTGCCTCACCAGATCGATCGCCTCAAGAAACTGACGCTTATCGGGATCGCAAGAAGCCCGGCCCAGTACACGGAAACCAATGGCTGACGCCCATCGTGCCGATGGGCACGATCCGATCATGGCTCGCCAGCCGCCTGTTCGTCTTCCGCGCTGGCCGGCGAGCCGCGCCACCCGTCGCTGATCGCGCGCTATACCCTCAAGGAAAGTGGCCGCATGTCAGCGGTATCTTCGGATCTACCCTCGAAACGCGGCTGGCCTTGGCTGGCCGAGTTCCTCGCTGGCGAACGCCAGGCATGGATCTTCGTGTTCAAGTGCCTGCTGGCGTTCTACCTTGCCGCGTGGCTGGCCATGCTGTTTCAACTGGAGCAGCCGTCGACGGCCATGATCACGGTGGCGATCGTGATGCATCCGCACAGCGGCATGGTGCTGGCCAAGAGCTTTTACCGCGCCATCGGCACGGTGGCCGGCAGCCTGTTTGCCTTGTTGTTGATGACCGCCTTTCCGCAGCAGCGCGAGCTGTTCCTGCTCAGCCTCTCGCTTTGGGTGGGGCTGTGCTCCGGTGGCGCCGTTTTCTATCGCAACTTCATGTCCTACGGCTTCGTGCTGGCGGGCTATACCGCTGCCGTGGTGGCGTTGCCGGTGGTCAACCATCCCCAGGCAGTATTCGACTCGGCGGCTATGCGCGTCAGCGAGGTGATGCTTGGCATCATCGTGGCCGGACTGGTGAGCGACATCGTGTTGCCCGAACGCCTGCGCGACGTGCTCAACCAGAGCGTGCGCGAGCACTACGAGCACTTCATCGCGTTCGCGCGGGGCAGCCTGCGCGGAAGCATCCCGCGTGCGGCGATGGAACAGGCGCATCTGCGCTTCGTGCGCGCCGCGGTGCAACTGGAAGACCTGCGTTCCTCGGTGATCTTCGAAGACCCCCAGGCACGCGCGCGCAGCAGCCGCATGCAGCTGCTCAACCTGCGCTACATGGCAGCGGCCACCAGTTTCCAGTCGTTGCATCACCTGATCAACCGGCTGCAACGCCACCACCATCCGCGTACCGCCGGTGCATTGATCAAGCTCTTTGCACCGGTGGGTGAGGCGCTTTCGCCATCACCGTCGGAGCGCACCGTACCGCGTCGACTGATCGCCCGCCTGGACGCCTGCGAAGCCGGGGTACCCGTGCTGGCTGCGCAGCTGCGCACGGAGTTGCGGCAAGACCCCGGGCTGTTGCTGGAATTTGATTGCGGCACCGCACTGCTGCGCCGCTTCGTCAGCGAATTGCGCGACTTCGCCGCGCTGGAGGCGACGCTGCGCGAAACCGCGGGACGCCTGTCCGGCAACGTGGAGCGCGTCCACTTCAAGCGCGCCAACGACCATGCCGCACCGCTGTTCGCCGTGGTACGCACCTTCCTCACCATGCTCGCACTCGGCGTGTTCTGGCTGGCCACCGACTGGCCATCGGGTACCACCGCCATGCTGCTGGCCACCTTGTTCAGTGGCCTGCTGGCCACTTCGCCAGCCCCGCTATCGGCCACCACCCATATCTGGATCGGCTTTGCGCTGGGCGCCGCGGCATCGTATGCGGTGCTGTTCTGGCTGCTGCCGAGCAGCGACGGGTTCTTGATGCTGTTTCTCGCCACCCTGCCGCTGCTGCTGATCGGCCCCTACCTGACCACGCGCAACGCCACCCTGCCCGGCGTGGGCACGGGTTACACCCTGGGTTTCGTGTTGACCCTCGCGTTGAAGAACCCGATGACGTACAACCCGGAACACTTCATCAATGACGCCATCGCGTCGCTGTTTGGCTTGATGGCTGCGGCCGGCGCGTTCATGGTGATGCCGGCCCTGGTCGGCACGCCATGGTTGCGCCGGCGCCAACTGCAGCAATTGCGCCGGCAGGTGGCGTTTGCCGCCACGGCGCCGATGGACGGACTGCTCTACCGCTTCGAAAGCGTCAATCGCGACCTGTTCCACCAGATCGTGCAGCACACCCGAGCCGACAGCGAGGAGTCGCGCAGCCTGCTGGCCTGGGGCCTGGCCGTGCATGACTGCGGCCGCACGGTGATCGAGCTGCGGCAAGACATGCAACATGCGGAGCTGCCGCCGCCCTTGCTGGAAACCATGTGGCGGGCGGTGCAGCAGCTGGCGCAGTTGTATGACGAACCCGATCCCAGCCGCTGGCAGCAGGCCGACCATGCGATCGAGCATGCCATCACGCTGACCACCCAGGCGTTACCTCTGGTGCGCGCCAGCTGCCAGCCGGCGCTGGCCCATCTGCTGCAGCTGCGCACTGCGCTGCGCGACGACGAATCCGCCCTCGCCCCCTACATGGTCAAGACTACGGAAGCTTCTCGCGCTGCCTGAAGCCCGCAGTGGTGGCGACCAGCCGTCCATACGGCGTGGCTGCCGGTCGGCCGTTGAGGTAAAGTCCTTGCCCATGTCGCAGGCACGCGAACAACGCTTCTTCGCCGCGCGGTGCGGAAGCCGCTCTTGTCCGGCACCGCGGCGATGACGCCCGCCGCATTCGCACTGGAACGGGTCAGCAAGCGCTACGCTTCCTTCGTGGCGCTGGACGAGGTCAGCCTGAGCTTTGCATCCGGCAGCACCACGGCCTTGATTGGAACCAGCGGCGCCGGCAAGTCGACCGTGCTGCGCCTGCTGCTGGGGCTCGACTGGCCCGACCAGGGCGTGGTCAAGGTGGGCGGCCAAATACTCCAGCATGCCGATGTGCTGTCACTGCGTCGCCGGGTCGGCTATGTGATCCAGGACGGCGGCCTGTTTCCGCATCTCACCGTGCTGGGCAATCTCGCATTGCTGCCACGCTACCTGGGCTGGCGCGCGCCGCAGATTCACGCGCGGGCGGCCGAGCTAGCCGAACTGACGCACCTTTCGCCAGACCTGCTGGAGCGCTATCCGGCCGAGCTGTCCGGTGGCCAACGCCAGCGCGTCGCCTTGATGCGCGGCCTGATGATGAACCCCGATGCCCTGCTGCTCGACGAGCCGCTGGGCGCGCTGGACCCGCTGGTGCGGCATGAGCTGCAGGATGAACTCAAGCGCATCTTCGCCCAGCTGGGAAAGACGGTGATCGTCGTTACCCACGACCTCGCCGAAGCGGCATGGTTTGCCGATCGCCTGGTACTCCTGCGCGGAGGCAAGGTGATACAGGACGGCGACCTGGAGGATTTCCGTCGTCGACCGGCCGATGCATTCGTCACCCGCTTCCTGCATGCGCAGCGGCATTTGCCGGAGTCCTCCGCGTGAGGCGCGCCCTGTTTGCCGTGCTTGTCCTGCTGCCGCTGCTCGCCTGGGCCGCACCGGTACGCATCGGCTCCAAGCAGTTCACCGAGTCGGTGGTGCTGGGCGAACTGGCGCGGATCCATGCGCGCGAGGCGGGCATCGACGCCATCCACCGGCGCGAGCTGGGCGGCACCAGCATCCTGTGGGCCGCATTGCAACATGGCGATATCGACGTCTATCCGGAATACACCGGCACCATCACGCATGAATTGTTGAAAGACGTGGCGCCCGATGCCGATATCGCCACCCTGCGCGCGAAGCTCCTGCCGCTGGGCATCGGCATCACCGACTCACTGGGCTTCAGCGATACCTACGCCATCGGCATGCGCGAGGACCGGGCGGCGCAGCTCAACATCACGCGGATGTCCGACCTGGCGTCGCATCCGCAGCTGCGCTTCGGCTTCTCCAATGAATTCATGGATCGCGCCGATGGCTGGCCAGGCATCCGGCAGCGCTATGGGCTGCCGCAGACACAAGTGCGCGGGCTTGACCACACCTTGTCGTACCGCGCCGTCGCCAGCGGCGCCGTCGATGCCATCGATCTTTACAGCACCGACGCCGAGATTCCCTATTACCACCTGCGCACGCTGATCGACGATCGTCACTACTTTCCCCCTTATGAGGCGGTGTACCTCTATCGCCTGCAGCTGGAACGCAGCGCGCCGGCCTTTGTCGCCGCCTTGCGCACGCTGAGCGGACGCATCGATATGGCGGCGATGCAACGCATGAATGCCGAGGTAAAACTCAATGGCATGAAGGAAAGCGACGTCGCCGCACGCTTTCTCGACGTGCCCCTGCGCGGCGGCGACGCCGGCTTCTGGCGGCGCCTGCTGCAGCGAACCGTCGAGCACGTGAAGCTGGTGGCGCTGTCGCTGGGCCTGGCGGTGCTGCTGGCGGTTCCGCTGGGCATCCTGGCCGCGCGCTGGAAACGCGCCGGCCAGCTGATCATCGGCCTCACCGGCATCCTGCAGACGGTGCCCTCGCTGGCCATGTTCGTGTTCATGATACCGCTGCTGGGCATCGGCACCTGGCCGGCCATGGCCGCGCTGTTCCTGTACAGCCTGCTTCCCATCGTGCGCAATACCCATGCGGGACTGGTCGGCATACCACTCGAACTGCGCGAATCGGCCGCCGCGCTGGGGCTGCCGGAAAACGTCCGCCTGCGTCGCGTGGAACTGCCCATGGCGACGCGATCGATACTGGCCGGCATCAAGACGGCAGCGGTCATCAATGTGGGCACGGCCACGCTTGCCGCGCTGATTGGCGCCGGCGGCTACGGCCAGCCCATTCTTACCGGCATTCGCCTGGACAACATCGGCCTGATTCTCGAAGGCGCCGTGCCTGCCGCGCTGCTGGCGTTGATCGTGCAGGCCATGTTCGAAGGCATCGAGCACTGGCTCACCCCGCGTGGCCTGCGCATCGAGGCGAGGCAATAGCGACGCCCGGGCTATCCTGCGGCGGCGGCGCCGTCACACGCCCACCCTGCTTTCCCCGGATGAAGATCCAGGCGCTGAGCGCGCTCAGCAATGCCAGCGCCGCGGATAGCAGCATCACCCAGCGAAAGCCGGCGACAAACGACATGCCGATGGCGTGCTTCAAGGCGTCCGTTATCGCGCCCGGGTAACCGTCGGGAATCACGATGCCGGCCAGCTTCTCGCGTTGCGCCATGACGGCGCCGACAAGATCGGCGGGCGCGCGCAGGGTCGCCAGCACGCGGTTCAAATGTGCGTTGAACGCCAGCGTCAGCACGGCGCCGAACAACGCAATCGCCAGCAGCGCCGCCACGCGCGATACCGCATTGTTGATGCCGGAAGCCGTGCCCGCCAGCTCCTCGCCCACCGCATTCATCACCGTGGTGGTCAACGGCGCCACGGTGATGCTCATGCCCAGGCCAAGGATGCAGATGGCGGGAAAGAAGGCCGTCCAATAGTTACCGTTGGTGGATGGCCACGCAAACAATGCAAAGCCAACGGCCGCGATCACCGGCCCCACCACCAACGGCAGCTTGGGGCCAAACCGGTCGACCAGGCTGCCCGCCCAGCGGGACAACGCGAACATGATGGCGATAAACGGCAACAGCGCCGCACCTGCCGCCGTGGCACCATAGCCCTGCACCTGGATCAGGTCGAGTGGAAGGAAGAACAAGCTGCCGCCCAACGCGGCATACAGCAACAAGGTCAACACATTGGCGCCGGTGAAATTGCGCTCGCGAAACAACCCGAGCGGCAACATCGGCGCCACGCTGCGCATCTCCACGCGAACGAACCCGATCAGCGCGACGATACCGATGATGGATGCCGCCCATACGGCGGTGTTCGTCCAGCCCCGGAACGGCGCCTCGATAAAGGCAAACACCACGCCCGCCAGCCCGATCGTCGCCAGGCATGCGCCCGTGACATCGATCTTGTCGTGGCCGCCACTTCCATAACTCTCCGGCACCTTCGCCGCGCAGAGCAGAAGCAGCACGATACCCATGGGCGCATTCACCAGGAATGCCCATATCCACGAATAGTGATCGATCAGATAGCCGCCAATGACCGGCCCGATCGCTGCCGCGATGCCACTGAAGGCCGACCACGTACCGATGGCCGCACCGCGCACCGATTGCGGAAACGTCGCGCTGATCAAGGCCAGGCTGCCCGGCACCAGCAATGCCGCGCCGATGCCCTGCACCGCTCTCGCGGCGATCAGCAGCCCCACCGTGGTCGAGAGCGAACAGCCGATCGAGGCGAGCGTGAACAAGGCCGTGCCGATCATGAAGATGCGCCGACGCCCAAACCGATCGCCAAGCACGCCGCCCACCAATAGCAGCGAGGCCAGGAACAACGCGTACGATTCCATGACCCACTGTGCGTCCGACGTCGTGGCGCCAAGCTCCCGCTGGATGGCCGGCAACGCGACATTGACCACGGTGCCGTCGATAAAGGCCAGGCTTGAGCCGAGAACGGCCGCCACCAGGGTCCAGCGACGCGATGCGGAAGAGCATGGCGCTGCCGCCTCGCCATACATGATGACGCCGTTGTCACAGGGAGGTTTGCCGATCTGGCTCATGCGCTCCTGCAGCGGATCGTCGGGTCAGGGGTGCTGTGGCAGGAATAGCGCGAACGACGCGCCCTGTGGGTCGCGCACCATGGCGAAGCGACCAATGCCAGGAATATCCGTAGGTGGCATGCGGACATCGGCGTGCAGCGTCGCTGCCTTGGCCGTCGTGGCATCGACATCGGTCACCAGTACATAGGGCAGCCAGAACGACGAACCATCGCTGCCTGACTCCTGCATGATGGCGCCCCGCCGGTGGTCGCCATCCTTGAGCACGTAATACGCGCCATGCCCCGAGGACGTGGCATCGTGGGTGAGCCCGAACAGCTGCTCATAGAACGCCAGTGCCTTGTCCGCGTCGGTGGCATGCAACTCGTGCCACACCCAATGGCCCGGCGGCACCTGCGCATCGGGCGTGTCATCGTTGGCGCCGCGCCAGATCGAGACCAGCGCGCCCACCGGATCGACCAGGCTGGCGCCGCGTCCCGCCGGCGGAAAGTCCGTGGGAGGCATCCACGGCGTGGCGCCGGCCACCAGCGCCATGGCAAAGCTCGTGTCGACATCCGCCACGCTCAGGTAGATGCCCCAATGGGCGGGCTCAGCCTCCTGCGCCGTGCGGTAGCCGCCGATGCCCGCGCCCGCATTCATGATGACGCGATAGGCTTCGCCGGCCACCTCCATGGGCGAATCCGTCCACCCAAACAGTGCTTCGTAGAACTGGCTCGCCTTGGCCGGATCGGCGCTGGCGTGTTCCACCCAAACGAGCTTACCGGGCAACGTATGCATCGCTTTGACTCCTCGACGAGGACACCACCGCGGATGCTATCAACCCAAAGATGACGGCACGGTGGTGGAACCAGGGCCTCGCACGCATCGCGCACCGAGGGCGGCGCGTCGTCGCCTCAGGCTTCCAGCGCCAATGCGGTCAGGCGATCGAGCTCTTCTTCGTCGAACCCGGCTTCAAGCCGTGCGGGACGGTTAAACGGACCGCGCAGCTGGCGGCCCATGTAATCGCGCAGCAGATCCAGGAACGTCTCGCGCGGATCGATGCCGTCGCGTTCGCAACAGTGGCGGAACCAGCGCGTGCCGGCGGCAACATGCGCCACTTCCTCGCGCAGGATCACTTCGAGGATGGCGATGGTGCGCGTATCGCCCACTGCCCGCAGGCGCTCGATCATGCCCGGCGTCACGTCCAGCCCGCGCGCTTCGAGCACGCGCGGCACCAACGCCATGCGCGCGGTGTCGTGATGCGCCGTTTTCTCGGCCATTTCCCACAGGCCGTTGTGCGCGTCGAAATCGCCATAGGCGTGCCCAAGCTCCGCCAATCGCGCCGACAGCATGGCGAAGTGGCGTGCCTCGTCGTGGGCGCAGCTGGCCCAGTCGCGGTAGTAAGCGTCGGGCTTGCCGCGGAAGCGGTACACCGCATCCCAGGCCAGGTTGATGGCGTTGAATTCGATATGCGCCACCGCGTGGACCAGCGCGACGCGCCCCTCCTGCGTGCCCAGGCCGCGATGCGGCACCTGGCGCTGCGGCACCAGCCGGGGTTGCCCGGGGCGGCCGGGCGCGCCGATCGGTTCGGGCGGCGGCGAGGACGGGTCGGGACGCAACTCGCCCGCCTGGAAGGCATCCCAGGCGGCGTGGGTGAGGCGCAGCTTTTCCGCCGGATCGGTGGCGTCGAGGCAACGCTTGGCGGCGGCGTGGAGATCGGCGGTCATGACAAGCTTTTCTGCTGGAGCGCGCCCTGAGCCCGACCACCCAACGTAGCGGTTGCTACGCAGCCCCGCGGTCGCGCACAGGGGGGCGCTCCTACCCCTTACGCGGTGCGGCGCGCGGCCTTGGCGTCGTCGGAGCGCAGCATTTCGATCTGCTCGAGATACTGCTTGTCCAGGCCGGTCACGTACTCGCCGGAGAAGCACGAGGTGTCGAACTGCTTGAGCGCCTCGTTGCCGTCCTGCACGGCCCATACCAGGTCCGGCAGATCCTGGTAGATCAGCCAGTCGGCACCGAGCTGCTGCTCCACTTCCTTCACCGTGTGACCGGCGGCGACCAGTTCCGAAGCGGCCGGCATGTCGATGCCGTATACGTTGGGGTAGCGCACCGGCGGCGCGGCGGAGGCGAAGAACACGTTCTTGGCGCCCGCTTCGCGCGCCATCTGGATGATCTGGCGCGAGGTGGTGCCGCGCACGATGGAGTCGTCCACCAGCAGCACGTTCTTCTTGCGGAACTCCAGCTCCACCGGATTGAGCTTGCGGCGCACCGATTTCACGCGCTCGCCCTGCCCCGGCATGATGAAGGTGCGGCCGATGTAGCGGTTCTTGACGAAGCCCTCGCGGAACGGCACGCCCAGCGCCTCGGCCAGCGCGGAGGCGGCGGTGCGCGCGGTATCGGGAATCGGGATCACCGCGTCGATGCCGTGGTCCGGACGCTCGCGCAGGATCTTCTCGGCCAGCTTCTGGCCCATGCGCAGGCGCGCCTTGTATACCGACACGTTCTCGATCATCGAGTCCGGGCGGGCCAGGTAGACGTATTCGAAGATGCACGGCGCGTGCGTGGCGCCCTCGGCGCAGTGGCGCGTATGCAACTGGCCGTCATTGGTGATGAACACCGCTTCGCCCGGCGCCACGTCTCGCAGGCGCTTGAAGCCCAGGATGTCAAGCGCCACCGACTCGGACGCCACAGCGTACTCGCGGCCCTCACTAGTGACGCGCTCGCCCAGCACCAGCGGACGGATGCCGTTGGGGTCGCGGAAGGCCAGCAGGCCGTAGCCCAGCACCAGGGCCAGGCAGGCGTAACCGCCACGCGCGCGCTGATGCACGCCGGCCACGGCCTTGAAGATGTGGTCGGGCGTCAACGCCATGCGGCCCTGGATCTGCAGCTCGTGCGCCAGCACGTTGAGCAGCACTTCGGAATCCGAATCGGTGTTGATGTGGCGGCGGTCGTCCTCGAACATCTCGCGACGCAGCGTCTCGGTGTTCACCAGGTTGCCGTTGTGCGCGAAGGCGATGCCGTAGGGCGAGTTCACGTAGAACGGCTGCGCCTCGGCGGAGCCTTCCGAACCGGCCGTGGGGTAGCGGCAGTGGCCGATGCCGATGCGCCCGCGCAGACCGCTCATGGCGGTCTGGTTGAACACGTCGCGCACCAGGCCGTTGCCCTTGTGCAGCCGCAGCCTGGCGCCATCCACCGTGGCAATGCCGGCTGCGTCCTGGCCGCGATGCTGCAATACGGTCAAGCCGTCATAGAGTGACGCGGCGACCTCAGTGGTGCCGACGATGCCGATGATTCCGCACATGGTTGAAAACCTGTCTTTAGTAAGTCGTGGCCGGAGCGGCCGTCGAAGCGGCTGCGGGATGGGTACTGTGTCCAGTCGCTGGCGAAGCGCCCGGCACAGCCGCCGGCAAGGCGGGAAGATGGTCAAGTACCGCTGGGGCATCATTGAGGTAGTGGCGGACATTGTCCGGCACCCGCTCGCCCAGCCACGCAGCCACTCCCTTGAACTGCGGCAACAACACCGAATCGTGCCACCACGGGTCGCGCGTGAACGCGGTGAACCCGAGCAGAAAAACCGCCAGCGTCACCAGCAGCACGCCGCGGGCGAAGCCGAACACCATGCCCAGCAGGCGGTCGGTGCCGGACAACCCGGTACCCTCGACCAGCTTGCTGACCAGGAAACGCAACAGCGCCCCGGCGATCAGTACCGCAAGGAAGCAGATGCCGTAGCCCACCAGGATCCGCGCCGACGGCAGCTGGATACTGTGCTCGAAGTAGCCTGCCACGCTCGGACCGAACGTCCAGGCCACCCAGAACGCCGCCGCCCAAACCGCCAGCGCCAACACCTCCGAAATGAGGCCGCGCCACAGCCCTATCAAGACCGACAGGCCCAGCACGGCGATGATGATGTAGTCGGCCCAGTTCACCGGGTCACCGTCCTGGGTTTCAGGGTGCGCTGACGACGTTGCCGTCGACACCTAGCTTGGTTTTTATCTGGTCGCGCACCCGCACCGCATCCGCACGCTGCGTCTGCGGGCCGGCGCGCACGCGCCACAGCTGCTTGCCGTTGGCGTTCACCGTATCCACGTAGCCATCGAAACCATTGGCGCGCAGCTTGTCGCGCAGCGCATTGGCATCGGCCTGGCTGCCCATCGCCGCCACCTGCACGGCCCAGCCCCCCGCGTGCGAGGTTGCCGCCGTATTGGCGGGCGCGGCGGCCGGCGCATCGTCCTGCGTGGGCGTGCTGGCGCTGCCCTCCAGGCGGGCCGGGGCCCCCGGAATGGTCTGGGTGATCTTCAGGCGGGCCGATTCGGCCGCCGTGCGCGACTCGAACGGGCCGGCGGTGACCAGGGTGAGCTGCTTGCCGCCCTGGTTGATGCTGCGGCCAGCGGCCGGGTAGCCCAGCGCACGCACGCGCTGGATCAGGCTCTGGGCACTGGCCGTCGACACATAGGCGCTGAGATTGAGCGAGTACTGGCCATGCGCGGCCGTGGCTGCCGGCAAGGCAGGCTGCGACGGCGCCTGGGCCGGCACGGCGGGCACGGCCGGGCTGGGCTTGGCGGCCGACGCGGTGGCGGTGCCCTTGGTCTGCACCGGAATCACCGGCTGCGCGGCGCTGGAGCCGGGCTGGGTGACCGTGGTGGGCTCGGGCTTCTGGCCGGCGGTGGGGTCGGTTTCCACGTCACGCGGGCGGCTGGAGCCGATATTCACCGTGGCCAGCTGGTTTCCGCCGACCGGCGTCGCGGCGGAAGTGGCCGGCGGCACCGCCACGGCCGGCTTGGGCGCGGGCGCCACGGTGGCGCTGGTGGCCGCCCCCGGGGTCAGGCTCATGGTCTTGGTCTGCAGGTCACGGTCGGGTGCCGGCGGGATGGCCAGGCTCACCGATTCGTCGCCCGCACTGCTGGTGGGGCTGCTGGAGAAGAACATCGGCACGAAGATGACCGCGAGTGCGAAGAGAACGGCAGCTCCCAGCAGACGTGTTTTCAAGACTGGCTCCAAACGGGCGGGGGTGCGAGAACGGCGCGATTATACCTGCCCGCGCCGCCGCTCAGGCCGATACCTGTCCCGCTGATTCAGCAAGCACCGCTGCCGCGACGAAAAACGAGCCAAAAGCGAGCACGCGCTCCCCCGGCAACGCCGCGCTGCGCGCCGCGGCGAGCGCCGAAGCCACGCTGTCGTGAAGGTCGTAGCGCGCCTGCGGCAGGGCTTGCGCCAGTTGCTCGGCCAGTGCCTGGACCGGCAACCCGCGTGGCGTATCGCGGTCCAGCCCCGCCAGATGCCAGTGATCGATGCGCGCACCGAGCGCACGGATCACCCCGCCCACGTCCTTGTCGGACAAGGCGCCATAGACGGCGTGCACGCGCCCGCCGGGTTGCGCATCGAGCCATTCAGCCAGTGCGCGGGCCGCTTGCGGGTTGTGCCCCACATCCACCACCAGCGCCGGATCCCCCCCCAGCGACTGCAGCCGCGCGGGCACATGCGCGCTGCGCAGGCCGGCCGAGGCCGCGGCATGGAGATCCCCGCCGGGCTCCAGCGCATGCAAGGCCGCGATGGCCGAGGCGGCATTGGCGTATTGCACCGGCGCGGCCAGCGCCGGGTCGGGCAGGGTCAGCGTGGTGCCGTCGCGGTGACGCCAGCGCCAGCCGCCTTCGGTCAACCGCTCGACGGTGAAATCCACGCCGGCCCGCTGCACCTTCGCCCCGATGCGCTGCAAGGCCTCGAGCAGCCCTGCCGGCGGATCGAGCTCACCGACGATGACCGGCCGCCCTTCGCGGGCAATGCCGGCCTTTTCCACGCCAATGCTGTCGCGGTCCGGGCCCAGCCAGTCCATATGGTCCAGATCGACCGTGGTGACGATGGCCACGTCGGCATCGATGATATTGACCGCATCCAGCCGCCCGCCCAGGCCGACTTCCAGCACGGCCACGTCCAGGTCGGCACGGGCGAACAGGTCGAGCGCGGCCAGCGTGCCGAATTCGAAATAGGTCAGCGGGAGGTCGCCGCGCGCCGCCTCGATGCGCTCGAAGCTGGCGATCAGCGCCTCATCCCCGGCCTCGATGCCTTCAATGTGCACCCGCTCGCGGTAATGCAGCAGGTGCGGCGAGGTATAGCTGCCCACACGCCGGCCTGCGGCGGCCAGCATGGTCTCCAGCATGGCGACGGTGGAGCCCTTGCCATTGGTGCCGCCGACGGTGATTACCCGTCGTGCCGGCGCCGGTGCGCCCATGCGTTGCCATACCGCGCTGACGCGATCGAGGCCCAGCTCGATGCTGCGCACGTTGACGCGGTCCTGGTAGGCCAGCCATTCGTCGAGACTACGGGTCATGCGGAGGGCACCGATGAGGTCAGTTCAGGCGTCCAGCGGACGCGTCCAGAAACGCAGGCGATGGGCGGTGGCGGTGTCCGCGCCGACCTCCTTCCAGTCCAGCGTGCAGAACATGTCGTCCTGGCGTTGGTAGCCGTGCTTGCGCCAGAACTCGTCCTTGGGACGATAGCCTTGCGGGCGACGCGGGTCGTGCTCCTCTCGCTCCACCGCGCAGAAGGCGGTCCAGCGGAAACCGGGCAAGCGACGCGCATGCGCCTCGCGCAGCTTGAAGAAGCGCTGGCCAATGCCCTGCCCGCGATACGGCGGCAACAACACCGACTCGCCGAAATAGAACACGTCGCTCAACAGCAGGCCGTGCTTGACGAACGGCTGCTGGATCGCCGGCACCTCATCCGCCAGCGGCATGCCGGTGGAGCAGCCCACCACCGCGTCACCATCCATCGCCAGCACGAACACGCTGCGCTTGGAGCGTGCATAGGCGGCCAGGTAGTCGCGCTCGTAGGCCATGTCCCCGTCGTACAGATAGGGGTAGTCGCGAAACACGGCGATGCGCAGGCGGGCCAGCGCGTCCAAATACGGATTCACCGCGTCACCGACACTGGTGAGGATGCGCACGTCCATCGCTCAGCGCCCCCCGACCTGGGCGATCCAGTCGTGCAGGTTGTAGTAGTTGCTGACGCGGGCAATGCGGCCGTCGCGGATATCGAAGAACGCCCCGCCCGGCAGCACGTAGCGCTGGCCATGCGCCGGCGGCAGCCCCTCGTCGTCGGCCAGGTATTGGCCATGCACCACGTATTCGGCCGCGGCGCGACGGTCGTCGGCGCTGGTCATCACCACGATGTCGCGCAACTGCTCGCGGTAGCTGCGCTGCATGCGCGCCAGGAAATCACGGAACGTGTCGCGACCGAGTTCGCGATGGCCCTGGTTGATGTCGTGCGCCACATCGTCGGTCAGGCAGGCGAGCATGGCCTCCCAATCGGCGCGGTTGAAAGCGTCGTAGTAACGTTCGATCAAGGCCCGGCTGGCGGACATCGGCTTGCTTCCTGCGGGGGTCAGGCCCGCAGTTTAAAGCATGGCGCCCCATTGCCCATCACGCCTTAGAAATGCACGCCACTCGCCCGCAGCGCCCAGTACATGCCAAAGCCGGTCCAGAGCATTTTCTTCAGTGCCTTGCCGGCCAGCAGCGCCACCAGCAAACCCAGCAGCAGCGGCAAGTGTTTTTCCAGCGTGCTGCGCGTGTCATTCACGATGTTCATGCGATGCCCTCCCGCACCCCATTGGTGCGGGAGGAATGATCCGATTCGGGACGCCCTGCCGGCAGGGTGCCCCGTCAGCCATCGCGGGTGACAAGCATCACAAGGGCGCGCGGCGCAGGCGCAAGGCATTGCCCACCACCGACACCGAGGACAGGCTCATCGCCAGCGCGGCCACCATCGGCGACAGCATCACGCCCAGCAGCGGATACAGCAGGCCCGCCGCCAGCGGCACGCCCACCGCGTTGTAGACGAAGGCAAAGAACAGGTTCTGCCGGATATTGCGCACCGTGGCCTGCGACAGCGCGCGGGCGCGCACGATGGCGGTGAGTTCGCCCTTCACCAGCGTCACCTGGGCACTCTCCATGGCGATGTCGGTGCCATTGCCCATGGCGATGCCGATATCGGCCACCGCCAGCGCGGGCGCATCATTGATGCCGTCGCCGGCCATCGCCACCCGCCGCCCCTGCGCGCGCAGCGAACGGATCACCTCGGCCTTGTCGGCCGGCGAGACCTCCGCGTGCACCTCGTCGATGCCCAGCGTGGTCGCCACCGTGTTGGCGGTGGTCGCGTTGTCACCGGTGAGCATGACGATGCGCAGGCCTGCCGCATGCAAATCACGGATCGCCTGCGGCGTGCCTGGCTTGATGCGATCGGCCACCGCGATCAAACCGGCCAGCACGCCATCCACCGCCAGGAACATCACCGTGGCGCCCGCGACACGCATGGCGTCGGCGCGGTCGAGCACCGCCTTGTCCGTCATGACGCCAATGTTCGACAGCAGCTGCCGATTGCCCAGCGCCACGGCATGGCCACCCACCGAGCCTTCCACGCCGGCACCGGTGACCGAGCGGAAATCGTCCACTGCGGGCATCCGGATGCCGCGCGCCTGCGCACCCTCGACGATGGCCCGCGCCAGCGGATGCTCGCTCGGCTGTTCCAGCGCCGCCGCCATCGCCAGCAACTGGTCGAACGGGCGCTCGCCGAGGCTTACCACATCCTGCAGCGAGGGCTTGCCTTGGGTAAGCGTGCCGGTCTTGTCCACCACCAGCGTGTCGATGCCGCGCAACGACTCGATGGCCGCCGCATCGCGGAACAACACCCCGTTCTGCGCTGCACGACCGCTGGCCACCATGATGGAGATCGGCGTGGCCAGACCCAGCGCACAGGGACAGGCGATGATCAGCACCGACACGGCGGCGATCAGCGCATAGGCCAGGCGCGGCTCCGGACCCAGCCATGCCCACAGGGCAAACGCCAGCACGGCCACCGCCACCACCGCTGGCACAAACCACGCCGCCACGCGATCGGCCACGCGCTGCAGCGGCGCCTTGCTGCGCTGCGCCTGCGCCACCAGCGACACGATCTGCGCCAACATGGTGTCCGCACCGACCTTCTCCGCACGCATCAGCAAGGCACCGTCCTGATTGACGGTACCGCCGGTGACGCGCTCGCCCGCCAGCTTGCTCACCGGCAACGGTTCGCCGGTGAGCATGGCTTCATCGACGTGGCTGCTGCCATCGAGCACCAAGCCATCGACCGGCACCTTTTCCCCAGGACGTATGCGCAAGGTGTCGCCGGGATGCACGTCATCAAGCGGTACATCGTGCTCTTGGCCATCCGCATCGACGCGATGCGCGGTCTTCGGCGCAAGCCCAAGCAACCCCTTCAAGGCCGCGCCGGTGCGACGGCGCGCACGCAGTTCGAGAAAATCGCCCAGCGTGACCAGGGTGACGATGACCGCCGCCGATTCGAAATACACGCCCACCTGGCCATGCATGTCCCGGAAGCCCTCGGGAAACAGCGACGGCGCCAGAAACGCCACCACGCTGTAGCACCACGCCACGCCCGTGCCCAGCGCGATCAGCGTGTACATATTGGGCGACCACGGCTTGAGCGAATGCCAGCCGCGCGCAAAGAACGGCGCCCCGCCCCACAGCACCACGAACGTCGCCAGTACCGCCTCCGCCCAGGCCGCGATGCCTGCCCAGGGTTCCGGCCAGTGCCAGCCGAACAGATGCGGCCCCATGGCCAGCAGAAACACCGGCAGGGTAAGCGCCACCAACGTCCACAGCCGGCGCGACATGGCGCGAAGCTCGTGCCCGTCATCCTCATCCAGGCTAGGCATCATCGGTTCCAGTGCCATGCCGCACTTGGGGCAATGTCCCGGCCCCACCTGCTGTACTTCGGGATGCATGGGGCAGGTATAGATGGCGCCCGCCAACGCCGGCGCAGGCGCTGCCGGCGGCTGCAGGTAACGTGCCGGATCGGCGACAAACTTTTCCTTGCAGCGCTGCGCGCAGAAGTAATAAGCCTGCCCCCCATGCTCCGCGCGATGCGCGGCGGTTGCCGGATTCACGCTCATGCCGCAGACCGGATCTTTCACCATGTGCGCCGCCGGATCGTGATGATGCCCGGCATGACCGATCGGCGCCGCGGCATCACCACCGCAACACGACTTCGCCACCGGTTCGGGGGCTGCCGGCTTGGTGCCGCAGCACGCGTGCTTCTCCATGTTCATGCCTCACCTTCCTGGTCGGCCAGGGCGCGCAGAATCGGGCATTGATCCGGCGAGCCATGCCCCGGGCATGCATCGATCAACTGTTCCAGCCCATCGCGCACACGGGTCAGTTCGGCGATGCGCGCGTCGATGGCCGCAAGGCGTTCCTGCGCGCGCTGCTTCACCGCTTTCACGCCGCGCTGCCGGTCGGCCGAAAGCGCCAGCAGGTCGCGGATCTCCTCCAAGGTAAAGCCCAGGTCCTTGGCGCGCCGAATGAAGCGCAACTGCCGCAGCACGCCTTCGTCGTAACTGCGATAACCCGAGGCACGCCGCAGCGGCTCGGGCAACAGCCCCTCGCGCTCGTAATAGCGGATGGTGTCGATCGCCACACCGACGCGCTTGGCGACGGCACCGATGGTCATGGGCGCATGGGGAGTGTTCATGGGCGGAAGTCTAGACCATTGATCAAGGTCCAGAGTCAAGCCAATACTTGGCTGGTTGTTGTCGAAGGCCCTTAACCGTCACCAGAGCCTCCAACCTTGGCACTGGCCCTTAACGCTGGCGCTGGGCTAGCCAATCCCCCACGACACGAAGGTGCAACTGGCCCGGCAGCCCTTACATCTCAGTTCCGCAAGCCCAATGGCCTCCTTTAGCGAATTGAAAGGGACGGGAACACGCACCTACTCGCGATAACACTCCCTACTCGCAAGCCAGTGAGGCATCCGTTCCTTCCAGGGAGTGAGCCATGGTCAACTCTAAGCCTCAGAGTCCCGCATACCTAAGGACCGGGCGGCAGGCTTGATTGTTTTGTGGCATGCGTTCCATGTGCCGACGAAAGCTTCAACTTTTCATGCCGCACAACGTCATCAGCAAGCGTAACAATGATGCCGCGGCAGCCAAGGTAGCCACGCTCGCAATCCATAGCGCAATCAGCCAGCCGGCGCGGCGAATCCAGAGATGGACCGGCTTTGCGGCCCTAATCATCAGTGATAGCCCTCGTCATTTCCGATCTTGCCGCGGAACACGAAATAAGACCATGCGCTGTAGGTCAAAATAAACGGAATGATGAGCAGTGCGCCTACGAGCGTGAAGCCCATGCTCTGCGCTGGACCCGCCGCGTCCCGGAACGAGACGGATGGAGGGACGATGTTGGGCCATATGCTGATAAGTAGCCCTGTATAGCCCAAGAATAGAAGAAACAGCGTCAAGACAAAGGGCTTCGCTTGCCCGTCGCGCCGTAGCGACCGCACGAGAGCCCATGACGTGAAGAGAACCAGAATTGGAACGGGGCTGAAGAAAGCGATGTTGGGAAACGAGAACCATCGCCGAGCAATACCGGGATGAGCCAGGGGCGTCCACACGCTCACTATGGCAATGGCGACTAATAGGGCCACAACCAACAGTTGCGCCGCTCTGCGCATTTGCCCTTGAACGAAGCCATCAGTCTTCATTACTAGCCACGTGGCGCCAAGAAGTGCATAAGCGACAAGGAGGCAAAGACCAGTGAACATACTGAAGGGAGACAGGAAGTCGAACGCGCCGCCCGCAAAGACCAGGTTACTTACCGTAAAGCCGTTGATGATGGATCCCAAGGCAATCCCCTGCGAGAGGGTGGCAATGAATGACCCCCACGTGAAGGCTCTATCCCAGAACGGCTTGTGCGCGTCGTCGGCCTTAAAACGAAACTCGAAAGCAACACCGCGCAAGATTAGTCCGATCAACATCAAGATGAGCGGAAAATACAGCGCGCTTAGCAAAATGGAGTACGCCGTTGGAAAGGCAGCGAGCAGTCCTGCTCCGCCCAGTACCAGCCAGGTCTCGTTGCCGTCCCACACGGGCGCCACCGTATTGACCATCCTGTCACGGTCCTCGCGATTGCGTATGAGTGGCAGCAGCATGCCTATGCCAAGATCGAATCCATCCATGATGACGTACATCATCAGTCCGAAGCCGATGATGACCATCCAGACAAGTGGCAGATCGATGCCCATTATTTAGCCCCTAGCCAGTTCACTTGGTGATCGCAGGATCGATGTTGTCAGGCGTTGCCGAGAGCGGTCGCGCCGGACGCCTGGCTTGACCTGGCTCCGACATATCTGCACCGCGGACACCGTAGGGTCCCTTGGCTACAAGCTTCAGCATGTAGCTAACGCCCGTGCCAAACACGAAAACGTACACGGCAACGAAGATAGCGAGCGTCGCTGATACGGCTGCGGCCGAATGGTTCGAAACTGCATTCTCAGTTCGAAGCAGGCCGTAAACCACCCACGGCTGACGGCCAATCTCGGTTGTCATCCAACCGGCTAACAGGGCGACCAAACCACTGGGGCCCATGAGCGTTGCAAATCTCAAGAACAGGCGCGAGGTGTAGAGGCGTTTGCGCGCGCGGAGCACCGCGGCCCACAGCCCAAGAAGCGCCATCAAGAAGCCCAGTCCCGCCATGAGGCGGAATGTCCAAAACACAATACTCGAATTGGGTCGATCGGATTTGGGGAAGGACTTCAACGGCGGAATTTGCCCATGAAGACTATGAGTGAGGAGGATGCTGCCCAAACGAGGAACTTCCACTGCGGCACGCGTCACTTCAGCCTCCATATCAGGGAACCCAACCAGGACGAGCGGGCTGCTATCTCCCTTGTTCTCCCAGTGCCCTTCAATGGCAGCAATTTTTGCGGGCTGGTACTTGAGCGTGTTCAGTCCATGAGCATCGCCCAGAAAAATCTGGATCGGGGCAACGATGACGATCATCCACATGGCCATCGACAGCATCGTTCGAACGGCGTCGGTACTGTGTCCCTTCAGGAGATGCCAGGCACCTGATGCGCCGACGAACAGCGCAGTCGACAGATAGGCCGCCACCGTCATATGAGCAAGCCGGAACGGAAAAGAGGGATTGAAAATCACCTCGAGCCAGTTGACCGGAATCGCGCGGCCATTGACGATGGAAAAGCCTTGCGGGGTTTGCATCCAGCTATTGGAAGCAAGAATCCAGGTCGTTGATATCAAGGTACCCACTGCCACCATGACCGTAGCAAAGAAGTGCAGCCCTGGTCCCACCTTATCGCGACCAAACAGCATGACGCCAAGGAAACCGGCCTCGAGGAAAAACGCAGTCAGTACCTCGTAAGCGAGCAACGGCCCTGTAATGCCGCCGGCCACTGAAGAGAACTGGCTCCAGTTGGTGCCAAACTCGTACGCCATCACCAATCCAGAAACAACGCCCATCCCGAAATTGACGGCAAAGACGTGCATCCAAAACTGATAAAGGTCGTAGTAGACGCGCTGCTTTTTCCAAAGCCACAGCGCCTCGAGGACAGCCAAAAAGCTGGCTAGACCGATGGTGATGGCGGGAAAGATGATGTGCACCGACACCGTGAAGGCGAACTGCATTCTCGACAATTCGAGCGAACTCAAGCCGAACATATTTAGTCCTCAAGGTGCATTGCGGGCTCACAGTCAAACAGAGGCTGAGCTGGCTATGTGCTGCTCGGTCGCCTGGTCGCGGGCGCGTTTACCGTCGCAGATGTCACCAGGCGATCAGGGTTGATGGGGACAGCGCTCCGGTCCATCGGATCGCCATCGCAACGTGCGTGTCCGGCAATCGAGAGGACAATGCGTGAAGCCTGCGCCGACGGTTCGCTGGGACAACATGTTCGCCATCTCGATGGCTGCCTTGACCGTCGCCGCTGGCGTAATCGGTAGCGCCTATTCTTCCGCGCCTAAGATCCCCGATACGCAGTTGCTAGGCGTCCCCCCAAATGGGGGCATTTCCCGTTTCCACTCACCCGGAGCAAACGCTCGAACTCCCAGCGAGCGCATGTGTCATGGCCGTAACAACGACGACGCCGACTGCCGAAAACAGGCATCTGCCATCTTCGACCGCAGGCTCCCTTGCAACGTCACTGGTCTGGACGCTCTCAGGACAGCGAGGGCATCGGCTATCCTTGAACCGCCTGGGCCTGACACGGCGTGCCTGGCGCAAAAAGTTGCGTTGCCGGCGTATGGGGGTACTGTGGTAACTATCGGATCCAACCAGATTGACCGGCTGATCCTATGGTTGTGGTTACTGCTGGCCACTTCTCTAGCGGCACCGAACCCGGTCTGGGCCGACTCCCGCCCTTGGACACTGGATCGTTACCAGCACTCGGCCTGGACGACGCGCGATGGCGCGCCCGTGGGCGTAACCGCCTTAGCGCAGACGAATGACGGATTCATATGGATCGGGTCATCTGAAGGCCTGTTCCGCTTCGATGGTTTCCGCTTTCAGCATGTCGAAAGAATCGGCTCCGTTGCGCTGCCCAAACTTCCGCTCATGACGATTTTCTCCGGGGCGGACGGCGGCCTTTGGCTGGGTTACGCGCACGGCCCTATCTACGAAATCAAAGGCGACACCATTGCGCATGTGAGTTCCGAAGAACATGGCCCCGTCAGTACCCTCAATAGCCAGTTCGTCAATAGTCCGGACGGTGGCACCTGGGCTTCGGTTGCACCCAATGTCATGACCTTTGATGGGAGGCGATGGAAAGTTCCCGATGCCGGCTTTCTTCAGCTTTTGAGTCAAAAGGAATACGTGGTCCGCGTGCTGGTCGATCGCAACGGAAACATGTGGGCCGGCACGCTAGACAAACTTCTCTATCGGCCAGCGCGCTCAACGCAGTTCATGACGTTGGAGGCGTCGACACAGAAAGGTTACATCTCAGACCTTGTGCAAAATACTGACGGAAGCGTCTGGGTTTGCTACAGCGAAAGCGCCATCGAGCGGTGGGACACCCACGCGACAACACCCATCAGGTCCAACGCCGGCGCATTATCTCAGTTGATGGCACGCGCCATGGCATTCGATGGACAGGGGAACGCTTGGCTAAGCACCCAGAGAAACGGCATTCAACAAATTCCCGCGTCATATCTCAACGGCCCGTCGAGACCCGCCGAAAATGTGTTGGCCGGCAGTAAGTTCGACAGCTCAAACGGCCTCAGCTCGGATGCCACCCGGACGCTCTTGGTCGATCGAGAGGACAATCTATGGGTGGGAACGAGCCATGGCATCGATCGCTTTAGCCGGAGCAATTTTGCCCGATCCCCATTCCCCCAAAACGGCAGCATGTACGCGCTCGCGGCTGGCAAGGACGGTTCGGTTTGGGCTGGAATGCAGTTACAAGCTACCCAGAAGTTGAAGGACGGACATACCAGCACATCAATCCCAGGGTCAGTCATTGCGGTCTATGCCGATCGCGACAACAACACATATTTATCGCAAGAGCATGCTGTCAATTCGTTTGATCTGTGGATGACTAATGACGCCGGCACCAAGCTGATGGCTCATTCAACATCGCCGTCGCTCGACATGACTGAGATCACAAAGGACAGCCACGGTGTTCTTTGGGGCGTATCAGAAGCTTCGACGAACGGCAGCTTTGGCTTGTTTACGCTGAATCGAGATCAATGGGTACCGTTCGCCATTCCCAAAGTAAATCGCCCTCCCTCTGCATTGTACGCAGATGACAGTGGGCGCGTGTGGTACGGCTATTTGCGAGGTCATCCAAACATCGATCTCATAGGTGTTATCGATGATGGAAAGGCAGCCTTGCTGAGTGCAGATCAAGGAGTAACCATCGGCAGCATAGGCGCCTTCATGAGTGACGGCCGACACCTTTGGGTCGGCGGAAGCGAAGGCCTTGGCTTTATGGATGGGATGCGCATGAAAGTCGTGCGGCTCTCCCAACCGTCGGCCTTGGGGACGATCACCGGAATCGCCTTTGCATCCAACGGTGACATGTGGATACATGCAATGTCTGGCGTTTACCGCGCGCCGGCAAGGGATGTAACCCAAGCCGAGAGCGATGCCGCGCATGCCCTGCCTCTCAAGAAATTCGATGGTTTGGATGGCTTGCCCGGCCCTCCCGACATCCATTACGGCCATCCCACTGTCGTCAAAAGCGCGGACGGGCGATTGTGGTTCGCCACCATCAATGGCGTGGTTTGGCTTGATCCTGGCCAGCTTGTAAGCAACCCCGTTCCACCCTCGATTGCTATCACGGGAATCAGCGCCAACGACAAAGCTTACAGTCCACGCGACAAACTGACATTTCCCGCGCATACCCGAAACCTGGACATTGAGTTTTCGGTGCTCAGCCTGACCATACCCGAACGCGTCGGTGCCAAAGTACGCCTGCTTGGCGTCGACCCTGACTGGAAGGACGTTGGCACACGTCGGGAAGTCAGCTATTCCAATCTAGCGCCAGGAATGCACCAATTCGATATCGTGGCTTCCAACAACGACGGGGTCCAAAGCCTAGCTGGCGCGCACATGGCCTTTTACATTAAGCCCGCCTTCTATCAGACCCTATGGTTTAGAGGTGTCTGCGTGTTGGCCATATTGGTTGCTCTATGGCTCGCCATTGCCCTACGACTTCGCCATCTCTCCCGGCGCCTGCGTATCAGCCTTGAGGCCAAGCACGAAGAGCGCGAAAGCATCGCCCGCGAGCTTCACGACACGCTGCTGCAAGGAATGCAGGGGCTACTAATGCAAATGGAGTTTTGGGCCCGCAAGACCGACCTTGCGCCACACCAGCGCGATGCGGCCACGGCGATTGAAGAAAAGATGCGTGACGTTCTGATTGATGGCCGCGACAAAATTCGTCTGCTCCGGCAAGACGACAAGCGCGACGTGGACCTGGTTTCGGAATTGCTCACTGTCGGTCAAGAGGCGTCAACAACCTCCCCGACGCTCTTTGCGTTGCGCGTGGAGGGCGAGCCTTTGCCAATTCGCCAGGAGGCTTGCGTCGAGATCTTCGCCATCACTCGTGAAGCCATTCTTAATGCCTACCATCATGCCGATGCAGACCATGTCGTTGTGACGATCATCTATAACGCCAACACTCTCCACATTTCCGTCAGCGACGACGGGGTGGGTATCGACCGGGAGCTTATGGAGGCCCGACAGCGTGCGGGTCACTGGGGCATCTCGGGTATGCACGAGCGTGCGGGGAAAATCAACGCGAGCGTGGAGATAGATGCATTGGCGCCAGGTACAACCATCCATCTGATCGTCCCCAAACGCGAAGCCTATCTCTCCCCTTCCAATGGAAACTCAGGCCGACTCCAGCGATGGAAGCACCCATGGCCGAACAGACATCGAACGGATAAAGCGGGCGCCCAAGGTACTTTTAAATACCCTTTCGAGCGTTGAAATATCTGGCTTGTTTGTGCATAGTTCAAAGACCATAAGCATCAGGTCGATCGCGCAATCTCCTCTAATCATCGGCATATACAACGTGTTTGGATGAGACCTTGAACGAAGAGCCAGAACGGTTTCGCATTCTCATCGCCGACGACCATCCCGTGATCCGGGACGGCCTGCGTTCGATGCTTTCCGCCGAGGATGACATGGTTGTCGTCGGTGAAGCAGGCGACGGCAAGGAAGCGATCCAGCGTTTCCGCGAGATCCGCCCCGATCTGTTGCTGATTGATCTTCAGATGCCGGAGATCGATGGTTTGCAGGCCATCTCGGCCATTCGTGAAGAGTTTTCCGATGCCGCCATCATTGTTCTGACAAGTTTCCTGGGGGACGCCCGAGTCGCGCGGGCATTTGCGCTAGGTGCCAGGTCGTATCTCCTCAAGACGGCCCGCGGCCAGGAAATCGTCAGAGCCATTCGCAGCGCACTCGTCGGCAGGCACACCATCGCACCCGATGTCGCGCAGCAGGTCGCCCAGCACATGGGCGACGAGCCATTGACTGAGCGAGAGACCAGTATCCTCAAACTGGTTGCTCAAGGGCGCAGCAATCGCGATATCGCCAACACGCTCTTCATTTCCGAAGACACGGTCAAGGCGCGCCTGAAAAGCATTATGCGTAAACTGAATGCTGACGACCGAACACATGCCGTAATGATCGCGATCGGGCGCGGCTTCATCGACCCGGTGCAGTAAGTCTGCGTAGCGCTTGCTAGCTGGCGCCGAGCCCTGCCGGATTGCCAATCCGCACCACCATTGAACGTCATCATGCGCTGCTTTCGAGCGTGAATCAGGTAAAACGGGTCCATGCGCCGTTAGATAATTCCAAGCGACTTTCCAAGCGCGACGGCCTCTGCACGTCTTTTGGTGGAGAGCTTAAGCGACATACGCTTGATGTGACTTTTAACTGTTTCAGGCGTGATATGCAGTTCACGCGCGATTATCTTGTTGGAATATCCCTTGCTGATCAGATGCAGCACTACGATTTCGCGACGGCTGAGTATCTGCGTCATTTCGTGGGCAGCGTTGTTCTCAGGAACGGCGACCGCCACATTACGGGGTGCGAGTATCGCATTTATATAAGCATTGAGATGGCCCAACTGATGCTTCATCGATGCGCGAGTCCTGCGAAGGCACGGCGCGATAACTTCCAGTTCGTCCACGAAGGTGCGGAAAAATCCGGCCGAAGCCCCCAGATCAAGCGCCTTAAGTAAGCCTGCGCAGGCTTCTTCCGGGTGCCCGCCATGAAATAGGCTGGCAGCCGCGAGCGCTGCAAAGCGCACGGCGAATGTTTCCTGATTGCGCTCGTTCAACCAGCAGCTCAACCGAGTGAAGCCGTCGGCTGCCTGGGCGAAATCGCCGGTAGCAAATGCGATGCGCAAACGGGCCGCCTCCAACGGCCATGCCATTTCGTCTATCGGCAAACCAAGTTGTGCAATCGACGGCTCACGTCGCAACGCGCGTGTCAACGTTTGCGTTGCGAGCAACAGGTGTCCCGCGCTGATCAGCAGCGTGATCTCCTGCTCAACGAAGTGCGCCGCCAATGCCTTCCAACCACGTTGTCGGCTCACTGCATGGGCTCTTCGAATAACCGCCAGCGCTTGCCTGGGCTGCTGGTTGGCCATCGCAATACGCGCGGCCACCGTCATGCCCCATAAAGTGGTGTCCGCAGAGCCGTATTGATCAATGGCGGCATCGCGGCCACGAATCAGTGCGTGGGACTCCTCTATGCCGCCCATTTCATAGGCGACTGCCGCGAGCACGCATCGCGATAGCAACGCAGCGTTGGCATCGACACCGAACGCCAGTTCACTCAACGCGACGGCGCGACGGGCGTTTCGTTCCGCCAACTTCAAGCGTAACTGTTCGGCCTCAGCCGCTGCTTCGAGCGACAGATTGATGATTTTGAGCGCCTGCATGTTCAGGCGGCCCCAATAGTGGCGGGGCATCGGAAGATCGTAAAACACACCGAGCCTGCGGGTTTTCCAGCAGGCGTAACGCACGACCGTCAATAGGACCAGACGAAATCGCTGCGTGGCCGAGCGCTTCAGCACTGCACTGGCCAACTCCAGCGCGCGTGCGGCCTCATCCTGCCAGATGAGGCCGATGGCCAAAAGCGTCTCCAGTTCCTCACGGCTAGCCCACCGTTGGGCGATCACATCCTGGCGTTGAATAAGCGAATTGATGACTGCCACGTACCTCAGCAGTTCATCGCGTTCAAACCGCTCAGCGGCTAGCCAAATGGCGTCGAGCAAACCGCGTGTTTGCGCGACGTTTTGCACATGGGAAGAAACATCAAGGGAAAACGCGGCTTCTACAACAACCGGTGGCCGCACGTAGTTGATGTCCTCCACGCAAACGCACCCATTCATAAAGCACCTCGAAAACTCGGTTAGGCACAGCGGATGTGCTTGAGTTTCACTTGGCAATCGCCCCTAAAGATCACCGGACGGTACGGCTACTGCCAAAGACTTCCATGAACGTCTAGCCGCCCTGCCAGCCCTTTTCTAGCATCCATGCGCTCCATCCCGCCTCAGCGCGACTGGACGGCGCAACAGCGCGCTATTGCGATTTCCATAGCGCAGGCGTTGCCTAGCGCGGCGGAGGGGGATTGAAAGGTGCGCCGTTTCACTCGGCGAACCCACACGGAGCCTTGTACTTTTGCCAAGCCAAAGTACCCGCTAGCTATCTTGGGTGATGCCTTCTAAGGGGTACAGTTCCTACCCCCGAAGGGTATTGCACGTGACTCAAAAGTGTCAGGCGTCAACCTTCCTCATGGATCAAGGCAATTGAGCCGAGCCGTCCACGCGATACGTGCGGCCGGGACGCAGGCCCTGGCTTCGTCGATGATCATCCGCGTCCGAAGCCTACGTCAGCGGCGCCCGCAGGACATGCTTGGCTTCCTTAGGAAGCAGGATGGTCACATCAGCAGAGCCACCCATGCGAGGTATCGCGGTTGCACTGCGGCAGAAATGCAGTGCGCGATACGGTATCGGTCAGCATCTTTTGGCCCTACGCGGGCTGAGCACTTGCCGAATAGCCAGCACGGTCAGCGTCAGGAACGCTATCAATGCCACCGCCTGTGCAAGCGCAAAAGGCGCCTCCTTGAGTGTCGGCGCAAGCGCATGCAGGGCTCCAATCTTCGTGAATGCCTGGGCGATGGTCACAAACACCAGAAGGTATTGGGCGGTCAGTAAACCGCAGGCAAAAACGAGTGACCACAGGCGCTTTTTGCTCGCGAGGCGGGCACGGGCGAGCAGTGTGACTATTAGGGTGAAGCAGGAGATCAGGCCAATGATGATGGCTGGTGTGATGCCATGGAAGGGAAACACGAAGCCAGTCACCGTTGCAGCCAGGCCAGTATAAAGGAAGGCCGATTCACGCGTTGGATGAAACGGCGCGAAAGACCAACGGACAACCGCGCGTCCACCCAGTATCAATGCAACCGCGCAAAGACCCAAATGCACCGTTGTTAACAGAATTACCCATACGCTCATAACCATCCTCGGCAGCTGCGTGTCTTCGTTATTGACATGGCCGCGACGGCGGCTATTTACACAATGGACGCGACATGCGGTGCGAAGCATCCCCCCAAACGGGGTAGTTGGCCGCTATCGCCACGTATGCATGCCTTTCTCACTGATGGTCGCGACCACCGCTCGGGGTCAGCGCACAGATAAGCCCCCATCAGGGGGATAGGTGGCACCAATTCGCTACTGCAGACTGCCGGCTGAAGCATCCAAAAGCGGTGCTTTTCGATTTCCTGGCCCGTCATTCACAGCGTGGTGGCGCCGCTTCTTCTTTCTGCCATTCGGAGTTTGTCATGGGCAAAAAAGTTGCTGAGATTGTCGTTGAAGTACTTGAGCAGGCGGGTGTGAAACGGTGCTATGGCATCGTCGGAGACACGCTCAACCTCATTGCCGAGAACCTGAACAAGAGTTCAATCGAGTGGGTAAGCGTACGTCATGAGGAAGCCGGTGCGTTCGCGGCCGGGGCCGAAGCATCACTCACTGGCGAATTGGTCGCATGTGCGGGGTCCTGTGGACCGGGCAGTCTGCACTTTATCAACGGCTTGTATGAGGCCAATCGCAACCGTGCCCCGGTCGTAGTCATCGCCAGTCAGGTGATGATGAATGAACTGGGCTTTGAATTCGTCCAAGAAGTGGACTTTAAGACCGTGTTCGAGGGATGCACGGTGTTTTGTGAAATGATCCTGACACCTGAGCAGGCACGCAAGAAGACGGTCGCCGCCTGCCAATCCGCTCTGACCCTCGGCGGCGTGTCGGTATTGATTGTGCCCGTCGACATGTCGCACGGCGTGGTCAAAGAGGATTTCCCTTACCGCGTGCACCATGCCCGCCCGGACATCTGCCCCAACACCCAGGAACTCGCTGAGATCGCCAAGATACTCAATGAGGGAAACAACATTTCCATTTACGCAGGCTCTGGCTGCGAGGGCGCACTCGAAGAGATCAAGGCGGTAGCCGAGCGCCTCAACGCACCCGTCGCGCATACATCGCGTGCCAAGTCCGCGCTCGAGCATGATAATCCATACAACGTGGGCATGACCGGCATCCTTGGCAATAAAGCGGGCTATGACGCCGTACTCGAATGCGACACGCTGCTGGTGCTGGGTGCCGACTTTGCATGGCGTCAGTTCTATCCGGACCATGCCAAGATCATCCAGATCGATATCAAAGCGACTCATATCGGCCGCCGGCATCACGTCACCTTCGGCGCGGTCGGCGACATCAAGACGACGCTCCGGGCGCTTCTTCCGCTGCTCGATGCCAATCCAGACGCATCGTTCCTCCAAAACGCCCTCAAGAAGCACGAGAGCGCCATGGCCGACTGGAAGAAGCACCTCAAGCCTGGCCCGAACGACAGCATTCCCGCGTCCTACCTGATGTCCGTCATCAATGAACGAGCGGACGAGAACGCATTACTGGTGGCCGATGATGGCTCACCGATTGTCTGGGCGCTGCGCTTCTTCGAAACGAATGGGAAGCGGAAAGTATTCGGCAGCCTTCTTCATGGCACGATGGCTTCGGCACTGCCCAGTTCGTTGGGTCTGAAGAAAGCGGCACCGGATCGGCAAGTCATTGCCTGTTGCGGTGACGGCGGATTGACCATGCTCTTTGGTGAACTCATCACCACCGTTCAAGAGCAGTCCAACGTAAAAATCATCGTGTTCGATAACGGCAAGCTCGGTTTCGTGGAGATGGAGCAGAAAGCCGAAGGCATCCTCGATACGTTTACCAAGCTCAAGAATCCCGATTTCGGTAAGGTCGCCGAAGCCATTGGCCTGTGGGGAAGGACCGTTAGCAAGGCCTCCGAACTTGACGCCGCGATTGGAGATTGGCTGGCGCAGCCCGGCCCTGCCCTCCTTAACGTACACGTGAATCAGCTCGAGCTGGTTCAGCCCCCCAAGATCGAGGCCAAACCCATCATCGGGTTGGGAATGTACTCGGTACGCGCGATCTTGAACGGCCGGGGTGCGGATGTGCTCGAAATGATTCGGGAGAATATCTGATTCAAGCCCTCGAAGGCTCCGAGTGCGGCCCTCGTTTGTCGGGCGCACTCGGCGGCCCAAGAAGGCAACGGCGATGCCATCTCGCGCGCCATGAAGCCCAAGAGCCACAGCATCTTCTGTATGAAGCCTGGCATGGATTACGGCGCGCGAATTTACCAGTCCATCCATATGACAGGCGGAGCCATCATGGGAAGCGGTCCGAGTAACAGCGTCGTCAACCGCCATTCGCAAAGCCGGGATCTGCACAACTTGTTTGTGTATGGCGCATCGTTGTTTCCGCAGAACATCGGCTACAACCCGGCCGGACTCCCTGCAGCCTTGACCCACTTCTCTGCAGAAAAGATGCGTGATTACCTGAAGATCCCCCCGTGCACTCGTTGACGTTTGATACACACCGCCCCTGAGTCTTTCTGTTCCAAAAAAGCGGCTCCTGTCTTGCCGACCAGGAGCCGTACAGAACCAAGCCGGGTGATGGGCTCAAGCGTTGGAAGAGGCGCCCCACGCTTTGGCACTCGCCCCGTACACTTCGCCGCGCGCGCGATTGATATTTCCCAATGGCCGGAAGAGAGCCGGGGCGTTCCAGGGATTGAATGCCATCTCGTCCACCTTCGCCATGTCACGCAGGCCTTCCTCGCCCAGGATATTCTGCGATGGAATCACGAGGGTACCCACTTCGACCGGAGGCGCCACGCTTTCGAGCCATTCAACGGCAGCATCTTCAATCGGCGTGTGTTCTTCATCGACGTAAGACTGGATGGCAAGCCGATACGCTATTGGCCGTTCATGCAACACGTTTGCAAAGCCTTCACGCAGCCCATCCGCCGTCGCAGGCCGCGCTTCACTCTGCTCGACACTTGTGTAAAGACAAGGGCGAAGCATCAGACGGACAGGAAACGAGCCCCAGAGCAGAGCGCCGCGGCTCCAAAAAGCTTCGGCTTGTAGCCCAGGACTGGGACGCATGCCCTTCATCACCGTGGTAATCATTCGCATGGCCTCATCGACGCCGAAGTGCGCGACGAGCCGCTCTTTCAATGTTGCTGGGTCGCCCATGGCAATGGTCGCAAACTGGACGAACTGCTTAGCGTTGCGCGCGTGTGAGACAGGATAGTTCGTCATCAATAGATCGTGTGCCTTACCGCCCGGCAAGGTGAGCTTGATCGCTATGCCACGCATGTCCGCCGCATCATCGCGCTTTGGCACGCCGCTAGCATTAGAGAAGCGGATCGAAGCACGAAGGACCGCACCTGGAATGAAGTGCCCGACATGAAATTGACTCTGAAGATCCGAGTCCATGCGCAGCTCAGCGTTGGTCACGCCAACCAATATCTTTGAATGGAGTGTACGCATCGCATGTGAAACACCCGCGGACTCCCTATTCTTTTCCTGGATATCCAGCATTGCCTGTGCGAGCTGACGAAACCCTTGACGTTCGGCTTCCAGGCTGCCTCCCTCATACGCCTCTGTCCACGAGCTTTTTTCTGCGTTTGTCACGAGAGATATCCTCATGTGGAAATGACCATCCTTGCGTAGTTTTCACCGAAGCCCGCCGCTGGCGACGCCCTTTAATCCCAGAAGTTTCGCTCCTTTTACGCATGACGAATCTCCCCTGTTTGGGGGCGGCGTACCGGTTCGAACTGGGTGCCGTCTCTCTTACCCGCCCCCAATAGGGGGCTATTCGCGACTACATCGGCATGGCCCAATGTTAGATGTGGTCGATCGAAAGTCACTGGATGACATAAGTGATCGGTCTAGCTGCCTATAGCGGTCTCAGACTCAGTTTCTCCACGGAACGTACGCGGCGATGGGGGCGAAGTTCTATAAAACGTGCGCTTTTATTGGCGAACACACCGCAAGAGGGAGTCAACAATGAAGGCGGACGCGAACCAGCCCGGGCAAAACCTTTCCATTGCTGAACGCCAGCACCTCAACCCCATAGATGTCAGTCGCGTTCTGATCGCAGTCATCAATGAAGCGGCTCGCATTGAACCAGATTCAATAAATCTTCTCCGCTGGTACGTCGAAGACCCTATCGATAGCCTCGGCGGGCGAACTGCGGAGCAATTAGTTGCGTCGGGTCATGGTGAACTCGTTGTTCGTTTCCTTCGCCATATTAACGGCGCTGCCATAGAACAATAGCCACCACGCTTACGCCTTGCGAACCAGCGCCCCCGTAAATCTATTGCGCCTCCTTGAGGATCCTCGGCCTATCGGGTAACTCCTGGCTGACATTTGCCACCGCCATATCCTAATGCGCTAAAAAAAGCCCCGCCGCCGTCGATAGACCCACGCAACGCCCGCCCTTTTGACATCAGCTCGGCCATATCGATGCTGGAGCAGAAGAATTCGACGACCGGATTCCAGTTGCCGTGCAGCCATGCCTGCTTGAGCTTCAGGGTGAAGCCGCCCTTGGAGAGGTACTGGATCTCCTTGAGAGGGATATAGGCTTCATCCGTGTCGATAAGTGCGTTGAAAACAATACGCGACGTTCGCCCGTTGCCATCCAGAAAGGGATGAAGAAACGTGATGCCGACCAGGCTCAGCATCGCCTGGAAAAATGGCGAGGATCGTTTGCTCACCAGCGCCCCGTGCAGGCGCCTGAGCTGAGGCTCCACCACGTCGAAGGGCGGAAACTCCCAGTAGTCCACTTGTTTGGATACCGCAAAGACAGGCACCGTGCGGATGCGCATATCGCGTCAGCGCATCGTCGCCACCCGCAATCAACGCGAGCTCGCGCAAAGTCAACCTTCGCACGGGATAAAACTCCTTTTTGTTGAATGCCCTTCCGGGACCCGGGGCGAAAGCCGCCCCAATGCTTACGCGCTAGTGCATGGACCTTGGTTGCACGCACCCTACGCCGCGTTGCAAGTCGTAGCTGAAGATAAAATCCCTGAGTGCTGGCAGGCCAAGGGTCAGATCGGCGTTCAGCGACAAGTTCGTGTAAAGGCGAAGCTCTCGGTGCAATGAGTTACCACCCTCGGTAATGCTCATTTCCGTGGGGAGATAGAATGCAAGGCCGCCACCACCGCTCGCGGTTGCCAGCCCTTCCACGCTAAAACGAGTTTCGGCGTCCTTGATGCCGAATCTGCTCCGCAGACTCCACGGGCTCATGGCATAAATCCTCGCCGCCCCGGTATCCAGCAGTGCATGAAACACCCCGTCACTTGTCTCCAAGGGCAGGAGAACCAGCATAGGATCGGGAAACACGGCCGAGCGCAGCAGTGCCTTGTCGTGGCACGCGTGGTTGCTCGACCCGACGACCAACGTATCGTCGGTCAGCGTGAATGCCCCCATCAACTTCAGGAAATCCATGCCAAGTAGCGGTGCCGATGCGTCGTCCCCGTCGACCAGCACCGGAAAATCGCGCACGGTGAAAGACCCCACCGACAGAAACCTGATGTAGGCGCGCTGCACCTCGGCTGGATGACCGAGGACATCCATGATCACTTCCTTGCGCGGAGTGATCTGCGCACCGATGGCTGAAGCGACCCTGTGCGAAATCACCGTGGGTCCCGCGCCGGTGTCCAGACTGAAGTCCATGCGAACGCCATTGGCGTGCACATTGACCATCAACTCGCCCGATGCATTGCGGCGCACGGGAACGTGCTCGTCGCGCACGAATACAACGCGGGGCGGCTTTCTATCGAGAACGCCCCGGTAGCTTTCAGGCCCGCGCAGGAACGAAAGCGCTGGCTCGTGCGCCACATCGTCGTCGCTTAAACCCGCCTGTTGCATAAGCCGACGATTGGCCGCAGCCAACCTGCCTGCCAGGGCAGCCATGGCCGGGTAGTCGCCTCGCAGGCCAGCGATATTCATCCTGAGCCAGCCGCACAGCGCCAGCGGACCATCCATAGCCCCCTGCTCCGCGATCGACATGCATCGCGATGCCTTGGCGTCGGCCCCCACGAAGTCGAAATGCATGCGCGCACGAAGAGCTTGGGCCAAAAGCGTGTAAGCCCTGCCGTTGGCGGAAGCGTCGGTACGCGCGATCCGCTCCACCGCGATAAGGGCCGGCTCGTCGGTCGCGGTCGCTGCTTCCATGAGCCGACTTCCGTACGGACCGAGCGTGCTCCAGTCATTGACCCATGGCGAACCCGCAAAGGCCAATCGCATGCACAGCATGCCGACGCATGCACACAGCACTTTCGAAACGGTATTCGACCAGGCCATTACACCATCCTCAATGCCGGGGGCGAGCTCCGCCCCCGGCCATACGTCATAACAGCAACCGCTTACCTGTTCTTGCAGGCAATGGAACTGCCGCTGCCATTGAGACCCACGGCACCGTTGATGATCTTGCCGACGGTACCGGCGCTCCCGTTGGCGCCGCCCGCCCCGTGGTGATCGACGGAACCGTATCGCTGGGCAGCTGATGCTCACGCCGGTCAGCGATCCATCCGAGCCATAGGTTGCCGTGGCGCTGCTGGTGCTTCCACTCGCAATGCCGTCACCGTACCCGCGCTCTGCGAGGTGATGTCCACCAGGCCTGCTTGCGGCACCAGCATGCCCGCCACGTGTTCGCGACGCGTGTATCGCCCCACGTAAAGCCATAGCGCAATCGCCATCCCCATCAAGAGCACCGCCATCGTCCACAATCCCTGGGAGACCGGCGTGACAAGCCGCACGCTTCCCAGCCACGGCTGCCGCTTGGCATCAATGGCCTGCTGGCGGAACAGTTCTTCGCTCATGGCTGGTTCCGCCGGAAGACGGCCACGGCCGACGTCGTCTGCTTGATGGGATGCACGTGTCAACACACCGGTTGGAAAAGGCCAGCCGCTATCCGCCTGCCAGCAAGACCGGCAAGAGACAATCGATTGAGATGATCAACAGAAATCAAGCCGGAGGATTATCAAATCCCCCCATGCGACCTGGCCCGCATGCACGAAACCATTCCCCGTCGCAGCAGGCCTGAATAAAAACGGCTGAATCAATGCATGTGCATGTTCTATTTCGTCACGCCAGGCTCCCTGCCCAAAGCAACTCGCCTCGCGGCGATTAAAGTCCCAGCCGCGGGAGTCGTGCCGCGGTGCGCGCATAAGAATATATGCCGGCCGACGCTGTCAATCGACAACATATTGCGATTGGCGACGAATGAAATTGCGCAGCCGCTTTCCCAATGAGTTGCTTTTGCTTAGACGCACATGTCGAGGAGTGACTACATGAATAGTCGCGGCAGGCTAATCATCCACCTCAATACCCATCTGGATCAGCGAGCGGCAAGCCCCGCGTTTGCGAGCAAGCGCATCGCGGCATCGCGATCGGTGTTTGGCCCCGCGGGGATATCGGCGAGCGACATTCTTGCCTCGACGCGAAGGCGGTCCGCCATGGCCAAGTCACCGAGCGAGGCATCGATGCGCGCAAGGTCCGCCTGGGTACGCGCGACAAGGGCCGCCGCCTTCGGCGTGATGGCGCTCGCCGCGGCAAGGGCACTGTCGAGGTAGGGCGCCGCATCTCTGCTGCGCCCGAGTGCCTGCAGAATGTCGCTATACAGAAGGCGCGCCCGGATCGCTTTCTCCGAACTCTGATCGGCCAGTGCAGCGTACATGGCGACGGCTTGACCAGCCGTCGTGGCCGCACGCTCGAGCTTGCCGTTGGCCGCCATCAACTCGGCCTCGACGGCAAGGGCGAAAGCGGTATCGGGATGGGCGCCGCGATGCAGCCGCTGCGCCTCGGCAAGCGCGCCCTCCACATTGATCAGGGCATCGTCGAAGCGCCCGCGTGCGATGAGCACTTGGGCGAGACTCGCGCGGTCGTAGCTGCGACCATTGTCGGCATAGTCAACGCCCAGCAGGCGCTGCCTTCGGCGGATCGCATCGCGCAGGCCCGTCTCGGCTTCAGCGTAGGCGCCCTGCCGGTAGCGAAGCCTGGCCACGTTGGCCATGCTCAACGCCTCACTGGATTCGGAAGACGGCGTCAACGCCCGATCGATGGCTATGGACTTGATATAGAAGGCTCTGGCTTCGTCGAACCTGCCTTCGAGCGTAAGCACGATGGCGAGGTCGTTGAGATGCCAGGCGGTATGGGCATTGAGGTGCGTATAGGCGTTGGCATCGATGTCCAGCGCGTCGCGCATGAGCTGCTCGCCCTCGCCATAGTGACCGAGTTTGGTCAGTGCCGAGGTGAGGATGGCCATCGTGTCCGCGACGTCGGCATGTCGTGCGCCAAGATGACGCCGCTTGCGCGCCAGTGCTTCCCGCAACAGCGGCTCTGCGCGGCTGGAGCGCCCGGCATCCATAAATATCCAGCCGAGATTCAGTACCGCCTCGGTCAGCGCCTCGCTGTCGTTCGGCAGTATGCGACGTGCCAATGCGACGTCCTTCTCGCCAATGTCGATGGCCTTGTCCGATTCGCCGATGCGTTCATCCAGGCCAGCAAGCCATGCGAGCGCCTGCACTTCCTCGGGCGAGTCATGGTTGGGTCCTGGATCGAAGGCTTCGATCGCGCCCTGGAGGCGCGACCTCGCCTCGCGGAAGCGACCGAGTTCATCGGCTTCTTTGGCGAACAGGTATTCGATGTGCAACGTACGCCGATCCGTCGCACCGAACTGCGCATTCGCCAAGCTGGCCGCTTCCTCGAGGGGTTGCCACGCGCGCTCAGGGTGGCCGCTGCGACGGTCCAGGTCGCCTACCAGCGCGAGGATCTCGGCACGAAGCGCGGGCTGCGTGGCGAAGTCGTGGTCGGCTCGCTCGCGTCCGCGTGAAAGCAGTTCCTCGGCGGTTTCGTTCGCCTCCGTGCCGTGCGCGGAACTGTCGAACAGGCCTTCAAGGAACGTCTTGAGCGCGTCCGCCCGATGCGCTTCACTCTCGGCCGCGGTAGCCTGCGAGCGAGCCTCATCGGCGGCACGCCGGGCAAGGCGCGCTTCGTGCAGGCCGGCCACCGTTGCACCGGCGAGCATCATGGCGGTCACGGCGCCGATGGAAACGGCCAGAGCATGGCGCTTGGCGAACGTGACCGCTCGATATGCCAGCGTGTCCGCACGTGCATGCAACGGCTTGCCGCCGATGTAGCGCTGGATATCGGCGCTTAGCGCGGCGACGCTGGGGTATCGACGGGCGGGGTCCGCTCGTGTCGCTTCCTGCACGATGGCATGAAGGTCGACGCCGAGCGTTCGACGCAGCGCTTCATCGTCAAAGACGGAGGCTTTCGCATCGGCATGGGCGTCGACTCGATGCGGCTGCTGATCGCCGATGAGCGCGGCCAGAAGCACGCCAAGCGCGTACACGTCGATGGCTGTCGTGGCGACGTCCCCCGCGAACTGCTCGGGCGCGGCATACGAACGGGTGAGGCGGCGCGCCTCGGTGCGCGTGTGTTCGCCTTCGCCGGTGAGCAGCTTGGCGATACCGAAATCCACCAGCTTGACGCAGCCTTCGGCGTTGACCAGCACGTTGCTCGGCTTCAGGTCGCGGTGCACGATCAGGTTGCGATGGGCGTGCTCGACTGCCGAGCACACATCGATGAACAAGGCCAGGCGTTCGCGCACGGACAGGCCACGAAGCGCGCAATGCGCTACGAGATCCTCACCGGCGACGAATTCGAGCGCCAGAAACGGCGTACCCGTCGGGGAGAAGCCAGCATCGAGCAACTGCGCAATATGCGGGTGCTGCAGCCGTGCCAGGATGCGTTGCTCACGCAGGAAGCGGCGGCGCTCGTCGGCATCGTGGACGTCGATGCGCAGCAGTTTGAGCGCCACCGTCTGCGGGCCGCCGGGAAGTTCGCGGGCCGCTTCGAACACACTGGCCATGCCGCCGGAACCGACGAAGCGAAGCACGCGATAGCCGGAAATGGTGGGCAGTGCATCGGGCTGGACGTCGGCGAGCGCAGGCAACCATTGCTCCATGCCGCGCTCGAGCGCCTCTACGCCGGGGGCATAGCCGAGGGCTTGCGTGACCAGTGCGCGCAAGGTCGGGTCGTCACAATGCCGGCGCAACCATTCGGCCTGCTCGATGGCAGGCACATCGAACAGCTGGTCGATCAGTGGCTCGATCTCATGCCAGCGTTGGGAGAAGGCGGAAATCATCGGCGGCGTGTATTCCCGTGCTGATATGTCCCTATAGCGTATTTACCCGCCCGGAACCGACATCGCCTCACGTATCCGGCAGCAGGCAGGCCGACAGGAAGGTACGCGCCTTCAGCCAGTCCCGCTCGACCGTGCGCGCGTTGACGCCCAGCACCTCGGCGATATCCTGGCTCGACAGGTCGGCGAAGAGCCGCAGTTCGGCTACCCGCGCAAGGCGCTCGTCGGCAGCCGCGAGCCGGGTCAGCGCTTCGTCGATGGCCAGCACGTCGATGATGTCCGAGGGAGTCTCGGCCGCCGTCATGTCGGGGGCCTGGCGTTTCTGCGCGTTCTTCCGGCGCGCGTGGTCGATCAGGACGCGGCGCATCACCTGGCTCAGGTACGCATAGAGATGCGCACGATCGGCGAAGGCAACGCCGTCCTGGACGACCAGCCTCAGATAGGCCTCATGGACCAGCGCCGTGGTTTCGAGCGTGTGCGCCGCTTCATGCGCACGCTGGCGGTGCGCCAGGCGGCGCAGGGTGGCATAGACCTTGGGGATCAGCGTATCGAACGCGGTGGCGTCGCCGTTGGCGGCACGCGCGAGTACCTCGGTGATGTGGAGCTCGGCGTTCATGCGCGTGGGCGCCCCGGCAACCGGCGGGTGAGCACCTGCGAAAAAGGCGGCTTCGGCGATGTCGGCATCCGCCCCCCTTTTGCGCTGTAAAGGGGGATGGCGCAGATCGGAACGGCCTCAAACCCAGGGAATGCCATCACCCATCGCATCCAAAGAGGATAGAAATCATGTCGAATCATCGCGCTACCTATGCTCGACTCACAAGGGCCACGGGTCTACTGGTGCTGGCCTCCGCCAGCCTTGCAGGCGTTGCCATGGCCGATGCCGATGTCGCCGCATCCGCCACCAGCGTGGGAACCTACAGCTATCAGACGCTCGATTACCCCGGCTCGTCGCAGACGATCTTCTGGGGCATCAACGATTTCGGCGAACTGGGCGGCCAATATGCCATCAATGGCGGCACGGCCCACGCCATGGTGTATCGCCATGGTCATTTCGAATTGCTCGACCCTGCCGCGCTGGGCACCTACTTCAGCGCCGCTGGCGGCCCCAATGACCTGGGCGTGACCTATGGCGCTTATGCCGATGCCTCGGGCACGCAGCACGGCTTCGTATTGCGCGGAAATCATTTTGAAACCGTGGACTTTCCCGGCCACCTCAATTCGAACGTGGATGGCATCAATGAGTTCGGCACCATCCTGGGGGTGTACTGGGACGCGGATGGCGCCTTCCATGGCATCCTGCGTCGCGGGCACGGCTGGGATACGCCCTTCGATGTGACTGGCGCCGCCGAAACTTATCCGCTGGGCATCAACGACCTGGGCGAATCCATCGGCTATTGGGACACCAATCCGAAAGCCCCCGTGCCGCACGGCTTCTACCGCGACGCGAACGGAAAGATCACCACGCTGGACGTTCCCAACGCCGGGAGCACGGTAGCCTTCGCGATCAACGACGTGGGCCAGATCGCAGGCTATTACTGGACCGGAACCGGGCAGATCCATGCGTTCGTCAAAACGCAGGGCAAGTTCCAGACCCTCGACGTGCCGGGCGCGGCAGACACGCTAGCCACCACCATCAACAACTTCGGCGTCGTCTCCGGGGAATACATAGATGCCGCAGGTCAACAGCATGGCTTCATCGCCACGCCCAAACCGGCGGACCACTAAGACTGAGTGATACGGAGGCATCCGCACGGATGGGGAGCCTCCAACCCACGCGCTATTCACCTGCGGATTCCGGTCGGGTTGAACACCGGTTCCGGTAACCATTGAACACCCCGCTGGGGCTGACCAGGGGTGTCGTCGGGCTCTTATGGCTATATTCTGGAACGGCCCGCTATCGACCCAAAGCAGAAATTTGCAAAAAACGGATTGATCACAATGCTGTGACGGTCACATACGAAGGAACGCTGATGAATATGGTGTTGAGGACGGTCCGTGGGGCTATGAACGTCTTTGGTTCGGGGCTTTTGTTGTTGGTTACGACCAGCCTGTGGGTAAGTGCTACCAATGCGCCCGCGAGCGCATTTAAGGGTGAAGGTTGGGTGGGAGCCTTGGTAGTGCTGGGGGCGGCGCTGTTCAGCGGGTTTCTTGCTACCGTGTTTTGGAAACAGCGCGCAGGAAGACGTTCTTACTATTCCAGTGCAATTCTCAATGGGCTGTCCACCGTTGCGTTCCTGTCCGTAATTGTTATCTGGGCGATGAATCATTGATCGGGGTCCAGCCCGCGTAATCGATTTGGGCAACGCTACAGGTCCGCTTTCGACCCGAAGCAAACATTTCGATTGAATGGATTCAGGGAGAAGAAGCATGAGCGACCCAAAGGACGATCCGCTGTGCCTGGTTTTCATACCGCCGCTGGTTACCCTGCTATATCGTGCAGAAAGCACGCTTGAACAGCCCCTGACGGAAGCCCAGGTCATTGCCATAAGGGATAGCGCCACATGCATCACTTTACCGTTCAGCGTGGCCTTGAAGGGCGAGCAAGAACGGGGGTATCCCGATATCGTTGCTGAGCAATGCTGGGAGGAGTGGCAGGCGGCAAGGGAGCAGCTCTTTCCCAAAGAGCAGTGAGGTCCGCTTCCGACCCAAAGCGGACCTCCGCGGCGAATTAGAAATGGACATGGCCTGGGCTACGGGTTGTCCACAGGTTCTTCCGTTCGAAAGTTGACCGTATGGCGCGAGCAGGTCATCGTTAGTCATTCATCGGCTTGGGGATCTGGGATTGCCATGACAAAAACAGACGAGCGAGGCATCGGTTATAGCCAACTCGCGCGCGATTTTTCCCCTTTTGAAGCGCAAGTCTTGCTGGGGCGCCTGCAGGCGGAGGGAATCGATGCGCATCTGACAGGCGTCAATCATGCACAGGCCAATCCGCTCATGCTCAACGCCTTGGGGGGAGTCCGGCTATTCGTCCGTGATGAGCAACAGTCGTTGGCGCTCGAGATCATGGCGGCCGCCGACCAAGGCGAGTACGCCCTTGAAGAGGAAAGCCGGGCTGACGAAGCCACGCATGCAGCGTCCGATTCAGCGAGAGATATGCGTCTACAACACCAGTGGACAAGCTCCAGGAAGGTCCTCGTACTCGTGGCGATGCTTCTGCTGGCAATTTCGCTGGCTATTGTGGTCATCAAGGTAGTGTGGGCGCAGTCATACGACTACTTCCCGTACTCCATGACGCCCGAGCCGACATCCCGCATCATTGGGAAGTGGGTGTTCAGTGCCCTCGTTGCCTTACACCCGGCGCTCTGGCTTTTCCTGATCGTCCGTGAGCTAAGGAAGTCGCGATGATGTCATGGGAAGAAATTGAAGCGGTGCGCCGTAAGTGAAATGTTCGCTTCCGATTTAAAGCAGACATTGTCGGAAGTGGTTTGAGACGGGGCGGTGGGTCGGCAGATATTGAATCCAAAGGGGGATTTTCGTGATTTTTCGCACACGTAAGGGCGCAATTACTGCGGGCATTCTCGTAGTGGCAATTGCCTGGATCATGAAGGGGCCCCTTCTGGTTCAGTGGGTAAGTGAGGGCCTCCTTAGCGTCGTTTCGTTCTTGCTATTGTTCTTTTCGGTGGCGTCGATTCTCGTCGGGTGCTTGTTGATGAAGCGCGGCAAGCCGAGCCGACGAGCGTTTGTTCTGCATATCGCGTCTTCGGTCATGGCATGCGTTACAACGCATTTCTTCTTCGTAACGCCGCTCGCGCTCGGAGTCTCTGTGGCAGTCACCGCGCTGATCTGGCCGGCCTCAAACCAACGGGTAACGGCCTCGGAACGCATCGATCCGGACGCGAACTCGATCTAGGGCAACGGCTGCTTCCGACCCACAGCAGACATCGATATTGGGAGGCTACGCATGAAGGTCATTGAACATGAGCCTCAATTTTGGTTCTTGCTCCAAGACGGCGCGCAACTTCTGCTAGATGTGTCCTGTGAATATAGTTTCGTGGGATACAGCTTCCTCATGGTGCTCAATGAGGACGAAGTTAGTTGCTACCAGAATGAAGGCCGCGGCTACCTGAGTAAACTCGCCGAGGCAATTAATTTTTCATGTCCAATAGCTCGCGCTAGTTCATCTCCATATAAGCAACGGAATATTCAGTCGCTGCGGGGCGGCGAGGTGCTCGATGCTGTGCGAGGGTGGCGGGAGGCAAAAGTTGAAAACTGAAGCGTCCGCTTCCGACCCGAAGCGGACATGGTGCAGTCGCAATTCTGCGGGTTGTGAAGAGAAAGGAGGGGTGATGGCCTGGCTGGATCCTCGATGGTTCACGTTCGAAGCGCTCAATGCGGAATGGCAGAGAAAGGACATCCGCGGCTGGTTTTTCAGTGTGGCGACCGCCTCGCTGGTCCTGATCCTCGTTCTGCACCCGGAAACAGCACCTACCGCGCTATATATCGACTCAGTTGGCCTGGAGATGTTTTTGACGCTGCTGGAGTTGCAGGTGGCAGTTGGGTTGGTGCTCTATAGGGAGCAACTTGTGACGATCTTCCGCGCTATGTCAGCGTCGGATAACCTTCCAGGCACCGCGCTGCGCAAGGCTGTTGCACTTCCGCGTTACTCCTGGGCTGCTCTCAATGGCGCCTTCCGGTGATTTCGCAATTCACGTCGATTTGGAGACCTGGCGATCTTCGTCGCGAAGTCCGCTTCCGACCCAGAGCGGACCTTTCGAGTTGGCTGATTGAGCAACAGCAGCGGGTGTTCAAAACCAGCGCATTGTTCAGACCATGCCGGAACGCTGTTCAGTGGTCACCGTGATCTGCACACCAAAACTTGGCGTCACCCGCGGTCGTCTATGAGACCGCACCGCCGCCACCGCCACCGCCAGCGGGAGTGGTCTATTACTCCAATGGGTCTCCGCCGTGAGCGTCGCTGATTGAGCCCTCGCCCGTGCTCATCCGACAAGCCTTCATCAAGCCTTGTCGATTCCTTCAGGCGACTCTCTGAGCACATCCCACCATGAAAACCAGCATCCGCCACCTGGTCATGCCTGCCGCTCTGGCATTTTCGCTGTTTTCGATGTCCGCCTTGGCACAGGACACGAAAACGCCCAGCCAGGGCATCCCTTCGACAAGCGCGCCGGCCATGTCGAACCACTCGCAGAAGAACGAAGACTCGGCCCGGGTGCATGGAAGCACATCACCCATCACTGACGCCGACAGGCGAACGGCCAAGATTCAGGCCGGGACGTCACCGTAGAGCAGGATGGGTCGCGATTCACACCGGCAACGCGGTGGTCCGCTTCACCGTGCGTAGCGCCAGGGTGGACTGCACGCGCACCACGCCCGGCAGCTGGGTGAGGATGTCGGTATGGATGCGTTCGAAGTCGGCCGAATCGGCATAGACCACGCGCACCATGTAGTCGGCCGCGCCGGCGAGCAGGCAGCACTCGGTGACTTCGGGATGGCGCTGGATGGCGGCCTCGAAAGCGTCAAGCGCGGCGCGGCCTTGCTGATCCAGCGTGACCAGCACGAAGGCGGTGCCGGGCAGGCCCGCGGCCTTTTCGTCGAGCAGCATGACGTAGCGCGAAATCAAGCCACGCTCTTCCAGCAACTTCACCCGGCGCAAACAGGCCGAGGGGGACAAGTTGATCTGCAGGGCCAGCTCCATATTGGTCAGCCGGCCGTCCTGCTGCAGCAGTTGAAGGATCGCCCGATCCCGCTCGTCGAGGGCCAAATCAACCTGTGACATAAAATTCTCTAAATATGAAATTACACAGATTATTGTGCTACATGACGACCGAAAACGGCGCAAAATTGGCGAGAAATTGCTCAATACACCGATCATACTGCTGCGTCTCCGGCACCCAGACAACGCCGGTCCTGCAACCCTCCCACTAGCAAGAGAGATCCAGCCATGCGCATCGGTGTGCCCAAAGAAATCAAGAACCACGAGTACCGCGTGGGCCTCGTTCCGTCGTCCGTGCAGGAACTGGTGCACCACGGCCACCAGGTGCTGGTGCAGGCCGGTGCCGGCATCGGCGCCGGTATCACCGATGCTGACTACACCGCTGCCGGCGCCACCATCGTGGACGGCGCTGACCAGATCTTTGCCGAAGCCGACATGATCGTGAAGGTGAAGGAGCCGCTGGCGGTGGAGCGCAAGAAGCTCCGCAAGGGCCAGATCCTGTTCACCTACCTGCACCTCGCCCCCGACGCAGAGCAGACCCATGACCTGATCGCCTCCGGCGCGGTCTGCATCGCCTACGAGACGGTAACGGCCGCCAACGGTTCGCTGCCGCTGCTGACCCCGATGTCCGAGGTGGCCGGTCGCCTGGCGCCGCAGGTCGGCGCGCATTCGCTGGAGAAGGCCCAGGGCGGCCGCGGCGTGCTGCTCGGCGGCGTGCCGGGCGTGCCGGCGGCGGAAGTGGTGATCCTGGGTGGCGGCGTGTCCGGCACCCACGCGGCCACCATCGCCGTGGGCATGGGCGCCAAGGTCACCGTGGTCGATCGCTCGGCCGATGCGCTCAAGCGCCTGGCAGCCCAGTTCGGCACCTCGATCTCCACCGTGTTCTCCACCCGCGCGGCCATCGAAGAGCTGGTGCGTCGCGCCGACCTGCTGATCGGTACCGTGCTGGTGCCGGGCGCCGCCGCGCCGAAGCTGGTGACGCACGACATGGTGCGCACCATGAAGCAGGGTTCGGTGATCGTGGACGTGGCCATCGACCAGGGCGGCTGCGTGGAAACCTCGCACGCCACCACCCATTCCGACCCGACCTACGTGGTGGACGGCGTGGTGCACTACTGCGTCGCCAACATGCCGGGCGCGGTGGCCCGCACCTCGACCTTCGCGCTCAACAGCGTGACCCTGCCCTTCACCCTCGCCCTGGCCAACCACGGCTGGAAGAAGGCGCTGGCGCAGGACGCCCACCTGCGCAACGGCCTCAACGTGTCCGAAGGCCAGGTGACCTGCGAGCCGGTGGCCCAGGCGCACAACCTGCCGTACGTGAAGGCGGAAACCGCGATCGGCCTGTAAGGCCTCGTGCTCGTGGCCTCCCTGCGCCGATGCGCAGGGAGGCTACTGCGGCTCATCGAGCCGGCTGGTAACCCAGCGCTCCGCCACTCGCCTCCGGCGACGTTCCCATCGCCTGATACAACGCCGCGGTATCCACCAGGCGCGCGGCCGTGGCCTGCACATCGGACAACTTCGCGTTCTGCCAGCGCTGTTCGCTGGCAAGTGTGGCCGGATACGCCACCGAACCCAGCTGATAACGCGACCTGGCATCGTTGAACGATTGCCCGGCTGCCGCCGAGGCAGCCTGCGAGGACTGCAAGGTCAACGCATCCTGCTGCAGGGCGGCCAGCGAATCGGCGACATTCTGGAAGGCGTTGAGCACGGTCTGCTTGTATTGCGCCAGGCTGGCCTGGTAGTCCGCGATGGCGGCCTTGCGCTGCGCCATCAAGGCACCGCCATGGAAAATCGGCTGGGCCAGCGACACACCGGCGCTCCATATGGAACCTGCCCCGGTGAACAGCGCCGCTTCCTTGAACGCGGCCGAACCCAGCGAGGCCGACAGCGAAATGCGCGGAAACAGATTGGCCGTGGCGACACCGACCTGCGCCGAGGCCGCCTGCACGGCCGCCTCGGCGGCCAGCACGTCAGGCCGTTGCCGCAACAGGTCCGACGGCACGCTCACGGGCACATCGACGGGCAAGGACAGCTGCGCCAGTGGCAGCACCTCGGGCGCCTGGTCGGGCGTGCGCCCCATGAATACCGCCAGCGTGTGCCGGGCCCGCTGCGCCTGGAAGCGCAGCGGCGGCAAGGACGCATCCCATGCCGCCGCGTTCTGCTGCGCGGTGAGCATGTCATCGTGGGACGCCGCGCCAAGGCGATAGGCTTTCGCCGTGAGGTCCGCCTGCTCGCGCGCCAGCACGGCGACACGTTCGCTGATGGCAAGCTGCTCGGCCAGCGACGATGCGTTGATCGCCGTGATCACGATATTCGCCGCCAGCGCCCGCCGCGCGCCATCGAGCTGCAGGGCCTGCTGATCCACCTGTGCCGCCGCCTGCTTGATGCCGTAGCGGGTGGCGCCAAACAGATCGAAGGTATAGCCCAGGCTCAGCTGGCCTGCATAAACGTTGTAGAGATTGGTCGGCGGGCCAAGATCGGGCAGGCCCAGGGCACGCTGTCGACTGGTCTGGCCTTGCGCGTCGAGCGATGGCAGCTGCGTCGCGCCCACCTGGGCACGGAACTGCTGGTGCACCGCTTCCAGCGTATGCCGCGTCGCCTCCAGTGACGCGTTGTTGCGCAGCCCCTCGTCCACCCAGGCATCGAGCGTGTCCGAACCGTACAGCCGCCACCAGTCCGGCACCGGATGTTCGCCCTGGTTGAAATGCTGCGCCACGCCGCCCGCTTCCGCGCTGACCGGCGTCACCGGTGCCACCGTATAGTTTTCCGGCGAAGGCGCCGCCGGTGGTTTGGGCGGTGGCGCAAAGGAACAACCGGCAAGCCACACGGCAGTTGCCAGCGAGGTCAGCCTGAGCATGTTCGCGCGTTTCATGGTGCAACCTCCTGTGCCGGCTCATCGGCCCGCACGCGGAACCAGGCGGCGTACAACGCCGGCAGATAGAACAAGGTGAGTACCGTGGCCACGGTGATGCCGCCCATCAGCGCGGTCGCCATCGGTCCGAAGAAGTTGCTGCGCAGCAATGGAATAAGCGCCAGCACCGCCGCCGCGGCCGTCAACGTAATCGGCCGGAAACGCCGCACGGTGGCACCGATGATCGCTTCCCAGCGCGGATGCCCGGCCTGGATGTCCTGCTCGATCTGGTCCACCAGGATCACCGAGTTGCGCATGATGATGCCGAACATCGCAATGGTGCCCAGCATCGCCACGAAGCCGAACGGCTGGTGGAACAGCAGCAGCGAGCCGATCACGCCGATCAATCCCAGCGGCGCGGTCAACACCACCATGAAGGTGCGGCCGATGCTCTGCAGCTGGATCATCAGCAAGGTCAGCACGGCAATCACCATCAACGGCATCTGCGCATTGATCGAGTCTTGCGCCTTCTGGTTCTGCTCCACCGAGCCACCGACCTCGATGCGATAGCCCACCGGCAGATGACTGCGAATGCCGTCGAGCTGCTTGTCGATGGCGCTGGTGACGTCCAGCCCTTGCGCGCCATGGCGCGTATCGGACTGCACGGTGATGGTCGGCTGGCGGTCACGCTCCCAGATCACGCCGTATTCCAGGCCATAAGTGACACGCCCCAGTTGCGACAGCGGAATGGCCGTGCCGCTGGGCGTGGGAATCGCCAGTCGCTCGATCTGGTCGGGATGAATGCGATCGGCCTGCGGCGCGCGCAAGTCCACGGCAATCAGCTTGTCGCGCTCGCGGTACTGGGTCACCGTGGTGCCCGACAGCGTCATGGCCAGGAAACCGGCCACGTCCTGCGAGGTGATGCCCAGCTGGCGCGCCTTGATCTGGTCGATCTCGAAGCGCACGGAACGCTCCGCCGGCTCGTCCCAGTCGAACTGCACATTGCTGGTCTGCGGGTTGGCGCGCATCACGCCGGCGACCTGTTCGGCAATGCCGCGCACCGTCGCAATGTCGTCACCCTGCACGCGAAACTGCACCGGGAAGCCCACTGGCGGGCCGTTCTCCAACCGGCTCACGCGCGTGCGCACGGCGGCAAAGTCGCGCCGCAGCAGGCCATCGAGATAATTCGCCAGTTGTTCGCGCTGCTCGACGCTTTTGGCGGTGATCACGAACTGCGCGAAGTTCGGCTGCGCCAGCTGCTGGTCCAGCGGCAGATAGAAACGCGGCGCGCCGCTGCCGACAAAGCTGACGACGTTGGCGATCTCCTTGCGGTCCTTGATCGCCGCCTCGAAGCGCTTTACCTGGCCCAGCGTTGCATCGAACGAGGCACCTTCCGGCAGGCGCAGATCCACCAGCAGCTCGGGGCGATCGGAGCTGGGGAAGAACTGCTTGGGCACCAGCCCAAAACCGGCCAGCGCCACCACGAATATCGCCACCGTCGCGCCAAGCACCAGGAAGCGGCGCTTCAGGCAGAAATCGAGCCAGCCACGGAAGCGGCGATAGAACGCGGTGTCGTAGATTTCGATATCGCCGTCCTTGTGCACGATGGCCGCGGCTTTCGCCTTGCGCGCCGCGTTCCACCGCTGCGGCATCGCGCGCGCCCACCACTCCTCGCCCGGCTTGGCACGCTGGTGGTGCTCCGGCAGCAGGTGATAGCCCAGCAGCGGAATCACGATCACCGCCGCCAGCCACGACACCAGCAATGCAATCGCCGACACTTCGAAGATCGAGCGCGTGTACTCGCCGGTGCCCGACTTGGCCAGCGCAATCGGCAGGAAGCCCGACACGGTGACCAAGGTACCGGTGAGCATCGGGAACGCCGTGCTGGTATAGGCAAACGCGGCAGCGCGCACGCGGGTCCAGCCCTGCTCCAGTTTCACCGACATCATTTCGACCGCGATGATCGCGTCGTCCACCAGCAAACCCAGCGCGAGCACCAGCGTGCCCAACGACACCTTGTGCAGGCCGATGCCGAACAGTTCCATGCACAGCGCCGTGGCCGCCAGCACGAACGGGATGGAGATCACCACCACCATGCCGGTGCGGAACCCCAGGCTCAGCAGGCTCACCAGCAGCACGATGATCACCGCCTCGGCCACCGACTCCAGGAAATCGTCCACCGAATGGGACACCGCATGCGGCATGCTGGTGACTTCGGACAGCTTCAGTCCGGCCGGCAGGCGTTTCTGCAACGACACGGTCGCGCTGTCCAGCGCCTTGCCGAGATGGATGACGTCGCCACCCGGCTGCATGGTGATGCCGATGCCCAGCACCGGCCGCGCCATGAAGCGCATCTGCTGGCTCGGCGGGTCGTCGTAGCCCTTGTGGATGGTGGCGATGTCGCCGAGCCGGAAGCTCTGGTTGTTGATGCGCAACAGCGTGTTCTTCAGCGCATCGACATTGTCGAACTGCCCGGTCGGGCGCACGAAGACACGGTCGTCCCCCGTGGTCAGCACGCCCGCCGCGGCCACCGCGTTCTGCTGGTTGATGGCCTGCGCCAGCTGCTGCGGGCTGATGCCCAGCTTGGCAAGCCGCGCGTTGGTCATCTCGATATAGACGTGCTGGTTCTGGTCGCCAAGGAAGTCGACCTTGGCCACGCCGGGCACGCGCAGCAGTTCGGCGCGCAATTGATCGGCGTAGTCATGCAACTGCGCCGGCGTGAAACCATCGCCTTCGAGTGCGTAGATATCGGTGTAGACGTCGCCGAATTCGTCGTTGAAGAACGGCCCCTGCACACCCGGCGGCAACTGCGCGGCGATGTCCCCCACCTTCTTGCGCACCTGATACCAGGTATCGGGCACGCTGGCGGCGGGTGCGGAATCCTTGATGTTGAAGAAGATCAGCGACTCGCCCGGCCGCGAATAGCTGCGCAGGAAGTCGATCGATGGCGTCTCCTGCAGCTTGTGCGAGATGCGGTCGGTGACCTGTTCCTGCACCTGCTTGGCATCGGCGCCGGGCCAGAAGGTCTGCACCACCATCACCTTGAAGGTGAACGGCGGGTCTTCCGACTGCGACAGGCGGCTGTACGACAACAGGCCGAACAGCGCCACCATCACCATGACGAAGAACACCAGCGACTGGTGCCGTAGCGTCCAGGCCGAGAGATTGAAGCGACCCTCCTGGTTCATAGCGGCGCATCCTCCGGATGCGGCGGAGCGATCGGCGCCACCTTCTCGCCGGCGGACACGGTGTGCACGCCCTGCATCACCACGCGCTCGCCGGCATGCAGCCCGCCGCCGACCAGCACGTCACGCTCGCCGTAGCGCAGCACGCTGACCGGGCGCAGCTCCAGCGTCGAGTCGTTGGGACGCACCACCCACACCGCCGGCCGTTCTCCCTGATGGAACAGCGCCGTCGCGGGAATGCGCACGCCCTGGGCCGCCTGCGACGAGGCCGCCAGGCTGACCTGCGCCGTCATGCCCAGGCGCACCTGCGGGCCGGGCTGGTCGAGCCCCAGCTTGATGCGATAAGTGCGCGACTGCGGGTCCGCCGACGGCGCGATATCGCGTACATGGGCAGCGAGCGTTACGCCGGGCAAAGCCAGCAGCGTCACCGTGGCGGCCTGCCCCACCGCGATGCCGGCAAGGCGGTCCTCGGATACATCGATGAACACGTCGCGGTCGCCGGACCAGGCGAAACCGAATACCGCCTGGCCCGCCGCCACCACCTGCCCCACGTCCGCCTGCTCGCTGGTGATGCTGCCATCGCGATCGGCCACCAGCGTGGTGTAACGCGACTGGTTCTGTGCCAGCGCCAGTTGCTGTTTCGCCTGGTCGCGCGCGGCCAGCGCCGAGGCGTAGGCATCGTGCGTCTGCTCCAGCTGCAGCTGGCTGATCAGGTTCTGCTTGGCCTGCGCGTCGTCGCGGTCGCGTTGTTGCGTGGCGAAGGTCAACCGATGTTCCGCCGCTTCCAGCGCGGCCTGTGCGGAGGCCTGCGAACGGGTGGCGTCGGCATCGTCGAGCTGGGCCAGCACTTGGCCCTTCTTCACCGTGTCGCCCAGATGCGCCTGGCGGGCGACCAACTGCCCACCCACGCGGAACGACAGCGGCATCTCGTAGCGCGCATGCACCTCACCGGGAAAGGGTTGACGCAGCGCGCCGTCGGCCGCCTGCACCGGCAAGGCAATCACCGGCCGCGCTGCCTCTTCGGGCGGCGCACTTTTGCCGCAGCCGGACAGCAGGGCCAGCGCCGCCACGGCAAAAGGCAGCCATCGACGTCGCGTCGGCACGTCAGCCGACACGCGGAAATCACGGTAAGTCACGGGTCACTCCTGCATACGGGGACACGGCGGCAAACGCGGCAAAGCCGCCATCCACCGCCACGAATTCATCGGTGCATACAAATACATTGTTGTATTTGAATTCACAAGTGCACACGGATGCACGCGGACGGGCGCGTGCTACCATCGGTCCATGGCACGTAAGCGATTGACCCGGGAAGAAAGCCGCGATCAGACCCGCCAGCGATTGCTGGAGGGTGCGACTGTCATCATCGCCAAGAAGGGGCTGGCCGCCAGCAGCGTGGAGGACATCGCCGCCCACGCCGGTTACACCCGCGGCGCGTTCTACTCCAACTTCAAGAGCAAGAACGATCTATTCATCGAACTGCTCAAGCACGATCACGCGGATATCCAGCATGGCCTGCAGGAAATCCTGGACGCGGGCCTGTCGATCGGGGATATGCAGAAGCAGCTCGAGCAGTTCTACATGCAGTCCTATTGCGGCGAGAACAGCTTCACCCTGTGGGCCGAGGCGCGACTGCTGGCATTGAGGGATGCGCGCTTCCGCACCCGCCTCAATGCGCTGATGATAGAAAAGCGCGATGTCATCGCCTACTTCATCCAGGAGTTCTCGGCGCTGATGGGCACCACGCTGCCCGCCCCCGCCGCCGACCTTGCCCTGGGCACCATGGCCATGATCGATGGCGTGCGCTTCTTCCACGAGTCGATGCCCAACGAACTATCCAACGAAGCGGCGCAGAAGATGCTGAGCGCCATCTTCACCAAGACGTTCTTTTCCTGAGGCAGCCCGCGAAGGGAACGCATCGCCAGGACGAGGGCGACGCGTTCCGAAAGCGCGAGGATCACTCCTCGGTGTCGTCTTCCTCTTCTTCCTCGTCCTCTTCCTCGTCTTCCTCAAACTCGGCCAGTTCTTCCACGCGCAGGAAGTTGGCTTCGAGATCGGCGAAGCCGATGCCCTTGCCGTCTACCCGCATGGGGCGCACATCGCGACGGCTGACGCCGTTGTTGACCGTTTCGACCAGCGCGAAGCAGACCAGGGCCTCGGCGCTTTCCTCGCCGTCCTCGTCGTAGACAGCGACCCACCCGGTGGCGGGCATGATCTGGATGATGGTTTCTTGGCTGGACATGACATCTCCGGGTTGGCTAAACCGATTAGCGTGCCCGACGCCCAACACCGCTGCAAGGGAAATGGCCGCTCATGCGGGCTGGAGCCATTGCGCACCGGCAGTTCGGCCGTCCGGCCCGTGAATGCCATGGCAAGACGCCGCGCCACTTGCGCAGCCGCGACGTAATAGTATGATTGATATCATACAAATGAGGTGGAACTGCCATGCGCTACAACGCCGAACACAAGCAAAAGACCCGCGCCAAGGTGTTGCAGGTAGCGGCCAAGGCCATTCGCGCCGAGGGGCCCGATCGCGTCGGCGTGGCCGGCGTGATGGCCGAAGCCGGGCTGACCCATGGCGGCTTCTACGCCCATTTCCGCTCCAAGGACGAACTGGTGACGGCCGCCATCGAGCAGATGTTCGAGGAGTCCCGCGCGCGCATCCGGCATGAAATGGATGGCCGTGGCCCGGCCGAGGGACTGGCTGCCTATATCGATTTCTATCTGTCGAAGAGGCATCGCGACGCGCGCTCGGCCGGCTGCCCCATGGCGGCGCTTGCCTCGGATCTGCCGCGCTTGTCCGAAGCGACGCGCGAACAGTTCGCCAGCGGCGCGCAGCGTCTCACCCATGCGATCGCTGAAAAACTGCAAGCGCTTGGGCATGCCGACGCGCAGGCCCAGGCGCACTCGGTGGTGGCGGAACTGATTGGCGCACTGTCGCTCGCGCGCATCGAACCGGAAGCGGCACGTTCCGATGCCATCCTGGCCGACTCGCGCCAGCTGCTCAAACAACGGCTGGGCCTGGAGGCGAAGGCATGAGCCTGATCACCGAGATCGGCCACGGCCTGAGCGGCCTGGAACAATTGCGCGCGTTCATCGCCTCGGGCAAGCGCCCGGGCATCGGCGACGCGCTGGATTTCGACCTGGTCGAGGTGAACGAAGGCTTCGCCGCGTTCGAAGGCGTGCCCGGTCCGCATGCCTACAACCCGATGGGCATGGTGCATGGCGGCTACTTCGCCACCCTGCTCGATTCGGCCTGCGGCTGCGCGGTGCATTCGCGACTCACCGCCCAGCAAGGCTATACCTCGCTGGAACTGAAGACCGCATTCCACAAGGCCATGACCGGCGAGACCGGCCGCGTGCGCGCCGAAGGACGCGTGCTCACCATCGGCCGCCGCGTGGCGTTTGCCGAAGCCAGCCTGCTCGATGCACAGGGCCGTCTCTACGCCACCGCCACGTCCACCCTGCTGGTGTTCGACCGATAGACCACCCACCCGCTGGCGACCACGCATCGCCGGCGACATCCCCACAGGACGCTTCCCATGATCGATGCTGTCATCGCGGGCTATGTCCGCACGCCTTTTGCTTTTGCGCGCAAGGGGCCGCTGGCCACCGTGCGACCGGATGACCTGGCCGCCATCACCCTCAATGCGCTGGTGCAGCGTGCCAATGTCGATCCTCGCCTGATCGAGGACGTGTTGATGGGCTGCGCCTATCCGGAAGGCGTGCAAGGCGACAACATCGCTCGCATCGCCTCGCTGCTGGCCGGCCTGCCCATCGACGTGGGTGGCGCCACGGTGAACCGCTTCTGCGGCTCCTCGATGTATGCCATCCACATGGCCGCCGGCCAGATCGCGATCGGCGCGGGCGAAGCGCTCATCGCCGCCGGCGTCGAGAGCATGACGCTGGTGCCTCAGGGCGGCCTCAGCTTCTCGCCCAATCCGCGCTTTGCCAGTAACGAGCACCCGGATGCGGAGGTCGCCATCGAAGCCTATGTCACCATGGGCCAGACTGCCGAGAACGTGGCGCTCAAATACGGCGTTACCCGCGCCGACCAGGAGCAACTCGCCTACGAGTCGCAGCAGAAGGCGGCGGCCGCACAGGCGGCGGGACGTTTAAAGGACGAGATCGTGGCCGTCACCACGGCCGAAGGCATCGTGGTCGATCATGACCTGTGCCTGCGCCCGCAGACCACGCTGGAAGACCTCGCGGCGCTGAAGCCGGCATTCGGCGAACACGGCACCGTGACGGCCGGCACCGCCTCGCCGCTTACCGATGGCGCGGTCGCCGTACTGGTGACCTCGGCGGCCTTCGCCCAGCGCCACGGCCTGGAGGTGCTGGCGCGCATCAAGTCCACCGCCATTGCCGGCGTGGCCCCGGAGTTCATGGGCATGGGTCCGGTGCCCGCCACGCAGAAGGCCCTGCAACGCGCAGGCCTGAGCATCAGGGATATCGATGTGGTGGAGATCAACGAGGCATTCGGCTCGCAGGCGGTCGCTTGCCTGCGCGAGCTGGGCATCGACCGGGACACGGTGAACATCGATGGCGGCGCTATTGCCCTGGGCCACCCGCTGGGTGCCACCGGTGCGCGCATCACCGCCAAGGCCGCGCAGATTCTGCGCAGGAACGGCGGACGCTATGCCCTGGCCACCCAATGCATCGGCGGCGGACAAGGCATAGCGACCATCCTGGAAGCCGTTGGATAAACCCCGCAGGTGATTTCAGCGCCCGCGTGCCCGCATGGTCCGGGTGCGCGTGGCGCGGGTAGCCCCTGCGGCACGGCTGCCGGCCTTCCTCGTGCGCGCGGCCTTCTTGGCTGCTGCCTTGCGCCCCGCCGCACCCTTGGTGCGCGCCGCCTTTTTCGCCGAGGCGGAGCGTTCGGCCGCCGTGCGCTCCCCGGCCGCCTGGCGCGCATGTCTGGCCAACGCCGCCTTGGTCACCGCCGTAGTCCCTTCGCGCTTGAGCGCGTTGGTGGTGGCGCGGCTTCGCCTGGCCGACGTCGCCTTGGCGGCCTTCCCGGCCACCGGTTTCTTGCGCGAACTCTTTTTGGCCACCGCGCCCTTCTTGGCCGGCACATCGATACCGGCCCGGCGCGCCTGCGAAAGACCGATCGCGATGGCCTGCGCGGCCGAACGCGCACCATGCTTGCCTTCGCGGATACGGTCGATCTCCTCGCGCACGAACTCACCAGCCTGGGTGCTCGCCGATTTGCCTTCGCGCTTGTCCTTGCGCGCACGTGCCAGGGCTTTTTCAGTAGGCATCACGCTGCTCCGGTGTCGGAAGGAAGGGTGATGCTGCAGGCACGCCCGTGAAGCACGAGGCAAAAAAAGCTCAACAACCCGCGCCCGCATTCAGGCAATCGCACTGTCCTCGGCGGGATCTTCCGCCGCGACGAAGCCGCCGGTCTGCCGTTGCCATAGCCTCGCATAGAGCCCGCCGCGCGCGATCAGTTCCGCATGCGTACCGCTTTCCACGATCTGGCCCTTGTCCATCACCACCAGCCGGTCCATGCGCGCAATGGTGGAAAGACGATGCGCAATGGCGATGACGGTCTTGCCGCGCATGAGCATGTCCAGGCTGTCCTGGATCGCCGCCTCGGCTTCCGAGTCCAGCGCGGAGGTGGCCTCGTCCATCACCAGGATAGGCGCGTCCTTCAGCAGCACGCGGGCGATGGCGATGCGCTGGCGCTGGCCACCGCTCAACTTCACGCCGCGCTCGCCGACCAGGGCGTCATAACCGGTGCGGCCTTCGCCGTCGACCAACTGCGGGATGAATTCCTCCGCCCTGGCCTTGCGCACGGCCTCGCGCAGCTGCGCTTCGGTGGCATCGGGCCGGCCGTACAGCAGGTTGTCGCGAATCGAGCGATGCAGCAGCGAGGTGTCCTGCGTCACCACGCCGATCTGGGCGCGCAGGCTTTCCTGGGTCACCTGCGCGATGTCCTGGCCATCGATCAGGATATGGCCGCCTTCGAGGTCGTACAGCCGCAGCAGCACATTCACCAGGGTGGTCTTGCCGGCACCGGATGGGCCCACCAGGCCGATCTTCTCGCCCGCGCGCACCGACAGGTTGAGGCCGGAGATCACCCCGCCCTGCTTGCCGTAGTGGAAGTGGATATCCTCGAAGCGCACGGCGCCGTTGGTCACCTGCAGCGGCATCGCGCCCTCGCGGTCCTGCACCGTGCGCGGCCGTGAAATGGTCTCAATGCCGTCCTGCACCGTGCCCACGTTTTCGAAGATGCCGTTGATCACCCACATGATCCAGCCGGACATGTTGTTGATGCGGATGACCAGGCCGGTGCACAACGCGATGGCGCCCACCGTGACCTTGCCCTGGCTCCACAGCCACACCGCCAGCGCGGTGGTGCCGACGATCAGGAAGCCGTTGAGCGTGGTGATGCTGGCATCCATCGCCGTGGTCAGTCGCGTCATCGCGCGCATGCGCTTGATCTGCTCGCCCATGGCCTCGGCGACATAGGCTTCTTCGCGCTGGGTATGCGCGAACAGCTTGAGCGTGAGGATGTTGCTGTAACCATCGACGATGCGCCCCATCAGGCGCGAGCGCGCCTCGGACTGCCGCCACGAACGCTCCTTGGTGCGCGGCACGAAATACGCCAGCGTCGCCACATAGGCCACCAGCCACAGCACCAGCGGCAACGCCAGCCAGTAGTCCGCCTTGGCGAACATCACGATGGCGCTGCCGGTGTAGATGGCCACGTACCAGATGGCGTCGACGATCTGCACCGCCGATTCGCGCAGCGCGCCCGACGTCTGCATGATGCGGTTGGCGATGCGGCCGGCGTAGTCGTTCTGGAAGAATCCCAGGCTCTGGCGGATCACGTAGCGATGGTTCTGCCAGCGGATGCGGTTGGTGAGGTTGGGCACGATGGCCTGGTTCACCAGCAGGTCGTGCAGGCCGATCAGCACGGGGCGGGCGATCAGCGCGACAAAGCCCATCCACAGCAGTTCGTGGCCGTGCAGCTGGAAAAAGTCCGCCGCCGGCGCGCCCTTGGCCATATCCACGATGCTGCCGATAAAGCCAAACAGCGACACCTCGACGATGGCCACGCCAAAACCCACCACGATGGCGGCGGCGAACACCGGCCACACCTGGCGCAGGTAGAACACATAGAAGCGCCACACCGACTGCGGCGGCATACCGTCGACCGGCTCCTTGAAGGCGTCGATCAACGATTCGAACCAGCGGAACACCATGGGGGAATCGTCCTTGGGAAACAGCGGGGCGGGTGGCTATGGGGTGAAGGCACGCTAAGCGGCTTTCAAGCTGGGCGAAGACGAAACGCTGATGAGGACGCTCGCGTCGTTCCCGCCTTCGCGGGGATGGCGAGCATGGTCCCACTTGCGCTCCGCGAATATTACGATATATCTTAAGACCGTTACTTAAGATATATCGGAGTTAGTCATGCGATTTCGTCATTTGTTCGACCGGCACCACCATCATCACGAGGGCCGCGAGGCCTTTATCCGCGAAGCCATCGGCCGGCGCGGGTCCGAGCGCGGCTTCGGCCGGGGCTTTGGCCGCGGCTTCGGCGACGACGAGGGTCACGGCCATGGCATGGGCGGCCGTTTTCGCGGCGGCCGCGTGTTTGGCCACGGCGACCTCAAGCTGATCCTGCTTGCGCTGATCGCCGAGCAGCCGCGCCACGGCTACGAGCTGATCCGCACCATCGAGGAAATGTTCGATGGCGCCTACGCCCCCAGCCCGGGCGCGGTGTACCCCACCCTCACCTTGCTGGAAGAACTGGGACACGCCAGCGTGGAAACCGGCGATGGCAAGAAGCTCTACACCATCACCGAGGAAGGCAAGGCCTTCCTGGCCGCCAACAAGGAAGCGGTGGACGCGGTGATGTCGCGCATGGAAAGCACCGCCAGGATGTTTGCGCGGGCGGCGGCGCCGATGGCGTTGCGCGAAGCCATGCACGAGCTCAAGCGGGCGCTGTTCATGCACGGCGGGCCGTGGAATACGGCCGAGATCAAGCGCGTGCGCGACATCATCAAGCAGGCGGCCGACGAGATCGCCAAGGGCAACCAGGATGGCTGAGCCTGCCCGCACGATGGCGCACGACGGTACCGAGGTTCTGGTCCGCGCCGGATTGCGGGCCACGGCACCACGCCTGGCGATCTGGCAAAGCCTGTGCGAGGCCGATGACGAACCCGACGCCGTGGAACTGCTGCGCCGGGCCGCGATCATCGAGCCGCGCACGAGCCTGGGCACGGTGTATCGCTTCTTGCGCGAACTGGAACAGCGAGGCCTGGCGGCCTCGCGCCCCATCGCCCATGAGCGTGCGCGCTGGCGCACGGGCCCCGCCGACGATGCCACCACGCCACGCGATCCCGAAGCGATTGCCGCGGTGGCCCGCCTGGCGGCGGCCTTTGGCTATCGCTTGGTACCCGTGGCCAACGCCATGCCCGCACCGGAATGACCGCACACCGGTCAGACGCGTGGGCGGCTGGCCTGGTCCCTGCGCGATGCCAGCCGATCCGCCAGCCGCGTAGGTTCCGGCAGGCGGTACTTGGTGCAGTACGCCAGCACGAGTCCAGGCGTCGCCTCCATGCTCACGCGATGACCGGGTGAAACGATCAGCGGCCGCACGTTGTCCTTGCTGCGCAAGGCATAGCCAATGACTTTTCCCTGGTAGCGCAGCGGCGCACGTTCCCCGCGAAGCGGGCCAAGCTCATCGTGCACGCCCACCAGTATCGACTTGGCCACCCCGATCGCCGGTAGCCCGGTGACCACGCCCAGGTGCGCGGCGATGCCCAGCCCGCGCGGATGGGCCACGCCCAGGCCATCCACGAAAACCAGGTCCGGCACTTGCGGCAACTGCCCCAGCGCCTGCAACAGCGCCGGCAATTCGCGAAAGGAAAGCAGCCCGGGGATGTACGGCATGCGTGTCGGCAAACGGGCCACCACTTCCGCCAGCGGCTGCAGCGTGAGCGCATCGAGCAACACCGCCGCCGCGCGTGTCACCGCCCCGCCGTCCTCAAAGCCCACGTCCACGCCGGCCACGTGTCGCAGCGGTGGGTGATCGTCCACCAGGCGCACCTGGCGGGCCAATGCAACCTGCAACGCGCGTGCCGCGGCGATATCGCCGTCCCATGGCGGCATGGTGAATAGCGGGCGTGACTGATCCATCGCGAAAGCGTGAAGCAGGCGAACTGAACCAACCGTCAAGGCAATTATTCATTGACCGGTCCGTGACGCGCCCGGATCATGCCGCCATGCCTATCGTGCTTCGCTTGCTGCTGATCCTTCTCATCGCCCTCGGTGGCGCCACTCCACTGTGCGCGCAGAACGCGCAGGGCCCGGCGCAGATTCCCCAGGCCACGCTCGCCAGTCCCGACCAGCTGAGCGCCCAGCTTGACCAGATCAAGCAGGCCATCACCGACAAGGGCAAGCTCACCGATACCTTGCTTAGCGATGCGCGCGCGCGCGCGACCGCCGTGCAGCAGCAAGCCGACCAGCTGACGGCCAGCCTCACGCCGCAAGCCGAAACGCTGCAGGCCAAGCTCGACGTATTGGGGCCGCCGCCGGAGAAAGGGGCACCGGCGGAAGCACCCGAGGTGGCCGCCCAGCGCAAGCAACTCAACAAGGACAAGAGCGACCTGGCCGGCCAGATCGCCCAGGCGAAAACGCTCAGCCTCGAAAGCCAGCAATTGGTCACGCAAATCGCGGCCCTGCGCCGCGAGCTGTTCCAGGCTCAGATCAGCCAGCGCACGGCCTCGCCGCTCAGCATGGCCTTCTGGCAAGGGCTGGCGCAGAGCATGCCGGACGATCGGGCCAACGTCGCCCTGCTCGGCAAGACCGTAAAAGGTGCGCTGGCACAGGCCTGGCAACCCGCCAATCGCCTGCCGTTCATCGCCTGCCTGCTGGCTGCCGTGGCCCTGCTCGCGGGCGGGCGTCGCCTGCTGGAACACAAGCTGCTGGAGATGGCGGCCAAGTACCTGCCGTCCGGCCACCTTCGCCGCAGCGCGATGGCATTGCTGATCACCCTGTGCACCACGTTCACCTACGGTCTTGCCGTGTGGCTGATCTACCTGGCGGTGAACTGGGGCGGCGTGTACGACCAGGACCTGGATGACCTGGTCCGCCCGATCGTCAAGTTGATGTTCTTCGCGGCAACCATGGCTGGCCTGGGTCGCGCGATGCTCAGCGTGAAGCACCCGTCCTGGCGCCTGCCGCCCATCTCGGACGACCTGGCCAAGCGGCTGTGGCCGTTTCCCACCATGCTGGCCTACAGCACGCTGCTGCTTGGCCTGATCGAGCGCGTCAACAACGACATCGGCGCCAGCCTCGCAACCGCGATGGCCGCCAACGCGCTGACCTCCACGCTGATCGGCGGCCTCATCGGCGCGGCGCTGATCCGCATGGGTCGCGCCCGTCGCGCACTGCTCGCCCGGGGTGAAGCACCGGCCGAGCGGCCGCTATGGGTGGGTCTGCTGGTGGCCTGTGCCTTCATCGGTTCGTTGCTGACCTTGCTGGGCGTGCTGACCGGCTATATCGCCCTCGCCTTCTTCGTGGCGCGGCAGATGCTGAGCACCGGCTTCCTGATCGCCGCGCTCTACGTGCTGATGCACCTGATCAACGACCTGTGCGAATCGTTGCTGTCCCCCGACTCGCCCACCGGCGCGCGCATGCAGGAAACCTTCGGCATCGCGCCGGCGCGCCTGGAGCAATCGGCCACCGTGCTGTCCGGCGTGGGCCGGGTGTTCCTGTTGCTGCTGGCCTTGCCGCTGGTGCTGGCGCCTTATGGCGCAGGCCCGTCCGAGCTGGTGGATCGCGGCACGCGGCTGTTCGCCGGCCGCTCGCTCGGCACGCTGACCATCAACCCCAGCAACATTTTCAACGCCATGCTGGTGCTGGCGATCGGCTTCATCGTGGTGCGCCTGCTCAAGCGCTGGCTGGGCAAACAGCTGCTGCCCAAGACCTCGCTGGACGTGGGCATGCAGATGTCCATCGTCACCCTGCTCGGCTATGTCGGCGGCATCCTGGTCTTCGTGCTGGTGCTGGGTGCGCTGCAAGTCGACGTGCAGAGCATTGCCTGGGTGGCCAGCGCGCTGTCCGTCGGCATCGGCTTTGGCCTGCAGGCCATCGTGCAGAACTTCATCTCGGGCCTGATCCTGTTGGCCGAGCGCCCGGTGAAAGTCGGCGACTGGATCAGCATCAGCGGCGTGGAAGGCGACATCCGCCGCATCAATGTGCGCGCCACCGAGATCCAGCTCAGCGACCGTTCCACCATGATCGTGCCCAACTCGCAGCTGATCACGCAGAACGTGCGCAATGTCACCCTGGCCAACGCGCTTGGCCGCGTGCAGATTCGCCTGCCGATGCCGATGAGCACGGATGCCGCCAAGGTGCGCCAGATCGTGTTCGACATCCTGCGCAACTATTCCGGCACGCTCAATACGCCCTCGCCCAGCGTGCAGCTGGACAGTCTCGATGCCGGCTCGCTGATGTTCATCTGCACGGCCTATGTAAGCAATCCGCGCGATGCCAGCAATGTGAAAAGCGACCTGCTGTTCGAAATCATCGACCGCCTGCGCCAGGCCGACCTGCCGCTGACCACGCCGCAGGATATGGTGGTGCGCACCCTGCCGCAGGAAGGCAATGCGGCGGCGAACCCTATGACCACGGTGATGCCGGGGAATGGGACTTGATGGCGCTCATCGGTCTTGTGGCATAGGTGTGGCGTTGACGCCAGGTTGCCGCCTACGCGGCGGGCGTTTCGACCTCCTGCCGGAGGCCGAGTCACTTCTCTTTGCCGGCCCACGCATGCGCAGGAGCGCATGCGAACGGCGATGCCGGCCCGAAGGGCGAAGGGCAGGATGCCCGGAGTAAAGAGAAGTAACCCAGAGAAATGGCCTGAAAGGCCAAGGCTCATAGCATTGCGTTGAATACCAGCCGGAACGGCCTCTGGGGCCTCGTTGCGGGATGCCTTCGCCGCTACACAGCGGTTAGGCCATAGGGCTGCGCAACGCGCCACCGCGCTGAGGGCTTAAAGCCGGTACGGCGTAGTTGATGGGTTGCTATAGCTCCTGAAGGTGGCGGTACCCATGGTTCTAACCACTACTGAGGCTAGATTGGCCCCTCACCCCAACCCTCCCCCGAAGGGGAGCGGGCGCCAAGGCGCGAAGCGTGCCGCTTTAAGTCCTCAGCGCTATGGCGCGTTGCGCAGCCCTATGGCCTAACCGCTGTGTAGCGGCGGAGGTTGTCCCGCAACGAAGTACCTCGAGCGTTTGGGCTTTTCCCAACGTTATGCTGCCAGCTCTTCAGGCCATTTTCTTTGGGTTACTTTCAGCAGGACGACTTGTGATCTCTTACGGCCGAGCGGTCCCAGTGGAATTTCAGCTTGACCCGGCCGTACTGGTCGGTCCAGATTTCGTGCCCGTCGGTAGATGGCATGGTTGGACTGTATCCGCCGCAATCGAGACCGCTACCTGTTAAGGACAACTACGCGCGCGCTGCGCAGTTGGCCCACAACCGCCAACTTGACAAAGCCCACTGCAGATATGCCAAGCGCCATATTCCAGATTCAAAAATTACGATGAAATTCATCTACAAAAATCCGCTAGGTCCGTGGAAATTTTTTGGCATCCTCATCGAACTTATCCTGACTCGGCTTATACTGAAAATCAGGGGAGTTGTCGTAATCAAATTTGAATGAAAATTCACCCTCGGAATTAAGGTCGAGTGTTGCGGTATACCAAGCCCCCTTCCCAGGCTGCAAGGCAGCCATTGATTCACGCAACTTCTCAAGAAGCGGCTCCACCTTCTCATCGGGCAAAAAGGACTTCGCCACCTCATTCTCGCGTGTCACATAATTTCCTGTCACCTCAATATAGCGCGCAATCATCTTTGCCGTTAGCGATGCACCGGAAAAATTCTTTGGCAAGGAGTTAAAAGTGCATTGAGCTATCTTTTCGTAAAGGCTCGCAATATCTTTATTCATAATTTCCTCATGGCTTTGGATTGATGATCGTCACGCGCGACAGCTCCCCATCGATATTTTGTGTAATTATAAATCTATCTGGTCGCAATGCATCGTCAATGTAAGCGGGCTTGATATTAACCTCGACAGACTTTCCATCGGCGAGAGCCTGAGCCCAGTTTTTTCCATCCGCCCCCATTCGCCAGCGTGATAATTATTTATTCCCTTGTCCATCGGCACAAGGTTGGCTTTCTCTCCTGAGCCTCCAAATGGCCGCCCTGATCGTCTGCGAGACGACCATTTCCTTTGCCTACAGTTCTTTGTGCATATCTTTGACTCCGGGCCGGCTTCGCCGTTCGCATGCGCTCCTGCGCATGCGTGGGCCAGCAAAAGAAGTGACTCGAGCGTCGGCAGACGATCGAAACGCACGCCGCGTAGGCGGCAACCTGGCGACCACGCCAACAAAGGCGAAAGTCACTGGGTGACTGGCTACGCTCGCCCCTGCGGGGCCGCCCTTCGGGCGTTCTGCGCGCTTCGCGCTTGTCCTGCTTTCGCAAGCATGACAATCAAACGTAGCAGCACATATCCCACCCGAACAAAATCTCCACCTCCCCTCATGGCATCATTTCCCGCCCCCAAGGGAATCCCCGCCGATGCCCAAGCCCACACCCGCCTTCGACCTGTTCTCTCGCGCCCCCGCCAACGCCACCTCCCACATCCGCGTCGGCATCGGCGGCTGGAACTTCGCGCCATGGCGCAACAACTTCTATCCGGCGGGACTGGTGCAACGGCGCGAGCTGGAGTTTGCGAGCAGGCAGTTGCGGACCATTGAAATCAACGGGACGTTCTACGGCGCGCAGAAGCCGGCGACCTATGCCAAGTGGGCGGCAGAAACGCCGGAGGGTTTTGTTTTCTCGCTGAAGGCGCCGCGCTACGTCACCGAAGGCAAGCGGCTGGCGGATACGGCGCGGGGCATCGATGGCTTTGTCTTCGGCGGGCTGGAGGCATTTGGCGAGCGGCTGGGCCCGGTGCTGTGGCAGCTGCCGCCGTCGCGGCCGTTCGATGCAGATGATCTGGCAGCCTTTCTCGACCTGCTGCCACGGGAACTTGGTGGCCGCACGCTGCGGCATGTGCTCGAAGTGCGCCATCCCAGCTTCCTGGACGAACGCTATGTAGCGCTGGCCCGCACGCAACGCATCCCGACGGTATTCACCGATTCGCCGCAGTACCCCTCGCTGGCCGATCTCACCGGTGACTTTGCCTACGCCCGGCTGATGCGCAGTGAATCGCATATCGACACCGGTTACGCGCCTGCCGATCTCGATGCATGGACCACGCGAGCGCTGGCCTGGGCCGAGGGTGGCGATCCAGTAGAGCTGCCGCATGTCGCACCGCCGCAAGCGCAACAGGCGCCACGGGACGTTTTCATCAACTTCATCAGCAGCGCCAAGGAGCGCAATCCGGCTGCGGCGATGGCGCTGCAGCAACGGGTCGATCAGGCATTGAGTGCCTGAACACGGCGGAAGCTCTACACTCGCGCCACTCCTTCGGGGCGTGTGCCATGCGTCTACTCAAACCCTTGCTTTTGCTGGTCGCCCTGGTGATCGCCGCGCTGCTGTGGCGCCAGCAGGCGCCGGCACCACAGCCGGACGCTGGTGGCGCGACGCCACATGCGTCGTTGCCCGGTGCCAGCCATCCGTTGCCGCCGTTCCTGCCACCGGAGGCGGCCGACACGTTGGCACGGATCGCCCATGGCGGCCCGTTCGAGCATCGCCAGGACGGCATCGTGTTCAATAACCGCGAAGGCCGCCTGCCGGCGATGCCCGACGGCTATTACCACGAGTACACGGTGGACACGCCGGGGCTCGATTACCGGGGTGCGCGGCGCATCATCACCGGCGGCACGCCGCCGCGCGTCTACTACTACACCGACGACCACTACCGCACGTTCCGCCCGTTCGAGGTATCACGATGAGTGCACAGTTTGATCTCGACTTTGGCGATGCCTCGCACGGCGGCATCTTCTTCGTCACCTCGGATGATCTCGACCCGTTGGCGGATGGTGCCGGCATGCAGGGGTTGTGTGTCTGCCGCATCGACCTGGCGGACTATACGGACCGCGCGGCCCTGTTCGACCGCCTGGCGGTAGCGTTGCGCCTGCCGGCCGACTTCGGACGCAACTGGGATGCGCTGGCGGACAGCGTGCGTGATCTGTCCTGGCTGAAGGCGCCGGGCGTCATCCTGCTGTTCGATCACGCCGACGACATGCAGCAGGCCGACGAGGACGATTTCGATACCCTGCTGGACATCCTTGAAGAGGCGGTGGACTACTGGCAGGAAGCCGGCTCGCCTTTCTTTGTTTTCTTCGCGCTGCCCGAAAGCGCCTTTGACGATACCGACGACTGACTCATGCACGAACTCGATTTCGAACTGGACCGCGACTACATCGAACTCAACCAGTTGCTCAAGCTGGTGGGGCTATGCGACAGCGGCGGCGCCGGCAAGGCGATCGTGGCCAGTGGCGCGGTATCCGTGGATGGCGAGCAAGAGCTGCGCAAGACGTGCAAGATCCACGCGGGCCAGGTCGTGCAGATCGAGGATGTCGTGATCCACGTGCAGGCCGGCGGATAACGACGGAGGTAACCGGACCGCCCCAGGCAGCGAATAGTCGGGTAACCGCACGGCGCCTCACGCCGAGCCTAGCGTCTCATCCACCGATGGAGCGTTTCCCCATGAGTCTTCGCCGCCTCAAGCTATTCCCCTCCCTGGCCTTCCTGCTGGCCATGGGCGGCCTGGGTGCCTGCAGCCTGGCCACGGCCGGCAGCGACACCGCCGCCTTGCCCGATCCCGCGGTGGATACCGCGCAGCCGCCGGGCAACCAGGTCGCCGTGTTCGCCGGCGGTTGTTTCTGGGGCCTGCAGTCCGTGTTTGAACACGTCAAGGGAGTCAGCAAGGTCTGGGCGGGGTATTCCGGCGGCGCAGCGAATACCGCTGAATATGACCGGGTCAGCGACGGCGACACCGGCCATGCCGAATCGGTGAAGATCCTCTATGACCCGGCCAAGGTCAGCTATGGCCAGCTGCTGAAGGTGTATTTCTCGGTGGCCACCGACCCCACCCAGCTCAATCGCCAGGGACCGGACGTGGGCACGCAATACCGCTCGGTGATCTTCTACGGCAACGACGAGCAGAAGCGCGTCGCCACCGCATACATCGCGCAACTCACCGCCGCGCATGCGTTCGACGAGCCCATCGTGACGCAGTTGGTGCCCCTGAAGGCCTTCTATGTGGCGGAGGCCTATCACCAGGATTACGCGCGACGCCATCCGGACGATCCGTACATCGTGTTCAACGATGCACCCAAGGTGGTGCACCTCAAACAGAAGTTCCCCGCGCTATACCAGCCGGAACAGACCGTGGTGGACGTGCAGCTGCATTGAGCCCGATCAGAGCGACTCCGGCGGCACCAGGCGCAGGTGCGTACCGGCCTGGCGCCGCCCGGGGCTGAGCAGTTGCACGATCTCTTCCGGCGCCACCGGCCTGGAATAGAGAAAGCCCTGCCCTTCGGCGCAGCCGGCACGCAGCAGGAAGCGATGCTGTTCCTCGGTCTCGATACCCTCGGCAATCGGGCTGATGCCGAGGTTGCGGCACAACGTGAGCATGGCCTCGACGATGGCGCCATCGCTGCTGTCCTCGGGCAGGCCGCTGACGAAGCTGCGATCGATCTTCAAATAGGCGATCGCCCGCAGCTTCAGGTAGCTCATCGATGAATAGCCGGTGCCGAAATCGTCGATGGCCACGCCCACGCCCAGCGCATGCAGGGCGTGCAGCGTGCGCTCCATCTCCTCGCCAAGACGCAGGATCGCGCCCTCGGTGATCTCCAGCATCAGGCGCTCCGGCGCCAGGCGGCGCGCCTCCAGCAGGGCGCGGATGTCGTCGACGAAATTGGCCTGGCCAAACCAGTGCGCGGAAACGTTCACCGCCATGCGCAACGGCGGCACGTTGGCCTTGTCCCACAGGTGCATCTGCGTGCAGGCGGCCTGCAAGACCCATTGGTCGATGCGCCGGATCAGGCCCAGCTTCTCCGCCATGGGAATGAACTCACCCGGCTGGATCTGGCCACGCACCGGATGGTGCCAACGCAGCAAGGCCTCCACCGCCACGATGCGACCGCTGCGCAGCTCCACCGCGGGCTGGTAGACCAGGCGGAATTCGTTCTCCGCGAGTGCCTTGCGCAACTCCGAGGCCAGCGCGATGCGCCGTCGCGTATCGGCCTGCATGCGCGGCGAGTAGAAACGGAACGCGTTGCGCTCCTCGGTCTTGGCCGCGTACATGGCGGCATCGGCGCTGCTGATGAGCGTGGGTACGTCTACGCCGTCCAGCGGGTAGCAGGCGATGCCGATGCTGGCGCTGAGCGCGACCTCGTAGTCGCCCACCATCACCGGTGCAGCCAGCGCCGTAAGCAGGCGCCCGGCCAGCGCGCTGGCCTGTTCGCGGGAATGCAGGCCATCCATCAGCACGGTGAACTCGTCGCCGCCGATGCGCCCGGCCAGGCCGGCGTCACCCAGCTCATAGACGATGCGCTCGGCCACTTTCACCAGCAGATGGTCACCGATGGCGTGGGTATAGCTGTCGTTCACCGCCTTGAACGCGTCGAGGTCGATGAACAGCACCGCCATCATGCCGCGCTCACGCTCGGCCTGCACCACGGACTGCACGCAGCGCCGCTCGAACTCGGCGCGATTGGCCAGCCCGGTCAGCGGATCGTGCGCCGCCATGTATTGCAGGCGCTGTTCGTTCGCCTTGGCCGCGCTGATGTTGTTGATGACCGCCACATAGTGCTGCACCTGCCCTTCCGGATCGCGGATGGCACTGATGCTCAACAGCTCCGGGTACGACGAGCCATCGAACCGGCGGCTACGGACTTCCCCCACCCAATTGCCGTCGACATCGATGGTCTCCCACACCGACTCGGGCAATGGCGAACCGTCCGGCAGCGAACGCAAGTCGTCGAAGCGCACGTCCTGCAGCGCCTGGGCGGTGAACCCCGTCATGCGGATATGCGCCGCATTCACCCGTGTCACCCGCCGCTCGGCGTTGGCGATGATCACGCCCTCGGCGATACCGGCCAGCGCTTCGGAAGCAATGCGCCGCTGCTGCTCCATGTTCACCCGCTCGGTGATGTCGCGCATGATCGACTGGCGCACGCTCTGCGTGCCCCAGTGCGCCGTGCTGCTGCGCATTTCCACCGGGCGCAGCCGCCCACCTGGCCCGCGCAACTCGCCGGTGACCGCGCCATCGGCCCGGTGCAGCAGCGGCACGAACAGGCTGGCCAGGTCCCGGCCGAGCAAGGCGTCCATGTCCAGCCCGGTCCAGCTCATCGCGGTGCGGTTCACGCCGAGGATGCGGCCGGTGGCTTCGTCCACCATCACGATGGCATCGGCGGCGCTGTCGAACAGCAGGCTGTAGCGCTCTTCGGTACCGCGGATGCGCGACAGTATGCGTTTGGCCATGCGCAGCCAGAGCAGCGACGCCACGCATGCGGTGAGCAACACGCCGAGGAACAGCACGCCGCCCAGCCAGATGGCGCCTTGCGCCACTTCCAGCGAAAAGCGCTTGGTCAGCGGCTCCAGTTGATCGTTGAGCGCGTTGATGTGCGCCAGTTGCTGCTTGACCTGCGCGCTGTCGGGCTGGCCCTGCGCATAGGCTTGTTCGAGTTGTTCCGCGATACTGCCAAGCTTCAGCAGCGGCACATCGGCTTCACGCCATGCCGCGACAGCCTCGCCCATATGCGGCGACTGGGTGCAGCAACGCAGCATGAAAATCATGCCCGACTCGGCCGTCGGCAAAATCTTGCCGCGCGTGAAAGCCTTGTCAACGGCGGCGCGATCGAACTTGCCCGAGGCAATCGCATCGCGTGCCCAGCGATCGGACATCAACAGGCCATAGTTGTCGTTGAAGCTGGCCAGGCGAGTGGCATCGCCCGTCTCGGCATAGGTGGCAAGGTCGATGACCGCCTGTTTCTGCGCCTTGCTCCAAACACTCTCGCCGTTGAGAAAACCGGCGAGAGTGACCTGCACCTGGAGGGTGCCCCAGGTCAATACGAGGATCAGGCCAATAACGGCCACCAGCCCGTAGGCCAGTGGCCTCAAGCGTCGCGACAGCGGTCTTTGAGAGGTGCTACGGATCGAATCCATGGCGTCCCTTTTACACGACCACTTCATAAAGCTAAATCTCGCCGGGTCTCACTCTCGACGACGAGATTGCCCTGTTATGCCGCCTGCTCTTCCACTTCAGTCGCGTACTGATAAGCCAGGCAACGCTCCAGCCCGTAATGCAGGCTGGCATAGCTGCGTACGATGCATTCTCGCAGGTGTTCCACTTCTTCGGGAGCGGGGCGGTTACCCATCAGGGTACAGACAATATCGAGCGCCTCCCACGGATGGGTATCGTCATAGGCGGCGTGCAACTGCAGCCAACGCAGCGTGGCCTTGCGACCGGCGGCCGGCAGGCTTTGCGCATAGGCCTCGCTGTCGAACACCTTCTGGGACCATTCGCCGGTCACTCCTTCAATGGCGTAGTTGGTGGCGGCAACGCCCGCGGCGAGGGTATCGCGACCGCACACTTCGTGGCACCACTCGGCAGCGGCCTGGGTTCCCTGTGGCGGGCGGCCATCCAGTACTTCCTTGCGCGCGACACCGGCGCCTTCGGCCCAATCCAGCCAATACTCGGCATGGTTTTGCTCCACCCGGATATTGCGCACCAGCCAGCGGCGGGCAAGGTTGTCGCCCGGGCTGCGGCCATACTGGGTCTTGAGCAGGTTCTGCGCCATGAACGAGGGGAAGCGTTCAATCAGCGACCAGGTACCGACCATGAAGTTGCGCATGATGCGGGGATCGATGCGGCCTTCGCTCATCAAGTCCCACATCACGTGGTCACGTACGCTCCGGCGGGCGGGTTCGCAGGCCGCGATCATGTCCTGTGCCCATTGCGGGTAGCTGGTCAGTTCGGTCAGCGCACCGGTGCGTTCAAAATCAGTGTTCATGCGGTTCTCCCATTCATCAGTGAGGAATGCCGCCGGCCCCTTGCCGGCGACCCGACGCCATGAGACGCCGGAACCGCATAGTGGTCATGCACCGGATATCTTGCGAACACCCCGCTTGATCGCGAATGCCAAGACAATCGCCTAACCAAATGAAAGAAAACAATAAATCAAACGCAGCGATACGCCACGCATGGGCCAGCAAAGCAGGCTGCGCCGAGCTTTTGACGCCCGAAAATTGACTATCGCCAAATAAATGGCACGCAGGCCGCCGCTACCGATGCCGCCACCACGACGGCACCAGTGCAGGATCAAACCAGCGCGGAAAGCAGCAACACGATACCCACCACCGATACCAGCCACACCAGGGTACGCAGGTAGGGAATGCCAATCGCATAGATCGGCAGATAGACCACCCGGGCCCAGAAGTACAACTGTGCACCAAGCACCGTGCAGGCACTGCTGCGCTGCGCAGCAACCACGGCCAGTACGGCAGCGGCGAAGAACGCAAACATTTCCAGGAAATTCCGGCTTGCCCGGTCGGCTCGCGCAGCCATGCCGGTCAGCGGCGCGGGCGCGCCCTCACGATTGCTCGTGTTCCATTTCAGCCCCCGCTGCTGTGTGGCCAGCGTGGCGGCAAACAGCACATACACCAGGCCAAGAACGATCGACCATCCCAGCAACCTCAGTTCGACTGGCATGTCACGGCTCCCCGTTGTGATGTGGCGCCATCATGCGCCCGGCGGTGATGGACCGCCAACCCAGCCGGCGGCGATTCCATTCGTTCCGACGTCGAAGTTCACGCCGCGTCGACATGTGCTGCACCGGACCGCTGGATTTTCGTATTCGCGGGAATGACGCAAGACGCAGCGAACAGCCCCTCGTTACGACAATCGTTCCTCAAGGACGTGTGGCGGCCACGACAGCCCGGGCGATGTCGGCAAACCATGCGTCGCGCGCCGCCGTCGATGCGGTCGAATCGGTGAGGAACGCGGCCACGATCACCGTGTGGCCATCGGGCCAGCTGATGACGCCGATGTCGTTGTACGCCGCCGTCCTGCCTTCCAGCGAACCCGACGAGCCGCTCTTGTCGGCCAGGCGGACGCCTTGCGGCAAGCCCGCACGCAAGCGGTTGGGGATGGTTTGCGCGGCCATCAGGTCGAGCAAGTAGTGCGTGGATGCCTGCGTAAGCAGCTCCTGGCCCACCAGCTTGCGCAGGAACAGCACGGCAGCGTCCGGTGTGCTTCGATTACGCGGATCGTCGAGGTAGGCCTGGTAGCCGCGACGATAGCGTTCCGATGCAGCCTGCTCGCTTTCATTGGCAGGCGCCGCTTGCCCCGGCTGAAGATGCTGGAACACGCGATGCACGCCCGCCTCGTCCATGTCCACGCGCATGCCGTCGATACCGTGCGCACGCAGGAACGCAGTCACCGCCTGCGGGCCACCGACCGCTTTTACCAGCGCATCCACCGCCGTGTTGTCGCTTTCGGACACCGCCGCCTTCAACAACTGCTCGATGGTGAATGTCATGTGCTCGCCGCGGAAGTGTGCGCCAATCGATGGCACAGCCGAACCGTCGAGCACGTCCTCACGATTCACCGTGACCTGCTGCTGCAGCGAGAGCCTGCCTTCGTCGATGGCCGAAAGCACGGCGGCGGCAACCGGCGCCTTGAACACGCTCATCATGGGATAGGCCTGCTCGGCATGGACGCGCGCCTCGGCTCCGCTTTGCAGGTCGAGCACGGCAACGCCGAGCATGCCCGGGCGCGCACGCTGCGCCAGCGCGTCGAGCGCCTGTTGCAGCCGGGTATCGACCGTTTTAGAGGGCGGGGCATCGAACGCACTCGCGAGCGGAACGATGCAGGCGAACGAAGACGCGAACATCGCCGCCGCCATGGCGGTGCGACGAATACCTGGGCGATCCATGGGGGCGCTTCCTTGTCGAAGAGGGGGAACCGCGAGCAAGCTTGCACACGCTTATGGCGAAATCGTGGCCCGGCACTGACCTTGCCTGGGCGCGCCGCCTCGCGTCCGGCGCCTGCGGGCACCGGACGCCGGTTGCCTTAGAGCATCGGCAGATTCAAGCCCTGCTCTTTCGCGCACTCGATGGCGATCTCATAACCCGCATCCGCGTGACGCATCACGCCGGTGCCCGGATCGTTCCACAGCACGCGCGCAATGCGCTTGTCGGCCGCTTCGCTGCCGTCGCACACGATCACCACGCCCGAATGCTGCGAATAGCCCATGCCGACGCCACCGCCATGGTGCAGCGACACCCACGTGGCGCCGCCCGCGACATTGAGCATCGCATTGAGCAGCGGCCAGTCGCTGACCGCGTCGGAACCATCGCGCATCGCTTCGGTTTCACGGTTCGGGCTGGCAACGGAACCGGAATCCAGATGGTCGCGGCCGATCACCACCGGCGCCTTCAGCTCGCCGTTGCGCACCATCTCGTTGAACGCGAGGCCAAGCTTGTGGCGCAGGCCCAGGCCCACCCAGCAGATGCGCGCCGGCAGGCCCTGGAAGCTGATGCGCTGCTTGGCCATGTCGAGCCAGCGATGCAGGTGCGGATCGTCGGGGATCAGCTCCTTCACCTTCTGGTCGGTCTTGTAGATGTCCTCCGGATCACCCGACAACGCCACCCAGCGGAACGGGCCCACGCCACGGCAGAACAGCGGACGCACGAACGCGGGCACAAAGCCCGGGAACGCGAACGCGTTGCTCAGCCCTTCGTCCTTGGCCATCTGGCGGATATTGTTGCCGTAGTCGAAGGTGGGAATGCCTTGCGCATGGAATGCAAGCATCGCTTCCACATGCGTACGCATGGACTGCTTGGCGGCCTTGGCGGTGCCGACCGGATCGCTCTTGCGACGCTCGAACCACTGCTCCACCGTCCAGCCGCTGGGCAGGTAGCCGTTGACCGGATCGTGCGCGCTGGTCTGGTCGGTCACCGCATCCGGGCGCACGCCACGGCGCACCAGTTCCGGCAGCACGTCGGCCGCGTTGCCGAGCAGCGCGATCGATTTCGCCTCGCCCGCCGCGGTGTACCTGGCGATGCGCGCCAGCGCGTCGTCGAGATCGCTGGCCTGCTCGTCGACGTAGCGCGTCTTCAGGCGGAAATCGATGCTCTTCTGCTGGCATTCGATATTCAGCGAACACGCGCCCGCCAGCGTCGCGGCCAGCGGCTGCGCGCCGCCCATGCCGCCGAGGCCGGCGGTAAGGATCCACTTGCCCTTGAGGCTGCCGTGGTAATGCTGGCGGCCCATTTCCACGAACGTCTCATAGGTGCCCTGCACGATGCCCTGCGAGCCGATGTAGATCCACGAGCCAGCCGTCATCTGGCCGTACATCATCAGACCCTTCTTATCGAGTTCGTTGAAGTGCTCCCAGTTCGCCCAGGCCGGCACCAGGTTGGAGTTGGCCAGCAACACGCGCGGCGCATCGGCGTGGGTGGGAAACACGCCCACCGGCTTGCCGGACTGGATCAGCAAGGTCTCGTTGTCGTTGAGTTCACGCAGCGCGCGCAGGATCGCGTCGAAGCACTCCCAGTTGCGCGCGGCGCGGCCGATGCCGCCGTACACCACCAGCTCGGCCGGGTTCTCCGCCACTTCGGGATCGAGGTTGTTCTGCAGCATGCGGAACGGCGCCTCGGTGAGCCAGCTCTTGCAGCTCAGCGTGGTGCCGCGCGGCGCGCGGATGGTGCGGGTGGTGTCGATACGGGTCGGAGCATTCATGGAGGGGAGCCCGGCGAATGGGAAAACCCGATTGTGGCGACCCGGCCCGGCTGCCGCAAACCGCAGTGCGGCAAACGTGCCGCCCACACGATCGACGCCCGGGCAGGTAACCCGGAGCTGGCCGGCGACGAAAAGGAAGTTCACGACAGGCGATGCCCCGGCGCGAGTACGATGGCCGCACGGGGAGATGGACCCCCGCATGGCCCGTCTTATCCGCCTGACCTGCCAGGAGTCGCCCATGCACGACCCATCGCTCCAGCCTGCTCGCCCGAACCGGCACCTGGGTTCCTGGGCATGGATTGCCGCCACAGCGGCAGCCTGCCTGCTCGCCTTTGGCTATGTCGGTGGCTGGCTGGATCCCGGCCGCCTCACGCCCACGCGCATCATCAACCAGTTCCAGGCCGATGCCGGCACCTTCCCGGGCTATCGCCGCAATCACGCCAAGGGCGTGTGCGTCACCGGCTATTTCCAGGGCAGCGCCCAGGCCCAGCCCTATTCCAGCGCGCAAGTTTTCGCGCCAGGGCGCACGCCGGTGGTGGGACGCTTCGCGCTGCCCGGCGGCAACCCGTATGCGCCGGACAGCAGCGTGCCGATCCGCAGCATGGCATTGCGCTTTGCGCTGGCAAACGGGCAGCAGTGGCGCACCGGCATGAACAGCATGCCGGTGTTCCCGGTCAATACGCCGCAGGGCTTCTACGCACAGCTCCAGGCCCAGCAGCCGGACCCGAAAACCGGCAAGCCCGATCCGGCGAAAGTGGCGGCATTCATTGCCGCCCATCCGGAAACGGCCGCGTTCCGCCAATGGGTCAAAAGCGCGAAACCCTCGGCGAGCTATGCCACCGAAACCTATCAGGGCCTCGATGCGTTCGTCTTCGTCGGCGCCGATGGCGTGCGCCATCCGGTGCGCTGGCGCACCGTGCCCGAGGCGACGGACGCCGGCAGCGATGCCATCAAGGCCGGCGATCCGGACTATCTCGCCGCAGACCTGGCGCAACGCCTGTCGCAAGGCCCGTTGCGCTGGCGTCTGCTGGTCACGCTCGCCGAGCCGGGCGACCCGACCAATGACGCAACCAAGGCATGGCCCGACGACCGTCGCACGATCGACGCCGGCACGCTGGTGATCGAACACACCGAGCCGCAGGAGAGCGGTCCGTGCCGCGACATCAACTACGACCCGCTGGTGCTGCCCGCCGGCATCGAGGCCTCGGACGATCCGCTGCTGCCCGCGCGGTCCGCCGCCTATGCGACATCGTATCTGCGCCGCACGAGTGAGGAAGCCCACCTGCCCGGTGCCGCGCGCCCGCCAGCGGAGGCACGGCCATGACGTCGAACAGCCCAACTTTCTCGCTGGCGGCCCGCGTGCTGCATTGGCTGATGGCGGTGATGATCCTGTCGATGCTATTCATCGGTGTCGGCATGGTGGCGTCGGTATCGCCACGGCATGACTGGCTGCTGCGCATCCATAAACCGCTGGGCATGGCGATACTGCTGCTGGCCGTAGTACGACTGGTCGTGCGCGTGCGCAACCCGCCACCCGCGTTGCCGGCGGATCTTCCGCTGCTGCAAAAGCTGGCCGCGCTCGCGTCGCACTGGCTGCTTTACGCGCTGATGTTCGCGCTGCCGCTGGTCGGCTGGGCCATGCTGTCGGCGGGTGGCTATCCGGTGATGTTGAGCGAATCGATTCGGCTGCCGGCGATCGTCCCTGCCAGTCCGTTTGCATTCGCCGTGCTGCGCCATGCGCATGCGTGGCTGGCGCTATTGTTGTTCCTGACGTTCCTGGCCCACATGTCCGCCGCGCTCTATCACGGGCTGATACGTCGCGATGGCGTGCTGTCGAGCATGACCGGATACCGGCCAGCGCCGCCACCGCCACGGACCGACGCGGACCCGCTCCAGGAAGTGCCGGAACAGCCCGGGCATTGATGTCCGAAAACGGCGAGTCGCGCGCTGGAAGCGGTGCTAGCCTTCACCCATGTCCTGCGCCCCCGACCATCCGCTTCCCGACGTGCGCGCCTGCGAACAGGCGCGCCTGAGCCGTGACGCGCGTTTTGATGGCCTGTTCTTCACCGCCGTCACCAGCACCCGCATCTATTGCCGACCGGTGTGCCCGGCACCGCCGCCGAAGCCGGAGAACGTACGCTATTACGCGAGCGCGGCGGCGGCCGAGGCGGCCGGCTTTCGCCCATGCCTGCGTTGCCGTCCGGAGCTGGCGCCCGGCAACGATGCATGGCAACGCGGCGACCACGTCATCGCGCGCACCTTGAAGCTGATGGAAAGCGGCGCGCTGGACGAACTGTCCATGGATGCGATGGCCGAGCGCGTGGGGCTGGGCGCGCGCCAACTGCGCCGCCTGTTCGTGGATCGGCTCGGCGCACCGCCGATCAGCGTGCATACGACCCACCGCCTGCTGTTCGCCAAACAGCTGCTCACCGAAACCACCCTGCCGGTCACCGAGGTGGCACTGGCGTCCGGCTTTCGTAGCCTGCGCCGCTTCAATGCCGCGTTCGTGCAGGCAAACCGGGTGCCACCGCGTGAGTTGCGACGGCAGCCTGGCGTTTCGCATGGCGACGCGATCACGTTGCGGCTCGGCTATCGACCGCCCTATGACTTTGCGGCGATGCTCGCGTTTCTGCGCGGGCGTGCACTGCCCGGCGTCGAGCGGGTCGATGAACACAGCTATGCCCGCGCGCTCGGCCCCGCCAATGCTCCCGGCTGGCTGCGGCTGAGCGCGTGGCCAGGCGATGAGCACGCGTTGCAGCTGCAATTGCATTGTCCACAACCGGCACAGATGCTCGGCGTGGTGACGAAGCTGCGGCGCATGTTCGACCTCGACGCGAATCCCCAATCCATCGGCGATGCGCTGCGGCAAAGCCCCGTGCTGAAGCCGTTGCTGCGCAAGCGCCCCGGCTTGCGCCTGCCCGGTGGCTGGGATGGTTTCGAGATCGCGGTGCGCGCGATCCTGGGGCAACAAGTGAGCGTGGCGGCGGCGCGAACACTCGCCACGCGCATCGTGCAGCGCTATGGCACGCCGGTCGAATCGACATGGCCGGGCCTTGAGCGGCTGTTTCCCGGCCCGGAGGCGCTCGTCGATGCCGACCTGCGCGAGATCGGCCTGACCACGGCACGCGCCGCCACTGTTCGCGGCGTGGCACAGGCCCTGCTGGATGGCCGCATCGATTTCCGCAGCGAGCAGCCGCTGGACGAATTCGTCGAGCGCTGGGTGGCGTTGCCGGGTATTGGCGCATGGACGGCGCACTACATGGCGATGCGCGCGCTGAGCCATCCGGATGCGTTTCCTGCCGCCGACCTGATCCTGCGTCGAGCCGCCGCCGGCGATGGCCCCGAACTCAGCACGAAGGCACTCACCTCACTGGCGGAAGCGTGGCGTCCGTGGCGCGCCTACACGGTGATGCATCTTTGGCGCAGCGCCACCGACGCGGCGGCCTCGACAGGCAAGGTGTCCCGATGACCCGCAACGCCATCTTCTGGTACGACGAACTGCCCAGCCCGATCGGCCTGCTGCGACTGGTCGCTGACGACCACGGGCTGCGCGAAATCTGGTTCGAGCACGGGCGGCACCAGAAATCACCCCAGCCTGGCTGGCGCCGCGCGGCGGAACCGCTGGCGCAGGCGCGGCAGCAACTGGAGGAATACTTCGCCGGCGCGCGCCAGCAGTTCGAGCTGTCACTGCATCCCCACGGCACGCCGTTCCAGCAGGAAGTGTGGTGGGAGCTGGCGCGTATTCCCTATGGCACCACCATCAGCTATGGCGAACTGGCGCGCCGTATCGGCCAGCCGCTGGCCATGCGTGCGGTGGGTGCCGCGAACGGACGCAATCCGCTGCCTATCGTGCTGCCGTGCCATCGCGTGATCGGCAGCAACGGCAGCCTCACCGGTTTCGGCGGCGGGCTGCCGACCAAGCGCTATCTGCTGTCGATGGAAAGCCGCGTCGCCCATGGCGACCTGTTCAGCGCGGAACGCTTCCGGCACTAGCGTCCACTATCGATCGGCGGCGGCGTCACGGCGTTCTGGTATTGATCGATGAGTCCGTGCGGGCGCGGCGCGTAGCGATCGCCCAGGTGGTTCCGGTTCACCTCGGCCGTGCCCGTCGCACGCTTGGACGGCAGGCTGCGGGCGGATACCTGCACGTGTGGCTTGGACTTCAGCACGGACGAATCCGCTTTCGCCGTGGATACCGCCGGCGCCGGCGCGGCGGCAGGCTGTTGTTGGGCCGCAGCCACACCGGCCCAGCCAAGCGCTCCCAGCAGCGCGAGCAGGGCGATGGGCGAGAAAGAGCGTGTAATGGTCATATGACTGGGCGATCATACGGCGTTTGTTGCCATCTATCGTACGGACCCACGCATGAAAATACCGTTTCGCCTGTTGCTCTGTTCGCTGATCGCGTTCAGTGCGGGTTGCGCCACCCAACTCACGCCCCCGCCCTCCGCGTCTTCCGCGCCCACCGCCTCCGTGGCGAAAACGGCACCCACGCCCCTGCTGTTGATTTCCATCGACGGCTACCGCGCCGACTATATCGAGCGCGGGCTCAGCCCCATCCTGGCGGAACTGGCGAAGAACGGCGTGCATGCCACCGGCATGCAGCCATCGTTTCCGTCGCTGACGTTTCCGAACCACTACACGCTCGTCACCGGCCTGCGCCCGGATCACCACGGTATCGTCAACAACACCATGGTCGATCCCGTGCTCGGAAAGTTCTCGCTCGGCAGTCGCGATGCGGTGAGCGACGGCCGCTGGTGGGATGGCGGCATGCCGCTGTGGGAAACCGCCAGCGAGCATGGCCTCAAGAGCGCCACGATGTTCTGGCCCGGTTCCGAGGCGGACATCCACGGCAAGCATCCGGATTTCTGGAAGCCGTATGACGGCAAGGTCACGCCTGACCAGCGCGTGGACCAGGTGCTGGCATGGCTGGACCTGCCGGCCGGCGAGCGGCCCACGTTCCTCACGCTGTACTTCGACGAAGTCGACCACCAGGGCCATACCTACGGACCGGAGACTCCGGAAGTGGACCAGGCCCTTCGCGAAACCGATGCCGCGCTGGCGCGACTGGTGCAAGGCCTGCAGCAGCGCGGCCTGCTGGATCGCATGAACCTGATCGTGGTGGCCGACCACGGCATGGCCAGCGTACCGGCGAAGAACAGCGTGATGCTGGACAAGCTGATTCCGCTCAATCGCGTGGACGTGGTGAGCCTGGGCGTGCTCGCCGGCCTCAACCCCACGCCGGGTCACGACTTCGCCAAGATCGAAGCGCAGTTGGAGAAGCCGCAGAAGCACATGACGTGCTGGGACAAGTCGCGCGTGCCCGCTCGCCTGGCCTACGGCAGCAACCCGCGCGTGCCGCAGCTGCTGTGCCTGGCGGATGTGGGCTGGCGCATCACCACCACCGATTACGTGACCAAGAAGAAGGGCAAGCTCAGCCTGGGCGAGCATGGCTACGACAACGAGGCGCCGCAGATGCAGGCGCTGTTCGTGGCGCATGGCCCGGCCTTCCGCCAGGGTGCCACGGTGCCGTCGTTCCCGAATGTGGACGTCTATCCGCTGATGACCCACCTGCTCGGCCTGCCGGCCGCCGCCAACGACGGCGACTACCAGGCCGTGAAGGACATGCTCAAGCCCGAGGCGCAGTAAAGCGAGAGCGCTTGACTCCCCCCTGCCGTCGGCAGGGGGAGCAGGTACTAAACCGTATACCGGCTCACCTCGATGAGGTTGCCGTCCGGGTCGCGGAAGTACACCGACTCGATCGGACCACGCGCGCCCGTGCGCGCCACCGGTCCTTCCTCGATCACCACGTCGTGACGATGCAGGTGGTCCAGCACCTGGGCGATCGACTCCGTGGTCAACAGGCAGATATCCGCCGAACCGGGGGTCGGGCGGCGCGCTTTGGGCTCGAACTCGTGGCCATGCGCGTGCAGGTTGATCTTCTGGGCACCAAACGCGAGTGCCTTGCGGTCGTTGCCGAAAGTCACTTCCTGCATGCCCAGCACGCGCGTGTAGAACGCGCAGCTTGCCGCGACATCGGCAACGGTCAGCACCAGATGGTCCAGGGCTTCGATCTTCACGCTATATGCTCTAGCTATTGCGGCAATGGTGGTTCGGTGCCGGGCGACGGCGGGCCGGGCAATGGTGGCAAACGATACAGGCGCCCGGCGATCAGCAGCCCGGCCAGCACCAGCGCGACGACAAACAGCGCCACCCCGTTCCAGCCATGCCAGGCATAGAACAGGCCGCCGCTGGCGCCCGCCAGGCTGGACCCCATGTAGTACGAAAACAGGTACATCGACGAGGCCTGTGCCTTGGCGCTGCCGGCACGTCGCCCCACCCAGCTGCTGGCGATGGAATGTCCGCCGAAAAAACCGAACGTAATGGCCACGATGCCCAGCACGATCAGTACCAGCGGCTGCATCATGGTCAGCCCGACGCCAAGCAACATCAGCGCGAAGGCGGTCCACAGCACCTTGCGGCGGCCCAACCGGCCGGCCAGGTGCCCCATCCACGCCGAACTGAACGTGCCAATGAGGTACACGCTGAAAATCGCGCCGACCACCGCCTGGCTCAGCCCGTAAGGCGGTGCCAGCAGCCGATAGCCGATGTAGTTGTAGATGGTGACGAACGCACCCAGCAACAGGAAACCCTCGGCGAACAGCCATGGCAGGCCCGCGTCACGGAAGGCCAGCGCAAACCGTCCCACCAGCGTCCCCAGCGCCAGCGGATGGCGCACGTGGTGGCGTGACGGCGGCAGGCTGCGCCAGAAGATCAAGCCGGCCACCAGGCCGATCACACCGACCGTGGCCACGCCCGCGCGCCAGCCCACGAAGTCGGCGAGCACGCCGGCGATCAGTCGCCCAGCCATGCCGCCGATGGCGTTGCCGCTGATATACAAGCCCATGCCCAAGCCGATCGATTCGGGGTGCATTTCCTCGCTGAGATAGGTCATCGCCACCGCAGGCAAGCCACTGAGCGTGACGCCAAGCAGCGCGCGCAGGATCAACAGCATGTGCCAGTCCGGCACCAGCGCCGTAAGCAGTACCAGGACGGCTGAAGCGAGCAGCGACACCGTCATCACCGATTTGCGTCCCCAGGCGTCGGAAACGCCGCCCGCGAACAGCATCGCGAACGCCAGCACGCCGGTGGTGAGCGACAGCGACAACGCCGCGGTGGCGGCGCTCACGCCATAGTCCTTGCTGAATTCGGGCATCAGCGGCTGCGTGCAATACAGCAAGCCGAAGGTCGCCACGCCCGCGGCGAACAGCGCCAGGTTGGCCTGGCGAAAAACCGGCGTGCCGTGGCGGATGAAGCCATGGGACTCAAGTTCCTGCGCGCGCGGCCGATGATCCTGACGAGTCACCGCTTCCACGTCATCCTGCCTTGCCATGCCTGAACTGCCTTGCCCATTTCGACAGTACACAGCATAGAACTTGCCGCGACAGCGATCGAGCGAACGCTCAAACACCTGTGGGGAAAGCACTTCCTTGCGGGGCGTCCCTCCCATCGGTCACTGCATGCCGTTCGGGAAAACGTGATACATAGTGCGCATTGAGGCCTCATCCGAAGGATCGGCTGAGCTCATGGACCGGCTACAGGGGGTCGGAAAAGGGGGAACTGTGATTCGCGAGCCCGTCGTGGTTTTCGTCGCATGCTTGTTTGCAGCGCTTTTTGCGCTGGCCGCGCATGCCTCGCCGACGGCCCCGCCCCAGCCCACGCTGCAGATCGCGGCCCTTCCCGCCACGATACCGGCGCCCTCGCCCGCCAAGGTCGTGCAAGGCGGCATGGATGCGTCCTTTGTCCCGTCCCCATCGCCCTATACGCCCAATGCCATCGAGACCAAGCGCTGGTACCGCCTGACCACCAACATCGACTGGAACGGCGCGACGTCGCCCGTGCTTAACTTCACCGGCGCGACCTATATCCGCATCACCGTTTATGCCCCGCCGGACTACCAGCCGCATGAGCTCTGGTTCGCGCAGACCGAAACCGCACCGCGTTTCTCCCGCCACCACCTCGCCATGGAACTGCCGCGCGACCTGCGCGCCGGACAGCCGATTTACGTGGAGATCGCCGCGGACAATTTCACCCGGCACATCAAGCCCGCCCTTACCGACATGGCCGCGTATCAGGCGGAGGACTTGCAGCACGTGCGGCTGACCACGATGTTCGCGAGCGTGCAGGTCACCATGATCCTGGCGGCATTGTGCCTGTGGCTGGTGCTGCGCGATCGCGTGCTGGTGTACTTCATCGGCTACGCCACCTTCCAGCTGATGTACCAGATGCTGGTCAGCGGGGAGATCTACGAACTGCCCGGCGCCCGATGGCTGGTGCCGCTGGGCACGCATGCGCCATGGCTGTTCACCGCGCTGAGCGCACCGTTGTCGCTCTCCTTCATCCTCGAGTTCTGCGATCTCCGCCAGATCACCCCGATCGCCGCCAGGATACTTGGCTGGATGCGCTGGCCGTTCCTGGTTGCCGCGGTATTGCTGTGCCTGCCATTCGCCGAGCGCGTTCACGCGTTGGCCAGCGGGTTCAACCTGTGGTTCATGATTTCCTCGTTGTGGGCACTGGGCACGGTATTGCTGGCGATGTCGCGTCATGGCCGGCAGGCGAAGTTCTTCCTGATCGCATGGTTGCCGCAGGTGCTGTTCACGCTCACGCGTCTGGGCCAGGTGGTGCTCGGCCTGGATCAGCCACGCTGGCTCGAATACGGCTTTCCCTTCAGCATCGCGTTCTCCAGCATCGTGCTTACCATCGGCCTGGCCGACATGTCGTTGCGCGCGCGGCGCGAGCGCGACATGGCGCACCACCTGGCCGACCACGACGCGCTGACCGGCGTGCTCAACCGCCGCGCGCTGGTGCGCCGACTGCACGGGTGCATCAACGATGCACGCCTGCAAAAAGAGCCGCTTGCCCTGTTGTTCCTGGACATGGACCACTTCAAGTCCATCAACGACCGCTACGGCCACCCGGCGGGCGACGCCTGCCTGCGCGCGGTGGTGGAAACGATCGCCGACGAACTGCGCCCTTCCGACTGGCTGGGCCGCTACGGTGGCGAGGAGTTTGTCATCGGCCTGCCCGGTGCCACGCATGACCAGGCCATGCTCATCGGCGAGCGTATTCGCCAATGCATCGAGAACCTGCACGTGCATTCGCGCGGCTGCACCCTGCAGACCACGGTAAGCATCGGCGTGGCCAGCCTGGATGGTTACACCGACACCGCGGACGAACTCATCGCCCGGGCCGATGCGGCGCTCTACAGCGCCAAGACCGATGGCCGCAACCGCATCGTCGCCCATGCGGCGCCGCTCGCCACCGCCGGTTCCTGATGCGACGTCCATTCGGGACGGGCAACCTACTCCCCGCGGGTCCCGTAGGCCCACTGCAGGAATAACGGCAGCACGCGCTTCCAGGTCGCCTGGTTGTGCTCGCCATCGGGCAACAGGTAAAACGCCACGTCGGTGCCGCTCGAGGGATGATGGGCGTAGTCCATCTCCACGCTATAGCCGAGATCGCGCAGTCCGCGCAGATAAGTGCCATCGGGCGAGCGATAACCGTTGATGAGATCCTGCACGTCCTCGACGGCATCGATGATGCCGTTGCCGTTGCGGTCATCGGTTTCCTCGCGAGCACCGACCGAAAACCACCAGCGCATGCCGTTTCGTCGCGGCGAACCGCTCACCATGGCCTGGGCCAGGCGTGACGTCTCGATCGCCTGCGCGCTGCTGCGATCCGCCGCCAGCCAGAACGAAGGGGAAAAAGCCCCCACGCGACCGAACACGTCGGGATATTGCCAACCGAGATTGAACGCATTGAGTCCCCCGAGCGACCACCCCAGGATGGTGCGCCCACGCGCCGAGGCCTGGGTGCGGTAATGCGCATCGATGTAGGGCACCAGCTGGGTGGCCAGCCAGTCGGAGTAGTCATAGGCACGACTGCCGATCGGCCCGATGCGCGAATCCCCCGCCACGCTCTTCCTGGCCTTGCGGTCGGACAGACCGTAGCCGGACGCGCGATCGGCCAGCATGTCGATAGCCACCACGATCACCGGCCCGATCGCGTGATCGGCGTACAGCTGGTCCAGTGTCTCGCGCAGCCCCACCGCGGCCATGTCCTGGCCGTCATTGGCGTAGAGCACCGGGTAACGCGTGCCCGCCGTTGCATAACCCGGCGGCAGGTACACGGTGAGCTTGATCTGCTCGGGCGCAAACGCCTTCGCCTCCAGCGCCAGCGTCTTCACCTCGATGCCATCGTCGGCAGCAGGCGCGGCCGTCGACGGGCCGCTCACGCCAAGCATCACCAGCAGCGCCAGTCCAGCAAGCCGCCATGATTTTCCGTCCATGCCGCTCCCCTCTTTCCGCATTCATTCCACCACGATAAACAAACCAGCCCTTGCCGGGTGACAGTCCCAATGCAGGTCGATCAGCAAATGCGGTCGGCACGCCTGCAGCAAAGCAACACGCCCGCCACGATCCATGCACAAGGCGCCGGTCAGGCGCCGCGATCGCTGCGCAAGGTGCGCACTGCTTCATCGTGTCCCGCTGCCGATCGGCCACTCACCCAGCCAAACAGTGCGATGCCCGCGATGATCATCAGCGCCCCTGCGGCAGAGAAGCCATGCGGCCATGCCTCGCCCAGAAAGCACGCCCCGATCACGGTGGCGAACAACAATTCCGCCGCCTGCATGGCCTCCACCGCGGCGAGCGCGGTCGGCTCACTGCGCACCATGTCGGTGGCGCGGAAGAACAGCACCGTGGCAATCACGCCCGAGGACAGCGCCACGCCACCGGCCAGCAGTATCTCGCGCCATCCCGGCGGCCCGATGGTGAACCACGACAGCGCCGCCAACAGCAGCCAGAACGGCCAGCTGCACAAGGTCATGCCGAACACGCGCTGGGTCGCGCCGATGTGCGTGCCGCTCTGCTCCAGGTGCAACAGCAGCATGCGATTGCCCAGTGGATACGCAAACGCCGAGAACACCACCGCCGCCATCGCCAGCCAGTCGCTGGCGCGCAGTTGCCCTTGTGCATGTCCCCACTGCAACGCGAACACCCCGGCGACGATCAGCACGCCGATCGCCACGCTTCGCCAGGCCAGGCGCCGTCGCTCGTCGCGATAGATGAAAGGAGCCAGCAACGGACCGGCCAGCACGGTGGTCTGGAAACTGCCGGCCACCAGCCATGACGGCCCGCTATTGGCCGCCCAGGTGAGCGGCAGGCCAAACAGCACGAAACCCACCGCGCTCCAGCGCAGCCAGGTACGCGGATACCGCCGCAGCTCCTGCGGTAACGCCCCCAGGCCGCCCTGCCATGGCAACACCAGCGCCAACAGCGGCAACGTGATCAGGTAACGCAAGATCACCGCCCATGCCCAATGACCCCCACCTGCCACCAGGCTGCGGTTGAGCACATAGGTCATGGTGAAGAACAGCGCGGCGCACAGCGCCAAGCCTACTGCGGCGAAAGCGTTCGAGCGCATCGATATCCTGCTGCAAAAGCTTGAGTGTGGCAGTTGCGGGGGTGTTTTCGTAGGGTTTTTGGGTGGTTATTGCGGCATGGTTTGCGGCGTTGACGCCAACAAAGACGAAAGTCCCTGGGCCCCCGCTTTCGCCGGGATAACAGCCACGCTTCACCCCATGTGATCAAGCGCCAACGGCAATATCAGATGCACGACCAACCCGCCACCCTCCGCGTTATTGGCACGGATATCCCCCCCATGCGCCCGCACCACCCGCTGCACGATGGCCAGCCCCAGGCCATGCCCATCAGCACGCGCCGCATTGCTGCCGCGAAACAGCGGCCGGAACAGGGATTCCAGTTCCGCATCCGGCACGCCTGGGCCGTGATCACGGATGGCCAGCTCCACCTGCTCACCGCCCGCCTGCATGGTCAACGCCACCTGACCGCCGCGCGGACTGAACTTGATGGCGTTGGCGATCAGGTTATCGAACGCGCGCTCCAACAGTAGCTCGCTGCCCGATACGGTTATCGGCCCGACCGCATGGAGCGTCATGGTGATGTCGCGCGCCTGCGCTTCCAGTTCGGCACGCCGCACGCTCTCGCGCAGCAAGGCCACCACGTCGACCGGCTCGCGATTGACGCCGGGGATGCCGCCTTCCAGGCGCGAGAGTGCGAGCATTTCACCGGTCATGCTGTCCAGCCGCGCGATCTCCTGTTCGGCCTGCTGGAAATAACCCGCCGCTTCGTTCGCATCGGTGCTGCGCCGGGCCAGGTCGAGAATCAGGTGCAGCCGGGCCAACGGCGAACGCAGCTCATGCGATAGGTCCTGCAGCACGCTGCGATCGTGCGCTACCAGCGCCTCGATGCGTTCGGCCATGGCATCGAAATCGCGGGCCAGAGCGGACAGCTCGTCATGGGCGCGGTCACCCTGATGACCCACGCGAGCGGACAATTCGCCAGATGCCATGCGCCGGGTCGCCTTGCTGATGGCTTCCACCGGACGGGCCACGCTACGCGCGACCCACCAACCGATGATGCCGATGAACAGCAGCGACAACACGCCCTGGATCGCCAGGAAGATGGTCTGGCGTGTCTGCTGGCGCAGCCGCGAGTGCGTGCGGCTGAGCGCGACCAGCTGACGGGTCCGGCCGTCGTGGCCCTGCACCTGCTGTACCGCCAGATAGAGATTCGGCCAGGGCTGCAGCACGACATCGCGTTTCTCGTCCAGCCAGGTTTGCAGCGAGGCCTGCACGGAGGGCGGCAGCCGGATCGGCACCAAGGCCTGCCCTTGCTCGAACAGCGTGGCGTCGATGCCTTCGTGGCGTTGCTGTGCCGACCAGTCCGCAAGCGCGGCGGTGCCGCCGCTCTCATAGGCCTGGTCGGCGCTCTGCGCCAGCGCGCCCCAGTTGATCTCCACCGCCGTGGTGTATTCGATGAAGCGCTGGGTCAGCAAGCCGCCCACGCCCAGCGCCAACAGGTTCGCCGCGCAGAGGAAGATCAGCAGGCGCCAGTAGAGCGAACTCTTGAATGGATTCACGCCGCCCCCGCCACCAGGCTGTAGCCGGCGCCGCGCACCGATTCGATGCGCGGGGATTGTGGCGAGGCTTCGGTGAGCTTGTGGCGCAGGCGGCTCACGTGCACGTCGATGCTGCGGTCGAAGCGCTCCAGTTCGCGACCGAGCGCCATGCGGGTCAGCGTCGCCTTGTCCACCAGTTCGCCGGCACGTTGCGCCAGCGCCAGCAGCAACTGGAACTCGGCCCCGGTCAGCGACAGTTCCTGCTCGCCCACATAGGCGCGGCGCTCGCCCGGCTCCAGCCGCAGCGTGCCGATCTGCAGGCTGCCCGCGGTGGCCGGGGTATGGCGGCGCAGTTGCGCGCGCACGCGGGCCAGCAGCTCGCGCGGCAAGCAGGGCTTGGTGAGGTAATCGTCCGCGCCAAGCTCCAGGCCGATGACCCGGTCCACCGGCTCGCCCCGCGCCGACAGCATGATCACCGGCAGGCGATGCTTCAGGCGCAGCTCGCGCAACGTTTCCAGGCCATCCCGCCCGGGCATCATCACATCGAGAATCAGCAGGTCGGGTCGCGAGGCCTGGTTGTGCAATTGCGCCAGCCCCGTCTCGCTGTCATAGGCGACATCCACCACGAAACCCTCGCGCTGGAGGTACTCGGCCAGCAAGCCCGCCAAGGCGCGGTCGTCGTCGACAATCAGGATTCTGGGCATGGTGTTCGCTATCTCCTGGCCGGATTCAAGCCGCGCCACGGCGAGAACTCTACCGGCTTTACGCTTCTTTACGTTCCGGCAAAGAACAGACACATAGCCTTGTCGTCAAATGGGCACCAGCAAGTCCACCTCCAACGACCAAGGAATTCCCCCATGCGCAAGAACCTTTCTCTCGCCCTGGTACTCGCTTCGGCCATGGCTCTCGCACCCTTCGCCATTGCTGCCGCACAGGACGGTGGCCCGCACGGCGGCTGGCAGGGTCACGGTCACCACGGTGGCTTCCAGGCGTTCAGCAAGCTCAACCTGACCGACGCGCAGAAGGCCAGCATCAAGCAGATCTTCCAGAGCAGCTTTGCCCAGAACAAGGGCCAGTTCCAGGCCCTGCGCCAGCAGCGTCAGGCCTTTGCCGCGCTGACCCCGAACTCCGCCGGCTACCAGGCTGCCGCCGCCAGCCTCGCCCAGGCCGAAGGCGCTGCCGCCGTGGCCCGTACGCAGCAGCGTGCCGCCATCCGCGCCCAGATCTACGCCGTGCTGACCCCGGCCCAGCAGGCCCAGCTGGCTTCGATCCAGGCCGCCAACCAGGCCCGCCGCCAGCAGTGGCAGCAGTTCAAGGCCCAGCACCCGGTGTCGGGCTCGACCTCGGGCCAGTAATTCGGGCGACGTCACCACAACAAGACTTATAGCGGCGCCTCTCGCGTCGGCAAAAACCATCGGCGCCAGCCTGCATGCTGGCGCCGTTCTTTTTTTGATCGCCGCCCGCCTGAAGCACCTACGCTACGCGCTCCACGCCGGCCTGTTGGTGATATTGGCTGCACATCTGCTCGACCAGCGTGCGATGGTCAGGCAGATCGCTCAACGCCTGCGCCGCCGCCTGCTGGATCATGGCGAACTCCCGACGCGCTTCGTCCATGCGTGGATACGCGCTGCGCATGGGCTCCAGGTTCGTCGTGAACTCCATGCCGTAGAGCACGTACTGCCAGCTCGATACGAGGAACATCTCCAGATCGCCGATGAAGTCCAGGCGATGCGGTGGCCGATGCTTCCACAGGGCGAGCTTGTCCTGCAGCGTCGGCGGGATGCTGGCCGCATCGGTGTTGTCGATCCAGAACGGCGAATCGCGGCGCTGGCTCAGGCAGTAGTGCATCTTGATGAAATCGATGATGCGGTCGTAACGCGCGATCATCATGTCGTTGAAGTGCCTGGCGGCGCGCTCCATGTCGTCGGTGTCGCCCGGCAACAGGTGCGTCAGCAGGTAGGTAGCCAGCTCGATAAGCGCGATGCCGGTGGATTCCAGCGGCTCGACGAAACCACCGGCCAACCCCACCGCCACGCAGTTCTTGCGCCAGTGCTCGGGCCGATAGCCGGTCTCGAACTGGATATGCATGGCCTTGAGGCCATCCGCCGCGGAGCCAAGGTAGCGACGGAACACATCCTCGGCGCGCGCGTCGTCCGTATGCCGCGAGGAATACACGTAACCCACGCCGCGTCGCTTCTGCAGGCCGATGTCCCAGATCCAACCCGCCTCCTGCGCGGTGGACATGGTGTACGAAGGAATTGGCGTATCCGGCCGCTCGTAAGGCACCTGCATCGCCACCGCGCGATCGGCAAACAGCACGTCGCGCCGGCTGCGGAACGGCGACTGCATGACGCCGCCGATCAGGGCGCCGCGCAGGCCCGTGCAATCCACGTAAAGATCGGCCGTGAGCTCGCCCAGCTCCGTCGTGATGACACGCGCAATGGCGCCCTGCCCGTCCAGTTCGGTGCGCTCGACGGTGGCGACGTGCCGCTTCACGCCCAGCGCCTGCTGTCCATGTTCGGCCAGCACTTTCGCGAAACGCGCCGCGTCGAAGTGGAAGGCATGGTTCATCGGCCCGAGATAGTCGGGGTCCTTCAGGCGCTTGGGGCCGCGGCCGTGATCGACCAGCATGCTCTGCATGGTCACGGCATCGGCGAAGGACACGCCTTCGGGCGCGCCACCCAGCAGCCAGTAAGGCAGCAGCTCCGGGCCACCGGGACGCTGGCTCGGCACACTGAACGGGTGGAAGAAATGATCGCTGCCCTCGGCACCCGGCGGCCGTACCCAGTGACGATAGTGGATGCCTTGTTTGTAGGTTGCCGTGGCGCCGACGAGGAAACGACGCTCATCAAGACCAATCGCCGACAGCGTGCCCCGGATGGAGGGAAAGGTGGCCTCGCCCACCCCCAGCAGCCCGATGTTGGACGACTCCACCAGGTGCACCTGCACGCTGTTCGGATCGACCGCATGGACGGCCTTGGCGAGATAACACGCGGCCAGCCAGCCGGCCGTGCCACCGCCCACCACCAGTACTTTCTTCAAGCGTGCCATGGAAGTCTTCCTATCGGCGGCCCTTCGGCAACACGCGCATGCGACCGGGGGCCAAAGAAAAGCCGGATCACCCAACGGGGATCCGGCAAAAGCCATTCATGGGGAGGAAGGGCGATCTGCGGGAGATGCGTCGCCCTCAGAACGGCAAACCATGGGCGGCAAAGGCGAAGTGGGTCGCCGCCCGGCCACGGCGTTAGAACCAGACACCCAGCTGGACGCCATAAGTGCGCGGTGCCAGGTACTGCGAGACGTACTCGAACGAACCATTGGCCATCAGGAAGCGGCCAGCACTGGTGCGCACCTTGCCATCGGACACGTTCTGCACATAGGCACTGGCCCACCAACGATCACCCGGCTCGGTGTAACGCAGCGAGACATCGCCACGCGTATACGCCGACTGCTTGTCGCCATCGCCGAGATTGAAATAGCTGAGCCATTGCGAGCTCTGGTACTGCGCGCTGATGCGCGGCGTCAGGCGGCCACCGTTGCCCAGGTGGAAATCGTGCTCGTAGATCGCGGTGAGCGATACGTTGGGCGCATGCGGCAGGTCATTGCCGCTCACGTTCATGCAATTGGCCAGACCGGACTGCGGCGGGCAGGCCGGCAGGCCCTGGTAGTCGTTGCTGCCGGCGTAGATCAGCGTGCCCAGCTTCTTCTTGGGAATGGCCGAGAACACCAAGTCCACGCGATCGTCCTTCTGCTGGTAGGCCAGCTCCGACTCGATACCCAGCACTTCGGTGCTGCCGCCCACGTTGGAGAAGCCCAGGCCCAGGTTGCCGTTCGGATAGGTGATGGGCGCCGACAGCTGGAAGTTCTTGAAGTCTTCGTAATAGACGGCCGAGTTCCACGTCATGTGGCCATCGAGGAAGGTGAACTTGGTGCCGATTTCGTAGTTGGTCAGCGACTCGGGCTTGTACAGCGCGCCACCGTCCTGGGTGCCGCCGGACTTGTAGCCGGTGGACACGCTGGCATACAGCAGGCCGTGCTCGCCCAGGTCGGTGTCGACGCGGGTAAGCCAGGTCACCTTGCTCTTGCTGTACTTGGCGCTGTTGTAGGTCGACACGGTGAAGCCGTTGTCCGGGCCTGGAATGGTGCTGGGCGCGATCGGCACCTGCGGCACGGACGGGTCGTAGTCCCAGCCCCAGTTGATGCCGCCGTCGTTGGCCTTGTCGTCATGCGACCAGCGCGCGCCGCCGGTGAGGCGCCAGTGATCGGAGATATGCCAGGTGGCCTGGCCGAAGATCGCCTTGGACTCCACCGTTTCCTTCGGCTGGATGAAGGAACCCTGCCAGGCCACGGTGCCGTTCTGGGTGCCGTTCATCTGCGGGATGTCGAAGCGGATGTTGTTGTCCTCGTAGGCGTAGTACGCGCCCACGATCCAGTCCACCGCCTGCTCGCCGCGCGACTTCAAGTCGACTTCCTGACTATAGCTTTCGTAGTTGGAGTAGTTGGTGCGGTCGTCCTGATAGATGCCGCCCGTGGTGAAGCTGGTGGGCACCGAGACACCGACGTCCTGGTCGTAGTCGCTCTTGCCCGAGTAGCGGTTGTAGCCGGCGATGTAGCTCAGTTCCAGGCCATCGTTGATGTCCCAGTCCATGCGGCTGCGCACCGTCTTGGAGGTGCGGTCCAGGTACGGCGCGGTGTCGATCAGCGCCGACCAGAAATCCTGCCCCGGACGCGGCGTCTGCATCAGGCTGAGGCTGGGCGTGCCGCGGTCGATGAAGTACTCGTACGACAGGTTCCACTTGAACGAATCGCTGGGCTGCCACAGCGCGCTGACACGCGCGGCCGACTGATCCTGCGCGCTGTATTTCTGGCCGCCGTGGATGAACTGGTCGGCGTTGATCGGCTGGAACTTGGCCGGGTCACCGCCCGATGCCAGATAAGTCGCCTGCTGCTGCGCCACGCTGGGCAGCTCGCTAGCGGGGTTCTGGTAATCGACGTAGCCGTCGTGCTGCTCGTGCACAACGGCCACGCGCATGGCGAAGGTGCTGCTGATCGGCAGGTTGAAGGCGGCACGCGCGCCCATCTGGTTGTAGTTGCCCGCCTCCACCTGCGCATTGCCGTAGAAGCCGGCGCTGATATCCGGTTTGGCCGTCTGAAAGCTGATGGCGCCGGCGGTGGAGTTGCGGCCCCACAACGTGCCCTGCGGGCCGCGCAGCACTTCGACGCCGTCCATGTCCAGCAGCAGGCCGGAGGCCGCCTCGGCGCGCGGCGCGTACACGCCATCGACGAAGGTGGCCACCTCGGGATCGGCGTATTCGGTCTTGGCGCTATCGTTGCCGATGCCGCGCAAGGTCAGCGTGACCACGCCATGATCGCCTTCGCTGGTGCCCTGCAGGCCCGGTACGAGTTTGGTGAGATCCTGCACCGTCATCACGCGCTCTTTGTCGAGCGTGTCGGGCGTGATGGCGCTGACGGCCACCGGCGTTTTCTGCAGCGGCGTCTCACGCTTGGTGGCGCTCACCGAGATGGCGTCCAGTTGCTTGACCTTCTTCTCGACTGGCGGGGCCGGATTCTGCGAAGACGAGCTCTGCGGTGATGCATCCTGATCCGCGGCGAGCGCAATGCCCGGTGCGAACACGACTGACATGGCGATATACAACGCCGAGTAGCGCAACTTCATTTGCCTTCCCCTCCAAATCGTACGGATTGTTGTGTATCACCGTCCTCGACGGTGACGCGGTTGTCTTTGCCCCCGATGACAGCGCTGTCATCCATTAAAATGACAGCGCTGTCATATTGGATGATAGACCGGTTTTCCCGCAGAAGCTTGACGCGTGGCAGCACGCCAAGGCGATGGAAAAAACCGTTGATACAGCTGGTGCGGAGAGGTTTCGACGACTATCTGCACGAGCATTTATGGTGCAGAGCAAATAGCCGTTTCGCCGTCCGATAGCGCGAGCGCAGCGACCATCCACCGGACCCGCGATACCGACAGGCACGCCGGTGAAACCTGCTGCCCATCCCATGAGCCGTACAAACCGGCCATCCCCGTGACATTCATGGATGTCCTCCCCGACCGCCCAGCAACTTGCGCCGCGCACAGGCTATTTGGCGCAGTCGATAACCTGGTCCACGTCCGTGCCCAACGCGACGCGATGGATCGCCAACACATCGCCGTTGCCTGCTCCCAGGACAAACGGCTGGTCGATGTGATGCATGTCCGCACCCGCCGCCCGGAAACACTTGAGCGGCACGCCAACACGCACCCACTGCCCCGGCGCCAACTTGGCCAGTTGTGCGCCAATGGCGACATGTCCCTGGCAATGCCCGCCGCATTCCATGCCAATCCACGCCTGCGCTGTCGGCAGCGCATCCACGCGCAACGTCGTCACCAGCAGCACATCGCCATTGGTTTCACGATCGAGATCGATCGGCGATTGCGCATGGATGGCGAGTTCGGCACTGTCCTTGTTCCAGCTGAAGCGGCGCGCATCTTCCTGTGCCTTGTAGTCGAGCGCGGTCATGCGCAAGCTGCCGTCCGCGGTCTCGGCGGGCGACACATCCGCCGAAACGGCAGTACCCGTACCACCCGCCAGGGTAAAGGTGTAACCGTGCACGGCCTTGCCGCGCTCCAGGTAGTTGCCTACCGGAACCTGCACGCCGCTGATCCCCGATGCCTCGGGCAGCGTCGGCACGTCCGCGTGATCGGCATAAGTCAGGCCGTAGCCGAGCGGAAACTGCGCCGGCCCATCGCCCGCGACGGCCGAGCGTGGCCACGCATAGGCCAGCTTGCCGTGAAAGTCATGACCGATGCGTCCGTCACGCGTACGCAGCAATACGTCGGCCACGCCGCCACCTTCGCTGCCCGGAAGCCACGCTGCGACAAACGCGTCGGCGGCATTGATCTCGCGATTCACCCAAAGCGGACGACCGCTGAGAAACACCGCCACCACCGGAATGCCCTGGCCATGCAGCTGCCTGATCAGCTCCAGGTCGTGGTCATCGCCAGGGCGATACATCAGGTTGGGAATATCACCCTGGAATTCGGCATACGGATCTTCGCCAAACACCACCACGGCCACGTCGGGCTTGCGGGTGTAGTGGCCGTCCGCCGCGATCTCCGTGGTGCCGCCCGCCGCCCTTACCTGCTCGGCCAGGCCTGCGCCGATCGACTGCGCGCCGGGGAAATTCTCGTTCTTCAAACCCGCGCCTTGCCAGGTCAGGGTCCAGCCGCCGCTCTGGCGGGAAATATTGTCCGCACCATCACCGGCCACCAGGATGTGCTGGCGCGGATCGATCGGCAGCACGCCACCGTTGTTCTTCAGCAACACCAGCGTTTCGCGCACGGCGCGCCGTGCAATGGCGCGGTGCGCCGGGCTGCCGACCACTTCGGTCGATTTCATGGCAAGCGGCAGCGTGGAGGGCGCGCCCTGCCCGAACAGGCCGGCGCGAATCTTCACGCGCAGGATGCGCGCCACCGCATCATCCAGCCGGGACTGAGAGATAAGCCCCGATTTCACCTCCGCAAGCGTGTGCTCGTACAAGCCACGCCAGCTGTCCGGCCCCATCAGCATGTCGAGACCGGCATTGATCGCCGCCGGGCAATCGTCGTTGCTGCAACCCGGAACCTGGCCGTGGGCGTTCCAGTCGCCGACCACGATGCCCTGGAAGTCCAGGCGCCCCTTGAGCACATCGGTCAGCAGGCCCTTGTTGGCATGCATCTTCTCGCCGTTCCAGCTGGAAAACGACGCCATCACCGTCTGCACGCCCGCCTCGATCGCCGGCGGATAGCCGGCAGCGTGCACGCTGCGCAAGGTCGCTTCGCTGATCTGCGCATCGCCCTGATCCTTGCCGTTCTTCGTACCGCCATCGGCGACAAAGTGCTTGGCCGTGGCGACGACATGCGAACTGTCGAGGAACTCCGCGCTGCCCACCTTGCCCTGCAGGCCCTCCACCATCGCCGCGCCATACTGCGCGACCAATTGCGGGTCCTGCGAGTAGCCTTCGTACGAGCGCCCCCAACGCACGTCCTGCGGTACGGCCACGGTAGGCGCGAAGGTCCAGTTGAGGCCGGTAGCCCGCACTTCGGCGGCGGTTGCCGCACCGATCTCGCGTATCAGCTCGGGATCGTGGGCGGAGCCCAGGGCGGAGTTCTGCGGAAACAGCGTGGCACCGACCACATTGTTGTGCCCATGCACGGCGTCGATGCCGAACAGCAAGGGAATGGCGACGTGGCCACCCGAGGTATCCATCGACGCGCGATAGAACGCATCGGCCAGCTCCTTCCACTGCTCGGCATTGGCCAGCAGCGCACCATGAGGCTTGGAGTTGCCACCAGCGAGAATCGAACCGAGCCGGTATTTGCGCACGTCATCGGGCGTGACGCTGAGGATATCGGCCTGGATCAACTGGCCCACCTTCTCTTCCACCGTCATCCTCGCCATCAACGAGGCGACGCGCTGTTCCAGTGCGGCGTCCTTCGGCAATGGCCAGGTGGCGCGCGGCCACTGCCCGGGATGCACGGTCGCGGCCTCATCGGCCCATGCTTGGCCGCTTTGCATGCAGGCCAATGCCATGGCCAGGACTGTCGGGGCACAACGCAAACGGCGAACGGTCGCCAGCACGGCTCTCTCCATCAGGCTTAAGGGGTGGCCCCCTCGGAGCCGGTGCTGGCAGACTGACAGAAATGACAGCGCTGTCAATTTGCGGCGCAACAATGCCGACCGCCCTCATATACCTATTTCCATCAATGACTTAATCCAAACATGGCCGGCAGGGGCGGCAGTCGAATCTCGATGGAAGATGGAGGTGATTGGCCGCGATTTGTGGCGTGATCGCCAGGTTGCCGCCTCTCAACACCACCCCATCAAGGGGCAACCGAAGTCGACTCCCTCAATTCCAGCGAATAAGGCACCTGCACCAGCAACCCCGTACCACGCCCACGCAGCTTCTCCATCAACTGCAACGCCGCAAGCTTCCCCATCTCGCGGCTCGGCTGCCGCACCGTGGTCAATGGGGGCCACAACTGGGTTGCCAGCGGCGTGTCGTCAAAGCCGCACACCGACAGATCGCGCGGCACTTTCAAGCCACGCTCGTTCGCGGCCCACATCACGCCTGCCGCCATATCGTCGTTGGCGGCGAAGATCGCGGTGGGACACACCGGCAGTGCGAAAAGCTGCCGCGCCGCCATCACGCCGGAGCCGAAGGTGAATTCGCCCTGCACCACGTAGTCGGGATCGTTGGGCAACCCGGCAGTGGCCAGCGCTTCCTTGTAGCCGGCCAGTCGCCAGCGACTGGCGCCATGGTTGGCGATGCCGACGATGTGGGCAATGCGCCGATGCCCCAGTTCGATGAGATGGGTGACCAGGGCCTTGGCCGCCTGCTGTTCGTCCATGCACACCCCTATGGTGCCCTCGCGATGGAGCGGCGAGATGCTGGCATGTGGCACACCGTGCTCCTGCAGGCGTTTCAGCAGCGCCGGGTAGTCGGTGAGTGGCGGCGTCACGATCACGCCATCGATGTGGTGATCGGACACCAGCGCGTCGACGCGCCGGATGAAGTCCTGTCCCCGCATGCGCAGCGGGCACGCCATCATGCTGTAGCGGTGGGCATCGCAGGCATCCAGCACGCCGTCCTGGATCTCGGCAAGGTAGGTCGATGCGGGATTGTTGTTGTTGTCGTACAACATGGCCACCAGGAACGAACGGCTGCCCGCCAGCCCGCGTGCGGATGGGCTTGGCCGATAGTTCATCGACTCCATGGCGGCCAGCACGCGCTGGCGCGTGGAATCCTTGACCGAGGACTCTTCGTTCAAGACACGGGAAACCGTCTTAGGCGAGACGCCCGTCGCGCGTGCTACATCTTCCAGGCGGACCCGCATGATTTCTCCCGGCATCAAAGTGCTGCGGGTGACTATGCCTCTCGCGCCCGGCGCTTTACAAGAAGCGGCGCCGGTTGACCGGATACCGCTGATTCCGCCGCAGGTCGAGCACCGCTGCGGGCAGCCCGCACTCCGTCGGCGGAGGGAGACAGGCGTATACTCGCCCTCGTCGGACCATGTCCGTGCAAGCAGGTATGTGCGATGCCTGGCAACGTGCATCTCGGCCTTGGCTGGATCGTTTGCTTGGCCGTAAGCCCAAGCTACGGGTTTGCGGCCGGCCAGCACGTCGATATGCCCGCAGCGGCCGCGACAGCGCCACCCGCTGAGCTACCGGCAGCGCCCCCGCCCTCCGTTGCGCCCGACGACCCGGTGCACCGCATGCTTTTGCAAAAGCTGGCGCCTCGCCCCCTGCCTACATCGTCATCCACCCTCGTCACGCGGCTGCTTGAGTCGAGCGGAAGCGATTTGGACGCGCCCACGTTGCCGGATTTACCGTCACCGCCGAACGGCCAGAGCATGGACACGGAGGCGTTAGCGCAACAGCGGCTCCTTCAGCCTGCGCTGCGGCACGCAACGACGACCGAGAACCCAATCCTTGCCGACAACGCGTTGATACACCTACAAACGCCTCCGCCGCCGGGTCACTGGGCCGCGCTACAATCCTCGCTGAGGCGTCGCCTCGCCCCGGACTGCGTCAAACCCGCGGATCATCACCCGGCACCCTATGTCGCACTGGCAAAAAATACCGGCCTGACCGGAAGCACTGAGGTGGCGGCTTACAAGACTTGGGCGCTGATGAATCAACCCAACGCGAGCGATACGGTGAAGACACAGCTGCAGCGATGGGGCGTCACCGACGCTTATGTCGAGCGAGGCGCCACGCAATTTGATGCCTTCCGCGAAGCGCCTGTCGCACGCAACGCAGTCGTCGGCATCGCGGGATTCGCGGCCTTCTACAACATCGCAGCATGGATGGATGCGGGGTCGCTCGCCGACGCATGCGCCGACCAAGAGGGTTGGGCATTTCTGCGCCATGGCAAACCCTTCAGGCTCTGGATGGGCATCCTGGGGCTGGTGCTGGCCATAGCGGTCTATTCATTGCTGAAAAAGGCAGGTGTCTTCCGCTAGTGCGCTGCGGGGCGCCGGAGTGCACGCTACGCAGCGTTGCCACTTGCATCACGCACGCCAATGCCCGGATACCCACACGCTGCCTGGCGCCCAATAACCGGGCACCCACGCGCGTGCTGCGTAGTGCGGCCGCGGTGCCACGACAACGCAGCCCGTCAGCGAAAGGCTGGCGCTGAACATGACGGCGAGGCCAAGACCGATCAGCATGAGTCGACGCATAACGCTCTCCTGAAGTAGTGGGACTTGTCCCGGAGAACGCCAGCCGCGATGGCCCGATGACGATCGGGACCGGCACACGATGGCTACGGTTCATGCCATTGGCAGCCGCCATTCATGTTGCGATCGAACGTGGGCGTCAATGCTGCGCCAGTCGCTCCATGGTGGAACGATAGCGTGCAGCAATGCGGTCCTCGTCGCGATGGGTGAAGTCGCGCACCACCCACTGGCCGCCCACCATCACGTCACGTACCAGCGGTACGTTGCCGGCGAACAGGAAACTATCGATCACCGACGCTTCGTCACGCGCCGCCAGCAGCGGCGCGCGATCGTCCAGCACCAGCAGGTCGGCGCGTGCGCCGGCGCGAAGCTCGCCGACCGGCAGCCCCGCAGCAAGCGCACCACCACGCAAGGCCGCTGGCCACAAGGTTTCGCCCACGCTGTCGCCCTGGTGTCGCGCGGCGATATTGCGGTGCCGTGTCGACAGGCGCTGGCCGTATTCGAGCCAGCGCAACTCCTCTACCGGCGACACGGAGATGTGCGAGTCCGAACCGATACCGAGCGTGCCATGCGCATCCAGGTAATCGGCCAGCGGAAACAATCCGTCGCCCAGGTTGGCTTCGGTGGTGGGGCACACGCCGGCCACCGCGCCGCTGCGGGCAAGCCGCGAGGTCTCATGCGGGCTCAGGTGGGTGGCATGCACCAATGTCCAGCGTGCATCCACCTCGGCGTGATCGAGCAACCATTCGACTGGACGCGCGCGACGGGTGGCCAGGCAGTCCTGCACTTCGCCGAGCTGCTCGGCGATATGGATATGGATGGGGCCGTGCCTGGTGGTGTCGTCGGCCAGCACTTCGCGCAAAGCGTCTTCCGGTACCGCGCGCAGCGAGTGCAGGGCCATGCCTACGCGCAGGCTGTCGCTTTCGTGCGCGCGCAGCGTTTCGAGCAAGCGCAGGTAGGACGGCACGTCATGACCAAAGCGGCGTTGACGAACCGTCAGCGGTCGCCCGTCGAAGCCGCCACTCATGTAGAGCACCGGCAGCAGGGTAAGCGTGATGCCTGCTTCGCGAGCGGCCTCGATCAGCGCCAGCGACATGGCTTCGGGTTGTGCGTAAGGCGTGCCGTCCGGCTGGTGGTGCAGGTAATGGAACTCGCACACCTGGGTATAGCCGCTCTTGAGCATCTCCACGTAGAGCTGGGCGGCAATCGCCTGCAGTTCGTCCGGACCGATCGCCGCGGCGAACGCATACATGGTCTCGCGCCAGGTCCAGAAGCTGTCGTCGCTGCGCCCCTTGCGCTCGGCCAGCCCGGCCATCGCGCGCTGGAAGGCATGGGAATGCAGGTTCGGCATGCCCGGCAGCACCCAGTGCCCCAGCCGCTCGCCTTCGCCGCCCGACAGGCCGGTGATCTGCCCACCGTCGTCGATCAGCAGGCCGCCATCACGGGTCCAGCCGTGCACGGTCCAGAGGCGGTCTGCGGTGTACCTGGTCGGAATGGTGATGCCCATCGGCCTGCTCCCCGGGAAATGTGTTCGAGTTTACCCGGCCCGCCGGCCCGCGTCGTTCAGTCCGCTGCTGCATAATGCGCGGATGGCCAAGAAGACCCCGGAAGACGCTCCCAAACTGCTCGTGCGCCAGGCGAGGCCGGCGGACGTGCCCGCACTGGTCGAACTGACCGCCCGCGTCTACACGCCCGAGTGGGGTCACTCGGCGGAAATGCTGCGCTCCCAGCAAACGCATTTCCCCGAGGGCCAGTTCGTGGTCGAGTACGAAGGCCGGATCGTGGGGTATTGCGCCACCTTCCGCATCGACGAAGCCACGGCCCTGGCGCCACATACCTGGATGCAGATCACCGGCGGCGGCATGGGCTCGCGCCACAAGCCCGACGGCAACTGGCTGTACGGCATGGAAGTGGTGGTACATCCGGACTACCGCAACATGCGCATCGGCCAGCGCCTGTACCATGCCCGCAAGCGCTTGTGCACGGACCTGAAGCTGCGCGGCATCGTGTTCGGTGGACGCATTCCCGGCCTGGCGCGCAACCTGCATCGCTATGGCAGCGCCGATGCCTATGTGCAGGCCGTGGTGGAAGGCAAGCGCCGTGACCTTACCCTGAGCTTCCAGCTCAGCAACGATTTCGAGGTGATCGGCCTGCTGCGCGGCTATGTGCCGTCCGACTATGAGTCGCTGGGCTATGCCGCGCACCTGGTGTGGCGCAATCCGGAACTGCTCAATCAACCGGACATCCCGTCGATTCCCTCGACCCAGCGCCTGCCCGACATGGTGCGCGTCGCCTCGGTGCAATACCTGCAGCGACGTATCCGTTCGTTCGAGGAGTTCGCCACGCAGGTGGAGTATTTCACCGATATCGCCGCCGACTACAACGCCGATTTCGTCACCTTCCCCGAGCTCATCACGCTGCAATTGCTGTCGATCGAGAACGAGGAACTGTCGCCAGTCGACTCGATCCGCAAGCTCAGCCAGTACACGCCGCAGGTGAAGGCGCTTTTCAGCCATCTGGCCGTGCACTACAACATCAACATCATCGCCGGCTCGCACCCGACCGAGCAGGCCAACGGCGACATCCACAACGTCTGCTACGTGTGCCTGCGCGACGGCTCGATCCACGAGCAGGAAAAGATCCACCCCACGCCGAGCGAGCGCACGGTGTGGAACATCACCGGCGGCGACAGCGCGGCGACCATCCCCACCGACTGCGGCCCCATCGGCGTGATGATCTGCTACGACTCCGAATTCCCCGAGGTGGCGCGGCACCTGGTGGATCAGGGCGCGCTGATCCTGTTCGTGCCGTTCTGCACCGATGTGCGCGAGGGTTACCTGCGCGTGCGCTACTGCTCGCAGGCCCGCGCCATCGAAAACCAGTGCTACGTGGTGCTGTCAGGCAATGTGGGCAACCTGCCCGGCGTCAACAATTTCGACATCCAGTACGGCCAGAGCTGCATCCTTACGCCGAGCGATTTCCCGTTCGCGCGCGATGGCATCGCCGCCGACTCCACCCCGAACATCGAAACCGTGCTATTCGCTGATCTCCACCTCGGCAGCCTCGCCCGCGCCCGCAATGCCGGCGCCGTGCAAAACCTCAAGGATCGTCGCTTCGATCTTTACGAGACGCGCTGGACGCGCAAATCCGAGGCGACCTCGTGAGCCCAGCGGAAGAAGGCGGTAGCAAGACATCCGCGACCTCGGGCCGGCTGCAGCGGCTCGCCGATTCGGAGCTGTTCTCGCCCGTGCAATGGCGCCGTCGCGTGCTGTTCTGGAGCGGCGCGGTGCTGGTGGGCCTGGCCGCGGTGGGCTTCGCACAGGCGGCCGACTATGTGTTCGGCATCTTTCGCGGGGTGGTGGCGCACAACCGCTTCTGGGCGTTCCTGATCACGCCGTTCACCTTCGCCGTGCTGGCGTGGCTGACCCAGGGCGCACTCAAGCCGACGCGTGGCTCGGGTATTCCGCAGGCCATCGCCGCACTCAAGGTGGAAGACGAGAGCTTCCGCCAGAGCCTGCTCTCGCTGCGCGTGGCGATCGGCAAGATGGCGTTGACCTTGGCCGCCCTGCTCGGCGGCGCATCGGTGGGACGCGAAGGCCCCACCGTGCACGTCGGCGCCGGCCTGCTCTACTCGCTGGGCCGGCGCTTCGGCTTTGCCGACCCCGCCGCGGCCGGCCGCTTCATCCTGGCCGGCTCGGCGGCCGGGCTTGCCGCGGCATTCAACACGCCCTTGGCTGGCGTGGTGTTTGCCATCGAGGAAATGAGCGGCGCCTTCGAGCACCGCATGAGCGGCACCCTGCTCACCGCCGTGATCGTCTCCGGCGTGGTGTCGCTGGGCATCCTGGGCAACTACGCCTACTTCGGCCATTTCGACATCGGCCTCCCGCTGGGCAAGGCGTGGTGGGCGGTGTTGGCCACCGGCATCGTCTGCGGCCTCGCCGGCGGCCTGTTTGCGCGCTTGATCCTGCCCAGCGATGCCGGACTGCGCGGCATGGTCGGCCGCCTGCGTGCCCGCCAGCCGGTGGTGTTCGCGGCAGCGTGCGGGCTTGCCCTGGTGTTGCTCAGCCAGCTCACCCATACCGGCCTCTACGGCACCGGCTATGCGCAGGCCAAGGACATCCTGGAAGGCCATTCGGATACCGTTTCGGCTTTTGGCGTGCTGAAGTTCCTGGGCAACATCGCCTCGTACTGGGCCGGCATCCCGGGTGGCATCTTCTCGCCGGCGCTGGCGGTGGGTGCGGGCCTGGGCAACAACCTCAGCGCCATCCTGCCCGGCGTCGATCCCTCCGCCGTGGCGTTGCTGGCGATGGCCGCCTATCTGTCGGGCGTAACCCAGGCGCCGCTCACCGCCACCGTGATCTCGATGGAGCTCACCGCCAACCAGCAGATGGTGCTGCCGATCATGGCCACCTGCCTGCTGGCACGCGCGGCCTCGTCCATCCTCTCGCGCAAGCCGGTCTATCGCGCACTGGCCGACCGGCTGATCGAAGGTTACGAGCAGGAACTGGCTCGCCGCGCCGCCGAAACACCGAGCGAGGCCGACAAGGGCGACGACCTGGATGCCGCCACGGTGCAGGAACCACCGCCCATGGTGGAAGATCCCGCCACCCCGATTCCGCCCCCGCACGAACGTCCCGCGCCATGACCCGACATTGGGACCACCTGCTGCTCGATGCCACACTGGCGACCTTCACCGGCGACGTGCCTTATGGACTCATCGCCCACGGCGCCATCGCGCTGCACCGGGGGCGCATCGCCTGGGTCGGCCCACAAGGCGAGTTGCCCGCCGATGCGGTGGAACGGACGGCCCATGTCGACTATCTCGGCGGCGCATTGGTGACGCCAGGCCTGATCGACTGCCACACCCACCTGGTGTTTGGCGACAACCGCGCGCACGAGTTCGACCTGCGCCTCAACGGTGCCAGCTACGAGGAGATCGCCCGCGCCGGTGGCGGCATCGTCTCCACCGTGAAGGCCACCCGCGAAGCCAGCGAAGATGCCTTGTTCGCCCAGGCACTGCCGCGCGCGCAGGCGTTGCTGGCCGATGGCGTCACCACGCTGGAGATCAAATCCGGCTACGGGCTGGACCTGGACACCGAGCGACGCATGCTGCGCGTAGCGCGTCGCCTGGGCGAAGCGCTGGGCATCAGCGTGCGCACGACCTTTCTCGGCCTGCATGCGTTGCCGCCCGAATACCGCGACGATCGCGACGCCTATGTGGCACAGGTCTGCGATGACATGCTGCCCACGCTGGCCCACGAAGGCCTGGTCGATGCGGTGGACGCCTTCTGCGAAAGCATCGGGTTTACGCCCGCCGAAACCCGCCGCGTGTTCGAACGGGCCACGCAGCTGGGCCTGCCGGTGAAGCTCCATGCCGAGCAGCTGTCCGATCTCGACGGCGCGGCGCTGGTCGCGTCCTACCGTGGCCTGTCTGCCGATCATCTGGAACACCTCAGCGACAGCGGCATCCGCGCCATGGCCGCGGCCGGCACCGTCGCGGTGCTGCTGCCGGGCGCGTTCTATGCGCTGCGCGAAAGCAAGCTACCGCCGATCGCCGGACTGCGCGAACAACGTGTCGCCATGGCGGTGGCGACCGACTGCAACCCGGGCACCTCGCCCCTGCTTTCGCTGCGGCTGGCCGCCAGCATGGCTTGCACGCTGTTCCGCCTCACCCCGGAGGAAGCGCTGCGCGGCGTCACCGTGAACGCCGCCAAGGCGTTGGGATTGTCCGATCGAGGCACGCTCGCCATCGGCCAGCGCGCCGACCTGGCGGTGTGGCATGTGCGCGAGCCGGCCGAACTCTGCTACTGGATCGGCGGCAGCAACGTGTTGCGCGACGTTTTCCTCGGTGGCGCGCCATTGGCGCCGCAGGCCTGAGTACGCCCCAAGGCCGATCCCAGTGTCCCAGGGCATGAACATGCCTGCCGCCGATACCGTGGTTCACGACTGCTGCCACCAGGAGAGCCCGCGATAACGCAGGCTCTCCTCAAGCAGAACGCCGCGTCCGTGCGGATGCGACTCTATGCGGCCTTGTTCTTCGCGACGTTGATGATCTTGGACTGCGTGAATTCCTTCATGCCTTCCACGCCTTGCTCGCGGCCGATACCCGACTGCTTGGCGCCGCCGAACGGAATGTCGAACGGCATGTCGAGATGCTTGTTGACCCAGACGGTGCCGCTCTGGATGCGCATGGCGATTTCCTGGCCGCGCTCCGGATTGCTCGTCCAGATGCTGCCGCCCAGCCCGTATTCGCTGTCGTTGGCGCGTGCGATGACGTCGTCGATGGTGTCATAGGCAAGTACGGGGATGACCGGGCCGAACTGCTCTTCCTTCACCAGGCGAGCGTCATCGGGCAGGTCGCGCACGATGGTTGGTGCGATGAAATAACCATCGCGGTCGACCGCGCCACCACCATCCATCACCTTGCCCTTGCTGCGCGCGTCCTCGATCAGCGCCAGTACCTTGTCGTACTGCGCCTTGTTCTGCACGGGACCGATCTGCACGCCGGCGGCCAGGCCATTGTCGACCTTGGCGGCACGCGCCAGCCAGTTCAGTTCTTCGCAAAGCGCGTCGTACATCGCACGCGGTGCATAGATGCGTTTCGCTGCCATGCAAACCTGTCCGGCGTTGACCATGGATGCGGCGAACACTTTCGGGGCGACGTCCTTTACCTCGATGTCATCGAGGATGATGGCCACATCGTTGCCGCCCAGCTCCAGCGTCACGCGCTTCAACGTGCCGGCGGCGCTTTCCATCACGCGCTTGCCGGTGCCGGTGGAACCGGTGAAGCTCACCTTGGCGATATCGGGATGCCGGGTGATCGCCGCTCCGAGGTCGTTGGCGTCGATGATGACGTTGAGCACGCCGGGTGGCAGGATCGTCGCGGCGACCTCACCGAGCAACGCCGTGGTCAGCGGCGTCGACGGCGCGGGCTTGGCAATAAGCGTATTGCCCACGCTGAGCGCGGGGGCAAGCTTCATCATCAGCAGGATGACCGGGAAGTTCCACGGTGTAATCGCGGCGACGACACCCAGCGGCGTGCGCTGTTCGAGAATGCGCTCACCAGCGGTATCGCGGATGGTTTCCAGCGGGAGTTCGAGCGCGCCGAAGTAGCGCAGCGCGGCGATCGCACCGCCGATTTCAAAGCCGGCCTGATCGAGCGGCTTGCCCTGCTCACGCGTAAGCAGTTCGCAGAACTCCGCCTGGCGGGCCTGCATGGCATCGGCCAGCCTGTCGATATAGGCCTTGCGTTGCGCGTGGGTCAGCGCGGACCAGGCCGGAAAGGCTTTCTTCGCGGCGGCGATCGCCGCATTCAACTGCGCCTCGTCGGCACGCGCGCAGCTTGCGAATACCTTGCCGGTGGCCGGGTCGATGACGTCGAGAGTGGAAGCTCCATCGGTGAGCTTGCCGTCGATGAGAAGTCTGTAGCTCATGGCAATCCTTTGGCAATACTTCAATGGGAAACCGGATCAAAACGAAGTGATGACGCTGCGCGCGATGGCGCCGCCCTTCAACTCTTCGTAGGCATCGTTGATGTCGGCGAGCTTGATTTCTCTCGAGATCAGGTCGTCGAGATTGAAGCGGCCTTGCAGATAGAGATCGGCATACATCGGGATATCGTGCTTGATATTGCTCGAACCCATGTACACACCCTTTACCGTGACCTGACGACTGATGAGGTCGGCGAGGACGTCGACGGCGATGGCACTGCCGGGCTTGTGCACGCCGATCATGTAGGCGCCACCGCCGAGCTTCGCCATCTGCACGGCCTGCTCGGACGTCGACTTCAGGCCGATGACCTCGAACGCATGGTCCACGCCGCCGTTGCTGAGCGCGCGCACGGCTTCCACCGAGTCGCCGTTGCCGGCGTTGACGAAGTCGGTGGCACCGAACTTGCGTGCCAGGGCCTCCTTCTTCGGCTGCATGTCGACCGCGATGATCTGCGCGGCACCGGCGAGGCGGGCGCCGGAAATCACGTTGAGGCCCACGCCACCGACGCCGATCACGACCACGCTGTCGCCAGGCTTGATGCCCGCCGTGTTGATCGCGGCGCCCGCGCCGGTGACCGTGCCGCAGCCGAGGATGCATGCCTGCGCGAACGGGATTTCCTTGGGCACCTTCGCCAGCTGGTTCTCGTGGACCAGCGCCTGCTCCGCGAAACCGGCGGTGCCGAAGACCTGCGTGACGGGTTTGCCGTCCTTGTCGAGGCGAGGGGCTTCGCCGGGAGCGCGAAGCGTCTCGCCCGGATGGCGGCACTGATAGGTACGCCCGCCGAGACAGGCGTCGCAATGGCCGCAGAACTGCACCAGCGATGCCACTACGTGGTCGCCAACGGCAAACTCGCGCACGCCTGGACCGACTTCCTTCACGATGCCAGCCAATTCATGGCCAAAAACGGCGGGAAGAGGCACGCCGAAGTCGCTCTCGGCCATATGCAGATCCGAGTGGCAAAGGCCAGAGGCCTTGACCTGGATTAGCACTTCGCGGCCTTCCGGCGCGGCGATATGGATGTTCTCTATGTCGAACTTGCCGCTTATCGCGTTGAGTACAGCTGCTTTCACGATGCTCTCCTTGACCTGTTTCACTGCTTCTCGATGTGCATTTTCGGCGCGGGCGACGCCTTCGCCGGCTTTGCGCGGTGGGATTCGGGGGCGTACCAGGACGGGTACATGGCTTCGACGGCGCTCAACAACAGCTCTCGATTGCGCGGCGCGGGCAGGCGAAGCCATGCCTCGAATGCGCCGGCGATGCCGTGCGAAAGGAAGCCGGCGTACAACGTCGCGGCTTCGGGTGTACAAACGGGCGCGCCGGAAAAGCCTTCGCGGAAGATATTGAGCACCGATCGCTCCACGTGCTCGGCAAGCACGACACGCAGGGCGAACAGCGAGGACCCGTGGGCCGATCCGGCATACACGGCCTCGTGCCTAATGACGTGGTCGGCGATCTGGTTCATGGCGTGGCGGGTGAGGTCGCGATACAGAAGACCATCGCGCTCGATCTCTTCCATGGCCGCGCGATACACCTCGTCAAGTTCGGCCGAAAGCGCCCGCGTCAGCAGCTGCATGGGGCTGTCCGCATGCGCGTAAAACGTACTGCGGTTGATCCCGGCACGCTGGGTGATTTCCAGAACGGATGTGTTGGTGATCGATTTTTCGCTTGCCAGTTGGAGCACGGCTTCGACAAGACGACGACGGGTGTTGGTGATGCGCGCGTCCTCGTGCGGGGAGACGCTGGTGCTATCGATCGGTGTCATGCGGTGAACCTGATGTCCGGCGGGCCCGCAAAAGGTGAACCCCTCGGCACAGAAAAGCAACACATGTTGTTTAGCGAATGCGAGGCATGCTTGCTGCATCGCAACTAAAAATGTCGCGAGGTACGCAATCTCCGGCGCCTGGCGCGCCGTGCGTCGCAGCAATCAGGTTTCCCGAATCGGTCGATGGGGCACCCGGCAAGATCAGGCGCCGCACGCTCAACTGCCCTCGCCCCGGTTCTCCGCGGGCAAGGCACGGCGCGAGTCCGCCGAATGGCGGCTACCGCCCCAACCGCGCGGCCAAAAACAAAAAAGCCCCGCCAGGGCGGGGCTTTTTTTCGAAGGAATGCCGGCTTAGGCCGACTTCTTCTTGGGAGCAGCCTTCTTGGCGGCGGCCGGCTTGGTCACGGTCGCCTTGGCACCGGCCACGGCCGGCTGCAGCGAATGCGCGCGGCTGTTGCCATAGCTGCCACGGTAAGTCTTGCCACGACGGGTCTTGCGATCGCCCTTGCCCATGAGGGAACTCCTTGATTCGTTAGGGTGAACGGCCGACCATCGTATCAGCCACCGCCCAAAGCGCAATAGTCAGCGGTGACCGTGCCCGGCGCATCCATGCATCTGGTCCGAACACGGCTCCGCATCGATCTGCACCGTCACGTGCTGGATGCCAAAACGCTCGGCCAGCACCTGGTTGATCGCGGTGATCGCGGCCGTGCTGCTGCCCTCATCGTGCAGTTGCGCATGCAGGGTGGCCATGCGCGAACCCGAGGCCAGCTGCCAGACATGCAGATGGTGGATATCGCGGATCGAGGCATCGGCCAGGCGCAGCGCGTCGGCCACGTCGCCGGTATTCATGCCCTCGGGCACGCCTTCCAGCAGGATATGCGCCGAGCGACGCAACAGGCGCCACGCGCTATTGAGGATGAGCAGCGACACCAGCAGGGAAAGCACCGGGTCGGCCCAGTTCCAGTCCAGCCAGCGCACCAGCAGCGCGGCCACCACCGCGGCTACCGAACCCAGCAAGTCACCCAGCACGTGCAAGGTGGCGCCAGCAAGGTTGACGTCGTCATGCGCATGACCGTGCAGCGTGCGCAGCACCAACAGGTTCACGACAAGGCCGGCTATGGCCACCACCAGCATCATCCCGGACAGGATGTGCGACGGGCTGAACAGGCGCGTGATCGCCTCATAGGCAATGAAGGCGACCAGCACGAACTGGGTGAGCGCATTGACGAAGCCGGCCAGCACTTCGAGACGCCCATAGCCATAGCTGCGACGCGCATCCGCAGGCCGCCGGGCGAACCATGCGCCGACCACCGCCAGCAGCAGCGCCAGCGCGTCGATCAGCATATGGCCGGCATCGGCCACCAGGGCGAGCGAGCCCGACCAGAAACCACCCACCATCTCCACCAGCATCATCAGCGTGGTGAGCACGAACGCGAAGATCAGCTTGCGCTCGCGCCCGCTGATACCGCCATGGTCTTCATCGTGGGAGTGGCCGTGCGCATGACCGTGGGCGTGGTCATGATCGTGGTGGTCGTGGGTATGGGCGCGGGCCGTGTTCATGGGCGAATGCTAGAAACCGCAAGGCCCGTTACACAATCACGAGGGTCCCGACCGGTGGCCTCAATGCGCACACTGGGGACCGTGCACGTGCGTGGCCCGGTGCTTGCGCAGGTTGACGAAGTGTGCCGATGCGACCAGCAGGCCACCGCACGTCACCAGCACGCTATGCAGCGCGATGGAATAGTTTTCGGCGAAGGTGACGCCGGTGATCAGCAGCGCCAACCCGGGCAGCGCCAGCAGCAACGGCAGCGGCTGATGATGGCGGCGATAACCGGTGATCAGGCTGGTCAACGCGAGCGCGCAGGCAAACATCACAAAACCGCGCTCGAAACGATGATCGGCAAGAAAGCTCAGCCCAAGCAGCGGCAACACCGCCAGCACGAACGGCAGCGCCGCACAGTGGATGGCGCACAGGAACGAGGCCGTTGCGCCAAGCCGGTCGGCCAGGAACCACCAGCGGGATTTGTTTGCTTGTCTGGCATCCATCGGTTTGGACCGGAGCGCATCGCAAGTCGGGCAAGATCACCCTAGGCTGCGCATGTTACATTATAACGTCGCAAACGCAAACCGACCCCGCGCGGGACCGCGGAGCCTGCTTAAGCCTTGCGACAGTTCTTGCAGAGGCCGTGCACTTCCAGCGTCTGCGCCTGCGGGCGGAAGCCGAAGGCCTTGGCTTGTGCCTCGATCAGCTCGGCCACGCGCTCGTCGCACACTTCCTGCGCGCTGGAGCAGTGGTCGCAGATGAGGAACGGCACCTGGTGTGCCTCGGCCGGATGATGGCAGGAGACGAAGGCGTTGATGGATTCCAACTTGTGGATGAAACCGTGCTCGAGCAGGAAGTCGAGCGCGCGGTACACCGTGGGTGGCGCCGCATTGCCATGGCGCTCGCGCAGTTGGTCGAGCAGGTCATAAGCCTTCACCGGCTTGCCGGCGGCGGCGACCAGTTCCAGCACTTCCTTGCGCAGCGGCGTGAGGCGCAGGCCGCGCTCCTCGCTGGCGTGCTCCACCGCGCGCACGAAGCTCTGGGCATCGTCGTGATGGTGGTCATGCACATGCGGCTTGCTGGAGACGGTCTGGCTCAATGGGTTCACCTCGCGTTTCATCATACACCCCTGCGCAAGATCCCTCGATTCAACGCCGGCGCGGCAGCGGCGGCGGCACCGCCCTTGGCCTGGGACGCGGGCGCATCAGCACCACGACCCAGCCGAACGGGCCGAGCGCGGCGGCCCATGCGATGCCTTCCAGCAGTCGCCCCCGCCACCAACCGAGCAACGCACCCACCACCACAAACACCACGCTCCACCAGAACAGGGCCGCCCATGGCATCGCCGCCATCAGGTTGACGAAGATCCGCAGGAAGGCATCCGGGCTGTCCGGATCCACGCCCTGCATCGCCTTGTCCAGCCACTGCTCCACGAGCCCCCCGCCAACTGACTACGATAGGCGGATGATGCGGCCTGCGCGCGTGGCATGCACCCACCGCCTTGCCTGCCCCACCTATTTGCCGGACCGGAAGCCATGCGCTGCCTGCTGATCGAGGATGACACCCAAACCGCCGCGTTGATCCGCGAAAGCCTGGGCCAGGCGGGCCACGAGGTCGAGGTGTGCCATGACGGCACCAGTGGCCTGGCGCGCGCCACCGGCGAACTGTGGGATCTGGTGTTGCTGGACCGCATGCTGCCCGGTGGCCTGGACGGGCTGGACATCCTCGCCGCGATGCGCCTGCGCGACGACCGCACGCCGGTGCTGGTGCTCAGCGCACTGAGCAGCCTGGACGAACGCATCCGCGGCTTGCGCAGCGGTGGCGACGACTACCTGACCAAGCCGTTCGCACTCGATGAATTGCTGGCGCGCATCGAAGCGTTGGCCCGGCGCGCCGGCCAGCGCGCCGAACCTGCACTGCTTCGCGTCGATGACCTCACCCTGGAACCGCGCACGCGCCGGGTCTTCCGTGGCGGCCGGCCGGTCCTGTTGCAGCCGCGCGAGTATCAGTTGCTGGAATACCTGATGCGCCACCAGGGCGAAGTGGTGACGCGCAAGATGCTGCTGATAGCGGTGTGGGGTTATCACTTCGACCCCGAAACCAATGTGATCGACGTGCAGATGAGCCGCCTGCGCAACAAGATCGACAAGGACGGTGCCGCGACGCTGATCCGCACCGTGCGCGGCGTGGGCTTCACCATTGGCGGCAGCGACGTCGATGGCTAGTTTTCGCCATTCGGTGGTGTTCCGCATGGCCGCAGGCTATGGCCTGCTGTTGCTGCTGTCGGTGGCGGTGATCTCCACCGTGTTCTATGTCGCCACCGCCGGGCTGCTCCGTCGCAATATCGACGAACAACTGCGCAGCACCTCGCGCCACTTGATCCAGGTGGAGCAGCAACAGGGCATCGGCGCGCTGGCACTGGAGGTCCATGGCCTGCTCACCGACAACCAGGACAGCGACACCGAGATCTACCTGCTGCTCGACGCCAGCGGGCACCCGCTGATCGGCAACCTCACCGCGTGGCCACCCTCGGCCGTCACCAGCGATGGCCTGCGCCAGCTCGAAGTGCGGCGCCTGGGCCGCCACTCGCTGAGCCGCGTACTCAGCTATCGCTTCGCCGATGGCAGCGTGCTGCTGGTGGGGCGTGACATGCGCGACGTGCGCGAGCTCGAACACATGATCCTGGTGGCGCTGGCGCTGGGCGGCATCCTGGCGGTGATGCTGGCCGGTGGCGGCGCCGTGCTGTTCCGCGCGCAACTCCAGCGCCAGCTCAAGGCGATCCACCGCACCACTACCGAGATCGCCGCCGGCCGGCTCCATCGGCGTGTCGCGGTGGGACGCTCGCGCGATGAATTTGCGGTGGTCGCTCGCGACATCAACGACATGCTCGATGAAATCGAGCGCCTGATGGACACCTCGCGCAACGTCTCCAATGCCATTGCGCATGACCTGCGCACACCGCTGGGCCGGGTGCGCGGCGCGCTGGAACAGGCCCTGCGCTCGCCCCAGCGCGAAGAACGGCTGCCGCAGGGCGCGCAATACGCCATCGACGAGATCGACGGCCTGATCGCGGTACTGGACAAACTGCTGCAGATCGCCGAGGCCGAATCGGGAGTGCGCCGGCAAAGCTTCGAGCCGCTGGCCGTGCGCGGGCTGCTCGACGACATCATGGAGCTTTACCAGCCGGCCGCCGAAGCCCACTCCATCGGCCTGCAATGCACGGTCCAAGGCGAACCCCGGGTACTGGCCGACCGGCACCTGCTTGCCGGGGTATTGGCCAATCTGCTCGACAACGCGTTCAAGTACGCCGGCGAGGGCGCCAACGTCCAGGTGTTGGCGATGCAGGACGGCGAGCGGGTGAACATCAGCGTGCGGGACGATGGCCCCGGTATTCCGGAAGCGGCGCTGTCGCGGGCCACCGAGCGCTTCTTCCGGGTGGATGCCAGCCGGCACCAGCGCGGCAACGGGCTGGGCCTGAGCATCGTGGCGGCAGTGGTGGCGCTACATCGCGGCCAGCTCACCCTGGAAAACACTTCGCCCGGCCTGAAGGTCGACATCATGCTTCCCGCGGCCAGCCTTTCCAAACCGTAACTGTCGCCGCCGCCGGCACCGGACTAAGTTTCCAGCGGACGTTTTTGTCGTGTCCGCCGGATCGGGCAACGTGCTGGCGGGCACCAGAGAAGTCGTGGTGACCAGGCGCATGCGCCTGGCGGATTTCGTGCGCATTCCCCGGCGCCGGCGAGCAACGGCAACAGGTACATGAAAAAGCACCAAGGACGACTTATCGCGGGCTGCTGCATGCTGGCGGCCATCCTGCTGGTGGTGATCGCGCGCCAGGGTTCGCCGGCCTCGGCACAGATAGCGCCGCAGGCGGCCAAGCCAAGCGACCCGCAAACGGTTGCCATCAATGCCCAGCAGGCGAAGCAGGTCAGTATTTCCGAGGTTACCCAGCGCGAGTTTTCGCCGCGCATCGATGCCGTGGGCTACGTGGATTTCGACCAGGACCACTTCGCCCAGGTGAGTTCGCCGTATTCGGGGCGGGTGCGCGAAGTGTTTGCCAAGGCCGGGGACAACGTCACCCGCGGCCAGGTGCTGTTCTCGGTCGACAGTCCCGACCTCGCCCAGGCCGAAGCCACCCTGGTGAGCGCCGCCGCCGCGCGTGCGCAGACCACCCAGGCACTGGAGCGCGCCAAGGGCATGGCGCAGGTGCAGGCCAATGCGCCGCGCGATCTGGAGCAGGCCATTTCGGACCAGCAGACGGCCGAGGGCAATTACCAGGCGGCGCGACGGGCGCTGCGCATCTTCGACAAGAGCGATGCGGAGATCGACCGCATCGCCTCGACGCATCGTGTCGATGGCGAATGGCGCATCGCCAGCCCGATCACCGGCACGGTCACTGCGCGCAACGTGGCACCCGGCGACCTGGTGCAGCCGGGCGGCACGCCAGTGCCGTTCGATATTTCCGATGCCAGCAGCCTGTGGCTGGTGGCGAATGTCGCCGAAGCGGATGCGCCGCTGGTGCACGTCGGCGAGCCGCTTGCCGCGACCCTGCCCGCGCTGCCGGAGCACCCCATCAGCGCTCGCGTCGACTACGTCGGCAGCGCGTCCGACCCGGCCACGCACCGCGTGACGCTGCGCGCGGTGCTGCATGCGCCGCCGGCCGGCCTGCGCCCGCAGATGCTGGCCAACTACCGCATCACCACCGCCGCGCCGACCCGCCACGATGCGGTGCCGGTGGATGCCGTGGTGCGCGAGGGCACCGGCGCGATGGTGGTGTTCACCACTACCGATGGCCTGCATTTCACGCGCCACCCAGTGCAACTGGGCCAGCTGCAGGATGGCTACTACCCGGTGCTGGCCGGCCTGCCGCCGCATGAGCGCATCGCCGCCGAAGGCGCACTGTTCCTGAGCAACGCGCTAGCACTGCAGTCGCAGTGAGCGCGCAAGCCATTCGTTTTCCATAAGGACTGATCGTGTTCAGAGGTCTCGTCGCGTTCGCGCTGACCCGCCGCGCCATCGTGCTGATGGCGCTGGCCGCCTTCGTCATCGCCGGTCTGATTGCCTATGCCAAGCTCAACATCGAGGCCTACCCCAACCCGGCGCCGGTGATCCTGGAGATCACCGCGCAGGCGCCCGGGCTGTCGGCCGAGGAAATGGAACGCAGCTATACGCGCCCGATGGAAGTGGGCCTGGCCACCACCCCTGGCGTGGAGAGCATCCGCTCGACCTCGTTCTACGGGCTGTCGTTCGTGCGCGTCACCTTCAAGTACGGCACCGACTATTACTTCGACTACACCCAGGCCGCGCTGGCGCTGCAGCAGAACGTCAGCCTGCCTAACAACGTGCAGCCGCAGATCCAGGCCTCCAGCCTGGTCGGCGAGATCTTCCGCTACCAGCTGGTGGGCCCGCCGTCGATGAGCCTCACCGAACTGCGTACCTTGCAGGACTGGGTGGTGACGCGACGCCTGCTGTCGGTGCCGGGCACGGCGCAGGTGGTCACCTGGGGCGGAACCACCAAGGAATACGACGTCGAGGCCGACCTCGCCAAACTGCAGGGCTATGGCATCACCCTGCCCCAGCTGGTGGCCGCCATCGGCAACGCCAACAGCAACGTGGGCGGCCGCACCATCAACATCGGCCAGCAGTCGGTGAACATCCGTGGCGTGGGCCTGATCAAGGATGTCGACGACATCGGCAACACCGTGCTCAACCAGTCCAACGGCACGCCGGTACTGGTCAAGGACGTGGCGAAGGTGGACGTGGGCGCGGTGCCCCGCCTGGGCCGCGCCGGCCGCGACACGCAGGACGACGTGGTCACCGGCATCGTGGTGATGAACCGCACGCTGCAGACCAACGAAGTGGTGGCGCGGGTCAAGGACGAAGTCGCCAAGCTCAACAGCGATGGCACGTTGCCGCCCGGCGTGAAACTGGTGCCGTTCTACGACCGCTCGACCCTGGTGGCGGTGACCACCCACACCGTCTTGCACAACCTGGTGTTCGGCTGCCTGCTGGTGTTCCTGATCCAGTGGATCTTCCTGGGCGATTTGCGCAGCGCCATCATCGTCAGCGCCAACATTCCGGTGGCGCTGTTCTTCAGCGTGATCATCCTGGTGCTGCTGGGCGATTCGGCCAACCTGCTGTCACTGGGCGCGGTGGACTTCGGCATCATCGTCGACTCGGCGGTGATCCTGATCGAGAACATCTTCCGCAACTTCCAGAAGAACGCGGCCGAGCGCCAGGAACTGCTGCACGAGGCGGCGCAGAGCGACCTGGGCACCTACATGCGCGGCGGCGCCACCCATGGCTGGACCGAACGCCTGCGCCTGCTGTTCATCAGCGCCATGCAGGTGGACCGCGCGGTGCTGTTCTCCTCGGCCATCACCGTGGCGGCGTTCATTCCGCTGTTCACCATGCAGGGCGTGGAAGGCCAGATCTTCAATCCGATGGCCCGCACTTATGCGTACGCGCTGTCCGGCGCCCTGATCGCCACCTTCACCGTCTCGCCGGTGCTGGCCTCGCTGTTGCTGCCGCAGCACGTGAAGGAAACCGAGACGTGGTTCGTGCGTGGCATCCGCCATGTCTATACACCCGTGCTGCGCTGGGCGCTGAGGCGCCGCCGCACCACCGTGGGCCTGGGCGTGGGCTTCCTGCTGCTGGCCGTGCTGCTGCTGACCCGCGTGGGCACGGAGTTCCTGCCCGCGCTGGAAGAAGGCAACCTGTGGATTCGCGCCTCGATGCCTTCCACCATCTCGCTGGAAGCGGGCGAGGACAAGGTGGGCCAGTTGCGCCGCATCCTGCTCAAGCATCCGGAAGTGGTGACGGTGGTGTCGCAGCACGGCCGCCCCGATGACGGCAGCGACGCGTCGGGTTTCTACAACGTGGAGCTGTTCGTGCCGCTCAAGCCACAGGACGACTGGCCCAGCGGTCACACCAAGGAGAAACTGGTGGCCGACCTGCAGGGTGAATTCGAGAACGCCATGCCCGGCGTCGAGTTCAACTTCTCGCAGTACATCCAGGACAACATCGAGGAAGGCCTGTCCGGCGTGAAGGGCGCCAACTCGGTGAAGATCGTCGGCCCCGAGCTGCCGGAACTCGAACGCCTGGCCGACCAGGTCATGCGTGTGATGCAGCAGGTGCCCGGCGTGCAGGACCTGGGCGTGTTCCACGTGCTGGGCCAGCCCAACCTCAACATCACCATCGATCGCGCCAGGGCGGCGCGCTACGGCCTCAATACCGGCGACATCAACACGGTGGTGCAGGCGGCGGCGGGAGGCACCTCGGCCACCACCGTGCTCGAAGGCGATCGCCAGTTCAACCTGGTGGTGCGACTGGCGCCGAAGTATCGCCAGAGCATCGAGGACGTCGGCAACATCCAGGTGGGTTACAACCTGCCCAATGGCGGCACCGGCTATGTGCCCTTGCGCGACGTGGCCAGCATCACGCTGGATACCGGTGCTTCGTACATCTACCACGAGCGCAACGAGCGCTTCGTGCCGGTGAAATTCAGCGTGCGCGGCCGCGACCTGGGCAGCACCGTGGCCGATGCCCAGCGGCGCATCGCCGAGCAGGTGACGTTGCCGCCGGGCTATCACCTGGCGTGGGCCGGCGAATTCAACGACCTGCAACAGGCCAAGCAACGACTGGCGGTGGTGCTGCCCATCGCGATGGGGCTGATCCTCGCCCTGCTGTTCGCCTTGTTCAACTCGTGGCGCGACAGCCTGCTCACGCTCGCGGCGATCCCGTTCTCCATTGCCGGCGGCATCATCGCGCTCTACCTCTCCGGACTGGACTTCAGCATTTCGGCGGCGATCGGCTTCGTGTCGCTGTTCGGCGTGTCGGTGATGAACGGCATCCTGGTCATCACCTACTTCAACCACCTCGTATTCGCCGGCCATACACCGCTCGACGCCATGACCCAGGCCGCCGAGCAGCGCATGCGCCCGATGCTGATGACGGCGCTGTCCGCCTGCATCGGCCTGTTGCCGGCGGCCCTGTCCACCGGCATCGGCAGCCAGGTGCAGCGACCGCTGGCCACCGTGGTGGTTGGCGGCATGCTGCTGGGTCCGGTGATGCTGCTGATCGTTGCGCCGGCACTGCAGGTGCTGGTGGTGGAGTGGTCGCAGAAGCGCAAGCAGCGTCGACCGGATGGAGGTGCGCGATGAGCCGTTCCATGCATGCCTGGCGTCGCACGCTGCTGGCCGCGGCGCTGGCTGCGGCCTGCGCGGGTTGCGCCGTGGGTCCCGCCTACCAGCGCCCGGCGACGCCCTCGCCCGCGCAGTTCACCCGCGAGGCGCTGCCTGCCACGGCCGGTGACGACGCCGCCCGGCCGCAGCGGCTCGCCTCCGGCCAGGCCATCGCGCAGACGTGGTGGCAGGTGTTCGGCTCCGACGCCTTGAACGATCGGGTGCAGCGTGCGCTGGCCCACAACCCGGATCTGGATGCCGCCATGGCGGCGCTGCGCCAGGCGCAGGAAAGCGTCGCGGCACAGCGTGCCACCTACTTTCCCTCCGCCCAGCTCAACTACACGCCGTCACGCCAGCGCGATGCGGTGGGTACGCTGTCTCCCGCGCTCACCTCCAACGCGACGTACTACACGCTGCACACCGCGCAGTTGAATATCACCTATGCGCCGGATGTGTTCGGCCTCAACCGGCGCACGGTGGAGTCGCTGCAGGCGCAGGCCGAAAACCAGCGCTACCAGCTCGAAGCTGCGCGCCTGAGCCTGGCCTCCAACGTGGTGAATGCGGCGATCCAGGAAGCGTCGCTGCGCGCGCAGATCGAGGCGACCGAGGCGGTCATTGCCGCGCAGACACAGGCGCTGGATATCCTGCACCACCAGGCACGGCTCGGTTATGCCTCGGGACTCGATGTTGCCGCCCAGGAAAGCGCGCTCGCCCAGGCCAGGCAGGCCTTGCCCGGGTTGCAGAAGCAGCTGGCGCAGAATCGCGACCTGCTGGCCGTATTGTGCGGCGACACACCGGACCAGGCCGGCGCACCGCAGTTCGATCTCGAACACCTCACCCTGCCGGTGACGCTGCCGCAGGGCGTGCCCTCGCAACTGGTGGACCAGCGCCCCGACGTACGTGCCGCCGAGGAAAACGTGCATGCGGCAAGCGCCCAGGTCGGCGTGGCCCTGGCCAATCGCTTGCCACAGTTCACCCTCTCCGGCGCCTATGGCGGCAGTTCCACCTCGTTCACCCGCATGTTCACCGACGACAACGTGTTCTGGGCGCTCGCCGGCAGCGTCAGCCAGACCGTGTTCGACTTCGGCGCGTTGAAGCACAAGCAACGTGCCGCGGAAGCCGCCTTGCAGCAGTCTGCCGCGCAGTACCGCAGCGTGGTGCTCGGCGCTTTCCAGAACGTGGCCGACACGCTGTACGCCATCGACAGCGACGCGCGCGCACTGGCCGCTGCCGACGATGCCGAACGTGCCGCCATGCGCACGCTGGAACTCACCCGGAAGCAGCAGCAGCTCGGCTATGTGGACTCGCTGGTGCTGATCAATGCGCAACAGGCCTATCAGCAGGCACGCATCACGCGCATCCAGGCACAGGCCATGCGGCTTAGCGATACGGCGGCGTTGATACAGGCGCTGGGCGGTGGCTGGCAGTCAGGGCAGACGAGCAAGTCATCCTGATAACTCCTCCCCCTGCTTGCAGGGGGAGGGAGCAGAGCGTCAGGCCCTGGCCTTGGCAAGCGCATCATCGACGCGCTTGAGCGCTTCCTCGCGCCCCGCCAGATAGATGGTGTGCTCGATCGACGGCGACACCTGCGTACCGGTCATCGCCACGCGCAGCGGCTGGGCGATCTTGCCCATGCCCAGCTCGAGCTTCGCGGCGACCTGTTCGATCACCTGGTGGATCGCCGCGGGCGTCCACTCGCACGCGGCCAGCAGTGACTTGGCCGCTTCCAGCACCGGCACGGCGGTGTCGTTCTGCAGATGCTTGGCAACGGCCTTGTCGTCCCACTCCAGGATCGGGCCGTACCAGATCTTGGCGCGCTCGGCCATTTCCTTCAGCGTCTGCACGCGATCACGCAGGGCGACGATGACGTCGGCGGGCTTGGGCCCCTTGCTGAAGTCGATGCCGGCCTGCGTGAGGTGCCATTCGAATTCCGGTGCGATGGCCGCCGGGTCGTCGGTCTTCAGGTAATGCTGGTTGAGCCACGACAGCTTGGTGACGTCGAAACGCGATGCGGCCTTGTTCACGTCGCCGATATCGAACAGGCGGATCATCTCCTCTTCCGAGAAGATTTCCTGGTCGCCATGCGACCAGCCCAGGCGCACCAGGTAGTTGAGCAGCGCGTGCGGCAGGAAACCGTCGTCGCGGTACTGCATCACGCTCACCGCGCCATGGCGCTTGCTGAGCTTCTGGCCATCAGGGCCGAGGATCATCGGCAGGTGCGCGAACTCCGGCACCGGCGCGCCGAGCGCGTGATAGATGTTGATCTGGCGCGGCGTGTTGTTGACGTGGTCGTCGCCACGGATCACCTCGGTGATGCCCATGTCGATATCGTCCACCACCACGGCAAAGTTGTAGGTAGGCCAGCCATCGGAACGGAAGATCACCAGATCGTCCAGTTCGGCGTTGCTCCACTCCACCCGTCCCTTCACCTTGTCCTCGAACACCACCGAGCCCTCGGTCGGGTTCTTGAAACGGATCACGCGGTTGGGGTCGTCGCGATACGGCTCGTTGCGGTCGCGGTAATAGCCGTTGTAGCGAGGCTTCTCGCCCTTGGCCATCGCCTCGTTGCGCATGGCCTCGATCTCGTCCTTGCTCTCGTAGGCGTAGTAGGCCTTGCCGGCCTTGAGCAGCTCGTCGGCGACCTGCTTGTAGCGCTCCAGGCGAGCGGTCTGGTAGATCGGGCCTTCGTCGTGGTTCAGGCCCAGCCACTGCATGCCGTCCAGGATGGCCTGCACGGCCGCCTCGGTGGAGCGTTCGCGGTCGGTATCCTCGATGCGCAGCACGAATTCACCGCCGCGGCGGCGGGCCTCCAGCCAGCAATACAGCGCCGTGCGGGCGCCGCCGATGTGCAGGAAGCCGGTGGGACTGGGGGCGAAACGGGTGCGGACGGTCATGGACGCGGCTGTCTTGAAAGGCGAAAGGCGCGATTTTAGCCGATCCGGCACCCAGACCGGCACCCGCGGGCGGCGGCCATGACGGGCCGCCGCACCAGCGGCTTCACTTCACGTTGACGGTGATCGGCCTGGACACGATCGGCGGGTCGAACGGAACATGGTTTTCATCGGCCAGCTCCAGCTGCAGCGTGTGCTTGCCCGGCGCCAGCTTGAGCGTGGTTTCAGTCTGGCCGTTGCCGAAGTGCAGATGGTGCTCGTCCTTCGGAATGGGCTGACCGGCGGGTGGCAGCTCGGTCACATCCACCAGCAGATGGTGATGCCCGGTGCCTTCCTTCTTCACCCCCGCAGGCGCCACGCCCATGCCCTTGAGGCCGAACACCACGGTGAATTCCTGGCCCACGGTGGCGCCGTCCTTGGGTGACACGATGTAGACCTCGGCGCCCGCGGGAGCCTTGGTGATCGGGAGTGCCGGAGCATCGGTGGCGAACGCGGTGCCGGTCAGGGTAGCCAGTGCCAGGGCAAGCAGAATGCGTTTCATCGACGTGTCTCCATGATGGCAAGTCCGCCCAGTGTACTCGTGGCACCCGCCGCGAGTGGCGCTCCGTCACGCGGGCGTCATACATACGCCACGGCCCCGCAACGCCCAAGGTGGAACCTGCTCCGGGCCAGCCAACGGTATGTTCAAGTGCGCATCGGCATTGTCAGCGAAACCTATCCACCCGAGATCAACGGCGTGGCACTGACCGTGCACAGCCTCGCCGCCGGTCTGGCGTCGCAGGGGCACACGGTCGACCTGATCCGCCCGCGTCAGCGGCAGCCGTTCGACGACGAGCCCGGCATCGTCACCCTTGAGGTTCGCGGCGCCTCGCTGCCCCGCTATCCCGGCCTGCGCTTCGGGCTTCCGGCCAGCGACATCCTGCGCGAGCGCTGGACGCGGCTGCGCCCGGATGCGATCTACGTCGCCACCGAAGGCCCGCTGGGCTGGTCGGCGGTGCGCACCGCGAAACGGCTCGGCATTCCCACCGCCACCGGCTTCCACACCCGCTTCGACACCTATGCGGATCACTATGGGGTGGGCTTCCTCACGCCGGTGGTGCGCAACTATCTGCGCCGCTTCCATCGCCGCGCCGCGGCGACGCTGGTGCCCACGGAAGCCCTGGCCGATGAGCTGAAAACACTCGGCGTCGATACCGCGCGCCTGCTGCGACGCGCCGTCGACACGCAGCTGTTCCATCCCCGCCATCGCGACGCCGGATTGCGCCGCCAGTGGGGCGTGGATGGCAACTCACCGGTGGTGTTGTACGTGGGACGCATTGCGCCGGAGAAGAATCTCGACCTTGCCGTGCGCAGCTTCCGCTCGATCCAGCAGCAGGTGCCCCATGCGCGCTACGTCTGGGTCGGCGACGGACCGGCGCGCGCGGCCTTGCAGGCGGCCAATCCGGATTTCATCTTCGCCGGCATGCAGCGCGGCGAGATGCTGTCCCGCCACTACGCCAGCGCGGACCTGTTCCCCTTCCCCAGCCTCAGCGAGACGTTCGGCAACGTCATCCTCGAAGCGCTCGCCTCCGGCCTGCCGGTAGTGGCCTATGAGGAAGGCGCCGCACGCGAGCATCTGCGCAGTGGCCATAACGGCTATCGCATCGATGCCGGCAACGAGAACGCCTTCATCGACGCCGCCACCACCCTGGCCAGCAACGCGAGCCTGATCCGCCACATGGGCCGCGCCGCCCACGCCAGCATTGCCAACCTCTCACCGGACGCCGTCATCGGCGAATTCGAAAACCTGTTGCGTGAACTGGCCCAGGAGCATCCGCATGAACACCATGCCACCGCTGCACACGCCTGAGTTGCCCGCAGGCCCGAGGTTCGCGATCGATCGCCGCATGTGCGTGGCGGCCAACCGCTGGGGCACGCGCCGCGCCGTCGGTGCGTTCTTTGGCGTCATCAGCCGACTGGGCGATGGCGTGTTCTGGTACTCGCTGATGCTCGTGCTCGCTCTCATCGACGGCCATCGCGGCCGCTTCGCCGCGGCGCAGATGGCGGTGACGGGCCTGGCGGCGCTGCTGCTCTATCGCCTGCTCAAGCGCTGGACGCGTCGTCCGCGTCCGTTCCGCGCCTGCCCCGGCGTGATCGCACACGTGCCGCCGCTGGACGAGTTCAGCTTCCCCTCGGGCCACACGCTGCAGGCCGTGAGCTTCACCGTCGTGGCGCTGGCCTGGTATCCGGTGCTGGCGCCGCTGCTGCTCACCTTCACCGCGTTAGTGGGTGCATCGCGCGTGATCCTTGGCCTGCATTACCCGAGCGACGTGATCGCCGCCACCGCCATCGGCAGTGCGCTGGGTGCGCTCTCGCTGTGGTTGTTGCCGATGCATGCGTTGATGGTGTGATCCACTGACGGCGCTGCCGCCAGGGAGCGCACCCTGTGCGCGATACACGAACACCTCATCGCATCACCTGCGCATTTCCTGCCCACCGCGTCGCAACGTCTTTGCGTTCAAGCGGATAGCACATCTATCCACAAGCTTTTCCCGCAGGCATCCACATCTGCTGTGGAAAACATCATGTGCGCGCTGGGCAAAAGTTCGCCACGGCGTGGCCATGCCCTGCCGCACCAGACAGTTGCGATACTTTTCCACAGCTTTGTTGGTGCGGCATCCACAGGCGCTGTGGAAAACATCATGCATGCGCTGCTCAAAACTTAGGCACGACGTCACAAGTCACTGTTCGCAAATGCCGCAAACGCGCTTGTCCACAGGCTTATGCAAACACCATCCACAGTCGCTGTGGAAAACCACGTGGATGCGCGGACGCACTGGTCAAAACATCATCACGATGGTGCAAGTGCCTGTTGCCAAAGGTCGCCACAAGGCTTTTCCACAGGCTTACCCGGAACAGGTCCACAGCCGCTGTGGACAACTCGCGCGCGCATACAAAAACAGCGCCCATGGGGCGCTGTTTTTTGGGCGATGCGTCGAACGCGATCAGGCAGCCTGCGGCGCCTTCATCAGGATGCCCAGCAGGTCGGCCAGCTTGTCGCGCATCTCGCGGCGATCGACGATGAGATCGACGGCACCGTGTTCGACCAGGAATTCCGAGGTCTGGAACCCCTCCGGCAAGGTTTCGCGCACGGTCTGCGCAATCACGCGCGGCCCGGCGAAACCGATCAAGGCCTTCGGTTCGGCGACATTGATGTCGCCCAGCATGCCAAGGCTGGCGGAAACGCCGCCGGTGGTGGGATTGGTCAGCACGCTGATATACGGCACGCCCGCATCGCGCATGCGCGCCAGCGCCGCGGAGGTCTTGGCCATCTGCATCAGCGAGAACAGCGACTCCTGCATGCGCGCGCCACCCGTCGCCGAGAAGCACACCAGCGCGCTGCGATCGGCCAGCGCACGTTCGGCGGCACGGGTGAATTTCTCGCCCACCACCGAACCCATCGAGCCGCCCATGTAGGCGAACTCGAACGCCACCGCCATCAGCGGGCGCCCCTTGAGGCGGCCACTCATCGCCAGCATGGCGTCCTTCTCGCCGGTGGACTTCTGCGCGGCGACGATGCGGTCGCGGTACTTCTTGGAATCACGGAACTTCAGCGGATCGTTCGGCTCCATGCTGGCCCACAGCTCCTGCGTGGAGCCGGGATCGAGGAACGAATCCAGCCGCGCGCGCGCATCGATGGCGTGGTGGTAGCCGCACTTGGGGCAGACCATCAGGTTGCGTTCCAGCTCCGGCCGATACAGCACCGTGCCGCAACCGCCGCACTTCTCCCACACGCCTTCGGGCACCTTGCCCTTGCCGCCGTTGGTGGCCTGCGTGCGAGCACGCGGAGTCATGATTTTCTGCAGCCAGTTCATCGCAACACCTCAACGTTCATGACGCGACGCCGCGTCATGACGCAGCGTGTCCTCAATGCGCATCCAGCGCGGCGCGGATCGGCGCGAGAAAAGCGCTTGCCCGCGCGGTGATGTCATCGACATCGTCCGCGCCGGCCAGGCGCTCCACCAGCGCACTGCCGATCACTACCGCGTCGGCAAAACCGGCGATCGCCTTGGCCGACTGCGCATCGCGCACGCCAAAGCCGACGGCCACCGGAGCCTTCGACTTCGCCCGGATATCGGCCACGCGCGCGGCGATGTCGCCCGTGCTCAATCGCGCCGCGCCCGTGATGCCGGCGAACGAGACATAGTACAGGAAACCCCGGGCCGACCCGCACAACTGCACCATACGCGCGGGTGCGGTGGTGGGCGCCGCCAGCAGGATCTGCTGCAGCCCGGCGTCGCGCAGCGGCTGCAGCACGGCCGACTCCTCCAGCGGGCAATCGACCACCAGCACGCCGTCCACGCCGGCCTGCACAGCCTCGGCGGCGAAGCGCGCATAGCCATGGATCTCGATCGGGTTGAGGTAGCCCATCAGCACGATCGGCGTGTCCGCGTCGCGCTGGCGGAACTGGGCCACCCAGCCCAGCACATCGGCGAGCCCGACGCCCTTCTCGATGGCGCGCTCGCTGGCATGCTGGATTACCGGGCCATCGGCCATCGGATCGGAAAACGGCACGCCCAGCTCGATCACGTCGGCGCCGGCATCCACCAGTGCGTGCATCAGCGCGACGGCATGCGCCGGCGACGGATCGCCCGCGGTGACGAAGGGAATCAGTCCGGTGCGGCCGGCGGCCTTGAGCTGGACGAAACGACGGTCGATGCGGCTCATACCTGCACTCCTTCGCGGGCGGCAATGGTGTGTACGTCCTTGTCGCCGCGCCCGGAAAGGTTGCACAGCACCAGGCCGTCCCTCGGGTACTCGCGCGCCAGCTTGATCGCCTGCGCCACGGCGTGGCTGGATTCGAGCGCGGCGAGAATGCCTTCGGTGCGCGCCAGCAGATGGAACGCTTCCAGCGCTTCGTCATCGGTGACGCCGACGTATTCCGCGCGCCCCGCATCCTTCAGGAACGCATGCTCCGGCCCCACGCCCGGATAGTCCAGGCCGGCGGAGACCGAATGCGTCTCGGTGATCTGGCCGTTGTCGTCGCACAGCACATACGTGCGATTGCCGTGCAGCACGCCCGGGCGCCCGGCCGCCAGCGAAGCCGCGTGATGTCCCGTCGCGATGCCCTCGCCCGCCGCTTCGGCGCCCACGATGCGCACGCCGGCATCGTTGAGGAAGGCGTGGAACAAGCCGATCGCGTTGGAACCACCGCCCACGCAGGCGGTGAGCACATCGGGCAGGCGGCCGAACTGTTCCTGCACCTGCTGGCGCGCCTCGCGCCCCACGATGGCATTGAAGTCACGCACCATCAGCGGGTACGGATGCGGGCCGGCCACCGTGCCGATGATGTAGAAGGTATCGGCCACGTTGGTGACCCAGTCGCGCATCGCTTCGTTGAGCGCATCCTTCAGCGTCTTCGAACCGGAGGTCACCGGCACCACTTCGGCGCCAAGCAGCTTCATGCGGTACACGTTGATCTTCTGCCGCTCGATATCCACCGCGCCCATGTAGACCACGCACTTGAGGCCGAAGCGCGCCGCCACCGTGGCACTGGCCACGCCGTGCTGGCCCGCGCCGGTCTCGGCGATGATGCGCGGCTTGCCCATGCGCTTGGCCACCAGCGCCTGGCCGATGGTGTTGTTGATCTTGTGCGCGCCGGTGTGGTTCAGGTCCTCGCGCTTGAGCAGGACGCGCGCGCCGCCCACGTGCCGCGACAGCCGCTCGGCGTAGTACACCGGGCTGGGGCGGCCCACGTAGTACTTGAGGTCGCGGTCCAGCTCGGCGATGAACTCCGGGTCCTGGCGCAGGCGCAGGTAGGCCTCGGTCAGTTCGGCCAGCGGCGCCATCAGGGTCTCGGCGACGTAGCTGCCGCCGTAGGCGCCGAAGCGGCCGTGCTCGTCGGGGTAGACGCTGAAATCGGTGATCTTGCTCATGGGCGGCACTCGGGGAAGACGGCGAAACGCGCCCGCCACCCTACCCCAAAGCCACCGCGGCCAAAAGCGATATGATGGCCACGATACGTCAGGAAAAGTCACACGTTAGATGCCCCGGCCACTGCCCTCGCTGAATGCCCTGCATGCCTTCGAAGCCGTGGCACGGCTAGGCAGCGTCAATCGCGCGGCGGCCGAACTGCACGTCACCCATGGGGCGGTGAGCCGACACATTCGCTCACTCGAGGAAGAACTGGGCGTGGCCCTGTTCCAGCGCCAGGGACGCGGGCTGGCGCTCACTCCGGCCGGCCAGCGCCTGCGCGACACCAGCACGGCGGCATTCGCCCAGCTGCGCGAGGTTTGCGACGAGTTGCGCCAGGACACCGCCCAGGCGCCGTTCGTGCTCGGCTGCCCGGTGAGCCTGCTGGCGCGCTGGATGATCCCCCGGCTGGAACGGCTGATGGCCGAGCTGCCCGAACTGGCATTGCACCTGCGCCCGCAGGAAGCCCCCTTCGACGACGCATTGACCGGCTTGGATGCCGCGGTACTAGCCGGCGAACCGCCGTGGCCAGCGGCATGGCAGGTACATCCGCTGGCGCGTGAACGCGTGGGGCCGGTAGTGAGCCCTTCCTTCGCCCAGGCGCATGCCTTAGCCGGCAGCGATCCGCAGGTGCTGCCAGAACTGCCGCTGCTGCATACGCTGTCGCGGCCGCAGGCCTGGTCGAGCTGGGCGCAAAGCACTGGCTTGTCGACCCACGAGCTGCCGCTAGGCCAAGGCTACCCGCATCTGTATCACCTGATCGAAGCGGCCGTCGCGGGCCGCGGCGTCGCTATCGCACCGCTGCAGCTGGTCGCCGATGACCTGGCCTCGGGACGACTGCTCGCGCCCTGGGGCTTCCAGGACACCGCCGCGCAGTGGGTGCTGGCGACACCATCACGGGCGCCCATCGAGCGCTCGGCAGCGTTGGCGGCCTGGCTGCGGGCGGAGTTTGCGAAGCCCCAGCATTGAGGCAATCGGGGACTCCGTGCAGGGTGCGCCCCTACAAGGCGCTGCGCACGGCCTGGATAAAGTCCGCCATCTTCCGCGGATCCTTGATGCCGGGCGCCGACTCGATGCCGCTGGCCACGTCCACCGCCCACGGGCTCGCGACGCGAATGGCCTCGGCCACGTTCAGCGGGGTCAGGCCGCCGGCCAGGATCAACGGCTGCGCGAGGTCCCTGGGCATCAATGACCAGTCGAACGCCTTGCCGCTGCCCCCCGCCTCGCCCAGGCCGTGACCATCCAGCAGCAGCCCCGATGCGCCGGGGTAGTGGCGCAACTGCGGCAGTGCCGCAGCGCCTTCGCCCATCGCGATGGCCTTCAGATAGCGGCGACCGAATTGCGCGCACCAGTCGTCACGCTCGCTGCCGTGAAACTGCAGCAGGTCCGGCTGCACGGCATCGATCACCTCCTGCACCAGCAGCGCCTCGTCGTCCATCAACAATGCGACGACGGTGACGAACGGCGGCAGCGCACGAACGATCGCGCGCGCCTGTTCGATGGATACCCGGCGCCGGCTGCGGGCCGTGAACACCAGCCCGATCGCATCGGCGCCCAGCGATGCCGCCAGCAGCGCATCCTCGACGCGGGTCATGCCGCAACACTTGATGCGGGTCATTGGCTCACCTCCGGCGGCAAGCCCCAATGCGATTCATAACGGGGACCGAGAAAGGTCAGGCCCGACGCCAGCGCGGTGGGGCCGGCGACCTCGCGGTTGCGGCCGGCCAGCAGTTCGCCCATCCAGCACACCGGCTGCTCGCCGCGCCCGATCGGCAGCAGCGAACCCACGATGTTGCGCACCATATGGTGCAGGAAGGCATTGGCCTCGATCTCGACGATGACCTGCTCATCCTCACGCCGCACGCTCACCGCCAGCACTTCGCGGCGCGCATGCGCCGCCTGGCACGAGATGGCGCGGAACGCGCTGAAATCATGCTCGCCCACCAGCACCTGGGCCGCCTCGTGCATGCGCGCGGCATCCAGCGGCAGACGCTCCCAGGTGACATAGCGCGCGTCCAGCGCCGCGCGCACCTGTCGATTGAGGATGCGATAGCGATAGCGCCGGCTGCGTGCGGAGAAGCGCGCATGGAAAGCCTCGGCCACCGGCTGCGCCCACAGCACGGCCACGCTGCCAGGCAGGTTGGAGCAGGTACCGAGCACCCAGCTACGCATGTCGCGCGGCGCCAGGGTATCGAAGTGCACCACCTGGCAGCGCCCATGCACGCCGGCATCGGTACGCCCGGCGCAGGTCACTTCCACCGGATGCGCCGCCACGAACGACAGTGCCCGCTCCAGTGCGCCCTGCACGGTTTCGCCATGGCTCAAACGCTGCCAGCCGGAGAAATCGGTGCCGTCGTATTCGATACCCAGAGCAATGCGCATGAAGTAACAGGTGCAGGAAACGGAAGCGCACAGGTTAGCAGGCCACCAACGAAGCGGGCCGGCTAAACGCCGGCCCGCCTGGGATCATGCCTGGGACGAACGCCTCAGCGGATGCTGTCGAGCAGGCGCTTGGCCACGTCCTTCTGTATCTGCGTGCCCTCTTGCAGCACTTCCTCCAGCATCGCCTGCGCACCGTCCGGATCGCCCATGTCCAGATAGGCGCGCGCCAGGTCGAGCTTGGTGTCCACCGGGTCGTCGCTGAACTGGCCAAGCTCATGCTCATGGTGCAGCTCATGGGCCGGCAGACCCTCGGAGGGTTCGGCGAATTCCCAGCTCGACGAGTGGGTGACTACGTCTTCCTCGGCATCCTTTTCCTCGTCGGCAGCTACCGGCGCGTGCACCGGGCCGGCGCCGCCGGCCGGGGCCGGACGCGGCGTCAGGTCGAAATCGAAGTGGTATTCGTTGACCTTGGACGGCGCCGGCGGCGACGGAATCGGGGGAAGTTCCTCTTCCTCGTGATCGGCGGCGTAGTTGCCCAGGTCGAAATGGTGCGGGGCCTCGTGCTCGTCCTCGCCGTGCGCCGACGGCACGCCATGCGCAAACAGCGGGTGCTCGGGCACCAGGTCTTCGCCCATGTGCACCACGTCCTGCCATTCCGGCTGCTGCGGGTCGGCGATATGCGCGTGCATGGCCTCGGCGGCGGCCTCGAAATGCTCGACGTCGCGACGGCTGTAGTAGAGGCCCACCAGTTCCAGGTGCAGGCCGATGTCATCCGGATGCTCGGCCAGCTGGTCGAGCAATTCGTCCTGGTCCGGATCCGCGCTGCCAGGCAGCGACGGCGGCACGGTGCCGAAACGATCGGCCAGCGAAGCCGCACCCGCCGCCGTGGCAGCCGGCTTGCGGCTGCGGCCACGCAGGGCCAGCAGGAGCAGCACCACGGCGGCGGCCGCACCGGCGCCCCAGGCCCAGGTCTGCATGTACCAGGGTTCTTCCTCCGCCACCGGCGCCGGCGCGGCAGCCGGCTTGGTCACGGGTTTGGCCGCGGCAGCGGGCTTGGCAGCGGCCGGGGCCGTGCTGGCATGCGCCGGCGCGGCGGCAGCCGCCGTCGTCGGCGACGTGGCCGCAGCCTGCGCACTGGCCGCCGGCGTCGGCGTCGTGGCGGGTGCGCTGGCCTTGACGACGGTGTCTTCCACCTTGGCCGGCGCGCTGGCTGCCGCCGCCGGCTTGGCCGCTGCCACCGCGGCATCGGCCGGCAGGCCGGCGGCCTTGCGGGCCTCGGCGAGCTTGTGCTGCAGCTCGGCGATTTCGTTGTCCTTGAGCGATAGCAGGCGTTCGTTCTTGCTGTTGATGTCTTCCAGGTCCTTCAGGCGCGACTTCAACTCGTCGCCCTGCTGCTGCAGGGTGGCCAGCGCCTCCTGGCTGCGCAGCAAATCCTGATGGAGCGCGGCCATGCCCTTCTCGGCCTTGTCGCCCTTGCCACCGTGGCCGGCGGCGTTGTCGGAACCTTCCTTGGCCGGCACCAGGGCCAGGTGATCGCCCGTGGGTGCGGCGGCGGCAGGGGCCGAAGAGGCTGCCGCGCGCGTGCCGGCATCGGCGACCGTGGTCGGCGTGCGTGCGGCGCCCGAGCGCCAGTCGCTGTTCTGGCGGCGCACTTCTTCGGCGGCGGCGGCCAGCGCCATGGCCTGGGCGTCCTCGCGGGAGGGCACGCGCAGCACGGCGCCGGTCTTCAGCGCATTGATGTTGTCGCGGTAGAACGCGTCCGGATTGGCCTGCTTGAGCGCCAACAGCATCTGGTTGACGTCGATGCCATCGGGCGCGGTCTGGTGCGCAATGGCGGTGAGCGTCTCGCCGCGCTCGACCGGGCCGAACGTGCCGCTTGCCGCCACACGCGGCGCGGCGGCGGGCTTGGCCGGCTTCGCCTCGGGGGCCGGCGCTGGCGCGGCGGCGGCCGTGCTCGGGCTGCTGCTCGGCGCGGCGGCAGCGGCGCGGCGTGACGGCTTGGCGGCGGGCTGCACCGGCGCCTGCGTGGCGGGCACGCTGCTGGCCTGGCTGCTGGGCGGGTCGAGCAGTATGGTGAATTCGCGCAGGCTCTTGCCGGCGGCGTTGTTCACCTCGACCAGCAGGTCGAGATAGGGATCGTTGACCGGGGCGCTGCTGGTGATGCGGATGACCTTGTGGCCATTGGCGCCATCGACCACGGCAAACTGCAATGGCACCGTCGGGCCAGCCGCGACGCCTGCCTGCGCGGCATCCGCCGCGGAGGCCAGCTGCGCGGTGAGGTTCTGCAGCTCCGCCGGGCTACTGGGATTGACGGGGATTTCGGCCAGCAGCGGCTGCCCCAGCGCCGACTTGACCTGGATCTGGCCCAGCTCCATGGCCGCCGCCTGGGTGCTGCCCAAGGCAAGCGCCAGCAGCATCGACAGCTTCAACGAACGATTCATCGTGTATTCCCCCGAACGACCCCGTGACGTTTCTTGTAGGCCTGCCGTAAGGCGGCAGCGCCCGGAACGAGGGGTCACTTTAGTTAGGTACAGGCCAATCAACAATAGCGCCGGCCAATGCTTACAACATCTTGCTGCAGTTTGTTCTTGCCTGAAAAAGCTTTCCGGGATAAGCCCGGCTCAGGGGTGGCCGCTGCCTTGCGGCGCGGCCTTCAATGCATCGAGCTGGCGTTGCAGGTCGGCGATGGCCTGGTCCTGCTGTTTCAGCTTGTCATCGGCCTGGTGGGTCTTGGATTCCTGCTTGCCCACCTCGTCCTGGAGCTGCCGGACCTTGGCCTGCTGCCGGATGATCGCCTGGTCCACCTGCCCGGCCTGGCCGGCGACCTGGCCGGCGGACGACGACGCCGGAACCTGCGCTGCCCAGGCTGGCGCCGCGAATGCCAACACACCACATACCAGCCCGGACAGCACGAGTTTCATTTACAGATAATCCCTGATCAACAGTTCGGCGATCTGCACGGCGTTCAGTGCCGCGCCCTTGCGGATATTGTCCGCCACGATCCACATATCCAGGCCGCGCTCGTGCGAGATGTCCTCGCGGATGCGGCCGACGAACACCGGATCCTTGCCCGCGGCATCGCCCACCGGGGTCGGATAGCCACCGGCCTTGCGCTCGTCCATCACCACCACGCCCTCGGCCTGCTCCAGCAGCTTGCGTGCTTCGTCGGCGCCGATCTTCTCGCGCGTCTCCACGTGCACGGCCTCGGCATGGCCGTAGAACACCGGCACGCGCACCGCGGTGGGATTCACCTGGATGGTGTTGTCCTCGAGGATCTTGCGCGTCTCCCACACCATCTTCATTTCTTCCTTGGTGTAGCCGTTGGGCTGGAAGTCGTCGATGTGCGGAATGACGTTGAAGGCGATCTGCTTGGAAAACTTCTTCGGCTCCACGTCCTGGAAGCTGAGCATGGCGGCGGTCTGCTGGCCGAGCTCCTCCATGCCACTGCGCCCCGCGCCGGACACCGACTGGTAGGTGGCCACGTTGATGCGCTCGATGCCGGCCGCGCGATGGATCGGCGCCAGCGCCACCAGCATCTGCATGGTCGAGCAGTTGGGGTTGGCGATGATGCCGCGGGTGGTGTACTCGGCGATGGCGTGCGGGTTCACCTCGCTGATCACCAGCGGGATATCGTCCTGGTAGCGGAACTCGGAGGTGTTGTCGATCACCACCGCACCAGCCGCCGCCGCACGCGCGGCGTGCTCGCGGCTCACCGAGCCGCCGGCCGAGAAGAAGGCGATGTCCACGCCGTCGAAGTCGTAGTCGGCAAGATGGCGCACGGTGACCTGTTTGCCATCGAACTCGATTTTCCCGCCTGCCGAGCGCTCGCTCGCCAGGGGCACCAGTTCGCTGACCGGAAACTCGCGCTCGGCCAGGATGGCCAGCAGGGTTTCGCCCACGGCGCCCGTCGCGCCGACCATTGCCACCTTGTAACTGCTCTTCTTGCTCATGTTCCATTATCAGGTTGGAGGAATCGGAAAACCGTCCCGGCGGTACCGATCTCCGCATCTGCGGAAATCTAGCCGGGGCGGCGCGCAAAACAACCTGCGACACGCATGGGCGTGAAAGTCATCACGCTTTGGGTGCCTTCCAGCGGTTCATCACCGCCGGATTGAGCGGCGTAGGCGGCTTTCCTGCCGCCTCGCCATAGCCCAGTGCCGCGAGCACATTGTCGACGGCGATGTTGGCCATGCCGCGGCGCGTATCTTCGCTGGCGCTGGCGATATGCGGGCTAAGCACGACATTGTCCAACAGCAGGAGGTCCGGATGCACCACCGGCTCGCCCTCGAACACGTCCAGGCCGGCGGCGGCCAGGCGCCCGTCGCGCAACGCCTCGGCCAGGGCGGCATCGTCCACGATGCCGCCGCGGGCGATATTCACCAGCACGGCCGTGCGCTTCATCTGCGCCAGCTCCGCCGCACCGATGGCATGGCGGTTTTCCGGCGTGAAGGGCAGCACCAGCACCAGGAAATCCGCCTGGCGCAGCAGCTCGGGCTTGCCGACCAGGGTGGCGCGGCATTCGCGCTCCACCGGTTCGGGCAGCCGCGAACGGTTGTGATAGAGCACCCGCATGTCGAAACCGGCGGCCCGGCGTGCAATGGCCTGGCCAATGCGCCCCATGCCGAGGATGCCCAGCGTGCGGCCATGCACATCCAGCCCGAGCCAGTCGTCGAAACGCATGCGGCTGCCGGCCCACTGCCCTGCCCGCAGCCAGCGCTCGGCCGCGCCCACCCGGCGCGCGGCGGCCAGCATCAGCGCCCAGGCATAGTCGGCCACGCTCTCGTTGAGCACCTCGGGGGTATTGCTGGCCAGCACACCCGCGCGGGTCAGCGCCTCGACATCGAGGTTGTTGTAGCCGACGCCGAGATTGGCCAATACCTTCAGGCGCCGGTTCCCTTCCAGCACCGAGGCGTCCACGCGATCGGACAGCGCGACGATGGCGCCATCCACGCCGGCCAGTTTTTCCTTGAGCTCGGCGGCACTGTGCGGACGCTCCACCGCCTCGGCCTGCACGTCGACATATTCGGCCAGCCGCGCCAGCACTTCGGGAAACAGGGGGCGTGATACCCAGACTTTCAGCTTCACAGTCATCGATGCGTACTTCTGCTCTCTAATCCATCCTGCCAGCCCGTCAGGGGATGCGCGGCCCCACGTCGCCCACGTCACCGCATTGCGCACGATGTCGCAAGGCGTGATCCATCAGCACCAAGGCCATCATCGCCTCGGCGATGGGCGTGGCGCGGATGCCGACGCAGGGATCGTGCCGCCCCTTGGTGACCACTTCGACTGCTTCGCCGGCCAGGTTCACGCTGCGCCCCGGGATGAGGATGCTCGACGTGGGCTTGAGCGCCATCGAGGCCACGATGGGCTGTCCGGAACTGATGCCGCCGAGGATGCCGCCCGCATGATTGGACGCAAAGCCGTCCATCGACATTTCGTCGCGATGCTGGCTGCCGTGCTGGGTGACCACGCCAAAGCCGTCGCCGATCTCCACGCCCTTGACCGCGTTGATCGACATCAGCGCCGCGGCGAGGTCGCCATCGAGCTTGCCGTAGATCGGCTCGCCCCAGCCCGGCGGCACGCCATCGGCCACCACGTTGATGCGCGCGCCGACCGAATCACCCGACTTGCGCAGCGCATCCATATACGACTCCAGCACCGGCACCTCGTGGGCATCGGGCCAGAAGAACGGATTCTGCTCCACCACGCTCCAGTCGAACGAGCCGGGGGTGATCTCGCCGATCTGCGCCATGTAGCCACGCACGCGCACGCCATGGCGTTCGGCCAGCCATTTCTTGGCGATCACGCCCGCCGCCACGCGCATGGTGGTTTCGCGCGCCGAGGAACGCCCGCCGCCGCGCGGATCGCGGATGCCGTACTTCTGCCAATAGGTGTAATCGGCGTGGCCGGGACGGAAGGTCTCGACGATGTTGCCGTAGTCCTTGCTGCGCTGGTCGGTATTGCGGATCAGCAGCGCGATCGGCGTGCCGGTGGTCTTGCCTTCGTAGACGCCGGAGAGGATCTCGATATCGTCCGCCTCGCGTCGCTGCGACGTGTGGCGACTCCTGCCGGTGGCGCGGCGATCCAGGTCGGCGCGGAACTCTTCCGCCGCGATGGGCAGCCCCGGCGGGCAACCATCGATCACGCAGCCGATGGCGGGACCGTGGCTTTCGCCAAAGGTGGTGACGGTGAAGAGTTTGCCGAAGGAGTTGCTGGACACGGGGCGTCGCGACAGCCGGGAAAGCTGCACAGCTTAACCCCGTTGAGCATCGCCGGGTGGATTCCCGCCTTGTTTTCCCGATGGTTTTAGTTGTAACGATGCCGGAATGGCGGGTCGCACAGCGGGGGCGCTCCTACCCGGCGGACATCCCGCGCCATTCCCGCGCCAGCAGGGCGAACACCACGTCATCCACCCATTCGCCGCGAAACCACAGGCTTTCGAGCATGTGAGCCTCCTGACGCAAGCGCAGCGCACGCATCAAGGTCATGCTCGACGTATTGCGTGGATCGACCGAGGCATGCACGCGATGGACCTTCAGCGCGCCGAACAGGAAGTCCAACAGCGCCCGGCTCGCCTCGCGGGCCATGCCCCGCCCCTGCCATGACGGCGCCAGGTTGATGCCGAATTCGGCCTGGCCATCACCGGAGAGGCAGAACCCCAGGTCACCGGCCAACGCACCATCGGCACGCAGCCGGATAGCCCGCTGGAACCATTGGCCCGCTACCGGCGCGGTGATCGCCGACTGGTGTTGGATGAAGCGCTCGACCTCGGCCAGCGACTCCGGCCGCCAGCCCTGGTAGCGCCACACCTCGGGATCGGCGCGGTAGCTGAACAAGCCTGGCGCATCGGCGAGCTGAAGTGCATCGAGCCGGAGGCGATCCGTCACCAGCTCCATCGCCGGATCAGCGTCCCTGGCGGGCTTCGGCGGCCGCGCGGATCGCCCCGGCATGCTCGATCAGGTCGCGGCGCTCCAGCGCGAACACGCCCATCGCGCCCACCTTGAATTCGATCCACACGAACGGCACCTCCGGCAGCAACGCCGCCAGCGCGTGCTCGCTCTCGCCCACTTCCACGATCAGCAGGCCATCCTCGGTGAGGTAATCGGCGGCCTCGTTGAGCATGCGCACGCAGATATCCAGGCCATCCTCGCCCGAGGTCAGGCCGAGCTTGGGCTCGTGGCTGTACTCGCCCGGCAGCGCGGCGTATTCGTCCTCGGTGACGTAGGGCGGATTAGACACGATGAGGTCGTAGCGGCGACCCTTGAGCCCGTCGAACAGGTCGGACTTGATCGCCTCGACGCGGCCTTCCACATGCTGGAACACAATGTTCTCGCGCGCCAGCGACAGCGCCTCGTCGCTGATGTCGACGATGTCGACCTGCCAGTCGGGGTGGTACTCGGCCATGGCGATGCCGATGCAGCCCGAGCCGGTGCACAGGTCCAGCGCGCGCTCGACCTGACGATGGTCGAGCCACGGCGTGAAGCCCGACTCGATCAGCTCGGCGATCGGCGAGCGCGGCACCAGGGCGCGGCGATCGCTCTTGAACTTGAGGCCGGCGAACCAGGTTTCGCCCACCAGATAGGCCACCGGCAGCCGCTCGTTGACGCGGCGCTCGATCAGCGCCAGCACGCGCTCGCGCTCCGCCGTGGTGAGCCGGCCCGCGCCATAGGCCGGCGGGATATCCGGCGGCAGATGCAGGCTGGCCAGCACCAGGTGGGTGGCCTCATCGATGGGGTTGTCGTGGCTGTGGCCGAAGGTGAGCCCGGCCGCCGAGAAACGGCTGGCGCCGTAGCGGATGAAGTCGATGATGGAGGCGAGTTCGTGGGTCACGGCGGCGTCTGGGCGTCAGGGGATCGCCAAGTATAGCCGGAGCCGGGTCGTCACCCAGGCGTAATACGGCCGCGCATCGTTCATACTTGCGGGATGACCTTCAACGTATTCCTGCAGTACATCCTGCCCCATCGCGCGCTGTCGCGGGTGGTCTACTGGGCCACGCGCTGGACCTTCAAGCCGTGGAAGAACTTCCTGATCGGCACCATCGTGCGCGAGTATCAGGTCAACATGGCCGAGGCGGCGCAGCCCGATCCGCTGGCCTACCAGCACTTCAATGCGTTCTTCACGCGCAAGCTGCGTGCCGATGCGCGCCATGCCGACGCCAATCCGGCCGCGCTGCTCTCGCCCGCCGACGGCCGGATCAGCCAGCTGGGCAAGATCGTCGACGGCCGCATCTTCCAGGCCAAGGGCCAGGAATACACCGCCGCCGAGCTGCTGGGCGATGAAGCCAGCGCCGCGCCGTACCGCAACGGCCGCTTCGCCACCATCTACCTGTCGCCGCGCGACTACCATCGCGTGCACATGCCACTGAAGGGCACGCTGAAGGAAACCGTGCACGTGCCCGGCCGCATCTTCAGCGTGGCGCCGTTCGCGGTGGAAGCCATTCCCCGCCTGTTCGCCCGCAACGAGCGCCTGGTGTGCCACTTCGAGGGCGAGCACGGGCCGTTCGTGGTGGTGATGGTGGGCGCCATCCTGGTGTCCAGCGTGGCCACTGTGTGGGACGGCCTGGTGATTCCCCCGTATGCCTCGTCCATCCGCCGCAAGTCCTTCATCGGACAGAACATCACGCTGGACCGCTTCGCCGAGATGGCCCGTTTCAACATGGGCTCCACGGTGATCATGCTGTTCCCCGAAGACTCGGTGACGCTGGATGCCCTGATGCCGCAGCAGCACGTGCAGGTGGGCCAGCGTATGGGCATCCAGCCAGGCGTCTGATCAATCGCGTCAATTTTTTGACGCGCACAGTGACGCGCCTCGTCATTTTGTGACTTTTTTGGGCTTATAACTATATGTAGAAGGAGCAGACCCATGCTTCCCTCTTGGTGTCGCCCTGCGCGGGCGCCACCCCAAGGGACAAACCAAGGACATCCATGCGCATCGTCACCCGCCTTATTGCGATGAATCGTGGCCGCCAGATCGGCCGCCAACTGCGCGAGATCGAGCGCAGCATCCGCGCCCTGCCCAAGCGCAACCGCGCTCGTCTGGGGACCCTGGCCTTGCGCGAGATCGGCCACGCCTCGCGCAGTGATTTCCCGCACCTGTATGGCACGCCGCCGGGGGAGCGCTACCTGCCGTGGGGCCAGGGCACCGATATCGGCTTTGCCCGCTCCCGCTCGGACAACGCCGAGGTAGCCATGCGCGGCATCGCCCTGTGGCTGGCCGTGGCCTACCACGAGACCAAGGACAGCCCTCACCCGAACATGCAGCCGCACCACCGCGAACTGATGCGGGTGCTGCGCGGACTGAAGGAAGAACACAACTCCGATCCGATGCAGTCCTGGATGCACACACCGCATGCGGCCGCCTGACCCCGCACGCACCGTGAAAGAAAAACGCCGCCCTGCGGGGCGGCGTTTTTTTGGCCATGCCTTCCCCTTATCGACAGGTCGGCAATTTCAGCGTCTGGCCCGGCTTGATGTGCTGGCGACTGAGGTCATTCATCTCCGCCACTTCTTGCACGCTGGAGCAGCCCAGCTTGTTGACGATGCTGGTGAGCGTGTCGCCGCGCCTGACCACATAACTGCGGGTCTTGCCGGAACTGGATGAATGCGTCGGCGCCGACGTCGCCACCGGCGCGGGCGGCACCACCGGCAACACGGCGGTATGCAGGTCGTTGGCCAGGATCGGCCAGGGGCCATCCGTGCAACGCGCCTCATAGGGCCGTTCGAGCATCTTGGGCACCATGATGCGCACGCCAACGGGCTGCGCCACCTGCGGGTCGAGTCTCGGGTTGAGGTTGCGCAAGGTGCGGAACCAGCCGTCGCTCATGCCACCGGCCGAGCCCAGGCAGACGGTCAGCTCGGTGAGCGAGGCCGGCCGCTTGAGCACGATGCTACCCGGCGCGCCGTCCACCCGCGGGAAACGCAGGTTGTAGCTTTCCGGATGCAGGAACAGCCAGGCAGCCGCCAGCACCGACGGCACGTAGTCACGGGTTTCCTGCGAAAGCTGGTTGTAGATGGTGGGGTCGTACAGGCTCACCGAGGTGTTGTCGCCCACCAACCGGCGCATGCGCCCCTCGCCGCCGTTATAGGCGGCCAGGGTCAACTCCAGATTATTGTTGAAGGCCTTGAGCTGTTCGTCCATGTACTCGGCATTGGCGCGCGCCGCCTCGGCCGGATCGAAGCGTGAATCGAAACCGTCTTCGGTATTGAGGCCAAAGCGCAGGCCGGTGGCGTACATGAACTGCAACGGGCCCGCCGCGCCCGAGCGCGACACCGCATGCACCTTGCCGCCGGATTCCTTGGCCAGGATGCCGAACAGCAGCGCCTCGGGCAGATCCTGCTTCTGGTACTCCGGCCACATCTGGTAGCGCAGGAATTCGTAATTGACGTAGGCATCCATCAGGTTGCCGCGCCACTGGGTGAGCCACATCTCCAGCGCCGCCTTGACCGGGCCATTCATGGCGATCAGCTGCGACAGCTGCTGACCGCGCAGCAAGGTCACGCTGCGTTGCGCCTCGGGCAGGCTGGCCGCGCCGGTCTTGCCGCTGTTGCTGCCCTCGGGCATATCGTCGTCCATGCCGTCCAGGTCATCGCCCAGCGCGAAATTGCCATCCTTCAGGCGCAGCAGGCGATCGAACACCGAGAAGAAACGCTGCGGGTCGCAACCCGCCGTGCCCGGGCAATGGGCCGCCGCATCCTTCAGCTGGTTCAACGAAGCATCCAGGGTTTGCTGCGAGGCCTGCGCATGGCCGGCGCGCGCCTGCTCCAGGGCCGTTTCATAACCCTTGCTGGCCTGGTCAAGCTGCGCATACAGCTGGCTGGTCTGGGGGGAAGGCTTGGGGGCAGCGGAAGACGCACAGGCAGCCAGCAAGGTGAGCGCGCAGGCCAAAGGAGCCAGACGCAAGGAGTTGAGGAGGGCACGGGGAGCCATGGACGACTTCATTGTCAGATCGAAGGGCCGACCTTACTGCGCCCAGGGTCAATGGCTCAACCAGTGTTTATCGCCGCAGCATGTCGTCGCATCCACGTGAAGACGCCGTGCCGCCGCACCTGCGGCGCACCGGGCAGCAACACCGATATCCTGCGCACGGGACGTCCGCATAAAATCGCCCACCGACATTCAGCACCACGGATATACCGACCATGAGCCGCTGGCGCCCACCCGCACCGCATTCCACCGCCATCATCACGCGCGAAGGCTTCGAGAAGCTCAAGGCGGAACTCGACCACCTGTGGCACACGCTGCGCCCGGAAGTGGTGAAGGCGCTGGCGGCCGCCGCCGCCGAGGGTGATCGCTCCGAGAACGCCGAGTACACCTATCGCAAGAAGCAGTTGGGCGAGATCGATCGCCGCGTGCGCTACCTGAGCAAGCGCATCCCGTCGCTCAAGGTGGCCGAGGGCGCGCCAGCCGATCGCGACGTGGTGTTCTTTGGCGCGAGCATCGAGCTGGAAAACGTCGAATCCGGGGAAAGCGTGCTTTATCGCATCGTCGGTCCTGACGAAACCGATGCACGCCTGGGCTGGATCAGCATCGACTCGCCACTGGCACGCGCCGCCCTGAAGAAGCGCCTGGACGATGAGTTCGAGGCGGAACTGCCCGGTGGGCGAACGCGTTTTGCGATCGTGGCGGTGAATTACTGAGCGGCGCGTGCCACGCCCCGCTCAGCTGGCCCATTAGTGGCCACCCTGCAACAACGCCGCCACCTGGGCCTGGTGCGCATCGACAAAACGGATATTGTCGGGATTGACCCATACCTGGTTGAGGTTATGGGCCAGCGCAGGATCATTGCGCGCCTGCGCCGCCATCGCCGCGTTCAACAGCGCGATATTGGCCAGCATGAACTCGCGTGGCGTGAAGCCGTACTTCTTCACCAATGCCGGAATGCGCGGATCGCCCGCCATCGCCTGCGCGGCCAGGTCATTCAAGCTGTGCACCTTGCCTGGGTCGGGCGCCGCCTGCGGCGGAATGCCTGACGCACGCGCTTCCTCGGTGGCGGCGACCAGGCGATTGAATACGTCGTCGTTCAACGTATAGCCCTTGATCTGCTGCTTGTCCGCTTCCGGCAAACCGGCAGGCGCGAGCTGGGCATGAACACAGGGCACCACGCCAACGGCAACAGCCAGCACGCCCAGGGCGCAGGCGCGCAGTACACGATCGAAAGCAGGCATCGATATCTCCAGAACGGGCAAAAACAAGTGGGTATTGGACAACGAAATGGCTGCTCAGTGCCGCTGCAGCTGCTGGAGGGCGTTCTGATAGTCCATGTCGATCTGCTTGAGCCTTGCATGGCGGGCCGATTCGTTGACCCAATGGCCGTGCTCCGCCTGCTCGCGGACCAACTGGAACTCCATGTCGACGAAGGGTTTCAGCACGCTGTTGTCGGCCGGTGCAAACCCGGCCAGGTCCGGGATGCGCGCAAGATTGGCGCGTTCTCGCTCGCCTGCCGCTCCCGCTGACTGCCCATACCCGCGCATGGCCGCGATCAGCCGGCTGCGCAGCGGTTCGGGCATGCCATCGCGCACCACCAATACGCCCGAAGGGATGAGGCTGGATTGCCAGATCACCTTGAGCTGCGAGGCCTCGCTGGGAAAGTTCCTGCGGAACAGATCCAGGTCTGGATTGTTGCCGGTGGCCACGTCTACCTCGCGATTGACGACGGCGAGCGCGTTGTTCTGGTGGTTGCCCACGCGCACGCTGGCAAAGAAGGTGTCCGAATTGAGCCCGCGCGAGGCAAACACCTGCGCCTCAGGCATCACGTAGCCCGTCACCGAAAGCGGCTCGCCGCGCGCGTAACGCCAATGGCGTGGATGATCGAGCAGGTCATTGAGGTTGTGGATCGCGCTATCGTTGCGCACCAGCAGCATGGCTACGTTGCCCCTGGCGCCGTCGCTGCGCACGAACTGCGCCACCACGCTCATATGTTGGTGTGCGACAGCCTCGATCGCCAACCGCCCGGACAGGAATGCGATATCGACGCGCTGGTCACCGATGGCACCGGACAAGCCCGCATAGCTGCTTACCGATACGGCCGTCACCGGGTGCCCCAGCTTCTTCTCCATGTCCGCCAGCAAGGGCTGCCACTGCTCGCGCGACTCGGCTGCGCTGCCGATCGGCAGGATGCCAAACCGGATGGCGGTGGAATCTTCGCCCATCCCCGCCGCTGCGTCGTCCGCCCGCAGCGACACGCCGAAGCCGAGCAGGCAGGCCAGCAGGCCGGCCCGAAGCCACCACCTTCGCCTCTCTCCCAAGCGCATGCGACAACCCTTGTCCATGGTCCGCTCCCAGCGCCCTCGCTGCCCAGGCGTTGTAGCGCGATTGCGGCGGCACCGCAATTTGCCGGGGCTACTACCTGGCGGCTACGGCCTCAAAGACGCGCCGCAGGCGGATAACTGCGCCCTTCCCTGCGCGGCTGATAGCACACGGCATTCCTGTGGAACGCCTCTTCGTCATTGGCGGGATGCCAGCCAGGCAGGCCCGATAGCGGCAACGGCCGCAGCTCCAGCGGGTCGTGCAACAGGTTCCCGCCGGCAATCGCCGTCGCACAGGCATGTTCGGCCGCACCGCCTTCGCTGTCGGCCAGAAAGACCAGCGCCTTGCCCACCAGCAGCTTGCCCGGCGACAGCGCATGTTCCAGCAGGGCATGGCCAAACACCTCGATCGAGGCTCGGCCATCCTGCCATGCGGCGCGTTCGCGCCAGAACAGGCCATGCCAGTCATGCGCATCCCACAAGCGCAACAACGCCGGGTCACGCAACGCCACGATGACGCCGGCTTCGTCGAAATGCGTCATCGCGTACTGCGCGCGCGAACGCTCGCGCGTGCCCATGCGAGCGATCTCGGCCACCTGCCGGGCATTGAGCGCCTGCTTGATGGCGGGATAGCGCAGCCATATCAGCGCGTTGAACAGGTCGTGCCAGTTCGCCTCGCGCGTGGCGATGGCCCCGCGTTCGGCGATGCGTTGCTCGTAATGCAGGCCATCGCCCAGCAAGGCCTGCGTCTGGGCGACAAAGCGCGCGGCCATCGCCGCCGGCCGCGCCGCATTGAGCGTATCGACGGACGGCCAATCGACGCCTTGCAACCACCCGGCGTGCGCTCGCCAGGCAGCCAGCGGCAAGCGTGAGAACACCGCCGGCTCGACCGCTCCACGTGCTGGCGCGACATAACGCATCACGCCATCCTTCTGGCCACTCAGCCCGCGAGGCGCGCGTGCAGGTCGTGCTCGTCGGCGTCTTCCACCACCACCTCGACGAACTGGCCCGGCTTGAGCAGCTGACCGTTGGCGATATGCACCACGCCATCGATCTCCGGCGCATCGGCGGCCGAACGCGCAACGGCACCTTCGGCACCGGCCTCGTCCACCAGCACCTTGATGGTGCGGCCGATCTTGCGCTGCAGCTTGGCGGCAGAGATTTCCGCCTGCACCGCCATGAACTGTTCCAGGCGGTCTTCCTTCAATTCCTCGGATACCGGATCGGGCAGCTCGTTGGCCTTGGCGCCGTCCACCGGCGAATAGGCGAACGCGCCCACGCGATCCAGCTCGGCCTCGCGCAGGAAGTCGAGCAGCTCCTCGAACTCCGCGTCCGTCTCGCCGGGGAAGCCGACGATGAAGGTGCTGCGCAGCGTGATGTCCGGCACCGCCTTGCGCCAGTTGCGAATGCGCTCCAGCGTCTTGTCGATATTGCCCGGGCGCTTCATCAGCTTGAGGATGCGCGGGCTGGCGTGCTGGAACGGGATGTCCAGGTACGGCAGGATCTTGCCCTCCGCCATCAGCGGCATCACCTCGTCCACATGCGGGTACGGGTAGACGTAGTGCAGGCGCGTCCACGCGCCCAGTTCGGACAGGCCCTCGCACAGCTCGGTCATGCGCGTGCGATAGCGCTTGTCGCGCCACTGGCGCTCGGCGTACTTCACGTCCACGCCGTAGGCGCTGGTGTCCTGCGAGATCACCAGCAACTCCTTCACGCCGCCCTTCACGAGACGCTCGGCCTCGATCAGCACTTCATCGACCGGGCGTGAAACCAGATCGCCACGCATCGACGGGATGATGCAGAAGCTGCAGCGGTGATTGCAGCCCTCGGAAATCTTCAGGTACGCATAGTGCTTGGGCGTGAGCTTCACGCCGGTATCGGGAATGATGTCCAGCAGCGGGTTGCGCCTGGGCGGCAGCGCGCTGTGCACTGCGCTCATCACGCTGGCGTAGTCCTGCGGGCCGGTGATGGCGAGCACGTCCGGGTAGGCCTCGCGGATCAGCTCCGAGCGCTTGCCCAGGCAGCCGGTGACGATCACCTTGCCGTTCTCGTGCAGCGCCTCGCCGATGGCGTCCAGCGACTCCTGCACGGCGGCATCGATGAAGCCGCAGGTGTTGACCACCACCGCATCGGCCGCGCCGTAGCTGGGCACGATCTCGTAGCCCTCGACCTTCAGCTGGGTGAGGATGCGCTCGGAGTCGACCAGCGCCTTGGGGCAGCCAAGACTGACGAAACCGACTTTGGGGGAGGCCTGCGACATGGATGTGCAACCGTAACTATGCGGAAAACGGACCATTATACGTGACGGCCGGCCTGATCCCTGAATGGCTAGAATTCGCCTTTACCGCCAGGGAGACACCGCCATGGGCCACACCATCAGCCTCAACACCACGCGCACGCAGTGCATCGGCGCCTACCTGGCCCAGCCGGCCGGCAAACCCAAGGGCGGCATCGTGGTGATCCAGGAAATCTTCGGCGTCAACGCGCATGTGCGCAGCGTCACCGACCGCTTTGCCGAAGCCGGCTACACGGCCATCGCGCCCTGCTTCTTCGACCATCTGGAAACCGGTGTGGAGCTTGGCTACGACGAAGCCGGCTTTACGCGCGGCAGGGCGCTGGTGGCGGAACTGGGCCTGGACCGCGCGCTGGAGGATGTGGCCAGCGCCGCCGAGGCGATCGCCTCCGCCGGCCGTATCGGCACGGTGGGCTATTGCTGGGGTGGCACGGTGGCCCTGCTGGCAGCGCTGCGCCTGGGCCTGCCCTCGGTGAGCTACTACGGTGCGCGCAACCTGCCCTTCCTCGGTGAAAAACCCAAGGCGCCGGTGATGTTCCACTTCGGTGAGCTGGACAAGAGCATTCCTCCGGACATGGTGCAGAAGCACCGCGAGATGCTGCCGCAGATGGAACTGTTCACCTACCCCGCCGACCATGCGTTCAACCGTGACGTGGGCGACCACTACGACGAGGCCAGCGCCAAACTCGCCTACCAGCGCACGCTGGCCTTCTTCGACAAGCACCTGGCGCACGGCGCATGAGCGAGACGGCGTTCATGCTCGATCCGCGGCTGCAGGCCGACACGCGCCATGTCGTATCGCTGCCGCTTTGCGACGTGCGACTGATGAACGATGCGCGCTTCCCCTGGCTGGTGCTGGTGCCCCGCCGCGCCGGCCTGGTCGAAATCTGCGACCTGCCCGCCGATGCGCAAGCCCTGCTGTGGCAGGAGGCGAACCTCGCCGCGCACGTACTGCGCTCGATCGCGCCCTTCGAGAAGCTCAACCTCGGCGCGCTGGGCAACATCGTGCGCCAGCTGCATATCCATGTGGTGGGACGACGTGAAGGTGATGCGGCGTGGCCCGGACCCGTGTGGGGCCATGGTCGCGCGGAACCCTACGCCCCGGATGCGCTGGAAAGGCGGATGGGGCAACTGCAGGACGCACTGGTTACGTGAAGCGCGCGGTCGCGAAAACCACAAAAAAAACCGCGGATCGCTCCGCGGTTTTTTTCATTCCATCCGCTATCAGTAGTGCTGCTGCGGCGGCGGCGCGTCGGCAGCCTTCGGCGGCGCCTTGTAGTCCTCGAGGTCGCGAGCCTTGGTGTCGACCACACTGATCTTCTTCAGCGTGCCGCCATCGTCGTAATACACGGTGAAGCCATAGTCGAGCTGCAGGCGCGCCATATACTGCAGGTGCTGCTTGCGGATCTTGGAGTCGTCGCTGGGTTCGAGCAGCACGGTCTTGGGCAGGCGGCCCTGATCCTTCAGATAGGCGAAGTGACTGCCGGTATCCAGCGCGGACAGCACGGCGCCGTCGACCACGAACTGGCCGCTCTTGTAGGCCTGGATCACCGCATCGAACTGGCTCTTCATGTCGGCGGTGCGCACTTCGTCCTTGGTGCTGCCGCGATGGCAGCCGGCCAGCACCAGCATGCTGCCCAGCAGGATGGCTGTGGCCGCACGGGTCATCAGCGTGGAAAAACGGGTCATGCGGGATCTCCTGCAATGCATTGGTGTAGACAATGGTGAAGTGTAGCGCCGCCCCGGGCCTTCGCTGCGGCCCCGGACGGCAACCATTCAGCTGTATGGTGACCGCGTTCGCGAACGTGAACGATCAGGTACGCGGCAGGGTCACGCCCTGCTGGCCCTGATACTTGCCGCCGCGGTCCTTGTAGCTGGTTTCGCATTCCTCGTCGGACTCGAGGAACAACATCTGCGCCACGCCCTCGTTGGCGTAGATCTTCGCGGGCAGCGGCGTGGTGTTGGAGAACTCCAGCGTCACGTGGCCTTCCCACTCCGGCTCCAGCGGCGTCACGTTGACGATGATGCCGCAGCGCGCATAGGTGCTCTTGCCCAGGCAGATGGTGAGCACCTTGCGCGGAATGCGGAAGTACTCGACCGTGCGCGCCAGCGCGAACGAATTGGGCGGGATGATGCACACGTCCGCCTCGACGTCGACGAAACTGGTCGGATCGAACGCCTTCGGGTCCACGATGGTGGAATTGATATTGGTGAAGATCTTGAACTCGCGCGCGCAGCGCACGTCGTAGCCGTAGCTCGAGGTGCCGTAGGAGACGAGCCTGTTGCCCTCGCGCACCTTGACCTGGCCCGGCTCGAACGGCTCGATCATGCCGTGCTGCTCGGCCATGCGGCGGATCCACTTGTCGGATTTGATGCTCACTCGGACTCCCGAAGGGGGTTGTCGGTCACGCCGGCTGGCGTAAAGACCGGAAAAATAGCGGAAATTGCCCCTGCACCGCCAGTCGGTGGGGGATGCGGCGTGGCAACCGGCGCATCCATCCGTACGGAAGGCTGCCCGACCCAAACCTAGGGCGCGCCCTGCACCATGATCTTGCCCAGCCCCAGCGACTTATTGCGCGGCAGCCGCGACAGCCGTCCGGCGGCGTTGCGTGCGATTTCACGGTAGCGGGCGGCCAGGTCGGAATCGGGCATGGCGGCCACCGTCGGCGTGCCGCCGTCGGCCTGCTCGCGAATGCGGATATCCAGCGGCAGCGAGCCCAGGTACGCCACCTGGTACTGCCCGGCCATGCGTGCACCACCGCCCTCGCCGAAGATGTGCTCCTCGTGGCCGCAGTTCGAGCACACGTGCGTGGCCATGTTCTCCACCACGCCCAGCACCGGCACCTCGACCTTCTCGAACATCTTCAGTGCCTTGCGCGCGTCCAGCAGGGCGATGTCCTGCGGCGTGGTGACGATCACCGCGCCGGCCACCGGCACCTTCTGCGACAGCGTGAGCTGGATGTCGCCGGTGCCCGGCGGCAGGTCGACGATGAGGTAGTCCAGTTGCTCCCAGCGACTGTCGCAGAGCAGCTGCATCATGGCCTGGGTGACCATGGGGCCACGCCAGATCATCGGCGTTTCCTCGTCCACCAGGAAACCGATCGACATGGCCTGCAGGCCGTGCGCTTCCAGCGGAATGATGGTCTTGCCGTCGGGCGACTGCGGCTTGCCGGTGATGCCGAGCATGCGCGGCTGGCTGGGGCCGTAGATGTCCGCGTCCAGCACGCCCACCTTGGCGCCCTCGGCGGCCAGGGCCAGCGCCAGATTGGCCGATACCGTGGATTTGCCCACGCCGCCCTTGCCCGAGGCCACTGCGATGATGTTCTTCACGCCCGGCAGCGGGCCCAAGGTGCCCTGCACCTTGTGCGAATGGATGCGCGTGCCGATCGAGACCGAGGCCGCGGCGATGGCCGGGTCGGCCTCCAGCGCCTGCTTCACGCGGGCAGCGAGGGCGTCCTTGGACCCCAGGGCGGGATAGCCAAGCTGGATGTCCACCGACACACGATCACCGTCCACGCCCACGGCGCGCACGGCGTCGGCGACGGGAGCGCCGGTATGGGGATCTTCCAGCGCGCCAAGCAGTTGGCGGACCAGGGCTTCATTCGCCTGCGTCATATCGATAGGTGGACTGTCATGGGTGGTCGCCCATTATGCCAGCCCTGGCCCACCGACCCATCGCCCGGCTTTCGCAATGCAGCTTGACTGTCTCGCGCGGCGTCGGTCAGGCTCGGCCCATACTGTTTCGTACGGGAGGATCCACCATGAAGTCACTGCTTCGCCTTGCTGTCGCTACAAGCCTGCTGCTGTGCGCCGGCGCGGTGTTCGCCGCCGAGAACACCCCGGTGGGCACCTGGAAGACCATCGACGACGAAACCGGCAAGGCCAAATCCATCGTGCAGATCACCGATGACCATGGCGAGCTGAAGGCCACGGTGCTGCAGGTGCTGCAGTCGGACGAAGGTCCGCACCCGCTGTGCAAGAACTGCGACGGCGAGCGCAAGAACCAGCCGGTCGAGGGCATGAACATCATGTGGGGCGTGCGCCAGGACGGCGACGTGTGGGACGGCGGCAAGATCCTCGATCCCAAGAGCGGCAAGGTCTACAAGGTCAAGCTGCATACCATCGAGAACGGCACCAAGCTGGAAGTACGCGGCTACATCGGCTTCTCGCTGATGGGTCGCAGCCAGGTGTGGGAACGCCAGCCGTAAGCCCTACCGGTTTTCGTTTAAGCATGGGGCCTGCCCCGGTGGCAGGCCTCATGCGTTAGGGCCTCAGGCCTGGGTGCTGACAATCGAGCCGGAGGCCGACGAGCCGCCCAGATCGCTCGAAAGCGTCTGCAGGAAGTTGCTGAGCGTCGCCGTGGTGCTGCCTGTACCGCCCAGCGAGCCGACCAGATCCTGGAAGCTCTGCTGCAGCGAATCGAGCGTCGAGCTGGAAGAACCCGACGTCGACGTGCTGGAACTGCTGGACGACAGCTGGGTGATCAGGCTCTGCACGTCGCTCTGCATGTGACCACCGCCGTGGTGGTGATGTCCGCCGCCGTGGTGCAACCCGGCCGACTGGCCGGCGCCTGCATTGGCGGCCGGGTTGGCCGCCGTCGTGCCGGCCACGGCGCCCGTCGCCGCGGTGGCGTCGGTGGTCGCCGTGGTGCTGGCCGCCTGGCTGTTCTGCGCCTGCAGCGCCGCCATCAGGCTCTGCATGAAGGCCGACGCGGCCTGCGCCGGATCCTGGGTCGAGGACGTACCGCCCGAGGAAGCGCTGGCGCTGGTACTCGTGCCGCTGCCCGTCGCACTCGTGCTGCCGCCCACGCCGAGCTGGCTCAGCGCCTGGAAGATCGAACCGAACAGGCCGTTGCCGGACGAGGCGCTGCCGGCCTGGCTGGTGCTGCCGCTGGCGGTGGCCGTGCTGGTGGACTGGTTGAGCTGATTGAGCCAGTAGTTGTTGGTGTTGTTAGAAACGGTGCCGATGGTCATTGGATGGTTCCCGTGAAAGGTTTGGATAGTCATCAAGTCACCAGGCCCGACGACTTGCATCACACCAAGACCCATCCTTGCGCGGGTGACGCGAACGCCCTGGCCGGAGTATCGCAAGGCAATCACTAGCAAGTTATCGACCAGCCCCCTGCCCGCGGCAGGGCCAGCCCGTGTAAAGAAACGTAATGCTTGCCGCAACCGCGCCATGAAGCGGCCGGCAAGGCTTGCGCATGGCCAAGCGGAAGAACATGCGATGCCACGCATGGCATCGACCGTCAACCAAAGCGCCAGTATTCCGGCGCTGGCGACAATTTACCGGCGACGCATCTCTCGCGGACGGCCGGTGCGTTTGGCCGCCCAGGCGTCCTTAAAAAAACGCGAGTAAAACTAATCCGCAGCGGCCTCCGCCCGATGCACCGCCACGCCATGCGTGGCAAATGCCGAGCGCGTGGCGCGATCGGCCGAGTGTTCCACCACGAGGTGCTGCACGCGCGACAACTCGGCCACCTGATGGGTGGCGACGACGCCCAGCTTGTCGTCCGTGGCCACCACCACCGCCTCGTCGCTGGCATCGATCATGGCGCGCTTGAACAGCGCTTCCTCGCTGTCGAAACCCCACAGACCATGGGCCACGTCGATGGCGCAGGCGCCAGGAAAACACAGGTCCGCACGCAGGCGACGCACTTGTTCCACCGCCTGCGCTCCCACCGTGCCGCCAATCGATGCATCGATGCGACCGCCGATCAGCAGCACCGCGAAGCCTTCGCGATCGAGCAGCAGCTGCGCGATGTGCGGCGCATTGGTGATGACGGTGAGTCCTGCCTCCATCGGCAACGCGGCGGCAATGGCCGCATTGGTGGTGCCCGCATCGATCAACAGGGTCTGGCGCGGCCTCACCAGGCTCACCGCCTTGCGCGCCAGCATCAGCTTGCGCGCGGAGTGCTCGCCGCGTCGCTGCTTGAGCGGCGTGGGCGTGGCCGCCGGCAACAAGGCCCCGCCGTACACACGCTTGCACAGGCCCTGCGCCGCCAGCTCGCGCAGGTCGCGGCGAATGGAGTCTTCCGACACGGCAAACCGGGCCGACAGCTCGGCGGCCACCACGCGCCCGTCATGGCGCAGCGCGGCCAGGATGCGTTGCTGGCGTTCCTCCGGCAGGATGCCGCTGTCGGGAGCGATTACCGGCTGCCTAGCCATGTCGTGCCTCGCCTTCGAGCAGGGCGAGCCCGGTCAGGCAATCACGCAGCCCGGCGGCATCGCGGAACCACCAGCCCCGCATGCCAAGCGCTTCGGCGGCGGCCACGTTGCGCGCTGAGTCGTCGATATACAGCGCCCGCGCGGGATCGACCGCATAACGATCGAGCAGGCGCTGGTAGATGCGGGGATCGGGCTTGACCAGGCGCTCCTCACCCGACACCACGATGCCTTCGAACCACCGCAGGAACGGGTAGCGCCGGCGTGCCACCGGAAAGGTTTCCTGCGACCAGTTGGTCAGCGCCAGCAGGCGCACACCACGCGCCTTGAGCGCCGCCAGCAGGACGACGCTTTCCTCGATCGGCCCGACCAGGGTTTCCTCCCAGCGGTGGTGATAGGCGTCGATCCAGTCGGCATGTTGCGGAAACTTGGCACGCAGCAGCGCCGTGGCTTCGGCCCATGGCCGCCCGGCATCCTGCTGCTCGTTCCAGGCGCTGTTGCATACCTCGCGCAGGAACCATTCGCGCTGCGCCTCGTCGTCGATCAACTGGCGATAGAGCCGGCGCGGGTCCCACGCGATCAGCACATTGCCCAGGTCGAATATCACGGTGTCGACAACGGCACTCATCGCTGCACGATCCTCGCCGAAGCCATCACCAGCAACAGCAGGCCCGCCACCGCGGCAAACGCGATGGGCAGGCTGCAGACATGCGAAAGAAAACCGATCAGGGCCGGGCCGCTGAGCAGGCCGGCATAACCGAGCGTGGTGGCCATGGCGATGGCGATGGCCGGCGATGTCCCCGGCAGGCGCCCCGCGGCACTGAACAGCACCGGCACGATGTTGGATGCACCCAGGCCGATCAGCACGAAACCCACCAGCGACGGCCACACCCCCGGCACGCCGGCGGACAACAGGAAACCCGCCGCAGCCAGAGCGGCACCGGCACGCACCGCCCATACCGGCCCGGTGCGCGAAATGATCCGATCGCCCACCAGCCGGCCCGTCGCCATGGCGATGGAGAAGCAGGCGTAGCCAAGTCCCGCCGAGGCGGCTGCCACGCCGCGGAAGTCACGCAGGAACACCGCGCTCCAGTCCAGCATGGCGCCTTCGGACAGGAAACTGACGAAGCACAGCAGGCCGAGCAACCACACCAGCCCATGCGGCAAGCGGAAACCCGTGCGCCGTGTCGCGGAGGCTTCATGCACGTCCGCCAGCAAGCCGCCGCGCAGCCACCACACGAGCACCGCAAGCAACAACGCGACCGCCACCGCCGCAGACCCAAGCGACATGCCGGCAGCCAGCAATCCGCTCATCAGGGCGGCACCACTCAAACCACCCACGCTGAACAGCCCGTGGAAGCCGGACATCAGGCGGCCACCATCCAGCCGTTCCACATCCACCGCATGCGCGTTCATCGCCACATCGACGGCGCCGAGCACGATGCCGAAATACAACAACGCCGCCACCAGCGCCGTCACGCTCGACACCACCGCCAGCCATGGCAGCGCCAGGCACATCAGCAGCCCCGCGCCGACGATCACCGAACGATTGCCCAGGCGATGCGTCATCCACCCGACCAAGGGCATCGACAGCATCGGCCCGCCACCCAGCGCCAGCAACGCCAGCCCCAGTTGCGCGTCGTCCAGCCCCAGCCGGGACTTGGCGTAGGGCACCATCGGCGCCCATACCGACATGCCCAGGCCCGCCACCAGGAAAATCAGCTGGGTCGAACGCCTGGCGGCCGGTATCACATCGCCACCGGCGCTGACCGGGCTGGTTTCGGGCATGGACTCCACGACGACCCCCAGGGCAGCAGCAACGGGATCAAATGTATAAAAACGTGCAACAACATGCAAACGTCCGGCATGGCGCATCGTCCTGCCACTTATGCGCCATGCCGGCGACCGCCAAGCACGGCAAGCTCCTTCACAAGGAATCTTTTACAGCGAGGATCGCAAGCATGCCCACCTTGTTCACCCACGCCGCCGTACCGCTCATGCTCGGCGTCGCCACGGGGCCCCGCCGCGTCAGCGGTCGCCTTCTGGCGGCGAGCAGCGTCGCCGCGATGCTTGCCGATACCGATGTAATCGCCTTCAGGCTCGGCATACCGTATGCGAGCGCGTTTGGCCATCGCGGCGCCCTGCACTCGGTAGCCTTCGCGTTGATGCTCGGCTTACTCGCCGCGCTCGGTCATCGGCAATTGCACAGCTCACCCTGGCGCAGCCTGGGGTTTGTGGGATTGGCCGCCCTTTCCCACCCATTGCTGGACGCCTGCACCGATGGCGGTCTTGGCGTGGCGCTGTGGTGGCCCTTTAGCGACCAGCGCTGGTTCGCGCCGTTTCGGCCCATCGCCGTGTCCCCCATCGGCCGCAGGTTCTTCAGCACCCAAGGCTGGACCGTGATGACGTCGGAACTGCTCTGGGTGTGGCTACCAACGGCGATGCTGGCCTTGGCTATCGCCTGCTGGCGTCGCTCACCCACTTCCCGCTGAGGTGCGCCACAGAGCCGTCTGGAACGCAAAGGCCCGGGGCGTCGTCACGACACGCATGCCATAATGGACGGCCCCACGGAGCTGCCACCGCCCATGAGCCGTCGCCTACTCGTCACCAATGCCCTGCCCTATGCCAATGGCCCGCTGCACATGGGCCATCTGCTGGGCTACATCCAGGCCGATATCTGGGTGCGCGCGCAGCGGATGCAGGGCAACGAGGCGATCTACGTGTGCGCCGATGACGCGCATGGCACGCCGATCATGCTCGCGGCGGAAAAGGCCGGCATGTCGCCGGAGACCTATATCGAAGGCATCCGCACCAGCCACGAGGCGGATTTCGCCGCGTTCGGCGTGGCCTTCGACCACTACCACTCGACCCATTCGGAAGAGAACCGCGAACTCGCCTCGCTGATCTATACGCGCCTGCGCGATGGCGGCTTCATCGCGCGCCGCGACATCCAGCAGCTGTTCGATCCGGAAAAGGACATGTTCCTGCCGGACCGCTACATCAAGGGCACCTGCCCCAACTGCGGCACGCCCGACCAGTACGGCGACAACTGCGAGCACTGCGGCGCCACCTACGCGCCCACCGACCTGGTCAACCCCTATTCGGTGATGTCCGGCGCCACGCCGGTGCTGCGCGATTCGGAACATTACTTCTTCGAACTGGGCAAGTTCGAGCCGCTGCTGCGCGACTGGTTCGCCGGCAAGCTCACCCATGGCCAGCCGGTGGCCAACAGCGGCGTAGTGGCCAAGCTGCGCGAGTGGCTGGACGGCGGCCTGAAGGACTGGGACATCTCGCGCGACGCGCCCTACTTCGGCTTCCCCATTCCCGATGCGCCGGGCAAGTACTTCTACGTATGGCTGGACGCGCCGGTGGGCTACCTGGCCAGCTTCAAGGCGCTGTGCGACCGCGCCGACCTGAAGTTCGAGGATTTCCTGGCGCCGGACAGCCGCGCCGAGATGCACCACTTCATCGGCAAGGACATCATCAATTTCCACGGCCTGTTCTGGCCGGCGATGCTGCACGGCGCGAATTTCCGCACACCCACCGCGCTGCACGTCAACGGCTATCTCACGGTCAACGGCGCGAAGATGTCCAAGTCGCGCGGCACCTTCATCCAGGCACGCACCTACCTGGATGCCGGGCTGCACCCGGAATACCTGCGCTACTACTTCGCCAGCCTGCTGAGCGATACGCCGGTGGACGTGGACCTGGACCTCAAGGCCTTCGAGGAGCGCGTCAACTCGCACCTGGTCGGCAAGTGGGTGAACATCGCCAGCCGCACCGCGGGCTTCGTGCACAAGTATTTCGACGGACGCCTGGCGCCCGCCTTCAGCACCCAGGAACAGGAACTGTGGCGCGAGCTGCTGTCGCTGTATGGCGACGTGCCTGGGCTTTACCACAGTGGCGAGTTCGCGGAAGTCTCCCGTCGCTTCGTGACCATGGCCGACCTGGTCAACGGCCATATCGCCGCCAAGGCGCCATGGGCCATCGCCAAAGACGAAACGCGCCGCGACGAACTGCACCAGGTGTGCTCGTTCGCGCTGGCCGCGTTCCGCCTGCTGGCCGGCCTGCTCAAGCCGGTGCTGCCGGCCACGGTGGAGGCGGCGGAGCGTTTCCTCGCCGCGCCGATCGCCGGCTTCGACGACGCGCGCGCCGAACTGCACAACCACACCATCAATGCGTTCGAGCCGCTGCTCGGCCGCATCGATCCCAAGCACGTCGAGGCCATGGTGGAAGCGTCGAAGGATTCCCTCGCGCCCGCCGAAACCAAGCCCGCCCCCAGGAAATCCAAGGAATCGAGCAAGACCATGAGTGAAGCCAGCACCAGCGCACCGTCAGCTGCCGTCGACGGCGCCGCCATCATCGCCATCGACGATTTCGCCAAGCTCGACCTGCGCATCGGCAAGGTCACCGCCTGCGAATTCGTGGACGGCTCGGACAAGCTGCTGCGCTTCGAACTGGACGCCGGCCCGCTGGGCACGCGCCAGATCTTCTCGGGCATCCGCGCCGCCTATGGCGAACCGGAGAAGCTGGTGGGCCGCAATGTGGTGTTCATCGCCAACCTGGCGCCGCGCAAGATGCGCTTCGGCTTGTCCGAAGGCATGATCCTGTCGGCCGGCGACGGTGGCAGCGATCTGTTCCTGCTGGACGCCGACCAGGGCGCGAAGCCGGGCGCTACCGTTCGCTAAAGATCCCCATGACGCTGGCCGACCGCATCGACGCGCTGCTGCCACAGACGCAATGCGAACAATGCGGTTACCACGGCTGCCGCCCCTATGCGGAAGCCATCGCGCGCGGCGAGGCGAAGATCAACCAGTGCCCGCCGGGCGGTGCCGCCGGCATCGCCCGTCTCGCCGCGCTGCTGGACGTGTCCCCTTTGCCGCTCGATCCGCAACACGGCATCGAGAAGCCACGCATGCTGGCGCGCATCGTGGAAGCCGACTGCATCGGCTGCACCAAGTGCATCCAGACCTGTCCGGTGGATGCCATCGTCGGCGCGGCCAAGTTGATGCACACGGTGATCGCCGACGATTGCACCGGCTGCGAACTGTGCGTGCCGGCCTGCCCGGTCGATTGCATCGTGCTTGAGCCCATGCCGCTGGCGCAGGTGAATGATCCGGCCCATGCCGATGCCGCCCGCGCGCACTTCCAGCGACGCGAGGCGCGACTTGCACACGAGCAGGCGCAGCGCGACGCGGAACTGGCCGCGCGCAAGGCAGAAGTCGCCGCCGCTGCCGAAACCAATCCCGTGCTTGCGGCACTCGCCCGTGCGCGCGCCAGGCAACAAGGAAAATCCACGTGAAGAAGGCCGACGTCGTCGAGCTGTTCACCCGCCTGCGCGAGCTGGATCCGCACCCCACCACCGAGCTCGACTACACCACGCCATTCGAGCTGCTGGTGGCGGTGGTGCTGTCCGCGCAAGCCACCGACGTGGGCGTGAACAAGGCGACAAAAAAGCTTTATCCCGTTGCTAACACGCCGCAGGCGATCCTCGATCTGGGCGAGGACAAGCTCAAGCAGTACATCAGCAGCATCGGCCTGTACAACAGCAAGGCCAAGAATGTGATCGCGCTGTGCCGCATGTTGGTCGAGCAATATCACGGCGAGGTGCCGCGCACGCGCGAGGCGCTGGAGGCGCTGCCCGGCGTCGGGCGCAAGACCGCCAACGTCGTGCTCAATACCGCGTTCGGCCATCCGACCATCGCCGTGGATACGCACATCTTCCGCGTGGCCAACCGCACCGGCCTCGCACCCGGCAAGGATGTGCGCGCGGTGGAGGACAAGCTGGAGAAAGTGGTGCCGGCCGAGTTCAAGCAGGATGCGCATCACTGGCTTATCTTGCATGGCCGCTACGTGTGCAAGGCACGCAAGCCCGATTGTCCGCAGTGCGTCATACGCGACCTGTGTCGTTACAAGGACAAGACGGTCGCCGCATGACCAACGGCACGGTACGGACCATTGGCGCGGCAAAGCCTCATGATTTCCTCAGCGTTTCGCGCGACTTCCTCAAGTCTTGAGTGCGCGTGGAGTCTATCTTCGAGCCTCCCCCGGAAGACCATCCCCGTTAGGAGGCTCTACCATGAAGCGCTTGATCATCCCCGTCGTCATCGCGCTTGGCATCGCCTGTGTGGGTCAGGCCAATGCCGCCGTTGAAACCTATACCGTCGATCTCAACGGCTATGCCGTCATTGGTTTCGTCGGAAACTCTCCCGAAGATTTCGCGCGGGCGCAACGCCAGGCCGATAGCTGGGAAGTGCAGCGCCACCTTATGCTCAAACCGCAGTCGATCAAGGCCGTGGCGATCAATCAGTCGCAGGGTGCCGCGATGAGCCAGGCCGATCTCAGGAATGCCATTCTGACCGCCGCGCTGGCGAAGAGTCCCTGAATAGCCACGCGCAAACCACCTTCACGGGCGCCGCACAACTGGCGCAAAACAGGGAGAAAGACGGCGGACCAACCATCCGCCGTCTTTCTTTATGCGGCACGCCCCATTGACGTTGGCGTGTCTCACGCGCCAACGTGACGGCTGCGGCAGCCGCTCCATCGGCAAAAGTTCCACAAAAGGATGGCCATGGATGATGCGCCGGGCGGTGGACCTTCCTTCATCGCGCAACCCCAGGACCGACACGGGTGGTATGGCATGCATATTCTGCTGGTTGAGGACGATGCCGAGCTGGGCGCCGCCATCAAGCACGCATTGGAGCACCAGTCCTACGCCGTGACCTGGCTGCGCGACGGTCGCGAGGCGACCGAGGCCCTGCGTGGCGATCCGGTCGACCTGGTGCTGCTCGATCTCGGCCTGCCCGGCAAGGACGGCCTGGACGTGCTCGGCGAAGCGCGTCGCGCCGGCGTGAAGACGCCGGTGCTGGTGATGACCGCACGCGATGCGCTGGAAATGCGCATCCGCGGCCTCGACCTGGGCGCGGACGATTACCTGGTCAAGCCGTTCCACCTGGGCGAGCTGTCCGCTCGCATCCGCTCGCTGACGCGGCGCACCCAGGGGCTGGCCGACAATCTCGTCGAAGTGGGCGGGCTGCGCCTCAACCTGGCCACCGCCGAAGTGGAGTTTCGCGGCGAACGGGTCAGCCTTACCCGCCGCGAGTTCGCGCTGCTGCGCGTGCTGATGGAGCGCGCGGGACGCATCGTGCGGCGCGAGACGCTGGAGAATTCGGTCTACGGCCTGGACACCCTCGTCGAACGCAACGCCATCGAAGTGCAGGTGCACTGGCTGCGGCGCAAGCTCAGCCCGGAAGTGATCCACACCGTGCGCGGCATCGGCTACATGATTCCCCGCGAGCCGCAATGAGCACAGGCTCCCACCCCGCCAGCCTGCGCACGCGCCTGACCTGGCTGATCATCGCGGTGATGGTGGCCGTGCTCATTCCGCTCGGCTGGATCAGCTACCGCCGCGAGCTGCGCGAGATGAACGAGTTGCTGGACGGACGCCTGGCCCAGGCCGGCCGCACGCTGGGCACGCTGATCGCGCATGGCCAGTTGCCGCTGCACGATGCCGACCTGCCGGGCATTCCGCAGGCCGCCGACGCCCAGCACAAGGGCGTGGTGGTGTCGGTACATCCGCACAACTACGAGCCCGAAGTGGGTTTCCAGGCCTACGACCCGCAGGGCGAGCTGATCGCCGCCACCTCGAACCTCACCGACCTGCCACCGCCCACCCGCGATGAGCGCGGCTTTCGCGACATACAGCACGACGGTGGCCTGTGGCGCACCTTCACCCTGCAGAACCGCGCCAACCTGGTGATACGCATCGGCGAGCGCTCGGACAATCGCCGCGATATCGCGCGCGGACTGGTCATCGAACACACCTTGCCGCTGCTGATCGGTTTGCCGTTGCTGGCGCTGCTGGTCAGCCTCGCCGTGAAACGCGGCCTGCGCCCGGTAGCCCTGCTCACCGAGATGCTGGATCGGCGCACGCCGGGCAGCCGCAAGCCGATGCCGGCAAACTACGCCCCACAGGAGATCAAGCCGCTGATCGTGGCGCTCAACCAGCAGCTGGAACGGCTGGAGGATGCGCTGGAACGCGAGCACCGTTTCGCCACCGACGTAGCGCACGAGCTGCGCACGCCGCTGGCCGCGACCATGATCCACCTGGAAAGCGCGATGATCACCGACGATCCCGCCGAGGTGGCGTTCACCGTGCGGCACGCCCAGCAAAGCATGGCCCGTCTTGCGCGTCGCATCGAACAGATCCTGGCCATGGCCCGCCTGGAGGCCGGCGCCGCCTCGCAGCAGCGCACGCGGCTGGACGTGGCGCGCATCGCCACGGAAGTGATCGAAGAGCTGGCGCCGCTGATCGCCGAAAAAGACATCGCGGTCAGCCTCAGCCACGACGACGCCCCCATCGCCGTGCTCGGCCACGAGGTCGCGCTCACCGCGATGCTGCGCAACCTGATCGAGAATGCCCTGCGCTACACCGAGGCCAGCGGCCAGGTCGAGGTGGCCATCCGCCGCGAGGGCACGCAGGCGGTGATCGATATCTGCGACAACGGCCCGGGCATTCCCGAAGACCGCCGGCAGGCCGTATTCCAGCGCTTTCATCGCGAAGTGGAAAGCGCCACCCGCGGCTTCGGGCTGGGCCTGAGTATCGTGCAGCGCGCGATCGAACTGCACGACGCCTCGATCGAGCTGCTGGCATCGCCGCTGGGACGGGGATTGCTGGTGCGTATTCGCATGGCAGTCGTGCCTGGTTGAGCCGCTTTGTCCTTCCCCCCGCTCGCAAGAGGAGGTTGGGAAGGGGAGCTATTCCGTCAGCGTGAAGCACCCCTCCCCAACCCTCCCCTGCATGCAGGGGAGGGAGCAGCGCGGGGGGCAAGCTTTCAGTCATCCAAAAGGTTTCCACAAGACTGCCTTGCCATGATGGCCGCATCGGGCCCACGCCCCGCATCGAGCCATGCCATGACCATCTGCCGCTACCTGCCGCACGGTTCCGGACCGCCCCGCTGATTCCAGCCGTTTCCCGTACTTCATCGATGTGACGGCCCGCCGTCACGCCGCGGCGCCCTGCGCGCCGATGCATAGCCGGAACCCCTCTCATGCTTGGCCTTGTCCGCATCGCCCTTTCGCGACCGCTCACCTTCATCGTGCTGGCGCTGCTTATCCTGATCGCCGGACCGCTGGCGGCGTTGCGCACGCCCACCGATATCTTCCCCAATATCGGCATCCCGGTGATCAGCGTGGTGTGGTCGTACAACGGCCTGCCGCCGGACCAGATGTCCGGCCGCGTGGTCTATTACTACGAGCGCCAGCTAAGTACTTCAGTCAACAACATCGAGCACATCGAATCGCAGTCGCTGCCCGGCATGGGCATCGTGAAAATCTTCTTCCAGCCCGGGGTGGACATCCGCACCGCCACCGCACAGGTCACTTCGATCTCGCAGACCGTGCTCAAGCAGATGCCGCCCGGCATCACGCCGCCGCTGATCCTCAACTACAACGCCTCCACCGTGCCGATCCTGCAGATGGCGTTGTCGAGCAAGGAGCTGTCGGAGGCGAAGATTCTCGACCTCGGCCTGAACCTGATGCGTCCCACGCTGACCTCGGTGCCCGGCGTGGCGGTGCCCACGCCCTATGGCGGCGCGCAGCGCCAGGTGACGCTGGATCTCGATCCGCAGTCGCTGGCCGCCAAGGGCCTGTCGGCGCAGGACGTGAGCAACGCGCTGGCGGCGCAGAACCAGATCATTCCGGTGGGCACGGCCAAGATCGGCACCTACGAATACCACGTGCAGCTCAACAACAGCCCCGAGGCCATCGCCGAACTGAACCAGCTGCCGGTGAAGACGGTGCACGGCGCCACCATCACCATCGGCGAGGTGGCCCACGTGCGCGACGGCGCCGCGCCGCAGACCAACGTGGTACGCGTGGATGGCCATCGCGCCGTGCTGATGCCGGCGCTGAAGGTGGGCGATGCATCCACGCTTTCGGTGGTGGCCGGCATCAAGCAACTGCTGCCGCTGCTGAAGGAATCGCTGCCGCCGGCGCTGAAGATCTCCCTGCTCAGCGACCAGTCCCTCTTCGTGAAGGCCGCGATCACCTCGGTGGCGCGCGAAGGCATCATCGCCGCGCTGCTCACCTCGGTGATGATCCTGGTGTTCCTGGGCAGCTGGCGCTCCACCGTGATCATCGCGGTGTCGATACCGCTGGCGATCCTCTCGGCCATCGCGCTGCTGTCGGCCACCGGACAGACCCTCAACGTGATGACGCTGGGCGGCCTGGCACTGGCGGTGGGCATCCTGGTGGACGACGCCACGGTGACCATCGAGAACATCAACTGGCACCTGGAGCAAGGCAAGGACGTGCATACCGCGATCATGGACGGCGCCAGGCAGATCGTGACGCCCGCCTTCGTGTCGCTGCTGTGCATCTGCATCGTGTTCGTGCCGATGTTCATGCTCGACGGCATCGCCGGCTTCCTGTTCCGCCCGATGGCGCTGGCGGTGATCTTTGCCATGGCCTCGTCGTTCATCCTGTCGCGCACGCTGGTGCCGACCATGGCGATGTACCTGCTCAAGCCGCACCAGGTGGAGCCTGGCCCGGGCGATCATCCGGAAGACGAGTACCTCAACCATCACGAGGGCGACCAGCACCTGCCGCGCAGGCGCGGGGCACTGGTCGCGTCGATGGTGGCGTTCCAGCAGGGTTTCGAGCGTCGCTTTGCCCAGCTCCGCGACGTCTACCACGCTACCCTCACGGTGGCACTCGATCAGCGGCGCCGTTTCGTGACCGGCTTCCTGGCCTTCGTGCTGGCCTCGTTCGCGCTGGTGCCGCTGCTGGGGCGCGACTTCTTTCCCGAGGTGGATGCCGGCGCCATCGCCATGCACGTGCGCGCCCCGATGGGTACGCGCGTGGAAGAAACCGCGGCGGAGTTCGACCACATCGAGGCGGCCATCCGCCGGGTGATTCCGCCCGACCAGCTGGACACGGTGATCGACAACATCGGCCTGCCGCTCAGCGGCGTGAACATGGTCTACAACGCCAGCGGCACCATCGGCCCGCAGGATGGCGACATCCAGGTCGTGCTGAAGGAAGGCCACGCGCCCACCGCGGAGTTCGTCAAGCAGCTGCGCGCGCGCCTGCCGCGTGAGTTCCCGGGCACCCAGTTCGCTTTCCTGCCGGCGGATATGAGTTCGCAGATCCTCAACTTCGGCGCGCCAGCACCGCTGGACGTGTCCATCGCCGGTCGCGACCTGGCGGCCAACCAGGCCTATGCGATGGAAATCATGCAGCATCTGCGCGACGTGCCCGGCATCGCCGACGTACGCCTGCAGCAGAGCACCAGCTACCCGCAGCTGGACGTGCAGGTGAACCGCACGCGCGCCGATGAACTGGGCGTCACCGAACGCGATGTCACCAACAGCATGGTGGCTTCGCTGGCGGGCAGTTCGCAGGTGGCGCCGGCGTTCTGGCTCAACCCGAAGAACGGCGTGTCGTATCCCATCGTCGCCGCCACACCGCAGTACAAGATGGACAGCATGGCCGACCTCGCCAGCCTGCCGGTGACGCCGGCCGGCAACGGCGCCAGCCAGATCCTCGGCGGCCTCGCCACCTTCACGCGGGTGCCGAGCGCGGCGGTGGTGACGCACTACAACATCATGCCGTCGTTCGATATCTACGCCGCCGTGCAGGACCGCGACCTGGGCGCCGTCGCCGGCGGCGTGCAGAAGGTGCTCGACCAGTGGGCCTCGGCGCGCCCCAAGGGCACCGTGGTGAGCCTGCATGGCCAGGTCGATACGATGAACGAGGCGTTCGGCGGCCTGATCTTCGGCCTGGTCGGCGCGATCGTGCTGATCTATCTGCTGATCGTGGTGAACTTCCAGTCGTGGCTCGATCCGTTCGTGATCATCACCGCCCTGCCCGCCGCGCTGGCCGGCATCGTGTGGATGCTGTTCATCAGCCATACCACGCTGTCGGTACCCGCGCTCACCGGCGCCATCATGTGCATGGGCGTGGCCACCGCCAACTCGATCCTGGTGGTGAGCTTCTGCCGCGAACGGCTGGCCGAGCACGGCGACGCGGTGAAGGCCGCGCTCGAAGCCGGCTTCACCCGCTTCCGCCCGGTCTGCATGACTGCGCTGGCGATGATCATCGGCATGCTGCCGATGGCGCTGACGCAGGAACAGAACTCACCGCTGGGCCGCGCCGTGATCGGCGGCCTGCTGTTCGCCACGTTCGCCACCCTGCTGTTCGTGCCGGTGGTCTTCAGCATCGTGCATGGCCGCGAACAGGGCCACACCGCTTCCGAGTCCCTGATTGGAGAACCCATCCATGTCGCATGACGCCCCACCTGCCCTGCCGCAGCGACCGCCGAAGCTGGGTCGCGCTGTGCGTCTCGGCCTGGGCCTGGGCCTGGTCGCCACCATCGCCGGCATTTCGGTGCGTGCCTATGACTATCACCGCGTCGTCACATGGACCGACGCGCAGGTCATACCCAGCGTGCAGCTGATCACGCCGGTGATCGGTGCCGGCCAGCAGGCCATGACCCTGCCCGGCCATCTGGATGCATGGATCAGCGCGCCGATCCATGCGCGCGTCGGCGGCTATCTGAAAAGCTGGGAGCGCGATATCGGCAGCCAGGTCGGCGCGGGCGAAACACTGGCGGTGATCGACACGCCCGAACTCGACCAGCAGTTCGAACAGGCCAAGGCGGGGTTGGCCCGCGCCAAGGCCAATGCGCGCCTGGCCGCGCTCACCGACAAGCGCTGGAAGAACCTGCTGGCCTCCAACTCGGTATCCAAGCAGGAAGCCGACGAGAAAGCCGGCGAAGCCGAAGCCGCCCAGGCCAATGTGCTGGCGGCGCAGGCCGACGTCGATCGCATCGCTGCGCTGGAATCGTTCAAGAACCTTACCGCGCCGTTCGCCGGCACCGTCACCGCGCGCAACACCGATATCGGTGACCTGATCAGCGCCAACAGCGAGAGCAGCCCTGCCCTGTTCACCATTTCCGATACTCGCCGCATGCGCCTGTATGTGGAGGTGCCGCAGGGCTATGCCGACGCGATCCGCCCGGGCATGAGCGTGCAGCTGGATGTGCCCGATCGTCCGGGCGAGCAGTTCAGCGGCCGCCTGATCGGCAACTCCGGCGCCGTCAACCCGGCCTCCGGCGCGCTGCTGGCGCAGTTCGAAGTGGACAACCCCAAGGGCGAACTGCTGCCGGGTGCCTATGCCGAGGTGCATCTGCCGATGGACAACCACAGCCACACCATGACGGTGCCGGCCACCGTACTGATCTTCCGCGCGCAGGGGCCACAGGTGGCCGTGCTCGGCGCTGACGGCAAGGTGCAGCTGCGCGACGTGCATATTGCGCTGGACCTTGGCGATCGCCTGCAGATCGACCGGGGCCTGCAGGCTGGTGAGCGCATCGTCAATCATCCGTCCGATTCGCTGATGCAGGGCGACCGTGTACAGGTGGCGAAGAACGCCGACACGGCGACGGGCACCGCCAAGGCGGAGTAGCGATATGACGCGCACCTCTCTCCCGACATACCTGCGCCGACTGTTGTCACTGGCGCTGGTCGCCGTGCTGCCGGCCTGCTCGCTCGCACCGACCTACCAGAAACCCAATGTGGGCCCATTGCCGACGGCCTATGCGGGACAGACGGCGGACGGCCTGTGGTCGCCGGCGCATCCCGCCGACACCGCACCGCGCGGACCGTGGTGGTCGGTGTATGACAACGCCGAGCTGGATCGCCTGGAACAGCAGCTCGATGCCGCCAACCCCAGCCTCTCGGTGGCATTGGCCCGTTATGACGCGGCGCGCGCCCTGGTCGGCGAAGCTCGCTCGGATCTCTATCCGCACCTGGGCGTCGGCGCGAGTGACCTGCGCAATCGCCAGTCCAATAATCGTCCGTTGCGCGGCAGCAACCAGCCCAACGAATACAGCGCCGATACCGTGGGTTTGGGCGCCGAATACGAGCTGGACCTGTGGGGCCGCGTGCGCAATGAGGTCGCCGCGGGCAAGGCCGATGCCGCGGCCAGCGCCGCCGACCTCGCCTCCACCAGGTTGAGCCTGGAGGCGCAGCTGGCCGATCTCTATATCCAGCTGCGCGGCTACGACGTGCAGGAACGCATCCTCAAGGACACGCTCAACGCATACCAGCAAGGCCTGGATCTTACCCAGCGACGCTTCGAGGGCGGCGTGGCCTCCGGCCTGGATGTCAGCCGTGCCAAGACGCAGCTGTCCGATGCGATGGCGCAGGTATCCGAAGTGGAAGCGCAGCGCGCGCTCACCCAGCATGCCATCGCCAGCCTGGTGGGCGTGCCGGCATCGAGTTTCTCGCTGCCGCCGAGCCACGCGCCGATGGAGGTGCCGGCGATGCCGCTGGGCGTGCCTTCGCAACTGCTTGAACGTCGCCCCGACATTGCCGCCGCCGAGCGGCGTGTGTTCGCGGCGAACGCGCAGATCGGCGTGGCACGCGCAGCCTTCTTCCCGCGCTTGAGCCTGTCTGCCGCCCTCGGCTGGCAGGACACCGGCATGGGCGAGCTGCTTACCGCAGGCAATCGTTACTGGGCGCTGGGGCCGGAGCTGGCCATGAGCCTGTTCGATGGCGGCCTGCGTCACGCCAAGGTACGGGAGGCGCAAGCGGAACTCGACGCGGCCGCAGGCCAGTATCGGGGCATCGTGCTGGGTGCCTTCCAGCAGGTGGAAGACAACCTCACCCTGCTGCAACAGCTCGGCAAGGAAGCCCACCAGGAAGACGATGCCGCCCGTTCGGCGCGCGATTCACAAACCATCGCCACCAACCGTTATCGCGAAGGCGCGGTCAATTACCTCGACGTGGTCAGCGCGCAAACCGCCGCCCTGCAGGCCGAACGCAGCGCCGAGCAGGTGCGCACGCGCCGCCTGCAGGCCAGCGTGGACTTGATCCGTGCCGTGGGTGGCGGCTGGGATGCCAGCCAGTTGCCGAGCAGCGATACCGCCATGCTCGAGCGCACCGCCCGGGCCCGCTGACGCAACCCGTTGCGCCCGCCCGGGGCCTTGGAGCCTGCTCGCGAGGAGAGGGAGGGGCGCGAACAGGCTCGGCTTGACGGGTCGGACTACGCCGCCCGTCCTACGCCTTCGACACGCTGGTTGAGCTGCTGCCAGTCCACGACCAGTTCGCAACCGCGCGACGAAGCATTGCGACTCCATTCGCGTAGCAATTCCAGGCAAGCCTGGTCCACGTGATGAAGACGATCCACCACCAGCTGCAGGCGCGTATTCGGCGGCACGCGTTCCAGCGTGCGGGCCACCGAGGGCACGCGCAGGAACGTGGCGGAGCCTTCCAGGCGCAGCGATGCCCTGCCCGGCTCGTCATGATGATCGAGCCCGACCTTCAGTCGCGACGAATGCAGCGCCAGACGGAACAGCGACAGCGCGAAGCCCACCAGCACACCAGCCAGCAGATCCGTAGCCACGATCGCCACGGTGGTCGCCACGTAGATCCACGCCGTGCCCTTGCCGTAGACCGCCAGCGCCTTCACCTGCCGGAAGTTCACCATCTTGATGCCGGTATAAACCAGGATGCCGGCGAGGCATGCCACCGGTGTCATGCGCATCAACCACGGCAGCAGCAGCGCGAACACCAGTATCCACGCACCATGCAGGATGGTCGCCATGCGCGTCGCCGAACCGGCCTGCACATTGGCCGCGCTGCGCACGATCACGCCCGTCATCGGCAACGCACCCAGCAGGCCGCACAGCATGTTGCCCATGCCCTGCGCGGTCAGTTCACGGTCATACCGGGTACGTGCGCCTTCGTGCATGCGATCCACCGCGGCGGCCGAGAGCAGCGTCTCGGCACTGGCGATGAACGCGAAGGTCAACGCAGCGATCAGCAACGAAGGTTCGAGCAGGCCGGACAGGCTGCTCCACGTAGGCATGGACACGGCGGCGAACAGGTTGGACGGCACGTCCACCTTCTTCACGGACAGCTCCATCACCTGCACGATGGCGGTCAGCGCAACCACGGCGAGCAGCGCGCCGGGCACAAAGCGGAGCCTGGCCGGACGCAGCTTTTCCCAACCCAGCATGATCGCCATGGTGCCCACGCCCACGGCCATCGCGGCAAGGCTGCCACCATCGCCCCGCAGCGCATCGATGATCGCGCCCGGCAACGCGGCGAAGTTTTCCAGGCCGCGTGCCTTGGGCACGGCATCGATCAGCACGTGCAGCTGCGAGGCGACGATCAACACGCCAATGCCCGACAACATGCCGGCCACCACCGCCGGCGAGCACATGCGAAACCACACGCCGACCCTGCACAGGCCCGCCGCGATCTGGATCAGGCCGGCGAGCAACACCACCGGCCCCAGCGCCGCCACGCCATGCTGGCTCACCAGCTCGAACACCAGCACCGCCAGGCCGGCGGCGGGGCCGCTGACCTGCAACGGTGAGCCGGCGAACACACCGACGACCATGCCGCCGATGATGCCGGTCATCAGGCCTGCGGCAGGCGGCATGCCCGAGGCGATGGCGATGCCCATGCACAAGGGCAACGCCACCAGGAACACCACGATGGAACCGAGCAGGTCGCGCCCGAACAGTCCTTGTGAAAAATAACGACTCATCGCCACCGCTCCTCAGGCAGCCGACGCCGCGGGCATGGAGAAACGCGCATGCGGCGTGGCGGCCGGTACGCCCTTGCCCGGTTCGACCGGCACGAAGCGGCCCTGCTGCGCGTCGAACGCCTGCAGCTCCGCATGGGCGATGTCATAGACCCAGCCATGGATGCTGAGCTGCCCGCACGACATTGCCGCCGCCACTGCCGGCAGCGTGCGCAGATGTTCGAGCTGGCCCACCACGTTCTCTTCGGTCAGGCGGCGCAGGCTATCGGCCCCATGCAGGCCCGGGCCGTTCTGTTCCACCACGTAACGCGCCACATCGGCGTGCTTCATCCACGCGGCGACCGAGGGCATGTCCTGCACCCGCTCCGGATGCTGCAACGCTTTCATGGCGCCGCAATCGGAGTGTCCGCAGATCACGATATGGCTGACCTTGAGCACCTTCACCGCGTACTCGATCGCCGCCACCACGCCGCTCACGTGCTGTGCGTACGGCGGCACGATGTTGCCGATGTTGCGATAGACGAACAGCTCGCCCGGCTGGGTGGAGAAGATCATCTCGGGCATCACGCGCGAGTCGGCGCAGGTGATGAACATGGTGCTGGGGCTCTGGCCCTCGGCCAGTTTGCGGAACAACGCGCGCTGACTCGGGAAGACCTCTTTGCGAAACTGCTCGAAACCCTGGATTAGACGATTCATGGCGATAACCTCAATTGCATAGGGGGCCGTCGGCGGGTCGAGCCCGCCGATGTCATTCGGAAAGGAACACGGAGACTGGAAACGGGCGGCCGCCCGTCGGCGGACGTGCGTCCGTCGAGATGAAGCGGATCAGGCGTTCAATAGCCCGGCACTCGCTCCGGCGAACATGACCATGCGGTCATGCGGCGGTGCCAATGGGCGGCGGCCGCGTCAGGCCGCTTCAGGAGGGCGCAGCAGCAGCGCGATGTCGCGCTGGCGCACCGCGTAGGGACCCGCCGCGGGTACGGCGGAGGCTGCGGGAACAAGGCTTGCATCGAGCGCGGCGGGCAGATGCAGCAGGTCGTCCATGCCGCCGTTGTCTTCCAGCAACAGCGACGCACTGTCGTCGTCCGCGCCGGCGTCCGGGACGTCATCGTGCATGACGACCATCGCGTGCGTTGCCGATGCCTTGTGCGCCAATTCCGCGCTGTGCGCCGCGCGCGGCCATGCCATGGCCAGCAACAGCAGGCCAAACAGGCACGACAACATCACATGCAGAGGATGGAAACGATGACGCGGAGACATGGCGTCAAAGCTATCGGAACATGGACGTCCATCGCAAGTGTTTGCGATGGACGTGATGCGCTTTCGATGCCGCAGGCAGGCCGGCATTCATCTTCGTCGCGATGAATGCACGGCCCGCAAAAAACGAAACGGCGGGCAAAGCCCGCCGTCTCTCCATCCCTGGGTCGAACTCCCTTCCGATAAACGTGCTGCTTAGAACGGGTAGTAGCGGAAAGACGTGAAGAACATGTTCTCCGTGGCCTTCGGCGAGGAGATGCCGTTGGCAACCGGGCCGCTCACGCCGTTGATGAAGCCCTGGCCCGGGAACGCTTCCTTCTGGGTGTACGAGTACTGCGCACCGAACTGCATCTTGCCGAACTTGCCCTGGTAGAACTTCCACCAGAAGCCAGCCGTGCCCTGCCAGATTTCGCGAGCGTTGCCCACGCAGGTGCCGCCGGCGATGTCGCAACCACTGTTGTTGTAGGCCGGGTTGCCGTAACCGAGCTGCACGAGGCCCTTGTTGTAGGCCTGGAAATCTTTCTTGCTCGCCGCTTCGCGGCCGCCGAACAGATAGACGTCCACGTCGGAGTTGGCGTGCCAGGTCAGACCGGACAGCATCATGTTCTCCTTGATCGGAGCGATGTTGCCGTTCGGGCTGAAGGTCACGTCGGAGAGCTGGGCACTGCCGTAACGGCCGATGCCCTTGCCGTCCATGCCGGAGAACTGCCAGTCGAGGGTCTTGTCGATCAACGGCAGCACAACGCCGAGACCCCAGCCGCCGCCATACGTATCGTGGTTCTGGTAGCTACCGTTGACGGCGTAGCGGTTGTAGAAGGCACGGCCCAGGCCGAACACTTCGTAATGGCCAAAGCCCGGATCAGCGGCGAACTTCACGATCACATCGGGGATGTGGTTGAGCGACAGGGTGTTGGCCGAGTCGAAGCCTGAGCCGGCACCGATGTTGTAAGCCGTCTGCTGCACCGGCGCATTGGCCTGGTTCGGGCTGGCGTAGAACGTGGTTTGCGGGTTCTCCAGCGAGATACCCAGCCAGTAGGTCTTGTCCCAATCCTTGACCAGGCGGATCTGCGCCTGACGTGCCCAGGTGAAGCCCGGGATGTACTGAGCGTCGATCTGCGGCGGGGTCAGCTCGCTGCGCGGCGTGATGCCCTTGCTGTTGAGCGTGAGCAGCGACCAGTTCTGGCCGGCCAGCAGGTGCAGGCCCGAGTTGTCCCAGTCAGAGGTCATGTAGACGTTGCGGATGCGCGGGTTGAACGAGTTGCTCTCGTTCGAGTTGGCGGTCTGCGCGCCACCCAGGAAGTCCAGCTCGACGTAGCCGGCCAGATGCGTATCGGGGTTCACGTCACCCTGCACGAGCGCCGAGAGGCGGCTCTGGCGTGCGGTCATGCGGAACTCGTTCATGTGCGCGGTCTGCACGTTCTTGAACGGAATCGCGCTGTAGTTCGAGGCGATGTCCGCGCCTTCCTGGGCCGAACGGTAGATCGATTCGGCCGCGAGGAAGCCGCCCAGCGTGATGTTCACGCCCTTGTAGGACAACTTGTCGGACGACTTCTTGACCTGTGCGTCGGTGGCAGCCACCTGCTTCTGCACGTTTTCCACGGCCTGGCCGGTGGACACATTGATGTCCGACTGCGCGTCCGTACGCTGCTCCAGCTCGACCACCTTGGCCTGGAGAGCCTGCAACTGGGCCTTCAGCGCCTCGATTTCGGCAGCCTGGGTCGACGACTGGCTGGTCTTCGTGGACGAAGCCGGCGCCGGATCGGCGGAGGCGTAAAGGCTGGTAACGCCCAAACCGGCAGCAATCGCTACCGCGAGCAACTTGGAACGCATGGAAATTCTCCGCATGTAGGTAGGAATCACCTGGACCGCCCCCTTCGATCTCCGGCCGTCCAAGTCGAAGCGCAGGATGCGGCTGCGCTTTTACCGTTATGTGGATGTTATGTGACAGAACGAAGACATCCGCCCGCCCAGGCCGTCCCGCAGTGCGCTGACGACACCGGTCCCGGGCCTGTGACGTCGGCTGATATGCTTGGCCCATGGAAAATCTCTGCAACAGCATGGCTGGCCGCATGGCCGAACGGTTTCGCGGCTTTCTGCCCGTCGTCGTGGACGTGGAAACCGGCGGCTTCGACGCTGAGCGCGACGCGCTGCTGGAAATCGCCGCTGTCATATTGCGCATGACGCCGGAGGGTTACCTGCAACCCATGCCGGCCGTCGCCGCGCACGTGCAGCCCTTCCCTGGCGCCAATATCGACCCGCGCGCGCTGGAGATCACCGGCATCGATCCGGACAATCCGCTGCGCGGCGCGCTGGACGAGCGCCTGGCGCTGGATCACGTGTTCAAGCCCATCCGCGACGCGATGCGCGACATGGATTGCCAGCGCGCCATCCTGGTCGGCCACAACGCCGCGTTCGACCTGGGTTTTCTCAATGCCGCCGTGCGGCGCGTTGGCCACAAGCGCAACCCGTTCCACCCTTTCAGTTGCTTCGATACCGCCACGCTGAGCGGCCTCGCCTTCGGGCAGACCGTATTGAGCAAGGCCGTGCAGGCGGCCGGCATTCCTTTCGATACGCGTGAAGCGCATTCCGCCATCTATGACGCTGAGCGCACCGCCGAACTGTTCTGCACCATCGTCAATCGCTGGCGCCGGCTTGAAACCTTCGAGCGCGAGCAGGTAGGCATGGAATCCATGTAAAGGGAAGCAGGGGCTGGCCCGCGGTTTCGGGCGAACTCCTTTAATCCCTTTTTAATCAGCACGGTATGACAGCAAGTGGCATGCTGTCATATGGGTGAAACATTTAGCTCATTTCATTGCAACACGTCGCGCATGAAATAACGAAGGGCGGGAATCCCCCGATACCTTCACCTAGGAGCCACCGTGTTGACCTCAACCAAATCCTTGTCTCGCATCGGCACGACTGCTGTGTTCGCCGCAGCATCGCTGTTCGGCATGACCGCCCACGCCACGGATATCACCGGCGCTGGCTCGAGCTTCGTCTACCCGGTGCTCTCGAAGTGGTCCGCCGGCTATGCCGAGAAGACCGGCAACAAGCTCAACTACCAGTCCGTCGGCTCAGGTGCCGGCGTGGCCCAGATCAAGGAAGGCACCATCGACTTCGGCGCCACCGATGCACCGGTGAAGGCTGAAGACCTGGCGCAGTTCGGCCTGGGCCAGTTCCCGGTGGTGGTCGGCGGCATCGTGCCGGTGGTCAACATCACGGGCATCGAAGCCGGCCAGATCAAGCTCGATGGCCCCACCCTCGCCGATATCTTCCTCGGCAAGATCACCAGCTGGAACGATCCGAAGATCGCCGCGCTGAATGCCGGCGTGAACCTGCCGGCCGGCAAGATCACCGTGGTGCATCGCTCGGACGGCTCGGGCACCTCGTTCAACTTCACCAACTACCTGTCCAAGGTCAGCAACGAGTGGGCGACCAAGGTCAAGTTCGGCACGGCCGTTGATTGGCCGACCGGCGTGGGTGGCAAGGGCAACGAAGGCGTGTCGCAGTACGTCAAGCAGATCAAGGGTTCGATCGGCTACGTCGAGTACGCCTATGCGGTGAAGAACAAGATCAGCTGGATCAACCTGAAGAACGCCGCCGGCCAGTTCGTGGCCCCGAGCGCCGAAGGCTTCGCCGCTGCCGCCGCCACTGCGGACTGGGCCAGCGCCAAGGACTTCAACCTGATCATGACCAACGCCCCGGGTGCGCAGGCCTGGCCGATCACCGCCACCACCTGGATTGTGATGTACAAGAGCCCGAAGAATGCCGAGCACACCAAGGTGGCGTTCGACTTCTTCAAGTGGGCGCTGGAGAACGGCCAGAAGGACGCCGCCTCGCTCGACTATGTCGCGCTGCCGGACACCCTCGTCAAGAAGATCGAGGCCTACTGGAGTTCCGAGTACAAGCACTGAGGTAACCGTCTCGACGGTCATGCTACGGCAACCGGCGAGGCCTACCCTGAACGCTTGATCGCACGGCATGGGCCGCCCGAGTCATCTCGGGCGGCCTGTTGTTGAAAGGCACCACGCAGTGGTGCATCGTCCACCGACCGGACAGGCCCTCGCGCCGGCCGGACCCGAATCCTGAGGGATCGTCATCACATGCAAGCGAATGTAGGCGTTGCCGCCTCGACCATGGCACAGGAAGCGCGTGCACATCGCGACGCGCGGCATGATCGCCTGTTCAGCTGGCTGCTCAAGGGCTGTGCCCTGCTGGTGTTGGCCTGCCTGCTCGGCGCCGCAGGCGCCACCCTATGGGGCGGCCGTCATGCATTCAGTACATTCGGCTGGCACTTCCTGGTCAGCGACGCCTGGGACCCGAGCACCGATACCTACGGCGCCCTCGTCCCCGTCTACGGCACCATTGCCACCTCGCTGATCGCGCTGTTGATTGCGGTGCCGGTGAGCTTCGGCATCGCGCTGTATCTTTCCGAAGTGGCGCCGCCGTGGCTGCGTACGCCGGTGGCCTCGGCCATCGAGCTGCTCGCCGGCATCCCTTCGATCATCTACGGCATGTGGGGCCTTTTCATCTTCGCGCCCTTCTTCGCCGACCATATCAAGCCATGGCTGACCAACTACCTGGGCGGCAAGCCCGACGATGGCAAGCTGTCGTGGGTAGCGCAGCACGTGCCCTTTGTCGGCAAGCTGTTCGGCAGTGACTACCCGTTCGGCGCCAGCGTACTCACCGCCGGCATCGTGCTCGCGGTGATGATCATCCCGTTCATCTCCTCGGTGATGCGCGAAGTGTTCCAGACGGTGCCTTCGCGCCTGAAGGAATCGGCCTATGCGCTGGGCTCCAGCACCTGGGAAGTGTCCTGGGACATCGTGTTGCCCTATACCCGCTCGGCGGTGATCGGCGGCATTTTCCTGGGGTTGGGCCGCGCGCTGGGCGAGACCATGGCGGTGACCTTCGTGCTGGGCAACGCGATGCAGTTGTCCCCCTCTCTTCTCGACCCGGGCGCATCGATCGCCTCCACCATCGCCAACCAGTTCAGTGAAGCGGCCGGTCTGCAGAAATCCACCCTGATGGCGCTGGCGTTCCTGTTGTTCGTGGTCACCTTCATCGTGCTGCTGATCGCGCGCCTGATGTTGCGCCAGCTGGCTCACAAGGAGGGTCGCTGATGAGCAGCAGTTCGTTCCTCTACACGCGCCGGCGCATCACCAATCTGGTGGCGCTGTCGCTGAGCATGGTGGCCACCCTGATCGGCCTGATCTTCCTGGCCTGGATCCTGTGGGAAACCCTGCGCCAGGGCATCGGCGCACTGAACCTCAACCTGTTCACCAAGATCACCGCCTACGGTGAGGAAGGTGGCCTGCTCAACGCGATGGTCGGCAGCCTGATCATCGACTTCATCGGCATCGCCGTCGCTACGCCGATCGGCGTGATGGCCGGCACCTGGCTGGCCGAGTACGCCAACCGTACCAGCCTGGGCCAGTCGATCCGCTTCCTCAACGACATCCTGCTGTCGGCGCCGTCGATCGTGCTGGGCCTGTTCGTCTACACCATCGTGGTGTTGCCGACCACGACACTCACCAGTGGCAATACCACGTTCTCCGGCCTGGCCGGTGGCATCGCGCTGGCCTTGATCGCGCTGCCGGTGATCGTGCGCACCACCGACGAGATGCTGCGCCTGGTGCCCTCCACCCTGCGCGAGGCGGCGCTGTCGCTGGGCATCCCGCAGTGGAAGCTCACCCTGCAGATCCTGGTGCGCGCCGCGCGCTCCGGCATCATCACCGGCGTACTGCTGGCGCTGGCGCGCATCAGCGGCGAGACGGCCCCGCTGCTGTTCACCGCGTTCGGCAACAACTACATGACCTTCAACCCGATGGACAAGATGTCCAGCCTGCCCCAGGTGATCTACCAGTACGCCAACGACCCGGGCGAGGCCATGCACGCCATCGCCTGGGCCGGCGCGTTCGTGGTCACCATGTTCGTGCTGCTGCTGAGCCTTGCTTCCCGTCTGGTCCTTTCACGCAACAAGGTGTCCCATGACTGAGCCCGCTGCCGCCGGCATCCATCCACAATCCTCGGCAGCGTCCGCCCCGCTGGCGCCGACCAAGCTGCAAGTGCGCGACCTGCATTTCTACTACAACGGGTTCCATGCGCTGAAAGGCATCAACATGGACATCCCGGAGAAGAAGGTGACGGCCATCATCGGCCCGTCGGGCTGCGGCAAGTCCACCCTGCTGCGCATCTTCAACCGCATCTACGCGATCTATCCCAAGCTCGAGGCCAAGGGCGAGATCATCCTGGACGGCGAGAACATCCTCGACTCCAGCTACTCGATGAACCGCCTGCGCAGCAAGGTCGGCATGGTGTTCCAGAAGCCGGTGCCGTTCCCGATGACCATCTTCGAGAACGTGGCCTACGGTATCCGCCACCACGAGAAGCTGTCGCGCGCCGACCTGGACATCCGCGTGGAGCAGGCGCTGCGCAGCGCCGCCCTGTGGGACGAGGTGAAGGACAAGCTCAAGCAGAGCGCGCTGGGTCTCTCCGGTGGCCAGCAGCAGCGCCTGTGCATTGCCCGCGGCATTGCGCTGAAGCCCGAAGTGCTGCTGCTCGACGAGCCCACCTCCGCGCTGGACCCGATCGCCACCGGCCGTATCGAACAGCTGGTGGAAGAGCTCAAGAACGAGTACACCATCGTCATCGTCACCCACAACATGCAGCAGGCGGCGCGCTGTTCCGACCTCACTGCCTTCATGTACCTGGGCGAACTGATCGAGTTCGACCGCACCGAGCAGATCTTCACCAAGCCCACCAAGAAGCAGACCGAGGATTACATCACCGGTCGCTTTGGCTAAGCGATAGGTCCCCTCTCCCTGGGGAGAGGGCTAGGGTGAGAAGCCACGCTGCCTTACCCTTCCCTACTGGACGCACACGAGAACCCACATGAGCGGCAGCAGCAAAGAACACATCATCAAGAGCTACGACGACGAGCTGACCCGTCTCACCGGCGAAATCGTGCGTATGGGCGAGTTGGCGGTGAGTCAGCTGGAAGCCGCCATCGACGTGATCGACCGTCGCGACGAGCGCGCCGCCCAGCACGTGGTCAACAACGACGACGCCATCGACCTGCTGGAGCAGGAGATCAGCCACGACGTGGTGCGCCTGCTGGCACTGCGCGCGCCGATCGCCGGCGACCTGCGCAACGTGTTCGCCGCGCTGCGCATCGCCGCCGATATCGAACGTATCGGCGACTATGCCGCCAACGTGGCCAAGCGCTCCATCCCGCTGTCGATGGTGGCGCCGATCGCACCGACCAGCGGCCTGGGTTACCTGGCCGAGCTGGCCGCCGCGGAAGTGCGCGAAGTGCTGATCGCCTATCGCGATCGCGACGCCGAGCGCGCCTACCAGGTATGGAAGGACGACGCCGAGCTGGACGAAGCCTATACCGGCTACTTCCGCCAGCTGCTTACCTACATGATGGAAGACCCGCGCAACATCACGCCGTGCACGCACCTGCTGTTCATGGCCAAGAACATCGAGCGCATCGGCGACCACGCCACCAATATCGCCGAGAGCATCTGGTACCAGGTCAACGGCGAACCGCTGACCGCGCAGCGCGCCAAGCGTGACTTCACCTCCAACCCCGAGCTGACCAAGCTGGGGCACAAGCAGGACTGAATCCCGGCCGCCGGCCCCTTCTCGCAACGGGAGAAGGGGCCCGACATGTGGCGCCTGGACAAGACACCAACGGGATCAGTGCGCTCCGCCGGTCAGCTTCAGCCCCACAATGCCGAACAGCACCAGCGCCACGCACGCCAGCCGCGCGGGCGACGCCGAATCGCCAAACAGCACGATGCCAAGAATCACCGCGCCCACCGCACCGATGCCGGTCCAGATGGCGTAAGCGGTGCCGATCGGCAGGCTTTTCACCGCCATGGCCAGCAACACGATGCTGGCGAGCATCGCCGAGCCGGTGATCACACTGGGCCACAAGCGGCTAAAGCCTTCGGTGTATTTCAAGCCAATCGCCCAGACCACTTCGAACAGGCCGGCAAGGCCAAGATAAATCCAGGGCATGACGCGACTCCTCTGGATGAAGAGCAGAGCCGTCCCCGCAATGAACACTTGCTGGCGGGGTCGTCCCCGCAGACCGGCCCCCTTGCAGGGCCGGTCGCATCATTTTACACAGCCGGGCTGAATGCCCTGGTCATGGCGCGAACTTGCGCCCTGCCTCGCGCAGTTCGCGGCGCGCCCTGGCCGAATGCACGATGCCAAAGACACCGATGACGATCCACGCCACCTGCATCAGGAAGGCCGGCCAGTTCATCTCCGTCACGCCAAACACCAGCGACAGCAGCACACCCAACGCGCCCAGCACGTTCATCAGCTGATACACGAGGCCGTTGCCATGCAGCTTGCGGGCCTGCAGCAGCAGGAACGCCAGCAGCACCAGCAGCACACCGATATAACCCGCCCAGTCGTGCCATAAGAACGTCATCGCTTCTCACTCCTTTGGCGCAATGCCTCGAACAGGACGATGCCGGTGGCCACGGAGACATTGAGGCTCTCCATCACGCCCGGCATGGGGATCTTCGCCACGAAATCGCAGGTTTCGCGCGTGAGGCGACGCATGCCCTCGCCTTCGCTGCCCAGCACCAAGGCCACCGGGCCACGCATGTCGATGCCATAGATCGAGGTGTCGGTGTCGCCGGCCAGGCCGGTGATCCACACGCCGGCATCCTTGAGCGTGCGCAGCACGCGCGCCAGGTTGGTGGCCGCGATCAGCGGCACGCGGTCGGCACCGCCGGCCGAGGCACGACGCACCACCGGGGTCAGGCCCACCGCGCGGTCCTTCGGCACGATCACCGCCGTGGCACGCGCCGCTGCCGCGCTGCGCAGGCAGGCGCCGAGATTGTGCGGATCGGTGATGCCATCCAGCACCAGCACCAGCGCGTCCTGCCCTGCCGCTTCCAGCAAGGCCGGCAGATCGTTCTCGCCGCCCATCGGCGGCGCCTCGTAACGCGCCACCACGCCCTGATGCCGGGCCTCGCCCGCGAGCTTTTCCAATTGCTCGCGCGGACGGTGGTGCACGGGGATGTTCAGCGCCTTGGCGCGCGTGGCCAGTTCCTGCACGCGCGCATTGCGCTGCCCCTGCTCCACCAGCAGTTCGCGCACGCGTTCGGCGTCGTTGCTCAGGGCACCTTCGACGGGATTGATCCCGACGATCCAGCTCTCACTCATGGCTTGCCTTTCTTCTTGCCGGCCCCGCGGGCCTTGGAGGTTGCTCTGGACGCAGCGTCTTTCACCGCCTTGAACTTGCCCTTGGCCGCCGTCTTGACCTTGGAGAACATGCTCTTGCCACTCGCCGGCTCCTTGCCGGCGACGGGCGCATCCTTCCCTACCGCCACCGCCGTCGTGCGCGGTGCGGCAACCCCGACATTATCGCGCGGGCCACCCCGTGTCGTCGCCTTGCCGCCCTTGGGCAAGGAATAACGATCGCCGGCCGCCGCATAGTCGTAGCGGCGTTCGCCGCGCGCGGGCGGCGGTGTCGCCGCGCTGCGCGGAGCCACCAGGCGGAAATCGATCTTGCGATCCTCCAGGCTGGCGCGCAGCACCTGGATGCGCACGTGATCGCCCAAGCGGAACTGCACGCCGGTGCGCTCGCCCTTCAACAGATGACGCACCGGATCGAAGTGGTAGTAGTCGTTGGACAGCTGGCTGATATGCACCAGCCCCGACACCTTCGATTCGTCCAGCTCCACGAACAGCCCGAACGAGGTGACGCCGGTGACGGTGCCTTCGAACTCGCTGCCTACGTGCTTGGACATCCAGGCGCACTTGAAGCGCTCGTCCACATCGCGCTCGGCTTCCTCGGCGCGGCGCTCGCGCTGCGAGCAATGCACCGCCATGGCGGCCATCTCGCTGGGCGTATAGCTGTAATCGCCGGGCTTGCCGCCGGTGAGGGCATAGCGAATCGCGCGATGCACCAGCAGGTCGGGATAGCGGCGGATCGGCGAGGTGAAATGCGTGTACGCCTCCAACGCCAGGCCAAAGTGCCCCCGATTGTCCGGCTGGTAGGCGGCCATGCTCTGCGCGCGCAACAACACCGATTGGATCAGTTCGCGCTCGGGGCGATCCTGCACCCGCCGCAATACATCGGCGAAATCGCCCGGGGTCACTTCCTCCAGCGACGGCATGCGCAGCTTGAACTCGCGCAGGAACTGCTGCAGGTCCTCGTACTTCTCCGCCGGCGGCGGCTCGTGGGCGCGGAACAGCGCGGGAATCTTCTTCTTTTCGAGATACAGCGCCGCCTGCACGTTAGCGGCGATCATGCATTCCTCGATCAGCTTGTGCGCATCGTTGCGCTCGGTGGCGCCCATGGCCTCCACTTCGCCGCGCTGGTCGAGGCGGAACTTCACTTCCGGCGTTTCGAAATCGATCGCGCCACGGCGCTTGCGCTGCGCCGCCATCAACTTGTAGAGCCCGTGCAGGTGCTCCAGCTGCGGCATCACGTCGGCCAGTTCGTGGCGCGCGTCGGCGTCGTTGAGGCCGATGGCCTGCCACACGCGGTCATAGGTCAGGCGCGCATGCGAACGCATCACCGCGTCGTAGAACTTGGAGCGCACCACCACGCCCTCGGCATCGACCTGCATGTCGCAGACCATGCACAGGCGCTCCACCTTGGGATTGAGCGAGCAGATGCCGTTGGACAGCGTCTCCGGCAGCATCGGCACCACGAAGCCGGGGAAATAGGTCGACGTGCTGCGCTCGTACGCCTCGCGATCGAGCGCACTGCCCACCTTCACGTAATGGGACACATCGGCGATGGCCACCACCAGCCGATAGCCGCCGCCACGACGCGGTTCGGCGTAGACGGCGTCATCGAAGTCGCGTGCATCGGCGCCGTCGATGGTCACCAGTGGCAAGGCGCGCAGGTCGGTGCGGCCCTCGCGTTCGGCGGCGGTGACTTGCGGTTCCACCTGGGCGGCATCGCGCAGCACGGCGTCCGGCCAATCGTGCGGCAGGTCGTGGCTGGCGATGGCCATCTCCACCAGCAGCGACGGCTGCAGTCTTTCGCCCAGCACCGCGCGGATGGCGCCCAGCGGACCGCGCTGCGCCGTCGGCGGGTCGGTGATCTCGGCCACCACGATCTGGCCCGAGCGCGCGCCCATGTCCTGACCGGGCACGATGATTACGTCCTGATGCAGGCGGCGATCGTCCGGCGCCACCAGGGTCACGCCGTTCTCCACCACCACGCGGCCCACCAGGCGCGGCGAGCGACGTTGCAACACTTCGACGATGGCGCCCTGCTTGCGGCCGCGACGGTCGATACCGACCACGCTGGCCAGCACGCGATCACCATGCAGCACCGTGCGCATCTGCTGCGGCGAAAGGTACAGGTCATCGCCGCCGCCATCCGGCCGCAGGAAGCCATAGCCTTCGGCATTGGCCAGCACCACGCCGGGGATCAGGTCGAGTTTCTGGGCGGGGGCGTAGCCGCCTCTCCGGCCGAGCAGCAACTGGCCGTCGCGCACCATTGCACCGAGGCGCTTGCGCAGCGCGTTGAGATCGTATTCGTCGGTGAGCGACAACGCCTCGGCGATGCGCGCCTCGGTCAGCAGCTCGCCGCGCGATTCCAGCAGTTCGAGAATCGCCTCGCGGCTGGGAATGGGGCGCTCATAGCGCTGGGCCTCGCGCTCGGCATGCCGGTCGGCCACCTGGCCCGCCGGCTGGCGCGAGGACGGGTCGATCGCCGAACGCCTGGCGCGAGGGGCCGCCTTCTTCGGCGCCGAGGGAGCCTTGGGGGTTCCCTGCTTGCCACCGCGCGGTTCTTTTTTTCTGGTCACTTCCTTGCCTTTTGTCAGATGTCGAACCGCGAATGCCGCGGCCCGATGAAAAATCAGTGAAAGAATAGTTGACAACCCACCGACACATGCCTAATCTACGCGGCTCACGCAGCCCACAAAGCAGCGGGACACCTGCCCAGGTGGCGGAATTGGTAGACGCACTAGTTTCAGGTACTAGCGGGTAAAACCGTGGAGGTTCGAGTCCTCTCCTGGGCACCAATTGTAGACGAAGCCCGCAGCGATGCGGGCTTCGTCGTTTCTGGAGATTCTCGCCGCTCCCGCCTTGTCACAGGCCAAGCGCAACGGCCTTGACCTGTGCCCACGCCTCATTGCCCGGCGCCCATCCCTGTGCATGCCACGAGCGGCGCGTGATGCGCGCCAGCAAGGTGCTGCCGCCCGCATCCAATTGCACCAGGCACTGCGACGGATGATCCGCATCGGCCATCGCCACGATGCGGCAACGGATCTGGTTCAACGCGCTGGTTCCCGCCAACGGCGCCTGGGTCAGCACGACATCACGCGCGCCGATGCGACAGCGCAGGCGCTGGCCGACGACTTCGTGGCGATGCGGAAGCCATAGCGTGCCACCGGGAAAATCCAGCTCGATCAGCTGGTCGTGCGCGTCGTAGCCAACCACCGCGCCCTCGATCACCGAACCCATCGCCTCGGCCAGCGCCGGCGGCAAATCGAGGCGGGTCAGCGTCGCCTGCAGCGCGCCCTGCGCCACTACGTGCCCCTGGTCCAGCAACACGATGTGATCGGCCAGGCGCGCCACTTCGTCGATGTTGTGGCTCACATAGATCATCGGCAGGTCGAGCTCGGCATGCAGGCTTTCCAGGCAGCCGAGCAGGTCCGATCGTGCGTTGGCGTCGAGCGCGGAGAGGGGTTCGTCGAACAGCAGCAAGGCCGGGTCGGACAACAAGGCGCGCACCATCGACACGCGCTGGCGCTCGCCGCCGGAAAGCCCGCCGACACCGCGGTCGAGCAGGCCGCGCAGGCCGAAGCGCTCGATCAGGCCTTGGCGATCGAGATGCGCCGGCCGCCCCGCACGGCGAAAACCATAATCAAGATTGCCGGCCACCGAGCGATGCACGAACAGGCTCGGCTCCTGGAACACATAGCCCAGCCGGCGTCGATGCGGCTGCACGAACACGCGCCGCGCACTGTCCTGCCAGACCTCATGGCCAAACGTCACCCTGCCCTCGCTGGCGCGCTCCAGGCCGGCGATGGCCCGCAGGCAACTGGTCTTGCCCGCACCCGACGGACCGAACAGTGCGGTGATGCCGGTGGGCGGCAATGCGATATCCACGTCGAGCACCATGTCGCCACGACGCCACGCCAGCTTCGCGTGCAATCCATGCCGCGCCTCAGTCACGCGCGTGCCTGCCCGGTCGCAGCAACGACATGCACAGCAACGCCACGAACGACACCAGCAACAGGCATAGCGACAGCACGTGGGCCTGGTGATACTCGCCGGCCTGCACGTGGTCGTAGATGCGCATGGACAGCACGCGCGTCTGCCCCGGAATATTGCCGCCGATCATCAGCACCACGCCGAACTCGCCCACGGTGTGTGCAAAGCCCAGCACGGTGGCAGTGAGCACGCCCGGCAGCGCCATCGGCAGCGCCACCGAGAAGAAGCGATCCAGTGGCCCCGCGCCGAGGCACGACGCCACCTCCAGCGGCCGCACGCCGACCGACTCGAACGCGTTCTGCAGCGGTTGCACCACGAACGGCAGCGAATACAGCATGGATGCCACCACCAGTCCCTGGAACGTGAACGGCAACGCCGACAGGCCCGCCGCCGCGACCGCACGCCCCACCCAGCCGTTGGGACCCAGCAGCAGCAGCAGGTAGAAGCCGAGCACGGTCGGCGGCAGCACCAACGGCAACGCGACCACCGCGGCCAACGGCCGCCGCCAGCGCGAATGCGTATGCGCCAGCCACCATGCCAGCGGCGCCCCCAGCAACAGCAGCAGCACGGTGACCGTGGTGGCCAGGCGCAAGGTCAGCCCGAGCGCCAGCAGGTCCTGGTCGGACAACAAGGCCATGGGCTTCGCTCAGTGCCCCCCCACGTCGGGCAGCTTGAAGCCGTACTGCGCCAGGATGGCGCGGGCCTGCCCGCCCTGCACGTACTGGGTGAAGTCCTTGGCCAGCGCGTTGCCGGCGCCGCGCTGGGTCAGCACGAAGCTCTGCCGCAACGGCTGGTACAGCGACGGTGGCACCAGCACATAGCTGCCCTTCACCGGCGAATCCAGCGCCAGCGACTCGGCGATGATGCCGACCTGCGCGTTGCCGCTCTGCGCAAACTGCGCGGCCTGGGCAATGTTCTCGCCAAAGACCAGCCGCGACTGCAGCGAATCCCACAGCCCGGCGGCGCGCAGGGCTTGTTCCGCGCGCTTGCCGTAGGGCGCGTGCTGCGGGTTGGCAATGGCGATGCGGCCAAAACGCGGCTGCGCCAGGTCCGCCACCTGCACTTGCGTCATGTCGATGCTGGCGCTCCACAACACGATATGCCCGTCGGCATACGGCACCGGTTCACCGCCGGCCTTGCCATGCGCCACCAGTTGTTGCGGATAGTCGCTATCGGCCGAGAAGAACACGTCGAACGGTGCGCCCTGCTCGATCTGGGTGAGCAGGTTGCCCGAAGATCCGTAGACCACGTCGACCTTGCGACCCGGACGGTCGTGCTGGTAGGCCTCGACGATCTTGTCCATCGCGTGATGCAAGTCGGCGGCCGCGGCCACCGTGATGTGCTCATCCGCCGCCAATAGAGAACACGGCAGCAGCGCCATGCCGAGTGCGAACAACACATGCCAAAAGGGACGCTTCATACGGCTTATCCTCGCGTAGTGTTTGCCGTGCCGGCGGCACGAGCGTAGCCCAACCTGCCCCGGAATCTTTTCAGGCGCTCAGGATGACCGACGCTGCCGCACACTGTCGCGCACGTCCACGTCGAACAGCAACTCCAGGGCCTCGCCGTCATGCGGCCCCGCCAGGATGAAGCCAAGGCCTTCGCGCGTGGGCAGGCGTTGGGCATGCTCGCGGACCGCCACTGCGGGAATCTCGATCTGCCAGTCATCCGGCTGGCCACCGAAATGGGCGGCATCCCCCATCCGCAGCGTGCAGCGGATGGCGAAGGCGCGAGCGAAGACGGTACGGGCGGTGATGGCATCGCCGGCCAGCAATCGGGCCAGTTCTTCCTCGCCGATGCGCACGCGCAGGTTCTGGCCCTCGATCTGCAGTTTCATGGCGACATGTCCTGATGATCCGCACCGCAATGGGCGGCCATAGTGAATGGTTGATCCGGTTGCAGGCTGGCGATCTCGACCAGGGTGCCCGCAGCGCCATCGCCGGCGTCCTCCGGCAACACGACCCAGGCATCGGCCTGGGCGAACGGCTGGATGCGAAAGGGCTGCTGCTGCCGGAGCAGGCTGGCATGCAGCCGTCCATCCGGTGCCTGCTGCAGGCGGGCGCGCAGGAAGTGGCGCAGGCCGGGCTTGGGCTGCTGCGGGGTATCGAGTAACGCGTAACGCGTGAGCTCGCCACCCTGTCCTGCCAAGGCCCGCAGCAACGGTGTGATGAAGAAACGAAAACCCGCGGCAACCGCCATCGGCGTGCCAGGCAAGGCCATCACCAGCGGACCATCGCGCAGTGATGCCGCAAGCAACGGCTTGCCCGGGCGGATCGCCACCTTGTGGAACAGCAGCTCGGCGCCAAGTTCGCCCAGCGTGTCGGGGACGAAGTCGTAACGCCCCATCGAGACGGCACCGGTGCTGATGATCAGGTCGACGCCGGCATCACGCGCGCGCGCCACGGCCCGCGCATACGTATGGGCGGTGTCGTCCACCGTGTCGCAGGACACCACCCGCGTGCCCGCAGCGCTCAACGCCGCCAGCAGATAGGGGCCATTGGAGTTATGGATGCATTCGGCGGCCAGCGGACGCGTCGGATCGGCCTGCAGCTCCTTGCCGGTACAGATGATCGCCACGCGCGGCTGGCGCACAACGCTTACCCGGGTCACGCCCAACGCAGCCAGCAGCATGACCTGGGCAGGCTCGATGCGGGTGCCGGCGTGGACCACCGTCGCCCCCATGGCCACGTCACTACCGGCATAGCGCACATTGGCCCCGACCGCGAGCGGGTCGAGCAGGCGAATGCGCTTGGGGGTGCCGTCCTCGGCCGTCGCCAGCAGTTGCGTGCGTTCCACTGCCACCACGGCATCCAGGCCGTCCGGCAATCGTGCGCCAGTCATGATCTCCCATGCCCTGCCCGATGAGGCGCGTGCCGCATCGCCGGCGGCCTGGGAACCCGACACGTCGTGCTCGGACCCGGCCAGCAGTGGCTCGTGGGCGCACAGGGCGTAGCCGTCCATGGCGGCATGATCGAACGACGGCAACGCCATCGGGCTGGCGACGTCCTGCGCCAGCACCCGGCCCAGGCTCTCCCCGAGCGAACACGGCTCATGCGCCAGCCGCTGGGCATGCGCCAGTAGTGCCTGCAGAGCCTGGTGATAACTGATCATGAAGCGACGCCGCGTGTCTTGCCTGCATGGGTTGCAAGGCTGATGAGCATGCTCAATGCATGCGGCCCGCTACGCAAGAGGCGGGTAGGCTCGCATGGAAAATTCGCTGCGCCGCGGCAGCACCGGGCCATCATCACGCGCCCGTCATCACTGAGGGTTACCCCGCGTTCGTTTGAGGCAAGTGACGGGCTTGGAGCTGCCGGCGTGGTCGACCGGGCGCCGGTTGGCATCCCCTTCCCGATCGGTGTATGGATAGCCCCCAGCCCGTAGTGAAGGCGTGGACGGTGGAAACATGAAACGTGCAGTCAAGGACAACCCGCCGCCGAACCTCGCCGAGGAGGTTTGCGCCGATGCGCCCGGTTATGTGACGCGCCCGATCGAGCGCTGGCGTCATGGCCAAGTCACGCAGGAGGACGACTGCATCGCCGAGGAAGTACCGGTGGCCATGCGCTACAACGGCACCAGCTTCGCCGTGATGATGGCCTCGCCGCATGACCTGGAAGACTTCGCGCTGGGCTTTTCGCTCAGCGAAGGCCTGATCGACACCCCCTCCCAATTGCTTGAACTGGACATCCACCCGCTGCTCGAAGGCATCGATCTGGCGATGCGCGTCACCGAAAATGCGCATGGCGCACAGCTTGAACGGGAACGCGAACGCCTGCTCCCCGGGCGCAGCGGCTGCGGCATCTGCGGTACGCGCGAGCTGGAGAACGCGATCCGGCAGCACCATCCGGTCGGCGCCGGGCACACCATCACGCGCGAGGCGCTGGAGCAGGCACTCCGGCAATTGCAGGCACGGCAGCCGATGAACAGCGCCACCGGCGCCGTACACGCCGCCGCCTGGGCCGACCGCAACGGGCAGATCCAACTGGTGCGCGAGGATGTCGGCCGCCACAACGCGCTGGACAAGCTGATCGGCGCCATGCGTCGCGCCGGCATCGATGCCAACGATGGCATGGCCCTGGTCACCAGCCGCGCCAGCTACGAAATGGTCACCAAGGCCACCAGCGCGGGCATTACCCTGCTGGCCGCCATCTCGGCACCGACGGCATTGGCGATCGAGCTGGCGCGCAGCGCCGGCCTCACCCTGGTGGGCTTTACCCGCCCCGGCAGCCACAACGTCTATACCCATCCCGATCGACTGCGTGCACCTGCCTAGCCCAACCTGGTGAGCATTCTCACCGGATAACGGGCGGCCCCTTGAGCTCCACCAGGTTGCCCTGCGGGTCATACAGGTAGATCGACGGCCCCTCGCCCTGCGCCCCATAGCGCGAGCCGATCTCGCCCATGCGCACGTGATGGGTTTTCAGATGGGCGACGATGGAGGCCTCGTCGTAGTGTTCCACGCGCAGGCACAGATGATCCATGTTGTGCCCTTCCGCGCCCGGTCCGGCGCCGCCCAGGCGGCCCAGCTTGCCGTCCAGCGCCACCAGATCGATCAGCGAATCGCCCGCGCGCAGCTGCACCAGGCCGATCTCGTCCTGGCGCCGCTCCTCGCGGCAGCCCAGCACCTCGCAATAGAACCGCTGCATGGCGGCCATGTCGCGCACGCGCAGCACCACGTGGTCGATCTGGGCAAGCTGGAACGGCGGCTTCATGGCGGTACTCGTCAAGCAGGCCTTTCATCTTATGCCTGCTGAGACGCCGCCGGCACCGCGGCTGAAGAGCCCTTGGGCTAGGGAGGCAAAGCGGCCCCCGGGGCCTTATAATTGTCGTTTAGCGTGTGGTGGGAGAAGCGGCGAGAGCCGCTGCCGAAGGCGCAAAAGCCCGTAATCGCTCAGGCCCCATACCATCACCCGCACCAACACTCTGGAGAGACCGGTTCGATCCGGCGCCGAAGGGGCACGAAGCGCAAGCTTCCAAACTCTCAGGCAAAAGGACAGAGGGGCGCTACACGTGCGGCTTGCACGTCCGGCCCTTGTCGGCCATTTACGGACGCCCCTGTCATGAGTCAGAACGCCACCCCCTCCTTGCGTGACCTCGAACACCACGACGCTTTCATCGAGCGCCACATTGGCCCCAACGACGCCGAGATCGCGCAGATGCTGCGCGTGGTCGGCTATGACTCGCTGGAAGCGATGACCGACGCCATCGTGCCGGGCAAGATCAAGTCGCCGGCGCCGCTGGCGCTGCCCTCGCCCATCACCGAGGTGGAAGCGCTGGCCAAGATCCGCGCCATCGCCGACAAGAACCAGGTATTCAAGAGCTTCATCGGCCAGGGCTACTACGGCACGCTGACGCCGAACGTCATCCTGCGCAACATCCTGGAGAACCCGGCGTGGTACACGGCCTATACGCCGTACCAGGCGGAGATCTCGCAGGGCCGCATGGAAGCGCTGATCAACTTCCAGACCATGTGCGCCGACCTCACCGGCATGGAGATCGCCAACGCGTCCCTGCTGGACGAAGGCACCGCCGCCGCCGAGGCGATGACGCTGGCCAAGCGCTCGGCCAAGTCCAAGTCCAACACGTTCTTCGTTTCCAACGCCGTGCACCCGCAGACGCTGGAAGTGCTCAAGACCCGCGCCGAAACGCTGGGCATCGACCTGCACATCGGCGACGACAGCGAAGCGGGCAGCGTCGACAGCTACGGCGTGCTGCTGCAGTACCCCAACACCTTCGGCCGGATCAACGACTACCAGGCACTGGCTGACGCCGTGCATGCACGCCATGGCGTGGTCTGCGTGGCCACCGACCTGCTCGCGCTCACGCTGATCGCCGCGCCGGGCGAATGGGGCGCCGATATCGTGGTCGGCAACACCCAGCGCTTCGGCGTGCCGTTCGGTTTCGGTGGCCCGCACGCCGCGTTCATGGCCTGCCGTGACGCCTACAAGCGCTCCATGCCGGGCCGCCTGATCGGCGTATCCATCGACGCCGAAGGCAAGCCCGCCTACCGCCTCACGCTGCAGACGCGCGAACAGCACATCCGCCGCGAGAAGGCCACTTCCAACATCTGCACCGCGCAGGTGCTGCTGGCGGTGATGGCCAGCATGTACGCCGTGTACCACGGCCCGGAAGGCCTTACCCGCATCGCACGCCGCGTGCATCGCCTTGCTTCGATCCTGGCCGGCGCGCTGCGCTCGGCGGGCGTGGCCGTCGGCCATGACTTCTTCGACACGCTGCACGTCGCCGGCGTGGACGCTGCCGCCGTGCACGCCAAGGCGCGCGTTGCCGGCATCAACCTGCGCCAGATCGACGCCAGCAGCGTGGGCATCAGCCTGGACGAAACCACCACGCGCGCCGACGTGATTGCGCTGGCTACGGTGTTCGGGGCCACCGTCACCGACATCGATGCACTCGATGCAGGCACGCACGATGCCCTGCCCGCCGGCCTGCGGCGCAAGAGCAAGTTCCTCACCCACCCGGCCTTCAACACGCACCACAGCGAGCACGAGTTGCTGCGCTACATGCGCTCGCTGGCCGACAAGGACCTGGCGATGGATCGCACCATGATCCCGCTGGGCAGCTGCACCATGAAGCTCAACGCCACCGCCGAGATGATCCCGGTGACGTGGCCGGAATTCGCCAACATCCATCCGCTGGCGCCGGCCGACCAGGCCGCCGGCTACAAGCAGCTGATCGACGAGCTGGAAGCGATGCTGGTGGAGTGCACCGGTTACGACGCCGTGAGCCTGCAGCCGAACTCCGGTGCGCAGGGCGAATACGCCGGCCTGCTGGCCATCCGCGCCTATCACCGCTCGCGCGGCGAAGGCCATCGCGATATCTGCCTGATCCCCGAGTCCGCCCATGGCACCAACCCGGCCTCCGCGCAGATGGCCGGCATGCAGGTGGTGGTGACCAAGTGCGACGCCAACGGCAACGTGGACGTGGAAGACATCCAGCGCGCCGCCGAGAAGTTCAGCGACCGCCTCGCCGCGCTGATGATCACCTACCCGTCCACGCATGGCGTGTTCGAGGAAGACATCGTCAAGATCTGCGAGATCGTGCACGAGCACGGCGGCCAGGTGTACACCGACGGCGCCAACATGAACGCGCTGGTCGGCGTGGCCAAGCCCGGCAAGTGGGGCTCGGACGTATCGCACCTGAACCTGCACAAGACCTTCTGCATTCCGCACGGCGGCGGTGGCCCTGGCGTGGGCCCGTGCGCGGTGAAGTCGCATCTCGCCCCATTCCTCCCGCGCACGTTCGGCGGCGCGGGTGAAGTGGGCATGGTGTCCGCGGCGAGCTTCGGCTCGGCTTCGATCCTGCCGATCAGCTGGATGTACATCACCATGATGGGGGCCAGTGGCCTGCGCCGCGCCACCCAGGTGGCGCTGCTCAACGCCAACTACATCGCCAAGCGCCTGGCGCCGCACTACGAGACGCTCTACACCGGCCGCAATGGCCTGGTGGCGCACGAGTGCATCCTCGACCTGCGCCCGCTCAAGGACGCCACCGGCATCGGCGCGGAAGACGTGGCCAAGCGCCTGATCGACTTCGGCTTCCACGCCCCCACGCTGAGCTTCCCGGTGGCCGGCACGCTGATGGTCGAGCCGACCGAGAGCGAGAGCCAGTACGAGCTGGATCGCTTCATCGACGCGATGATCCAGATCCGCGATGAAATCCGCGCCGTGGACGAAGGCAAGCTCGATCGCGAGGACAACCCGCTCAAGCATGCGCCGCACACCGCCGTGATGGTGTCGGCTTCCGAATGGACCCACGCTTATACGCGTGAGCTGGCCGCCTTCCCGCTGCCCAGCCTCAAGCTGCAGAAGTACTGGTCGCCGGTGGCCCGCGTGGACAACGTCTACGGCGACAAGAACGTGTTCTGCAGCTGCGTACCGGTGGAAGCGTTCAAGGGCGAGATCGAAGCCTTCAGCGAACCGAACGTGGCGTAACACGCGCTCCGTGGCTTGAACGAAGAAAGGGCTCCGCATGCGGAGCCCTTTTTATTGAGCGACAAACCACGAACACGCACGTTCCGTCGCCTATTCCCGCACGGCGGCGCTACCAGTTGGCATCGTCCTTGACCGCGTCCGCATCCGCAGTCTTGGTGGTGTGCTTGCCCGCGGGTTGCCGTGATGCATGCTGCATCGACGCCGCCGGCGCGGCAGCCACCGGATCGCGCAACTCGATGCTGCCTGGCGTGAATGGCTGATCCGGCTGGAAATCCTTGTCCACGATGTGCCCGTAGGAAAGGTTCGGCGTGACCCGCTCGATCGTAACGATGCAACAAGGCTGCTCGGTGACACCCAGCGAAGCGCCGGACTGGGGATCAATCAACTCCTTGCCGAGCCGGACGGCCTGGTAGTTCTGCCCGGCAAGCACGGCATCGCCGCCCTGGTTGATCACCACTTGACGGCCATCGAGCTGCACTACCGACAGCGGATAAGTGCCACGCAAGATCGCGGCGATGATGTTGCGATCCAGTGAATCCATCATCTCGGCAGCCAGGCGCTGGCCATCGACCGACACGCCAAGCGTCGTTGGCGCGGTGGCAGGCAACGAATAATCGAACGACTGCGACATCACCACCTGGCCGGTCACCGCGTTGACCACGCGGAACGACAGCGCACCACCACCGGAAAAGCTCGCCAGCGTTCGATCGCTGGTGCGCAATGCACGTTCGTGGCGCAGGTATTCGAAACGGTCGATGGTGGGGATCACGATCAGGTCGGTCGCCAGCTGCTGGCCCAGCCTCGCCGTATCGGCGGGCTTGGCCGCCCCGGCTTGGATGCGCTCGATTTCGTCGCCCATGTCCGCATCTGCATCGCGATCGAGCACGGTAAAGCGGTGCGTCTGGGTCAATGCATCGGTCAACTTGGCACGGACCTGCTGGGCAACAACCTCGGCCGGAATCGTGGTGTCTCCCACGCGGTAACCTGCCTGCTTCATCCTCGGCATGGCCACCACCACGCGGGTCAGCTTGGCCGATGCGGCCTCGCGATAGGTCGCAACGTCAGCGGCTATGCGCACTTCCCAGTGACTGGCGTACTCGGTGTGGCGGCTTTGGTAATCGACCTGCTCGGCACCCCGCTTCTGGTCCCACTCGCCTTTCACTCCCGCGGCGGCGCCCGCACGGGTATCGGCGTTGACTGCCTCGGCGCTGGCCGCGGCATCGAGCTTGCCCTTGTTCCAACTTTCGCCGCGGCTCGCCTTCAGGCTCTGCTCGCTCGTGCTCGATGGCTGATCGACCTGCTTTTGCGACAGCACGCGAAAGTTCGTCACGGCGCCTGCCGTATGACTACTCAGCCAGGCGGCGTAAGCGCTGGAGCTGAAATCCACCTGCTCGTCGCTCGAAGCAAAACTCGCGCTACCCGCCCACTGCCCCGTACCGCCGGCGACCGCCTTGCCGTTGACCTGCTCGATGGCGAGGCGGATGGCGTTGTCGATGGCCGCCTGCAGCGAGGCGCCCTCGCCCGTGGCTTCCACGTGTCGGCTGTCCACGCCACCGAAATCCGGCTTCTGCCGGGGAGCCGTAGCCGGGGGCGAAGCCGTTGCGGCGGCCGCGGGCTTGTCCTGTCCCGTCGCTGGCTCATCGCGATGGCACGCCGCCAACAGCACTGCGGCGACCAGAAGGCCGCCGCAGCACGAGAGCGATACCGATGTTCGGAATGCGCCCCGGATGGCCATCAGAGGTCACCCAGCGCCTGGGTTGCGTCGCTGGGCACCTTCACGCCATTGCTCTTGCTGATCGACACCGTCTTCTTGAACGTGTCGAACAGGCTCTTGGAGTAGGACGGCGTTTCCTTGGCGACATACATGCCGGCCTTGAGCTTGGTCATTGCCGCACCCGCGCCGGCTAGACCGCCGTTGGCCGAACTCTTCACGGCCGCGGTGAACTTCTGCGCCTCGCCCACCATCACGCGGGTGCCAGCGACACCCTTGGCGAAATGCGGCAGGCTTTCTTCGTAGTATTGCTTGCCCTGGGCCGACAGCTCGCTTTTCTGCGCCTGCTGCGCGCTGATCTCGCGATTCGCGTTGCTGGAAATCTCCACCGTCTTCTTGAGCGCATCCTGGTCGACCGCGCCGCTCTGCAAGGCCTTCTGCTGCGCCTCCAGCAAGGCCACCTGGTCGTTCAGGTCATAGGCTTTCGCCAGCAATACCTGGGCGGCCAGCACTTCGCTCTGCGAGCTGACGAACGACTTGACCAGCGAATCCTGCGCGGCCACGGCATCGCCACCGTCATCGCTGCTGCTGGACGAACTTCCGCCGAGACCGCCGGGCAACTTGAACTGGGCATGCGCGGACGCGGCGCAGAAGACGAGCGCCAGGGTCGCCGCCATGGCGGTGTGCTTGGAAATCTTCATAAGGTTTTCTCCGAAACCATGGATATGACGCACTGATCCGTCATGGATCAGTGGATGCCCTTGTTGTTGAGTTCGTCGACCATCTGCTGGGCGGCATTCTGGGCGGCGAGCTTCAGCGCATTGGTGCGCGCCACGGACGCATCGGGACCGAGGCCGGCGTACTGCACGGGGCCCACCGAAGACACCGTGCGGGCAAACTTGCTCGATACGTTGTAGACCTTGCCGGTCACCGTGACATAGACGCGGGTGTTACCGCTGACCGGGTCCTTGTCCTGCATGCCCACGTCCAATGTGCCGATTGCCAGCAGCCCGATGCCCGCCTGCTGCACGCCTTGCGTGGTGTTGCGCATCAGCTGTGAAGGCAGGTCGTCGCCGTGGCTGTACGCCGCGCGGATCTGGTCGATATTCAGCAGCCCATTGCTGGAGCTTTCGACCTGATCGGCTTCGATCACGTCATAGCCCGCATCGGCAAACAGCCCCGTCATTGCCGTGTTGATCTCGCTGGCCCGGCTGACCGTCCAGTCGACCTTGTCGGCCTTGCGCGTGGTGCTGCCGCCGCTGGTGACCGCCATGCTGGCATGCGTGTCCATGCTGTCCGAGGTATCCACGCTATGGGCACGCACCGTCTCGCCCTCGTGCGTCTTGCGCGAGGCCGAGGCATCGACGTCCTCGCGCTTGTAGACCTTGTCATCGAAGCTCTGCACGCTGGACTGGCTGCGGGCGACGAACAGGAAGGTCAACATCGGATGCTGGGTGGATGCCACCGCCGCTGCCGTGGCCGAACCACCGCCGAGATCATTGAGCAGGCGCGTGCCGTTGATGTCGGCCCGGATCACCACGTTATAGGTTTTGGCCGCCTTGTCCTCGTTCTCGGAGAGAACCGTGGCGCCAAGCACGTAGTCGTCAATATGCGCCGCAATGCGATCGCGCTGCTGGTCGAAGGCACGCGAGCGCGCCGCGTTCGTATCGGCAATATAGCGCTCCACCGCATTGAGCTTGGCCTTGCGCAAGGCCTCCTGCCGATCATCGGCGCCCAGCCGCCAGCTGTAGTTGACGCTGCCCATGCCTTTTCCCGATGCCGTCTCGGCATGAACCGCACCACCACACAGGCACGCTACCGCCAGCAGCACCCCCAAAAGAAACCTTATCGACATGATTTGACTAGCTCCGCCACATGAGAAAGCTGATCCTTGGCCTCGCGCCCCTCAGGCAGGGCGGAACGCGTCCAGGCGTTGTCAGGCGCCGACAGCGCCTGGGTAAAGTTGTTGAACAGCAGCAACAGCGTTTCGTATGACGCCGCCCAGTCGTCCACCGACGATTGGGTGACCGGCACTTCCTTCGTCGCGCCCTGCTTGATGCGCTGGGAGAAATACACCTTGCCCGAGACCGGCTCGCGCACCGCGATATCCGCGAAGGCGCCATACAGGAACAGGGTCGATGCATTCGCATGGCTCTGCTCGACCTTCTTGAAGCCGGCCACGTCGATCGTCACCTCATAGTCGGCGTCCGGTATCTTCAGATCGAAGGCCTCGCCTTCGACGAAACGGGCGGCCATGCTGGCGCCCAGCGCCTGGTCGCTTTGATACGGCAGCAGCGATAGCCGCTGGTTGGCCGCCAGGTACTTGCCGAACTCCTGCGCGATCTGTGCCTGTAGTGTTTTCACCGGCACATCCGGCGCGGCCTGCGCCAGATACTCCAGCGCCTTGGGCTGCAGTGTCACCGCGCTGACGCGCAAGTGGCGCGTCGCCGCCGACGGCACCTGCACCTGGCCAAGCAGCTGCGCGAACTCACCCACCAGGCTATGTGCATTCGCACCGTCGACGATCATTGCCGCGAATGCCGCCTGGATCTCCTGCTCCGAAGGCGGCTCATCGCGCACATCGATGAAGTCCAGGGTCAGCGGGAAGCCGCCCAGCACCTGCTTTTCCTTGAAGTCGAAGAACAACGCCTGCGCGGCAATTTCCAGCCGCAGCTTGTAGACGCCGCCGATGTGTTCCACCGACGTGCTCTCGCGGTCGATCGCCAGGGCCAACGCAGTGGATCGCGCGGCGTCCTTGATGGAACCCAGTTGGTCGAACACGACGTTCAGCGCCAGGTCCTTGCCCTGCAAGCGCTGGCGAATCTGCCGATTGACGAGTGCGTAGCCATCGCCATTCAACACGTGCGAAAGATGAGGGAATGCTTGTCTGGTATCGGCGGCCCTTCCCGTAAAAGCCACGCCGGCGAAATACACCGGATCGCCGGTGACCGCCATCGCCCGAGGAGGCATCCAGGCGATCATGACGACCGCAATGACGAAAGCAAGCCGATACCTGCTGGCACCGGCACTCCGCCAGCGCAACGACCAAAACCGCACGATGCCTAACTCCCTTTATGTGTCGCAATCCATCGCGTCGCTCGACCTTGAGCATCAGCCAGCTCGCATGAGTAGCTTGGCGTTACCTAGGATACGCAAGCGGCCAGGAAAGACGCAATGACTTATCCGCACGCAATCTAGTCATGAAAACTACCTGACGAAATCGGACAGGCCTGAATTTTTGCGCGCCAGTACGAGCCGAACCCGCAGCAACCTCATGCCAGCGCTTTGAAGCGCAAATCACCCCACGCCCTAACGGATAACGTTGTCATTCATGTCTCCAGCCAACTTCCAATCGCCACGCCACGTGCCTTGAGACGAACGGCCACGCTCGTTTGGCCTGCCGATGACATCGCTCATCCCTACGCTGCATTGCGCCATAAATCTGCTGCGACGCGGCATAAATACCCTTGAAGCGGCGCGATGCCGTATCGCGATGCCGCGCCTTGGTCATTCCACGCGCGCCGTCACAGTTTGTTCGCCACATTGGAGACAACGTTGTCATTACGGGACTTACGACGACATCGCTCCGGCCAGGACGCAAGCCTTGGCAGGCAAGGAACGCCTCGGAACGACGAGCCCGCGACGCCCAACCGGAACCCGGGCAGGTCGCCAAGAAATATCCACCCTAGCGATGCAGTACCACCAGGAGAAACCCCTATGCGAATGAAGCAATCGGTTATGTGGTTACGTGCAGCACTCCACGCCATCGGCTGCACGGCCGGCGGCGCCATGGCGATGAGCCTGATGACGATGGTCCCGACTCAGACGGTGCAAGCGCAAAGCGTGCAGACCTGCGCGGCGGCGTGGAATGCCAGCACCGCCTACTCGGGCGGCGCCACCGTCAGCGAGAACGGCGTGAACTACCAGGCCAACTGGTGGACGCAAGGCAATGACCCCGCCAGCAACAACGGCGCCACCGGTACCGGCGAACCCTGGACATCGCTGGGCGCGTGCGGCACAAGCGGCGGCACTGGCAGTGGCGGCAGCAGCGGCAGTGGTGGTGGCGGCACGACCTCGTCCGGCACCTGCGCCGCGGCATGGGTATCCACCCAGGTCTATACCGGCGGACAGATCGCCAGCGAAAACGGCATCAACTACCTGGCCAACTGGTGGACACAAGGCAACGATCCGGCCACCAACAGTGGACCCACCGGCTCGGCCGAACCGTGGACGTCGCAAGGCAGTTGTACCGGCAGCGGTGGCGGCAGTTCTGGTGGCGGTAGCTCCGGCGGTGGCAGCAGCGGCGGCGGAAGCTCCGGTGGTGGCAGTTCGGGCGGCGGCAGCCCAGCCACGCCGCCTGGCACGGGCGCGAACCTGCTGTTCAGTCCGTACAAGGACGTGACGGTCAATCTCAACTGGAACACCAACGTGATGCAGAGCGCTGTCACCGGCTCGGCGATTCCGGTCGTCGGCAGCGGCGGGCTGGTGTCCACCAGCGTGCCCGACCTCAGCGCCATCACCCTCGCCTTCGCCACCGGCGAATGCGGCAGCGAGAACTGGGGCGGCGTACCGGGCGCCACCTTCGCCAGCGCGAACATTGCCGCCCTCTCCAGCGCCGGCCTGCCCTACGTGGTTTCCACCGGTGGCGAAGCTGGCGTCTTCACCTGCGGCAGTACGGCCGGCTTTGCATCATTCCTTTCGCGCTACATGTCGCCGCAGATGGTCGGCGTGGATTTCGATATCGAAGGCGGCCAGAGCCAGGCGCAGATCAACGCCCTTGTCGCCGCAGCCGTCTACGGCCAGAGCCTGTATCCCAACCTGCGCTTCTCGTTCACGCTGGCCACGCTGGGTGCATCGGACGGCAGCTACGGTGGCGTCAACAGCCTGGGTGATGAAGTGATCAAGGCGATCCAGGCCTCCACTCTCACCAACTACACCATCAACCTGATGGTGATGGACTTCGGCGGCCCCAGCAGCAGCGTGTGCGTGGTGTCCAACGGCGCCTGCGACATGGGCCAGTCCGCCATCCAGGCGGTGACCAATCTGGAGCACACCTACGGCATCCCGGCCAGCAAGATCGAGCTGACTCCGATGATCGGCGTCAACGATGTGTCGAGCGAGAACTTCAGCATCGCCAACGCCGACGCCATCACCAGCTACGCCGTGGCCAACGGCCTCGCCGGCCTGCACTTCTGGTCGCTCGACCGCGACACCCCGTGCAACCAGAGCACGGCGTCACCGACGTGCAACTCGGTCAGCACCAGCACGCCGCTGCAGTACACCAAGGAGTTCCTGAAGGACCTGGGCAGGTAAGCCCCAGGCCACGGGCCGGCGGCGATGCCGCTGGCCCGTGGCTGCGGACGGTCAACCGCCGTTCTTCGCCAGCCATGCATCCACCGCCGGCAGGCGCTGGGTGCGCACCATGATGCGGTACTTGATGTTGGCCACCGCCGTCTCGGCATCGCGACGCGAGCCGGGATCCAGGTAGGTGGTGGCGTAGGCGTTGATCTTGTCGATCATGGCGGGGTTGAACGAGCTGGCGCCCAGTGTCGGGTAGTAACGGCTGCGCGAGCTGCCATCGACCACCTTGTCGACCTGTTCGCGATGCGCCATGGCGAAGTCGAACGCCAGCTCGGGATGCAGGCGCGACACGATGCGGATCATGCCGGCGCTATTGGTGGCGCCGGGCTCGTCCGTCAACGCGAGATCGAGCGCACGCTGCGCCAGCGCAGGGTCTTCGACCGAGGCCAGTTGCGCGTACAGGCGATCCTTCACCAGCGGCGTCTTCTCGGCTTTGGCCTCCGTGCGCAACTGATCCCAGGTGGCGGCATCGGCGTGGTTGGCGACCACCGCCAGGATGGTCTTGCGCAATTCGGCGGGCACCGCCTTGGGATCGCTGGCCTGCGCCGCATAGCGGCGACGTGCTTCGGCGATGACGGAAGCATCGTCCAGGCTGGACAGCACGCCGATCAGGTGGCTGCGCAGGATGGTGGTGGGCACGCTCTCGTTCGGCTTGGCCTCCCAGCCCACGCGCGCAAACACCGGCGACAGCCGCCTGATGGCGAAAGCACGGAACGTTGCCTGCCGCGCCGCATCGCCACGGTAGTAATCGTTGAGCGAAGCCAGGCTGCCGGCCACTTCATCCCAGATCTGCGGGTCGGCATCCACCGGCGTGGCCTGCGCCAGATCGAGGAAATCCGACACCGGCTGCAGGCCACCCATGCCCAGCGCCCAGGTATTGCTCATCACGCCCAGCTGGTCGATCGGCGCGAGCCTGGTGAAGTCACCCTTGAGCGCCGCGAACTGCGTCGGTGCATACAGCGTGCGGTAGTAACCGCTCTGCCCTGCGTTGACCAGCACCGGGCCGCAACCCGGCACTGCCAGCGTGGCCTCGCCGTCGACGATGGTGGTCACCGGCGCGCCGCCCGCGCTCTGCGCGATCACCGGCACATGCCAGTGCAGCGGCTGCTTGTCCGGGCGATCCTTGGTGAACTCGCCCTGCGAGAGCTTGAGCGTCGTGGTGTTGTTGCTGCATGCAGCCGCTTCCACGCGGATCAGCGGAATGCCCGGCTGCAGCGTGAAGTCATGCGCGATGGTGGTGACCTGCTTGCCGGGGGCGACGGCATCCATGGCATGCCACAAATCATCGGACACCGTGTTGCCATAGGCGTGCGCCTTGATGTAATTGCGCACGCCGGCGCGCCAGGTGTCCGCACCCACATAGCCTTCCAGCATGCGGATCACCGACTCACCCTTGGCATAGGTAATCGAATCGAAGGCCTGGCTGGCCTGGTCCACGGTCTCCACGTGCTGCACCACCGGGTGCGTGGTGACCACCGCGTCGCGCGACATGGCCGCTTCGCGCGTGCCCACGGCATCGAGCCGGGTGTTCCACTCCGGATGCAGCTTGTCGGTGGTGCGCGCCGCCATCCACGAGGCAAAGCCTTCGTTGAGCCACAGGTCATCCCACCAGCGCATGGTCACCAGGTCGCCAAACCACTGGTGCGCCATTTCATGCGCGGCGGTGTTGAACACTTCCTGCTTGTCGGACTGCGTGGAGATGGAAGGGTCCAGCAGCAACGCGTACTCGAACGTGTAGATGGCGCCCCAGTTCTCCATCGCCGCGAAGAACTGGCTGCTGCCCGGCGAGGCCACGTTGTCCAGCTTCGGCAGCGGATATGGCACGCCGAAGTAATCGTTGTATTCCTTCAGCACCGCCTTGCCCGACTCGAGCGTGAAAGCGCCTTGCGCGGACAGGCCCTTCTGGGTGATCACGCCAATCTCGGTGCCATCGGCGGTGGTAGTGACGCGATCGAATTCGCCGGTGCCGAAGAACAACAGATAGGTGGACATCTTCGGCGAAGTCTGGAACGTCACGCGCGAAAGACCGTTGCCTGCATCGCTCTTCGATGCCACCGGCATATTGCTCACCGCCATCTGCGTGGCGGGCACGGTCACTTCCAGGTCGAAGGTGGCCTTGTAGTTGGGCTCGTCCCAGGACGGAATGAAGCGGCGGGCGTCGGAATTCTCGAACTGCGTGTACAGCGCGCGCTGCTTGCCAGCCTTGCTGTCGTAGTCGATGGCGAACAGGCCGTTGGCCTGCGTGCCGATCTTGCCGGTGTAGCTCATCGCCAGCTGGTACTTGCCCTTGGGGATGGGCTGGCTGAAGGTGAAGGTAGCGGTCTGCTGCTTGTCGTCCACCGTCACCTTGGGCGCGGCAAACGCGAGCTTGCCCGCCACCGGCGTCAGCTGCACCGACGAGAACGCCATGTCGATGGCATTGAGCGTGATGCTGGCGGTGGGTTGCAACACCTCGATGTCCACCGTCACCTTGCCATCGAAGCTCAACGTGGCGGCATGCGGCACGACCGATACGTCGTAGTGCGTGGGGCGTACAGAGCGCGGCAGCTGGGTAGTGACCTGTGATGTAGCGGGTGCACCCGCGGCGCCGACCGCGCCAGCGCAGGAAACACCAGCCAAAGCCAGCGCCATGGCGGAAACCAGACGAGTACGCATGTTGCATTCCTTTTTTGGCAGGGCCGGTGGCGGCGCTGATTGAGGCAAACACGCTGATGGTGAGTCATGGGGGATGTCGGCCGACATGGCCGGAAGTCATGGTGGCCCTGGGGGAAGATGCTGGGTCCCCGCTTTCGCGGGAATGACGCAATGGGAGGCTCGGCGCAAAACCCCACAAAAAAAGCCCCGCATCGCGGGGCTCTCTTGGGTCAGGATGGACGGTCGCCGTATCAGGCGAACGGATCATCCAGCACGATGGTGTCATCGCGGTCCGCACCGGTGGCCACCAGGGCCAGGCGGCAGCCGGACAGCTCTTCCACTGCGCGCAGGTAGGCGCGGGCGGCGGCGGGCAGCTTGTTCCAGTCGCGGATGCCCGCAGTGGACTCTTCCCAGCCCGGGAACTCCAGGTACACCGGCTTGCACTCGGCCCAGCCGTCGGCATCCAGCGGCGCCAGTTCACGACGCTTGCCACGGTATTCGTAGGCGATGCAGACCTTGATGGTCGGCAGGCCGTCCAGCACGTCGAGCTTGGTGATGGCCAGGCCGTTGATGCCGTTGATCTGCACGGCGCGCTTGAGCGCCACCAGGTCGATCCAGCCGCAGCGGCGCGGACGGCCGGTGCTGGCGCCGAACTCGTTGCCGACCTTGCGCAGGCGCTCGCCCATCTCGTCGTTGAGCTCGGTCGGGAACGGACCGCCGCCCACGCGCGTGGCGTAGGCCTTGCAGATACCCAGCACGTAGTCGATGTCGCCCGCGCCCACGCCGGTGCCGGCCAGCGCGCCGCCGATGGTGGTGTTGGACGAAGTGACGTACGGATAGGTGCCGTGATCGATGTCGAGCAGCGCGCCCTGCGCGCCTTCATAAAGGATGTGACCGCCGTCCTTGCGCACGTCGTGCAGGATGGTGGCGACGTCGTCGACCATCGGACGGATGAACTCGCCATAGGCCAGCGCGTCGTCCAGCACCTGCTGGAAGTCGACCGGCTCGGCCTTCAGCCACTGGGTGAGGATGAAGTTGTGGTACTCGACGGCGGCCTTGATCTTCTCGGGCAGCTCGTGCGGGTACATCAGGTCGGCCACGCGCACGCTGCGGCGAGCCACCTTGTCTTCGTATGCAGGGCCGATGCCGCGGCCGGTGGTGCCGATGGCCGACTTGCCGGCGGCGATCTCGCGCGCCTTATCCACCGCGATGTGGTACGGCATGATCAGCGGCGTGGCCGGGCTGATCTTCAGGCGCGAGCGCACTTCCACGCCCTGTGCTTCCAGCTCTTCGATTTCCTGCTTGAGCGCCTGCGGCGACAGCACCACGCCATTGCCGATCAGGCACAGCGCGTCGTCGCGCAGGATGCCCGAGGGAATCAGGTGCAGCACGGTCTTCTTGCCGCCGATGACCAGCGTGTGGCCGGCGTTGTGGCCGCCCTGGAAGCGCGCCACGGCTTTGACGCGTTCGGTCAGCAGGTCGACGATCTTGCCCTTGCCTTCGTCGCCCCACTGGGCACCTAGGATGACTACTGACTTGCCCATGATGTTGCTCTCGCTAATTTTGAAGAATGGATTGCCCCGAAGGGCGCAAACAGGTCGAAGCCCTCGCGCGTCATTCCCGCTTACCCCGAAAGAGGGGGCAAGCGCGGGAATCCAGCGCCTCCGAAGTCACTGGGTCCCTGCTTTCGCAGGGACGACGGTGAGGCTCCGTTGAAAATCCCGATGGATTTGGCGGCCCATCCACCGCATCAACTCAATGCATCAACTGCAGCGTTACCAGTCCGATCCCGATGGCCGCCGCGCCAAACAGCCGCAACGTGCGCGGGCGGAGCTTCACTGCCTCGCGCATGGTGGCTTGCCATCCACGCGGCGCGGCGAACAACACCAGCCCTTCGATCACCAGCATCAGGCACAGCGCGGCGGCCAGATCATGCGACATCGACCTTCACCGCTCAGTGCCGGGACGAACTGGCGCCATCGTTGAAATATTTCAGGAACTCCGAATCGGGTCGCAGCACCAGCACGCCCTTGCCGTCCTGGAACGACTTACGGTACGCCGCCAGGCTTCGATAAAACGCGAAGAACTCCGGATCCTGGCCATACGCCTGCGCGTAGATGGCAGCCGCCTGGGCATCGCCTTCGCCACGCACCTTGGCCGCATCGCGATCCGCTTCGGCCTTGATCACCTGCGCCTGGCGATCGGCATCGGCCTTGATCGTCTCGGCCGCCTGCTGGCCGGTGAAGCGCAGCTCGTTGGCCAGCTGCGCGCGCTCGGCGCGCATGCGCTTGTAGACCGACTCGCTCACTTCATCGGGCAGGTCGATGCGCTTGATGCGCACGTCCACCACGGTGATGCCCAGGTTCTTGCTGGCGGCCAGGTCGGTCTGCTTGCGCACGCGCTCGGTGATGTCCTTGCGTCCGGCGGAAACCAGCTCCTGCAGGGTGCGCCCGTTGAACTCGAAGCGCAGCGCGTCCTTCACCAGCGGGGTAAGGCGCGCGGCGGCCTGCAGTTCGTCGCCTGCGGTGGCGCGGTAGTAGGCAGCGTTGTCGGCAATGCGCCACTTCACGTAGAAGTCGACGTTGACGCTCTTCTTCTCGGAGGTGAAGTAACGCTCCGGCGGCGCTTCCAGCGTGAGGATGCGGTTGTCGAAGGTCATGACCTGCTGCACGAACGGCAGCTTGGCGTGCAGGCCGGGCTGGTCGCCGGTGCGCACGATGCGGCCGAACTGCAACACCAGCGCAGTCTCGCCTTCGTGCACCACGAACAGGCTGTTGAAGCCGATCAGCACGAGCAGCACGACGATGATGCCGGAGACGAACTTCATGGCTGCTTCTCCTTGCCGGCCAGGGCATCGTTGGCGGCGGACTGCATCACCGCGCCCACGCCCGGCACGTCCTTGCCGGTCGCACGATCCAGCGGCAGGTAGATCATGTTGCGGCCGCCGGAACCGTCCAGCACCTTCGGGTTGTTGGACATCACGTCCTCGACCGTTTCCAGCCACAGGCGACGGCGGGTCACGTCCGGCGCGGCCTTGTATTCCTTGAGGATCAGGTTGAAGCGGGCCGCGTCACCGGTGGCGATGGCCACGCGCTGGGCGGCGTAGCCCTGGGCCTCGGCGGAGATGCGCGATGCATCGCCCCGGGCCACCGGCACCACCTGGCTGGCATAGGCGCGGGCGTTGTTCTCGGTGCCCTGCTTGTCTTCGCGGGCAGCGTTGACGTCGTCGAAGGCGTCCTTCACTTCCTGCGGCGGGGCCACGTTCTGGAAGCTGACGTCGGTGACCAGCAGGCCGGCGTCGTACTCATTGAGGGTGGCCTGCAGGATCTCGCGCGTCTGCTGCTGCAGCGTGTCGCGGGTCTGCGCCGCGGCGGCCGTCAGCGCCGGCGTCACCGGCGCGGCCACGGACGAGGCCGTGGCGAGGGCGGCCGTGCTCGCGGATGCCGGCGTGGCCGCCTGATCGGCGCCCTGGCTGGTAAGGATGTTGTCCATCACATTGGCGCCGACCACGGTGCGCACCGCGGCCTCGGCCGCCTGGCGCAGCGTGTCTTCCGGCGGGCCGGCCAGCGAGAACAGGTACTTGCGGGCGTCGGACACCTGGTACTGCACGTTGAAGTCGACCGAGATGATGTTCTCGTCGCTGGTCAGCATGCGCACCTTGTCCGACACCGAACGGATCTCGGTGGTGCCCACCTTGGTGACCGTCTCGACAGGGGCCGGAAGCTTCAGATGGAAGCCCGGCTGCAGCGTGCGCGAATACTGGCCGAAGCGCAGCACCACGCCGGCCTGGCGGGCGTCGACGATGGTGTAGCTGCTTATCAGCAGCCAGGCCAGCAACAGCGCCAGCACGATGGTGAAGATGCCGCCCGCCCCGCCGCCGAGCTTGCCCAGGCGGTTGCGGATTTGCTTGAGCATGTCCTCCAGGCCCGGCTTGTTGCCGGTCTGGCGGTTCCTGCCCCAGGGATCACGTTGCCCGTTACCGGGTTCGTTCCAGGCCATGGTCAGTCTCCTTGAGGCCGCTGGGAGGCCGGCAACATTGGCCGGAAAACGCGTTGTACAGGTTTGGACATGGTGGCGAGCGCGTGTCGTGGCAAGTGTGCCGCCGAGGCACGGAAAGGCCGCACAAACACCGCGCATTCTATCAGAGCTGGGCAGGGATTCCGCGCGGCATGATTCGGTTTCCCGCCCCTGCTTGCAGAGGAGGGCCAGGAAGGGGCCTACTCCACTTCCGCCGTCCCCAGCAAATCGCGCAGCAGCGCCGCCTCGGCCGCGCTGCCGCCGCTCAGGGGGGCGATGACGCTGCGCGGGGCGTCGATGGCCAGGTGCCAGCCTTCCTCGTCCACCTGTTCCCCCGCAATGGCGCCGGCCGCCTTGAGGCGGGCGTGCAGGCGGCCTGCGGACAGCGGCAGGCGCAGCTCCGACTGCACCCGTTCGCCGCCCAGCAGCTCGCCCAGCGCCTGCCTCAGCAGGTCCAGGCCCTGGCCGGTGGCGGCGGACAGCCATACGGTCTGCGGACGCCCGTCGGCATCGCGGTCGATGCGCGGCTCGACGCCGGCCAGGTCGATCTTGTTCATCACCCGCAGCTGCGGCAGGTCGCCGGCGTCGATTTCCTCCAGCACGGTATCGACCACCCGCGCCAGGCGCTCACGCTCCTCGTCGGCGGCGTCGCTCACGTGCAGCAGCAGGTCGGCGTCGCGCGCCTCGGCCAGGGTGCCGCGGAAAGCGGCCACCAGGTCATGCGGCAGCTCGCGGATAAAACCCACGGTATCGGCCAGCACCGCCGGGCCGCAGGACAGGCCGTCGAGCTTGCGCACGGTCGGGTCCAGCGTGGCGAACAGCAGGTTGGCGGCGAACACCTCGCCTTCGGTCAACACATTGAACAGGGTCGACTTGCCGGCATTGGTATAACCCACCAACGCCACGCGCGGCACCGTGTTGCGCAGGCGCGCACGGCGCTGCTGGCCACGCTGGGTCTGCACCTTTTCTAGCCGCTTGGTGAGCATCTTCACGCGCTCGGCCAGCAGGCGGCGGTCGGTTTCCAGCTGCGTTTCGCCGGGGCCGCGATTGCCGATGGCGCCGCCGCGCTGGGCGTCCAGATGGGTCCAGCCTCGCACCAGCCGGGTGGCCAGGTGCTTGAGCTGGGCAAGCTCCACCTCGAGCTTGCCTTCGTGCGAACGGGCGCGCTGGGCAAAGATGTCCAGGATCAGGCCGGCCCGATCCACTACGCGAAGGTTGAGCAGCTTTTCGAGGTTGCGCTCCTGCACCGGCGACAGCAGGTGATCGACCAGCACCACGTCCGCCTCCAGCGCACGCGCGGCCTCGCCGACCTCGTCGGCCTTGCCGGTGCCGATGTAATAGCGGGGGTTGGGTACGTCGACGCGGGCGGTAATGCTGCCCAGGATCTCGGCGCCGGCTGACTTCACCAGCTCGGCGAATTCCTCGGCGCGCCGCTCCGCGTCGCCCTCGCCACGTGAATGCGGGAGGACGAGCAGGGCGCGGTCGCCTTTCTTTTGACGATCAAACACGAGGGCGGGAGGACCTTTATGAATGAGCCGCGCCGCGAGCAGGCTGCCCGCGGCGCAAGGCTGGAATGGGGAAGTGTATGTCGATACGCGACCGGGCGTTAATGCCACGCCAGGTCAGGCCTTCCCCATAGACATGGGTCGTCACGCCCGCAGAATCAACCTTCGGTGTCGGACGCAGCGACCGATGCGTCGGGGTGACCGTCGTGGCCATTGCCCATGCGCACGTTGCGGCTGGGCACTACGGTGGAGATGGCATGCTTGTAGACCATCTGGCTGACCTGGTTGCGCAGCAGCACCACGAACTGATCGAAGGACTCGATCGTGCCCTGAAGCTTGATGCCGTTGACCAGGTAAATGGCGACCGGGACACGTTCCCGACGCAGTGCGTTCAAAAATGGATCTTGCAATGACTGCCCTTTGGACATTTGTTGTTCTCCCCTCGCGAACGGACGGGCCGGAGAAAAGACGCGCACGGCGCCCCGGCCCAAGGCGAATGAATATTAACCACTTTTAAATCGTTGATGAAAGAGAAAATGCACGCTTCCGCCAGGTGTGAAAAAGACGTTTAGACGACCCGCTCCCGCGCCTCTTCGCCCCCTTCCAGAAACAGTTGCAAGGCATCCTCGGCAAGCCCCTGCCAACCCGCTCGGTCAGGGTCGAGCACACGCGCATCGAGCTCACCGCGCAGCCAGGTGATCTGCCGCTTGGCCAGCTGGCGTGTGGCGAAGATGCCGCGATCGCGAAACTCGGCGGCACTCGTCTGGCCATCCAGATGCTCCCACGCCTGCCGATAGCCGACCGCCCGGATCGCCGGAAGATCCGCGTGCAGGTCGCCCCGCGCACGCAACGCACGTACCTCGTCCAGGAATCCGGCCGCGAGCATGGCATCGAAACGTTGCGCGATGCGCTGGTGCAGCGGCGTCCGGTCCGACGGCAGCAGCGCCAGCTTGAGCACGCGCCACGGAAAACGCTGTCCACTGCCACCCTGCTGCTGTTCGGACAGCGGGCGCCCGGTCAGCCCGATCACTTCAAGCGCACGCTGGATGCGCTGCGCATCGTTGGGACCGATGCGACCGGCCGCTGCCGCGTCCAGCTGCCGCAGGCGTGCATGCAGGGCCGGCCAGCCGACCGTCGCGGCTTCCGCGGCAAGACGCTCGCGGATGACGGGATCGGCCTCGGGCAACTGCGACAACCCCTGCTGCAGCGCGCGGAAGTACAGGCCGGTACCGCCGACCAGCAACGGCACCCTGCCCTGCGACGTGATGTCGTGCATGGCGGCCATGGCATCGTGGCGAAAATCAGCCGCCGAATACGGCGCCGCCGGATCGCGGATGTCGATCAACCGATGCGGATAGCGCGCGAGCATGGCCGCGTCGGGCTTGGCCGTGCCGATATCCATGCCGCGATAGACCAGTGCCGAATCGACACTGACCAGATCCACCGCAAAGCGATCGCTGAGCGCGCAGGCAAGCGCCGTCTTGCCCGACGCCGTCGGGCCCATCAGGAATACGGCAAGCGGGCGCTGGTCGATCGGCATCCGCGAATTCTAGTGGTGAAGCCGGCATCGTGCCTGCCTCCGCGCCATCCATTGCCGCAAGCGCGTCGCCTCAATCCAGGAACACCACCTCGCCGCCCACCAGGTGGTACATCGCACCCACGATCTTGATCTTGCCGTCCTTCTCCAAGCCGGCCAGCACTTCGCTGCGCCTGCGGATCTCATCCATGGTCAGGCGCACGTTGGTGGTGGCGACGGCGTCGACGAACGCATTGTTCTTGCTGGTGCGCTCACCGCTGTACTGGGTGGCCGCGACCGCAGGCTTGATCTTGTCGAGCAATCCGGTGAGGTTGCCGAGCTTGGCATTGTCGATGGCGCCCTTGATGGCGCCGCAGGCGGTATGCCCCATCACCAGCACCACCTTGGAGCCGGCCAGCGCACAGGCGAACTCCAGGCTGCCGAGTACGTCGTCGCTGGCGATATTGCCAGCCACGCGTGCGTTGAAGGTGTCGCCAATGCCGGTATCGAGAATGATCTCGGCCGGTGCGCGCGAGTCGATGCAACTGAGGATCACCGCGGCCGGATACTGGCCGCTGGCGCTGGCCCGCTTCTGCGCGAGGTAATCGTGCGTGTCCGTTTTGCCGGCGCGGAAACGCTCGTTACCCGCCTTGGCCACGTCGATGATCTGGTCCGGGGTCATCTTGTCGCGCTGCGCCTTGGTAAGCGCCGCGGCCTCGACCAGGCCGGGCAACGCCCAGGGCAGCGCACCCACGGCCGTCACGGCCGCCAGGCCCAACGCGGACTTGAGGATCGTACGGCGGCCACCGTCCGCGACAACCGGCGTGCCGCAGCTATCTTCATGGCTATGCATGGACATCCGCTCCCATGGGTGAACTCAAAAGCGATGGGGCATTACTGCATGCCTACGACGATGAAACCCATGTGAAAACCACAGGCTTCGCGACCGCGCGGTGGACAGGCGGCATGGCGTGATTCAGCGCGATTCGTGGGCCGGCACGCCCAGCTCCTTCAGCAGCTGTGGCGCCGGATAGACCTTGTCCATCAACCAGCGCATGTAGCGCATGTCCACGTGGATGGCGCGCTTGTAGCGCGGGTCGAACATCCAGCTGGCGCTTACCGCTTCCCAGTTGCTATCGAAGTTGAGCCCGACCAGTTCGCCCTTCGCATTGAGCACCGGCGAACCGGAGTTGCCACCGGTGGTGTCCAGGTTGCTGAGGAAATCCACCGGCATCGCGCCGGTCCTCGCATCGGCATAGCCCTGGTAGTCGCCTTTCGCGATGGCGTCGAGCAGCGGCCTGGGTGCATCGAATGGCTGCACGCCGGTGTTCTTCTCGACGATGCCGGCGGTGGTGGTGAGTGGCTCGTAGGTCACCGCATCACGCGGCGCCAGCGGGGTCACCTTGCCGTAGCTGACGCGAAGGGTGGCGTTGGCATCCGGATAGACCGCGCGCCCCTGCTGCTCGCGATAGGCCATAAGCGCCGCCATATAGGCGGGGCGCAGGCGCAGCAGATCGCCTTCGCGCGCCTTGCGCTCATCCTCGATACGCAGCAGCGCGGGCTGCAGCTGGGCGGCCAGGGCCAGCAGCGCATCGTCCGACCTGGCCACGGCGGCGGGCTCGGCCTGCAACCACTGCAAGCGCTGTGCCTCGTCGCCCAGCCGGGTCGTGGCATAGACACGATCGAGCCTGGTCTTCAGCTCGGCCGGTGTGCGACCAAAGGCGGCGTCGAACTCTGGCAGGCGCTGGGCATCGGGCAATTTCTGGTAACGCGTCAACAGCGCGCCCAAGAGCTGCTTTTCCACCGCCGGGTCGAAGCGGCGTTGCACCTGCCGCAACGTGCCGGCGGCGAAATCCTCGTCGCGCTGCTGGTAGCCGGCTTCGCGTTGCGCATCCGGCTTGCCGCGCTCGTGCGCGAGACGCTGCAGGATCAGCGCCGAACGCAGCAGCTGCGTCTGCGATTGCACCAGGCCCAATAGCAGATCGCGTTCACGCGTGGCGTTGCCGGCGGCAATGAGCTGATTCACCTGATCGATCTGCGGGCGCAAGGTGGCCGCCGTCGGCTGCGTCGCCAGCCACGCCAGCATGGCGTCCTCGTCCTTGCGCCGGATGGCGGCCGCGTCGCTGCGACGCAAACCGTCCAGCTCGCCAATGAAGCGCTTGATGCCGTTCTTCAGCGATTGCAGTTGCGAGGCGTAGCGGATGGCTGCCTGGCGGTCCTCGCGGCCGGCATCCTCAATCACCTCCTGCAGCTGCTGCATCACCTGCACCGAGGTGGGCAGCCGCCACAGCACCTGATCGGCGAACTCGGCCGCGGTGCGATGGCGATAGGTGATGCCCGGATAACCCGCCAGCATCACGAAATCGCCCGCATGCACGCCCTGCCTGGCAACCTGCAGATGAGCAGGCGGGTGATACGGCACGTTGTCCTTGGCGTAATCCGCGGGCTTGCCATCCGGCCCCACGTAGGCGCGCAGCACGGTGAAATCGCCGGCGTGGCGGGGCCATACGAAGTTGTCCACGTCGTCGCCGTAATTGCCGATGGCGCGCGGCGGCGCATACACCAGGCGCACGTCACGCAGTTCCAGTTGCTTCACCAGGTAGAAGTCGCTGCCATAGAACATGTTCACCACGCTGCAGCGCATGCCCGGCTCGCGTTCGCACTCGGCCACCAGCGCCTTGCTGCTGGCGTCCACGGCATCGAAATAGGCGCGCCCGGTCTTGCCCCTGGCCGCCGCCAGCACCTGCTCGGTCACCTTGTCGAAACCGGTGGTGACGCGCAGGCGGAAATCCGGATTGGCCGGCAGCTCTTCCGCCCGGTCATGCGACACGAAACCGTCCTGGATCAGGTCGCGCTGCGCATTGCTGTTGTACTGGATGACGCCGAAAGCCACGTGGTGATTGGTAAGCACCAGGCCATCGCCGCTGACGAACGCGCCGGTCGCGCCGCCCACCTTCACCACCGCACTGAGCGGCGCCTTGGTGAGATCGGCCAGGTCGGCCGGGTTGCCCTGGTAGCCGGCGGCGCGCAGCTGTTTGCCGATGGACGGCAGTTGCGAGGGCATCCACATCCCTTCATCGGCTTGAGCGGTAGTAGCCATGGCCAGTCCCATCGCTGCGGCGAGCAGCGCGTTGTTCGGTCGCATCGTTCGTTCCCTGCGGGCGATCGCATAAACTTGCGACCATAATCCGTGGCAGGCCCGTCGGCAACGCTGCAGTGCACGAAGCCGGTGCGGCGCCCCGCCTTCTATAATGACCGTTTCCCCGCCCTTCCCCACGGAAACCCCATGCCTCAGACGATGAAAGCCCTGGTCAAGCGCAAGCCCGAGCAGGGCATCTGGATGGAAGAAGTGCCCGTCCCCGAGGTCGGCGCCAACGAAGTGCTGATCAAGATGGAAAAGACCGCGATCTGCGGCACCGACCTGCACATCTACAAGTGGGACGACTGGTCGCAGCGCACCATCAAGCCCGGCCTGACCATCGGCCATGAATTCGTCGGCCGCATCGTGGAGATCGGCCCGGGCGTGACCGGCTACAAGATCGGCGACCGCGTCTCGGCCGAGGGCCACATCGTGTGCGGCCACTGCCGCAACTGCCGCGCCGGCCGCCAGCACCTGTGCCCGAACACCATCGGCATCGGCGTGAACCGCAATGGCGCATTCGCCGAGTACATGACCATGCCGGCCTCGAACCTGTGGCCGATCCCGGACCAGATTCCGTCCGAGCTGGCCGCCTTCTTCGACCCCTACGGCAACGCCGCGCACTGCGCGCTGGAGTTCGACCTGATCGGCGAAGACGTGCTGATCACCGGCGCCGGCCCCATCGGCATCATCGCCGCCGGCATCGCCAAGCACGTGGGCGCGCGCAACGTGGTGGTCACCGACATCAACGACTACCGCCTCAAGCTGGCCGCCGACATGGGCGCCACCCGCGTGGTGAACGTGGCCAACCAGTCGCTGAAGGACGTGATGAAGGACCTGCACATGGAGGGCTTCGACGTGGGCCTGGAAATGAGCGGCAACCCGCGCGCCTTCAACGACATGCTCGAATGCATGTACCACGGCGGCAAGGTCGCCATGCTCGGCATCATGCCCCGCGGCGCCGGCATCGACTGGGACAAGGTGATCTTCAAGGGCCTCACCCTGCAGGGCATCTACGGCCGCCGCATGTACGAGACCTGGTACAAGATGACCCAGATGGTGCTCACCGGTTTCCCGCTGCAGAAGGTGCTCACCCACCAGATCCACATCGACGACTTCCAGAAGGGCTTCGACCTGATGGACGCCGGCAAGTGCGGCAAGGTGGTCTGCTCCTGGTCCTGAGCCTGCACGAAACCATCACATAATCGAGCTTTGCGCCGGCTTCGTCGGCGTATCGGGCCGTTCTGTGGACAAGGCCGCCCTAGTACACTGCGACCAGGGCGGCCGACAGAATCGCCGGGATTGTGAAGGTGCCGGGCCGTGAGGGCCTCGCACGGTCGGCACGCGATGTCACTGGAGCGTCGTCGGCATGGCTGATCTCTTCGGCAATCCCCATTTGGCCGCGGGACGCGACCGCGCCCTCACCCTTTATCGCTCCCATCGCGTCCGCAAGACGCTGCTGATCCTGGCCATCGTGCTGGTGATCTTCGGGCTGCTCGGCTTCTTCGCCGCGCCATCCATCATCCGCAGCCAGATCGAAAGCCGCGCCAGCGCGGCGCTGCAACGCCCGGTGACGCTGGGCGCGGTGCATCTCAACCCGTATACGCTGAGGCTGGAACTGGATCGGCTGCACATCGCCGACCGTGACGGCAAATCGGCCTTCGTGGATGTCGACCAGGCGGTGGTCAACGCCTCGTGGGGCTCGGTGTTCCGCCTGGCGCCGGTGCTGGACGAGCTCAGCCTGCAACATCCGCAGGTCCGCATCGTGCGCACAGCGGACCAGCGCTTCAACTTCAGCGACATCATCGACCGCTTCAATGCCAAGCCGTCGGACCCAAACGCACCGCCGACACGTTTCGCGCTGTCCAACATCAGCGTGCACAACGGCGACATCCAGTTCGACGATCAGGCCATGAAGGCCAGCCATCATGTCGAGCAACTGGAGCTCGGCATTCCCTTCATCGCCAACCTGCCCAGCGACACCGATGTATTCGTTCAGCCGCTGCTGGCCATGCGGGTGGACGGCAGCCCGCTGCGCATCGAGGGTCACACCAAACCGTTTGCCGACACCCGCGAATCCACCGTCAGCTTCACGCTCGACCATATGGACCTGTCGCGCTACATGGGTTACGCCCCGACCACCTTGCCCGTCGCCATTCCCAAGGGCCTGCTCAGCGGCACCCTGGACCTGCATTTCGTACAAGTCAAGCCGACGCCGCAGCTGCAACTCACCGGCAACCTGCAACTGGATGACTTCGTGCTCAACAGCAGCCACGACCAGCCCATACTTTCGCTGGGACGTGCCCAGGCGCAGCTGATCGACGTGCAGCCGCTGGTCTCCCGCTATCAGCTGGGAACGGTCAAGCTCGAACGGATGGAGCTTTTCTACACGCTGGACGCACAGGGGCACAGCAACTTCGACACGCTGACATCCTCGCCCACGCCTGCGGATGCCGACAAGAAAGCGCCACCGATGGACCTGCGCATCGCCGCGCTGCTGCTCGACGGCAATGCGGTGCATTACACCAACCCCACCCAGGACAAGCTCGACCTTACCAGCCTGCACGGCAGCCTGCAGGGCCTGAGCATGCTGGCGGCACCGCCCGCCAAGCTGGACCTGGCGGGACAGCTGTTTGGCGGCGACATCTCGGCCAAGGGAACGCTGGACCTGGCCGCATCGAAACTGATCGCATCGCTGGGCCTCAAGCAGGTGGACATGCAGCCGCTGCAGGCCATCGCCTATCAGGGCCTGGCAGCGCGCATCAGCAAGGGCAAGCTCGATGCCGATGGCCAGCTGGAACTTGACTGGGGCAAGGCGGTGAACGTCCACCTCGCCGATGCGCACAACACCATCACCGACTTCGCGCTCGAGCCCCAGTCCAAGGGTCACAACGCACCGGTGGCCTGGAACAAGCTGGACATCGAGATCAAGCTGATCGACCTGGCCAGTCGCCAGGCCGCGCTCGGCACCGTCATGGCCGATGGCCTGGCCCTCGACGTGCTTCGCGATCCCCGCAAGCGCATCACCCTGCTGGAGCTGTTTGCCGCCAAGCACCCTGCCCACAAGGCGGCGGTGGCCGATACGGGTCCGCCGTGGCATTGGAGCGTGGACCATATCGGCTTCGACAACGGCGCGATCGATTTCACCGACCAGGCCGCAGGTGGCAAGCCGGTAAAGATCCGCGTGCAGTCGCTCAAGGGCGGCATGGACAACCTGAGCGACAAACTCAACGAACCGCGCGCACTGGAACTCGAAGGCAGCGCCGGCAAGGGCAGCTTCAGCGCCTCGGGCAAGCTGCAACCCGTGCCGGCCGTGGCCGATATCCAGCTGGCCACCAAGCAGTTGGATATCTCGCCGTTCGAGTCGTACATCAGCGTCCCGCTGAACGTCACGCTTTCCAGCGCGCGCATCAGCAGCAACGGCAAGCTGCATTACGACGGCCGCGGCGCGGAGCCCAAGTTGAACTATCGGGGCAATGTGGCACTCGAGCAGGTGCGGGTGCAGGACAAGCTCACCGGCGACGACTTCCTGCGCTGGCGCACGCTCAGTGGCTCCAACGTCAACGTCGACTACGGCACCGGCACGCCCCGCGTGCGCATCGGCGGCCTGGTGCTCAGCTCGTTCTACGCGCGCATGATCGTCAACGCGGACGGCAAGCTGAACCTCTCCGACGTGGTCGCCAAACCGGAAGAGGCCCCCGTCTCGGTGACGCGCGCCGATACCACCTCGCCGGCGGCGACCGCAGCACCCAAGCCGCAGACTTCCGGCACGACCACCACCGCCTCCGTTCCTGCGGCGCCGAGCGCACCGGCCGCCGATATCCACCTGGGCGGCATCACCCTGGTCAATGGCCAGCTCAACTACACCGACAATTTCATCAAGCCCAACTACACCGCCAATCTCACCAAGCTCACCGGCAAGATCGGCGCCTTTGGCACCACGCCCGGCGATCCGCCCGCCGACCTCTCGGTGCAGGCGGCGCTGGACGACAACTCGCCGGTGGACATCGACGGCACCATCAACCCGCTGCAGCCGGTGGCCTTCCTGGACATCAAGGGCAAGGCGAACGAGGTGGAGCTGACCCGCCTTACCGCCTACTCCACCCGCTATACCGGCTATCCGATCACCGCCGGCAAGCTGACCGTGGATGTCCATTACATGCTGGACCAGCGCAAGCTCAACGCGGACAACCATATCTTCATCACCCAGTTGACCTTCGGCGATCGCGACGAGAGCCCGGGCATCAAGCACCTGCCGGTGAAGCTGGCGGTGGCATTGCTGAAGGACACGCAGGGCAACATCGACGTCGACGTGCCGGTTTCCGGCTCGCTGGACGATCCGCAATTCAGCATGGGCGGGCTGATCTGGCGCGCCATCGGCAACCTGATCGCCAAGGCCGCCACCGCGCCATTCCGGCTGCTTGGCGCGGCATTCGGCGGCGGCAACCACGAAGACCTGGGCTACGTGGAGTTCGACCCGGGCTCGGACGTGCTCAATGCCCAGGCACAGGAACGGCTCGGCAAGATCGTGGCCATGCTCAACCAGAAGACGACGCTGAACCTGGACATCATCGGGCGCGTGGACCCGTCCAAGGACGAGGATGGGCTGCGCAAGTTCACGGTCGATACCATGGTCCGCCGCCAGAAGGCGCTGGATCAGTCCGGCAAGAACACCGACACGTCCGACGCGGCGCTGGCCGCGGTAAACGTGACGCCCGACGAGTACGAGACCTACCTCAAGCGCGCGTACAAGGACGACGATTTCAAGAACAAGCCGAAAAACATCATCGGCCTGAAGAAATCGCTGGAACCCGACGAAATGCGCAGCCTGATGGAAACCAACGTCGCGGTGGACGACAAGGCCATGCATGAGCTGGCCGAACGCCGGGCCGCGGCGGTGCAGGCCTGGTTCAAGGGCAAGCTGGACGACAAGCGCGTCTCGCTGAAGGACCCCAAGCTCAACGCCGATGGCATCGACGACAAGGGCGCGACCACGCGGGTAGAGTTTGGCCTGCACCAGGGCTAGGGCCGCGCTTCCTTCACAGCATGGCCGCAAGGGATCAAAATAGCTTCTTTGCCCCGCTTGGATGTCCCCATGAGCTACCCCGGCCAGTCGCGCTACGCCAACGAACTCGAATCGATCCGTGAGCAAGGCCTGTTCAAGGCCGAGCGCATCATTGTCTCGCCGCAGTCGGCGAAGATCCGCCTGGACAGCGGCAAGGAAGTGCTCAACTTCTGCGCCAACAACTACCTGGGGCTGGCCGACCACCCCGAGGTGATCCAGGCCGCCAAGGACGCGCTGGACAGCCACGGCTTCGGCATGGCCTCGGTGCGCTTCATCTGCGGCACCCAGGACCTGCACAAGCAGCTGGAAAAGAAGATCGCCGAATTCTTCGGCACCGAGGACACCATCCTCTACGCCGCCTGCTTCGATGCCAACGGCGGCCTGTTCGAGCCGCTGCTGGGCGAGGAGGACGCGATCATCTCCGACGCGCTCAACCACGCCTCGATCATCGACGGCATCCGCCTGTGCAAGGCCAAGCGCTTCCGCTATGGCAACTGCGACATGGCCGATCTGGAAAAACAATTGCAGGCGGCCGATGCGGCCGGTGCGCGCACCAAGCTGATCACCACCGACGGTGCGTTCTCGATGGACGGCTTCATCGCCCCGCTCGACCAGATCACCGCGCTGGCGCGGAAGTACAACGCCCTGGTGCATATCGACGAATGCCATTGCACCGGCTTCCTCGGCGACACCGGTCGCGGCTCGGCCGAAGTCAGCGGCGTACTGGACAAGATCGACATCATCACCGGCACGCTGGGCAAGGCGCTCGGTGGCGCGCTGGGCGGCTTCACCACCGGTCACCGCGAAGTGATCGAGATGCTGCGCCAGCGCTCGCGCCCCTATCTGTTCTCCAACTCGCTGCCGCCGCACGTGGTAGCCGCCGGCATCAAGGTGTTCGACATGTTGGCCGCCGCCGGCGACCTGCGTGACCAGGTGAAGGAAAACACGCGTTACTTCCGCGAGCAGATGAGCAAAGCCGGCTTCGACATCAAGCCCGGCGTGCATCCTATCGTGCCGGTGATGATCTACGACGCCAAGAAAGCCCAGGCGATGGCCTCCCAATTGCTGGACGAAGGCATCTACGTCACCGGCTTCTTCTACCCGGTGGTGCCGCAAGGCCAGGCACGCATCCGCACGCAGATGAGCGCGGCACACACCCGCGAGCAACTGGACCAGGCGATTGCGGCGTTCACCAAGGTCGGCAAGAAGCTCGGCGTGATCTGATCGCGGTGATCCCTCTCCCCTGCGGGGAGAGGGATCGGGGCTAGGCCAACGCCCGCACTTCCTCGGCGCTCAGATGCCGCCACTGCCCCTTGGCCAGCTCACCCAGCGCCAGCGGCCCGATCGCCACGCGGATCAAGCGCAGCACCGCGACATCATGCGCCGCCAGCAGCCGGCGAATATGCCGGTTGCGGCCTTCGTCCAGCACGATTTCCAACCATGCGTTCTTCTCGCCGCTGCGCAGCAGCACGGCGCGTCGCGCGGCCAGGCGCTCGCCCTGCTCCATCACGCCATTCACCAGTGCATCCAGCAACGCCTGATCGGGAATGCGATCGACCTGTACGTGATAGGTCTTGTCCACATGGTGCTTCGGCTCGGTGAGTCGCGCCGCCCACACGCTGTCGTTGCTCAACAGCAGCAAGCCCTCGCTGGCCTTGTCCAGCCGACCGACCGGTCCAAGCCAGGGCAGCCCCGCCTCTTTCAACAGATCATAGACCGTGTCGCGACCGCGCTCGTCGGCGGCACTGGTGACGATGCCCCTGGGCTTGTTGAGCGCGATATAGACACGTGTCGCCACCACGACAGGCTCGTTGTCGAGCAGAATGCGTTGTCGCTGCGCATCCGTCGGGCGCTCCGGGTCGAGCACCACTTTTCCATCGACGCTTACCCTGCCCTCGCGCACGGCCTTTTCCGCTTGGCTGCGCGAACACACGCCGAGCTTGCTGAGCACGCGCGCCAACCCGTGGCGCGGTGCAGCGGCGGCTCGGTTTGACGGGTTGGGACGGGTTGAGCGCATGAACGACCGGGCGGAGAAAGTATCAACGGCGTCATGGTAGGCGATCGGCCACTCCATGCGCCAAAAGAAAAGCCCGGCTTAAGCCGGGCTTTTCAGTACTGCGTGACAGATCCGATTACTGCTGGACCTGCAGCTCCGTGCGACGGTTGCGGGCGCGGCCAGCATCCGTGTCGTTGCTGTCGATCGGGTCGTTCTTGCCGTGACCGATCGGACCTTCCAGACGGCTGGCGGCGATGCCGTGAGCGGTCAGGTAGTTGTACACGATCTTCGCGCGACGCTCCGACAGATCCTGGTTGTACGCGTCCTTGCCCACCGAGTCGGTGTAGCCAGCGACGGTGACATGGACCTGCGGGTAACGCTGCAGGGTGTCGACAGCCTGATCCAGGATGGCGACCGAGTCAGCGGTCGGCTCAGCCAGCGCCTTCTTGATGTCCGTCTCGCCCTTCTTCGGGCGGTCGAACTTGAAGTTGACGCCGCGCAGGTCGATCACGACCTTCTGCGGGCAGCCGTCCGGACCAACGATCGTGCCTTCCGGCAGATCCGGGCACTTGTTGTCACACAGGTTCACGCCGTTGCGGAACTGCTTGGAGCAGTCCGGAGCAGCCGCGACCGGCGCAGCCACCGGAGCCGGAGCAGCAGCCGGCTCGCCGAAGCGCGACACGATGCTGAAGCCCAGGAACCAGTCGCCGTAACCGTTCTTGCTCGGCTGGGTCTTGTCGTCCCAGTCGTAACGGTAGCCGGCCTCGACGCGCACGTCGGTGCTGTCGGTGACGGTCTTGGAGATGCCCGCGCCCAGCTCAGCCGCCGGCGACCAGCCGCGATCGCTGGCGTTCTGATGGTAGCTGCCGATCACGCCGACGAGGGCGTACGGACGCCATGCGGTCCACTCACCGTAGTAGAAGCGAGCAGCAACGCCGTAGTTGTTGTTCGCCCAACGACCACCGCCCAGCGAGTTGTCGACGTCACGCTTGGTGCGGTCGACGAACAGGTCGATGGAGGTATACGAATTGATGAACTTGCCAAAGCCGAGGCCATAGTAGAACTGGCGGCTGTTGGTGTTGCGATCGGTATCGTTGTAGTAGCCGCCCACGGTCGGAGCGATGTACCAGCGGCCGTCGTAGCTCGGCGTGGTCGTCGCACCGGCAGTGTTGTCTTGCGCGTGAACGGCACCTACGCCGCCCAGGGCCAGGGCAATCAGGAAGTACAAGCCCTTACGATTCATCAGGTGTCTCCTTAGTTATTGGTATTCGCGTCCGTTCCACCCCAGACGGAAATCGCGCGTCAAAACTGACTTCTACATCCAGGGATTTAAGCCATCCCTTAGCTTTGCGTCCCATCACGAAAATGTCACAAGACCGCAAGCGCGGCGAAGTGTAGCAAAACCGTTAAGCGCATCGCACGCTTTGAGAGACGGCTCTGGTGAACTGTGGTTCAGGCAAGCAGTGCAAGAGCCAACATCAAGCAAACAACTGCGACAATCTGTCCACGCATCATCGCTTGCTATCTGCACGAAATGCAGAGCCAAAAAAGAAAAGCCCGGCAAAGGCCGGGCTTTTCTGTTCTTCGCTGTGGGTTCGGTTACTGCTGAACCTGCAGCTCCGTACGACGGTTGCGTGCGCGACCGGCTTCCGTGTCGTTGGTATCGATCGGGTCGTTCTTGCCATGACCGATCGGACCTTCCAGGCGGCTGGCATCGATACCGTGAGCGGTCAGGTAGTCGTACACGATCTTCGCACGACGCTCCGACAGACCCTGGTTGTATTCCGCGGTACCGACACCGTCGGTGTAACCCGCCACGGTGACATGCACCTGCGGATAACGCTGCAGGGTGTCGACAGCCTGGTCGAGGATGGCCAGCGAATCCTTGCTCGGCTCGGCCAGCGACTTGGCGATGTCCTTCTCGCCCTTCTTCGGACGGTCGAACTTGAAGTTGACACCACGCAGGTCGATCACGACCTTCTGCGGGCAACCATCCGGGCCAACGATCGTGCCTTCCGGCAGATCCGGGCACTTGTTGTCGCACAGGTTCACGCCGTTGCGGAACTGCTTGGAGCAATCCGGCGGCGGCGGCGGCGGCGGTGCTACCACCGGCGCAGCGGCGGGCTCGCCGAAGCGAGACACGATGCTGACACCCAGGAACCAGTCGCCGTAACCGTTCTTGTTGGGCTGGGTCTTGTCGTCCCAGTCGTAGCGATAGCCACCTTCCACGCGGAAGTCGGAACTGTCGGTGATGGTCTTGGAAAGACCGACGCCCACTTCGGCGGCCGGATCCCAACCGTTGTCAAAACTGTTGTGGTGCTGGCTGCCCATCACCGCGCCCAACAGGTACGGGCGCCATGCCGTCCAGTCGAGGAAGTAATAGCGGGCTGCCACGCCGTAGTTGTTGTTCGACCAGCGGCCGCCACCTGCTGACGTATCCACGGTGCGCTTCGTGCGATCCGCGAAGAAGTCCAGCGAGAAGTTCGGCGAGAAGAAGCGGCCAAAACCCAGCCCGTAATAGAACTGCGTGCTGTTGGTGTGGCGGTCGGAGTCGTTGTAATACCCACCCACGGTCGGGGCGATGTACCAACGACCGTCATAGCTCGGCGTTGTGCTGGTCGGCGTTGCAGTAGAAGTATTGTCCTGCGCGTGAACGGCGCCGGCGCCGCCCAGGGCGAGGGCAATCAGGATGTACAAGCCCTTACGTTTCATTAGGTGTCTCCTCGTTTATTGGTGTACGCGTCCGTTCACCCCAGACGGGAATTGCATCAGCCGTGGACTCAAACTTCCTCTCGAACCCTCGGACATGACTTTTTTGAATCGTGGTGCTTATTTACCCGAAACGGGCGCGGAGTAGCTTAGCAAAAGTTAAACAAATGCAAATCGACCCCAAACGCCCGTTCATTTTCACGTCACGCCGTCTTTACAGCGTGAAGAAACCCAGGAATTCCTGAACGGGCATGGCGTCCAGCTTGGCCGGGTCCGCCGTGGCTTCCAGAATGGCCTTGACCCGATGGGCTGGCAAGTGGCCGCGCAGGGCCCCCTCGAACTTCTTCAGGAGCACCGGGATGCCCTCGGCACGGCGCTTGCGGTGGCCGATCGGGTAGTCCACGGACACCTTTTCCGTGCTGGTGCCGTCCTTGAAGAAGACCTGGACCGCATTGCCGATATAGCGCTTCCCGGGGTCGAAATAGTCCTTGGTGAACTGCGGGTTCTCGCTGACCACCATCTTGTCGCGCAGGGCATCGATGCGCGGATCGGCGGCCACATCGTCGTTGTAGTCGTCGGCGGTCAGGCGGCCGAAGATCAGGGGCACCGCCACCATGTACTGGATGCAATGGTCGCGGTCGGCGTAGTTGGCCAGCGGACCGGTCTTGTCGATGATGCGGGCGCCCGCCTCCTGGGTCTCGATCACCACCTTCTCGATCTGGTCGATCTTGCCGGCGACCTGACCATGCAGCCGCATGGCGCACTCCACCGCGGTCTGGGCGTGGAATTCGGCCGGGAAACTGATCTTGAACAGCACGTTTTCCATCACGTAGCTGCCAAACGGGCGTTCGAACTCGAACGCGTTGCCCTTGAAGGCCACGTCGTAATAGCCCCAGGTCTTGGCGCTGAGCGCCGACGGGTAGCCCACCACCCCGCGATAGACCGCATTGATGGCGTGGGTGACCGCACGGCGGCAGGCGTCGCCGGCCGCCCAGCTCTTGCGCGGGCCGGTATTGGGGGCATGGCGGTAGGTGCGCAGGGCGCCGTTGTCGATCCAGCTGTGCGAGACGGCCGTGATGATCTGCTCCTTGTTGCCACCCAGCATGGCGGTGACGACCGCCGTGGAGGCCAGGCGCACCAGGATCACGTGGTCCTGGCCGACACGGTTGAAGCTGTTTTTCAGCGCATAGCAGCCCTGGATCTCATGGGCCTTGATGGCGTAGCCGAGCACGTCGCGCACGGTCAGCGGCTGGCCGCCTTCGCGCTCGGCCTGGCGGCTGAGGTAGTCGGCCACGGCCAGGATGCTGCCGAGGTTGTCCGAGGGGTGGCCCCACTCGGCGGCCAGCCAGGTGTCGTTGAAGTCCAGCCAGCGGATCTGGGTGCCGATGGCGAAAGCAGCCTGTACCGGGTCCAGTTCATGGCTGGTGCCTGGCACGCGGGCGCCGCCCGGCAGCGTGGCACCCGGCACGACCGGGCCGAGGTGCTTGACGCACTCCGGGAACTTCATGGCAAGCATCGCCGTGCCCAGCGAGTCCAGCAGCATGTAGCGCGCGGTGTCATACGCCTCGGTGGAGTCGATCTTGTAGTCGACGACGTAGTTGGCGATGTCGACCATCGGCTGGTCGGGATCGGGACGCTTGGCGGAGCGGATGTCATGCACACTCATGGAGAGATCTCGCGGCTACGGAAGGGTGCTGCCTTGATCGTCGGACGGATGCCCCGACCGCGACAGCGTTTGCGCCATTTTGCAGCTCCGCGACACGGTCGAGTCGCTCCGCTGCGATGGCACTGGACCAAAGTCGATATTCAACGCGCCATGCGACGCTTTGCCGCGCCTCGAGGTTGGCGCCCGATGGAATCGCGAAAAAGCGAATGCAGGCCCCGGTCGGGTTGCGCCAAGGTGGCTGCGTTACAATGAAAGGATTGATAGTGCGATTTCCCGATCGTGCCTTGTCACAGGTGAAATTTTCGACTTGGTCGCCGGCACCGGGAGTTCAGCTATTGGGACACGCGCGGGGTGCCACTTGCATCCGCCCCGGCGTGCGCGGCCATGGCCCACGAGACTGGCTGCAGGTGCCGATCGAACAGCGGCGGACGCACGCCGAGTGTCGGCCTGCGGTCAGCCGGGCGTCTATCTCCAGGGTTCCTGCATATCTATGAATACCGTCTACCGCCAATCCCTCCCCGGCACGTCGCTGGATTATTTCGATGCGCGTGCAGCCGTGGAGGCGATCCAGCCGGGCGCCTATGACGCACTGCCCTATACTTCGCGCGTGCTCGCCGAGAACCTGGTGCGCCGTTGTGATCCGGCGATCCTCACCGAATCGCTCAAGCAGATCATCGAGCGCAAGCGCGAGCGCGACTTCCCCTGGTTCCCGGCGCGGGTGGTCTGCCATGACATCCTCGGCCAGACGGCGCTGGTAGACCTGGCTGGCCTGCGCGACGCGATTGCCGAGCGCGGCGGTGACCCGGCCAAGGTGAACCCGGTAGTGCCGGTGCAGCTGATCGTCGACCACTCGCTGGCGGTGGAGTGCGGCGGTTTCGACCCGAATGCGTTCGCGAAGAATCGCGCGATCGAGGATCGCCGCAACGAGGATCGCTTCCACTTCATCAACTGGACCAAGAAGGCGTTCGAGAACGTCGACGTGATCCCGCCGGGCAACGGCATCATGCATCAGATCAATCTGGAGAAGATGTCGCCGGTGATTCAGGTGCAACACGACGATCAAGGCAGGGGCGTGGCCTATCCGGATACCTGCGTGGGCACCGACAGCCATACGCCGCACGTGGACGCGCTCGGCGTGATCGCCATCGGCGTCGGTGGCCTGGAAGCGGAGAACGTGATGCTTGGCCGTGCCTCGTGGATGCGCCTGCCCGACATCGTGGGCGTCGAGCTCACCGGCAAGCGCCGGCCCGGCATCACCGCCACCGACATCGTGTTGGCGCTGACCGAGTTCCTGCGCAAGGAGAAAGTGGTCGGCGCGTACCTGGAATTCCGCGGCGAAGGCGCGGCCAGCCTGACGCTGGGCGATCGCGCGACCATCTCCAACATGGCGCCCGAATACGGCGCCACCGCCGCGATGTTCTTCATCGACGACCAGACCATCGACTACCTGCGCCTCACCGGCCGCAGCGACGAGCAGGTCAAGCTGGTGGAAACCTACGCCAAGGCCGCCGGCCTGTGGGCCGACACGCTTGCCGCTGCGCAGTACGAGCGCACGCTGACGTTCGACCTGTCCTCGGTCGTGCGCAACATGGCTGGCCCGTCCAACCCGCACAAGCGCCTGCCTACCGCCGATCTCGCCGCGCGCGGCATCGCCGGCCAGTGGGAGGAACAACCCGGCCAGATGCCCGATGGCGCGGTGATCATCGCCGCCATCACCAGTTGCACCAATACCAGCAATCCGCGCAACGTGATCGCGGCGGCCCTGCTCGCGCGCAATGCGAACGCGCGCGGCCTCACCCGCAAGCCGTGGGTGAAGAGTTCGCTCGCCCCCGGGTCCAAGGCGGTGGAGCTGTACCTGAAGGAGGCGAACCTGCTGCCGGAGCTGGAGCAGCTCGGCTTCGGCATCGTCGCGTTCGCGTGCACCACCTGCAACGGCATGTCCGGCGCGCTCGATCCGGCGATCCAGCAGGAAATCATCGATCGCGACCTGTACGCCACCGCCGTGCTGTCCGGCAACCGCAACTTCGACGGCCGCATCCATCCGTATGCCAAGCAGGCCTTCCTGGCCTCGCCGCCGCTGGTGGTGGCTTACGCCATCGCCGGCACCATCCGCTTCGACATCGAGAAGGACGTGCTTGGCCTCGACGCCGATGGCCAGCCGGTGACGCTCAAGGATATCTGGCCCACCGATGAGGAGATCGACGCCATCGTGTCCTCCAGCGTGAAGCCCGAGCAGTTCCGCAAGGTCTACGACCCGATGTTCGCTCGCACGGGCAGCATCGGCACCAGCGCCGCGCCGCTGTACGACTGGCGTGCGCAGAGCACCTACATCCGCCGTCCGCCCTACTGGGAAGGCGCCCTCGCGGGCGAACGCACGCTCAAGGGCATGCGTCCGCTGGCAGTGCTTGGCGACAACATCACCACCGACCACCTGTCGCCGTCGAACGCCATCCTGCCCGACAGCGCGGCAGGCGAGTACCTCGCCAAGATGGGCCTGCCGGAAGAGGACTTCAATTCGTACGCGACCCATCGCGGCGACCACCTCACCGCGCAGCGGGCCACCTTCGCCAACCCCACCCTGCTCAACGAGATGGCGGTGGTCGACGGCGAGGTGAAGAAGGGCTCGCTGGCCCGCGTGGAGCCGGAAGGCAAGGTCATGCGCATGTGGGAAGCGATCGAGACCTACATGGACCACAAGCAGCCGTTGATCGTGATCGCCGGCGCCGACTATGGCCAGGGCTCCTCGCGCGACTGGGCGGCGAAGGGCGTGCGCCTGGCGGGCGTGGAAGCGATCGTGGCCGAAGGCTTCGAGCGCATCCACCGCACCAACCTGATCGGCATGGGCGTGCTGCCACTGGAGTTCAAGCCCGGCACCGACCGCAAGACGCTGGGCATCGACGGCACCGAGACCTTCGACGTGGTCGGCACGCGCACGCCGCGCGCGGACCTCACGCTGGTCATCCATCGCAAGAACGGCGAACGCGTCGAGGTGCCGGTAACCTGCCGCCTGGATACCGCCGAGGAAGTGTCGATCTACGCGGCGGGCGGTGTGCTGCAGCGCTTCGCGCAGGACTTCCTCGAGGCCTCGCAAGCGGCGTGATGGCAGCTCGTGGGACTTCGCAAACCTGCTCGTCACTCCCGCGAAAGCAGCAATCCGGTACCTATCGCTTTTGGTCGGCGTGAAAGTCCTGGATTCCCGCTTTCGCGGGAATGACGGTTTCCTTGCAGGGATGACGGGTCATTCGAATATCCAAGTAGCACCACCTTGCGTTCGTGATCCCACATGCGCAATGGCGTGGGCGCGGTCCAGTCACACAGGGCAACACACATGGCACAGCTTCCCCAGATCCGCATTCCCGCGACCTACCTTCGCGGCGGCACCAGCAAGGGCGTGTTCTTCCGCCTGCAGGACCTGCCCGAGGCGGTCCAGGTACCGGGCCCCGCACGCGATGCCCTGCTGCAGCGGGTGATCGGCAGCCCCGACCCCTATGGCAAGCAGATCGACGGCATGGGCGGCGCCACCTCCAGCACCAGCAAGACGGTGATCGTGTCCAAGAGCAGCCGGCCAGACCACGACGTGGATTACCTGTTCGGCCAGGTAGCGATCGACAAGGCCTTCGTCGACTGGAGCGGCAACTGCGGCAACCTCTCGGCGGCGGTCGGTCCGTTCGCCATCGCTGGCGGCCTGGTCGACCCGGCGCGCGTGCCGCATGACGGTATCGCCACCGTGCGCATCTGGCAGGCCAACATCGGCAAGACCATCATTGCGCACGTGCCGATGACCAACGGCGCCGTGCAGGAAACCGGCGATTTCGAGCTGGACGGCGTGACCTTTCCGGCGGCCGAAGTGCAGCTGGAGTTCATGGACCCGGCGGCCGAAGAGGAAGGCGCCGGCGGCGCGATGTTCCCGACCGGTCATCTCGTCGACGACCTGGAAGTGCCGGGCGTCGGCACGCTCAAGGCGACCATGATCAACGCCGGCATCCCCACGATCTTCGTCGAGGCCTCGGCGATCGGTTACACCGGCACCGAACTGCAGGACGCGATCAATGGCGATGCCAAGGCGCTGGCGATGTTCGAGACCATCCGTGCACACGGCGCGTTGCGCATGGGTTTGATCAAGTCGCTCGATGGGATCGCCACCCGCCAGCACACGCCCAAGGTGGCCTTCGTCGCCAAGCCGGCCGGCTATGTCGCGTCGAGCGGCAAGCCGGTGGCGGCCGGCGATGTCGACCTGCTCGTGCGCGCGATGTCGATGGGCAAGCTGCACCACGCCATGATGGGGACGGCGGCGGTGGCCATCGGTACCGCGGCGGCGATTCCGGGCACCCTGGTGAATCTTGCGGCCGGCGGCGGCGAGCGTCAGGCGGTGCGCTTTGGCCATCCGTCGGGCACGCTGCGGGTGGGCGCTGCGGCGGCGCTGGTAGACGGTACGTGGACCGTCACCAAGGCAGTCATGAGCCGAAGCGCGCGCGTGCTGATGGAAGGCTGGGTGCGTGTACCTGCGGGCTGACCCCGCAATCCTCATGCCACAACGGCTCGGCCAGGCAATCTCAACAGGGTCTGCATCAGGGGAAACGCCCGTTCTGGCGTTTCTCCAAAGCCAGCCGCTTGACGCAAGCGCACCATGACATCGAAGATAGCCAAATACTGATCCCAAAAGGGAGTAGTTCCGGACACCGCCTTACGGGTGTTCTTGCGGTGGTCGTCACCACGAGCGTAAACCACGCTCCGGTCACCGCAGCGGTCATGCCGCGAACGAGACTTTTGCAGTAACGACGGGCCGCGCGTGCCTGGCGTTGCCGCATTCGTCTTGACGCGCAGGGACACGCCCCATGGAACTCACTGGTACCGACTTTCTCTCCAGCCTGCTGGCCATCGTCCTGCTCGATCTCGTGCTTGCAGGCGATAACGCCATCGTGATCGCGCTCGCCGCACGCAACCTCCCTCGCCGCATCCAGAAGAAGGCCGTGCTGTGGGGCACCGTGGGCGCCGTCGCCGTACGCCTGCTGCTGACGGGTGTGGTGGTGTACCTGCTTGAGCTGCCCGGCCTGATGCTGGTGGGCGGCCTGTTGCTGTTGCCCATCGCCTGGAAACTGTTGCAGTCGGAATCGCAGCCTTCGCACGAGGTCGATGCCGCCGGCGACTTCTGGGCGGCCATGCGCACCATTGTCGTCGCCGATGCCCTGATGGGCCTGGACAACGTGCTCGCCATCGCGGGCGCGGCCAAGGGCCATATGCTGCTGGTGATCATTGGCCTGGCGATCAGCGTGCCGCTGGTGGTGTGGGGCTCGTCGCTGATCCTGCGGATGATCGAGCGTTTCCCGATCATCGTTTATATCGGCGCGGCCGCCATCGCATGGACCTCGGCCCGGATGATCACGCACGATCACTGGCTATCGCCCTGGTTCGATGCCAACGACTGGGCCACCTATACGCTCGACGCGCTGCTGGTCGTCGGCGTCTGCCTGGGCGGCTGGCTGATGAAGCGCCGGCGCGCCAAACGGCAGGAAGCGCGGGAGCATCCCTAGAACATCATCGGCACACGTATCGTCACCGTGGCGTCAGGCGTATCGCGGGTCACGCCGACGCCCAAGGTGAAGTTGAGCGTGCGCTTGTCGCTGAGGCGCCATGAGCCGCCAATCAGCAAGGTGCCGAGCACGGTCTTGACCGAGCCCGGCACGGTTTGATTGTTCTGCTTGGTGATGCCGACGAAGCTCTGGTCGTAACCGATACTGATCGAGGCCTTCTCGTTGAGCGACAGGCCAATGCCCACGCTGACATCAGCGACGTCACCTTCCTTGACCTTGCCCAGGAACTCCGTTCCCCCCAGGAGAATCTTGCGGCTCACGTTGTCGCGCGCCACGTTGTACAGATAGCTGACGTTGCCGAAGAAGACCACCGGGTCGGACGGATACAGCCAGGTCAGGCCCGGCTGGATCGACCAGAAGCCCGAGCCGGTCGGCTGCTGCAATGGCAGGCCGGTGCCGGTGGCCGAGAGATCGACTTCATCGATCACGTTCTCCACGCAGCGCTGGACGCAATCGGTGGTGACCTGGAACGGATCGGTGCCCGTGCGCGACTTCACGCGCAGCCAGCCGACATAAAACGCCTTGTCGGGGCCGCCTACATTGAGCTGGTAGCGAGCGGTCGCCTCGATATCACCCAGGCCGTGGCCGCTGGAGCCAAAGGCGTTGTCGGTGGCCGTGCCCGTGAAGATCTCGCGGCTGATGGTGTCCTGGTGCGCATAGACATACGGAATGCGCACTTCCACCTCCAGCCGGTTGGTAATGCCGTAACGTCCGGTCAGCCAGCCGATCTGGGTGGTGTCCTTCACCTGCCGCGCGTCAATCAGGCCGATCAGGATGGCGGGGATCACCGTATAGCCGACCAGCGCCACGCGGTCGACCGAGGAGTAGCCGAATTGATAGGCCGGCTCGATGATCAGCTTGCCCTTGGGCGTGAGCACACCGGGCTGCTGGAAGATGGGCGCCACTTCGGGAGGCCGCGTGTCCTGCTTGGGCGCCTCACCCACGGGTTGTTGCGTGGACTGATCGGTAGGTGCGTTCGACGCCACCGCCTGGGACGCCGGCATGGGCAGCGCCGATGCACCAGGACCGCCTGCCGCGATATTGCCGGCGCGCTGCTTGTCCAGCACGTCCATGCCCACGGCATGCCGCAGCGACTGGTAGTCAGCCTCCTGCTCGGCCAGGGCACGCTTCATGGCATCGAGCTGCTCGATCTGCGCGCTGATCTGGCTGCGCATCGCCTCGATGCGTTCACCCTGCTCCGCCACTCGCTTTCGCACGTCGTCCGGCGAAGCATCCGCGGGCGCGCCGGAGGTCGACGCCGCGGTGGGCGGTACGGTTGTTCCGCCACTCTGCGGCGTCGTGGTTTGCTGGGCAGCGACAGGAAGGCCAAGCATCACCAGCCCTGCGCATCCTGCCGAACAGAGATATCGCCATGCCAAGTGTCGCATCATGCTTCCCCATGACTTTTTGTGCGATTCGCAGATACGAACGCGCCGTAGTGATCGACCACGGCGCGTCGGTGACATGCCACCGCCCCTGGTGATACCCCCATGGCAGCTAGTGCCCCAGGGACTGCAGTTGTGTCTGTTGCAAGGCGTCCTGGAAGTTCACCTGACGGAACGCGTTGAGCGTGTTGACCGTCGCATTCAGCGTGGTGATGCTCTTGATGTCCTGGTTGTTTAACGTGTTCTGTATCACCGTGCCAGTCGTCGTTTGGCCTAGTGCCGATGGATCAAACGTATTGTTGGGCCCGATCTGCGTAAGTGACACCGAGTTGAGCGCGGTGGACATGGCCGATGCCTGTGCCGACGTCATATGTGCGATGTCGGGAACGTTGAAACTGGTCGACGTCACCAGGTTGCCATTCACGTAGACGGCGCGGTCGATGCCAAACGAGGCTACGAGCCCGTTACCCATGTCGAACCCGCCGCGTGTCCGATCCAGTGTTTCCTGACTGACCGGCGTCCAGTCGGCGATGTCGTTGCCGTTGCCGACGACCGTGGCAGCGGCAACAGCGGGCGCCTGTATCGCAGCAGCCGGCGCTGCTGGCGGCGTACCGTCCTGCGCAACCGCCGTATAAGCGCCCGGGCCACTCGCAAGAAGCGCGACACCAAGGCAAACGATTCGTGTGATCGGTTTCATCACGCCATGCCCTCACAAGTCATCCGGCCCCTTCTTGGGCATTACGGTGTTGAAGAGATTGCCGCGATCGACACCGGTACTGATCGGCGCCGAAGGCGCCACTTTCCAGTCATTGGGGCTATTGAAAACCGCCAGGTTGCGCCGGTTGTGGATCACGAACACGAGCCCGTTGGTCCACACCGACATGAATTTGTCGCGCGACATCACGCGCGTGCCGCGCGCCGGGTCACCGACCAGCACGCGGTCATTGCGCAGTCCTTTGACCACCACGAAGTGGTGGTAGCCACGCTCGTCGATCAGCACGATGGCCGGCAGGTTCTCCTGCTCCAGCTTGTCGATGGGCACCTTGAAACCATCAGCAATAAAGCCGTTGGCATCCAAAAAACGCTTGATATCGAGCAGGGAAAAACCTTCCTTGTTGATCTTGGCCCGGTCGCCATGCGTGTACATCTGCTCGAATGCGACCTGTTCGTTCACCGGATAGCCGTACTGGTAGGTCAGCAACGTGGCGACCGCCGCCGAGCCGCAGCTGAAGTCGTATCGCTGGTGAATGGTGCTCTTGTAGCGAGCCTCCTTGAGGCTGGTCAGATGCACCGTGTAATAGCCGGTCCCATTGCCGACCACGCTCACCGGCGTGGAGGCATATCCCCCTTGCGGCAGCGCCGCGATCATGATCAGCAGCGCTGCGAACTTTTTCATGGCTTGAGCTGGACGTTCAGTACGGTGGCGCTCTGGATCAACACGTTGCTGCCGGAGTTCTGGATCACCGTTGGAATACCGGCCTCGCCGGCAAAGGAGCCACCCGTGATCAGGTTGTCGCCGGAATAGACGTGGCTTGCACTGTCGTTGCCGACGGTGCCGCTGAGCGACGTGTTCTGCACCACCAGTTCACTGCCGCCGCTCATGTCGGCCAAGGCAGCGCTATCGACGCGCTGGCCGAGATCGCCGCTCTCGCTCACGCCATCGTTCCGCACCGCCGCCACATAAACCGCGATCGGCGAGTCGGCACCCGTGACCATATAAGAGGGTGGAATACCTGCATCTTCTGCATGCAGGCATGCAGGTATCGCCGCCACGCACAACGCGGACCAGCCAAGCACCAAACGAAGGGTTCGCACGGCCATGTCTCCCAGGAAGCATTACTCACGGTACGAGTGTGTCCGGGTGTGACGGAGCACGACGGAGCGCGAGCGCTCCGTCGTGCCTCGCTACCATCACTTAATGCGAGAAGTTCAGGTTGGCCTGAACGTTCACACTCTGCTGTACCAGCGATGCCGCACCGCTGTTCTGGGCAAGGATCGAGACACCCGCCGCTGCCGCAGCGGAACCGTTCATCTGGTTGGACATATCGAAGTTGCCAGCGTTGGCATAAGCCGTGCCGCCCGCGCCGCCTGCGCCACCCGCGCCGCCCGAACCTTCGCCGCCGGTACCGCCGGTGCCTGAGCCACCAGCGCCGCCACCACCGGCATCAGCCGTGGACTCGCCACTGGTTCCGCCAGTCGCGCTTGCATAGCCGCTGGTGCCCGTCGAGGTGCCGGCACCACCCGATCCGCCGGTCGATTCGCCGCCGGCGCCCGAACTGTTGGTGCCACCACTAGCCGTACCTGTGCCGTGATTGTGCGCGTGGCTGCTGGCGTCACCGGAGTCGCCGCCATTGGAGAAGCCGCCCAGCGACGCACTGAGAGCACCCGCGTCACCCGAGGCCGCGCCCGATCCGCCGGCCTTGCCACTATGCGAAAAAGCGTCGCCGCCATCGCCGCCACTGCCGCCAAAGCCGCCGATGGCCGTGCCGCCAATGCCCTTGCCGCCGCCGGCGCCGCGACCGCCACTGGCTGCGCCGTTATTGGTTGCCGCGTTGCCGATACCGGACACGGTCACGTTGGTTACATAGCCGGAGAGATCGCTATTGGCGATCGCGATGTCCTTGTTGAACGCGTCGGATACATTGGCGCTGGCCGAACCGCCGTTGTTGGCGGCCGCGCTGCCCTGCCCGGTTGCATCGGATTCACCCGAGTTCAGCGCATCCGTCAAGGTCTTGGTATGCGTACTCGAGTTGGTATTGGTATGCGTACTGGAGTTGGTATTGGTGTTGGTTCTTGAATCAGTGAGATTGCTGGTGCCATGAGAAGTGTTGTCGTCCGCAAATGCGGGGAGAGTCAAACCCAGCCCCAGCACGATCGCGGTAGCTATTAGAGTCTTACGCATAGTCATTACTCCTGGAACGACGCGGTGACCCCCTGTGGTACTGGTGTTGCCGACCCAGCACGTGGTGATCGCAACATGCGTGCCACCTCGCCGGTAACTATGTGCTCACCCGTGATGTCCATGAAATCAGCCGTTTGAATGGACTCATGCACAGTGAGTCTGGCTTTGGCCAGGCTTGCCCAATCCCCAGGTGATTCATGGCTGTTACACCCACGGCTGAACATGCGGCGGCGTAGGGATCCATAAACGAAAAGCCATGAGTCACTCAATCAGCGGGTTGCGGCATATTCCGCATGCCACCTCTCGCAGCGGATCGTGTGTATCACCGGCGTTACACCCCTGCACACAAAACGATAGCAATGTCGTACAGGGTCCTGAACCGTAACGAAAGAAGCAAAAAAAGAGGGAGCCGATGGCTCCCTCTCTTCATACGTCGCGCTGATGCTTTCAGCGCTTTTCGATCGGCACGTAGGCCTGGTCTTCGGGACCGGTGTAGTTGGCGCTGGGACGGATGATCTTGCCGTCCTCGCGCTGCTCGATCACGTGCGCGCTCCAGCCGGAAGTGCGGGCGATCACGAACAACGGGGTGAACATGGCCGTCGGCACGCCCATCATGTGATACGCGCTGGCCGAGAACCAGTCGAGGTTGGGGAACATTTTCTTCTGTTCCCACATCAGCTTCTCGATCTTCTCCGACACGTCGAACAGCGTCGGGTTGCCGCCTTCGGTGCACAGCTTGCGCGACACTTCCTTGATGATCTCGTTGCGCGGATCGGACACGGTGTAGACCGGGTGGCCGAAGCCGATGATGATCTCCTTGCGCTCCACGCGGGCGCGGATATCCGCCTCTGCCTCCGCCGCGTTGCGATAGCGTGCGATGATCTCCATCGCCACTTCGTTGGCGCCGCCGTGCTTGGGGCCACGCAACGCACCGATGGCGCCGGTGATGGCCGAGTAGATGTCCGAACCGGTACCGGCGATGACGCGGGCGGTAAAGGTGGACGCGTTGAACTCGTGCTCGGCGTACAGGATCAGCGACTTGTCCAGCGAGTGCGCGTGCAGCTCGCTCGGCTTCTTGCCATGCAGCAGGTTCAGGAAATGGCCGGCGATCGACTCGTCGTCGGTCTCGGTCTCGATGCGCTTGCCGTTGTGGCTGAAGTGAAACCAGTACAGCAGCATGGAGCCGAAGCTGGCCATCAGGCGATCGGCGATGTCGCGTGCGCCGGTGACGTTGTGGTCGTCCTTCTCCGGCAGCACGGTGCCGAGCACCGAGCAGCCCGTGCGCAACACGTCCATCGGATGCGTGGCGGCCGGCAGCAGCTCCAGTGCGCTCTTTACCGGCGCCGGCAGGCCACGCAGACGCTTGAGCCTGGCGCGGTAGGCGTTGAGCTCGGCCCAGTTGGGCAGTACCCCGTGGACCAGCAGGTAGGCCACTTCCTCGAAGCAACCCTTGGCCGCCAGGTCGTGGATGTCGTAACCGCGGTAATGCAGGTCGTTGCCGCTGCGCCCCACCGTGCACAGCGCGGTGTTGCCCGCGGCCACGCCGGACAGGGCGACGGATTTCTTGGGCTTGGGAAGGGTTTGCTCGCTCATCGGATAGGTCTCCTCAATGCATGCGACTGTGGCCGCCCGCGGCGACGATGCCTCGGACCGGCCCATGGGTGTGGGGTGCTCAGGCTTTCTTGTTGGCGAACAGACTGTCGAGCTTGTCCTCGTAGGCGTGATAGCCGAGGAAGTCGTAGAGCTGTTCGCGCGTCTGCAGCGTATCGATGATGTTCTTCTGCGTGCCCTCGCGACGCACCGTCTCGTAGAAGTTCAGCGCTGCCTTGTTCATGGCGCGATAGGCGCCGCAGCAATACAGCGCAATGTCCACGTTGGCGTCGCGCAGCTCGTCGGTGGTGAAGAACGGCGTGGAACCGAACTCGGTGAGGTTGGCCAGGATCGGCACTTTCACCGCCGCCTTGAAACGACGGTAGTCGTCCAGCGTCTTCATCGCCTCGGGGAAGATCATGTCGGCGCCCGCCTCGACATAGGCGCAGGCACGGTCGATGGCCGCGTCGATGCCTTCCACCGCGGCGGCGTCGGTACGCGCCATGATGACGAAACCGGGATCGGTGCGGGCATCGACGGCGGCCTTCACGCGGTCGACCATCTCGTCCTTGGCCACCACTTCCTTGCCCGGACGGTGGCCGCAACGCTTCTGGCCGACCTGATCCTCGATGTGCACCGCGGCCACGCCCACGTTGATGAACGAACGGATGGTGCGACCAATGTTGAAGGCGCCGCCCCAACCGGTATCGATATCCACCAGCAACGGCATCTGGGTGGCGTCCACGATGCGACGCGCATCGGTGAGCACGTCTTCCATGGTGGAGATGCCGAGGTCCGGCATGCCCAGCGAGTTGGCGGCGACGCCGCCGCCGGAGAGATACAGGGCCTTGTAGCCCACGCGCTTGGCCATCAGGCCGGCGTAGGCGGTGATGGCGCCCATCACCTGGAGGGGCTTTTCGGCGGCGACGGCGGCGCGGAAGCGCGTGCCGGCAGATTCGGGTAGGGACATGATGATTCTCCGAAATCTCGTATTGTAGGCGATGCACTGGCAACGCCATGTCGCGGCGCAGTAAGCGCTACGGCGATGCCGATCACTGTGTCACCGTCCGATGTATTGATCAATCTTGATCGATAGGATCAATATGTCGTCATGCGCGTCGACTATTTATCCGCCCGCGAAGCCGCCACCCGCCTCGGGGTAAGTGCTGCCACGCTGTACGCCTACGTCAGCCGGGGAAAGCTCGACTCGCGTCCCGGCGCCGACGGACGCAGCCGCGAGTACCGGGCTGACGACATCGAGCGCCTGATCGAACGGCGACAGGCCGGGCGAGGCGCGGCCCAGGGCGCCGCGCACAGCCTCACCTGGGGCCTGCCGGTGCTGGAGACGCGCATCTCGCTGATCCGCCCGCAAGGACACTACTACCGTGGCGAATCCGCCATCGCACTCGCGCGCGACGGCGCCAGCCTGGAAGACGTGGCCCGGCTGCTATGGGACGGCAATGTCGACCCGTTCGCCAACGCGCCGCCCAGCCAATGGCCAGCCCCGGTCGCGCTTCTGTTGCGACAACGCGGCCTGCCACCACTGGAACGCACGATGGCGGCGTTGCCGCTACTGGGGCTGTCCAGCCCCTTCATCCACGGCATGGACGCCGTCCAGCGCCGCGAATGCGCGGCCCAGCTGCTGCGGCAAACGGCCGCCCTGCTGTGCGCCACACGCCCTGACCGGCGCCCGGTCCATCGCCTGATGGCCGATGGCTGGCATCGTGGCGATGCGGCGTTCGCCGCGCTGGTGCGAAGCACGCTGGTGCTGTGCGCGGATCACGAACTCAATGCCTCGGCCTTCGCCACGCGCGTGGCGGCCTCCACCGGCGCTGGCCTGCACGCGGCGGTGGGCGCGGGATTGGCGGCGCTGTCAGGGCCACAACATGGCGGGGCGGCCGCACGCGCACATGCGTTCATCCAGCAGGCGTTGCGCGAGCGCCGCCTCGCCGACCACGTACGGGATCGCCTGCGTCGTGGCGACGAACTGCCCGCCTTCGGCCATCCGCTGTATCCGGAGGGCGATCCGCGCGCGGCGCTGCTGTTGGCGATGCTCGATGAGATACGTCCGCGACGCCCCGGTCTGGCGCGCATCCGCCAGCTGATCGACGCCGTGAAGGAATGCAGCGGCCGCGAACCCAGCCTCGACTTTGCCCTCGCCGCGATCGCCTCGCTGTACGAACTGGGCACCGATGCCGCCTTGTCGCTGTTCGCCGCGGGACGCATGGCTGGCTGGCTCGCCCACGCACTGGAACAACAGGACTACGGCGGACTCATTCGCCCGCGCGCCAACTACGCCGGCAACCTGCCGCGACGCAAGGATTGAACGCGCGAGCCGATCAGCTGTCCGGCTCGCGCTCCAGCGCACGCCGCACCTCTTCCAGCGCGTTCGGATCATCCAGCGTCGACAGATCGCCTGGGTCGGTGTGCTGCACCAGCGCCTGCAGCGAGCGACGCAACAGCTTGCCGGAGCGCGTCTTGGGCAAGGCGTTGACCACGTAGATGCGGGCGGGCCGCGCCACGCCACCGAGCTGATCGACCACGCGCTGCTGCATGGCGCGCGCAACGTCGCCGTGGGTTTCATGGACGCCCTGCCGAAGCGTGGCGAACACCACCGGCACCTGCCCTTTCAGCTCGTCATGTACGCCCACCACGGCGGCTTCCGCGCAGGCCGGATGGGTGGACACCGACTCCTCGATCTCGCGCGTGCCCAGGCGATGCCCCGCCACGTTGATGACGTCGTCGGTGCGACCCAGGATGGTGGTGTAGCCATTCTCGTCGCGGATAGCCCAATCCAGCGAGCTGTAGAGCAGTTCATGGAAATGGCTGAAGTAGCTGCTGATGTAACGCTCGTCGTCGCGCCACACCGTGGTGAGGCAACCCGGCGGCAACGGTGGCTCGAACACCAGCACGCCCTTTTGATGCGGCGGCAGTTCCTCGCCGGTAGCCTCGTCGATCACCTTCATGCGATAGCCCGGACTGGGCAGGCCCGGCGACCCGAACTTCACCGGCTTCAAGTCAAGGCCCGGCATCAGCGTGATGGCCGGCCAGCCGGTTTCGGTCTGCCAATAGTTGTCGATCACCGGCACGCCCAGGCCTTGCGTGATCCACTCCGCCGTCGGCTCGTCCAACGGTTCGCCGGCAAGGAACAACCATTTGAGCCTGGACAGGTCGTACTTCTTCAGCCAGCTGGCATCCTGCTTCTTCAGCACGCGGATGCCGGTGGGCGAGGAAAACATGGTGCGCACGCCGTAGCGCTCGCACAGTCGCCACCAGATGCCAGGATCGGGATGCGTGGGCAGGCCTTCGTACAGCAGCGACGTCGCGCCGCCGATCAGCGGCCCGTAGACATTGTAGGAGTGGCCCACTGCCCAGCCCACGTCGGAGGTGGAGAACATCACCTGGCCCGGCGCGATATCGAACACCGTGGTGATGGACAGCGCCATCGCCACCGCATAGCCCCCCACATCACGCTGGATGCCCTTGGGCTTGCCGGTGGTGCCCGAGGTATACAGCAGGTAACTGGGCTCGTTCGACTCCAGCCAGGTCACCGGCACCTGCGCCCCTTCGTAGGAAGCTCGCAGGCTGGCGTAGTCGAGGTCGCGACCGGCCACGCGCGTCATCTGCGGATCGAGCCCACGGTCGACGATCAACACGTGCGACGGCCGCTGGCTCGCCTCCTCCAGCGCAGCGTCGATCAACGGCTTGTAGGGAATCACCTTGCCACCGCGCATGCCGGCGTCGGCGGCAATCAGCAGCGTCGGCTGCGCATCCTCGATGCGCAGCGCCAGGTTGTGCGCGGCAAAACCGCCGAACACCACGGAATGGATCGCACCGATGCGCGCGCAGGCAAGCATGGCAAACACCGCCTCGGCGATGTTGGGCATGTAGATGACCACGCGATCGCCCTTGCCCACGCCCAGCGAGGCAAGCACGGCCGCAAAGGTATTCACTTCGCGATACAGGTCGCGATAGGTGAGCTCGCGGGTGACGCCGGTCTCGCTGGAAATGGCCACCAGCGCGAGCTGGCCGCCGCGCTCGTCCAGATGCCGATCGATGGCGTTGTAGCAGAGATTGGTGGTGCCACCGACGAACCAGCGGCGAAACGGCGGATGGCTGTTGTCGAGGATCTGGCGCGGTGGCGTGTGCCAATGGATACGCTGCGCCTGTTCGGCCCAGAAAGCTTCCGGCTGCTCCACCGAACGCTGGTAGAACTCCTCGTAGCGCATCGCTCCCGTCCTCTTTCGGCTGCTGATCCAGGCTAGCCTAGATCAGCGGCACGAAACGGGCCTTGCGACCTTGGTCGAGTCGAAAAGGGCGGATGACCGTGGTGCGGCCATCACGCGCCGCCCGCATCAGAGGCAGGAAACGGCCGCGTCGCGATAGGCGGAGTTGTAGTCCTTCTTGACGTCCTGTCGCTCGTACATCATCACCTGCGCGCCGGTCCCGTCGGCCGTCACGTTGAGCAGCTCATGCGCGCCAGCCTTGTCGTTGCCCGACAGCGTGCCGGCCTGGTCCTTGTGCGACATGCTCACTTCAGCCGTCTCGGCCCACTTCGCGCGCACGCATTCGAGGTAGGTCGGAATGTCCTTGTTGGTTTTGCTGCTCAGCTTGGGCGTGCTGTCACGCAGGCCGTGGGTACCGCCGCAGGCGGTCAGTAGTGCGCAGCAGGTGGCGATCGCAATAAGTTGCTTCATGTCCAGGTTCCGGTCGAGGATCAACAGATTTAACCATGAAGCGCTGCCATGCGGAGAGGCTTGACCCTTACCGCGCAAAGCAGCGACGCGCTGCGGGGGCATCCAAAAAGAAGGGCGGCCAAGGCCGCCCTTCTTGCCAAACTACTGGGACCGCTTACTTCTTGGCGAACAGATGCTCGACGCCGGCGCGCTCTTCGCACAGTTCCTTGTCGGTGGCATCCATGCGGGCGCGCGAGAAACTGTTCACTTCCAGGCCCTGCACGATCTCGTACTTGCCGTTCTTCACCGTCACCGGGTAGCCGTAGATCACGCCCGGGGCGATGCCGTAGGAACCATCGGACGGGATGCCCATCGAGACCCAGTCGCCTTCCGCCGTGCCCAGCGCCCACGTACGCATGTGGTCGATGGCGGCCGACGCGGCCGAGGCGGCCGAGGAGGCGCCGCGCGCCTTGATGATGGCCGCGCCGCGCTGCTGCACGGTCGGGATGAAATCGCTCTCGTACCAGGCCTGGTCGACCAGCGACAGCGCCGGCTTGCCGTCCACGGTGGTGTGGTGCAGGTCCGGGTACTGGGTGGAGCTGTGGTTGCCCCAGATGGTCATCTTCTTGATGTCGGTGCTGTGCTTGCCGGTCTTCTCGGCCAGCTGCGACAGCGCGCGGTTGTGGTCCAGGCGGACCATCGCGGTGAAGCACTTCGGATCGAGGTCCGGTGCGTTCTGCTGGGCGATCAGCGCATTGGTGTTGGCCGGGTTGCCCACCACCAGCACGCGCACGTCGCGCTTGGCGTGGTCGTTCAGCGCCTTGCCCTGCGGGCCGAAGATGGCGCCATTGGCTTCGAGCAGATCCTTGCGCTCCATGCCCGGGCCGCGCGGACGCGCACCCACCAGCAGGGCATAGTCGACGTCCTTGAAGGCGACGTTGAGGTCATCGGTGGCGACCACGCCGGCCAGCGTCGGGAACGCGCAGTCGTTGAGCTCCATCACCACACCCTGCAGGGCGGGCAGCGCCGGGGTGATTTCCAGCAGGTGCAGGATCACCGGCTGGTCCGGGCCCAGCATGTCGCCAGCGGCAATGCGGAACAGCAGGGCGTAACCGATCTGGCCGGCAGCGCCGGTAACGGCAACACGAACGGGGGCTTTCATCGGGGTAACTCCTTCAACTTGGGCTAACGTACATAAGACAAGGCCCATGCCGGAGGTGGCACGGGCCCCAAGACCATCAGGTCAGTTCAGCGAAGAACGCCTGGATGCGTTCCAGCCCAGGCTGCAATTGTGCCGTGGGACAGGTGTAGGAAATGCGCATGGCACGCGGTTCGCCGAAGGCCGAGCCCGGCACGCAGGCCACGCCCTTGGCGTCGAGCAGCGCGGCGCAGAAATCGACGTCGCTGTCGATACGCACGCCGTGATGGCTCTTGCCGAAGGCCACGGAAATATCCGGGAAGGCATAGAACGCGCCCTGCGGGCGCGGGCACACCACGCCGGCAATCGCGCCCAGCGCCTTCACCACGATGTCGCGCTTGCCGGCGAATTCCTCGCACTTGGCCTGCGGAATATCCTGCGGGCCGGCGAACGCGGCCACCGCGGCTGCGGTGATCACTTCGGGCAGGCTGGTGATGTGGTTGGAGTTGAGCGTGGTGATGGCCTTGGCCACCGCCTCGGGGCCGGCCAGCAAACCTACGCGCCAGCCCGGCATGCCATACGTCTTGGACACCGAATCGACAAAGATCAAACGGTCCTTCAGTTCCGGCTTCACATGCACGAAATTGTGATAGCCGATGCCGTCGAACACCATCGAGTTGTAGATGTCGTCGGTGATGATCCAGGTGTCCGGATACTTCACCAGCACCTCGGCCAGCGCGGCGATTTCATCGCGCGTATAGACCATGCCGGTGGGGTTGGACGGATTGTTGAACAGAAACACCTTCGGCTTGCGCGCCAGTGCGGCATCGAGCTGCGCCGGCGTGAGCTTGTAGTTCTGGTCCGGGCCGCAATGCAGCACGTTGGCCTTGGCGCCGACGATGTCCGCGATGTCGCGGTAAGTGGTCCAGTACGGCGCGGCAAAGGCGATTTCGTCGCCCTCGTCCAGCAGCGCCTCGGCCAGGTTGTACAGCACCTGCTTGGCGCCGATGCCAATGGAGAGATTGGCGCGGCCATAACCGTTGAAGCCGAGTTTTTCGATATGCGCCAGGAACGCATCGAGCAGCGCATCGGCGCCACGGTTGCTGCCGTACTGGCCGCTGTCACCCTTCAACGAGTCGCGCGCGGCGGCGTACACATGCTCGCCAGGAAGAAAATTGGGGACGCCGATGGAGAAGCTGATGATGTCGCGACCGGCAGCCTTGAGCTGCTTGGCCTTCTCGGCGATGACCATGATGGCGCTGGGCTTGGCACGGCCGACGCGCTGGGCGAGCTGAGGCATGACTTCCTCGTATACGGGGGAACGAAGGCAGCAAACCCGGCGATTTTAGCATGTGGCGGCGCGTCATCCGCCCGCCCGGGATGCAAAAGCGCCCTGTCGGCTGGGCTACGTGCGTGTCATCGCGGACAAGTGCATGATGCACAAGCCGCCTGTCGCCTGGCCTGGGAGGGGGTAATAGGAGGTAGCGAGCACGCGGAGGCGGCTCGGCACGACCATTCAAGGATGCCTTTCAAACGCTGATCAAGGACTCGCGAATATGCATTGGCTCTGGGTATTCATTGTCGGTCTGGTAGTGGGTGTGATCGCCAAGGCACTGACGCCTGGCAAAGAAGCGATGGGCTGGATCATCACCGCCATCCTGGGTATCGCCGGTTCGTTCATTTCCACCTATATCGGCGAAAAACTGGGATGGTGGGGCGATGCCGGGTTCGTGCATTTCCTGGGATCGATCGCCGGAGCGGTGATCCTGCTGGTGATTTATCACCTGCTGTTCAGGCGCAACGTCACCGCCTGATCGTGTTGAAACATCGGCGACGCGTTGCGCGTCGCCGATGTCCGCTTGGCCAGGCCGGGCTCAGGCCGTCTGGTTGCCGCCGCCGAACAGCTTGCCGGCCAGCGAGGCCAGCGAACCCAGGTCGAGGCCACCCGTGGCCTGCGTGGGCACCTGGCCATCCGGCGTGAGGTGGTCCACGGCATGGGGCAGCACCTGCGACAGCTGGCCAAGCAACTGGCCGGGATCGACGCCGAGCTTGCCGGCCGCCTCCTGCACCAGCGGCCCCAGCCCGCCATTTTGCAGGGCCTGGCCCAGCTGGTCGCTCGACACCGCCTGATTGGCACCGCTGCCCACCCAGGACTGGGCCGCCTCGCCCAGCCCGTGCTGCTGCAGCACGGCCACCAGGCCTTGTACGCCCCCTGCTTTTTCAATCAGCTGGCCCGCCACCGCAATGAGCGAGGAACCGCCGGCGGCATTGCCCTGACCACCACCGAGCAAATCGTTGAGAAATGACATGGCTACATCTCCTTGAGGATGGGATGACACACAGCATGCGGCATGTGGCGCTGTTCGATTCTAGGCCCCGGCTCCGTACGCTGCCATGACAATCTGCCCATGAAAAAGCCGCCATTCGGCGAATGGCGGCTTTTTCACATCAATACAACGAATGAACTTAGCCGCGCTCGTCGAGCACCGCGTTCCATTCCTTCACGCGATCGGCCTGGGCGGCCAGCAGCGCGTCGACGTCGCCTTCCAGGGTGACCTTCTCGATGATGTCGCCCTGGCGGATGGCGTCGACCACGGCCTGGTCCTCGGGACCGACCACTTCGCCGAACACGCTGTGCTTGCCGTCCAGCCACGGCGTGGCGCCATGGGTGATGAAGAACTGGCTGCCGTTGGTGCGCGGACCGGCATTGGCCATCGACAGCACGCCCGGCTTGTCATGGCGCAGCGAGGGATCGAACTCGTCCTCGAAGCGGTAGCCCGGACCGCCACGGCCGCTGCCTTCCGGGCAACCGCCCTGGATCATGAAATCGGCGATCACGCGATGGAACGACAGGCCATCGTAGTAGCCGCGACGGGCCAGGTTGACGAAGCTGGCCACGGTCACCGGGGTCTTGTCCTCATGCAGGCGCAGGTGGATCGGACCGCGGTTGGTGTTGAAGGTGACGTTGATGGTCATCGGAAATCCTGTTTGCAAAGGCAGCGCGCGGCCACAGGCGCCCTGCGGGGCGGCAAGGATACCCCAGCTGGTGCCCGCTGCAGGCCCCCGGCGACTTGCTTCGCCGCAAAAATCCGCCTCATCCGGGCCCTGCCGTCCAGGGCGCGGGCAGGTCCAGCGCGGCGGGCGTCAGCGCACCGGTGCCGCGCGGCTGCGCCGCCGGCGTCGGCACCAGGGCCGGCCATGGGGCACCCTCATAAAGATGTGCCCACATCCGGTCCAGCGCGGCATAGCCATAAGGCAGCAGCGGCACGTGCTTGTCGCCAAAACCCGGCAGGGCGAGGAAGGCGTCGAAATGCTGCGCGTAGGGCACCTTCCAATACAGCGGATGCCCGCCCTTGGCACGCAACCAGGCCATGTAGGCTTCGGAGGTGAAGGCGGTGGGCAGCAGCCCATCGGCGGCGCCATGCACCACCCATAGCGGCAGGCTGGCCCGCGGCGGCTTCACCGTGGTGGCGGCCACGCCGTCGCGCAGTGGCTGGGTGCTGGCGTCGGTGTCGTCCCACAGCGCGCGCAGGCACAGGGCGCCCGGCAAGCCCGGATCGGGCGAGTGGTCGGTGCCGCCATACAGGCCCACGCCATTGCCCGGTGGAATACCCGATGCGTCGGCCCACCAGGCGGCGCGCACCGCCGGCACGGCAGGACCCGGCGCACCATCCGCCGCCATCGCGGCGTAGTGGAAGCCGCAGGGCATATCGTCCGGTCCACGCCGCATATAGGCCGAGGCGTAAGCGGCGGTCACCGCGCGCCACACATCGAACGACGTGGTGGATGCGGCGGTCGCCATCGCCTCGTCGCTCCAGCCGTGCGCATGCAGGCGTTGGTAGGCGTCGGCGGCCTGCGCGCTGATGCGGTCGCCACCAAGCAGGCCCCGCTCATGCAACTGATGGCAGCGCTGCGCCCAGGCGGCGGGCTGCTCGCCCTTGGGGGTGCGGGCCAGCGGCGTGGCGTCGAAACGGCTGTCGAGCAGCGCGCAGGGCAGATACAGCGAGGCTTCGGTGGCGTAGTCGTACAGCGCGCGCCCCTGCCCCGGCACGTTCACGTTGGGCTCCAGCGATACCACGCCAGCCAGCAGATGGTCGTCATCGAGCCCCGCCGCCTGCAGCACGGCGCCGCCACCGTTGGAAAGGCCGGTGGCGATGATGCGCGTGTTCTGCGCCGTGAACGGCGCCTGGTCGGGAAAGGCGCGATCGAGCATGGCCAACCCGAAGCGGGCGGCCTGCAACACGTGGCGTCCCCAGTCGGCTTCGGGGTTGTCGCCAGAATGCGCGTGCTTGACCGCAACGCCGGTGTGCTGGGCGCCCGCCGCCGGCTCGAATTCCAGCGTGGCGGTGCCGCGCCTGGCCCGGGTGCCGTCCAATGCTACGCCACTGTCGTCGGCAAGATCGAAATAGCCCGCGCCGGTGCCCTTGTCCGTATAGGCCACGGCGCAACCACGCGGCAGGCCCCACGCGCCAGCCAGCGCAATGGCGCCATAGATGCCGCGCGAGCCGGACGACGCCGTCACCACCAGGCAACGGTGCGAACGATCGAAGCGGTCGGGTACCTGCAGCAGCACGCGATGCGGCGAACGGGCGCCGGGAATCCAGGCGAACGCCTGGTATTCGCGCCCCGGCACATCGGGCACGGCGCCATACACGCTGCCGTAGCCGCCCAGCGGCCCGAGATCGGCAATGCCTTTCCAGCTGGTCTGGATCGCCCGTCGCCGCAGCTCCTCGGCCGTGGGCTTGGACGGCTGCGCAAACGGCGCCGGCGCTGCCGCCAGGCCAGACAGGCCCAGCCCCGCGCTGAGCAGATCGTCGCCGGCGCGGTGTTCGGTCACGCGCACCTCGCCATGCACGAAATCAGGGACTTGCATGCCGGACTCCTTGGTCGCGGGCGTGGCCGCGCACGACGCCAGCACCGGCGCGAGCAGCAGGATCCATCGAGAGAGTGGATTGGTCATGCCGTCCACCTTAACAAGTGGGAGCGCGCTCACCATCGTACGAAAGTCCAGCACACCGGGGGTCGCCACCGGGTGACGGCATGACTTCCTGATCTCGACGTAGGCAGTTCCCCCCGCTAACGTCGGCGGCCATGACACGCCTGCTGATCGCCGACGACCATCCCCTGTTCCGCGCAGCGCTGCGCCAGGCCGCCCAGGAAAGCGTGGCCGATTGCACGGTGATGGAGGCCGCGGACCTTGCCGGAGCACTGCAGACACTCGCCGCCGACCCCGACATCGACCTGGTGCTGCTGGACCTGCACATGCCCGGCAGCCAGGGGCTGTCGGGATTGGCCACGCTGCGTGGACAACATCCGGGCGTCGCGGTGCTGGTGGTGTCGGCGCATGACGAACCACGCACCGTGCGCCGCGCGCTCGACCACGGTGCCGCCGGCTTCATTCCCAAGAGCGCCAGCCCAGTCGAAATCGCCGACGCCATTCGCAACGTGCTCGACTGCGGCAGCTGGCTGCCGCCCGCATTGGCGCAGGCCGTGGCAAGCATGCCGGCCGACCCCGTGGATATTGACCTGGCGACGCGCCTGGCGCGCCTCACCGAACAGCAATACCGCGTGCTCGCCCTGCTGGGCGAAGGCCTGCTCAACAAGCAGATCGCCGATCGCCTCGCCATCCAGGAACGGACGGTGAAGGCGCACGTCACCGCCATCTTCGAAAAGCTCGGCGTGCGCAACCGCACGCAGGCGGGCGTGATGTTGCGCTCGCTGGATTTGAGCGAGTCGACGCGGCTCTAGGCCAAGACCTCACCCACGCGCCACCGCCACGCGCTGCAACACCTGTCGCAACGCCAGCGGCTTGAGCGGCTTGTACAACACGCCAAGGCCACGATCGAGCAGGCGCTGGCGCAGTTCGCCATCGCGGTCCGCGGTGAGGATCACAGTCGGCACATCGCGCGCGGCATCGCCCAGTTCATGCAGCACATCCAGCCCGGTGCGCCCCGCATCCAGGTGGTAATCGAAGATATGCAGGTCCGGACGCCAGGGCGCGGCCCGCGCCTGCTCCAGCGTGCGCGCGGCATGCACCTGCCAGCCCCAGCCGGTCAGCAGGACGCTCAATGCGGACAGCGCGGCCGGCTCGTTGTCGAGCACCAGCGCGCGTCCGGCGGGCAGCGGCTGGGGTTCCAACGCCACGGCCGCCGTTGGCGACCGATGCTGCGCACATGGCACGCTCAGCTCGAACACACTGCCCTGCCCGCTCCACGAACGCAGCCCGATCGGATGGTCGAGCAAGGCCGCCATGCGCTGGGCGATCGACAGGCCCAGCCCCAGGCCCTGCCCACCTGCCGCGCTGCCGCGGCGAAATTCCTCGAAGATCCCCCGCTGCTCGGCCAGCGGTATGCCCGGCCCGTTGTCCCACACCTGCAGTTGCACCCGCCCGCCGTGTCGCCGCACGCCGAGCAGTACGCGCCCGCGCTCGGCATAGCGCAGCGCGTTGGAAAGAAAGTTCTGCAACACGCGGCGCAACAGCTGCGGATCGGAATGCACCCATTGCCGGGTACCCACCACGTCGAAGCGGATGCCGCGATCACCCGCCAGGGCGCGGAACTCCGCCGCCAGCGGATCGAGCACGTCGGCCAGGGCGAAATCGCGTGGTTGCGGTTGCAGGCGCCCGGCTTCCAGCCGCGCCATATCGAGCAGGCCGGCGAGCAAGCCCTCGGTGGCGGTCAACGCACCATGCAGATGCTGCGTCGTGGCGGTATCGCTGCCGCGCTCGGCCAGCGTGTGCGCAAACAGCTGGGCCGCGTGCAGTGGCTGCATCAGGTCGTGACTGACCGCCGCCAGGAAGCGACTCTTGGCTTCGTTGGCGCGCTGCGCCTCGGCGGTGGCCGCCGCCAGGGCGCGCGTGCGCTCTTCCACGCGCAGTTCCAGCGTCTCGTTGGCGCGCTTGAGCGCCGCCTCGGCCTGGCGGAACGCGGTGACGTCGGTGAAGGTGGCGACGAAGCCGCCCCCGGGCATGGGATTGCCGCGAATCTCCACCATGGTGCCGTCGGGAAAACGCCGCTCGGAAAGATGCTGCGTACCCGCGCGCATATGGGTGAGGCGTCGCTGCACGCGCGCGTCGGATTCACCGGGACCAATCATGCCCCGGTCGATGTTGTAGCGGGTGAGATCGGCCACCGGACGCCCCACCTGCAACAGCTCGCGCGGATAACCGAACAGGCTGGCGTAGCGGCTGTTCCACGCCACCAGCCGCAGCTCCGCATCCACCACGCAAATGCCCTGGCTCATGTTCTCCAGCGCCGCCTCCAGCACGCGCTGGTTGAAGCGCAGATCCTGCGCGGCTTCGCCCACGATCGCCGCCACCGTATCCAGCTCGTCGCGACGCTGCTGGCGCACCACTTCCAGCAACAGGCGCGCGGAAGAGGCGCCGATCACCGCCGCCAGCTCATGCTCCACCGCAGCAATGCGCGCGCTGCCGGCGGCACCGCTCATCGCCGCGTCATCGAACAAATGAACCACGCGGTCCGCCGGCAGAAAACGGGTGGCCAGCGCGCGCAATTCCATCAGCCCGATATCGCCCATGCTCACCGCACGCGGTGAGCGGCCAAAACGCGAGCCGGCCACGGCGACCATGGTGGCCACATTGGCGATCAGGCTAAGCACCACCGCACGCCCCAGACGACTCCAGTCATCCAGTCCAAGCAAACCGTCCGGTCCCAGCCACGCCACTCCCAGCGGCCCCTCGTGCAGCCAGGCGCCGCCATGCGGCTGCATGGTCGGCAGCAACACATAGAGCCACACCAGCGTGCCCACCGCGAGGCCGGCCGCCACCGCGCGCGGCCCCAGCTGCGGCCGATACACGGCCGCCAGCAACGCAGGCGCCAGGCCGGCCAGCGCGGAAAAGGACACCGCACCGATATCGGCCAGCGCGTCGTTGCGTGCCAGCACACGACTGTAGGCCCAGGCCAGCAGGATCACCGCCAGGATGGCGACACGACGCTGGTTGATCACTTCGCCACGCAAGTCACCCTGCTCGTCACGCCCCCAGCCGGCACGCACCCGCAGCGGCGCGATGAAATGGTTGACGATCATCAGGCTCAACGCCAGCGTCGCCACCACCACCATGCTGGTGGCCGCGCTCAGTCCGCCGAGAAAAGCCAGCAGTGCCAGCCCGTGCTGGCCGCGCGCCAGCGGCAGCGCCAGCACGTAGAGATCGGATGGCACGCCACCGGGCCCCAGCCATGCATCACCCAATCGCGCCAGCGGCAGGATCGGCAAGGAGATCAGCAGCATGTACAGCGGAAACAGCCAACGCGCGGTGCGCAGATGCGAACTGTCGCGACACTCCACCACGCCGGCATGGAACTGGTGCGGCAGCGTGAACATGGCCAGCGCGCCCAGCAGGATCAGCGCGGGAAATCCGTTGCTGTCGTGCTGGGTGGGCGCCGCGGCGATCAACTGGCGACTGGCCGGCGAGAGCAACAACGTACCCAACGCCAGCATCGCGCCGAGCTTGAACAGCGACTCGAACGCCATCGCCAGCACCAGGCCGCGGTTGTGTGCCATCACGGAGGCGCGCCGCGTGCCGAACAGCATGGCGAACAGCGCCATCAGCAAGGCCACGTAGAGCGCACTGTCCTGCCAGGGATCGGTTTCGGACAGCTGCCCCCGGCTGAGCATGCCGTAACTCATCGCCACTGCTTTGAGCTGCAAGGCGATGTACGGCACGATGCCGATCAACACCACCACCGTGACCAGGGCAGCCAGACCGGTATGCCGCCCCAAGCGCACCGCGATGAGGTCGGCCAGCGAACCGGCGTTGTAGTCGCGCGCCAGCTGCACCAGCCGGCGCAGCACCGTCACCGCGAACAGATACATCAGGATCGCGCCGACGAAAGTCGGCGGCAGCCACCAGCCCGAGCGGCTGGCCTGGGTGACGGTGCCATAGAACGTCCACGACGTGCAGTGGATGGCCAGCGACAGCGCGTAGACGATCGACCAGCGCCGTTCGAACAACGCCGGGCGCCGTTCGCCGATGAGCGCGACGCCAAACAGCAGGCCCAGCCAGATAAGCGCGGCGGCGGTAATCGTGCCGGCGGTCAACATGGCGTCGCGCTACGCCCTCTCCCCCGTGGGGAGGTTGGAATCAATGAGGCAACCCCAGCGCCTTGACGGCGCCGACCAGCCAGCGCAACTGCACGCCCTGGCGGCTGTCGTAATCGGTTCCGGAATAGCCCCACCAGTCCCAGCATGCCTGCGGATTCAAAGGCGCCGTGCTCGCGCGGGTCTGAGGATACAGGACCGCCACGTCGTACACGTCGGCCCAGCGGTTGAAGCCCGCGTCCTTCACGAAGGCCTCGCCCACCGCATCGGCATTCTGCTTGCACCCGTGGAATGCCACCAGCAGGCCGCATGGCTTGCCGGCCAGGCAATCCGGCGGCAGGTAGATGTAGCCCTCCTTCGCCAGCAGCGCATCGGTTCCGCCAGGACGGTACGCGTCCTGGTCGAAGCGGCGCAATTCACCCCTGGCCGTGGTGGCCGCGTGCTCGGGCTTGCCGAACAGCTGGCTGAAGATTTCACCGGCCGCATCGAAACCGCAGTGGCCAAGATAGGGCGACACCGACTTGTCGCAGTCGTCACCGATGGCCGCGATCGGCAGATTGTGCGCAAACGCGCGGTCGCCATCGTCATGCACCTGCATCGTCTTCAGGCCGGGCTCGCCATCGCGCAACAGCTGGTAGAACCGTGCGCCCGCCTCGGCGACGGCCGGCGCCACCAGCGCATCGTCCTTGCCATGCAGCAGGTAGACCCGGGCATGCGCCAGATCCTTCAACGGACCGATCTCGCCCGCTGCCGAGCGCTGCCGGGCGCGTGCCACCAGGGCGGCTGCGTCGGGCGCCGGCACGCCTTTCATGCAGGTACTCAGCGCCAGGTCCAGCCGACCCGCCGCGCAACCGTAAGGGCCACCCGCCACCATGGCCGCCCCGGAAAACAGCTCGGGATACGCCATCTGCGCCTGGGTGGCCATATACGCCCCCGAAGACAAACCGGCCACCGCCACCCTCGCCGGCTCCAGCCTGAGCTTGGGCAAGGGCGCGGCGGCCTCATCCGCCCATGCGGCGCCTCCCAGCAGGATCAATCCGAACAGCAGGCCGGCGAAACGACGCATGGGCTTCTCCTTCGTAAGCAGCATCAGAACGAATAGCGCGCGCTCAACGTCACCATGCGCGGCGGACCATAGAAACCGGTGACGATGTCCAGTGCCGCGATGTTATAGCCGGTGGTGCGATACGACTTGTTGGCCAGGTTGGTGCCCTGCAGGCTCAGGCTCCACGGCTGGTTGATATGCCAGATCACCCCGGCATTCCACAGCCCGTACGACGGCTGCATGATCAGCGGCGACAGCGTGGTCTCGGGATAGACGCTGGTCTGATAGGTGTAGTTGATGCGGCCGCTGACGCTGCCGCCATCGGCCAGCGGAATGGTGTGCTCCAGGTTCAGGCCGCCGGACCACTTCGGTGCGTTGGTGAAGCGCTGGGTGTCGGCAATGTTGACGCCGCCGCTTTCGAATTGCGTGTACTTGGTATGCAGGTAGGCGAAGTTGCCGCTGAAGGTCCAGTTCTCCACCGGCTTCCAGGCGAATTCTTCTTCCAGGCCATCGATATGGCCCTTGCCCGCATTGGTGAAGTCGCCGAAGAAACCTTGCGTGCCATTGGGCAAGGTGTACGAAGTGAACACCGACAGCTGGATATTCGAATAGATGTTGTGGAACAGCGCGGTGTTCAACATCAGGCTGTCGTCGAAGAAGGACATCTTGCTGCCCAGTTCGAACGACTGCACCTTTTCGTCCGCGATCGGACGGCAGGATTCGGGAATCGCCGAGCAGTTGGCGCGGATGTTGTAGCCACCCGAATGGAAGCCTTCGCTATAGCTGGCGTAGAGCTTGACCTGGTCGGTGGCGCTATAGTCCAGCGACACCTTGGGCGAGGTGTTGTGCGAGGTGTGCGCGCCGCTGAAATCGGCCAGCACCGAGATGGGATTGGTGAACGTGGCATCCGCGTAGCCATAGTTCTGGATCACCGCCGACTTCTTCTCGTCGGTGAAGCGCAGGCCCACGTCCAGGCTCCACACCGGGCTGATGTCCCAGGTGAAATCGCCATAGCCCGCATAGCTCTTGGTGCCGATGCTGCCGCCGGTGCTGCCGTATTGCGACAGGCCCAGCGTGCTGTACGGCGGCGAGCCAAGGAAGATGTTGTCGATCGAGCCCTTCGCCGTGCCGTTGAAGTAGTACAGGCCGAACACGCCGTGCACAGCGCCGCCGTTGTCGTAGTTGGCCTGGAATTCCTGGGTGAACTGATGGTCCTTGTAGATCGCCGAGACGTCGGCGATCTGCTCGGGCAAGGTGTCGAAGTCGATATTGCTGTTGGTGGACGAGCCGCGATAGGCAGTGATGGATTTCAACGTCCACTCCTGGCTGACGATCCAGTTCAAGGTCAGCGCGGTGCCCCACAGCGTGGTGTTGTTCAACTGCGGCATGCCGCTGCGCGTGTCGTAGTCGCTCGACAGCGGCTGGTAGGCCGGGTCCAGCCCGTTGACCGTGAGCATCTTCGCGCCGCGCGGATTGGAATTGTCGCGCAACCCGTCCACCGAGAGCTCCGCATTGAAGTCGGACGAGGGGAAAAAGCCCAGCGAGGCGCGCGCCGCATTGGTGTTCTTGTTGCCGTTGCGGCTACCGTTGAGCAGGTCGGTGCCGAAGCCGTCGTTGTGCTCGCTGGCATAGGCAATGCGGCCGCGCCACACGCCATCGGAAGTGGCGCCGCCAAGGCTGCCCTTCACGTCCTTCTCGCCATGCGTGCCCACGGTGGCTTCCACCGAGCCGGTGGTCTGCGTGGGCAATGGGTTGGACACATACTTGATGGCGCCGCCAATGGTGTTCTTGCCGTACAGGCTGCCCTGCGGGCCGCGCAACACCTCGATGCGGTTGACGTCGAACACGTCCAGCATGGTGCCCTGCGGGCGCGCCATGTACACGTCATCCAGATAGATGCCCACGGCCGGGTCGAAGCCCCAGGTCGGATCGGCCTGGCCAACGCCGCGGATATAGGCGGTAAGCGTGGTATTGGAGCCGCGCGCGGCGTAGATCTGCAAGGTCGGCACCTTGCCCTGCAGGTCGCCGAGGTTCTGCACGTTCTGGTTGTACAGCGACTGCGCGGTGAATGCGCTGACCGCAATCGGCACGTCCTGCAGGGTTTCCTCGCGCTTGCGCGCGGTGACTTTCACGCCCTCCAGCTGCTTGGCTTCGGACGGCTTGGCCGTGGTGGTGGTCGAGTCGGTGCTCTGCGGAGCATCGTCGGCATACGCGGATGCCAGACAGGACAGACCCACGACCAGGCCGATCGCAAGACTCAGATGCGTGCGTTTCATAGCTCCCCAGCTCCCCTCGCTTTGACGCATCCTGGGGACCCAGGATGCCGAATGCCGTGGAGCTTAGGCAGCGCGACCGATGCCCACACTTGTACCTTGGTACAGTGCCGCCGGCCCGCACCGCTCCGGATACTCGCTGCCCAACGATGCCCATGAGGGGCATCCGGGGAATTGACGATGGCATTTCTGATCGTGTTGGCCGCGCTGTGTTTCCTGATGTTGGCGGCCTATCGCGGCTACAGCGTGATTCTGTTCGCGCCCATCGCGGCGCTCGGCGCGGTGTTGCTGACCGAACCCTCGCTGGTGGCGCCGATATTCACCGGCCTGTTCATGGACAAGATGGTCGGCTTTCTCAAGCTGTACTTCCCCGTGTTCATGCTCGGCGCGCTGTTCGGCAAGCTGATCGAGCTGTCGGGTTTCTCCAAGGCCATCGTGGCCGGCACCATCGGCCTGGTGGGACGCAGCCGCGCGATGCTCTCCATCGCCCTGGTCTGCGCGCTGCTTACCTACGGCGGCGTGTCGCTGTTCGTGGTGGTGTTTGCGGTATACCCGTTCGCAGCCGAACTGTTCCGCCAGTCGGATATCCCCAAGCGGCTCATTCCCGGCACCATCGCACTGGGCGCCTTCACCTTCACCATGGATTCGCTGCCTGGCACGCCGCAGATCCAGAACATCATTCCCACCGCGTTCTTCGGCACCACGGCATGGGCGGCGCCGTGGCTGGGCATGCTGGGCGCGGTGTTCATCCTTATCGTGGGCCTGCTCTACCTGGAATCGCGCCGGCGCAAGGCGGCCGCTGCCGGCGAAGGCTACGGCACCGGATTGGTGAACGAGCCCGCGCCTTTCGAGGGCGGCAAGCTGGTCCATCCGCTGATCGCGCTGCTGCCGCTGGTGCTGGTGGGCGTGGCGAACAAGCTGCTGGGCGACGCCATACCCAGGCTCTACGGCGCCAGCCATGCCTTCGTGCCCGCCGTGATCGGCGAGGCCAAGCCGGTGGTGCAGGAGATCGGCAAGATCGCCGCCATCTGGGCGGTGGAAGGCGCCCTGCTGCTGGGCATCGCCTGCGTGCTGCTGTTCGCCTGGCGCCCGGTGGCGCATCGCTTTGCCGAAGGCAGCAAGGCCGCGGTGGGCGGCGCCCTGCTCGCCTCCATGAACACCGCCTCCGAGTACGGCTTCGGCGCGGTGATCGCCGCGCTGCCGGGCTTCCGGGTGATCGCCAACGCGCTGCATGCGATTCCCCACCCGCTGATCAACGAAGCGGTGACGGTCACCGCCCTGGCCGGCATTACCGGGTCCGCTTCGGGCGGCATGAGCATCGCCCTGGCGGCCATGGCCGACACCTTCATCCATAACGCCCAGGCGGCGGGCATCCCCATGCAGGTACTGCACCGCGTGGCCGCCATGGCCTCCGGCGGCATGGACACCCTGCCCCACAACGGCGCGGTGATCACCCTGCTGGCAGTGACGGGCCTGACCCACCGGCAGTCCTATCGGGACATTTTTGCGATTACGGTGATCAAGACAATGGCGGTGTTCGTGGTGATTGGGGTGTATGCGGGGACGGGGTTGGTTTGATCGCCTGGTGCTGGTTGTTGCGCCATCGCGTTGACGCGTTATCGCTAGCTTGCTCGCCTGCGGCGGGCTTCCGCCCTCCTGCCGCGGCTCGGAAGCCCGCCGCAGGCAAGCCCGGTCGCGGAAACGACAGACCAGAGCACAGGCACTGGGTCCCTGCTTCCGCAGGAATGACGAGCCAAAAGCGGGCACAATCCGCACCAGCCCGGCCTTCGCCAAGGAATCCGCCCCCTCCGGGGAGGACGGCCCCACCCCTCTTCCCAGCCCCCGTACAGCGCCCTTCAGGCAAGCTGTCACATAAGTCCGTATAATCGTCCGATTAGCCCCTCTGAAACCTCACGTGACGGCCTGATCGCCGCCCGAGACGACCTCATGTCCATCGAAAATCTGCGCAATATCGCCATCGTCGCCCACGTCGACCACGGCAAGACCACGCTTGTCGATCAGCTGCTGAAACAGTCTGGCACGCTCTCCGAGCGCACCGTGCTGGCCGAGCGCGTGATGGACAGCAACGACCAGGAAAAGGAGCGTGGCATCACGATCCTGGCCAAGAACACGGCCATCACCTGGGAAGACAAGAAGACCGGTACCAAGAACCGCATCAACATCGTGGACACCCCAGGCCATGCCGACTTCGGCGGCGAGGTGGAGCGCGTGCTGTCGATGGTCGACACCGTGCTGATCCTGGTCGACGCGATGGACGGCCCGATGCCGCAGACCCGCTTCGTGACGCAGAAGGCGTTCGCGATGGGCTTCAAGCCGGTGGTCGTGGTCAACAAGGTCGACCGCCCGGGCGCCCGCCCGGAGTGGGTGGTCGAGCAGGTGTGGGATCTGTTCGAGCGCCTGGGCGCCACCGATGAGCAGATGGAATTCCCGATCGTCTACGCCTCGGCGCTCAACGGCTATGCCTCGCTCGACGAGAACGTCCGCGAAGGCGATATGACCCCGCTGTACGAAGCGATCATGCAGCACGCGCCCAAGCCGGACGTCGATCCGGAAGGCCCGTTCCAGATGCGCATCAGCCAGCTGGACTACAACAACTTCGTCGGCATCATCGGCATTGGCCGCATCCAGCGCGGCACGCTGAAGAAGAACATGCCGGTGGCCGTGATTGACCGCAACGGCAAGAAGCGCCAGGGCAAGGTCGCGCAGGTGCTCGGCTTCCTCGGCCTGGAGCGCATCGAACAGGAAACCGCCGAAGCCGGCGACATCGTCGCCATCTCGGGCATCCCCGAGCTGACCATTTCGGACACCGTCACCTCGCTGGACACGCCCGAAGCGCTGCCGCCGCTGACCGTCGACGAGCCGATGATCAGCATGACCTTCCAGGTCAACAACTCGCCGTTCGTCGGCAACAAGGACCTGTCGGGCGGCAAGTTCCTCACCAGCCGCCAGCTGCGCGAGCGCCTTGAGCGAGAGACGGTGCACAACGTCGCCCTGCGCGTGGAAGACGGCTCCGACGCCGACAAGTTCCTGGTGTCGGGCCGTGGCGAACTGCACCTGTCGGTGCTGATCGAAAACATGCGCCGCGAAGGCTACGAACTGGCCGTGTCGCGCCCGGAAGTAATCATCAAGGAAATCGATGGCCAGAAGATGGAGCCGATCGAGCAGCTGGTGGTCGACCTCGAGGAAATCCACCAGGGTCCGGTGATGGAGCGCCTGGGCATCCGCAAGGGCCAGTTGAAGAACATGGAGCCGGACGGCAAGGGCCGCGTGCGCCTGGAGTACATGATCCCGGCGCGTGGCCTGATCGGCTTCCAGAACCAGTTCAAGACCCTGACCCAGGGTTCGGGCCTGCTGTTCCACGTGTTCGACCATTACGGTCCGATGGAAGTCGGCGCGATCGCCAAGCGTCCCAACGGCGTGATGATCGCCAACGCCAGCGGCACCACCCCGGCTTACTCGCTGGGGCCGCTGCAGGAGCGCGGCAAGCTGTTCGCCGCCGAGGGTGACTCGGTGTACGAAGGCCAGCTGATCGGCATCCATGCCAAGGACAACGACCTCACCGTCAACGCCATCAAGCCCAAGCCGCTGACCAACATGCGCGCCTCGGGCAAGGACGATGCGATCCAGCTCACCCCAGCGACCAAGTTCACGCTGGAGCAGGCGCTGGATTTCATCGACGACGACGAGCTGGTCGAAGTCACCCCGAAGGAAATCCGCATGCGCAAGAAGCACCTCACCGAGAACGATCGCAAGAAGGCCTCGCGCGGCGCGGGCTGATCCAGCGGATCGGCTCTGTGGAAGAAAGCCGCCTTTGGGCGGCTTTCTTTTTCCAGGCTTCAGCGCGAGTCCGCCCCAGGCATGGCGCACGCATCGGCATAGCGCAATGGCTCGCCGGTGAGCCAGGGGTGGTAGCTGTTGGCCATGCGGATGCGCTCGCCCAGCGACGGGTGCGTATCGCGAAAGATGCGTTCGAACCGGCCCGGCTCGGCCAACTCGGCGTCGCCCACCCAGCCGGCGAACAGCTGCGCCGCCGCGGTGTTTTCATGGGTCAGTTCGAGCCCGAAACGATCGGCCTCCCGCTCGATATGGCGATCGAGGGCAAGAAACAGCGGCGTCACCGCCAGCCACAGCACCGTCATGCACAGCACCAGCAACGGCAGCGAGGCCGGGTCATCGACACGATCGAAGCCAAAGCGCGCATGCCAGCGCGCCAGGGCAAGCTGGCCCAGTCGCTGCATCAACCAGAAGCCGATCGCCAGCAGCACGCTGATGATCAGCAGCGCCTTCCAGTTGTCACCCAGCACGTAGTGCTTGAGTTCGTGCCCGATGGTGAAACGAATCTGCGCCATGCTTTCCTGCTTGGCCAGGTCCTGATCCAGCACGACGCGATTGGTCGGCCCCAGCCCCGCCACCGTCGAATCGTCGCCGCCGACCAGCACGGTCACGTTGGGGATACCGCAGCGTGCGGCCAGTGCCTTGGCCTGCAGAGCCATCGCGCCGCTGGCAGGCCGGTATACCGTGGTCAACGGATCGACCCACAGCGGCTTGATCACCAGGATGAACAGCACGACCGGCACCAGCGCCGCTGCCGCCCATGCCCACCACCAGCGTGGGCTGCGTCGGATCAATGCATACGGTATCCACAGGAACAACGCGGCCGTGATCATCACGGCAACCACCGTCACGCCCTGACCCAGCAGCCATTGGCCAGGTCCTTCGTGGACAAGGCCAAGCGAGAACGGCAGCCGGTAATGGCGCAGGTAGTTGAAAGGCAAGCTCAACAACGCATTCAACAGCGCGTAGACGCCACCGAACAACGCCACGGTGGCATAACGGCGCCCACCGACCAGGTGCCCGCAAGCGTGACTGATGCGCGCACCGATACCCGAGAACAGGAAGGCCGCGGGTATCAGCAGTGCGAGAGATTTTTCGACGACCCAATACAGGTTCATCTCGTGGCCGAGCGCGATGGCTTTGGCCGAATCGATGGGAACGGACACCTCCGCCGCCACGGCGCCGGCCGCCCAAAGTGCGAGCCATAGCATCGGCGCAAGCCATCGGCCAGGCCGGCGACCGGCAAACGTCAACCTCATGGGGGAGTGTTCCTGCAGGCAGTGAAGGTGACTCCCAGTGTGGCCATGCCGCCCCCGCCGCAGCCAGACCGGCCCGCCCCCTTCTGGACACGTTTCGTCACAAAATGAAGAGGTTGGCGGCACGGCTATGGACGCCCTGGCGCCATCGGGGCAGACTCCCGGCATGTCCGCGCTCGATGTCCCCGCACGCGTTTTCCGCATCACCGCATGGCCCACCTGGCTGGTGGAGTGCGCCTGCGGCTTGCTTTACTGGCTCGCGTTTCTGGTGGTGCTGGAACCGGACAATGTGCTGCGCGCCAACCAAGCGGGGCATCCGCTGGCGGCCGGGCAGGAAGCATTGCGCATCGTCGTGGCCGCCCTGCTCGGCAGCGCGGTAACGCCCTTGTTGCTGGGGTTCTCGCGGCGGTTTCCGTTGCATGGTCCCCGGCGGCTGCGCCATGGCCTGGTGCAGCTAAGCGGGATCACCAGCCTGGCGTGCGTCCTGATCGTTGTCTCGTGTTTCCTTGCCGCCTGGGGCTACAAGGGCGCCTGGCTTCCCTCGCCCGCCTACATCCGCGACGAACTGGTCGGCAATGGGCTGCTGCTCGCCTTTGCCTTGCTGGCACTGGTAGCCATGGCGAGCGTCGCCTCCCGCCTGCGCGCCAACGCCGCGCCGGACAACATGGCGGGTCGAGAGTCGCCGTACCTGACGCGCATTCCGGTCAAGCATCGTGGACGGCAGGGTTTTGTCGAACTGGCCCAGGTCGACTGGATCGAAACCCAGGGCAATTACCTCGTGCTGCACGCGGGCGCGGCGGCCCACATGATCCGCGAGACTTCGGTGTCGTTCGAGGCCAAGCTCGATCCGCAATGCTTCGTGCGCATTCACCGCCGCACCCTCGTGGCGATCGATCGCGTGCGCCAGTTGCAACCGCTCACCAATGGCGATGCCTTGTTGCGCCTGGTCCATGGGCATGAGCTGCGCGTGAGCCGCAGCTACCGCAAGGTGCTCGCGGAACGTTGGGCAACCACCCGGCGGTCACAGCCAACTACCGCGGACTATCGGCCCGATCCCGCCTGACTCACTGCCAGCTGCGCCCGCTCCAGCGCCGCGACACGGCGCTCCAGCCGAGGGCCGAGATAACAGTGCGAACCGCAGGGCAGCAGCCCCGCTTCGCCGAAGGCCTTCAGATACCAGGACGGCGCGCGCGAGTGGAAGCCTTCCAGGTCACCGTCCACACCGTCCTTGCTGGTGAACACTTCGAGGAAGGCGACGCCCTCCAGCATGTCGCTGATGCCGCCAAGGCCGGCACGAATCTCGGCCGGCTTGAGGTAATGCAGCACGTCGGTGCACACGATCAGGTCGAAGCGGTGATCGAAACGCAGGTATGCCAGTTGCCCAAAGCGGGCCAGGCCGATGTTGCGGCTGCGGCCGTAACGCGCCACCGCGTATTCGCTGGCGTCCAGCCCCTGGTAATGGAGCCCCGGGCGCAAGCGGCGCAGCGGCGCACGCCATACGCCCTCGCCACAGCCCACGTCCAGCACGCTGCGTATGCTGCGCCCCAGGTAATACTCCGCCTGTGCCACGGCCATGGTCACCTTGCGGCGAAGCTCCGCGGGCGAGCCGACGGCGTGATCCGGGTGGCGGTACCATTTGTCGAAATAGGCGCGGTCGTAGGTCTTGGGCACTAGGCTTCTCCGGCAAGGGCGACATGTTAGAGCCTGCGATCACCTGCCGTGAACATGCACTGGCGCAGCGTGCAAGCCAGTGGAACCTGGGAGTACGCACCATGCCCACGATCCGCCTTCGCATTACCGGCAGCCGCGACGACGCGGATACCCTGATCACGACCCTGCACGGCATCGATGGGATCGAGCATGTGGAGGAGATCGACGATCCGTCGCCCTATCTGCGCGACGACTCCAGTTCCAGCGACCTGGTCGACGACAACGGCAGCGAGCTGTTCATGGTCGAAGTACAGGCTGCCGACAGCCGCCATGCCGATGCCGTGCGCGCGGTAACCGAGGTGGAAGCCTCGCTGCTGGGCGTGGTGGTGGAATTTGTGGACGAGTTCTGAGACGGCGCCGGACCCGCCGCATGAATCTGCGCCGAACGAAATGGCGCTACGGCCGGTGTTCCAGTAAGCGGGACGACAACTATCGCGTTGACACTGCCTGGCAACCGTCGAAGCACCACCTCGCCACCAGGAATCCCGACGCATGCACCAGACCTCGAAAGCCCCGCCCCATCTTGCTCGCCCATGGCTGGTCTTACTGGGATTCATGCTGGTGCTGGGGCCGGCCGCGCTGCTTGCCCGCGAACCGCGCGCGCTGAGCGAGGACGACGTCGCCTGGCTGCGCCGCGACGGCTTTGAACTGGATAGCGCCACGGTGACGCGATATCGCGAACTGGGCCGCTCGCGCTTCCTCGATGAGCAACTCGACGACCGTGGCGACGACCAGCTGCCCCAGCCGATAGCCGCGCTGATCGCCAGCTACGAGGTATCCACCAAGCCCACGGAGCAATTGCTTACCGAGCTGCGTGACGACCAGGAAAAAATCAAGAACATGCCCGATGGCGACGACAAGAACGCCGCCAGGAAAGCCCAGCAGCAGCATGGCAACGATTTGCTGCAACAGGCGCAGCAGATCGAAATGCTGCATGCCATCTATGGCGAGAACCAGCTCAAGGAACAGATGGTGTGGTTCTGGCTCAACCACTTCAGCATCTATGGCGCCAAGGGCCGCGTGCGCTGGGTGGCTGCCGACTATGTGCAGAACAGCATCCGCCCGCACGCGCTGGGCAAGTTCCGCGACCTGGTGATGGCCACGCTGGAAAGCCCGGCCATGATGGAGTTTCTGGACAACGCGCAGAACGCCAAGGATCACGTCAACGAGAACTACGCGCGCGAGCTGATGGAGCTGCACACGCTGGGCGTCGGCTCCGGCTACACCCAGCAGGACGTGCAGCAGCTGGCGCTGATCCTCACCGGCTCGGGCGTGGCGCCGCTGCGCGATCGTCCCGGCCTGCAACAGCATCCGCGCTATGCCGCCATGTTCGTACGCAACGGCATGTTCGAGTTCAACCCGGCACGCCACGATTACAGCGACAAGGTGCTGTTCGGCCAGAAGATCAAGGGCAGCGGCTTTGACGAAGTGACCCAGGCAGTGGAGCTGATCACCCGCCAGCCGGCCTGCGCGCAATTCATCTCAAAGCAGATCGCCGAATACTTCGTGGCCGATGCGCCGCCGCCCGCGCTGGTGGCGAAGATGGCCAGGACCTTCGAGCGCACCGATGGCGATATCGCCCAGGTGTTGCGCACCATGCTCGATTCGAAGGAACTGGCCGCCAGCTACGGCAAGAAGTTCAAGGACCCGATGCAGTTCGTGGTGTCCTCGGTGCGCATGGCCTACGACGGCAAGCCCATCGCCAACGCCAAGCCGCTGCTCAACTGGCTCAACCAGCTCGGCGAGCCGGTGTTCGGTCGCCTGACGCCGGACGGCTGGCCGCTGGATGGCGCGGGCTGGTCCAGCTCCGGGCAAATGGCCAAGCGCTTCGAGATCGCCGGCGCCATCGGCACGGGCAACAACCGGCTGCTGACGCCGGAAGGTGCGCCCAAGATCGGCGGCGACTTTCCCATGCTCACCACCAAGCTCTATTACGACACGTTCGATCCGCGCCTGAGCTCGCCGACCCGCGATGCGCTGGCCAAGGCAACCTCGCAGCAGGAGTGGAACACTTTCCTGCTGTCCTCCCCCGACTTCAATTACCGCTGAGGCTGACCGCATGAACCGTCGCGAATTTCTGCTCGCCGCTGCCACTGCCGCCGTCGCCGCGCCCGCCCTCTCTTTCTCCGGCCGGTTGTTCGCCGCGCCTGCCAGCACGCCCCGCTTCCTGCTGGTGTTTCTGCGTGGCGGCTACGACTGCAACAACCTGCTGATTCCCTACGGCAGCGATTTCTACTACGAGTCGCGTCCCACGCTGGCGATTGCCAAGCCCGATCCCTACAACGCCAACAGCGCCATTGGCCTGGATGATCACTGGGGCCTCAACCCGGTGTTGCGCGACTCGATCTACCCGCTGTGGCAGAAACGCCAGATCGCCTTCGTGCCCTTTGCCGGCACCGACGACATGTCGCGCAGCCACTTCGAGACACAGGACAACATCGAGTCCGGCGAACCCAGCGGCGCGCGCAGCGACTATCGCTCCGGTTTCATGGCGCGACTGTCGAGCCAGCTCACCCATGCTCCCTCCATCGCCTTCACGGACGCGTTGCCGCTGACTTTCCAGGGCAGCAAGCAGGACATCCCCAACATCTCGTTGCGCGGCAATACCAAGCCGGTATACGACGACCGTCAGGCCGCCATCCTGGCCGGCATGTATCGCGACACCTCGCTCGCTTCCGCGGCGGCGGACGGACTGGAACTGCGCCAGACCGTTTCCAAGGAACTGCAGGAAGAGATGATGAAGGCCAATCGCGGCGCGCCGAACGCGAAGAGTTTCGCCGACGAAACGCAACGCATCGCCACCATGATGCGCGACCAGTACCGGCTGGGCTTCGTGGATGTGGGCGGCTGGGACACGCACGTGAACCAGGGCAGCACCACCGGCCAGCTCGCCAACAATCTGGCCAACCTCGGCAAGGGCCTGGCGGCATATGCGGACGCGCTGGGCGACGAATGGAACAACACCACCGTGGTGGTGGTATCCGAATTCGGCCGCACCTTCCGCGAGAACGGCAGCAAGGGGACCGATCATGGCCACGGCACCGTGCACTGGGTGCTGGGCGGCAAGGTCAATGGCGGCCGCATTGCCGGCCCGCAGGTCGCCGTGAATGCGCAGAGCCTGCTGCAGAATCGCGACTACCCCGTACTCACCAACTACCGCGATCTGCTGGGCGGCCTGCTGGGCCGCATGTGGGGCTTGTCAGGCAGCCAGGTGCAGCAGGTGTTCCCGGGCGCCAAGCCGCAGGATCTGCAGCTGGTTTAACCGCGCCATGGCCCATGGGTGCCGCTGCCTGTGCTGCAACAACGCAGCTTGCGGTAAGCACCTGCGTCGACCTGGCTTAGGCCTCCCGGCCGGCAGATGGCACCAGCAGCCCCTTGGCAATCGCACCGTGCAATGCGCCCAGGCCGCGCACCAGATGCAGGGTGGCAAACAGCAGGATCACGCCTATCGCGCACATCACGATCGCCGATGCCCAGTTGCCCTCGTGGCACAACCATGACGGGATGCCGCAGTCCCAGATGAAGATGTCGGCCTGATTCAAACCCTTCAGCACCGGTATGCTCATGAAGCCGAGCGAGAGACTGATCAAGGTTACCGTGATGACGAAATAGATGATGCCCAACGGCAGCATCAACATCATGTAGAACAGCGTGGTCCACGTATGGCCATCGGTAAAAATGGCGCCCACGCGCTGCATGATCGACATGCCCGCCTGGCCCGGATGCGGCGGCCGTCTTGGCATGCGCACACCCAGCATGGTTTCCACGATGCGCCCTTCAAGCAGCGACAGCGCGCGCACCGTCCCCAGGAACAACACCATAAAGGGAATGCCGATGATCAGCACCGCCAACCCCAGCGACAACGAAATGCCGGTGACCGCCCAGGTGAAGTAGAAAATGCCGGTGGCCAGCGCCAACACCATATAGAACAACGCGCCCCAGGTGCGGGAATCGGCCGCCACGCCAAAGAAGCGACCGAGCGCGGACCGGCGCCTGGGTGCCGGCGGCGGGCGCAGCGCGCGCTGGATCTTGATTTCCTGGTCGCGATAGATATCCGCCACTTCCTCCGGCGCGCCGTAGGTACCCACCACATGGGCCAGCATGTCGGCCTCGCTGCGCGTGGGGTCTTCGGCCAGCTCGGAGCGCAGATGCTCCTCCGCGTCGTAGAGCGCGTCCTGTATCAGCGCCGGATCCGCACCGCGCAACGCGGCGCGCAGTTGCTTGAGATATTCGGCAATCGTGCGTGGTGCGTTCATTACACCCCTCCTTGCAAAACGGCATCGACGGAATCGCGCGTGGCGTTCCAGGCATCCACCCAGTCGCGCAGCACGTCACGCCCCGGCCTGGTAATGCGGTAATAGCGACGCGGCGGCCCGCTGACCGAAGGCTCGACCTCGCTGGCCAGCAACCCCGCCGCCTCCAGGTTGCGCAGCACGGGATACAGCGCACTCTGCTTCCCCGACAGCACGCCCTCGCCCACCTCCTCCAGGCGCTTGGCAATCTGATAGCCATACATCGGCTGTCGCGACTGCCCAAGCACAGCCAGCAGCACCAACGACACGGTGCCCGTGGATAGCTCCTTCTGGAATTTCTTCAGATGGCCGGCGTTGTCTTCCACATTCCACCCGCACTGCTACTTACCATGGAGTGCACCATAGTATTTAGTTAACACTAGTACATGGGCCTGAAGTCATGGCCGGGTGGACAGAACTGATGGGCATGACACCAATGTGTGTACCAGTTGTACAAACATTGGTGTCAGAGGGGCGGCACAAACATTGGTGTCAGCGGGCGCAGTCGACCGGGGCCCGGCTAGATGAGCGCTACAGGGCAAGCTTCGGAATCTTTTGGAGAAAGGACTGCCTTGATACCGAGCCAAGCGCTGTGACGGCCCACGTAAGGTCCGCTCTGGGTTGCGGATTCAGCCGATCGTTGCAACGGTTTGATGAAATCGTTCCGCCGGTGTTTCAAAGTTTAAGGTCTTTCGTGGCCTTCCGTTCAAGCGCTTGGCGACAGCATTGAGTTGCGCCTGCGTGATCTCGGACAGATCCATGCCTTTGGGGAAATACTGGCGGAGCAGTCTGTTGGTGTTCTCGTTCGATCCGCGCTGCCACGGATTGTAGGGGTCGCAGAAATACACGTTGATATCGGTAGCCAGCGTGAAGCGATGATGCTGGGCTAGCTCCGAACCGCGATCCCAGGTAAGTGATCGGTACAGCTCGTGCGGCAGCTTGCGCGCATGCTTGATCAGCGCATCCACGACCGTCTCGCTGTCCTTGCCATCCAGCTTGATCAGCATGACAAAGCGGGATCGTCGTTCGACCAAGGTAGCGATGGCGCTATGCCGGCCACCAAACAACAGATCACCTTCCCAATGACCGGGCACCGCCCGGTCTTCGACCTCCGCGGGGCGTTCGCGGATGGAGATCGCGCCAACGATCTGCGCGTGACCCTCCGTCTTCTGTGTGTGGTGTCGTGAACGGCGCATGGCCCGCGTGCACCGAAGATGCTCCAAAAGCTCTTTTTTCAGGGCGCCACGCGCCTGGATGAAGAGACTTCGGTAGATCGTTTCATGCGACACCTGACGCGCCTCATTGCCCGGATAGCGGTGCTTTAGCCAGCCGGCTATCTGCTCCGGCGCCCACTGCTGTTGCAGCTTACTGGCGACCAGGCGCGCCAGGACGCGGTGACGAGCTAACTTGCAGGTCTTGGGGCGGCGAGCGCAATCCCAGGCGCGTTGGTCGGCGTGGTTGGCCCGGTAACGATCCTTCCCGCCGTTGCGGCCTACTTCCCGGCAGATGGTGGATGGTGCCCGGTGCAACCGCGTGGCGACCGCGCGGATGGATTGGCCAGCCACCAGCCCTCGGGAAATCTCCTCGCGCTCGGCCAGCGACAAGGTCCGATCAGCCCGTCCTCGCGCCTCCGGGCGAATGCCTCCCGTGGCCGAAAGTATCCGGCGTACCGCCGAATGGTGCCGATCGAACAGCCGGGCTATCTGATGCAGTGACTCACCCCGTTGCCAGCGATCCCCCTCCTTGATATTTAGGCGGATGCGGTCTTGGTCAGACTTGCTGATCGAAGGACCGCTTTTTCCCCAGCGTTCGAGGTCGCTCGGCCTGGTCAGCGAGATGCTTGGACCGCCACCGTAATTGCCCTGTTCAATTTCGAGTGCCAGAACGCGGCCGTCCTCGCGATATTCCAACGTGAAGCGCCCCGTGCTCTGTACAACGAAGCCGTTCGAGCTGCTGACGCCTTGCTTGTTGATCCAGGTGAACACCTGCCCTCCTGTGCGATGCAGTGTCCGCTAGAAATCCTCGTTCAGACCCTTCAAGCCAAGATAGACCCCATATGAATCGTTGGCGCCAAGGTCGACGGGTCTAGCCTTCAGCATTGTTCCGTCCTGGCTGGCCTGCATGCCAGACACCGGGGCAGTACCGCCTGCTACACGGCGATCGGCGAGTGTGGGACCCGGAAACCTGAGTCGAACCTCGGCTAACTCAAGCGCGATGGCGATGCGCTCACCAAAGCGTTCATGCAACGCTTACACCCACGCTTCGATTTAGCACCGCTACCCGCGTATAGCCGTTGGCACTCCGCATAAGCCGCCTCATGTCATCGAATCAGGTTTTTTTTGCTCTGCGTCCGACACAATCTCTTCCAATGCTTTAAGCACTTCGTCCGACGAGAAGTATCTTCCAGATAGACGGGCGCGCTTTCCAGCCTCAACTCCTCGCACAACAGCCTCGCGGCGTGCAAGCTCACGGCGCAAAGTTCGTTCCACAAAATCAGATACTTCACTTCCCCCACCGAGAGCCTTCTTCATGGCTTCCAGCAAGTCGGGGTCCAATGGAAGGTCCCAGCAGACTCTATTGCACATAGCAGCGTCCTCAAGTTTCTTCCTCAAAGGTAAAGGCACTCTTAGGGATGTATGCCAGCTGGGACCACTTATCAACGACCCATTCCACTGCATCTCTGTCCCCGAGACCAGCGAAGTAGCAGGATAGACGCTCAGCGCTAAGTACAGACATTGCTTTACGTGCCCCATCAACGACACGCATGGAGAAGGAACGATTCAACCTTGTTGCATCACAGATCATGTCGATGACGAACTGATCTTCAATGTTCGGTCTGTGTAAGTAAGTCAATGCAGTCCGGTAGCCTATCCCAAGCACCTTGAGTTCGTGCCTATTGCCTTGCTTGAAGTACTTCTTCTGATAGAGCTCGGCCGACACAGGGTTGGCATCCAACACCGCGGCCGCCGGCACGCCAAGACTTCGAATAAGTAACGACGCAGGTGGGATATACAGCGGCCCCATCTCCATAAACTCCTGTACTACACGCGTTGCCGCATATATGTGCTTCGCCTTCATCACTGATGGCAACGGCCAGTAGCGAAATCCGATCCAATCGTCAAAAAGCCTTGGACAAGAAGACTCCCATGGGGCATTAAGCATGTCACCGAGAGAGATCCCTTGGACGGCACAAAGGTTAATCAATGAGCGCAACGTCGGCCGCAGAAGCCGCTTACGAACGTGCTTCTCGAGACGCATGATCTGACCATTGAGGCGTCCACATTGCTTACCATGCCCGGCGGCGACCAACCGCACACCTTGCACAAATTTTGTGTAAGCCTCCCACGGGAGCGGCTCACCACGCGGTGTTGCACAGTACTCCACCAGCGCCTCGATTTGCCTGTCAACCCAGATAAGAAAGGGACTCGGTCTAAAGGAATTAGCCGCGTGACCCAATGATCTCCTGCATGTCGAACATACTCGCCGACGATCCATATCATGCGAATTCCTTTGAAACGATCCACATCGATAGCAAGCGTGCTCCATCCGGCAATCATGTATTGGACAGCAAGTTAGGAGATCGATCGACCAAATCAGCGGCTCATAGTCACCGTCACCCCAGCGGTCATAGCAAACAGGGCACCAACGTCTTTGACGTTTCCCATATAGATTTGAATTGATGGACAAGACTCTTGATAGCGCCCATAGAGTTCCGTACCGCAGCGACGTCTGACCGGTTAGAACCTCAAGCTTTGCCACCCTTTCACCTACCTTGGCGGTGAAACCACCATCAACCTCAATAGCAGCATCTGCCCATCGTCTACCCAGAAGATGGTGGGCCATCGTCGCCCTGGAAAATCCCGTAACCCAGGCCAATCGATCCAAATAGAACTGGAGATGTTCGACGAGCGGCGTCCCTATGCCGCGGAGACTCAATGAAGGAAGCACTGTCCAGTTAGGAACTCGATCGCTCCGGTTCATGGAGGACCCTCCGATGCCTCCGCCAATATCCTCTCGATAGATCGAGCGCTTGCCGGTGAACTAAGCGCATCGTATTGACGGGCGTCTGCGTGGAGTGTCGTTAGTGTGAACTCACTTGCAATCGCCGCCTCAAGATGACGGCGCTGTATAGAATGACATCCATCCATGAGCCGCGAATCATCCGCTCTCTGATAGTACGCAACCAGTTCCCCGAAAACCCCTGCGCTGGATGCGTAGGCCATATCCAAGGATGAATGAACAAGCCCCGTCCGATGAAACCGATAGTTCCTTGCAACGGTTACGGCCAGCCTCTCGAAATCAGCTCGATCATCGGCTTTTTCATACCTGTATCTGTCGACGAATACAAACCTCGATCGCCTGATGATCTCAGCGTTGCCCTCCCAAAGACTCGCCATGCGTGGAACTCCAAACATCACCAGCGACGCATTTGTCTCTTCCGCTAAGCACATGAGATTGACCATGTGGTCAACCGGATTTTTGTGCATGACTGCGTACGTGATAGACGCCGATTCGTCAATGAATATGGCTCTAACACTTCGAGCAATGATCATTCGTTCAACGTGAGTTCTAAGGTAATGCTCCGTCCGAAGAGATCTCACGTCCAGCCATTGCAACGTACCCAAGATCTTGTCCGTTCGCTCAATGGTGCAATCTGCACTTTGGACCTCTTTGCGATTGGCCACCCATCCTATATCCGGCTCGAATAGCGCAAGATATAGGCGAAGAGTGAACTCCTTCGAGTTGAAGTAGGAGCCACTGGTCGGAGCAGCCCTGACTGCAATGGCGGGAATCTTTCCAGTACCCCAACCCGAAGGACTACCTGCGTACGATCGCATCACGTCATATCTGATCTCAGACTTCCCCACGCCTGACATTCCAACTACAAATATGATTTGGCCGCGCATTTGCGTGTCGAGCGCCCGCAGCACGGCCTGCCGACCCTTCTCAAATGCCGGGTGCTTGATGATGGTCCTCATTCTGAATCCTCCGTCGAGAACGGCTTGATCAAATGCCCTTCTGAGGACCATTTCTGCGGCCGCCCCTTTGGAGCGCTTGGAACGACCCGCGCCTCCAATTCGACGATCAGATGCTCAGTGCTTTTGGCGACGGCGTTCGCCTCAGCTGTTCGAATAGATCGCTCCCTTCTTTTGGCGTTACGGATCCGCGCATTTTCAGTGCGTATATCTCGATCGAAGAGCGCCTCCGTGAGCTTATCCAGGTCGCTGCAGGCCCCACTCTTTAGGCTATCTGCCGTAGTGGCCATCAACCAGCCCGTGGCAAACTTGACATACATCCGACGACTGTCTACACAATCCAGCCGCTTCTCTACCGCATGGCCGGTACTTATGCGGCGCAATAATTCACCGCTGGTGTAAGTTCGCTGCAGGTACCTAATACCCCGGCCTCTGTCTACTTTGACATCGCGCTCCAGGGGTACTGAAGTTGCAATGAGAAAGTCATCGCGACTTTTCACTCTAACGAGGCCGGTTGTTCCGAAAAGTCCGGAAAGCTCTACGCATTTTTCATCGGGACTAAGGCGTTCAGATCCATGAGGAATCGACGGCATATCCTCGAATACATACTTATCAAGAAGATCAACGATCGTCTTGTAGTTATGGCAAGCCGTAGCGCGACTTTTCTGACGTGAGGTTACTGAGCGTCCTCGCTGGTCCGGCTCAGTGCTACCCAAGAACCGATGAGCGTGCTCGGCATTGATTCGACCGAGCGCATTCTCGGCTAGAGAGTTCTTCCTCGGGTTTCCCGGCGGAGGCTGTATCCTAGTCGCGCCGTAGAGTGAGCAGAACCACTCGAACCAGTCACCAGTATATTCGGATCCTCCATCTGCCACCCAGAAGCGAGGTAGAAAGCCCTGCCTGTGTAGAACGTCCCGAATTAGGACGGCGAGAGCATTCCGGCATGCGTTGCCGAACATCACAGAACGCCCTAACGGCCGCCCCGTAGCCGAGTCCATCGCGATGTAGATGGTCGGACAGTCGAAACCCAATTGACTGAGCAAGTCTGGACTACAGCGGACATCAAACTTCGTCGAGTCGATATGCACCATGAGTCCAGGGACCGAACATCTAAGCGTTCTCTGCGAAGGTTCGATTGCCGGCTCGGCAGCGTGATACCCCCTGTATCCTCCCTCCGTATACGCTCTCACCAAGTGGCTTTCCCGTCTAAGTCGGGTATGAAATGTAGTCCGACTCGGTGCTCGGATGCCCGCACTCTCGCAACGCGCACATAGAGCATCATGCGCCTGAACTTTCGTACGCAGAAGCGCATCCCTGCGAAATCGCGTCACCGCCCAACTGAGAATCTCTTCCTGATCACCCGTCAGCTGTGAAACTCTCCGCCCCGACCTCTCATAGTGGGTCAAGCAAACAGCCAAGGCGCTTTCTCCCAATCGCTGGGCTTCAACAACCTTTCTAACTAGTGGCGCATAACGGCGAGTTGTCTTCTCCTTTCCCTCCAGCATCCGACGGACTCTTTCCAAACGCAGAACACCGTGCTGGTGGTCCACGGGGCGCGCCGTGAGAACTGCGGAACAGAGAGTCGGTTGCGCCAACGCCAACTGCAAGTCTGAAAGAATCTGGCTGTCGCACTCACGTGCTCGATCTTTCGATGCATACAGAGTGAAGCGTTCAGAGGCGTCGATCGGAACTGATTTGACTGGGCCGAACAGATAGCCCTTTGCTATAGCTGCTAAGACGTGGCCTCCCGTAAGCCCCTTGATCTGGTCAAGTGCCTCTCGCAGCGTTAATACACCCCCATCTAAAATCCTCCGTAACCGCCTAACGCAGCGGTCAGCCACTCCATCGGCGGGATTCGGCATAAGTGCGCCGTAGAGCGCCAGTAAGTTGGCCTGATAGACACCATGCGGTTCTGGCGGCGACCAGATTTCGTAGCTAAGCCCTTTGTCTCTTGCCCAATCCATGACTGGCGGCCTCAGCCATTGATCATCTTTGACTATCCATTCGTCTGGATGTTTTTCCGCTAGTCTTTCTAGGCTTCGGCGCGGCTTACATTCAATCAAGCGAATGCGATCCTGATCAAACACCATAAAGTCGATCGTCATCGACGATGTCTTGCCATAGCGCTCGACATTCTTCGGGCTTACTTGCACCCAATACTCGTGACTGCTGCTGAAGATCTCGAGCTCAAGACCTAGAAGGAACTCTCCGGTGTAGCTCTCAAAGCGCCGACGAGTGGACCGGCCAGCCTTTCGTAGACATCTTCGAGCCATAATTTCTGGCAGTCGAGGAGGTCGGT
>NZ_JAKWJS010000005.1 GCF_022761115.1 Dyella sp. RRB7 | reverse complement strand
GCGCATGCGTGGGCCAGCAAAAGAAAAGTGACTCGAGCGTCGGCAGACGATCGAAACGCCCGCTGCGCAGGCGGCACCCCGGCGACCACGCCAACAAAAGCGACAGTCCCTGGATCCCCGCCTTCGCGGGAATGACGACCAAAAACGCGCGCACCGCGCGCCCCACCTACCCCTCCAACCAAATCAAACTCGCAAACCTTCCACTCTTCGCTCCATCCCGCCGATAGGAATAAAACCGCGCATCGGTCCGCGTATCAAACCCACCGCCATGCACACTCGCCACACCTGCAGCGAGCAACCGGCGCCGCGCCAATCCAGCCAGATCACACAGCCAGTGCCCTGGTCGGGTCGGCATGAAACAAGCCTCCGCTCCCGCGTCACCGACCAGGAAAGCGTCATGCACCTCCTCGCCCACTTCGTAGCTGGGCGCGCCAATGCATGGCCCCAGCCAAGCCATGACCTGCGACGGCGGTGCCGGCAATGAAGCGAGCGCGGCCTCCAGCACGCCAGTCAGCAGGCCGCGCCAGCCGGCGTGTGCCGCGGCGATCGCGTTGCCGTCGAGGGCGCAGTACAGCACCGGCAGGCAATCGGCGGTGAGGATGGCCAACGGCTCGCCACGACGGCAGGTCACGGCGGCATCCGCGCGTGGTTCGCCTTCATGGTCCATGCCGTCGATATCGGCCACGTCGACGCCGTGCACCTGTTGCAGCCAGTGCGGCGCGCGTTCGAGGCCCAGCGCCGATTGCAGGGCGGCGCGGTTGGCCGCCACGGACTCCGGCGCATCGCCACAACGGCTGCCGAGATTCAGGCGGTCAAACGGCGCGACGGATATCCCCGGACCCTGCCGGGTGCTCACCACGGCGCGCACGTGCCTCGGGGCCGGCCAATCGGGAATGATCCAGGGGCCCTCCACGCTCACGCGTTCACCGCCATTCCTCGGGGCCGGCCTGCACGGTGTCGGCACGCAGGGCATCGATCAGGGCCTGCTGGTCGGCCGGCCGTTCCGCGCTGAAGGACAGCGGTTCGTGGCTGATCGGATGCTCGAACGCCAGCCGCTCGGCATGCAACGCCTGGCGGCGGAAGCCGCGCAGGGCCGCGACCAGTTCGGGCGTGGCGCCCTTGGGCAGCTTCAGGCCACCGCCGTAGAGCGGGTCACCGACCAACGGATGCCCGATGTGCGCCATATGCACGCGGATCTGATGGGTGCGGCCGGTTTCCAGGCTGCACTGGATCAGGCTGTGGGCACGGAAGCGCTCACGCAGCCGGTAATGGGTGACGGCGTGCTTGCCGTCCTCCTCGTCGCGCACGGCCTGGCGCAGGCGGTCGCCCATATGGCGGCCGATCGCCGCATCCACGGTGCCACCGGCCACCAGGGTGCCCAGCACCACTGCCTCGTACTGCCGCTCCACGTCATGGCGGGACAGCATGTCCACCAGGGCGGTGTGCGCCGGCAGGGTCTTGGCCACCACCATCAGGCCGGAAGTGTCCTTGTCCAACCGGTGCACGATGCCGCCACGCGGCAGCTCGGCCAGCGCCGGATCATGGTGCAGCAAGGCGTTCAGCAGCGTGCCGGCGCTATTTCCTGCGCCCGGATGCACCACCAGCCCGGCCGGCTTGTTCAGCACCAGCACGTGCTCGTCCTCATGGACGATATCCAGCGCAATGGCCTCCGGGGCCAGCTCTACCTCGTTTTCCAGCTCGGCCTCCAGCCGCACCCGTTCGCCGCCGCGCAGCAGCTGCCTGGGCGGCGCTACGACGCCATCCAGGGTCACCGCACCGGCCTTGATCCAGGCCGTGAGGCGGGATCGCGAATAGTCCGGGAACATCTCGGCCAAGGCCTGGTCGAACCTCCGACCCGCGGCAGACAGGGGCACTGCGGCCTCATGACGAATCGTCGTCATGGCCGTCTGCCCGGGCAACCGGTGGTTTCGGCTATCATCCCTTTTCGATCAAACATCTGAACCCTTTCTCATGCGCGTAACCAAGCTGCCGGCTTTCAAATTTTTTGTCGTGCTCGCCATCGCCTTGTCGATGAGCGCATGCTCGATGTTCCATCACAAGCGGGACACCAACGATACCTTGCCGGTGGACAAGCTTTACGCCAAGGCCCACGACTCCATGGAGCACGCGGACTATTCGGCAGCCTCCAAAGCGTACCAGCGCCTGATCGCGCGCTTTCCGTCCGGTGATTTCAACGAGCAGGCCCAGCTTGACCTGGCCTACTCGCAGTACAAGGACAACCAGCCGGATGACGCTTATTCCACCATCAACCGCTTCATCAAGACGTATCCGACCCACAAGCACGTGGATTATGCCTACTACCTGCGCGGCCTGATCAATTTCGACCGCACCGGTGGCGCCATTGAGCGCCTGCTGCAGCGCGACGAAAGCCAGAGCCGCCGCGACCAGGGCTTCAACCTGAAGTCGTTCGACGACTTCTCCGAGCTGTCGCGCCGCTTCCCGGACAGCGCCTACGCCGCCGATGCCCGCCAGCGCATGATCTACCTGCGCAACGTGCTTGCCCAGTTCGAAATCAACGTGGCCGAGTACTACCTGCGCAACAAGGCTTATATCGCCTCTGCCGACCGCGCCCAGTACGTGATCGAGCATTACCAGCAGGCGCCGCAGACCGGCGATGCGCTGGCCATCCTCACCCGCAGCTACCTGGGCATGGACCAGAAGACCCTGGCCGACCAGACGCGCCAGGTGCTGGCCATGAACTACCCGGATCACCCGTACCTGAAGGATCCGAAGTGGCCGCATTCGCCGTCGCTGATACGCAAGATGATTCCGTTCTCGGGTCATCATTGATCGACGACTCCGACACGTCGGAATGAAAAAAGCCGGTGGGCGCGAGCTCACCGGCTTTTTCTTTACCTGTAGGCGCGCGCCGTGCGCGACCGCAGCGCTGCAGCGTTACCGCTCCGCTGGGCTGTCGCGCACAGGGTGTGCTCCTACGGAAAGCTCTCTCGCAGCTTATTTCCAGCCCGACGTGATGGGGTAGCGCCGTTCGCGCCCGAACGCCCGCGTGGTCACCCGCGGCCCCGGCGCCGACTGTCGGCGCTTGAACTCGTTGAGCAATACCAGGCGCACCACGCGGCGCACCGTATCGGCGTGGAAACCCTGCGCGGCGATCTCGGCCTGGGATTGCTCGGCCTCGATGAAACGGGCCAGGATGGCATCCAGTTCATCGTAGGGCGGCAGCGAATCCTGGTCGGTCTGGTTGTCGCGCAGCTCGGCCGAGGGCGGCCGGTCGATCACCGCCGAGGGAATCACTTCGGGCTCGCCCAGCCGCGCCGCATGCGCGTTGCGCCAGCGCGACAGGCGATAGACCACGGTCTTGTAGACATCTTTCAGCGGCGCGTAGGCACCGCACATGTCGCCGTAAAGCGTGGCATAGCCCACCGCCATCTCGCTCTTGTTGCCGGTGGCCAGCAGCAGGCGACCGTGCTTGTTGGACAGCGCCATCAGCATCACGCCGCGCGTGCGCGACTGCAGGTTTTCCTCGGTGGTGTCCGGGCCCTTGCCGCGGAAGGCCGGGGTGAGCGCCTCGATGAACGACTGGTAGGTCTGCTCGATGTCGATGACGTGGTAATCCACGCCAAGCTGTTCGGCCTGGGCGCGGGCGCCATCGAGCGAAAGCTGCGAGGTGTAGCGCGTGGGCATCATCACCGCGGTGACGCGGTCGGCGCCCAGCGCGTCCACCGCCAGCGCCAGCGTCAACGCCGAATCGATGCCGCCGGAAAGCCCCAGCAGCACGCCGGAGAAACCGTTCTTGTCGATGTAGTCGCGAATGCCGCGTACCAGCGCGGCGTACAGCGTGGCCTCGATGGAGCCGTCCGGCGCCACCGGCCAGTTCTCCGCACGCAGTGTGCGCGTTTCGCTGTCGAACTCGGCCCACAGCATGGCGTCGACGAAATTCGGCGCACGCGCGGCGATGTCGCCATGGGCATTCACCAGCAGCGAGCCGCCGTCATAGACCACTTCGTCCTGGCCGCCGACCAGGTTGAGGTAGGCGATCGCGCAGCCCGTCTCCTTCGCGCGTTCGGTGAGCACCGCCTCGCGGCCGGCCTGCTTGGCGTCGTCCCACGGCGAGGCATTGATCACCACGATCAGCTCGGCGCCCGCCGCCGCCGCCTTGGCGGCCGGCTCGGGCTGCCAGATGTCCTCGCAGATCAGCATGCCTACGCGCACGCCGTCGATCATCGCCACGGCACTGTCATGACCGGGGCGGAAATAACGCTTGTCGTCGAACACGCCGTAGTTGGGCAAGGCCTGCTTGTGCGTGGTCAGTTCGATGCGTCCGCCACGCAGCAGGCTGGCGGCGTTGTACACCTCGCCTTCGCTGTGTGGATGGCCGACCAGTACCGCCACACCGTCGGTGGCGCCAGCGAGCGCATTGAGTTCGCACTGGCAGGCGGCGAGAAAACTCGGCCGCAGCAGCAGGTCTTCCGGCGGGTAACCGCTCAGGGTGAGCTCGGGAAACACGGCCAGCGAAGCACCGCCTTCGCGCGCCTGGGCCATCAGGTCGCCCACCTTGGCAGCATTGCCCGCCACCGCGCCGACCGGAAAATCGTACTGGGCCAGGGCCAGACGCAGGATTGCCATCGACTTGCTCCATAAATGACGAAGGCCGCGACGAATCGCGGCCTTCGCATTTTAGAGCAGTCAGTGCCGACTTACTTCTTCATCAGGCCCGCGAGGGTCTTGCCGAGGTCGGCCGGCGACTTCACCGTGGTGACGCCCGCCTTCTCCAGCGCAGCGAACTTGGCAGCCGCCGTGCCCTTGCCGCCGGAGATGATCGCACCGGCGTGGCCCATGCGCTTGCCGGCCGGCGCCGAGGCGCCCGCGATGAAGGACACCACCGGCTTGGTGACGTATTCGCCGATGAACTCGGCGGCGTCTTCCTCGGCGCTGCCGCCGATTTCGCCGACCATGATGATGCCCTCGGTCTGCGGATCGTCCTGGAACAGCTTCAGGCAGTCGATGAAGTTCAGGCCGTTGATCGGGTCGCCGCCGATGCCGATGCAGGTGGACTGGCCCAGGCCTTCGTTGGTGGTCTGGAACACGGCTTCATAGGTCAGCGTGCCCGAACGCGACACGATGCCGACCTTGCCCGGCTTGTGGATGTGGCCCGGCATGATGCCGATCTTGCACTCGCCCGGGGTGATGATGCCGGGGCAGTTGGGACCGATCAGCACGGTTTCCGGATGCTGGGCCAGCACGTTCTTGACGCGCAGCATGTCCAGCACCGGGATGCCCTCGGTGATCGCCACGATGACGCGGATGCCGGCGTCGATGGCTTCGAGGATCGAGTCGGCCGCGAACGGCGGCGGCACGAAGATGACGGACGCGTCGGCGCCGGTTTCGTCGACCGCTTCGGACACGCTGTTGAAGACCGGCAGGCCGATATGCTCGCTGCCGCCCTTGCCCGGGGTCACGCCACCGACCACCTTGGTGCCGTAATCCAGCGCCTGCTGCGCGTGGAAGGTGCCCTGCTGGCCGGTAAAGCCCTGCACGAGGACCTTGGTGTTCTTGTTAACGAGAACGCTCATGGTTCAGTAACTCCTCAGGCCTTGGCCGCAGCCACGGCTTTCTGCGCCGCGTCGTTGAGATCGTCGGCCGGCGTGATCGCCAGGCCGGAGTTGGCCAGCAGTTCGCGGCCCAGCTCCACGTTGGTGCCCTGCAGGCGCACCACCACGGGGATCTTCAGGCCCACTTCCTTCACGGCGGCGATGATGCCTTCGGCAATCAGGTCGCAACGCACGATGCCGCCGAAGATGTTGACCAGGATGGCCTTGACCTTGTCGGACGAGAGGATGAGCTTGAACGCCTCGGTGACGCGCTCCTTGGTGGCACCGCCGCCGACGTCGAGGAAGTTGGCCGGCTCGCCGCCTGCCAGCTTGATCACGTCCATGGTGGCCATGGCCAGGCCGGCGCCGTTGACCATGCAGCCGATGGTGCCGTCCATCGTCACGTAGTTGAGGTTGTGCGTGACGGCAGCGGCCTCGGCGGCGTCTTCCTGGGTCGGGTCGCGCATGGCGGCCAGGTCCGGGTGACGGAATTCGGCGTTGTCGTCGGAGTTGACCTTGCCGTCGAGCGCGGCGAGGTTGCCGTCTTCGAGGATGGCGAGCGGGTTCAGCTCGACCAGGGCCAGGTCCTTCTCGTTGAACAGCTTGTACAGGCCCAGCATGATCTTGGTCAGCTGGCTGACCTGCTTCGCGTTGAGGTCCATGGCGAAGCCGAGCTGGCGGCACTGGTACGGCTGCAGGCCTTCGACGAAGTCCACCACGATGGTGTGGATGTCTTCCGGCGTTTCCTTGGCGACCTGCTCGATGTCCACGCCGCCGTGCTTGGAGGCGATGAACGAGACGGACTTGGTGTCACGGTCCACCAGGATCGACAGGTACAGTTCCTTGGCGATGTTGGTGGCGTCGGTGACCAGCACCAGGTTCACCGGCAGCGCACGGCCGGCGGACTGGTAGGTTTCCATGTGGGTGCCGAGCATGCCCTTGGCAGCGGCGCGGACGTCATCGAGGCTGCGGCAGAACTTCACGCCGCCGGCCTTGCCGCGGCCACCTGCGTGGATCTGTGCCTTGACCATCCACTGCGAACCACCAAGGTGCTTGGCGGCATCGACAGCGGCGTCGGGAGAGTTGGCTACTTTGCCCGGCGGCACGGCAATGCCGTACTGCGCGAACAGTTCTTTGGCCTGGTACTCGTGGAAATTCATTCGATACCTCGAGCGAACGGGGAAACATGGCGGCCGCGACAGGCTGTGGGGCCCGGGCGGTCAGGGGGGAACGACGGCGGTACAAGCGCTGCCGGATGCAGTGCGCCGCCGCCATGCCTGTCGACATGACGAAAACCGCGCAATACGGCCCGGTATTTTCGCGGAAGCGGGCCCCAATGGAAAGGGGCGGGCCGATGAAGGCCGCCTGCCTGGCCGTTCGGCAGAGCCCCCTACCGCATGCAAAAACCGCGTCTATACTGGCCTCCGACCGTCCCGGTAATGCCAACCAAGAGTGCCCAGCCAGGTGTCCAGCACCCTGCAGCCCGCGTATCCGAGCGCCCGTCCCTCACCCGACGCGGCACGCCACGAACTGCTATTCCTGAACTGCTTCCGGCTGGCCCAGGCGCTGGTCTACATCGGCCTGGCCCTCAGCCCCAATGCCCTGGGCTGGCCGAAACTGACCGACGTGGGGCTGGCGCGCGGCGTGGCGGTGCTGTTCCTGCTGTTTGCGCTGGGCATGCTCTCGCTGACCCGGCGCTCTACCCCGTGGCTGCGGCTGACCGTGTCGGGCGCGCTGGTGGTGGACGTCATCGCCGCCGTGCTGGCCATCACCACCATGCACGATGCGCGCATCGGCATCGCCATGATGCTGGCGGTCAACCTGGCCGCGGGTGCGCTGATCCTGCCGCTGCGGCTGTCGTGCTTTTTCGCCGCGCTGGCCACGCTGGGCGTACTGGGCCATTCGGTGTTCGAGATCCAGCACGGCGACGCGGGCATGGACCGTGAGCTGCTGGAATCGAGCCTGTTCGGCCTGGCGTACTTTTCCATCACCGTGCTGTGCTACGTGCTGAGCCGGCAGATCCGCGCCACCGAGGCGCTGGCCGAGCAGCGCGGCGTGGACCTGGCCAACCTGGCCCAGGTGAACGAACTGATCATCCGGCGCATGAAGACCGGCGTGCTGCTGGTGGACGACGCCAACCGCATCCACCAGATCAACGAGTCGGCCTGGATGCTGCTGGGCAACCCCGCCGCCGACCAGCGCGACCTGGGCCGCGTGGCCCCGGAACTGTCGCGCCGCCTGTACCACTGGATGACCTCGGGCAAGCTCGACGAATCGGCCACCCAGCTGGCCGACGGCGTGCCCGAAGTGGTGCCGCGCTTCAGCCGCCTGGCGCCGAACGACGATTCGCACGTGCTGATCTTCCTGGACGACACCTCGCTGGTGTCGCGTCGCGCGGAGGAGTTGACGCTCAGTTCGCTGGGCCGCCTGTCCGCCTCGATCGCGCACGAAATCCGCAACCCGCTGGCGGCCATCCGCTATTCCGCGCAACTGCTGGCCGAATCACAGGACCTGGACGGCACCGACCAGCGCATGGTGGAGATCATCAACAACCACTGCGTGCGCCTCAACGAGATCATCGAGAACATCCTGCAGCTGTCGCGGCGCGAGCGCTCGCGCCCGGAAACGCTGGACCTGGGCACCTGGGCCAACGGCTTCGTGGACGAATACCGCCAGGGCAACGACCTGGGCGAGGACTCGCTGCGGGTGATCCAGGCCAGCACCCCGGTGGCCGCGGTGGCCGATCCGCAGCAGCTGCAGCAGGTGGTATGGAACCTGGTGCAGAACGCGCTGCGCTACGGCCGCCTGCCCGGCGAACCGGCCCGCGTGCTGGTAGTGGCCCGCCACGGCGAACACGGCGTGCCGATCCTGGAAGTGATCGACCGCGGCCCGGGCATCGCCCCCAAGGTGGCCGCGCAGATCTTCGAGCCGTTCTATACCACCCACGAATACGGCACCGGCCTGGGCCTGTACCTGGCACGCCAGATGAGCGAAGCCAACCAGGCCTCGCTGGAATACGTGCGCGTGGCCGGCGGCGGCAGCTGTTTCCGGTTGGTGCTGACGCCGGCGCGGATGGGCAAGGCGACCGGCGACGCCGCGGCAACCGGCTGACCCGGGCGACGACTCAGGTCGCGCGGACCACCAGCTCCACCGGCAGCATTTCCGACTGCGCCGGGTGATCACCGATCAAGGCCAGCACCTTGCGGGCGAGCAAGGTGCCGCCCTCCTGCCAGTCCTGCCGGACGGAGCTGAGCGGAGGCAGGAAACTGGCCGCCAGCGGCATATCGTCGTAGCCCACCACGGAGACGTCGCCGGGCACCGAACGCCCCAGCGCGCCGAGCGCCCGGATCGCTCCCATGGCCAGCAGGTCGCTGCAGGCAAACAGGGCGTCGAACGCCACCTCGCGCTCCACCAGTGAATGCACCGCATCCATGCCCGAGGCCAGGGTGAACTCGTCGCGCCGGATCAGCAACGGCTTCACCCCGTGCGCAGCGAGTGCATCGACGAAGCCATTGAGGCGCTCGAAGATTTCCGGATGGTTGGGATTGCCCACGAACACCGGGTTGCGCCGGCCCAGCCGGATGAAATGCTCCGCCACCGCACGGCCGCCCTGGCGGTTGTCGCTACCCACCACGATGTGTTCATCGCGCTCACCCGGCGCACCCCACACCACCATCGGCAGGCCCAGCTTGTCGAAGCGGCGCACCGCGTCCTGGCGCACGCCCTGGCCGAGCAGGATCAAGCCATCGGCCGCCTGCACCGCCGCCGCCGTCGCCCCCTGGCGGGTGGTCAGCAGCACGCTGTAGCCGCTGGCGGTCAGCTCCTGGGAAATGCCGCCGAGCAGGATCAGTGGATACGGATCGAACATGGTGCGGTCATGGCTGGGCTTCATCTCCACGATCACCGCCACCGTGTGGCTGCGGCGCAGGCGCAGGTTGCGCGCGCTGACGTTGAGCTTGTAGCCCAGCTCGTGGGCGAGCGCCTGGATACGCTCGCGCGTTTCCCGGGTGACCAGCGGGCTGTCGCTGAGCGCCCGCGACACGGTGATTTTCGAAACCCCGGCGACACTCGCCAAGTCAGCCATGGTCAGGCTGGCTGCGGGTACTCCGCCCAGTTGCTGCTTGTGATTACGACTCAAGACCTTGCCCCGGTGTCTTGTCAGTGATGACGCGACCACCCAACCCGAAGGCCGACCTGGTTCGCGGCAGCAGCCCACAGTGTGTCGGTTTGGGCGCGATGCGTCCAACCGCCGTTGTGCCATGGCAACAAAGATTTACGCATGCGACGTCGCTCCGGAGGTGCACCACCAACGCTATCAAGGCCTCGCAAATGATATCGATATCTACGCGACATTCTGCATCGCAGCAAATGATATCGATACCTTGATATCGATATCATTTGCTGCGATGCTCGCCCCCGCCTAAATGAAGCCGGTTGCGTCGCGCCCTTCGCGCGCAGCCAGACAACGCAAGAAAGCACCGGGGAGCGCACGTTGGATCATCAGGAAACGGCATCGACCGAAGCCACCACCGAGTTGCCGCTTGCCCGCAACCTGCCGGGCAACCCCTGGGTGCTGACCAGGCATGGCATCGATCCCGCCGGCTTCGCGCAGGACGAGAGCCTGTTTGCGCTCGCCAACGGCTCGCTGGGCGTGCGCGGGGGGCTGGAGGAAGGCGACAGCCCCAGCCACGGCTGCTTCCTGGCCGGCGTGTGGGAACGCACCCCCATCGAGTACCACGAGCGCTTCCCCGGCTTCGCCGCGCACACGGATACCCGCATCCCGGTGGCCGACGGCACCCGCATCCACCTGCGCCTGGGCGACACGCCGGTGCGACTGGACGATGGCGAGTGGCTGGCGTTCGAGCGCGCGCTCGACCTGCGTGGCGGCTGCTATCGCCGCCACCTGCGCTGGCGCTCGCCCGACGGCGCCACGCTGGAGATCGACGCCGAGCGCGTGGTCAGCCTGGATGACCCGGCACTCCTCGCGATCCGCTATCGCGTGCGCTCGCTCGACTACAGCGGCCCGATCATGCTGGAGTCCTCCATCAGCACCGCACGCCACGCGGTGGAGCAAGGCGACGATCCACGCATCGGCAGTCGTCTCGATGGCGGCTTGTCCACCATCGATGCCCATGCCGAGGAAGAACTCGCCCACGTGTTGCAGCGGACGGCGCACAGCCACATCCGCGTGGCGTGCGCGCAGCGGCACAGCTTCAGCAACGCCGAGCTGGGCTTTCGCCTGGCCAACCTGGCGCCGCATGGCGTGATGCAGGTGTACGAAGGCACGCTCGCGCCCGGCCAGAGCGTGGTGCTGGAAAAGTTCGTCGCCTACGCCTGGACCCAGCCCGGCGGCGACGAAGGCGACGCGCAACTGCTCGCCCGCGCCGAAGCCAGCCTGCGCGATGCCTGCCGGTTCGGTTATGACGCGCTGCTGGCGCGACAGGCCCGCACCCTGGCCGACTTCTGGAACAGCGTCGACCTCGCCATCGAGGGCGATCCGCGCACCGAACAGGCGCTGCGCTTCAACCTGTTCCACGTGTTCCAGTCCAGCGGGCGCGACGGCCATAGCAGCACGGCGGCCAAGGGACTCACCGGCGAAGGCTATGAGGGCCACTATTTCTGGGACGCCGAGGCCTTCATGCTGCCGGCGATGGTGACGCTGGCGCCGGCCCTGGCGCGCAGCATGCTGATGTACCGCTACGCCACCCTGGATCGCGCGCGCCTGCATGCGCGCGAACTCAACCATGCGCGCGGCGCGCTGTACGCATGGCGCACCATCAGCGGCGACGAATGCTCGGGCTATTTCCCCGGCGGTTCGGCGCAGTACCACATCAATGCCGCCGTGGCGTGGGCGATACGGCTCTACGTCGACGCCAGCGGCGACGTCGACTTCCTGCGCGACTACGGCGCCGAGATGCTGTTCGAAACCGCCCGCGCCTGGATGGACGTAGGCCATTTCAATCCGCGCCGCGATGGCGCCTTCTGCATCCATGGCGTCACCGGACCGGACGAATACACCGCGCTGGTCGACAACAACCACTACACCAACCGCATGGCCCAGCGGCATCTGCGCGATGCGGCGCGGGTGGCGCACTGGCTGGCCGACACCGCGCCCGAAGCCCATGCGCAGCTGTCCCAGCGCCTTGGGCTGGATACCTTCGAGGCCGTGCAGTGGCAGCGCGCCGCCGAGGCGATGTATCTGCAGGAAGACGCCCGGCTGGGCATTTTTCCGCAGGACGACACTTTCCTCGACAAGCCGCGCCTGCTGGCCCACCCGCGCGAGGAGGGCAAGCGGCCGCTGCTGCTGGAACTGCACCCGCTGACCATCTATCGCCACCAAGTCTGCAAGCAGGCCGATGCCTTGCTGGCGCTGATGCTGGCCGGCGACGAGGTGACGCGCGACGCCAAGCGGCGCAACTTCGACTACTACGAAGGCGTGACCGTGCACGACTCCACCCTTTCGGCCTCCACCTTCAGCGTGATCGCCGCGGAAGTGGGCGAAGCGGGCAAGGCGTGGCGCTATTTCCAGGACACCTCGCGGGTGGACCTGGACGACCTCCACGGCAACGCGGCGCACGGCGTGCACATGGCCGCCATGGCGGGCAGCTGGCTGGCCTTGTGCTGGGGCTATGGCGGCCTGCGCGTCAGCGACGGCCGGCTGACGCTGGCGCCGCAGCTGCCGGCGTCCTGGCATCGCTACCGCTTCGGGGTGGCCTGGCGCGGCGCACACCTGCGCGTGGAAGTGGACCGCGTGGGCGTGCGCTACACAGTGACCCACGGCGAAGCCATCGATTTCCTTCACCGTGGCCACCCGCAACACCTGCGCCGCGGCGCCTCGCTCTCGCTGCCGCATGAGCACCTCAAGCGCCGACCGTTGCGCGCGGTGATCTTCGATCTCGATGGCGTCATCGCCGATACCGCCGTGGTGCATCGCGCCGCATGGGAACGCCTTGCGCGGGAAATCGATGCACCGTTCGACGAAGCCATCGCCGAACGCATGAAGGGCGTGGACCGGCGCGGCTCGCTGGAGATCCTGCTGGAACGTGCCCCGCGCACGTATACCCAGGCCGAGAAGGACCAGCTCGGCGAACGCAAGAACGCCTACTACCGCGAGCAGATCGAACGCTTCGGTCCCAACCAGTTGCTGCCCGGCGCCCGCGCCGCGGTGGAAGCCACCCGTGCGGCCGGACTGCGCGTGGCGCTTGCCTCGGCCAGCCGCAATGCGCCGCTGCTGCTCCAACGGCTGGGCATTGCCGAGCTGTTCGACGTCATCGTCGACGCCGCACGGATCGCGCGCTCCAAACCGGATCCGGAAATATTCCTGGCCGCCGCCGCCGAGTTGAACGTGGCGCCGGCCGACTGCCTGGGCGTGGAAGACGCCGCCGCAGGCATTGCCAGTATCCACGCCGCGGGCATGGTCGCCATTGGTATCGGCCAGCGTGAGGCCCTGGGGGGGGCAGACATCGTGCTGCCGGGCCTGACCGCGTTTCGCATCGGGGATTTTGTTGAAGACCAAGACCACGCATCGGCCACGTATGCCGAAGCGTCGCGCATCAACACCTAAGTGGCCCATGCTTTGGGCGGGGAGGCACCACATGAACACGCTAGGCATTACCCGGCAGTTACTCGCAGCAGCCATCGTCACCGCGCTGACGGTGGGCGCAGCACAGGCACAGGACGCCGCACCGGCGCAGCCGCCCGCGGCACCGGCGGCCAATCAGGGCAACCCGCCTGAGCCGGCCAAGGACCAGAAGTCGGCCAAGACGCTCGACCAGGTGGTGGTGACCGGCAATGCCGCGGCGGGCGGCGTCAAGAAAATCGATGCCAGTTATTCGATCACCAGCGCCACGGCCGACCAGATCCGCGAAGCCAATCCCAAGAGCTCGGCCGACCTGCTGAAGCTCGCGCCCGGCGTATATCCGGAATCCTCCGGCGGCCAGACCGGCGCCAACATCGAGGTGGCCGGCTTTCCCGGTGGCGGCGATGCGCCTTACGTGACCTTCCAGCTCAACGGCTCGCCGCTGTACCCGATGCCCACGCTGTCGTTCATGGACAACTCCTCGATGTTCCGCCTGGACGACACCATCGACCATGCGGAATTCGTGCTGGGCGGCCCCGCCGTGCTGTACGGCAACGGCCAGCCGGGCCTCACCGCCAACTTCATCCTGCGCGAGGGCACCGACAAGCCGTCCGGCGACGTCGGCGTCACCTATGGTTCGGAAGGCCTGGTGCGGCTGGATGGCTTCTACGGCTTCAAGATCGCGGACAACTGGTACGGCAGCATCGGCGGCTTCTGGCGCAAGTCCGACGGCGTGCGCGACCCGCAGTTCGATGCCGACAAGGGCGGCTCGCTCACCGGCACGCTGACGCGCAACTTCGACAACGGTTCGCTGATGCTCTATGCGCGCGACCTGAAGGATCACAACCAGTTCGTTACCGATACGCCGATCCTCAACCCGGGCCGTGGCCAGTTCTCCGACTACCCCGGCTTCAGTCCGCTCACCGGCACCTTCGGCAGCAAGGCCAACCAGTACGAGTTCATCCAGACCACGCCCTGCACCACCGCCGGCTGTACCCCGGGTGGCCAGTCGGTGAACCTGGCCAAGGGCCGTGGCGCGGACATCCACTCCATCGGCGGCAACCTGGACCTGGACTTCGGCGACGGCTGGTCGATCTCCGACAAGTTCAACTTCACCGCCGGCCAGATGAACACCATCTCGTTCTTCAGCACCGGCCAGAACCCGGAATCGCTGAGCGACTACATCACCGGTGCCGTGGCGGCGGCGGGCCTGCCCGCCAGCACCACCGCCACCGCCACGTACACCAACAACGGTGCCGCGGCGGACATGAACCAGAACGTCACCACGCAAGGCCTGTGGTACGTGCACAAGCGCATCGAAGGCGCCACCAACGAGTTCCATGTCAACAAGGAACTGTTCGACGGCAATACCCTAACCCTCGGCAACTACACCGCCGTCTACACTGATCACGACACCTGGTTCCTCGGCAACAACATGCTGCTGCAGGCCAAGAACAATCCCAACCCGATCGCGGTGACGCTGAGCAACGGCGACGTGCTGAGCAGTTCGCAGGGCTTTGTCAGCGGTCCGTCCACGGCCATCCGCGAGGCCTGGAACGGCTTCAATACCGCCTTCTTCCTCACCGACAGCTGGAAGCTCGACCAGTGGCTGTTCGACGCCGGCGTTCGTGTGGAGCGCCAGCAGGCCAACGGCCGCGTACAGAACACCGCCACCGGCGACCTGGACAACAACCCGGCCACGCTCTACAACAACAACTCGCAATACCTGACGGGCGGCAACACCACCATCAACTACGCCAAGACCGCACCGTCCTGGACCATCGGCGCCAACTACGAGATCACCAGCAACATGAGTGTCTACGCCCGCGTGAACGACGGCGTGCACTTCCCCGGCTTCGACGACCTGCGCGGCCTGCCCAGCCAGCCGGTGAACAAGATCCACAACATGGAAGTGGGCTACAAGTACCAGGCCGACTGGGTCTACCTGGACGTCAACGCCTATCGCAAGCTGTTCTACAACGTGCCCTACACCATCACCCAGGGCAACGGCCAGCAGTTCTCGTTCGACTATGCCTCGGCCACCAAGGGCATCAACTTCAACACCGTGGTCAAGCCGTTCGAGCATTTCTCGGTGACGCTGAGCGGCGACTACATGGACGGCCACTACACGCACAGCGCGGCGTGCACGCCGTATACCGCGCAGGACGGCAGCGAACAATGCGCCAGCCTCAACGGCATGCAGCTGCAGCGCCAGCCGAAGTTCCAGGCCCGCCTCACGCCCGCCTACGATTTGCCGACCGACTGGGGCAGCGTGAAGTTCTGGGTCACCTACGAATACGTGGGCAACCGCTACGGCGACTTGATCGAACAGCAGCCGCTGGGCCAGTACAACGACCTCAGCTTCGGCGTGTCGGCGAACATCGGCCAGTACTGGCAGGTGAACCTGCAAGGCACCAATATGACCAACCAGATCGGCATCACCGAGGGCAATTCGCGTCTGTTCGGCTTTGCCAGCAGCGGTGGCGTGATCCTGGCCCGATCCATCGAAGGACGCGAGGTGAACCTGCAGGTGAAGTACAACTTCTGACGATGCTTCCCTCGTTGTTCCGGACCGCCGTAGCGCGGCGGTCCGGAACTTTTTTCGGCATCGCACTGCGAGGTGTGCATGAACCGGTACCGCATGATCGTCGCGCTCGCGATGATTTACATGGTCTTCGCGATCCTGCTCAACAGCGTGGGCACGGTGATCCTGCAGTCGATCCACACGTTCGGCATCGACAAGCCGCAGGCCAGCCTGCTCGAGCTGTTCAAGGATTTGCCGATCGCCATCACCTCGTTCCTGCTGGCCTCGTTCCTGCCGCGCATAGGCTATCGCCGCGCGATGATGCTGGCCCTGCTGATCGTCGGCAGCGCCTGCGTGCTGATGCCGCTCTATCCCAGTTTCCACACCACCGAGCTGCTGTTCACCTGCGTGGGCGTGTCGTTCGCGCTGGCCAAGATCGGGGTGTACTCCTCCATCGGCCTGTTGACCCGCGACAAGGCGGAACATGGGCGCCTCACCAACACCATCGAGGGCCTGTTCATGCTCGGCGTGCTGGTCAGCGGCTGGCTGTTCAGCGCCTTCATCGATCATGCCGCGCCGGCCAACCCGTCGTGGTTCAACGTGTACTGGGTGCTGGCTGCGCTGTGCTTCGGCGCCCTCGCACTGCTGGCCGGGGCCCGGCTGGACGAATCGGCCGCGCACGGCGAGGTGCGCCTGTCGCTGGGCGAGGCCATGCGCCAGATGTACCGCCTGCTGATGCGCACGCTGGTGTACGTGTTCCTGCTCTCGGCCTTCCTCTACGTGCTGATCGAGCAGAGCTTCAGCACCTGGCTGCCCACCTTCAACAACGAGATCCTCAAGCTGCCCAACGCGATGAGCATCCAGATGGCCAGCATCCTGGCCGGCGCCACCGCGCTGGGGCGCATCATCGCCGGCCAGCTGTTGCGTCGCGTGCATTGGCATGTGCTGCTCAACCTGTGCGTGCTCGGCATGGGCGTGCTCATCCTGCTGGTGCTGCCGCTGGCGCGCCACGCCACCGTGGTGCCGGACGTGGGCTGGCTCGACGCCCCGGTCGCCGCTTATCTCATTCCGCTGATCGGCCTGCTGATGGCGCCGATCTATCCGGTGATCAACTCCGTGGTGCTCAGCTCGCTGCCCCGCACCACGCATGCGGCCATGACCGGGCTCATCGTGATCTTCTCCGCCCTGGGCGGCACGCTGGGCTCTCGCATCACCGCGCTGGTGTTCGCCGGCTTCGATGGCATCCATGCCTTCTACTTTTCGCTGGTGCCGATGAGCCTGGTGCTGGTGACCCTGTTCTTCTTCAAGCGCGAGACGGATCGGGCCGGCGTGGCCGAACCGGCGGCCATCGGCCTGTCCGCGAAGTGATTCCCCACCCCGGGCCGGAGGCCTGGGCCAACACCCGAGGAGTTGTCATGCGTGTTCGTCGTATCTGTCTTGCCGCCTTGCTGGTGGGCACCGCCCTGTTTGCCCCCGCCATCCTTGCCAAGGGCGACCCCAGCTTCGTGCTCACCGGCACCTCGGAACAGTTCGGCAGCTACTTCCCCAGCTATCTCGCCAACGGCTATTTCTCGACGTTGACCGCGCCGCGCGGCACCGAGCCCACCCGCGGCTACATGGTGGCGACGATGGATTACGCGAAGGACGATATCGCGCGCCCGGCCGCCATCCCCGGCTGGAACGAGATCGACTACAACCCCGGCGGCGGCTGGCTGAACTCCACGCGCCTGGGCAAGGAAATCTTCACCGACTACGCACAGACGCTGGACATGTACGACGCGACGCTGGGCACGCGCTACCGCTTCGTCTATGCCAACAAGTCCACCGACGTGGAGGTCACCACCTTCGTCAGCCAGGATGCCAACCACCTGGCCGCGACGCGCCTCACCATCACGCCGCAGTTCGATGGCAGCGTGCAGCTCACCTTCCCGATCCGCCTGTGGTCCGAATACCAGCCGCGCTTTCCCATCGGCAAGATGAGCGGCGACGAGATGATCGCGGCGGTGATCGCTAGCGGGCAGAACCTGGACAACAAGCCGATTCCCACGCCGGACCGCGCCGCCGTGTGGTATCCGGGCGTGGTGCGCATCCAGTCCACCGGCGGCGATACCAAGACGCTGACGCTGTGGCTGGACGGTCGCGCCGAACAGGGCGTGGCGGTGGCGCAGGCGGCGGCGATCGAGCTGCCCAAGGGCCTCGATGTCGAAGACGTGCAGCTGGAACAGACGCCCGACAAGCTCTCGTTGAACCTCAAGGCCCGCGTGCGCAAGGGGCAGCGCTACAGCTTCACCAAGTACGTCGCCGCATCGCGCGAAGGCTGGGGCGGCGATGCGCAGGCCGACGTCGCGCTGGCCAAGGCCGCCCGCCAGGCCGGCTTCGATGCATTGCTGGCCAAGCACCAGGCCGCCTGGCACCAGCTGTGGCAGTCGGATATCCGCATCGATGGCGACGCCAAGGTGCAGCAGGCGGTGCATTCGGATCTCTATTACCTGCTGTCCAACAGCACCGAAGGCACCAGCTGGCCGATGGGCGCCTGCGCGCTGACCCCGGGCTATGCGGGCCACGCGTTCTGGGACAGCGATTCGTGGGTGTTCCCCGCGCTGCTGTTGCTGCATCCTGAACGCGCCAAGCCGATCGTGATGTTTCGCCACCGCACCATCGCGCCTGCACAGGAACGCGCGCGCCAGTACGGCGTGAAGGGAACCATGTATCCATGGGAGGCCGACCCGGAAACCGGCAAGGACTACACGCCGCATTTCGCCTATGGCGTGTTCCGCGAGATCCACGTCAACGCCGATATCGCCATCGCGCAATGGCAGTATTACCAGGCCACCGGCGACGACGCATGGCTGAAGCAGTACGGCTGGCCGGTGATCGAACAGGTGGCCACCTTCTGGGCCAGCCGCGTCAGCTACGACCCGGCGCACGACCGCTACGAGATCCATCACGTCACCTCGCCGGACGAGGCCTATGACGACGTGCCCAACGACTCGTTCACCAACGCCGCCGCGCAAAAGGCGCTGCGCATCGCGGTGAAGGCGGCGGCGAAGGTGGGCGCCACGGCCGATCCGCAATGGAGCACCATCGCCGACAAGCTGTTCATCCCGTTCGACGAACAGGCGCAGCGCCACCTGGATTTCGACGCCTCGGTGCCGCACGACAAGATCACCTGGATGGGTTCGTCGCTGGCCTGGCTGATGTATCCCAACCTCGACCTGCCGATGTCGCCGCAGGTACGCCGCAACGACTTCGATTTCCAACTGCACGAGCTGAAAGTGCACGGCGACGATCCCAACGAGATGATGATGGTGATGCTCGCCGTGGGCGCCGCCGAACTGGGCGACGGCAAAGCCGCCGGCGAGTGGATCCAGCGCAACCTGGTCGGCTTCCTCAAGGCGCCGTTCAACGTGCGCACGGAAACCGTGGCCAACAACGCCGGCTACATCCTCGCCACGTCGGCGGGCTTCGTGCAGAGCTTCGTGTACGGACTCAGCGGCCTGCGCATCGACGACAACGGCCTCACCGAGGCCTATGCGCCAGCCTTGCCGCCCGAATGGAAATCACTGCAGCTGAAGGGCGTCCATTTCCGTGGCAAGCAGTACGACATCACCATCGAGCGCGGTGCCGACGGCAAGGCCACGCTTACCCGCAAGTCGCTGTAGCGCCTCGACCGCAAAAGCTAAAGGAGCAGACATGACCAGTACACCGCGTTCGTTCCCATCGACGGGTTCCCTCATGCGATGCCCTGCTTCCACGCAACCGGGAAGGTGCCGTTGGAGGCGCCTGCCCAGCTTGCTGCTCGCCTGCAGCCTTGCCGGCGCGGCGAATGCCGCCACGCCGGATGCGACCAGAACGCGTGCCTATATCGACCATGCGTGGAGCACGCTGACGCGTTCCCAGGACGACTGCGCGTCGCTCGTCGACACCAAGGTCGCCAGTCATCCGGTGCTGTACGTGCCGGCGGGGCAACCGGTGCCGCCAAAAGTGACCGAGGTGGGCAAGCGCTGCGGCGTCGATGTGCGCCCGTTGCCGCGCACGGTGACGCAGCTGGGCGATATCGATGCCACCCAACTGCCGCAGCAGGGCCTGCTCTATCTGCCGCATCCGTACGTGGTGCCCGGCGGCTTCTTCAACGAAATGTACGGCTGGGACAGCTACTTCATCGTGCTGGGCCTGGTGGCCGACCATCGCACCGAGCTGGCCAAGGCCATGGTCGACAATGCGCTGTACGAAGTGGCGAACTATGGCGGCGTGCTCAACGCCAACCGCACCTATTACCTCAGCCGCTCGCAGCCGCCGTTCCTCACCGCGATGATGGCAGAGGTGCTCGACGATCCCGCCAGCTTTCCGAACGCCGAGGCGCGGCGCGCGTGGCTGGCCGATGCCTATCCGCTGGCCGTGCGCAACTACGAGATCTGGACACGCCCGGAGCATCGCGCCGGCGACACCGGACTGGCACGCTACTACGACCTCGGCAGCGGGCCGGTGCTGGAGGCCAAGGACAGCGAGTACTACAAGGGCGTGATCCGCTGGCTGCGCGCGCACCCGTCGGAAGACCCGGGTTACCTCATCAAGGCCTCCGAACATCCCAGCGATGCCGAGGCCGCCAAGCTCAAGGACAGCAGCTGCGACGTGCGCGCCTCGCACGTGTGCGAAGGTGCCTGGCTCGACGGTTATCGGCTCACCGCCGACTATTACCACGGCGACCGTGCCATGCGCGAATCGGGCTTCGACACCAACGCGCACTTCGGACCGTTCGGCGGCTCCACCCATCACTACGCCGACGTAAGCCTCAACAGCCTGCTCTATCGCTACGAGCGCGACCTGCACGACTTCGCCCTGCAACTGGGCAAGGCCGGCGACGCGGAACGCTGGACCAAGGCCGCCGAGGCACGCAAGGCCGCGATGGACAAATACCTGTGGCGCCCGGAGCTGGGCATGTACCGCGACTACGACTTCGTCGCCGGCAAGCCTTCGCCCTATCCCTACGTCACCACGTTCTACCCGCTGTGGGCCGGTGCCGCCTCGAAGGAACAAGCCGATGGCGTGCGCCAGTCGCTGCCGGTGTTCGAGCGCAAGGGCGGCCTGAGCATGGACAACCGCCCGGCCGGCGTGCAGTGGGGCGCACCGTTCGGCTGGGCGCCCACCAACTGGCTGGCGGTGTCCGGGCTGGATGCGTATGGCTTCCACGACGACGCGCGCCGCATCGCCGGCAAGTTCATGGCCACGGTGGACCAGGGCCTCGCCGACGACGGCACCATCCGCGAGAAATACAACATGGTGCTGGGCAACGCGGAGGTGAAGGTCAGCGCTGGCTACAGCGAGAACGTGATCGGCTTCGGCTGGACCAACGGCGTGTATCTGAAGCTGCTGGAAATCCAGCAGCAAACCGCCGCCAAACCGGCGGCACCCATCCACACCAAGTGACGCCCCCTTCGACCGGAGGAACTACGCCATGCACGCACCGCGCGTTGCCCAGCTCGTCCGCCATCTTCTGCTCGGTGCCTGCCTGGTGACCGGCACCGCCGCCGCGCAAGGCGCGGCCCCCACGGTCAAGGCCGACGCCAGCATCACCCTGGCCGGTGCCAGCCTGCCCTACTCCAGCTTCGCCTCGGCCGAGGCGCGCGCGTTCTTCCCCCAAATGCTGGCCGGCGGCAGCAAGGCGCCGCCGATCACCGCCCCCATTGCGCAGAGCCGCGACTTCTACGACGCCATCAACCGCGACCGCGCCGCGCGCATGCAGAAGCGGTATGCGGTGAAGACCCACCAGGAGACCATCGCCGGCGTCGGCGCCGATGTGGTGGAACCGGCCCAGGGCATCGCGCTGCAGAACCGCCAGCGCGTGCTGATCAACCTGCACGGCGGCGCCTTCCTGTGGGGCGCGCATAGCGGCGGCCTGGTGGAATCGATCCCGATCGCCAGCCTGGGGCGCATCAAGGTGATCAGCCTGGATTACCGCCAGGGGCCCGAGCACGTCTTCCCCGCCGCCAGCGAGGACGTGGAGGCGGTCTATCGCGAACTGCTCAAGCACTACCCGCCGGCCAATATCGGCATCTACGGCTGCTCGGCCGGCGGCGTGCTCACCGGCGAGGCGGTGGCCCGGCTGATCGCGCACCAGCTGCCCGTGCCGGGCGCCATCGGCACCTTCTGCGGTTCGCTGGTGAACATGGAGGGCGACTCCACCTATGTGGCGCCCCTGCTCAATGGCGCGCCCATCCCCGAGCACCCGCTGCGGCTGGAGGCCCTGCCCTACTTCAAGGGCGCCAGCGCCACCGACCCCATGGTGTTTCCCGGCCTGTCGCCCCAGCTGCTTGCGCGTTTTCCGCCCACCTTGCTGATCACCGGCACGCGCGACATGGCCATGAGCTCGGTCATCCAGAGCCAGATCCTGCTCAGCCAGGCCGGCGTGGAGACCGAACTGCACGTATGGGACGGCATGTGGCACTCCTTCTTCTCCGACCCGGAACTGCCGGAATCGCAGGCGGCCTATGCGGCCATCGTGAAATTCTTCGATCGCCACCTGGGCCGGAAATAAGCACCTGCCGCCGCGGCCTTTGCCCCCCGCGAGGGGGGCGGTTATCCTAGCCGCGACCACCTCCCCTCGAGACGACATGAGCCAACAGACCGTACTGGTCGTCGACGACGAACGCGACATCCGTGAACTGCTCACCATCACCCTCGGCCGCATGGACCTGCTGGTCGACGCCGTGGGTACCGTCACGGAAGCCCGGCGCGCCCTGGCCGAGCGACACTACGATCTTTGCTTCACCGACATGCGCCTGCCGGACGGCACCGGCCATGAGATCGTCGAACTGATTTCCGCCGAACACCCGGATACCCCGGTGGCGATGATCACGGCCTACGGCAACGTCGACGCCGCCGTCGGCGCGCTCAAGGCCGGCGCCTTCGACTTCGTCTCCAAGCCGGTCGACATCCAGATGCTGCGCCGCCTGGTGCGCACCGCCCTGCGCCTGGCCGAAGAGCGCAAGAGCGGCCACACCGCCGCCAAGCCTGACGGCAACGAACGCCTGATCGGCGACTCGCCGGCCATGCAACAGGTGCGCGCCACCATCGGCAAGCTCGCACGCAACCAGGCCCCGGTATACATCGCCGGTGAATCGGGCGTGGGCAAGGAACTGGTCGCCCGCCTCATCCACGAGCAGGGCCCGCGCGCCAGCGGCCCGTTCGTGCCGGTGAACTGCGGCGCCATTCCGTCCGAGCTGATGGAAAGCGAATTCTTCGGTCATCGCAAAGGCAGCTTCACCGGCGCGATGGGCGACAAGGAAGGCCTGTTCCAGGCCGCCCATGGCGGCACCCTGTTCCTCGACGAAGTGGCCGAACTACCGTTGCACATGCAGGTGAAGCTGCTGCGCGCGATCCAGGAAAAAGCCGTGCGCCCGATCGGCGCGCGTGAAGAAGTGCCGGTGGACGTGCGCATTCTCTCCGCCACGCACAAGAACCTGGCGGCGCTGGTCGAGCAGGGCATGTTCCGCCAGGACCTGTTCTATCGCATCAACGTGATCGAACTGCGCGTACCGCCGCTGCGCGAACGCCGCGGCGACGTGCCGCTGCTGGCTGCCTTCGTGCTGCGCCAGCTGGCCGCCAAGAGTGGCGGCACCCCCGGCCAACTGCTGCCGGCCGCGCAACACGCGCTGGAAGCCTACGATTTCCCGGGCAACGTGCGCGAGCTGGAAAACATACTCGAACGCGCCATGGCGATGTGCGACGGCGACCAGATCGACGTCGGCGACCTGATGCTGCCGCAGCGCACCCCACGCGCCCACGCCGAACCCGTTGCGCCTGCCGAGGCCGCCACCGCCGCGGCCGCCCCTGCCCCGCTGGCGACAGCCACCGCCCATGGTGGCCTGGACGACTACATCAGCAACCTCGAACGCACAGCCATCATCAAGGCGCTGGAGGAATCCCGCTACAACAAGACGGCGGCGGCGAAGAAACTGGGCATCACGTTTCGGGCGCTGCGCTATAAGTTGAAGAAGTTGGGTATCGACTGAGATGGACGTGGAGAAGGCCGAACGATGTTCGGCCTTTTTTGTTTTTACTCGGGGTGTTGGCCGGGTGTCCTGCTGGCGCAGGGCGGACAAGCACGGAGCGCGCTTGTCCCGCTTTCGCGGGGATGACGAGCGAAGCGAGGCCCCCGCCCCCAACTACACCTCGTGATGCAACCCCTCCGCCTGCAGGGCACCCCCGCCACACGGCCCCAACTCCACCAGATACATCGCCGCCAACACCAACGCCCCGCCCGCCAACATGCGCCACGTCAACGCGTCGTTGCCGAAGGTCACCGCAAAGGCCGCCGCGAACACCGGCTCCAGCGTCATCACGATGGCCGCGCGCGTCGGCGACAGATGCGCCTGTGCCCAGGTCTGCATCAGCATCGCGCCGGCGCCGGCGGCGAGCGCCATGTAGATCACCGCCATCCATGCGCCGCGATCCGGCGGCAGGCTGGGTCCCGAGGGGAGGGTGGCGAGCAGGCAGACGCCGGCGATCACCATCATCTGCACGCTGGAAAGTGCGAAGGCGCTGCCAGGGCGCGACCATGTACCCAGCCCGACGATATGCAGGCCGTACAACGCCGCCGACGCCAGCGTCAGCCATACGCCGTAGCCCACGCTGAGTCCGCGCAAGGCCAGCAGGCCCAGGCCACCTACCGACAGCAACACGGCGATCCAGGTGATGGGTGGCAAGCGCTGGCGTAGCAGCACCGTGCCCAGCAGCGGGGTGAACACCACGTACATGCCGGTGACGAAGCCACTGATGCTTGCCGAGGTGTGCTCCAGGCCCGAGGTCTGCAGCAATTGCGCCACGCCATAGATGGCCCCAAGGGCCAGGCCTTGCCCCCACTCGCGGCGGCTCAGCCGCATCAGCTGGCGGTGAAACAGCAGCACCATGGCCAGCGCGGCGATGAGAAAGCGCACGGCCAGGAAATCGGCCACCGGCATGCGCGCCACCAGGTCCTTGATCAGGAAGAAGGTGGAACCCCAGACCGCGGTGACCGCAATCAGTCCGGACATCGCCAACGTCGCGGCACGCGGGGACGCCACACTCATGCGCCGTCCTTCGCCCTGGTGAATTTGCATCGCAGCAGGCGCAGCCACTGGCCGGGAATCTGCAGCAGGAAATGCGTCCAGATGCCCAGCCACACCAGCGCCGACACCCACGGCTTGCGTGCGGCCGGATCGAACTTGCGGAACCAGCGCCACATGCCGCGATGCTTGTGGCGGCTGACGAACACCGGGCGGTGCCGGCTCGAACTGCCCTTGCCGTGCAGGACGCGCACGTCGCCGGCCAGCATGACGTGGTAGCCGGCATCACGCACGCGGCGGCACAGGTCCAGGTCTTCGCAGTGCAGGAAGTAGTCTTCGTCGAAACCGGCGAGGTAATCGAACACGCGACGCGGCAGCAACATCAGCGCGCCCGACACGGCCTCCACTTCCACCAGTTCATGCGGAATCGGGCCGCCGATATTGACGCCTTCGCCGGCGCGCCCGAACAACGTGGTCAGCGCGCGGCCGACAAGCGGATCGCGGCGATAGGAGGCGGGATCGGCAACGCCCTGCTCGTCGCAGACCACGGCACCGATCACGCCCACGCGCGGACGGCTGGCCAAAGTCTCCAGCAGTCGCTGCAGCACCGTGTTGTCGATCAGGCAATCCGGATTGAGCACCAGCACCGACTTGCCGTGCGACTGCGCCACGCCACGATTCACCGCGGGCCCGAAGCCCAGGTTGGCGTGGTTGTAGATGACCTTCAGGCGCTCGTCGTTTTCATGCGCACGCGCAATCGCCTGCGGAATGCCGTCGCCGGAAGCGTTGTCGACCAGAATCAGCTCCAGCGGCGTATCGCAGGCCAACACCCGGCGCGCGCAGTCGCGCAGCGACGGGCCGCTGTCGGCGGCCACCACGATCACGCTGACCGGCAGCACGGAGGACAAGGAGGGAGAGGCGTTGGTATTCACTGCGTCCTAAGTATGCGCGAGGCGATGGGTAGCGAACATGTGAAAGCCACCGCCGCCGTTGATGATCCACTACTGGCGCCGCTGCCCCAGCGCTTCGTGCAGCGGCGTGGGCACCCCGTCGGGCTCCTGCGCCAGCCAGGGCTGCTCGCCTTCCCAGCCGCATAACTGCCAGCCCGCAAGGCGATGCATGCGGTCGGCCTGGCGATCCCACAGGATGTCGCCACGCCCTTGCGGCAGGCTCACCACGAACCAGCGCCCGCCCGGACCAAAGCAGTAACGCGGACTGGCCCGATCGATCACCCGCCCTCGCTTGAACACGTAGCGCCCGCTGCCCACGCCATCGGCCTCGTAGCGCACCGACTCGCCGGCGGGATCGACGAACACGTCATAGACCTCGCGCCAATCGGCGCGCGTCAGCTCGATGATGTGGGCCGGCGGACCGATCGGCGCCAGCGCCAGTTCGCTCCACTCCGGCGACACCTGCACGTGCGCGGTACGCCGCACCCGTCGATCGAGCAACGATTCCATCAACACCACCAGCGAGAAACCCACCAGGGCACCGAGCAGTGCCGCCCCCCAGGCCACCAGGTCGCCACCCAGCGCGCGTTGCACGGCGAACAGCAACCCTGGCAGGCCCCAGCGCAAACCGCGCCGGCACAGCGCCGCGTAGTGCGCGATACGACGCGCCAACAGCACCGCGCCCAACGCCAGCAGCAACAGCAGCGGCAGCCCCACCCACCACGGCAACAGGCCCAACAGGCAGGTCCATGCCACTGCGGGCAGCCACCGCACCAACCAGCGAATGGCCGCTATGGCCACGCTAGGCCCGCGCGGGCTCAGCGTGGCCGTGCCACATCAGCCGCACCACACCCGGGCGTTGCGGAACATGCGCATCCACGGCGAGTCCTCGCCCCACTTCTCCGGATGCCAGCTCATCTGCACGCTGCGGAATACCCGCTCCGGGTGCGGCATCATGATGGTCACGCGGCCATCGGCGGCGGTGAAGCCGGTGAGGCCGCCCGGCGAACCGTTCGGGTTCAGCGGATAGGCCTCGGTAGGCTTGCCCCGGTTGTCGACGTAGCGCAGTGAACCGCCCGCCTTGGACGGGCTGCAGCTATGCGGGAAGCTCACGCGGCCTTCGCCGTGGGCCACCGCCACCGGAATGCGTGAGCCGGTCATGCCCTTGAAGAAGATGCTCGGCGAGTCGAGCACTTCCAGCGTGGCCACGCGCGCCTCGTACTGCTCGGACGCGTTGCGCAGGAACTTCGGCCAGTGCTGCGCGCCGGGAATGATGTCCTTGAGCTGGCTCATCATCTGGCAGCCGTTGCACACGCCGAGCGCGAAGCGCTGGGCGTCGGCGAAGAAGGTGCTGAATTCCGCGCGCAGGTAGTCGTTGTAAAGGATCGAGGTGGCCCAGCCACGCCCCGCGCCCAGCACGTCGCCGTAGGAGAAACCGCCGCAAGCCGCCAGGCCGCGGAAGTCCGCCAGCCGGATGCGCCCGCTGGCGAGATCGGACATATGGACGTCCACCGCCTCGAAGCCGGCGCGGGTGAACGCCGCGGCCATTTCCACCTGGCCGTTGACGCCCTGCTCGCGCAGCACCGCCACGCGCGGCTTGGCGCCCTTGGCGATGTAGGGCGCGGCGATGTCTTCGTTCGGCTCGAAGCCGAGCTTGGGGCTGATGCCCGGATCGGCGTCGTCCAGGCGCCATTCGTTCTCGGCGTCGGCGGTGAGCGGGTTGTCGCGCAGGCGCTGCATGGCGTGGCTGGTTTCGTTCCAGGCCTCGAACAGCGTGCGCCAGTTCCACTTGAACAAGGTGTCGCCGTTGTGGAACAGCTTGATGCCCAGCTTCTCTTTCGGACGACCGATGCGGTACGCCATGCCGGTGAGGCCATGCTTGACCAGCAGCGCCTCGAACGCTTCGCGATTGGCCGAGGCCACCTGCACGACGGCGCCCAGCTCTTCGTTGAACAGGGCACGCAGCGTCGCTTCGGCCCAGCCGTCGAGCTGGATCTCCAGGCCGCAATGGCCGGCGAAGGCCATTTCCAGCAAAGTGACGATGACGCCGCCGTCGGAACGGTCGTGGTAGGCCAGCAGCAGGCCGCTCGCATTCGCCTCCTGGACCAGCTCGAACAGCGCCTTCAGGCGCTTGGCGTCATCCAGGTCCGGCGGCACGCCGCCACCGCGATTGAACACCTGGGTCAGCGCCGAACCGCCGAGGCGGTCGCGGCAGGCACCCAGGTCGAGCAGCCACAGCTCCGAGTCGCCGTGATCCAGCCGCAGCTGCGGCGTGAGCGTGCGGCGCACGTCGGTGACGCGGGCGAAGCCGGTGATCACCAGCGATACCGGCGACACCGTGCGCTGCACCGTATCGCCGTCCTTCCATACGGTCTGCATGGACAGCGAGTCCTTGCCAACCGGGATGGAGATATCCAGCTCCGGGCACAGTTCCATGCCCACGGCCTTCACCGCGTCGAACAGCGCAGCATCTTCGCCGGGGTAGTTCACCGCCGCCATCCAGTTGGCCGACAGCCGCACTTCGCTGAGCGAGGCGATCGGCGCGGCGGCGAGATTGGTGATGGCTTCGCCCACCGCCAGGCGGGCGGCATCGGCGCTGTTGAGCAACGCCACCGGGGCGCGCTCGGCCATGGCCATCGCTTCGCCGGTATAGCCTTCGAAATCGGTGATGGTGACGGCGGCATCGGCCACTGGCACCTGCCACGGGCCCACCATCGGGTCGCGCGCATTGAGGCCGCCCACGGTGCGGTCACCGATGGTGATCAGGAAGCTCTTGCTGCCCACGGTGGGCAGGCGCAGCACGCGCAGCAGCGCCTCGTCCATGCTGATGCCGGTAAGGTCCGGCACCAGGTCGACGCGCGGCTTCAGGTGCTTGGCGTCGCGATGCATGCGCGGCGCCTTGCCGAACAGCACGTCCATCGGCAGGTCGATCACGGTGACGTCGGTACGCGGATCGTGCACCACCAGGCGGCGCTCGGCGGTGGCTTCGCCCACCACCGCATACGGGCAGCGCTCGCGCGCGCAGAAGGCTTCGAACTCGGCCAGGTGGTCGGCGCCGATCGCCAGCACGTAGCGTTCCTGCGACTCGTTGCTCCAGACCTGCATCGGCGACAGCGAGGGGTCATCGCACGGCACGCGTGACAGGTCGATATGACCACCCACGCCCGCGTCGTTGAGCAACTCCGGAATCGCGTTGGACAAACCACCCGCGCCCACGTCGTGGATGCTCACGATGGGATTGTGCTCGCCACGCGTCCAGCAACTGTCGATGACCTGCTGGCAGCGACGCTCCATCTCGGCGTTGTCGCGCTGCACGGAGGCGAAATCCAGCTCCTTGCTCGAGGTACCGGAAGCCACCGACGACGCGGCGCCGCCGCCCAGGCCGATCAGCATGGCCGGGCCGCCCAGCACGATCACCTTGTTGCCTGGCTGCACGTCGCGCTTCTGCACGTCGCTGGCGCGGATATTGGCCAGGCCACCGGCGATCATGATCGGCTTGTCGTAGCCGCGACGCACGCCGACCTCGCCCGTTTCATGCTCGTAGGTGCGGAAATAACCGCCCAGGCACGGACGGCCGAATTCGTTGTTGAACGCGGCGGCGCCCAGCGGACCGTCGCGCATGATCTCGAACGCGGTGGCCATGTGCGGCGGCAGCGGACGATCCACCTCCCATGGACGCGGCTTGCCCGGAATGCGCAGGTCCGACACCGAGAAGCCGGTAAGGCCCGCCTTGGGCTTGGCGCCACGACCGGTGGCGCCTTCGTCGCGGATCTCGCCGCCGGCGCCGGTGGCGGCGCCGGGCCACGGGGCGATGGCGGTGGGGTGATTGTGCGTTTCCACCTTGATCGCGTACTCGACGCGCTCGCGGTGTTCGCGCCATACCCCGTCGGGGCCGGCATAGAAGCGCATCCCCTCGTAGCCTTCGATCACCGCCGCGTTGTCCTTGTAGGCGGACAACGTATGCGCGGGCGAATGCTGGTGGGTGTTCTTGATCATGCCGAACAGGCTGTTGTCCTGCGGCTGGCCGTCCAGCGTCCAGCTGGCGTTGAACACCTTGTGACGGCAATGCTCGGAATTGGCCTGCGCGAACATGAAGAGCTCGGCGTCGCTGGGGTCGCGGCCCAGTTCGGCGTAGCGGTCGGCGAGATAGTCGATCTCGTCGTCGGCCAGTGCCAGGCCCAGCTCGGCGTTGGCCTTGGCCAGCGCCGACTTGGCATCGCCGCCCAGCGCGACATGCACCAGCGGCCCCGGCCGGCCGGCCAGGAACAGCCCGTGGGCGTCGTCCAGCGTGGTGAGCACGGACTGCGTCATCGCATCGTGCAGCACCGCCATGACCGCTTCGTACTGCGGCGTACCGGCCGCCGGCAAGCCGGCCACCTGCCAGGCGATGCCACGTTCCACGCGACGCACGTCGAAACCGGCGCCATGCAGGATGTCGGTGGCCTTGCTCGACCACGGCGAGATGGTGCCCAGGCGCGGCACCACCCACAGCGAGGCGACTTCAGGCTTGGTGTCCTTCGCCTCCAGCACTTCGAGCAATCGGCGGCGCTGTTCGCCCTCCGGCACGACGTCGGCGTCGATGAAATACACAAACCACGAAGACTGGACGCGGGTGCCACGGTGAATGGCTTCCAGGCGCGCGTTCAGGCGTTCGAGGCGAAAAGGCGAGAGGGCGCCCTGCCCGTCGAGTGCGATCATGCGGGGAACGGGAGCTAGCGAAAACCCCTATTGTACTCCAAGGCAGGCGGGCGTTACCGCAACGCAGCACAGACGTTGAGGAGACGGGCGAGGCACCCGATTGCCAGGCACCCCGGCCGCACCTGCTTCAGACGTCGATGATGACCTTCAACGCCTTGTTTTGTGCCGCTTTGCCAAAGGCATCATAGGCTTGCAGGATGTCGCCCAGGCCAAAATGGTGGGTGATCAACTGCGCCGGCTGCAATTTGCCTGCCTGCACGCTCCGCAGCAGCATAGGGGTGGTGACCGTATCCACCAGCCGGGTACGCAAGGTGATGTTGTGGGACCACAGGCGCTCCAGGTGCAGCGGCACCGGCACGCCATGCACGCCCAGCACGGCGATGTCGCCGCCCGGGGCAATCAGCGTTTCGCACAGCGAAAAAGTGGCGGGCACGCCCACCGCCTCGATGGCGCTGTCCACGCCCAGCCCGCCGGTCATCGCCATGACCTTGTCCACCAGCTTGGCGTCGCCGGCATTGAGCACGTCGGTGGCGCCAAAACGCTTGGCCACCTCCAGGCGGTTGTCGTCCAGGTCGATCATGATGATCCGCGCCGGCGAATAGAACTGGGCGGTGAGCAGGGCCGCCAGGCCGACGGGACCGGCACCCACGATGGCCACCAAGCCACCTGGCTGCACGCGCCCATTGAGCACGCCGCATTCGAAGCCGGTGGGCAGGATGTCGCTGAGCATCACCATGGCCTCTTCCTCCACCCCGCCGGGAATCGGGTGCAGGCTGGTGTCGGCATGCGGAATGCGCACCTTTTCCGCCTGCGTGCCGTCGATGGTGTTGCCGAGAATCCAGCCGCCGGTGCGGCAATGGGAAGGCATGCCCTTGCGGCAGAAATCACACTTGCTGCAGGCGCTGATGCAGGAGATCAGCACATGGTCGCCCGGCTTGAACTGGCTGACCGCCGCGCCGACCTGCTCGACGACGCCCACGCCCTCGTGGCCAAGGATGCGCCCGGGCGTACAGCTGGGCACGTCGCCCTTGATGATGTGCAGGTCGGTACCGCATAGGGTGGTCTTCAGCAGTCGGACCACCGCGTCGTCGGGCTGTTGCAGCCGGGGTTCGGGACGATCTTCCAGGGCGATGTCGCCAACGCCACGATAAACAAGCGCTTTCATGCTGACCTCCTTGCTGTCTTCGGAAGCTTGCGCAGCTTGCGTCATCCGTTGGATGCGCAGCGCGAGGACGAAGCGAAGGAGTGTAGTTGTTGAAAAATCAGCGCGACGCGAACGTCACGCAGGCAAACCGCGCGACCTCGCGCAAGCGTTCGCCCCGCCGAAGGCGAGGCTGCCGTGGTCCTGACGTCAGCTGCCCTTGGCGCCGCTCTTGCTCAGCAGCTGCAGCATCTGCTCCGGCGTGACGTAGCCGCCGAGCATGGTGCCGTCTTCGGCAATGATGGTCGGGGTGCCGCTGACGCCCAGGCGCACGCCCAGGTCGAATTCGTTCTTCACCGGGTTATCGCAGGTGGCCGACTTGGGCTTCCTGCCTTCCTTGGCCTGGGTGAAGGCCGCTTTGCGGTCGGCCGCGCACCACACCGACACCATCTCGTTGTAGGTGTCCGTGTTGTGACCGGCCGGGTTGGTGACGCCGTCGCGTGGCCAAGCCACGTATTCCAGCGCGATGCCGGCCTTGTTGAAGTCGGCAATGTGTTCATGCAGCGCGCGGCAATAGGCGCAGTTCACATCGGTGAACACGGTGACGCGATAGCGCGGGTTGGCCGGCGAGAACACGATGCGATCGGACTCGGGCAGCTTGGCCAGCTCGGCCTTGCGGTAATCCGCCCAACCATCGTCACTGATGTTCTTCTTGGTGGCCAGGTCGATCAGGTCGCCATTCAACATGTACTTGCCGTCGGCGCTGACATAGACCAGCTGCCCGGAGGCGATGACCTGATAAAAGCCCGGCATCGGCGCCGGCTTGATCGAATCGACGCTTACGCCCGGCACCAGCGACATCACCGCCTTGCGCACCGTATTCTCGGGGCTCGCCGCGCCGTCATTGGCAGCACAGGCGTTAAGCGCGAACCCGCTGACGCACAGCGCCAACAACCATTTCTTGAACATCGCGGACCTCATGGGCATCCGTTTCCGCAAGCGGAAACGCTGGGGCATGCATTCTCGCACAGGCGACTTGAACGGATTCGCCGGCCACGGCGCAGGACCCGTCATCCGCGCGGGTGGTGCTGGGCATGCAGGCGCTTGAGCCCTTCCTTGGCCACCAGGGTGTAGATCTGCGTGGTGCTGAGCGCGCTATGGCCGAGCAGCATCTGCAGCGCGCGCAGATCGGCGCCGTGGTTGAGCAGATGCGTGGCGAAGGAATGCCGCAGCACATGGGGCGAGATGCGCTTGGACGCAATGCCCACGCCGGCCGCATAGCGTTTGACCAGGGTCCAGAACATCTGTCGCGTCATGCCCTCGCCCCGGTTGCTGAGGAACAGCGCCGCCGGCTGGCGCCCCTTGGCCAGCAGCGGCCGGGCACCGGCCAGGTAGGCTTCGATGCGCTCCGCGGCGACCTCGCCGATCGGCACCAGGCGATCCTTGCCGCCCTTGCCGGTAACGCGCACCACGCCCTGGCGCAGGTTGAGCGAGGCCAGCGGCAGTTCGACCAGCTCCGACACGCGCAAGCCGGAGGCATACATCAGCTCCAGCATCGCGCGGTCGCGCAGGCCCAGCGTGCTGGTGACGTCCGGTGCGTCGAGCAAGCCCTCGATCTCCCGCTCGGCCAGCGCCTTGGGCAGGCTGCGCGGGGTCTTGGGGCGTTCGATCAACAGCGTCGGGTCGTCAAAACCCGACTCGGTGCGGGCCAGAAAGGCGTAATAGCGACGAAACGCCGATTGCCGTCGCGCCAGCGAGCGCACCGCCACCGGCTGGCTGCCGTGATAGGCGGACAGATGATGGCGCTGCGCGCTACGCAGGTTCTGGCCCTGGGTGGCCAGCCAACGCGCGAGCCCGTCGAGATCGCGGCGATAAGCCTCGAGGGTACGGTCGGCCAGTCCGTCCTCGGACCAGACCCGCTCGATGAAGGCGTCGATGCTGCGGCGATCCGCTTCGGCGATACTTGGGGAGGGTTCCTGCATGGACGCGATGCTCGCCGTCGGCCACCTCGCGTGCAAGCACCTTCTTCCACCGGCCGCCTTCCGATGACCTCGATCACCGCTTCCATCGATGTGACCTGCCCACTCTGGCGCCGCTTGATCGCCCTGGTCTATGACCTGCTGGCGGTGCTGGCGATCGTGATGGTGGTGGGCTATGTCTGCCAGCGCATCACCGGCGGCACGCTGGTCAGCAGCGATGGCCAGGCGCATATCGCATGGTGGTACCAGCCGTTGCAGGCGCTGGTGGTCTCCGCCTATTTCCTGGTCTCGTGGCTGCGCGGCGGGCAGACGCTGGGGATGCGCCCCTGGCGTATCCGGGTAACCAACAGCGACGGTGGCCGCCTGACGCTGGCGCAGGCAGTGGTGCGCCTGCTGGTCGCCGCCATGCCGATGCTGCTGCTGGCACTGGCTCCCTGGGTGGGCGTGCGTGGCGCCCTGTGGGCGGTCGGCATCGGCTGGGCGATCTGGTTCGGCCTGGGCGCCATCGATCCGCGACATCGGGCTGTGCACGATATCGCCACACGTACCGAACTACGCAGGATCGGCTGACCTTCACATCCATGTAAGGCATTTCCTTGCGACACTGCGAGGATGCCGACTCTTGCCCTGCCTCAACGCACCGCGGCCGAACTCAACCGCATCAATCGCGGATTCTATGAGTCGCTGTGGGCGGGCTCGCGCCTGGTCGATCCCAGCCGCTTCAATACCTGGCCGATGGTGCGCGAACTGGCCATGGCCCTGCCGCGCCGCCTGGAAGTGGCCCCCGGCCTGCGTCCGCGCCTGCCGCTGGACGGCACCTATTTCGTCGACATCACCCCAGCCGCCCTGGCCGGGCTGCGTGCCCACGGCGCCAGCGCGTTACGTGGCTCGATCACCGCCTTGCCCTGCCCGGATGCCAGCTTCGACCTGATCTGCGCGCTGGACATCCTCGAGCACCTGGTGGACGACGACAAGGCGCTGGGCGAACTGTCCCGCGTAGCGGCCCGCGACGCCCGCCTGCTGTTGTCCGTGCCGCTGCACCAAGCCGCATGGACCGACTTCGATGAATTCGTCGGCCACTATCGCCGCTACGAACCCGGGCAGATCCAAAACCGGTTGGCGGCCCATGGCTGGACCATCGAGCGCAGCGCCACCTACGGCATGCAACCGGCCTCGTCCCGCCTGCTGGCGCTGGGCCAGTGGTATCTCACGCACCAGCGCGACCGTGCCCTGTGGTGGTACAACCGCGTCGTCATGCCCTTGGGGCTGCGCCTGCAGAAACCCTTGCGCTGGCAGCCTGGCCTGGGCTCGACGTACTGCGTCGACGAGATGCTGTTGCTCTGTCGCCGCGCGTAAACAACTGATTCAACAGGGCTGAGACAATGCGGCAGCGCAGCACGACGCTGCCAAACCGGGTAAGATGCCGATCTCCCGATGCTTCCGGTTCCACCCCCATGCTTTATCAGATTCACGAGTGGCAGCGCGCCATCCTCGGTCCGCTGAGCCACTACGCCGAAGCCAGCGCGAAGATGTTCAGCGAACTCACCAGCCCGCTCTCGCATGTGCCCGGCGCACAGCGGCTCGCCGCCGGCTACGAGCTGCTGCACCGCCTGGGCAAGGAATACGAGAAGCCCGGTTTCAATCTGCCGCAGGTCACCGCGCACGGGCAGGAAATCGCCGTGATCGAGCGCGTGGTGCTGGACAAGCCGTTCTGCCAGCTCAAGCGCTTCAAGCGCTTCAGTGACGATCCGGAAACCATCGAGAAGATGAAGAACGATCCGGTCGTGCTGGTGGTGGCGCCGCTGTCCGGCCACCACGCCACGCTGCTGCGCGATACCGTTCGTACCCTGCTGCAGGACCACAAGGTGTTCATCACCGACTGGGTCGATGCGCGCATGGTGCCGGCCAGCGAAGGCCCGTTCCACCTCGACGACTACGTGGCCTATATCGAGGAATTCATCCGCCACATCGGCGCGCATCGCCTGCATGTAGTCTCGGTATGCCAGCCGACCGTGCCGGTGCTGGCCGCGGTGTCGCTGATGGCCGCGCGCGGCGAAGAAACGCCGCTGAGCATGATCATGATGGGCGGCCCGATCGAGCCGCGCAGCAACCCGACCGGCGTCAACAACCTGGCCACCACCCGGCCGCTGAGCTGGTTCAAGGGCAACGTCATCCACACCGTGCCGGCGAACTATCCCGGCAGCGGCCGCGAGGTCTACCCCGGCTTCCTGCAGCACGCGGGCTTCATTGCGATGAACCCGGGCCGCCACGTGAATTCGCACTGGGATTTCTACGAAAACCTGCTGCGCGGCGACCAGGACGATGCCGAGGCGCACCGCAAGTTCTACGACGAATACAACGCCGTGCTCGACATGCCGGCCGAGTATTACCTCGACACCATCTCCACCGTGTTCCAGCAGTTCCTGCTGCCGCGCGGGCTATGGGATGTCTCGGGCGAACGCGTGAAGCCGGAAGCCATCACCGATACCGCGCTGCTCACCATCGAAGGCGAGCTGGACGACATCGCCGGCCTGGGCCAGACCGAAGCCGCCCATGACCTATGCAGCGGCATTCCCACCGACCGTCGGGCGCACCGAGTCGTTGAAGGGGCCGGCCACTACGGCATCTTCAGCGGGCGGCGCTGGCGCCAGACGGTGTATCCGCAGGTGAAGGATTTCATCCGGAAGTTTGATCGCGCGGGGAAGTGAGTGGTGTCTGGGGGTTGCGGTGGGTGTCGCAGGCCGCTTCCCTTGCTCGTCATCCCCGCTTCCGCGGGCATGACGAGCTAGAACGCACCGATCCTGCTGACACCAAACCGACACACCCCATCCCACCTACATATCAAACTTGTTCACCTCAAACCCACGCCGCTTGTATTCCCCCCACCGCGACCGCGAACCCTCGCGCTCGGCGGGATCCGCCGCCACCACTTCCAGCACGCGATCGTAGCGACCGGGCGGGCATGCCTCGCGCAGGTTGATCTGCAAGGGGCGGTCGGGCGTCTCGATGCCGGGGGGCACGATCAGCACGGCGGTGTGCTGGTCATCATCGTCGCCAGCGAGCTGGTGGGTGATGAAGCCGTCTTCGTCGAATTCCCACAGCAGTTCGTCGATGGCTTCGGCCTGGGCGAAATCGCGCGCGAGGATCAGCGTGGGTTGCTGCGCCGCATGCGCACGCTTGGCCAGTTCGCACACCAGCAGCAAGGGCTGTTCGCGAAAGCGCGGCTTGTCGATCAGGTAGAAATCGGCGCGTGGCATGGGCGGGAGATCTTGGCTGAGGCTAACGAATCGTCATTCCGGCGTGGGCCGGAATGACGAACAGTGGGTTACGCAGCGCGATCGATCAGCCACTGCACCAGCAGCGACACCGGTCGACCGGTGGCCAGGCCCTTGCGGCCTTCGTCCCAGGCGGTGCCGGCGATGTCCAGGTGCGCCCAGCGCTGGCCTTCGGTGAAGCGCGCCAGGAAGCAGCCCGCGGTGATCGCGCCGGCGTTCTTGCCGCCGATGTTGGCCACGTCGGCAAAGCCCGATTCCAGCTGCACCTGGTAGTCGTCCCACAGCGGCAGGCGCCAGGCGCGGTCGAGCGTTTGTTCGCCAGCGGCGACCAGCTCGGCGGCGAGGTCGTCGTGCTTGCTCATCAGGCCGCTGGCGTGCTTGCCCAGCGCAACCACGCAGGCGCCGGTCAGCGTGGCGGCATCGATCAGCACCTTGGGATGGAAGGTCTGCGCGGTGTAGGTAAGCGCGTCGCACAGGATCAGGCGGCCTTCGGCATCGGTGTTGAGCACTTCGATGGTGAGGCCGGACAGGCTGGTCAGCACGTCGCCGGGGCGGTAGCTGTCGCCGTCGGGCATGTTCTCGACCGCGGGCACCACGCATACCAGGTTCACCGGCAGGCCGAGCTTGACGGCAGCCACGAAGCAGCCGAGCACGCCGGCGGCGCCGCCCATGTCGAACTTCATCTCTTCCATGCCCGGGCCAGGCTTGAGGCTGATGCCGCCGGTGTCGAAGGTGATGCCCTTGCCGACGAACGCGTATGGCTTGTCGCCCTCGGTGCCGCCCTTGTATTCGAGCACCACCAGCTTGGGCTTGTTGGCCGAACCACGGCCCACCGCCAGCAGCGAGCCGAAGCCCAGCTCGCCCATCTTTTCGTGGTCGAGCACGTTGCAGCTGACCTTGTCGTGCTGCGCGGCGAACTGCTCGGCCTGCGCCGCGATGTAGGCGGGGTTGCAGATGTTGGGCGGCAGGTTGGCCAGTTCGCGCGCAAAGCGCACGCCCGCGGCGATGGCGACAGCCTGCTCCAGACCGGCCTGTGCCTCGTTGCCGGCGGCAAAGGCGATGGCGGCCAGCTCCGGCTGGGTGCTCTTCTCGCGCGGCTTGAAGGTGGCGGTGTAACGATAGGCGGCGTGATCGGCGGCCAGCGCCGCGGTACGCACGCGCCATGCCAGGTCGTGGCCGGGAACCTCCACCTCGGTCAGGTAGGACACGGCGTTGTCCACCGGCAGGCGGCCCAGGGCACGCACGGCTTCGACATTCACCTTTTGATAGCGTGCACCATCGAAGGTCTTCTGCGTTCCTAGTCCCACGACCAGCACGCGCTTGGCGGTGACGCCCTCGGGCGCATACAGCAGCGTCGTGGTGCCGGCCTTGCCGTTGATGTCGCCGCTCTCCACCTGGCGCTTGATGGCGCCGTGCGCGGCGGTGTCCACGCGGGCAGCGGCGCTGGTGAGCACACCGTTCTCATAGACGCCGACCACCACGCAAGCGGTATCGACGGTTTCGGGAGCGGCGGAGCCAAGGCTGAACTGGAGAGTCATGAAGATGTCCTGCGGAAAGGTCCGGAAAGGTCCGGACAGGCTAGACTTGGGGTTTGCCAGCCCCGAAAAGGGCGGCGCCAAGCCCATCATCTTATCGCATGTCGAGAACCTGTCCCCATGATCCGGGTGATAGCCCGTACACTTAGCGGTTGTTCCCCGTCCTGCGCGCGTGCCTTCCGCGTCGCGGGCCTCTGCATGCGTGAGGACCGTTTCTGAGCATCCTCGATCGTTATTTCCTGCGTGAGCTGGCTCAGACCGTAGCCGCCACCGCCATCGTGCTGCTGGCCATCATGGCCGGCACCTCGTTCGCGCATGTGCTGCAGCAGGTGGCCAATGGCAGCTTCCCGGCCAGCGTGATGTTCCAGGTGCTGGGCCTGAACATGCTCGACGGCCTGACCACCCTGCTGCCGCTGGCGGCCTTCCTGGGCGTGCTCAACGGCCTTGGCCGCATGTATCGCGAAAGCGAAATGCATGTACTGGCCTCCTCCGGCATGGGTGCCTCGGGGCTGTTGCGTCCGCTGTCCATCCTCTCGCTGGTGGTGGCCGTGCTGGTGGGCGCAGTGTCGCTGTGGCTGGGGCCATGGGCGGCACGCACCTCCGACCAGTTGGTGGCCGAGGCCAACCGCTCGGTGATCGCGGCGGGCCTGGACGCGGGCCGCTTCACCGAGCTGCCCGGCAAGGGCGGCATCATCTTCGTCGACGAGCTCAGCCGCGATGGCAGCACGCTGGGCAATACCTTCATTGCCACCGAGCGCGCCGGCCACGACAACGTGCCCCATCTCAAGATCGTGACCGGCAAGCATGGCCAGCTCTACCAGGAGACCGACGGCAATGGCCGCTTCCTGGCGCTCTGGGACGGCTGGCAGTACGACATCCCGCTCGGCGCCGACAACTGGCGCAAGATGAAATACGAGCGCAACGACGCCTCGCTGGACAGCATCCAGTCCGACGAGGACGACGAGGATCCCGCGCACTCGCTCACCACCATGCAGCTGCTGCGCACCGACAACCCGGACACGCGCGCCGAGTTCGCCTGGCGCACCATCGCGCCGGCCATGACCCTGGTGCTGCTGGCGCTGGCCTTGCCGATGTCGCGCCAGAGCCCGCGCGAACCGCGCTTCGGGCGCCTGTTCCTGGCGGTGCTCAGCTTCTACTTCTACTACCTGCTGCTGGCGCTATGCCGCGGCCAGATCATCAAGGGCCACTGGCACCATTCGGCGCCGATGTGGATGGTGAGCTTTATCGTGTTTGCCTACGCTGCCTGGATGTTCCGTAACCAGTACGTCGAGCGCAAACCGCGCAAGGCGGGTGCCTGATGGGCAGGTTCCGCATCCGGCGCGTTGACTGGCTGGTCGGCACGACCGTACTGGGCTCGATGCTGATGGTGTGGCTGGTGATCACCGGCCTCGACGCGGTATTCCAGTTCCTGCGCCAGCTCGGCAACGTGGGCAAGAACGGCTACACGGTGACCAACGCGGTGGTCTACGTGCTGGTGACTTTTCCGCGCCGCCTCTATGAAATGTTCGGCAATGCGGCGCTCATCGGCGGCCTGCTGGGCCTCGGCGGCCTGGCTTCCACCAACGAGATCACCGCGCTGCGCGCCTGCGGACTTTCCAAGCTGCGCATTGCCGTGTCCGCGGTGGGCGTGGTGGCCATCATGGTGGTGGGCGTGGTGATCCTGGGCGAAACCGCCGCGCCGTGGGGCGACCAGCAAGCGCAGGCCATGCAGTTGCGCCTGAAGTCGAACAACAGCATGGGGCTCGGCGGCAGCTCCGGCCTGTGGGCACGCGATGGCGACCGCATCATCAACGCCAAGGGCTGGACGGCCGAACACCGGGGCACGCACAGCACCGTGCAGTTGCACGATGTACGCGTGTTCACGCTCACCCCGGACGGCCAGGTCGACCGTTTCGACTGGGCCAAGACGGCCGAACACGATGGCCGGCAATGGGTGATGAGCCAGGTGCGCAGCACCACGCTGGACGACAAGGGCACGCATACGATCACCGCCCCGAGCCAGCGCTGGGATTCCAAGCTCAATCCGCAGGTGCTGGAGCAATCGGTGATCCAGCCGCAATACCTGCCCATGCGCGACCTGCGGCGCAACATCAACTATCTGGAGCAGAACGGCCAGAATCCGGGTGTATACGCCTCGGCGTTCTGGATGCGCGCGCTATACCCGCTCAACGTGCTGGTGCTGGTGCTGTGCGCCATGCCGTTCTCGTTCGGCACGCTGCGCTCCGGTGGCCTGGGCAAGCGCATGTTCATCGGCATGCTGCTGGCCATCGGCTGGTACTTCCTGCAGAAGGCGATGGTGAACTTCGGCACCGTCTACGGTGTGCCGCCGCTGATGGCCAACCTGTTGCCTGCAGTGATATTGGCGGTATTGGCGTGGCTGTACTTCCGTAAACACGGCTAGCGCCACTCGCTTCAATCCTCTCCCCCCAGGGGAGAGGAAGCCGGGACGGGCTGTGCATCCGCCACGAACTGTCCTTCCTCGGCCAGCCGCGCGAACAGCCCGCCTTTTCGGATCAGCTCGTCGAACGTTCCCAGCTCCACCATGCGCCCCTGGTCAAGCACCAGGATCTGGTCGGCATGGCGCACGGTGGACAATCGGTGTGCGATCACAAAGGTGGTGCGCCCCACCGTGAGCCGGTCCAGCGCACGCTGGATGCGCGCTTCGGTGGTGTTGTCGAGTGCGCTGGTGGCCTCGTCCAGGATGAGGATCGGTGCGTCCTTGAGCATGGCGCGAGCGATGGCCAGGCGCTGGCGTTCGCCGCCGGACAGCGAGCGGCCGCGCTCGGCCACCAGGGTCCCCAGGCCCTCGGGCTTGCGCGCAATGAATGCCGCCGCCTCGGCCGCCGCCACCGCCGCTTCGATATCCGCCTCGCCAGCCTCGGGGTTGCCCACGCGCAGGTTGTCCAGGATCGAGCGATAGAACATGCCGGCATCCTGGAACACCACGCCGATGTTCCGGCGCAACGACTCGAGCGTTACCTCGCGCACATCCTGGCCATCGATGGTGACGCGCCCGGCGCTGGGATCGTAGGCGCGATAAAGCAGGCTCAGCGCCGTGCTCTTGCCAGCACCCGTGGGGCCCACCAGGGCGATGGTGCTGCCCGGCGCAGCGCGGAAGCTCAGGTCATGCAGTGCCGGCTGCACCGGGTCGTAGCCGAAACTGACGTGGTCGAACACCACCTCGCCACGCACGCGTGGCAGCTCGATGGCGCCCGGGCGGTCGGCGATCTCCGGGCGGCGGTCGAGCACGGTGAAGAAATCGCGCAGCGACTGCGATTGGAAGAACAGGTTGGACAGGAAGGTGGCGAACTGCTCCAGCCGTCCGATCAACAGCATCGAAAAGCCCACGAAGCTGACGATGCTGCCTACGCTGATCTCGCCGCGCGCATGCAGGGTCGCGCCCATCGCGAAGATCGCCACGATGGTCAGCGTGCTGGCGGCGCGATTGAGCACGGACAAAATCGCCCAGCCGCGCAGCACCGGATATTGCGCGTTGAGCGTGCGCGTCATCATCTCCCGCAAGGCGCGCGACTCGGCGGCCAGGCGGGTAAAGCTCTGCACCACCGTGACATTGCCGAACACGTCGCCGGCGCGCGTGGCGATTTCGTGATGCAGCTCCTCCACCTCGCCCTGGGCCTTGTGCGTGCGTTGCACGGCCACCGCATTGAAGACGGAGAAGCACACCAGCAGCGCGATCATCAGCAGCGCCAGCTTCCAGTTGATCCACAACGCCACCGGCACCATCACCAGGATCGACAGCAGCGTCGCCAGATGCTCGCGGAAGAAACTCAGCCACAGGTTGAACAGATTGCTCACGCCCACGTTCATGATGCGCGACAACCGCCCGGTGTGATATTCGCCGTGGAACGAAAGCGGCATGGATGCCGCGTGCTCGAAAAACATGGCGATGGCCGCCAGCCGCCGCCGATGCGCCAGCCGATCGGCATGCAGCGACACCCAGACACTGGCCAGCACGCCGGCAAATCCAACGCCTGCCCACAGCGCGATCAGGCGCGGAGCATTCCCGCCATGGGTCGCTGCCAGCGCATCCACCACCTTGCCGAACAGCACCGGCTCCAGGAAGAACACTCCCGCCAGCGCGAGATTGGCCAGCGCCAGCGTGATCGCCAGTTTCCTTTCGGGCGCCAGCAGCCCGATGACACGCAGGTAGAGACGCAGAAACGACATGCGGTTGCCCCATCGACTTGCACCCGCGCAATGCGGACGCCGCTGGGCCCAAGGCTAGCCCAAGCGGACGGCCATCGTAAGCATGGCCATGCTTGCGACGGCGCCGGTGAGCGATCAAGCTGCGGGCCTGTTTTCCGAGTGAGCGACCGCCGTGGAACCGATCGACCTGCGCAGCGATACCGTGACCCGCCCCACCCCGGCCATGCGTGCCGCCATGGTGGATGCCGCGGTCGGCGATGACGTCTATGGCGAGGACCCCAGCGTCAACGCCCTGCAGCGGCGCCTGGCGGATGAGCTGGGCTTCGAAGCGGCGCTGTTCGTGCCCACCGGCACGCAGTCGAACCTGCTGGCGCTGATGGCGCATTGCGAGCGTGGCGACGAGTATCTGGTCGGGGCCGATGCGCATACCTACAAGTTCGAGGGTGGCGGTGCCGCGGTGCTCGGCTCGATCCAGCCGCAGCCGATTCCCCAGGATGCCGATGGCTCGCTGCCGCTGGACAAGCTTGCCGCGGCGATCAAGCCGGTCGACCCGCATTTCGCCCGCACCCGCGTGCTGGCGCTGGAAAACACCTGGCACGGCCGCGTGATGTCAATGGACTACATCCGGGCGGCGCGTGATTTCACCCACGAGCGTGGGCTCGGGTTTCACCTGGATGGCGCACGCCTGTTCAACGCCGCCGTGGCCAGCGGCGTGCCCGCGCGCGAAATCGCACGGCATTTCGATAGCGTCTCGGTGTGCCTGTCGAAGGGGCTGGGCGCACCGGTGGGCTCGGTGCTGGTCGGCTCGGCCATGCTGATCGACAAGGCCCGGCGCTGGCGCAAGGTCGCTGGCGGTGGCTGGCGCCAGGCCGGCATGCTGGCGGCGGCCGCTTCCTACGCGCTCGATCATCATGTGGCGCGCCTCGCCGACGATCATGCGCGTGCAGCCACGCTTGCAGCGGGGCTCAGCGACATTCCGGGCATCAAGTTGCTTGGCCAGTTCACCAACATGGTGTTTATCGACGTGCCGGCGGATCGTCTTCGTGAATTGGACGTCCATCTGCGCGAGGCCGGCGTACGCATCAGCATCGGCTATCTGCCGACCTTGCGGCTGGTGACGCATCTGGATGTGGATGACGAGGGCGTGGCGAGGACGGTGGCGGCGTTTCGGGCGTTCTTTGCGGGTGGTCGTCGCGCTTAAGTCGCGTGACCGCGATCAGGCTCGCCTGCGGCGGGCTTCCGCCCTCCTGCCGGAGGCCGGGTCACTTCTCTTTGCTTGCCCACGCATACGCAGGAGCGCATGCGAACGGCGAAGCCGGCCCGAAGGGCGAAGGGCAGCATGCCCGGGGTCAAGAGAAGTAACCAAGAGAAACGGCCCCCCGCTTGGTGTACAGGGGCCCCATAGATCAAGAGCACACGGCTCGAGCTCTGGCCGTTGATCTTCGGGTCCCCTATGGCGCGGCGGACGGGTGGAGGAAAAGCCCGTAGGGTGGCTCGCATGGAGGCGAGCCAGTTTGGCGTCAGGGCAGGAGGCCCTGTCGCCAAACCTCCGCAACCCGTCCGCGCACCCGAAGGGCGCGCCATCGGGGTGGCCTTTCTCTTGGTTACTTCTCTTTGGCCACGCAAAGAGAAGTAACCCGGGCCGCGGCAGCGGCTCGGAAGCCCGCCGCAGGCGAGCACGCTGGCGATAACGTCACCATCAAGAACACAGTCACTGGGTCCCTGCTTCCGCAGGGATGACGAGCGCAAGAGCCGAACACGCTTCGTGATGCTCCCGCATCACTCCCCTTCACTCACCCTCATATGCGCATGGATCACATCCATCAGCTGCTCACCCGTCAGCGGCTTGCGCAGAAAGCCATCCATGCCCGCGTCGCGCGCCCGCGCTTCCTCATCGCCACCCGAACGCGCCGTGATCGCCACGATCGGTATGCGATGACCGGGTTCCTCGCGCTGGCGGATCAGGCGTGCGATCTGGAAGCCATCGATGCCTGGAAGGTCGAGGTCGAGCAGGATCACGTCGCAAGACGCCTGTGCCAGTTCCGCCAGCGCGGCCAGGCCATTGCCCACATAGCGCACGTCGTGACCGACGCGTTCGAGCAGGCCGCGGATCACCGCCGCCACGATGGCGTCGTCTTCCACCAGCAGCACGTGCAATTGACGCGTGATCGGAACATCACCGTGCGTGGCAGTCGACGCGGGCGGCTCCTGCGCGACTTGTAGCGGCAACCGCACATGGAACGTGCTGCCGAATGCCACCTTCGATTCCAGTTCGATGCTGCCGCCCATCATCGCCACCAGTTCGCGGCAGATCGCCAGGCCCAGCCCGCTGCCGGCGCGCCGTTGCGGGCTGGTGGCCTGCTCGAAGCGCTGGAACAAGCGCGCCTGGCTGGCTTCCGGAATGCCGGGGCCGGTGTCGATGATGCTGAAGCGCAGGCCGTCCTGGGTGCGGCGCACGCGCAGGGTGACGCCGCCACGCTCGGTGAACTTCAAGGCGTTGTTGGCCAGGTTGAGCAGCACCTGCTTGATGCGTACCGCGTCGCCGATCATGCGATGCGGCAGGCCGTCGGCAACGTCCACCTCGAAGCGCAAACCCTTGGCCCGCGCCTGGCCCAGTTCCAGCTGGGCCACGTCATTGGCCAGCACGGCGGGATCGAACGGGGCGTTTTCCAGTTCGAGCTTGCCGGCCTCGATGCGCGCCAGGTCCAGTGCGTCATTGAGCAACTTGAGCAGCATGCCGCCGGATCGCTGCATGGCTTCGGCGTACTCGCGCTGGAGGCTGCTGAGCGGCGTGCTGAGCAGCAGCTCGGCCATGCCCATCACGCCGGTCATCGGCGTACGGATTTCATGGCTCAAGGTAGCGAGGAACTGGGTTTTCGCGGCACTGGCCTGCTCGGCGAGCCGGCTGCGCTGCTCGGCCAGCTGGATCTGGTGCCGCTGCGCCAGGCGACGGCGCCATACCTGCAGCGCCAGCCAGGCCAGCCATGCGGCCAGCAGCACATAGCCGCACCACGCCCACCAGCGCTCCCACGGCGGCGCCTGCACGTGGATATGCAGGGGCTGGGCCAGATGTGCCCACACGCCATCGGCGCCTGCACCTGCTACGTCCAAGGTGTAATCGCCGGCGCCCAATCCCGCGAAATCGCGTTCGCCGCGGCTACCCGTGTCCACCCAGGCGGCGTCCAAACCATGCAGGCGGAAGCGGTAGCGATTGGCGGCAGGGTCGACATAGGAGAACACGCGCGCCTCGATATTCAGCCCGCGGTCTTTCCAGCCGAGCAACAACTCGCCCGAGGCCGGCACCGGCACGTCCTGCACGATGCCGTTGCGGCGCACGCTGATATGCGTGATGGCCACGGCTGGCGATGAAACGTTCTCGTCGATGCGGTTGGGGTTGAAGCCCATCACGCCGCCCAGCGTGGGCGCGTAGATGGTGCCGTCGATGGCGCGTCCAAAGCCACGCATGAATTCACCGTTGCTCAGGCCGTCCTGCAGGCCAAGCTCACGGAATCGCCCCGAACTGGGATCGAACCGCCACAGGCCATCGCGGCCAAAAATCCACACGCGCTGATGCTTGTCCACCGCCAGGTCGATCACGTTGACCGACGGCCAGCCGCGGCTCGCATCGATCTTGTCGTCGAGCGCCAGTCCATCCTCGGTGTAGTGGTAGTGCTCCAGGCCATCGGGCCGCGCCATCCACATGCCGTCGTCGGTGAAGTCGAAGGCGTCCACCGAGGCGTCGTTCTTCACGCCCGGCACCGGCTCGAAATATTGGAACGTGTGATCGAGGCGCATCATGCCGCCGTCGCTGGCGTACCAGAAGCGGCCATCTTTCAGCGTGATCTGGCTGCCCCAGCGGGCCTTTTCCTCGGCCGGCCGGAACGGCACCGGCGTGACGGCGAGCGTGTCCTGATCGACGCGGAACAGGCCTTCGCCGAAGGTGCGCGCGTAGAGCTTGCCATCCGGGCCCAGCTCCACTTCCAGCGGATGCTTCATGCCCTGGCTGTTGGCCGGCACCTGGTCGAGCTTGCCGTTGTCGTAGCGGAACAACGCGCCCTGCACGGTGATCCACAAGCGCGCCTGTGCATCTTCGGTCATGCCCAGCACGTCGCCGCGCAGGCCCGACAACACGTGCGCGACCGCGCCGGTGGCCGGCCATAGCCGGTCCACGCGACCGCCGCGTTCGCCCACCCACACGGTGCCGGCACTGCCACGCGCCACCGAATAGGCGACCGAATCGCGCAGGCTGTCGTCATCGTCGGGAATGTGGGTGAAGCGGCTGACGCTGTTCCAGCCCGGCGCGAGGTAGGCCACGCCGCCATCGAACAGGGCGATCCACAGGCCGCCTTCGTTGTCGGCCTGGATCTGCCACACCCACGTGCCCGGCAGGTTGCCGTACAACACCGGCTGATTGATCACGGCCTGGATGGGCCTGCCTTCGCCGTTCTGCAGGAACAGGCCCCGCTGCGTGCCCACCCACAGGCGCCCGGCGCGGTCGCGTGCGCTGCTGAGCACATTGGTATCGGGCAGTTCATTGCGCCCGACCTGCCGCGCGATATCGTCGCCGCGCACCACGAACAGGCCATGCGACGAGGCGATGCGCACTTCGTCGGCGTTGCCTTCGATACGCCAGGCATCCACCGCCTGCCCCGGGGTTTCCGGCTTGATCGCGTGGAATTCGCCAGCCTCGTCGCGACGGAACACGCCGTTGTCGCTGCCAACCCACAGCTGCCCATGCGTGTCGACGTAAAGCGCGCCCACCGTGCCCAGCGCCGCGGGATCATCCCCGCTCACCGCCACATGGTCGAAACCGCGACCATCCATGCGCATGCGATCCAGGCCCACCGCGGTACCGACCCAGATCGAGCCGTCGGCGGTCTGCGCGATGGTCCATGCCTTGTCGCTGCTAAGGCTCGCCGGATCGTTGTTGTCGTGCCCCCAGTGACGGAACGAGGCGGTATGTTCGTCGTAACGGTTGAGCCCCGCCTCCAGGCCGGCGGCCCACAGGTGCCCGCCGCGATCGAACAGCAGGGCCGAGATGCCGTTGTTGTACAGCGATTGCGCATCGCCCACGACATGACGGAACACCTTGAAGCCGACGCCGTCATAGCGTGCGATGCCACTCTTGGTGCCGAACCACATGGTGCCGTCGGGCGACTGCACCACGGTATACACGCTGCTGCTGGGCAGCCCCTCGGCGGTGCCATAGCGGCGAAACTGCGGCGTGGGCAGCGCCGTGGCAGCCGGCGGCACGACGGACGTGATATCCATCGTGGGCGTCGGCGTGGTTCCAAACAGGAAGGCACTGAGCAACAAGGACGGCAGCATGAACTCCCCCAGGCGTACGATCATGCCAGAGCAACGATGTCAGAACGAGCATGGGCACCGGCCGCGCAACGCCGCCACGGGGCGGCGACATCAACAGGTTGTGAAGGCGCCGACGCGGAAACAATCCGTTCCCGATGGGCGGCTGGCGCCGGTATCACGGATCATCCAGACTTCCGCCATGCCCACGTCACGCCTCACAAGCCGGCTTCTTCTTGCGCTCGTGGGCGCGTGGCTGCCGCTGGCCGCGATACCTGCCGCGCCGGCCACGTATCGCTATGACACCACGCATAGCCAGATCCTCTTCAGCATCGACCACGACGGTTTCTCGCGCCCGTTCGGGCGCCTGCATATCGCCCAGGGCTGGCTGCGCTTCGATGTTGACGACTGGAGCCAGTCCGCCACCGAGCTGGATATCGACCTGGCAAGCCTGGACATGGGCGATGCGGCATGGAATGCGGCGGTGCTCAAGCCGGCTTTCCTCGATGCCAACGGCGCGCGTTATGCCCATTTCAGCAGCACCTCGGTGGAGCGCAAGGACGCCAGCCATGGGGTGTTGCACGGCAACCTCACCCTGCGCGGAGTGACCCGGCCGGTGGAGCTGCCCTTCACCTTCAACCGCCTGGGCACCACCATCTACGGCATGCATACCACGGCGGGCTTTTCAGCCACGGCCATGCTCAACCGCGATGATTTCGGCATCACCGCCAACGCCCATTCGATCGGCCATGGCGTCAGCGTCTGGCTGGAGCTGGAAGCCGTCCAAGACGACCACCTCAACACCCACCAAGGATCTCCATGAGCCTGCGCAGCAACGACCGCCAATGGGGCTCGGTCGCCAAGTTCTTCCACTGGACCACCGCGTTGCTGATCATCGGCAACGGCATCTTCGGACTGGCGATGGATCTGGCCAGTTCGCCCATGCAGAAAATCAACTGGCTGGCCCTGCACAAGTCCATCGGACTGACCGTGCTGGCGCTGTTGTTGTTGCGCCTGCTATGGCGCGTGGGCGACCGTCGCCCGAAAGACGAACCCGCGCCGCGCTGGCAGACCATCGTCGCGCATGCGGTGCATGGCGTGCTGTACCTGCTGATCGCCGCGCTGCCGCTCAGCGGCTGGTGGTTCAACTCGATCGCCGGCAAGCCGCTGCAGTTCTTCAAGCTGTTCAACCTGCCCGCGCTGACCACGGCCCATCCCGAGCTTCGACATTTCGCCCACGGCGTGCACGAGAAACTGTTCTGGATACTGGTGGTGATCCTGGTGCTGCATGTCGCCGGCGCGTGGAAGCATCACCTGCTCGACCGCGACAACACGCTGCTGCGCATGCTCCCCTTCCGTCGCCTGCGCAACGGCTCCGCCTCCCAAGGAGAACGCTGATGAAACACCTCAAGCTCGTCGCCCCACTGCTGCTCGCCCTTGCCCTGCCGGGGCTGGCCAGCGCCGCCGATTACACGGTGCAACCTGCCGCCAGCAAGCTCGGCTTCACCAGCAGCTTCCAGGGCCAGTCGTTCGACGGCAGCTTCGGCAAGTGGACGGCCGCGATCAGCTATGACGCGGCCAAGCTGGCCACCTCCAAGTTCGACGTGACGGTAGACCTGGCCAGCGCCAAGACCGGCGACAACGACCGCGACGGCGCGCTGCCGGGCGCCGACTTCTTCAACGTGGCGAAATTCCCCCAGGCGCACTTCGTCACCACCGGCTTTCACCAGAACGGCGCCCAGGTGGTGGCCGACGGCAACCTCACCCTGCGCGGCGTGACCAAGCCGGTAAGCCTCAATGTCACCTTCAAGCCGCAGGGCACGGGCGCCACCCTGGATGTGAGCGGCTCGGTGAAGCGCCTGGACTTCGGCGTGGGTGGTGGCGAGTACGCCGATACGTCGGTGATCGGCGCCGATGTGAAGATCAACGCCCATCTCGTGCTCACCGCAAAGTAAGCGCGCGCCACCGGCAGGGGCGCACCCCAGGCGCTCCTACCGCGTTTCCAGCAGAAACCGCCGTACCGCCGCCGCGTCGAACGGCCAGTCCAGCTCACGCCCATCGCGGCTATCGCACAGCACCGGTACGCGGGTGCCATAGCGCAGCTCCAGCCCCTCGTCGTCATCGACCCATACGCTGTCGAAATCCGGCGCGCGGGCTTGCGCCATCACGGCCAGCGCCTGGTCGCACAGGTGGCAATAGTCACGTTGGTAGAGCACGAATCGCGGGCGCATGGGCGGCGACCATACGCGATCAGACCCCGCTTTCGCGAGGGTTCCCGGCGTTCCCGCCGAGCGGCGCAAAGGCCCGCGGCACCGTGTCCCGGCATCATCATTGGCAAAACTAAATGATAATTACTATCATTTGTGTTCATGCCATGACAGCGGACGCTCCATGGCCTGCCCTGACCCATATCGATTGCCCCAAGGCCCCACTATGTCCCCGCCCTGCTCGTCTCCGCGGCTGCACCGTCCCCTGTATCGCAGCCTGGCCATCGCACTCTGCCTCGCCTGCGCCTCGCCGGTGCTGTTCGCCCAGCAGGGCACGCCTGCCGCTACCCGGCCGATGCACCGCTACGACATTCCCGCCGGCTCGCTGGCCCAGGCCCTGGTCGCGTTCGAACGCCAGGGCGGCCCGCGTCCGGACAGCCATGGCCTGGTGCTGGAAGGCAAGCACACCGCCGGCCTCCACGGTGACTACACCGCTGGCGACGCACTCGACGCGCTGCTCGCCGGCAGCGGCATCGCGGCCCAGGACGTGGGCGGTGGTCGCTACCAGTTGGTCGCGGCCGCCACCGCGGCGAACGTGAAGAACCTCGAGGGCGTGCAGGCCACCGCCAATGTGGTGGGCGACGGCAATACCTACACCACGCGCGAGACCGCCGGCGCCACCCGCCTGCCGCTGTCGCTGCGCGAGACGCCGCAATCGGTGAGCGTGGTCACGCGCCAGCAGATGGACGACTTCGGCCTCAACAACGTCAACGCCGTGCTGGACACCACCACCGGCGTGAACGTCGAGCGCGTGGAAACCGATCGCACCTACTACAGCGCGCGCGGCTTCGATGTCACCAATTTCCTGGTCGACGGACTGGGCCTGCCATTTACCAACGGCGAGCAGGAGGGTGACCTCGACACCGCCGTGTACCAGCGCGTCGAGGTGCTGCGCGGGGCCAACGGCCTGCTGTCCTTCACCGGCAACCCGTCGGCCACCATCAACTTCGTGCGCAAGCTGCCCACCGCCGACTACGAAGGCAGCGTGGGCGTCACCGTAGGCAGCTGGGACCAGCGCCGCGTGGACGTGGATCTGTCCGGGCCGCTCAACGATTCGCACAGCGTGCGCGGCCGCCTGATCGTCGCCGACCAGGATGGCGACAGCTATCTGGACCGCTACAACCTGCGCAAGCAAGTGCTGTCGGGCATCGTCGAGGCCGACCTCAGCAGCAGCACCCTGCTCACCGCCGGCGTGACCTACCAGAAGGACAAGGCGCACGGCGGCATGTGGGGCGCGCTGCCGCTGTACAACACCGATGGCTCGGCCACCGATTACCCGCGTTCCACCAGCACCTCGGCCGACTGGTCGTACTGGAACATCGCCGATACGCGTGCCTTCACCGAATTGACCCAGCAACTGGGCGGCGACTGGAGCCTGAAGGCGGCGATCAACTATCGACGTATCGCCGAGGACGGCAACCTGTTCTACATCTACGGCACGCCCGACGCGGCGACCGGCCTGGGCCTGTATGCCTATCCCTCGCGCTACACCAGCGCCGAGAAACAGTACGTGGGCGATCTGTACGCCAGCGGTCCGTTCGACCTTGGCGGCCGCCAGCACCAGCTGGTGCTGGGCGCCAACTGGGCCGAAAGCTCGGTCAACCAGTGGTCCGGCTATGGCGAAGGCATCGGCACGCCGCTGCCCAGCCTCACCGACTGGACCGGCGACTATCCGCAGCCGCCGTTCGATGCGTACTACGGCACCGCCCAATGGCATATCCACCGCAGCAGCCTGTACGCCACCGCGCGCTGGAGCCTGGCCGACCCGCTCACCCTGATCACCGGCGCCAGCCTGGTGCGCATCCATTCGGACGGCGAGAACTACGGCACCCCCAACAACTACGAGAAAACCCGCTCGGTGCCGTTCGTGGGCGCGGTGTACGACCTGTCGCCCCACTATTCGCTGTATGCCAGCTACGCGCAGTTGTTCAACCCGCAGACGCAGGCCGACATCAACAACAAGGTGCTCGATCCGGTCACCGGCTCGAACCTGGAAGCGGGCATCAAGGGCGAATGGTTCGGCGGCCGCCTCAATGCGTCGTTCGCCTTGTTCCGCGCCAAGCAGGACAACCTGGCCGAGTACGCCGGCCACAGCCTGGTGACCAACCAGGACTACTACAGCGGCATCGACGCCACCTCCAAAGGCTACGAGTTCGACGTCAGCGGCCAGCTCACCGACAACTGGCAGGTGAGCGGCGGTTACACGCAGTTGGGCATCGTCGATCCGCAAGGCGACAACGTGCGCACCTATGTGCCGCGCCGCATGTTCCGCCTCGCCACCAGCTACCGCATCAGCGCGCTGCCGGGCGTCAAGGTCGGCGGCACGTTGCGCTGGCAGGACCGCATCTACCGCGACCAGGATGCGGTGGCCACCGATGGCAGCGAGATCTTCACCCACCAGGGCGCCTATGCCGTGCTCGGCCTGATGGCCGGCTACGACTTCGGCCAGCACTGGAGCACCACCTTCAACATCGACAACGTGACCAACCGCAAGTACATCGCCAGCCTGTACTGGGCGCAGGGCTACTACGCCGCATCGCGCAGCTACATGCTCAACGTGAAGTACCAGTTCTGATCGCCGCATGCGTCGCCATACGCGCACGCACTGAACAGCAACGCTGCGGCGCGGCAAACGTCGCGCCGCGGCCCGCGTAGAATGGGCGGTTCTCCCCGCCCACTCTGCGTATCTCCATGGCTGTCAGCGTATTCGACCTGTTCAAGATCGGCATTGGTCCCTCCTCCTCGCACACGGTTGGCCCCATGCGCGCCGCCGCCCGCTTCGCCGAGCGCTGGCTGGAGGAAAAGGGCGTGCTCGACCGGGTGGTGCGCGTGCGCGCGGAGCTGTACGGCTCGCTCGCCATGACCGGCCGTGGCCACGGCACCGACAAGGCGGTGCTGCTCGGCTTCGAGGGCGCGCATCCGGATACGGTCGACCCCGACCACATTCCCGAGACACTGGCGCGCATCCGCGGCACGCATCGCTTGCGCGTGCTCGGCAAGCACGAGATCGAGTTCGACGAGAAGCGCGACCTGGTGTTCAACAAGCGCCAGAAGCTGCCGTTCCACACCAACGGCATGCGCTTCTCCGCCTACGATGCCGATGGCCACGAGCTGGCCACGCGCGACTACTACTCGGTCGGCGGTGGCTTCGTGGTCAACCACGACGAGGCCGCCGAAGACCGCATCGTCGCCGACACTACCGAGCAGCCCTATCCCTTCTCCACTGGCGACCAGCTGCTGGCGCTGTGCGAAAAGCACGGACTCTCCATCGCGCAATTGATGATGGAGAACGAGAAAGTGTGGCGCAGCGAGGCGGATACGCGCGCCGGCCTGCTGACCATCTGGAAGGCCATGCAGAACTGCGTGGACCGCGGCCTGCGCTCGCCCGGCGTGCTGCCCGGCGGCCTCAAGGTGACGCGGCGCGCCCCGGCCATGGCCGAGGAGCTGCGCAGCCAGCCCGAAGCCGCGCTGAAGGACCCGCTGACCATCCTCGACTGGGTGAACCTCTACGCGCTCGCGGTGAACGAAGAAAACGCCGCCGGCGGTCGCGTGGTCACCGCGCCGACCAACGGCGCGGCCGGCATCGTGCCGGCGGTGCTGCACTACTACCACCGCTTCTGCCCGAAGTCGGACGAGCACGGCATCATCGACTTCCTGCTCACCGCCGGCGCCATCGGCATCCTCTACAAGGAGAACGCCTCGATCTCCGGTGCCGAGGTGGGTTGCCAGGGCGAAGTGGGCGTGGCCTGCTCGATGGCGGCCGGTGGCCTCACCGCCGCGCTGGGCGGCAACGTGCTGCAGGTGGAGAACGCCGCCGAGATCGGCATGGAGCACAACCTGGGCCTGACCTGCGACCCGATCGGCGGCCTGGTGCAGATTCCCTGCATCGAGCGCAACGCCATGGGCTCGGTCAAGGCCATCAACGCCAGCCGCATGGCGCTCAAGAGCGACGGCAAGCACCGCGTGTCGCTGGACAAGGTGATCGCCACCATGCGCGACACCGGCCGCGACATGAAGGACAAGTACAAGGAAACCTCGCGCGGCGGCCTCGCCGTCAATGTGATCGAGTGCTGAGGCGAGCTCGTCAGCCGGTGCTGCCCGTCGCCTTCGCGGCGGCGGCATCGGCGTCCACCTTGGCGCGCAGCTCCTTCAGGCGCTCGGGCGACAGCTGGGTGGCCGCCCGCGACATGTAGTCGACGGCGCTTTTCAGTTCGTGCTGGTTGTCCATCCGCTGGGCGGTGGCCAGTTCGTACCATCCGCGCGCCGGGTCGGCGGCGACCCCGGCGCCGGTGGCATAGGCCACGCCCATCGCGAAGTGCCCCATCATGTCGTTGCCGGCCAGTGCCTTGCGCGCCAGCTCCACGCCGCGCTGCACGTCCTGGGGAACGTTCTGTTTGCCGGTGATGTAGAAGTAGCCCAGCGTGCCGGCAGCCCTTGCGCTGCCCTGATCGGCGGCGCTCTGCAGCCAGCGGATGCCGGCGGCCGTGTCGGTACGCCCCAGCATGCCGGTGATGTAGATCTGGCCCAGCGCGACCTGGGCCTCCGGATCACCCTTCTGCGCGGCAAGCAGCAGCCAATGCTCGCCTGCCGCCTGATCCTTCGGCAGGCCCATTTCGCCGGTGATGTTGGCCATCGCCAGCAAGGTCATGCCCTTGGTCGAGCCCTTGTCGGCCGACTTCTGTGCCCACTGGCTCGCTTCCGGCAGATTGCCGGTGGTGAACAACGTGATCGCCAAGATCGACATGTGATCCGGGTCGCCGTCGATCGACACGCTCTTGCGCATCCACTCGACCGCTGCGGACATATCGCGCGGGACGCCCATGCCCCCCATATAGGCGGAGCTGAGCATCCACGCCGCCTCCGCACTGCCCTGCTCGGCCGCCTTGCGATACCAGTCCACGGCCGCCGGCTTGTCCGCCGCCACGCCATCGGCCTGCAGCGCATGCCCGAGGGCGACCTGGGCCTTGGCGTCGCCAGCGGCGGCCTGTTGGCGCAGCGCGTCGGGGATGGGATTGCCGCTTCCTGCAAGGGCCTGCATGCCCATGCCCGCCAGCAGGACCATCGCCAGCATCACATGGCTACGAAGCATAAGGCGCTCTCCCCATGTCCCTAGGTCGATCTTCGATGCTAGCGCCCGGGCCTCGCTTCGCCAATGGCGACTTCCTGCGGCGCGGCGGCCACCTCCGGCATTTTCCTGCGGGCGATAGGGCACCCGCCCGTGCCTGCGCCGCACCAACAGGCGGGCTAATTTGCAGCCGATTCAACTACCTGCCCGCTACATCCCGGCACGCACCGTGACTCCCGGCGGGCTGACAGCGGCGTGACGGGTCTGTCATCATCCGCCCCTTGTGTCGCCCGGGTGGCGGCCCGTCGATCCACTGACCTGGGGACCCGCATGTCTCAATCTCCCATCCGACGCGATGTCGGCCCGTTCGCCCTCATGCTCACCGGCCTGGGCTCGATCATCGGCTCCGGCTGGCTGTTTGGCGCATGGCGCGCGGCTGGCCTGGCCGGTCCGGGCGCCGTGTGGGCGTGGGTGCTGGGCGCCGCCATCATCATGACCATCGCGCTGACCTATGCCGAGCTGGGCGCCATGTTCCCCGAGTCGGGCGGCATGGTGCGCTATAGCCACTATTCGCACGGTTCGCTGGTGGGTTTTATCGGCGCATGGGCCAACTGGATCGCCATCGTCTCGGTGATTCCGGTGGAAGCGGAGGCATCGGTGCAGTACATGGCCTCGTGGCCGTGGCAGTGGGCGCACGATCTGTACATCCACATGCCCGATGGCCATGGCGAGCTGGCACCGGCTGGCCTGTCCATCGCCGCGGTGCTGGTGATCATCTACTTCCTGGTGAACTTCTGGAGCGTGAAGCTGTTCGCGCGCTCCAATACCGCCATCACCGTGTTCAAGCTGGTGGTGCCGGCCGCGACCGGCCTGGCGCTGATCGCCAGCGGCTTCCACGGCGAGAACTTCTCGGTGGGCGTGCATGGCGATACGCACGCGATCGATTTCGCCGCGGTGCTTACGGCGGTAGCCACCGCCGGCATCGTGTTCAGCTTCAACGGATTCCAGAGCCCGGTGAACCTGGCCGGCGAGGCGCACAACCCGGGCAAGAGCATTCCGTTCGCGGTGATCGGCTCGATCCTGTTGGCCACGGTGGTGTACATCATCCTGCAGCTGGCCTACATCGGCGCGGTGCCGCCGGAGATGCTGGCCAAGGCCGGCTGGCATGGCATCGACTTCCGCTCGCCGTTCGCCGAGCTGGCGATCATCGTCAACCTGCACTGGCTGGCGATGCTGCTGTACGTGGATGCGTTCATCAGCCCCAGCGGCACCGGCATGACCTATACCGCCACCACCGCGCGCATGATCTACGGCATGGAGCGCAATGGCACGCTGCCGAAGATCCTCGGCCGCATCCACCCGAAGTGGGGCGTGCCGCGTCCGGCGATGTGGTTCAACCTGGCGGTGTCGTTCCTGTTCCTGTTCTTCTTCCGCGGCTGGGGCACGCTGGCGGCGGTGATCTCGGTGGCCACGATCATCTCCTACCTCACCGGCCCGGTGAGCGCGATGACGCTGCGCCGCACGGCGCCCAACCTGCATCGCCCGCTGCGCATCAGCGGCCTGCCTATCCTGGCGGGCGTCGCCTTCATCATGGCGACCGAGCTGCTGTACTGGGCCCGCTGGCCGCTTACCGGCGAGATCATCCTGCTGATGGTGGTGGCCCTGCCGGTGTACCTGTATTACCAGGCCAAGGCAGGCTGGAAGGATTTTGGCCGCCAACTCAAGGGCGCCTGGTGGCTGGTCTGCTACCTGCCCGCGCTCGCGCTGGTGTCCTGGCTCGGCAGCGACATGTTCGGCGGCAAGGGCTACCTGCCCTACGGCGTGGACCTGGCCGTGGTCGCCGTGATCGGCCTGGTGTTCTACCTGTGGGGCGTGAAGTCCGGCTGGCGCACGCCGTCGGTGGAACAGGCGGAGCGCGAAGCGCTGGCCAATCCCACGGCTCATCACTGAGTCTTTGGAACCCAGGCATAAAGAAAACGCGCGGTGATGAGCCGCGCGTTTTCTTTTGGAGCTGCCGCGTCGATCGGCACCGATCGCGTGCAGGGGCGGTGCTGTCTTTGTCCCTGTGCGCGGCCCACGCTGCGATATGCTCAAACCAAGGCGAGCACGTCACCCAGCAACGCCTGCGCCGTCACTTCCGGCCCCGCGCCCGGACCCTGGATCACCAGCGGCTGGGTGTTGTAGCGGGTGGTGCTGAGCGCGAACTGGTTGTCGGTGCCGTAGAGGCGGGTGGCCGGATGGTTGGCCGGCACTTCCACCAGGCCCACGCGGGCGCGACCGCGCTGGTTGAGGCGGGCCAGGAAGCGCAGCGAACCGCCGCGTGCCGTTGCTTCGGCATGACGCGCAGCCAGCGGTTCATCGAGTTCTTCCAGGCGCGACAGGAAGGTTTCCACGTCCACGCCACGCAGGCTTTCCGGCACCAGGCTTTCCACTTCCACTTCGTCCGGACGCAGGGCGAAGCCGGCGCAGCGCGCGAGGATCAGCAGCTTGCGCGCCACGTCCTCGCCGGAAAGATCCGAGCGCGGATCGGGCTCGGTATAACCGAGTTCGCGCGCCCGCCGCAGCAGCGCGGAGAACGGCTGGCTGCCGTCGTACTGGTTGAACAGGTAGGACAGCGAGCCGGAGAACACGCCTTCGAGCGTGAGCAACGCATCGCCGCAATGACGCAGGCGGCGCAGCGTGGAGATCACCGGCAAGCCCGCGCCCACCGTGGCCGAATCGCCATAGCTGCCACCTTGCGCCAGCGCCGCCTGCAGCGCGCGCCAGCCCGGCAGGTCGCCGCCGGCGAGCGACTTGTTGGCGGTGACCACGTGATAGCCGCGCGCCAGCCACTCGGCATGACGCGAGGCGAGCGCGCCGCAGGCGGTGGCGTCGATGATGACCTTCACCGTGGCGTCGCTGGCATCGAGCGCCGCGAGCAGCGCGGCATCGTCACGCGGATCGCCGTGGCTTTTGAGCTTTTCGCGCAGGGCGCGATCGGCCAATTGGTCGGCGCGGGTCTGCTGGCGACGAGAATTGGCCGCGGCCACCAGCCGGATCGACGCTGCCGCCGGCGTATTGAGCAACTTCAGGAAGGCCCCGCCGACCACGCCGGTACCGAGCAACACGGTGGCGATGGAAGCCCGCTGCGGTTTCGCTGCCGATACGGCCTGCGTCGCCAGCACCGCGCTCATGCGCTCACCCGGCGTTTGGCGGCACCCGCGGCCTCGGCGCGCTGCAAGGCGGCGTCCAGGTCGCGCAGCAGGTCATCGCCATCTTCGATGCCCACCGACAGGCGCAGCAGGCTGTCGGCGATGCCCGCCGCGCGGCGGGCTTCGGGTGCCATGGAGGCATGCGTCATCGACGCCGGATGGGCGACCAGGCTCTCCACCCCGCCCAGCGATTCGGCCAGCGAGAAATAACGCAGGCCATCGACGAAAGCGGCGATGTGCTCCACGTCACCCTCCAACTCGAAACTCAGCATGGCGCCAAAACCCTGCTGCTGGCGCGCAGCCAGTGCATGGCCCACATGGCTTTCCAGCCCCGGGTAGTAGACCTTGCGTACCGCCGCATGGCCGTCCAGGCGCTCGGCAATGCGCACCGCGTTTTCCTGGTGCTGGCGCAGGCGCACGCTGAGCGTGCGCAGGCCGCGCAAGGTGAGGAAACTGTCGAACGGCGCACCGGTGAGGCCGTTGCAGTTGCCCCACCACTTCAACTGTTCGGCCACCGCCGGGTCGCGCGCCACCACGGCGCCGCCCACCACGTCGCTGTGGCCGTTGATGTACTTGGTGGTGGAATGCACCACCACGTCGGCGCCCAGCGCCAGCGGCTGCTGCAGTGCGGGCGAGAGGAAGGTGTTGTCCACCACCACCAGCGCGCCAACGGCATGCGCGGCGGCCGCCACATGGCGAATGTCGGTGATGCGCAGCAACGGATTGGAAGGCGTCTCCACCCATACCAGCGCCGGCTTGGCGGCGAGGCCTTCGGCCAGCGCGTGGCTGTGGGTGAGGTCGACGAAACGGACCTGGAAGCGGCCCTTCTTCGCCCAGGCATCGAGCAGGCGCCAGGTGCCGCCATAGCAATCGTGCGCGGCCAGCACCAGCGCCCCGGCCGGCACCAGTTCCAGCGCCAGTGCCACCGCCGCCATGCCGCTGGCCGTCACCACCGCACCCGCGCCCTGCTCCAGTTCGGCCAGGGCATTGCCCAGCAGGTCGCGCGTGGGGTTGCCGCTGCGCGAATAGTCATAGGCGCGCTTGTTGCCGAAGCCTTCGAACGCATAGTTGGTCGACAGGTGCAGCGGCGGCACGACGGCGCCGTGCTGGGTATCGGACTCGATGCCGGCGCGCACGGCGCGGGTACAGGGGGCGGTGGTGTCGCTCATGGTGGATCTCCGTGCGTCTTGCTCTTTATGTATGGGTTCAACAACCGGCCAGCGCTTCGCGCAGCAGCGGCGCGAGGCGGTCGGTTTCCTTGAGGAAGGCGTCGTGCCCGTAGGGCGACTCGACCACTTCCAGCGTGGCCGGCCCATGCAGGCGGCGCTGCAGCTCGCACAGGTCGGCCAGCGGCACCAGGCGATCGGACGGGAAACCGATCAGCGTGGCCGGCGCGGCGACCTGCTCGGGCGTCACGTCGTGCAGGTCGATCGACTCGGACAGGGCGAGGAAGCGCTCGACGTCAAAGCGTTCGACGAAGCGGCGGCCGGCGTGCTCCAGGTAATCCTCCACCGGGAAGTGGAAGCGCCCATCGCGGAATTCCGGCGCGGCGTTGAAGCGGCGCGCGAATTCCTCGCTGCCGCGATAGGTGGTCATGGCCAGCTGGCGGGCCAGCGCCAGCGCCTGTTCCGGCTGACCGCAGTCCAGGCCCAGGCGCACGATGCCGCGCTGCACCGAACGCTGTGCCGTGGCCAGCGGATGCGGGCGATGGGCACCCGCCAGCAGCACCAGGCGACCCAGGGCATAGGGATGACGGGCGGCGAAGGCCAGCGCGGCCATGGCGCCATAGGAAGAACCCACGAAGGCATGCACGCGGCCGATGCCCAGTGCCTCCACCAAGGCGGCCAGCGCATCGGCCTGGTCTTCGCTGGACACGGCCTGCACGCCGTCCAGGTCGGCCGGGGTGAGCCAGTCGATGGAGAGCACGCGGTAGCGGTCCAGGTCCAGCGGCAGCCCCGCGCCCACCTGGTCCTGCCACCAGCCGGGTGCCACTTCGCCGTCCAGCGCCACCACGTCGCGGCTGGCGGAAATACCGCCCTGCACGATCACCGTGGGCGCGTCCGGCGCGCCGCACCACAGGTAACGCACATCCACCTGGCACGGCGCGCTGCCGTACTTGGGGGTGAAGGAGACGCGACGGCTGCAACGCTGGGTGGTGAGGTCCGGCCGCATGGCGCCGACGGCCGCGATAGGGGCGGACACGGCGGGGGGAACGGGTTGCGGCTGGCTGGACATCTGGCTCTTCTCCGGTCGGGCATCGACCTGCGGACCGGAGATGAGAGCAAGGCACGGCCGGCAAGAGAGCGGCGGTGCGGATCTGCCCTCATCTCGCGGCTGGCACTCGAAGCGCCGCCGCAGGAATTGGCACCGTTGCGGAACTGTTCCGCAGGTTGCCCCGGCTTCAAAGGGCCTGTCCCTCCGCCGGTCTCGATGAGTAGGTGGAGAATCTAGCGGCATCCAGACGCCATGTCAATAGACGTCTAAACGTCTAGGCGTATAGGCATCACACTATAATCACGTGGCGGCGCGAAACCGCGCCGCCACGCGGCTTTCATTGCTTTTCGGCCACGTAGGACATGGTTTCCCCGCGCAGCTTGTCCTCATAGAGGATCTTCATGGCCTTGCCATCGGGCGACACGGTCGACTTGATCACGGCAATCACCTTGCCGTCCCGCTTGTCGGTTTCCACGATGGAGCCCTTGCCCACCTGCTTCACGGTGACGGTGGTGATGCCCGGATCGCCCTGGTAGGGCGCCTCGGTACCGTCGGTCTTGACCTGGAAAGACTGTCCGGTGGGCGTGGTCATGCTGAGCATGCCGCCGGCGTCCTTATAGGTGAACAGCAGGCCGTTATCGGAAAAGCCGGACAGGCCGGTGGTCACCCAGGAACCGGACACCGCATGCGAACCCGCCGGCCCCTGCGCCACCTGCTTGAGGTCCCCCTTGCCGGTGACCGGAGCGGCATTGGTGTTGCTGCTGTCGGTGAATTCGAAATGCGCCGTCTTGCCATCCGCCGCCACCGTGGTGGTGGTGGTACCCACCACTTTGCCGTTCTTCTTCTGGGTTTCCTTCATCGTGTGGTCGTCTACCACCAGGATGGCCACCGTGTCGAAATACGGGTGACCGGTCACCGGGTGATCCTGCCCATCGGCCTTGACGCTGATGGCCGGCGCGCAGGTCTGGCACTGGTAGGTACCGTTCTGCAGCACGATCACATCCGGCTTCTTGGGCATGTCGACTTTGTTCGTGTCGATCTTCCAGGTGCCGTCGAGGACGCTTTGCGCCATCGCGCACAGCGGACAAAGCAGGACCAGCAGCAGGCCCATACGCAGTGACTTCTTCATGGTTGCCATTCCCCGGATAGTGAGTGTGGCCAGGCACCGCCTGCTCCCCCGAACGGACGTCACTGTCGCCTTGGCAGGTCCATCCCAATCCCAGCCCCTTGACCGTACGCCGAGGTCCACCACCCAACCATCGGCTGAAAGTGTTAGGAGCAAGCCCGCTTGGCAGGGCCCCGGAGAAAGGATTTGCGGCACGACTGCCCGGCTGCAACACTGCGCGGCACGCCCGCCACCCACGAAGCCCATGTCGATCGCCGCCACTATCGTCGTCGCCCTGATTGCCCTTCTGCACCTGTGGTTCCTGATCCTGGAGATGTTCCTGTGGGACCGCCCCGCGGGGCGTCGCGCCTTTGGCCTCACCGCCGAATTCGCCACGCAATCGAAAGTGCTGGCCGCCAACCAGGGGCTCTACAACGGCTTTCTGGCCGCCGGCCTGTGCTGGGGTCTCTGGTTGGGCTCCCGTGGCACGGACGTGAAGTTGTTCTTCCTTGGCTGCGTGCTGGTCGCGGGCCTGTTCGGCGGCCTCACCGCCAGCCGCAAGATCCTCTGGATCCAGGCCTTGCCGGCGCTCATCGGCCTGCTGCTGGTGGCACTGTCGTAGGCCACGGGCCCTGCGCGATGCTTCCGGCCCGCATGACGACCGCGCCAGACCGCCCATGACCGCCATTCGACAAGAAGCCGTCGGCCAACGCTTCGATCCCCAGCGGATGCAGTACGCCCGCGAGCGGACGTGGGCTGCCGTGCAAGGCATCCGGCAACGCATGCGCCTCGGCATCAGCGAGGATGAGGCGCGGGCCGAGGCCGCCGAGGTCTTCCGCCAGCTGGGCATGGAGCGCCTGTGGCATCCGGTGATCATCCGTATCGGCTCCAATACCACCAAGACCTATCGCGAACGCTCCGACCCCAGCGTGCGTCTGGGCGAGAACGACATCTACTTCATCGACCTGGGCCTGGTGTTCGATGGCCACGAGGGCGATGCCGGCGATACCTTCGTGACGGGCCATGCGCCCGAACAGCAGGCCTGTGCGGAAGCGGCGCGCGAGCTCTTTCACATCGTCGCCGACGCGTGGCGCACGCAAGGCCTCAGCGGCCAGGCGTTGTACCAGTTTGCCGGGCAGCGCGCCGAAGCCATGGGCTGGCGCCTCAACCACGCGATCAAGGGCCACCGGGTCAGCGACTTTCCGCATGCGGTGCACAAGGCCGGCGACCTGGGCGAGCTGGACGAGAAACCATCGAGCGGGCTGTGGATTCTGGAGATCCAGCTCGCCCACCCCACCCAACCCTTTGGGGCGTTCTACGAGGATCTGCTCAGCAACGACCCGGCCTGATCCTGGCGCGACCGGCGTCAGGCCGTGGCGAGAATCTCCCGCAGCGCCCGTTGCGCCTTGGCATTCTCCTCGGGCAGGCCGATGGTGATGCGCGCCCAGTGATCCAGCGGCGGGAAGCTGCGCCCGATATCGACGCCTCGCTTGAGGAATGCCGCCGCCAGCTCATGCTGCGGCCTGCCGGCATCGAAGAAGACGAAATTGGCGGCGGACGCACTGTGCGGCAGCTTCAACTCGGCCAGCACCGATGCCCACACGGCGCGTTCGCGGGCGACGGCCGTGCGGCTGCGCTCCAGCAGGGCCTCGTCCTGCAACGCCGCACTGGCCGCGGCGATGGCCAGCCGGCCCAGCCCCTCGGCGCTGCCGGCGCCTTCCTTGGCCAGCGCCGCCACCAGCGCCGGCGGCGCCAGCAGGTAGCCGAACGGCAACCCGGCCAGGCCGTGGATCTTGGCAAAGGTACGGAACACCGCGACATTGGCGCCATCGCGCACGAGATCCACCGCGCTGCGAGTGGCGAAGTCGTCGGTGTATTCGAGATAGGCCTCGTCGACGATCACCAGCGTTTTTTGCGACACCTCGCGCAGGAATCGCTTGAACGCCGCATCGTCACTGACCGTGCCGCTGGGGTTGTGCGGGTTGACCAGGTACACCGCGCGCGTCTTTGGATTCACCTTGGCCGCGATGGCCGCGAGGTCATTGCCCTGGCTGGCGTCCAGCGGCACCGCGACACTGACGCCGCCCACATGCGAAGTGGCATCGACCAGGGCCAGATAACCGGGCGTCGAATAGATGAATTCGCCACCGGGGCCACCCTGGGTGCCCAGGTGCAGCCCCAGCGTGTCGAGCACCTCGCCGAGCACCACGTGATCGACCGGCAGCTTCTCGTACGCAGCCACCTGCTCCCGCAGTGCGTGGGCGGCACTTTCATCACCATAGCGCACCACGCGGCCCAGCTCGCGCTGGATCGCCTGCACGGCAAGCGTCGACGGACCATAGGGGTTCTCGTTGAAACTGAGCCGCACCAGGCCCGGCCCCGCGCCCGGCGACGCAGCGGCATCAGCCGATGCAGGGCGGCTCCACGCGGGAGTCAGCAGCGCGGCCCCCACGGCCAGGCCCGCACCCTGGAGAAAACTGCGACGATCGATGCCCATCTCGGAAGACATGCGAGGCTCCTCAGAAAGTGATGCCAAGGCGCGCATACCAATAGCCGCCGTTGAGGCCATAGGGCGCGGTGTTGCCATAGTAGCTTTCGCCCAGCGAAGGATAGAACGCCACCGCCGACTTGAACGGGCGCGCATCGAACAGGTTGTTGGCGCCCACCGCGACGTTGATGGCCGGCGTCAGCTGGTAGTTGACCTCCAGGTCGGTGATCCAGCGCGCGTCGAACCACGCGCCATAGGCCTCGCGATACTTGCCGTACTGCGTTTCGTGCAGCAGCACGCCCAGCTTGCCGTACTGCCAGTCGCCGCCGAAGATCAGCTTGCGGTCGGGGCTGCTCTGGGTGATTTCCGCCTGCGCCTCGGCATTCAACAACTGGTAGGTGGGCCCGAGCGCACTCAACTGCGGCGGCGTGGGAACCGTGCTCAGCACGTGCAGGTGATTGACGTTGCCGCTGAAGGTCCAGTTGATCGAGCCGTAGTTGCCGAGGCTTTGCAACCATGAGGCCGACGCATCGACGCCACGGCTGCGGATATCGGCGGCGTTGGTGAAGAACTTCACGCTGTCCAGCCCCGAATAGCCGTAGGCGGTCAGGATCGATGCCACCGCCGGCCCCGAGATGTAGCCCGTGGCGCTGATGAAGTCGTCGATCCGCACCTGATAGGCGTCGAGGCTGAAATGCAGCGCCTCGGTGGGGTTGTAGACCAGGCCCAGGCTGTAGTTGCGCGACCGCTCCGGCTTCAGCGGCGTGCCACCCAACGCCTCGGCCACCGGCGAATTGGCGCGCAGCCATAGCGACTCCACGCTCTGGTAACCGTTGCCCAGGTTCGCCGTGTTGTAGCCGGTGGTGGCAAACCCTTCCTGCTGCAACGATGGCGCGCGGAAGCCATTGCCGATCGATCCGCGCAACGCCAGCGTCGAGGTGATCGCGAAACGGCTGCTCAGCTGGCCGGACAGCACGTGATCCGTATCGCTGTAGTGCTCGTAGCGGCCAGCCAGATCCACGTGCCAGCGATCAGTGAGGTCCGTGGCCGCTTCCGCATAACCGGCGTAGACGTCACGTTCGAGATTCACTGCATTGGCTGGCGTATAGCCGTTGAAGGCCTGCAGGCCGCCGTTGCGCGGCACGCCGGCAAACGGGCCATCGGGACTGGCATAGCCGCCATTGATATACGAATCGGGCTCGCCCGCGCCCAATTCGTACTTCTCCCAGCGCTGCTCCAGGCCCCAGGACACGCGCAGCGGCGCATGCAGCCCCACGTCGAAGGCGCGCGACAGGTCCAGGTTGGTGGTGAGCTGGTCGAAATCCTGTTCGCCGAGATAAAAGCTGGTAGGGCTGTCCGGACCCAACGAGGGATTGAGCGTGTTCTGCCCGTGCAGGCGGGCGTGGTCGCGCCCGTAGCTGCTGCTGACGTCCCAGTTCCATCCATCCAGCTGCCCCTTGAGCCCGCCGGTAACCTGGTAGTCCGTCTCGTAGATGTGACGATAAGCCTGGAAACCGTTGGGATAGATCTGCGGCAGGTTCGCCACGCTGCCCTCACCATAAGGCGTGCTGGCCGCCACCACGTCGCGGTAGCTCAGCGTGGCGTTGGAGTAGAGCGTGACGTTGTCGCCCAGCGGCAATTCGAGGTTGTAGCCCAGGTTGAGCAGATGGTCATCGGTGGGCTGGCCATAGCCCTTGTCGAAATGACGGCGGTCGATGCTCGACTCGCGCGGGTCAGGCGAGCCATCGGGCAGCGGCGTATAGAACGGATTGGACGGATAGAGCGTGGGATACACCGGCAACGGCGCCGCGTTTTGCCGCCGCGCATCCAGTGACAGGTTGATGAATCCGCCGTCGCCGAGCTTGAAACCCTTGTTGAGCTCCTCCTGCAGGGTGGCGCCACCATCGTGATAATTGCTGCCGAACGTGGTGTCGGCCTCGCCGCCGCTGTCGTCCCGCTTGAGGATGATGTTGATGACCCCGGCGATGGCGTCCGAACCATATTGCGCGGCCGCCGCGTCGTGCAGGATTTCGATATGGTCGATCGCACTGACCGGGATCAGGTCCAGGTCTACCGGTGCGCTGCCGCCGGCGATCGACGAGACGTTGTTGACGAACGACGACGTGTGCCGCCGCTTGCCGTTGACCAGCACCAGCACTTCATCGCCGCTGAAGCCGCGCATGGTGAAAGGACGCACCGAAGCCGAGGTGCCGTAAGCGTTCTCGGCCAACGTAAACGAGGGATCGAGCGCGGCGAGGATGTGCTTCAGGCCTGCCTTGCCGGTGCGCTGCAGATCCTCGCTGGTAATGACCGTGATGGGTACCGCGCTGTTGAGCACAGTGGCATCGCCGCCGCGTTCGCCGGTGACGACCACGGTACTTAGATTCCGGGTATTGCCAGCCTTGCCTTGGTCCGAAGGCGCCCCTGGCTGGTCCTGCGCCATCGAGAGGCCAGGAAAAAACGCCGTGGCCAGCGCCACTGCGACAAGCCCGGATGCTTTTGCCGGATAGGACGCCAAGCCGCGTTCAAGCCACCTGTCCATTGCCATCCACCACCCCGCTCATTTAAATGAATGATTTGGATGTCTAAACGTAAAGACATCGATGGCAACAGATGCCATGACAAGGACCATATCACGGTCATTTTCGGATCACTCAAAGCTTTTCGTCATACCAACATGATGTTTATGACATAACGGCGCCAGCCTCCGACTCGGCCGGCCCGGCATTCACAACCACCCCGGCTGGCAGCCTTGGGCGAGGGCACCGCGGGAGCATCTCCACCCTCGGCACGCCTCCACGGACCACCGGAAAACCCGCAGCCAGGCCACATCCCGCGTAAAAGGGTGCCCCGGCGGGATGGCCAGGAAGCCCAGGCCGCCCCTGCCCCAACCCTTGGTACAATGTCGGGTTCGCAAGCCTGATACCCCGCCATGTCCACGCATCTCGCCGAAACCCGCCGCCGCCGCACCTTCGCCATCGTCAGCCACCCTGACGCGGGCAAGACCACGCTGACCGAAAAGCTGCTGCTGTTCGGCGGCGCGATCCAGATGGCCGGCTCGGTGAAGGGCCGCAAGGCAGCCCGCCACGCCACCTCCGACTGGATGGCGCTGGAAAAGGAGCGTGGCATCTCGGTCACCTCGTCGGTGATGCAGTTCCCCTACGAGGGCCGCATCGTCAACCTGCTCGACACCCCCGGCCACGCGGACTTCTCCGAAGACACCTACCGCGTGCTCACCGCGGTGGACTCGGCGCTGATGGTGATCGACTGCGCCAAGGGCGTGGAGGAACGCACCATCAAGCTGATGGAGGTGTGCCGCCTGCGCGACACGCCCATCATGACCTTCATCAACAAGCTCGACCGCGAGGGCCGCTCGCCGATCGAACTGCTGGACGAAGTGGAGTCGGTGCTGGGCATCGCCTGCGCCCCGCTCACCTGGCCGATCGGCATGGGCAAGCGCCTCAAGGGTGTGTACCACCTGCTGCTGGACGAAGTGCATGTGTTCGAGCAGGGCAAGAATTTCACGCGCCAGGATTCGACCATCTTCAAGAGCCTGGATGCCCCGGGCCTGGCCGAGAAGATCGGCGCCGAGGCGCTGGCCGAGCTGCGCGACGAACTGGAACTGGTGCAGGGCGCCTCGCATCCGTTCGATATCGAGCAGTACCTCGCGGGCAAACTCACCCCGGTGTTCTTCGGTTCGGCGGTGAACAACTTCGGCGTGCAGCTGCTGCTGGACTTCTTCGTGGAACACGCGCCCGCCCCGCGCCCGCGCGCCACGCTCACCCGCGAGGTGAAGCCCGAGGAAGAAAAGCTCACCGGCTTCGTGTTCAAGATCCAGGCCAACATGGACCCGGCGCATCGCGACCGCATCGCCTTCATGCGCGTGTGCTCGGGCACCTATACCGCCGGCATGAAGATGATCCAGACGCGTACCGGCAAGGACGTGCGCATCGCCAACGCACTGACCTTCATGGCCAGCGATCGCGAGATCGTGGAAAGCGCATACCCCGGCGACGTGATCGGCCTGCACAACCACGGCACCATCGGCATCGGCGACACTTTCACCGAAGGCGAACTGGTGAGCTTCACCGGCATCCCCAACTTCGCGCCTGAGTTGTTCCGCCGCGCCCGCCTGCGCGACCCGCTGAAGATGAAGGCGCTGCAGAAGGGCCTGGCCCAGCTGTCCGAGGAAGGCGCCACCCAGTTCTTCCGCCCGCTGATGAGCAACGACCTGGTGCTCGGCGCGGTCGGCGTGCTGCAGTTCGACGTGGTGGCCTACCGCCTCAAGGACGAATACGGGGTGGACGCCAGCTTCGAACCGGTCACCGTGGCCACCGCACGCTGGATCCATTGCGACGACGCCAAGAAGCTGGAGGAATTCCGCGAGAAGAACGCGATGAACCTTGGCATCGATGCGGCTGGCGAGCTGGTCTATCTCGCGCCCTCGCGCGTGAACCTGCAGCTGGCGCAGGAGCGCTGGCCGCAGGTGCGCTTCTCGGCCACGCGCGAGCACGCGACGTCGGTCGAGCTCTAAGTCCTCCCTCCCCTGCTTGCCAGGGGAAGACTGGGGAGGGGTGTGGCGTCAGCGTTACGCCTTCGCGCGCGGCGACACCCACATATCGATGCGGGCCCGGAACACGTCCTCGCCCGCATCGTTGCGCACCTTGACCACCACCGGCCAGGCATAGCCACTGGCCGCCTCGATCGCGGCGTTTTCCGGCGTCGCCACGGCGTGCAGGGTGCCCTTGGCCTTGGCCAGGTATTCCACCGACATGCCCTTGGGAATCCAGCGCATGCCGGCGGGGATCGTCACGTCGGTCATCATGCCGGCGCTGAGTTCGGCCACGTTGCACAGCGCGATCGCATGCACGGTGCCGATATGGTTGTGCACACGACGGCGATCGCGGATATCCACCTCGCAGCGCCCCGGCTCCAGCGCCACGAAGCGCGGCGCGATGGTGGCGAAGTAAGGCGCCTTGAAGCAGATCAGCCGGCCATACAGCCAGCGCCCGCCCGGCACGGAGGCCAGTCGACGATAGAGCGACAACGCCTGGCTCATGGCAAACCTCCCGCGCGGGCGGAGTGAATGCTCCGCCCTTGTGGCATGGCGATGGGTATCAGGCCGCGTCGGCCAGCTTCTTGTTGCGATCGGCCCGCGTCACCGCCGCACGCAGTTCGGACGGATCGAAATCGTCCACCGAGATGAACTCGAACACGCCCTCGCGCACGCGCTTGAGCAGGTCGGCTTCCGGCGCAGTGATCACGCCGGCCTGCACGGCCTCGGCGAGCTGGCCGTTGTAGTCGTGCGACTTGAACTGGCCTGTCTTCTGCGCCTTGCCGAACTTGCGCTCCACCGGCTCGGCGGCGATCACGTCAGGCAACAACGCGTTCATGCGGCCGATGGTGTTGTTGGCGGTCGGCGTGAGATAGGCCCACTCGGTGAGGCGATCGCGCGCCTCGCCTGGCGCGGTGATCAACGCGGCAACGCGACGACCCAGGCGATCGGACGGCGGCACCTCGCGGCGACCCAGCGGAAACACCAGCACGCGCAGCAGCCACGACACCGGACGCACGGGGAAATTGCGGATCGCGCCATCCAGCGCCATCTGCATGCGCCACACGCACTCGTGGAACGCCCAGGCCAGCAGCGGACGATCCGCTTCCGGACGGCCGGTGTCCTCGTAGCGCTTGAGCATCGCACTGGCGATGTACAGGTAGCTCAGCACGTCACCCAGGCGGGCGGACAGTTTTTCCTTGAACTTCAGCTTGCCGCCCAGCACGCCCATGAAAGTGTCCGCGCACAGCGCCAGCGCGGCGGAGTAGCGGTTGAGCTTGCGGTAGTAGCGGCGCGTATAGGCATCGCCCGCGGTCTCGCCGAAGCGCGAACCGGTGAGGCCCAGCGTGAAACTGCGCACGGCGTTGGAAATGCCGAAGCCGATATGGCCGAACAGCGCGCGATCGAACGTGCGCAGTCGGTCACCGTAGTCGGCGATCGACAGCGCCTGCATTTCCTTCAGCACGTAGGGATGGCAGCGGATGGCGCCCTGGCCGAAGATCATCAGGCTGCGCGTCATGATGTTGGCGCCTTCCACCGTGATGGCGATAGGCACGCCCTGCCACGCACGGCCGGCATAGTTCTTCGGACCCAGCTGTACAGCCTTGCCGCCGTGAACGTCCATCGCGTCACCCGCAACGGCGCGGCCCCACTCGGTCGCGTGGTACTTGGCGATGGCCGACGGCACCGCCGGCTTCTCGCCGCGATCCACCGCCGCTGCGGTGGCGCGCGACAGCGCCGCCGTGGCGTAGGTCAGGCCACCGATGCGGGCCAATGCCTCTTCCACGCCCTCGAAACGGGCGATGGACAGGCCGAACTGCTTGCGCATGCGTGCATACGCACCAGTAGAAGCCACCGCGGCGCGCACGCCGCCCGTCGCGTTGGACGGCAGCGAAATCGCACGGCCCACCGACAGGCATTCCACCAGCATGCGCCAGCCATGGCCGGCCATATGCGGACCGCCAATCAGCACCGACATCGGCACGAACACGTCCTTGCCGTGCAGCGGACCGTTCTGGAACGGCACGTTCAACGGGAAGTGGCGGCGGCCAATTTCCAGGCCCGGGGTCGAACGCGGCAGCAGCGCCAGCGTGATGCCGAGGTCTTCCTTGTCGCCCAACAGCTTTTCCGGGTCATACAGGCGGAAGGCCAGGCCCACCACCGTGGCGATCGGCGCCAGCGTGATGTAGCGCTTGTCGAAGGTGAGCTTCATGCCCAGCGTCTCGACGCCGTTGACCACCTGCTTGCACACGATGCCGTAGTCGGTGATGGAGGTGGCATCGGAGCCCGCGTACGGACCGGTGAGCGCAAAACACGGAATCTCCTCGCCGATGGCCAGGCGCGGCAGGTAATGGTTCTTCTGCTCGTCGCTGCCGTAGTGCAGCAGCAGTTCGGCCGGGCCCAGCGAGTTGGGCACGGCCACGGTGGAAGCTACCGTGGCCGACATGGTGGCCAGCTTCTGCAGCACCGCCGAATGCGCCAGCGCGGAGAAACCCAGGCCGCCGTACTGCTTCGGGATGATCATGCCGAAGAACTTGTGCTTCTTGACGAAGGCCCAGACCTCCGGCGGCAGGTCGGCCAGTTCGTGGGTGATCTGCCAGTCGTCGATCATGCCGCAGAGCTCTTCCACCGGGCCGTCCATGAAGGCCTGTTCTTCCACGCTCAGCTCGGGCTTGGGTTGCTTGAGCAACTCGTGCCAGTCCGGCTTGCCGGAGAACAGCTCGCCTTCGAAGCCCACCGTGCCAGCCTCCAGCGCGGTCTGCTCGGTCTCGGACAGCTTCGGCGTCACTTTGGCGAACATCTTCAACAGCGGCGCGCTGATCTGCTTGCGGCGAAAGCCGGGCAACAGCAACGGCACCGCGATCGCCAGCTCGATCACCAGCAGAATGAAAGTGGTCCACGGCGCGCCGGCGACCAGGCCGACCACGACGGTGGTGACCACCGTGGCGATCGCCCACGTGCGCAGGCTACTGCGATGGTAGGCACAGGCGCCGGTGGCAATGAGTGCCGCCAGCAGGGTCAGGATCACAGACATCACAACACCTCGTTACGGATGACGACTTTGCGGATCGAACACGGGAAAAAACTCATACGGCCGCCGCATCACGGCGACCGGGTGAGGAAAGCTCGCCCACGAATCGTGCGATCTCGCGGGTGAATGCATCGTTGGCGTCGCCCGCCACCATGTGCGTGGCGCGCGGCAATTGGACATGCTCGGCATGCGGCACCAGCCGCAGGAATTCTTCGACGGTATCGCGCGAAACCACGTCGCTGCGACCACCGGAAAGCAGCAGCACCGGCACGTTCACCTTGGCGGCGGCAGCCATCAGGCGCGGCTGGTAACGCTCGCTTTCGCTGACCACACCACCCAGCAAGGCCGGGTCCCAGTGCCAGCGCAGACGACCGTCGGCGCCTTCGCGCAGCAGCGGGCGCAGCTGGTCTTCGGTCTTGCGCTCCGCGCGATGCGGCAGATAGGCCGCGATCTGCTCGGCCGCCTCCTCGTAGCTGGCGAAGCCATCCGGATGCGCCTGCATGAAGGCGAGGATGCGTTCGACGCCCTTGGTTTCCCAGCGCGGCGTGATGTCCACCAACACCAGCGCGCGGAACGCTTGTGGATCGATCTCGCCGGCCACCACCAGTCCCAGCAGGCCGCCCATCGAGGCGCCCACCAGGATCGGCTTGCTCAACTCCGCATGGGCCAGCAGGCGCAGATCGCCGACGAACTGTTCCATGTGATAGTCGCCACCGGCCACCCGTCCGCTTTCGCCATGGCCACGGCTGTCGAAGGTGACGCAGCGATAACCCTGCGCGGCCAGCGCCGCCGCCGTGCCGCGCCAGGCGCCACGGGTCTGGCCGAAGCCATGCGCGAACAGCAGCGTGGGGGTGCCGGAGGGATGCCGCACCTCGACCGCCAGCTCCAGGCCATCGGCGGCGGTGACGCGGGACACGGTCTTCTCAATGGGCGATGCGGATACCATACGCACGAGTATGGATCGCGACAAATGGCCACGTCAATATGCGCCGCCGCATGACCGCGCCAATTCAACGACTTGCCCCGCCGCCAATTGCAAACCCGCCGACTGGGGCTACCATGCATCCATGAATGCAAGCGCCAAACCCGAACGCACCCGACTTTCCGCTGAAGATTGGGAAGACGCCGCTCTCAAGCTGATCGCCGACCAGGGTGTAGGCGCCCTCGCCGTCGAGGCCCTGGCGCGCCAACTGGGCGTGACCAAGGGCAGCTTCTACTGGCATTTCCGTACCCGCGAAGCGCTGCTGCAAGCCTCGCTGGAACGCTGGGAGCAATACGGCGAGCGCGAAGTCATCGAGCAGATCGAGGCCATGCCCGATCCGCGCGCACGCCTGCCGGAACTGTTCCGCCGCGTGGCCCACGAGTTGGCACCCCATCGCGTCTACGCCGCCCTGCTCAAGGCACTGGACCACCCGCAGGTGGTACCGGTGATGGCCCGGGTGTCCCAGCGGCGCATGGAGTTCCTCACCAATATTTACCGCGAGGCCGGCCTGCCGCCCGAAGAGGCGCTCAATCGCGCCCGCCTCACCTATGCCGCGTACGTCGGCTTCCTGCAGCTCAACTTCACCCTGGGCCTGCCGCGGATCAGTCATGATGAGTTCGACGCCTACGTCGAGCACATGATCCGCACCCTTACCCCAGCCTAAGCCCAGGCCACAGCAGGAATTTCCACTACAAAGAACGCTACCTTCGGGTGGCGTTTTCTATGGCCCAACGCCTCTGGCAGTCCACTTCCCGAAGTGGTCTGCACGTTCCTGCCTAACTGCCGGCCGGAGCGGTGTTTTAGGGGTGCGCCCAGTTGCCTTTTGCTGCACCTCGCCTTGCCATGCCAGTCATCGCAAGTTACCGTTTTCGCTCTTTTTTGGCCTAAGACCAGAGTGAGGAACGCGATGTCGAGCAAGCTGGAAGCGCTGCAGCGCTGGGTTGACGAAGTGGCGGCCCTGACCCGCCCTGCGCAGATCCATTGGTGCAATGGCTCGGATGCCGAATACCGGCAGCTGGTGCAGCAGATGCTGCAGACCGGCGACCTGATCGAGCTGAACCAGCAGACCCATCCGGGCTGCTACCTGCACCGCTCGAACCCCTCCGACGTGGCCCGCGTCGAGCACCTCACCTTTGTCTGCACCCGGGACGAGGAAGCTGCCGGCCCCAATAATCACTGGATGGCGCCGGCCGACGCGCACGCCAAGATGGATGCGCTGTTCGACGGCTGCATGGAAGGCCGCACCATGTACGTGATCCCCTACTGCATGGGGCCGATCGACTCGCCGCTGGCCCGCTGTGGCGTGGAGATCACCGACAGCCCGTACGTGGTGATCAACATGCGCACCATGACCCGCATGGGCGCCGCCGCGCTGGCCCGTATCGAGCGCGAAGGCAGCTTCGTGAAGGGCCTGCACTCCACCGGCGAGCTGGACCCGGAGCGCCGCTTCATCATGCACTTCCCCGAAGAGCTGACCATCAAGTCGTATGGCTCCGGCTACGGCGGCAACGCGCTACTGGGCAAGAAGTGCCATGCGCTGCGTATCGCCAGCTACCAGGCCCAGTCCGAAGGCTGGCTGGCCGAGCACATGCTGATCGTGGGCATCGAGAATCCCCGGGGCGAAACGCATTACATCGCCGCCGCGTTCCCATCGGCCTGCGGCAAGACCAACCTGGCCATGCTGATTCCGCCGGAGGGCTACCGCAAGGACGGCTGGAAGGTGTGGACCGTGGGCGACGACATCTGCTGGATGCGCCCCGGCGCGGACGGCCGCCTCTACGCGATCAATCCGGAAGCCGGTTTCTTCGGCGTGGCGCCGGGCACCAGCGAAGCGACCAATCCGAACGCGCTTTCCAGCATCGCGCGCGACACCATTTTCACCAACGTCGCCGTCACGGCCGACAACCAGCCCTGGTGGGAAGGCCTGCCAGGGTCGCCCGTCACCGACTGGCAGGGCCGTCCGTATGACCCCGCCAACGGTCCGGCGGCCCATCCGAACTCCCGCTTCACCGTCAGCGCCAGCCAGTGCCCGACCTGGTCGCCGCATGCCGAGGACGCCCAGGGCGTGCCGATCAGCGCCATCGTGTTCGGCGGCCGTCGCCCCTCGCTGATCCCGCTGGTGTTCGAGGCGCGCGACTGGGCGCACGGCGTGCTGGTGGGTGCCGCCATGGGTTCGGAAACCACCGCCGCCGCCACCGGCGCAGTGGGCGTGCTGCGCCGCGATTCGATGGCGATGAAGCCGTTCGCCGGCTACCACTATGGCGACTATTTCCGTCACTGGCTATCGTTTGACCGGCCGGGCGCGAAACTGCCGAAGATCTTCCACGTCAACTGGTTCCGCAAGGGCGAGGATGGCCGCTTCCTGTGGCCGGGCTACGGCGACAACCTGCGCGTGCTGGAATGGATGATCGATCGCGTCGAAGGCCGCGCCAGCGGCACCGAGACGCCGATCGGCACAGTGCCCGCCAAGGGCGAACTCAAGCTCGACGAGCTGGCCCTCGACCCACGCACGGTCGACACCCTGCTGCATGTCGACCACGCTGGCTGGACGGCCGAACTGGCCGATATCGGCGATTACCTGCACAGCTTCGGCGCCCGCATGCCGCAGCAGTTGCATGCCGAACAGCAGCGCGTCGCCAAGGCGCTGGATCAAGCCGCGGCGCCCCCGCGCACCGCCGTCGCCTCCTGAGTCACCCCGTTCTGCCGGCCGTCATGCGGCCGGCAGAACGGGCTTCGCCTCCCCCCTCGTTAAACCTTGCCACGCACCGGCGCATCCAAGCTGGCAAGATGATTGCCGCCTGCCCCGCCAACGGAAGCCCCATGCCGCCTGCGCCTGCCGCGGACTCCACCGACACGGACGACGTCCGCGCGGCCGCTGCGGGTGATCGACAGGCGTTCCAGCGGCTTTATCGACTGCATGTGGACCGCATCTATGGCGCGGTCTACCGGCTCGCCGGCTACGATCACGCCCGCGCGGAAGATCTCACCCAGGACGCGTTCGTGCGCGCCTGGCAGAAGCTGGCCGGCTTTCGCCATGAAAGCGCGTTCAGCACCTGGCTGTACCGGCTCGCCGTGAATGTCGCGCTGATGGATATCCGGTCGCGTGGCGCCGACCCGGTCACGATGATGGACGAGGACACTATTCCGGATCATGGTGAAACACCGTTCTGCGCCGCTGAGCGCGAGGAACTGGAACGCGCCATCGGCAAGCTGCCGCCCCGTGCGCGCGCCGTACTGGTGTTGCATGACATCGAAGGCTGGCGGCACGAGGAAATCGGCGCCGAGCTGGGTATGGCAGTGGGATCGTCCAAGGCACAACTGCACCGTGCGCGCGGCCTGCTGCGAAAAGTATTGGGAGAACGCTCATGAACGAATTCGAATGGCTCCGCCAGACCCGCGCCCTGCGCGAACCGGTGACGCCGCGCCGCGACCTGTGGCCCGCGCTGGATACCGCGCTGGATGCGGCCGATGCCGCCATGCCGATCGCGGACAAGCCATCGCGCCGTCGCCAGGGCTGGCTGCTGGCCGCCAGCGTGGCTGGCCTGGCCCTGTTTGCCGGCAGCGTCGTCGTGCACCTGCGTGAGCAGCCCGCCAGCGTCAGCGCCGCCCAAGCCACGCCGGACGCGGCACGCTGGCGCCCCACCGATCCGCGCCTTGCCGGTGCCGCGGTGGAACTCGATGCCGCCAGCATGGAACTGCGTCAGGCCATCGAGCAGGCCCCCGATTCCCCCGCGCTGCAGCGCCTGCTATATCGCACCCAAAAACAGCAATCGCAACTGCGTCAGATGGAACACCAGGCTGGTTGAGTCCAGCGGAGCCTTCAGCATGAAAACCGTACGCATCCTCCCACTCCTGCTCAGCCTGTCGATCGGCCAAGCCCTGGCCGATACGCCCATCAATCTCACGCACGACGCCACGCCCAACGTGCACGTCAGCATCAGCAACGTCAAAGGCGCCGTCACCATCACCGCGTGGGATCGCAACCAGGTGCAGGTGGGCGGCCGTCTCGGCGATGGCGCCAAGCCGCTCGCCATCGAGGGCAGCAACGGCGACATGACCATCAAGGTGCAATCGCAGGGCAAGTCGGGCTGGTTCAACTGGAACAGCGACACCTCGATGGGTGCTACCACGCTGGATATCCGCGTGCCCAAGGGGGCCTCGCTGGATGTCGACGTGGTCAGCGCGCCGCTGAGCATCGATGGCATCGACGGCGGCAAGATCAGCGTGAACACGGTCAGCGGCAAGGCCCGCGTGAACGCCCGCACGCCGATCGCCGACGTGGACAGCGTCAGCGGCAGCATCGAGCTGGCCGGCAGCGCGGGCAAGGTATCGCTGCAGACGGTCAGCGGTGACATCCTTGCGCCCAACATCGGCGCTGAAGCCGAACTGCAGACGGTATCCGGGCGCATCCGCGTCGGTGGCGGGCCCTGGCGCAAGCTCAACCTCAGCACGGTTTCCGGTGACGTGCAGTTGGCCGGCGGCCTCGCCCCGGGCGGCACCTTCGATGTCGACAGCATGAGTGGCGACGTGCAGCTGCAGATTCCCGCCAGCACCTCGGCCACCATCCACGCCAACACCTTCAGCGGCGACCTGCGCAGCGATTTCGGCACGGTCAAGAAGGTGGAACATGGCCCCGGCAGCGAGCTTCAGGCCACCGTGGGCGGCGGCAACGGCAAGATCAGCGTCGAGACCTTCAGCGGCGACCTGCGCATTCGCCAGCAGGACTGATCGTCACGCGCCAAACAAAAAACGCCGGGCTCTCATGCCCGGCGTTTTTTTGACGCCCGCCCCTGTGGATGCGGGCTCAAAGATCCTGGTGATATTGCACGTAAGGTGTGCGCGACTGATCCGGCTCCGGGCCCATGGGCGTATTCGCGCCGCTGCCCGATGACCACAAGTTCTGCGCGCCGACGCTCAATTGACCCTGCCACGGCAAGCGCCAGGTGACACCCAGGTCGATGCTGTTCCAGTGACGATCCTGGTAGCCAACGCCCGGCACGCCGGCCTCCGGCTGCATGGTGCGACCGACGATGCTGCCGCTCAGCGGACCCCGATCGACGCCAAAGCTCAAGGCCTTCTGGTCGAGCGTGCTGATGCCAAGCAGATTGCCCGGCAACAGGCGTACGCGCCCAACGCTGGCGCCGAGATCGATACCGCTGGCGCCGTCCAGCGCCAGGCGGCCACGGGCATTGAGCTGCGTGCTGCTATCGAAACCCGGCAGCCCATTCACACCAGGCAAGGCACCTGGCAGCAAGCGCGGCAGCGTGGCGTTGCCCGGCACGCTATTGGCGCCCACGCTGAGCCCCAGGGTGTAACGGCCGCTGTTGTAGGTAGCCCCCACTTCGCTGCCGATGACACGAGGTGCCTGGTTGTTGGCCCAGTTGTGTTCGCTGACGCCGACATGTGCCTGCAGGTTCGGGCCCAGCCCATACTGGAAGTTGCTGGAGAGGACGGAGGCGGCATCCACCGCACGGAACTGCAGCGGCGCATCGGCAAGCTGCGTGGTGGTCAGCGTGTTGTTGCTCGCCTGCAAGGCCAGCCAATGACCATCGGCGCCACGCCACAGCGGAACCGCTACGCCGGGGCCGATCTGCGCCACCTGGTCAGGCGCCTGCGCCAGCAGGCGGCCCGCCACGTCGTATGGGTCGCTGGCCGCAGACTGCCCTGCCGCGATAAACGGCATCAACAGCAGTGGCAATGACAGCAACAAGCGACGCATCTACGCGAAAACCCCCGCGATACCGTTGGACGGGACAAGGAATCGCCCTCTCCCAGAGACGATCAAGCGCCACGGTATCACATTTTACTTTTTACTAACACCCAGAAGTTGCCCTTGGGTTAGGTCAAGGGCTCCCTGGAATCACGTTTTTTTGACATCAAGAAGCGTGCCAGGTTCCCCGAAAATCCATGACCTCCGCCGCGATATGTTTCCAGTCCACCGTGTAGGCGGAATCTCATCACGGTGTCGGCCAGAAACTCGCCAGCCTTGGACAGCGCCAACCACGCCAGGGTGAAACAGTCAGCGACAAAGCTGAACAGAGGCGCTATATAGTCGCCTTTGTCGACAAAGCACGGATTCGCCTGCGACTGATGACATCGGTACCTACCAGCACTATGCCCATGCCCTGGCCTGCAGACAGCAATGTCGCTGCCATGCACGCCGCCGTGGAACGACTGTTCCGCGCGGCTGATGCTGCTTGCGTGCTGGAGATTTGCGAGGCCATGTTGGCCGAACTGGGCGTACAAGGGCGCCTGCACTGGCACCTGCTCGGCGACCCTGCCCCGGCCGCAGGCACCGGCAAGCAGCTGGAACTGGCCGAGGATCCGCAAGGCCTGCGCTCGCTCGTGCTCGAACTGCCGGGCGGGGACGTCCCCGACGCGCTGCAGGATCACCTGGCCTGGCTCGGTCGCCTGGCGGCCACACGCCTGCGCCAGCTTGCCGAAACCTCGCGCCTGTACGAGGCGATCTCGCGGCTGGCCCTGGCCGAACGACTGCAGCGTGCGCTCTACGCCATCGCCGACCAGGCGGGTGCCGAGCACAACATGACCGAGATGATGCACTCGCTGCACGCCATCCTCGGCAGCCTGATGTACGCGGAGAATTTCTATATCGCGCTGTACGACGCGGCCACCGACACAGTGCGCTTCCCGTACTACGTCGACACCATGGACAAGGAGCCGCCCGCGCACGACGAGGCGGTGCCGCTGCAGGATATGCGCCACAGCCTCACCTGGAACCTGTTGCAGTGCGGCCAGGCCATCATGGGCTCGGTGGCCGAGCTGACCGAGCAGTTCAAGGGCCGCTTCGTGCTGCTGGGACCGGTGTGCGAGCACTGGCTGGGCGTGCCGCTGCTGCGCGACGGGCGCGTGGTGGGCGGTATCGTGATGCAGAGCTATCGCGAGGACACCCACTACACCCAGCACGACCGCGAGCTGCTCAGCTACGTGGCCAAGCATGTGCAGACCGCGCTGGAACGACGCGAAGCGCATGAGGAACTGGAACGCCGCGTGTCCAGCCGCACGGCGGCGTTGCGCGAGGCCAATCGCGTGCTGCGCCAGCAGGTCTTGCAGCGCCAGCGCGGCGAACGCCTGCAGGCGGCGCTGTTCCGCATCGCCGAGCTGGCCAACGCTTCCGAGAGCCTGGACAACTTCTACGCCGCCGTGCACCGCGTGATCGGCGGGCTGCTGTACGCGCGCAATTTCTACATCGCGCTGCTCGATGAAGAGCAGAAGACCCTGAGCTTCCCCTACTCCGTCGACGAGTTCGACACCGTGCGCCTGCCGCGCGCGCATGGCCGGGGCGTCACCGAATACGTGTTGCGCCATGGCAAGCCGCTGCTGGCCGACCCGGAGGAATTCGAACGCCTGCAACGCCTGGGCGAGCTGACCCATCGCGGCTCGCGCTCGGTGTGCTGGCTGGGCGTGCCGCTGATCTGGGGCGATCGCGCCATGGGCGTGCTGGCGGTGCAGAGCTACTCGCCCGAGCACACCTACGACGTGCGCGACCAGGAGCTGCTGACCTTCGTCGGCTACCACGTGGCCAATGCGCTGCAGCGCAAGCACACCACCGAATCGCTGAAGCAGGCCTATGCCAGCCTGGAGCGCCGCGTCACCGAACGCACGCGCGCGCTGGCGCTGGCCAACCGCGACCTGCGCGAGCAGATCGCCGAGCGCGAGCGCGTCGAGCGCCGCCTGAAGTACGAGACCCTGCACGACTCGCTGACCGGCCTGCCCAATCGCACCCTGCTGCTGCAACGCATGGAGCAGGCCCTGCAGCGCTATCACAGCGACACGCAGGAACTGTTCGCGGTGCTGTTCATCGACCTGGACCGCTTCAAGGTCATCAACGACTCGGTCGGCCATCTGGTCGGCGATGATCTGTTGTTCCAGGTGGGCGGCCGCATCCGCGCCTGCCTGAAGACGCGCGACGTGGTGGCGCGCCTGGGCGGCGACGAGTTCGCGGTGCTGGCCGAGGGCATCACCGACCCGAAGATGGCCCTGCTGATCGCCGAGCGCATCATCGACGAACTGCAGACGCCGTTCCGGCTCGGCGCGAAGGAAATCTTCACCTCCGCTTCCATCGGCATCGCCTTGCCCAGCCCGCACTACCAGCGGCCGGAGGAACTGCTGCGCGACGCCGACGCGGCGATGTATCGCGCCAAGGACGAAGGCCGCCATCGCGCCGCCATATTCGACGATCGCCTGCGCCGCGAGGCGCTATCCCTGCTGGAAATGGAAGGCGATCTGCGCCGCGCGCTCAGCCGCAACGAATTCGTGCCGTTCTACCAGCCCATCGTGATGCTGCAGAGCGGCCGCACGGTGGGCTACGAGGCATTGCTGCGCTGGCGCCATCCCGATCGCGGCCTGCTCACGCCGGCCGACTTTCTCGCGGTGGCCGAGGAAAGCGGCTGCGCGGAAAGCATCGACTGGCAGATTTTCGAGCAGGTCTGCGCGCAGGCCGAGGCGCTGGCCGGCAACGAGGGTTTTGTCAGCATCAACGTCTCCGGGCGGCATTTCCGCTCGGCCGACCTGGACACCCGCCTGCTCGAACTGATCCAGGCGCACCACCTGCCGCCGCGCTGCCTGCGCATCGAGGTGACCGAACGCGCGCTGCTGGAAAACGCCGTGCAGGTGAAGCGCATGCTGGACAACCTGCGCTCGCATGGCGTGAGCATCGCGCTGGACGACTTCGGCACCGGCTATTCCTCGCTGAGCTACCTGCACCAGTACCCGATCGAAACCTTGAAGATCGATCGCTCCTTCATCGTGGAATTGCCGCGCGAGGGCGGCCACGGCACCGCCGTGGTGCGTGCGATCCAGGCGCTGGCCAACTCCCTGCAGATGCAGGTGATCGCCGAGGGCATCGAGGACGAGGAACAGCGCGAGGCGCTGCTGCGCATCGGCTGCCGCTACGGCCAGGGTTTCCTGTTCGCCACGCCGAAGATGGCCGAGGTATGGCTGCAGCGCGAACACAATTTCGCGCTGCCCTGAGACGATGCGGCCCGCGCAAGGCGGGCCGCATGCCGACATCCATGACTGCCGTTATTGCGCCGTGGTCGGCGCGGTCGCCGCGGGACTCACGCTGAGCAAATGCTCGGCATCGACACGATCGAAGGTATAGCGCTGGGCGCAGAACTCGCAGATCACCTCGATCTCGCCATCGCGTGCCTCCAGCGCCGCCTCCACCTCGTCGCGGCCCAGCGAACGCAGCACCGACTCCACCCGCTCGCGCGTGCAACTGCAGCCGAAAGCCAGCGGACGCGGCTCGAACAGGCGCACCGACTCCTCGTGATAGAGGCGATAGAGCAATTGCTCCGGCGGCGTGCTCAGCAGTTCCTCGTCGCCTAGCGTGGCAGTGAGGTGCTGGATGCGCGTCCAGGCGTCCTCGTCCTCCGCCGCATCGAAGCCGCCTTCGTCCGGCAGCTTCTGCAACATCAGCCCCACCGCGTGCTCGCCGTCGGCGGCCAGCACGATGCGCGCCGGCAGCTGTTCGGACTGGCTGAAATAGTTCTCCAGCGCGGGCGCCAGCGCCGGATGCTGCAGGTCGACCAGGCCCTGGTAGCGCTGGCCGCGCTCGGCATGGCCGATGGTGATGGCCATGATGGCGCTGGGCAGGGTGGCCAGGTCCAGCGGCTCGGGCAGCGGGTCGCTCCAGCGCGCCAGACCGCGCAGGCGGCCTTGCTCGGTGCATTCGGCAAACAGCAGGCGCAACGGACCGCTGCTCTTCAACTCCACCGACAGCGCACCTTCGAACTTGATGTTGCCGGTCAGCAGCGCGCTGGCGGCCAGGGTCTGGCCCAGCACGGAACGCAGCGCGGCAGGATAGGCCGAGCGGCCGGCCACTTCGCGCCAGGCCGGCCCCAGCCGCACCAGTACGCCGCGCACGCCGGCACGTTCAAGCATGAAGCGATGCAGCACATCTTCGACAAGCACGGTTTCCACAGCCATGGACCTCTCAAGAGCAATCCCACCATATGGGGTCGCCCGTGCCGGGGCTCAACGACCACCGGCCAGGCATGGAGCGAGGCCCTTATACTGCCGCCGCCCCTGTCTTCGCGCCGCCAATGACCCTACGACGCCCGCCGCTCTCCCGCCTGCTTCGCCTGCTGGCCCTGCTCACGGTGTCCTGGCTGGCCCTGAGCTGGCTGGCGGTGCTGGTACTGCGCTTCGTGCCGCCGTGGACATCGGCGGTGATGATGGAGCGCCGCGCCAGCGCGCTGATCCATGGCGAGCAGGATTTCCACCTGCAGCATCGCTGGGTGCCCTGGAACCAGGTGTCGCCCTATGTCCCGCTGGCGATGGTGGCGGGCGAGGACCAGAAGTTTCCGTTCCACCATGGCTTCGACTTCGACTCGATCCAGCACGCCATGGATGCCGCCGACGAGGGCCGCCGCCTGCGCGGCGCCAGCACGATCAGCCAGCAGACTGCCAAGAACCTGTTCCTGTGGAATGGCCGCAGCTTCGTGCGCAAGGGGCTGGAGGCGTACTTTACGGTGCTGATCGAGCTGACCTGGCCCAAGCAGCGCATTCTCGAGGTCTACATGAACATCGCCGAGCTGGGCGATGGCATCTACGGGGTGGGTGCGGCCAGCGATGCGTTCTTCCATCAACCGCCGTCCCAGTTGAGCCCGGCGCAGGCGGCGCGGCTGGCGGCGGTGCTGCCGAACCCTCGCCGGTTCCATGCCGACCACCCCACCGCCTATGTGCAGGGCCGCGCCAACTGGATCCAGCAACAGATGGCCCAGCTCGGTGGCCCCGGCTACCTGCGCAGCCAGCCGCCGCCGCGCGAGACCCGACGCCGCTGACGCTCGCCGCAGGATGGCTGGTGCACTAGCATGCGGCGACTTCCCGTGGAACGCCTGCATCACTCATGCCCAGCCTCACCGTCGTCGTACCCGCCTACAACGAAGCTGCCGTGCTGGAGACATTCCACGACCGGCTCGGCCGCGTGCTCGACGAGCTGCCGCTGGACGGTAACGTGCTGTACGTGGACGACGGCAGCAGCGATGCCACCTGGCCGATCATCGAAGGGCTGATGGCCCGCGACGCGCGTACCGGCGCGATCCGGCTGTCACGCAACTTCGGCAAGGAGGCCGCGCTGACGGCGGGCCTCGATCATGTCGATGCCGACGCTGCCGTGGTCATCGATGCCGACCTGCAGGACCCGCCTGAGCTGATTCCCTCGCTGGTGGAACAGTGGCGCGCGGGCTTCGACGTGGTCTATGCCACGCGCACGGCGCGCGCGGGCGAAACGGGTTTCAAGCGCCTCACCGCCGCCCTGTTCTACCGCAGCATGGAGCGCTTGTCGGACACTCGCGTACCCCGCGACACCGGCGATTTCCGCCTGCTCTCGCGCCGCGCGCTGGAGGCGCTGCGCCAGCTGCGCGAACGCCAGCGTTTCATGAAGGGGCTGTTCACCTGGATCGGCTACCGGCAGACCGCGGTGTACTACCTGCGCGAACCGCGCCAGGCCGGCAACACCAAGTGGAACTACTGGCGACTGCTGAACCTGGCCATCGAGGGCATCACCTCGTTTTCCACCGTGCCGCTGCGGCTGGCCACCTGGGTCGGCGTGCTGTCGTCGCTGCTCGCCTTCCTGTATGGGCTGTGGGTGTTCGGCAAGGCCATGCTGCTGGGCGACCCGGTGCATGGCTACCCTTCGCTGATGGTGGTGATCCTGTTCCTGGGGGGCGTGCAACTGCTGGCGCTGGGCGTCATCGGCGAATACCTGGGCCGCAACTACGCGGAGAGCAAACAGCGACCGTTGTATTTCATCGACCAGGAGCACCCGCCCCGGGTGCGACCCGAGCGCGGCCACCGGTGACGGCGGCCGGGTCACACCAGCAGTCTGTGCTTCACATCCCCCCAACACCACGGCGCAGCGGCGGCGCTAGACTGATCCCATGCGGCCCCGTCTGCGGCCACGTGGGAGGTTCAAGCATGCGCCAGGTCAAGCATTTGCTGGAAGGCAAGGGCAGCGACATCTACAGCATCGCACCGGACGCGCCCGTACTCGAAGCGATCAAGCACATGGCGGAGCGCCGCGTCGGCGCGCTGCTGGTGATGCGTGGCGAGCGGCTGGTGGGCATCCTTTCCGAGCGTGACTACGCCCGCAAGGTGATCCTGCAGGGCCGCTCCTCCGCGCAAACCCCCGTCTCGGAAATCATGAGCAGCCCGCCGCTCACGGTCGGGCCGGATACCGACGTGTTCGACTGCATGCGTCTTTGCACCGACAGCCGCATCCGCCACCTGCCGGTGGTCCGCGGCGAGCAGGTGATCGGCGTCATCTCGATCGGCGACCTGGTCAAGGAAGTCATCGACGCCCAGGCCGAACAGATCGAACAGCTGCAGCGCTATATCACGAGCTGATCGAAGGCCGCGCGGCCGGCGCCGCCACCTTGCCTGCCGATTCGACCTGCTGCTCCGGCAGCAGGTCGGGCGAACGGCCGGCGCGTGCGGCCACCCAGGTGGCTAGCACCGATATGCCCGCGCCAATCGCCGCCATGCCGCCGACAGCCACGCCGAACTTGCCAAGCAGCGTGACGCCGCTGGTGACCACGACATCGCCGAAGCGCCAGATCGCCGTCTCCACAAAGTTCTTGCCCTTGTAGCGCGTCTCGCGCGGCACGCGCGTATACAGCGCATCCGCTGCGGGCTTGGTCATGCCATAGGCAAAACCACGCGTGCCGATCATCATCACTGACAGCATGGGCACGGCAAACCCGAGCACGGCGATATGACCGATGCCCAGCACTGCCACCAGCACCAGCAACACCAGGTTGACCAGCGATGGCACCACCAGTCCCCACCCCGCGCCCTTGCGCATCAGCAGCCAGCGCGTCAACGTGAGTTGCAGCGCCGCGCCGAGGATGTTGGTGGCCAAGTCCAGGTCGTTGTAGAACGAGGTGCGGGCGATCTTGTCCGGCAGGTGCAACTTCGCGTAATCGGCGATCAGTGCGTAGGCCAGCGTGCCAATGCCGTCGCCCAGCACTATCAGGATCGCCATGTAGCGCAGGAACGGGCGCGTCCACAGTTCCTTGATGCCCGCCCACAGCGAGCCGCCGATCACCTCGTCGCGATGCCATGGCTCACGGCAATCATGGTTCGTGGACAGCGTGAACAGCAACGCGAGCGCCACCCCAAGAGCGACCGCCGATACCATCAGCAACGGGGCCACGCCAATGATCTGCACCAGCAGCTTGGTCACCAGCGGCCCGAAGACGGCGCCAGCCATGCCGCCCAGCGCGATCAGCGGAAACACCTTGCGCGCCTGCACGCTGTGGAAGATGTCCGCCATGAAGCTCCAGAACAGCGACACCACGAACAGGTTGAACACGCTGGCCCAGACGAAGAACACCACGCCCAGTTGCCGCGCGCCGATGCGGTCCTGCGCCAGGAAGGCGGGCACGAAAGCGAGCAGGCCGACGATGAAGAAGCTGTAGCTCCAGCCGAGCAGACGCTTGCGCGGGAAATGCGCGACCAGCGCGCCGAACACGGGGGTCAGCAACAACATCACGAGGAACGTACTGCCGTAGAACAGCGGCAGGGACTGCGAGCCGACCGCACCGCTGAGCTGATCCCGCACGGGTCGAATGATGTAGTAGGCCGTCATCACGAAGAAGAAGGCCACCGCCGACAGGGTCGAGGCGAGGCCTTCGTTCGCTGCGGCGGGTCGGGAGGCGTTCACCGGCATTTCCAGCATGGGTCCGGAACAGACTAGCATGCGGCGATGACGGTCCAGGACAAGGGAAAGCGTGTGAGCTACGACTTCATCATCGTTGGCGCCGGCTCGGCCGGCTGTGTGCTGGCCAATCGCCTGAGCGCCGATGCCGGCAAGCGCGTGCTGCTGCTGGAAGCGGGCCCGCGTGACTGGAACCCGCTGATCCACATGCCCGCCGGCATCGCGCGGCTGGCCAACAACCGCCGGCTCAACTGGAACTACCGCACCGAGCCGGAGCCGCAACTGCTCGGCCGCACGTTGTGGTGGCCTCGCGGCAAGACATTGGGCGGTTCCAGTTCGATCAACGCCATGTGCTATGTGCGCGGCGTGCCCGGCGATTACGACGGCTGGGCCCGCGCCACCGGCGATGCGCGCTGGTCGTGGTCGCAGGTGCTGCCCTGGTTTCTGCGCAGCGAGGACAACAGTCGCGGCGCCAGCGACCTGCACGGCGTGGGTGGCCCGCTGGGGGTGAGCGACCTGCGCTATCACAACGAGTTGTCGACGGTGTTCGTCGACGCGGCAGCGAGCGCGGGTTTTGCGCGCAACGACGATTTCAACGGTCCTCGGCAGGACGGCTTCGGCCTCTACCAGGTCACCCAGCGCGATGGCTCACGCTGCTCCACGGCCGTCGCCTATCTGCAGCCCGCGCGCCAGCGGCCGAATCTGGAGGTGCGCACCGGGGCCGCCGTGGCGCGCGTGGTCATTCGCCAGGGGCGTGCGGTGGGCGTGCAGTTGCAGGGCGGCACGGACGTGCTGGAGGCCGCTGAGGTGATCCTGGCGGGCGGCGCGATCAATACCCCCCAGTTGCTGATGCTGTCTGGCATCGGACCGGCCGACCATCTGCGCGAACACGGCATCGCGGTGGCGGCCGACCTGCCAGAGGTGGGTGGCAACCTGCAGGATCATCTGGACATCTGCACGCTCGACGGCAGCACCCGGAAGATCACCTACGACCATCTCAACGAGCTGGCCGCCGGCTGGCGCTTTCTGCGCCATCGCGAGGGGCCGGGCACCTCCAACGTGGCCGAGGCGGGCGGCTTCGTGCGCAGCCGGCTGGCCACCGACGAACGCTGCGACCTGCAATTCCATTTCGTGCCGGCATTGCTGGATGATCATGGCCGCCATCGCCTGCCGGGCTATGGCTACACCGTGCACGCGTGTTATCTGCATCCCCGCAGTCGCGGCCGGCTGCGCCTGCGCTCGGCGAACCCTGCGCAACCCATCGCCATCCACGCCAACTACCTCAGCGACCCGGAGGGCCACGACCTGCAGCGCATGATCGAAGGCGCACGGCTGTCGCGTGAGATTTTCTCGCAAGCGGCCTTCGCGCCTTATCGCGGCGCGCCGGTGTTTCCCGAGCATGCATTGAACAGCGATGCCGAGTATGCGGATTTCATCCGCCGCAAGGCCGAAACCATCTATCACCCGGTGGGCACCTGCCGCATGGGCAACGACAGTGGCGCGCCACTGGATAGCGAGCTGCGCGTGCGTGGCATCGATGGCCTGCGCGTGGTCGACGCCTCGGTGATGCCCAGCCTGCCCAGCGGCAATACCAATGCGCCGGTGATCATGATCGCCGAGCGGGCCAGCGCGCTGATCCTTAACGATAATTAGACGATTCCGGCGGGCGAAAGCCTGGCCGGACGAACCACACCACCGAACTTCCGCAAGAGCGACTTTCGGCAAAAGCTGAGGTACTCTCGCCGACGCGCCATGGAAGGACCCCACCCGCAACCACGTGGCCCGGCCACCCCCGGTGCTGTCCTTGTTCCATCGGTGCCGACTGGCGCCACCAACGCGTCCGAGCAACATGACGTTTCGCACGATTTCACTGGTGATTGCCGCGGCACTGGGTTGCTCCAGCGTCCCGCTCACCGCCCGCGCCGCCACGCCGCCGTCCGCCCCTGCCACGCCGACGCAAGCGCTGCCACCCGATCGCGTCAAGGAGACCCTGGCCGCCTATCAGCAATGGCTGGACAAGCTCGATCAGCGCAATGCGGTGGCAGGCCTGGCGACCGCGGTGGTCATGGACGACAAGGTCGTGTTCGAGGACACGCTTGGCTATGCCAATGCCGCCACGCGCGAGCCGGTGACGCCGGAAACCGTGTTTCGCCTGGCCTCGCTTTCCAAGGCCTTCGCCACTGCGCTGACCGGCGTGCTGGTGGACGACGGCAAACTAGATTGGGACACCAAGCTCGTCTCGGTACTGCCGTTCTTCCGGCTCAAGAGCGATAGCGCGGCCGAACAGGCCACGGTACGCGACATCCTCGGCCAGCGCCTGGGGCTGCCGAAGAACACCTACGACAGCATGCTCGAGGAAAACATTCCCTACGAGGAACTGGTGCGCAAGCTCGACGAAGTCAGCCTCACCTGCGACGTGGGCCAGTGCTATGGCTACCAGAACGTGGCCTTCAGCCTGATCGGCGACGTGGTCTACGCGCAGACCGGCCAGTTCTTTCCGCAGCAGGTCGACCAGCGCATCTTTTTACCGCTGGGCATGAAGACGGCCAGCTACGGCCGCGAAGGCCTGGAAGACAGCAAGAGCTGGGCGCGCCCGCATCGTGCCAGCGGCAGCGGCTGGATTCCCTTCGAACCGAAGGAGGCCTATTACCGCGTGGCCCCGGCGGCCGGCGTCAACGCCAGCCTGCGCGATATGGAGCAGTGGCTGGTCGCACAGATGGGCGGCCGCCCCGACGTGCTGTCCCCCAAGCTGCTGGAAACCTTGCACGCGCCGGAAGTGGCCACGCCCAACGAAGAGCGCTCCACGCCCTGGCGAAAAGCGCGCGTGAGTGACGCCTATTACGCGCTGGGCTGGCGCGTCTTCGACTACGGCGGTGAAACGCTGGTGTTCCATGCCGGTGCCGTCGAAGGCTATCGCACCATGATCGGCTTCCTGCCCAAGTACCACGTTGGCGTGGTGACGTTGTGGAACTCTGCCGGCCCGGTGCCCTCCGGCCTCCTGCCCATGGTGCTCGACAGCCTGCTGGGCCTGCCCCATGTGGACTGGGCCGGCGTCGAGAGCGATGCGCCCGCCGCCAAGACAGCCACCACGACCAAAGGCAAGGGCAAGACCCGCAACAAGACCAAGACGGCCAGCAGCAATCCGGGGGCCAACCGCTAAGCGCGTCCGACCGCGCTCGACACCGAACATGCAAAAGGCGCCGCATGAAACCATGCGGCGCCTTTGCATTGAAGGATGCCGCGCTTGCGCGGCACCCTTCGGTCAGTTGAGCTTGAACACGATACGGCGCTTGTCCTGTGATGCGATCGGAGAGCCGTCCTGGGTGGCTGGCTGGTACTTCCAGCGACTCACGGCCTCGACGGCGGCACGATCGAACACATGGCGCGGCTCCGCATCGACCACCTGCACGTTGTCGACATTGCCGTCAGGCGTGATGGTGAAGCTCACCTCCACCCAGCCTTCCTGGTTGGCGCGCACCGCCGTGACCGGATAACGCGGGCTGACGTTGCGAATCAGCACCGGGCCATGCGTTGCCGCCGAGCTGGTGGCCGCAGCGGTAGCCGGCGCTGCCGACGTCGATGATGGCTGGCGAGCCGCTTCGCTCTGTTGCTGCTGGGCAAGACGTGCCTGCGCAGCCTTCTGCTGCTGCTCGGCCACCGCCTTCTGCTGTGCCTCCGACGCCTGGCGCTCGGCTTCCGCCTTATCGGCGGCGGCCTTCTGGGCGGCCAGCTGCGTCTGCTTCTCCTTGTCCGAGGCCAGCTGCTGCTCGCGATCCTGCAGCTTGCGCTGGGCATCGAGCTTGGAGCGCAGGATGGTCAGGGTGTAGTTGGCCGGATCCGCCTTCGCCAGCAGGTCGATCTGGCGCTGCGCCTCGTTGAAGTCGCGCTGGTTGATCGCCTGCTCGGCAACGCTCGCACCCACCGGGAACGTCTCGCGCAGCGCGTCGGAGGCCACCTGGTTGCCCGGGTCCTTCTCCAGCACATTGAGATAGAACTCGAACGCGTTATTGCCTGCGGGCGCCAGCAGGCGCTGCTCGTTCACCGCCTTGCGGGCTTCGGACAGCAGCTGGTTGAGACTCATCGCCGCCACATTGGCGGGCGCCGGCGGAGCGGCGCGACCGGCGGTCACCGGTGTCGACGGATGTCCGCCAGCCTCCGACTCAAGCAGATCTTCATGCGGCTTGATGATAAGGAACCATGAAGCTGCCGCGAGCACGGCGACGACAGCGACAATGGCAATGGCAGCAGGCCGGACGGCCCCACGCGCACGGCGACGCGCATGACGTATATATCGGGTATCCATGGTCTCTCGCTGAGTGGCATCAGATACCCGCGCTTTTTCCCCCTGTGGTCCAGGAGCGGAGAACCTCCCCAGGCTCTCCGCGGCGCGGATGTGCGAAAGGTAACCGTAATGCAGCACTACGGCAAATCGCACGTAGCTTCACCGCTGCCGCATGCCCGCCCCGATCGGCGCGGGTGTTGCGCTGGCGCGGCGCTCGCGCCGGCTAAGAATTTTTCGTACCCCTGAAACGAAGCGTCCCGGCATGGGCCGGGACGAATCGCTCTTTCGAATGTTTCTCCCCGCGCTGGGCACCGCGGGGAGAAAAGTCGGTGATGCTTATTTTATGTGTAAGCGATGCTTACTTCTTCGAGGCCTTGGCGGCCTTGGGTGCCTTGGCAGCCTTGGTGGCCTTCACCACCTTGGCGGCGGCAGCCTTGCGAACGGTCTTCTTGGCGGCCTTCTTTGCCACCTTCTTCACGGCAACCTTCTTCACGGCAGCCTTCTTGGCAGCTGCCGGGCGCTTCTTGGCAACAGCTTTCTTGGCGACCTTCTTCACGGCGGCCTTCTTGGCGGCCGGCTTGCGGGCTACCGGCTTCTTGGCGGCGGCCTTCTTCACGGCGGTCTTCTTGGTCGCCTTCTTGGCGGCCGGCTTCTTTGCAGCGGCTTTCTTGGCAGTGGCCATAGTTCGTCTCAGCTCCTCATCAGTTGGCAGTGGTTGCCCAGTAAAAGCATGTAGGAACGCCTCCACAAGCAGATCGCTATTGGTGGCGTGCCGAAGATTGTTCACCTGACGACGGGTGCGTTCGTCAGACAAGGGCCTCAGAACGTGCAGTGGAATCGAGACCGTGATCTTGCGTACTGCGCCGGCCTTTTCTCCATGCTCGATATAAGGCTTGATGAATTTCGATATTGCCATGGCACCCGTTCTCCGTGTTCCGATGCGAAAGCTATTCCTGAAGATTTCAACTGTCAATTGATTTTAGTCATGAAATCAATCCGTTTCATCCACCCCCAGGAGGGTCCAAACCCCCGCCGGACAAGGCCTGGAGGGGGGCATGACGTATTTTCAATCAGACGTCCATACCGCTAGACGAAAATACGTTCCTATAATCAATAATTGCGTAAAACCCGCATAAAACAGGGTGTTTGTGCGATTTACAGCCACCACATCCGCACCATTGTCAAGTGCATTCAGGCGCCGAGCGAGCGCGCCATTCGGACGCCCGATCGCGGTCTTCCTGGATGAACGAAACACGACTGGATTGACCGGTCGGCGGCTCGGAAAGATTTTCGCCCTCCCCCGCCTCGGACACCGCGAAAGGGGTCTCGAACGGTCGTCGCGAGGATCTTCGCCCATCGTTTCCCGACTTCGCCTTGGACATCTATCGGCGCATTCGGCGGAATCTGCAGACGCGTATTCGCCGCCCTGATCATGACCGGCGAGGCGCCGCCGAGGCTGCGAAGCATCCCGTGTCGATACTCAAAAAGACGCCGGCCGCGTGGGGCGGCCGGCGTCAGGCAAAGCGTCGAACGCGGTGCTCAGTGATCTTCGTTCTCGACCAGCTCGGCATAGGCGTCCGCATCGAGCAACTCGTCCAGCTCACTGCGGTCGCTGGCGCGAACCAGGAAGATCCAGCCGTCACCGAAGGCGTCTTCGTTGATGGTTTCCGGCTTGTCGTTGAGGATCTCGTTGACCGCGACGATCTCGCCCGACACCGGGCTGTAGATGTCCGAGGCGGCCTTGACCGACTCCACCACGGCCACGCCATGACCGGCCTGCACGCTGGTGCCGATCTCCGGCAGCTCCACGTAGACCAGGTCGCCCAGCTGGCCCTGGGCATGTTCGGAAATACCCACGCGCACCAGGCCATCGTCTTCGACGCGGGCCCATTCGTGGGACTTGAGAAATTTCAGATCGCCGGGAATCTCGCTCATGATCGAATCCAGTCGTTGATATCGGGTCGGTGGTGGAGCGGTCATTCTAGCCGCTTCACCCGGATGGCAACACGGGCCATTGCAAAGGCCCGGGCGCCGGGAAGTGTCAGATGCCTTCGCAGGGCTTGCCGTCGCGTACGAACGGGTACTTCACCACGCGTACCGGCACCTCGCGGCCGCGGATGTCCACACGCACGTCGCCTGGCTCGCCTGCCGGAATGCGTGCGAAGGCCACCGCCTTGTTGAGCGTCGGCGCGAAGCTGCCGGAGAGGATCTCGCCGGCACCGTTGGCGGTGAGCACCGGCTGGCCGTGACGCAGCACGCCCTTGTCGTCCAGCACCAGACCGACCATCACGCGCTTCACCCCGTCGGCCTTCTGCGCCTCGAGTGCCTTGCGGCCGATGAAGTCGCGGCCTTCGTCGAGCGCGATGGTCCAGCCGAGGTTGGCCTCCCACGGCGACACGGTCTCGTCCATGTCCTGTCCGTAGAGGTTCATGCCTGCCTCCAGGCGCAGGGTGTCACGCGCACCCAGGCCGGCCGGCGCGACGCCGGCCGCAGCCAGTGCCTGCCACAGCGCCACGGCATGCTCCTGCGGCACGATGATCTCGAAGCCGTCCTCACCGGTGTAGCCGGTACGCGCCACGAACAGCGGCATGCCATGCGGCCCCTGAGCGGCGGCCGCGGCGAACTTGCCAAGCTTGCCGATGCGCTCCTGGTCGATGTCGGCCAGCAGGCCGATGACCTTGGCGCGGGCGCCAGGGCCTTGCACCGCGATCATGGCGAAGTCGGGGCGCTCCTTCACCTGCACGTCGAAAGCCTTGGCCTGGGCCTCGATCCAGGCCAGGTCCTTGGCGCGGGTGGCGGCGTTCACCACCAGGCGGAAGAATTCCTCGCCGAGGAAGTAGACGATGAGATCGTCGATCACCCCGCCCTGCTCGTTGAGCATGCACGAGTACAGCGCCTTGCCCTGCACCTTCAGCTTGTCGACGCTGTTGGCCAGCAGATGGCGCAGGAACTCCCGCGTGCGGGGGCCGTGCAGGTCGACCACGGTCATGTGGGAAACGTCGAACATGCCGGCGTCTCGGCGCACCGCATGATGTTCCTCGATCTGCGAGCCATAGTTGATCGGCATGTCCCAGCCACCGAAGTCGACCATGCGCGCGCCGAGCGCACGGTGGGTGTCATTGAGTACGGTCTTCTCGGTCATCGCAGTCGTGCCCTGGGGAAAGGAGCATTATCGCCGCTGGCGCCGCTACATTCCAAGTTGAGCGGCCATTGACATGCCATGCGTTGGCGTATCCGAGGGATGTCTTGCGACGCGGCATGCGAAGGATGCGGTGTTGCGCGGCAAGGATGCGCCATCCTTTCCGGTCGTCATCCCCGCGAGAGCGGGGAGCCGGGGACGTTGGGCATTGCGCGAGGCGTCATGAAAGCCAAGGCGCCGGATACCTGCCTTCGCAGGGATGACGGTGCGGCAACGCTCAGCGCGACTGATGCGACTCCATGCCCGCCAGCAATTGCTCCACCACCTGCTCGGCCATCTGCTCGGCACGCCGCCCCGCGGTAAGCAGATGCAGCTCGGCGTGCTCGGGCGCTTCGTAAGGCGAATCGATGCCGGTGAAGTTGAAGATCTCGCCAGCCCGGGCCTTCCGGTACAAGCCCTTGGGGTCGCGCCGCTCGCATTCTTCCAGCGTGGTGTCGACGAACACTTCGAGGAACTCGCCCTCGTCGAACAGGCTGCGCGCAAAGCGCCGCTCGTCCTGGAACGGCGAGATCACGCAGACCAGCACGATCAGGCCGGCATCGACCATCAGGTGGGCCACCTCGGCCACGCGGCGCACGTTTTCCACGCGCGCCTCCGCGGTGAAGCCCAGGTCCTTGTTCAGGCCATGGCGCAGGTTGTCGCCGTCCAGCATGTAGGTGTGGTAGCCCAGCGCGTGCAGACGACGCTCCACCAGGTTGGCGATGGTCGACTTGCCCGCGCCCGACAGGCCGGTGAACCACAGGCAGCGGGCCTGCTGGCCCTTGCTGGCGCTGCGGGCCTCCTTGTCCAGGTCGGTGTGCTGCCAATGCACGTTGGCCGCGCGGCGCAAGGCAAAGTCGAGCATGCCGCAGCCGACCGTGGCGTGGGTCTGGCGATCGATCAGGATGAAGCCGCCCAGGGTGCGGTTGTCGGCATAGGACTCGAAGGCGATGGCGTGGTCGAGGTCGATGTTGCAGTAGCCGACCTCGTTGAGCTCCAGCCGGCGCGCCGCCAGCTCGGCCTGCGTATTCACATCGACCTTGTGCTTGATGCTGCTGATGCGCGCGTTGACCGTGCGCGAGCCGACCTTCAGCCAATAGGCGCGATTGGGCAGCAGGGGCTCGTCGCCCATCCACAGCACGTGCGCGGCGAACTGGTCGGCCACCGGGGCCGGGCGCAGCGCATCGGCGATCACGTCGCCACGGCTCACGTCGATTTCACGGTCCAGCGTCAGCGTCACCGCCTGGCCCGCGACCGCCTTCGACAGGTCGCCATCGGCGGTGACGATGCGTTCGATGCGCGCACGGCGCATGGCGGGCTGCACCACGATTTCGCTGCCCACCGCGATGCTGCCGCCGCACACGGTGCCGGCGTAGCCGCGGAACGAGGCATCGGGCCGGTTCACCCACTGCACCGGCATGCGGAAATCGACCGCCTGCGTGGCCGCCGTATCGGCGGCTTCCAGCAGCTCCAGCAGGCAAGGCCCCTGGTACCAGGGCATGCGTGCGGAGCGCCGGCCCACGTTGTCGCCATCCGGCGCCACCACCGGCAGGCCATGCACCGTGGTGATGCCAAGCTGCACGGCGAGCTCGCGGTATTCGTGGGCGATGGCCGCGTAGATGTCCTCGCGGAAGTCGACCAGGTCCATCTTGTTGACCGCCAGCACCACCTGGCGGATCCCCATCAGGGCGCAGATATAGGTGTGGCGACGCGTCTGCGGCAACAGCCCCTTGCGCGCATCCACCAGCACCACGGCCAGCTCGGCGTTCGAGGCGCCGGTGGCCATGTTGCGGGTGTACTGCTCATGCCCCGGGCAGTCGGCCACGATGAAACTGCGGCGCGGCGTGTGGAAGTAGCGGTAGGCCACGTCGATGGTGATGCCCTGCTGGCGCTCGGCATCGAGGCCGTCGGTGAGCAGGGAGAAGTCGAGCGCCTCGGGGGCCTCGGCGTGCAGCCTGCGGCTGTCGCGCGCCAGCGCGGCGAGCTGGTCGTCCGGCACCATGCCGGCGTCGTACAGCAGGCGCCCGAGCAAGGTGCTCTTGCCGTCGTCGACGCTGCCACAGGTGATGAAGCGAAGCAGCTGGGCGGTGTCCTGCGCCGTGATGGGGGTGAACTCCACGGTCGCCATCAGAAATAACCCTCCTGCTTCTTGCGCTCCATCGAGGCGCTGGCATCGTGGTCGATCACCCGGCCCTGCCGCTCGGAACTGCGCGAGGCGGCCATCTCCTCGATGATCTTGTCCAGCGTGTCGGCACTCGAAACCACCGCACCGGTCAGCGGGTAGCAACCGAGCGTGCGGAAGCGCACCTCGCGCAGCTGGACCACTTCGCCCTCGCGCAGGACGAAGCGCTCGTCATCGACCATGATCAGTGCACCGTCGCGCTCCACCACCGGCCGCGGCTTGGCGAAATACAGCGGCACCACCGGGATGTTCTCGCGGCGGATGTAGTGCCACACATCCAGCTCGGTCCAGTTGGACAAGGGGAACACGCGCACGCTTTCGCCCTTGTGGATCTGCGTGTTGTAGGTATGCCAGAGCTCCGGGCGCTGGTGCTTCGGGTCCCAGCGATGCTGCGCATTGCGGAACGAGAACACGCGCTCCTTCGCGCGCGACTTCTCCTCGTCGCGCCGTGCGCCGCCGATGGCGGCATCGAAGCCGTACTTGTCCAGGGCCTGCTTGAGCGCGGCGGTCTTCATCACATCGGTGTGCACGGCCGAACCGTGCACCAGCGGCGAAATACCCTGGCGCACGCCCTCCTCGTTGATATGCACGCGCACCTCGACGTCGCCTGCCGCCGCCACCTGGTCGCGAAAGGCGATCATCTCGCGGAACTTCCAGGTGGTATCCACGTGCAGCAGCGGCATCGGCGGCGGCGCCGGATAGAACGCCTTGCGCAGCAGATGCAGCAGCACGGAGGAATCCTTGCCGATCGAATAGAGCATCACCGGGCGCCCGAAGGCAGCCGCCGTCTCGCGGAAAATGTGGATGCTCTCGGCCTCGAGGGCGTCCAGATGGGACATGGAAGACATTCGTTGTTTCACTGGGCCTTGGCCTGGGCGTCCGGGACGCGGGCGGTCATCCGTGGGGAATCTAGCGGAAAACGACAGGCGGAGCACCGCCGCCCCCGGGGAAACGGAACAGAACGCACAAGTCCCGCGGGCGCTGACCGCCACCTTCATTTCGTCACCACCCATGCGCCAGACTCCACTAAGATCGGTCTCATGAGTACGTCGATGGCGACAGGAAGCGCACAACTCGATGCCACCGCCACGCCGCCCCGGCTGCAAGTCGCGGGCGACTGGACGCTGGCGCACTACGCCTCGCTGGAGCAGGCCGTCGCCGCGCTCAAGCCCCCGCTGGGCACCGATACCGTCATCGACCTGAGCGGCCTGGGCGCCCTGGACACCGCGGGCGCCTCCCTGCTTGCCGAAGTGCTGGGCGCCTCCCGCCTGGGCGACCTGGCCCAGGCCGACCCGACCCTGCCGGCCGCCCAGCGCGCCCTGCTGCAGACCATCGGCGCGGCGATGGCCGACTACAGGGAGCCGAAGCTCATCCGCCAGGGCAACACCCTGACCGACCTGCTCTCGCGCATCGGCGCGGCGATGGAGAACGTCTGGCACCAGCAGGTGCAGTTGCTCGGTTTCATCGGGCTCACCCTGCAAACCTTCGCGCGCACCGTCCTGCTGCCGCGCCGCTGGCGTGTCACCTCGCTGGTGGCGCACCTGGAGGAAACCGGCCTGGATGCCGTGCCCATCGTGGTGTTGCTTACCTTCATGGTCGGTGCCGTGGTCGCCTTCCTCGGCTCCACCGTGCTGGCGGATTTTGGCGCCACCATCTATACGGTGGACCTGGTGGCGTACTCGTTCCTGCGCGAATTCGGCGTGCTGCTCACCGCCATCCTGATGGCCGGCCGCACCGCCAGCGCCTTCACCGCGCAGATCGGCTCGATGAAGGCCAACGAGGAAATCGACGCGATCCGCGCGCTGGGACTCGACCCCATGGAGCTGCTGGTACTGCCACGCGTGCTGGCCATGCTGGCCGCGCTGCCGATGCTGACCTTCCTGGCCATGATCGCCGGCCTCGTCGGCGGTGGCCTGGTCTGCGCGCTGGTGCTGGACATCCCGCCGGTGATGTTCGTCAACCTGATCAAGTCGGATATCGGGGTGCGGCATTTCCTGGTCGGCATCGCGAAGGCACCCGTATTCGCCTTCCTGATCGCGGTCATCGGTTGCCTGGAGGGCTTCAAGGTCAGCGGCAGCGCCGAGTCGGTGGGCGAGCACACCACCTCCAGCGTGGTGCAGTCGATCTTCGTGGTGATCCTGATCGATGCCGTCGCCGCGCTGTTCTATATGGAGATGGGCTGGTGAGCGCCGTACCCAAGCCACCGCCGCAGGACGATGTGATCCAGGTGCGCAACCTGGTCAACCGCTTCGGCGCGCAGGTCGTGCATGAACACCTGGACCTGGATGTGCGCCGCGGCGAGATCCTCGGCGTGGTCGGTGGCTCGGGCACCGGCAAATCGGTGCTCCTGCGCAGCATCGTGGGATTGCAGCGGCCTACCTCGGGCCAGGTCCACGTGTTCGGCAAGGACCTGCTCAGCCTCTCGCCCGACCAACGCTCACTGACCGAGCGCCGCTTCGGCGTGCTGTTCCAGAACGGCGCCCTGTTCTCCTCGCTCGACATCGTCGAGAACGTCGCCATGCCGCTGATCGAACACGCCGGCCTGACGCGACCGGATGCCCAGTCCCTTGCCGGCGTGAAGCTGGCGCTGGCGGGCCTGCCGGCGGGCGCCGAGACGAAGTACCCCTCCGAACTGTCCGGCGGCATGGTCAAGCGCGCGGCGCTGGCGCGGGCCTTGTCGCTCGATCCGGAAATCCTGTTCCTCGACGAACCCACCGCCGGCCTGGACCCGATCAGCGCCGCGGCGTTCGACCAGCTGATCCTGACCCTGCGCGATGCGCTGGGCCTCACCGTATTCCTGGTCACCCACGACCTGGACACGCTCTACACCATCTGCGACCGCGTGGCCGTGCTCTCGCAGAAGAAAGTGCTGGTGGTCGGCCCACTCGACGAGGTCGCCAGGTACGACGACCCGTGGGTGCAGGCCTATTTTCATGGTCCGCGTGGCCGTGCGGCGGAAGAAGCCCACGCCAACGAACCTTCCCCAGAGGTGAAGTGATATGGAAACGCGAGCCCATCATGTGTTGATCGGCCTGTTCACCGTGATCGTGGTGGCGGCGGCTCTGCTGTTTGCGTTGTGGCTGGCCAAGTCCAGCTCCGACAAGCAGTTCGCGGATTACGAGATCGTCTTCAACGAGGCGGTGACCGGCCTCTCCAAAGGCAGTGCCGTGCAATACAACGGCATCAAGGTCGGCGACGTCAGCCAGCTCAAGCTCGACCCGCAGGATCCGCGCAAGGTGCTCGCCTGGGTCCGGCTTGGCGGCGATACGCCGGTGCGCCAGGACACGCACGCCAAACTGGCGCTGACGGGCGTCACCGGCCTGGCAGTGATCCAGCTCAGTGGCGGCTCGCCACAAAGCCCGATGCTGGTGGGCAAGGACGGCAACCTGCCGGTGATCGTGGCCGACCCTTCGCCGCTGTCCCGCATCCTCGCCAATGGCGAGGATCTGGTGGTCAACATCAATGAGGTCGTCGCCCGCGCCAGCGCCGTGCTGTCGCCGGAGAACATGGACCGGATCGGCCGCACCCTGGACCACCTGGACAAGGCCACCGGCGCGATCTCCGACCAGCGCGACGACATCCGCACCTTGCTCAAGCAACTCGCCGAAGCCAGCCAGCAGGCCAATGCCACGCTGGCGCAGACCCAGCAACTGGTGCAGACCACCAACGGCCTGATCGACCACCAGGCCCGCGCCACGCTCGACAGCGCGCAAAACGCCATGGCCTCGCTGGAACGCTCCACCGCCAATATCGACCACCTGCTCAGCGACAACCGCGCGGCAATCAATGGCGGCCTGCAGGGTTTCAGTGAACTGGGGCCGGCGGTGCGCGAACTGCGCGATGCCGCCGGCTCGCTGCGCGGCATCTCGCGCCGCCTCGATGACAACCCGGCCAGCTACCTGCTCGGCCGCGACCGCAACAAGGAGTTCGTGCCATGAGGCTTTCCGCCCGCCACCTGCCGCTGCTCACCGCGATCGCGCTGCTCAGTGCGTGCTCGATATTGCCCAAGGTGGAATCGCCGGACATCTACCGCCTGCCCGCCACGCCACTGGCCCACGCCAGCGCGCCGCCGGTCGGCTGGTCGCTGCGCGTCGATACGCCCCAGGCCGAGCACATGATCGATAGCTCTCGCATCACCGTGCTGCCGCAGCCTGACGTGATCAGCGTGTACAAGGGCGCGCGCTGGAGCGACTCCGCCACCACCCTGCTGCGCAACCGCCTGGTCGATGCCTTCCGCGATGACGGGCGCATCGCTGCCCTCAGCAGCGATGACGACAGCCTGCAAGCCGACTACTCGCTGTCGGGCGACCTGCGCGCCTTCCAGTCCGAGTATCAGGGCACCCAGCCGGTGGTGGTGATCCGCTTCGATGCACGCCTAGTGCAAAATACGGGCCTGCGCATCGTGGCAACCCATCGCTTCGAAATCACCCAGCCGGTGGCCGGCACCGCCGTTCCCCAGGTGGTCACCGCCTTCGGGCAGGCCACCGATGCCCTGGCCAACCAGCTGGTGGCGTGGACTATGCAGCAACCGCTCGAACCGCATGGCGGGCATGGGAATGGATAGCTTGCGGGGTCGGCGCCTTAGCGTCCCGCTGGCCGAAGCCGGCGAAAGGTGAGGTTGATTCGCGGCCCCACGGCCGCGCTGGTCTTGGGCAGATCGTGCAGATAGAGCCGCTGCGTATCGCCCGCCATGCGCAGCAGGCTGCCGTGCCCGAGTTCGATGACGTGGACGCTGCGTGCGTTTTCCGCACGGCGCGGCTTGAGCCGAAAGCGGCGCACGGCGCCAAGGCTCAGCGAAGCGATCACCGGCTGTGGGCCAAGCTCCGCTTCGTTGTCGCTGTGCCACCCCATCGAATCGTGGCCGTTGCGATAGAGATTGGCCAGCACGCTGTTGAAGCGCGCATCGCAGGCCACTTCAAGCCGGTCCCGCAGCGCCGTGAGCCCCGGCGTCCAGGGGCGCGGCTCGAAACGCGTGTGCGAATAAACATAGGTGGCGTCCTCATCGCCGATCCAACAGCTCAGCCGGGGCGAGTCGACCTCACGCCCGTAGATGCGGATGCGATGAGTTTCCCAGGGTATCGTCGCCTGCAGTTCGGCGAACAGCGCGTCGGCCTGCGCAGGCGCCAGCCAGTGCGGCCATAGCGAGAGTTCCGCACCCGGTAGCGGCAGCGTCTGCCAACCATCGGGCGCCATGTCGTCAAACAGGCTCACGCCGTCACTTCTCGTTTGCGCCGGATCAGGCAATGCCCGGAAACGATGGCTCCACGTCCAGCGTCGCGGCACACACTGAAGCCAGCTCCAGCAGGCGCAGATCCGAGCCACGCGCGCCTACCAGTTGCAGCCCGATCGGCATGCCGTTGGGCAGGTAACCCATCGGAATGCTCACGGCCGGGCAACCCGCAAGGCTGGCGAAACTGGTCAGGTCGGCTTGCGAATCGGGCACCGGGCCATCCAGCGGAAACGCGCCTTGCGGCGTGGTGGGCAGCACCAGCACATCGATCTGGGCGAACAGCCGGCGCATCTTGAGCGTGGCCGCGTCGAGCACGCGATCGGCCGCCGCATAGTCGGCCGCGCTCTTGCCCGCCGCATAGCCGAGCAGGCGACGAAAGTGTTCGGACACGCGATGCTCGGTATCGGCAAGGTCGTCGGCAAAGGTGCCGAGCATCTCCGCCTCCATCAGCAACAGGCCGGCCCGGCGCGTGCGCGCGAAATCCCAGTCGGAGAAATCCACCGTGCGGCGCTCGCCCAGTTCGCGCGGCCACCTGGCCAAGGCCGCTTCGAACACTTCGATGACTTCCGGCAGCACGCCCAGCGCCGCCAGGTTGGGCAGGAAGCCGGCGCGCAGGCGGCCCGGCTCCCAGTCCGGCGGCGCCAAGGCCACGCGACGGCGGCGCGAACGTGCATCGTCAGCGTCGTAACCGGCCAGCACCTGCAGCAGCACGGTGAGGTCGTCCGCACTGCGCGCGAGCAGGCCCACCGTATCGAGCCGGCGCGCCGCCGGCACCATGCCCCGCGCGGATATCTCACCATGGGTCGGCTTGAGAGCGTAGATGCCGCAATAGCTGGCGGGGATGCGGATCGAGCCCAGGCTGTCCGACCCCACCGCCGCCACCGCCAGGCCCGCCGCCACCGCCGCAGCGGCGCCGCCCGACGAACCGCCCGCGGTATAGCCATGGCGATGCGGGTTGTGGGTGGCGCCGTAGTGCGGGTTGTTGGTGACCGCGCCCAGGGCGCCTTCGTCCATATTGGTCTTGCCCACCAGCACGGCGCCGGAGGCGCGCAGGCGTGCCACGGCGTGCGCATCATCCAAGGCGGGCTGCTGACGCCCGGCCAGACCGGCATGGGTGGGCCAGCCGGCCACGTCGAAATTGTCCTTGAGCGCTATCGGCAGGCCATCAAGCCGTCCGATGACGCCGTCGCGACGACGGTGCTGGGCCGCCAGTGCCTGTTCCTGCAGCATGGCCGAACTCAGGCTGACATAGGCATTGAGCTGCGGATTGAGACGCTCGATCGCCTCCTGGTAGACCTCCGCCAGCGTCTGCGGCTGCACCCGCTCCACCGCCAGCCAGTGCAGCAGCTGACACATCGTGGCCCGACGGAGGTCGAGATCGCTGATCGGAGGCTGCTGGTTCATGGTTTCGTCCGTGGCGTTTGCTGCTGGGTGATTATCGCTATGGCGGATGAAGGGTTTGCAAGGGTTCGTGCAGCGTCCGTTGCCCGGCACGGCCTGAATCCGGACAATGCCACTTTGCCCGTTCCATACGTCAGGGAACGGAAACATGCCGCACTAGCCAGCTGGAGCCCGCCATGAGCGACCGCGAAACCATGGAATACGACGTCGTCGTCGTAGGCGCAGGCCCGTCCGGGCTTTCGTTCGCCATCCGCCTCAAGCAGTTGAAGCCCGACGTCAGCGTCTGCGTGATCGAGAAGGCCTCCACCATCGGCGCGCAGATCCTTTCCGGCGCGGTGATCGAACCGCAGCCGCTCGATGCGCTGCTGCCAGGCTGGCGCGACAATCCGCCACCGATCTGCGTGCCGGCCGGCGAGGACGAGTTCCTGCTGCTCAGCAAGACCGGCTCGCGCAAGCTGCCGGTGCCCCCAGGCATGAGCAACCATGGCAACTTCATCGTGTCGCTGGGCGCCATGTGCGCCTGGCTGGCACCGCAGGCCGAAGCGCTGGGCGTGGACGTGTTCCCCGGCTTCGCCGCCGCCGACAACGTCTTCAACGACGACGGTTCGGTGGCCGGCGTGCGCATCGGCGACATGGGCGTGGCCAAGGACGGTTCGCACAAGCCCAGCTACACCCAGGGCATCGACATCAAGGCCAAGGTCACCGTGCTGGCCGAAGGCGCCCGCGGCAGCCTCACCAAACAGCTGATCAAGCGCTTCAAGCTCGACCAGGACAGCGACCCGCAGGGCTACTCCATCGGCATCAAGGAGCTGTGGCAGGTGCCGGCAGGCCGCGTAACGCCGGGCAAGATCGTGCACAGCTTCGGCTGGCCGGCCGACAGCCACACCTACGGCGGCAGCTTCCTGTATCACCTGGACAAGGACCGCATCGCGCTGGGCTACGTCAGCGGCCTGGACTACACCGACCCCAACTACCAGCCATGGGAGGCCTTCCAGCAATGGAAGAACCACCCGTCGGTGAAGTCGCTGCTGGAGGGCGGCAGCATCCTTTCCGCCGGCGCGCGCGCCATCGTCACCGGCGGCTACCAGTCGCTGCCGAAGCTGGAGATGCCCGGCGCGCTGCTGATCGGCGATACCGCCGGCCTGCTCAACGTGCCCAAGGTCAAGGGCACCCACCAGGCCATCAAGAGCGGCATGCTGGCCGCCGAACACCTCGTCGCCAACGATCTGAACCCGGCCGGCTTCGACGCCAAGCTGCGCGCGTCGGACGTGATGGCCGAGCTGAAGAAGGTGCGCAACATCAAGCCCGCCTTCAAGAAGGGCCTGTGGTTCGGCATGTTGAATGCGGCGTGGGAAACCGTCACCGGCGGCGCTTCGCCATGGACGCTGAAGAACAAGGCCGACTGGGCCTCACTGCACAAGCTCGGCCAGCAGGAAGAACCCAAGCGCGACTACGTGCAACCGCGCGAACTGCCGCCGCGCGATCGCCTGGCCGGCGTGTACTTCGCCGCCACCGAACACGACGAAGACCAGCCCATCCACCTGCACGTATCCGACACCAACGTATGCGTGACCAAGTGCGCGGTGGAATACGGCAACCCCTGCACCCGCTTCTGCCCCGCCGGCGTTTACGAGATCGTCGACGGCGAAGCAGGCAAGCGCCTGCAGATCAACGCCGCCAACTGCGTGCACTGCAAGACCTGCGACATCAAGGACCCGTACCAGATCATCAACTGGGTAACCCCAGAGGGTGGCTCGGGGCCGAATTACCAGAATCTGTGAACTACGAACTTACATGGCGACTGGGTAGACTCCTCCACTTCGCGCGTCGCGTGAAGGGCAGCATCGCCTTGCGCGGCTGGCACGGCACAATCAGCCGCATCTTCCAGGAACGCTTGCGGGTGCAGTCGGCCTTCCGATCCGGGCCAGACCAGGACCCGATTCTTCCGGCCCCCTCCCCCCCATTCCACGCCAAGCATGGGCAGCGGCGAATGCTGGTGGTCGACAGCATGACACCCGACCCTACCCGGGATTCGGGTTCGCTGCGGCTCACCCAGATGCTCGACTTGCTGCACCAGGACGGCTGGTCGCTCGACTTCTTTGCCGACGATGGCTACGCCACTGTCGACGATGTCCGCCGCCTGGCCGAGATCGGTGTCACAGCTCACCAGGGGAATCTGCTGCGATGGTTGCGCGACCATGGCGCCGACCTGGATGCCATTCTGCTCTGTCGACAGCCGGTTGCATGCCAATATCTGGGACTCGCCCGGAAGCTCGCGCCTTCGGCCATCGTGGCCTTCGACACGGTTGATCTTCATTACCTTCGCGAGCAACGGGCGGCGGAACTGGCCGGCAGCAATCGACTGCATCGCCATGCGGCGCAGTCGCGCAAGCGTGAACTCCATGCCATTTCACTCAGCGACGTCACTTTCGTGGTCAGTCCGGAAGAACAGGCCACGCTGACCCGCGAGCTTCCCGACGCACGCGTCGAACTCCTGAGCAACATCCACGAGATCCATGGCCGAGGCCAGGGATTCGAGGCCCGTCGCGACCTGCTTTTCATTGGCGGCTTTGGCCACCCGCCCAACGCGGACGCCATGCACTGGTTTGCGGCGGAAATACTGCCGCGCTTGCGTGTCGAAGAGCCCGGCATTGCATTGCACGTGGCAGGGGATATCGACGAGCCGTCCCGGCTTGCCCTGGCGCGCGATGGCATCCATATCCACGGGCGCGTCAAGGACCTGGGGCCACTCGTGGATAGCTGCCGCATTTCGGTCGCGCCGCTGCGCTTCGGCGCCGGCGTCAAGGGCAAGGTCAACCTGGCCATGAGCCATGGGCTGCCGGTGGTGGTGACCTCGGTCGCAGCCGAAGGCATGTACCTGGTGAATGGCATCAATGCCCTGATCGCGGACGACGCTGCCGGATTCGCCGAGGCCACTCTCCGCCTCTACCGTGACGGGGATCTTTGGCAACGACTGTCGAATGCGGCACTGGACAACGTTCGCGATCATTTCTCTGTCGACCATGCCCGACAGACGTTGCAACAGGTGTTTGCGCCCGCGATTCCCCGGACCGGTGCCTGATGTGAAGCGGCTACTGCTTCCCCTCAAACGCTGGTTGGCTGGCAAGCCCAAACTCCGGCGGCGACTGGTCAATGCGATCTACCGGCTCCCTGGCCTTGATTTGCGGCTACGCAACCTGCTGAACGCCACCGAGCACGCCAAGAGCGCCCCTGTCGCGGATGCCATGCATTTGCCGGAAGCCGCGTGCACCGTGCGCAGCAGGCTGCGCGCGCGGATGCCGGCCCGATGAAATTGCTGCTGGATATGCAGGGCACCCAGTGCCAGAGCCGCCATCGTGGTATCGGCCGCTATAGCCTGGGCCTGGCCAAGGCATTCGCTGCATTGGCTGCGGACCGGCACGACGTACGCTTTGCGTTCAACGCGCAGCTCGACGAAGCCGCAGATGCCGTGATCACCGCACTGGCGCCCCATGCGGACGGCAGGCAGCGGCTATGGATCAAGTCGCTTGGTCACGTCTGCGCCCAGCAGGCGGGCAACGAAACGAGGCGAAGGGCCGCCGAAAGAGTCGTTCGCCACGCCGTGGAGCAATCCGGCACAGACCTGGTCTGGTACAGCAGCATGATCGAGGGCTATGCGGATGACGCGGTAATCCCCGAGACGCCGGTACATGGCGCGTTGTCCGTAGCCACGCTTTACGACCTCATCCCCCTGCACGACCCTGATGCATACTTGAACCATCCCCGCGTACGCACGTGGTATGAGGACAAGGTACGTGCGCTTTCGCAATGCGACCTGCTGCTTTCGATATCGGAATGGGTGCGCCGGGACGCCATGGACCGTCTTGGCCTAAGCGGCGAACGCATCGTCAATATCGGTGCCGGCGTCGACGAGCGCTTCAGGCGCCCGGCGAACATCCCGGCGCTGCTCCCGGACGTCCAGCATCGACATGGCATCGTCAAGCCGTATGTGCTTTACAACGGCGGCTTCGACGAGAGGAAGAATGTCGCCCGCCTGATCCAGGCCTTTGCGGATCTGCCAGCGGATATTCGCGCGCGGCACCAGCTCGTCATTGTTGGTCGCGTCAGCGACGAACAGATGGCCTTGCTATCGGCAGCGATCCGGCGTTCGGGCCTTGCGCAAGGCAGCATCGTATTCACGGGGTTCGTATCGGACGACGCACTCATTGGCCTTTACGCATGCTGCGCATTGTTTGTGTTCCCCTCGATGCTGGAAGGGTTTGGACTTCCGCCGCTTGAGGCCATGGCTTGTGGTGCGCCGGTCATCGCGAGCAATACCACCAGCCTGCCCGAAGTGATGGGCGAGGCAAGAGCCACCTTCGATCCGACCAGGAGCGGCGCCATCACCGAAAAGATGCGCAACGTACTGGGCCATGCCGCTTTCGCGGACGAGTTGCGGGCGCACGGCCAGCGTCAGTCGCAGAAGTTCACCTGGCGCGCCGTGGCGGAGCGCGCGCTGCTTGCTATCGAGCAATTGCCGACGCGTCGCGTCGCCAAACCGGCGAGAAACAACAAGAACACCTTACCGTCGCTACTCTGTCTTTGCGGCAGCAACCCACCGGCCTGGCTCGGCCAACTGCACCGGCATTATCAACTGGAGATCACGCAGATACCTGCCGATGATGCGCCGCCGGTTCGGGAGCGTCTGCGCGACGCCCAGCGCATGCTTTACGTCGTGGGCGAAGACGAGATTTCACGAATCGCGTCGTGGATGCCGGCGTGGCCGGGTGCCGTTGTGCTTGGCGCAGCAACAGGCCCTGTGTCACCACTTGTCAACCAGAAGAACCTCATCGCGATCCGCTATCGGGTCCAGGGGTTTGGTGGCCTTGGCAAGCTGGGCCGTGACGCCCCTAGCCGCTGGCAAACCGCAGCGCCCGTGTTGCGCGACAACTGTCTGGGTATTTTCGTCAACCATGCCGAGGCCCCGCTTGCTCAAGGCATGGGTGACGGAATGCCCATCGCCGTCCTGCCGCAAAGCGAGCAAGCCTCATTCTGTGCCGCGCAGCTTGAGGAGTGGCACCGCACGTCGCCTCTCGCACGCGAGCTCGACCTGCTGCGCGAGCTCAGCATAACCGTCGCGCCATCCCTCGACGAAGACGACCTCGCCCGCGTCAGCGACGCCATCGCTTCTGCGCGCCCGCCCAGCGGACCGTCCCGATGGCTGGTCGATGTAACGCAGATCGCGCGCAACGACATTGGCACCGGTATCCAGAGAGTTGTCCGCTCGATCCTGAGGCACTGGCTGCAGACGCCGCCCGCTGGCGTCCGCATCGAGCCCATTGCCTTCGCCGATGGCCGCTATCGCTATGCCAGGCGTTATGCCCTGGGCTTGCTGGATCTGCCGCCGGACGCCCTGACCGATGAGATTGTCGATGCGCGCCCTGGCGATACCTATGTGGGCCTTGACTGGATTGCCGAGACGCTGCCCGCCAGCGAACCCCAGCTGCGCGAATGGCACAGGCTGGGCATCTCCTTCCATTTCGTGATCAACGACCTCTTGCCGGTTTCGATGCCCGAGGCCTTCCATCCCTACGCGCGTGATCTTTTTTCCGGCTGGTTGCGCCGGGTATGCGCCCTGGCCGATCACCTGCACTGCATTTCGCGCGCCACCGCCGCGGAGCTGGCCACCTGGCTACGGCATGCCGACCTCCCCTATCAGTTCGGGCGCATGCCCTCCATCGACAGCTTCCCGCTGGGCGTGGAGCTCACCCGACGGGACACCACACCATCCGCATTGCCACCGGAACTGGCCCAGGCGGCAACCGCGCGCCCCACCCTGCTCATGGTTGGCACGCTCGAACCGCGCAAGGGGCACACCCAGGCGCTGGATGCCATCGAGCAGCTCTGGGCGCAAGGGCAGGACCTCAACCTGGTTATCGTGGGCCACTACGGCTGGCTGGTGGAGTCCCTGGTCAGACGCCTGGAAAACCACCAGCAACGCGGCCACCGCCTGTTCTGGCTGGACCAGGCCGATGACGGCATGCTGGCGTCGATCTACGCAGTCACCACCGCTTTGCTGGCACCGTCATTCGGCGAAGGCTATGGCCTTCCACTGGTCGAGGCGGCACACCGAAGACTCCCCGTGATTGCACGCGACCTCCCCGTCTTCCGCGAGGTCATGGACGAATATCCGTCGTACTTCACCGCGTCCGCCCCCTCCGAACTGGCCGACGCCATCGCCGAATGGCTGGCCCACCGCCCACTTCCCGGCCAGCCACGGCATTGGCCAAGCTGGCAGGAAAGTGCCGCAGCATTGGCTCACGCCGTACAGGCTTATGGGCACGGGATGGCCGACGAGGGGGTTCAAACGATCGTTTGAACCTGGTTACAATGCATAATCCCCCTCTTTGACAGCTCTCTGCCTCGGCGGAACGCAACCCGAAGGACTCACACATGAAGATTCTTGTCGGCTACAAGCGCGTGGTGGACTACAACGTCCGCATTCAGGTCAAACCCGATGGGACCGGGGTGGTCACCGACGGCGTCAAGCTGTCCGCCAACCCCTTTGACGACATCGCCCTGGAAGAAGCGCTGCGCCTGCGCGAGAAGGGCCTAGCGGAAGAGGTCGTGGTGGTCGGCATCGGTCCGGCTGACCTGACGGCTCACCTGCGCAACGGCCTGGCCATGGGTGCCAATCGCGCCATTCATGTCGTTACCGCCGACGCCTTGCAGCCGCTCACCGCCGCCCGCGTGCTCCAGAAGCTGATCGAGAAAGAACAGCCGGGCCTGGTCATCCTGGGCAAGCAGGCCATCGACGACGATGCCAACCAGACCGGCCAGATGCTCGCCGCACTGTGGGATCGCCCGCAGGCCACCTTCGCCAGCAAGGTCGAGATCGCCGACGGCAAGGTCACGGTGACCCGCGAGGTCGACGCCGGCCTGGAAGTGATCGAAGCGGAACTGCCCGCCGTGATCACCACCGACCTGCGCCTCAACGAGCCGCGCTTCATCAAGCTGCCGGACATCATGAAGGCCAAGTCCAAGCCGATCGACACCATCGAGTTCGCGTCGCTGGGCGTCGAGAACAACGATCATCTCAAGACCACGCACTACGCCGCGCCGGCCAAGCGCAGCAAGGGCGTGATGGTGAAGGATGCGGCCGAACTGGTCGCGGCGCTGAAGCAGAAGGGGCTTTTGTGATCATCCCTGATCAAGCCCCGGCCATCCATGGCCGGACTTTTCAATAAAAGCCTCTTTGCCCCACGTTTGAGGGAACACTCATGAGCAAGATCCTCGTCATCGCCGAACACCTGGGCGGTAAGCTGAACCCCTCCACCGCACGCGCCGTGAGCGCCGCTGCGGCCATCAAGCCCGAAGCCATCGACGTGCTGGTGCTGGCCGACAACGCCGACGCCATCGCCGCCGAGGCAGCCAAGATCGATGGCGTGAGCCGCGTGCTCACCATCGCACGCGCCGAGAACGCGCACCCGCTCGCCGCCGTGCTGGCCCCGCAAATCGCCAAGGCCGCCGCCGGCTATAGCCACGTGTTTGCGCCGTCGACCACGTTCGGCAAGGACGTGCTGCCGCGTGTCGCCGCCCTGCTGGGCGTGGCCCAGGTCAGCGACGTGATGAGCGTGGAAGGCAGCCACACCTTCAAGCGCCCGATCTACGCCGGCAACGCCATCATTACCGTCGAAGCCGACACCGGCTCTACCGTGGTGGCCACCATCCGTACCGCCTCTTGGCCGGCGGCGGCCAACGGCGCCAACAGCGCACCGGTCGAAGCCATCACCGTCGACGACGCCCTGCCATCGCACACCCGCTTCGTCGAACTGCAATCGGGCAAGAGTGACCGCCCGGACCTGCAGAGCGCCAGCAAGGTCGTCTCCGGCGGCCGCGGCGTGGGTTCGAAGGAAAACTTCGAGATCATCTACAAGTTCGCCGACAAGATCGGCGCCGCCGTGGGCGCCTCGCGCGCCGCGGTCGATGCGGGCTACGTGCCGAGCGACCTGCAGGTGGGCCAGACCGGCAAGATCATCGCCCCCGAGCTGTACATGGCCATCGGCATCTCCGGCGCTATCCAGCATCTAACCGGTATCAAGGACGCCGGCACGATCGTGGCAATCAACAAGGATAGCGAGGCGCCGATCTTTGAGATTGCGGACATTGGCTTGGTGGGTGATCTGTTCAAGATCATCCCGGAGTTGGAACAGGCTATAGGCTAGCTCACTACTGAAATTCCGACGAATACCGTTAGCGTGCCCCGGTGCCCCAACCGGATTCGCGGGCATATCTCAACCAGAATGTTAGGCGAAGGACAACTAAAACGGCCCGCCTCATACTTGAATGAATGCTAGAGGGGCGTGAGGATGTGACGATAGTGAGACGGAGCACCACCTTCTCACCGCAATGAACGCCAACCGTTGGCTAAACATGCTGAGTAGGCATTATCCGTACAGCAAACAGGCTCGTACGAGAGGAAATCATGAGTAACCGTATTGGCGTCGTTATACCAAGCTACAAGGTCCGAACTCATATTCTCCAAGTGATTGCATCGATAGGAGAAGAGGTAGAGCGTATTTATGTGGTCGATGATTGTTGCCCGGACAAGAGCGGCGACTTCGTCGAGGCGAACTGCAATGATTCGCGCGTGGTGGTCATTCGCCACACGGAGAACCGGGGCGTGGGTGGCGCCGTTCTTTCAGGCTATCAAGCAGCCATCGCCGACGACATCCAGATTATCGTGAAGGTCGATGGTGACGGCCAAATGGATCCAGCCCTGATTCCAGACTTCGTCGCCCCCATCCTGCTTGGTGAGGCCGACTACACCAAAGGCAATCGGTTTTTTGACTTGGAAAAGATCCATGCCATGCCGAGGCTGCGACTGTTCGGAAATGCAGGGCTCTCGCTGCTTACCAAAATATCATCCGGCTACTGGGATCTCTTTGACCCGACCAATGGCTACACGGCCATCCACCGAGATGTGGCCAAACACCTCCCTTTTGACAGGATCAGCAGTCGCTACTTTTTTGAGACTGACATGCTATTCCGTCTAAATATCATGCGTGCTGTCGCCGTCGACGTGCCCATGCACGCCAAATATGGGGATGAAGTAAGCAACCTGAAGGTATCGGCAGTTATTGGCGAGTTCTTTGTCAAGAACATGTGCAACTTCTTCAAGCGGATCTTTTACAACTATTACCTACGCGACATGTCGCTGGCATCGTTCGAATTACCTATCGGAACGCTGTTGCTTTTATTCGGGCTGGTCTACGGTTGTTATCGCTGGATAGGTACCGCTCATGCGGGCATCGCTGCCACCAGCGGCACCGTCATGCTGGCCGCCATGCCGATCATCCTTGGCATGCAACTCATCCTCGCCTTTATCGGCTACGACATCAGTTCAACGCCAAAGCGTCCCATTCACTCCAAGTTGGGTCGAGACCCCCGACTCTTACCGAAGCGGGTTGCATCATGACTTACCTTGTAGCCCTCATTTGCGTCGTCGGTATCGCTACGGGACAAATACTTTTCAAGCTTAGCGCCGTGTCGTTGAAGAAATCCGGCAGTTTTTTCGACTCAGCCACGCTAATGCTGTTATTTGCCTCATTCGCGCTCTATGGTTTCATGACTATCGCCTGGATATGGGTGCTTCAGAAAGCCGATCTAGGCAAGGTCTATCCCTTGATGGCCCTAGCTTTCATCATTGTTCCCTTTGGCAGTCACCTCGTTTTCGGTGAACGTTTCCAGATGTCTTATTTTTTCGGCGTCGCCCTGATAATGTCAGGCATAGTCGTTGCTGTTCGCTCAACCTGACGCACTCAACGGCACAATAGAGGCACAAGACTCTCGAAGCGGTCGAAGGTTGTCTGAGCTACTTACGAGCTGGCCTCCTTTACCCGAAATGCAGCAGCTTCAAGGCTAGCCGCGGTTACGGAAGGGGAATCCCGCAGCACAATACCTCATAACCAGGAGTGAAGGCACTGGCGGGCGAGTCTTCATGGACTAGGCTCAAACGGCCTCAACGAGCCCCCATTGGGTGACCTCTCATGTCACTGGTCACTGAGCATTCAGGCCATCCCAATCGCAGTCCCTCGACCGACGGCGTAGCCTCAGCCCGTCGACAAACCATCTTAACGAGAAGCCTCGCATCAGCGATGATGGCTCTTACGCGAACTGGCTCATAGCTTTTGGTGGACTCTCGCCCGCCAAGACGTCATGGCATCATCAGCCTACTTGTTTTTCAGGTGACTCGACAAAACGAGGATCCTTCACCCGTTTTGAGACCACGAAATTGAAAAAATTTCACATTCAAAAACAGAGTTATTGGCCCTTTGCACTAGCAGTTGCCAGCGCCTTGATTTTCTTGATGATTGTCATAAGGAATACCGGGCTGTACGCCTCCGTTTTTGGCGATGAATGGACATATAGTGTTTCATCAAGACTCACCCCCCTCGGGAAGTCGCCAATTCCATCGTACCTCTATTTGTGGGTATATCGGTTGACAAACACATGCGGCAGCGGCTTCTTGGAGTGCGCAAGGATACTCAATGCAGCCTTCTTCGTCGCAACCACGCCATTTATCTACCTGTCATTCCGACGCTTTGCGCAGCCCGGTATCGCCTCGGCACTCGCGCTTATTTCCATTTGCGGCCCCATAAGCACCTTCACGGCATATTTCATGCCGGAGTCGATGTACTTCTTCGTTTTTTGGGCTTTCCTCTATTTCGCACTGGTGAGTTGCGCAACCCCAAGCGTCAGATACAGCCTCATTATCGGCACCATCCTCGGACTGGCATGTCTGATCAAGGTTCACGGACTTTTCCTTCTCGGCGCGTACTCCGCGTTCAGGTCGATATCGACGTTTACGTTCTCTACATCGGCGAAATTCAAGGCCGCGGCACGCGAACTTGCAGCAACCTGGGCGGCGTGCTTCTTAGTTCGCCTACTTCTGGGATACATCCTCGCGGGTCACCATGGATTGAACCTACTTGGTGATTTCTATCTTGAACAGGCGCACAGGACCGAGGCTCGCAGCCCACTCACCGAGATAATTCATAACGCCGCGGTTTCGGGGCTCGGTCATACGCTCGCCATTTGCTTAATGATCGGCCCGCTGCTGATCGGATTCATTTCGATCCTCCTGAGTACTTCGGGGGAGTCCTCGAGCACGCGCAAGCGAGTAGCTATCCTTTGCTTGTGCATCCTGGGCATTCTCGTCGCCATCACCGCGTATTTCACCGGAACGGTTTCCGCCGGCCCATCAGCCGAGAGCATGTATAGGCTACATCTTCGTTACTACGATTTTTGTCTGCCAGCCATGTTGCTGGGAGGACTAGCCTGTCACCGAGGTGATGCGTCCGACTCGAAATACAAATGGCTATTTAATCTTTTCGTGATTGCGGTCGCGTTCATTGCCCTAGCGGGTGCAACCAAATACCTTCGCGGCTATACGCCATTTCTTGTAGATTCACCTGAACTCACATGGATTAGCGGCCACTCGCGCGTATTAATCTTTATGGGCACTATGTGCGCCCTAAGTTCGCTTTTCTTCTTGGTACCGAATAGTCGCGTCACGATTCCCTTTGCATTGATGTATTACGGCCTCTTTACAGTGGTATCCATGCCCACGGCATACCGTGAACTAGCCACAAGGGCGAATTCAGATTCTTATACCAGGGCTGGTTCGCTGGCCAAGATGTTATACCCCGATTCGATTCAGAGCAGCCAATTCATCGGCAATGACGCGCTGGCCTTGTACAAGGCCAGATTTAACGCCGATGCAATAGGAGCAGGAGTCATACAGCTTCCCAATGGGGCGAATCTCGATTCAGTGCTTAGCCAAGGCAAAGATGTCACCGTCGCGTTCAATGACATCACCTTACCCCCTGGCACCTATACCAACGAATACGATTTTGATGGATTCCGCATATACAAGACGTGCCGCACCAACCGGATCGACTTCGGCTCACCAGAGCACTCCGATCTCGTCCAGATGACAGCAGGGTTGAGCAATCAAGAAAACTTTGGTCGATGGTCAGATGGTCCGCGAGTAACCATAGATCTCGCCCAGCCCCTTCCAGACCGCATAACACTGGCTCTCACGGCGGCAGCCTATGGCGACAATGCCAAAATTCCGTTTCAAGTCATGATAGGAAAGGTGACCAAGTCAGTTGCCATCGGCGACTCAGTCAGCACACATACACTTGATTTCGAAGGCGTCGCCAATGAGAAGACCATTATCATTGTCATTCCAAAACCCACCTCGCCATACGAGTTAGGCATGAGTCCGGACAAACGAATGCTTGGCATAGCGCTGAAGGATTTAGAAGTTATCCCCACCAATACGAACGGCGACACTGGCGCTCAAAGCATTCGTTACTGCAAAAAATAATGAGAAGCCCGTCGAAAGCGATGGGGGTATCGGCTATTCTCGTGCACAGATTGATGGAGCCGGGCACCCACTCCAAGAGCGGCGGCGTCTGGACTGCGGCCGGTTTCACAGGCACCGAGTTTAGGTGGGATGATGAAACCGGAGGTGGTTTATGGGAACACGAAGGACGTTCAGTCGCGAGTTCAAGCTTGAAGCGGTGCGACTGGTTAACGAGCGCGGTGTAGCGGTGGCGCAGGCGGCCCGTGATCTGGGGCTGCATGAGAACGTGCTGCGCAAATGGGTACGTGAGCTGTTGGCCAATCCCCAGCAGGCGTTTCCTGGGCAAGGGCAGATGAAGCCCGAGCAAGCGGAGATTGAGCGACTGAAGAAGGAAGTCGCCAAGCTCAAGATGGAGCGCGACATCCTGAAAAAAGCCGCGGCCTATTTCGCCAGGGAGTCGACGTGAAGTTCGGCTTCGTGGCGAAGCACCGAGGGGCCTGGCCGGTGGCATTAATCTGTGAGGCGCTCGGTGTCTCGCGCAGCGGGTTCTACGCATGGCTCGTTCGGCCGCGCAGTCAGCGCCAATGGGATGACGAGGTGCTGGGCCAGCAGGCCCGGCAGAGCTTTCTCGATAGCGATCGGACCTACGGCGCGCGCCGCGTCTGGCGCGATGTGCTCGAAGCGGGACATCGGTGCGGCCTGCATCGCGTCGAGCGGCTGATGCGCATCCAGGGGCTACGCGCTCGACCACGGCGACGTGGCTTGCCCATCGACCAAGGCGAGCGACCCCGTGGAGCGATCGCGCCCAATCTGCTCGATCGACAATTCCAGGCGACCGCGCCGAACCAGAAGTGGGTCGCCGACTTCACGTACCTGTGGACGGCCGAAGGTTGGCTGTATGTGGCCGCCGTGCTGGATCTGTATTCGCGTCGCGTTGTCGGTTGGTCGATGCAGTCGCAGATGACGGCGCAGCTGGTGACCGATGCGTTGATGATGGCCGTGTGGCGCCGACGACGGCCCGAGTCGGTGATGCATCACTCCGATCGTGGCAGCCAATACACCAGTGATCGCTTCCAGCGCCTGCTCGGCGAACTGGGCATCACCTGCAGCATGAGCCGCTCGGGCAATTGCTAGGACAACTCGGCCATGGAGAGCTTCTTCAAATCGCTCAAGGTCGAACGCACTGACAACAAGGTATATCGCACAAGGGCCGAGGCGAAGGCCGATGTCTTCGACTACATCGAAAGGTTCTACAACAGCAAACGACGCCACTCGACCATCGGCTACGTCAGTCCGATACAGTTCGAGCAGCAGATGGCATTAGCTTAAGGTGGTGTCTACCGAACCGGCCGCAGTCCATTCGGTAAGACCCGTAGTTGGCGGGTCTACGTGGCCCTGAAGCTAAACCTGCCGCGTCGAGGCAAGCGGCGCCTGCCTGATCGCATCCGCGAACCGCTGGAGATTCCCATGCATGCCAATCACACTTGGTCGGCTGATTTCATGAGCGACGCGCTGTGGTCGGGCCGACGCTTTCGCACCTTTAACGTCAACGATGGTTTCAATCGCCAGTCGCTGCGTATCGAGATCGATACAAGCCTTCCCTCGCAACGCGTTATCCGCGTACTGGACGAGCTTGTCGAGCTTCGCGGCGCTCCGCGACGACTGCGATTGGACAACGGCCCGGAGTTCATCAGTGCGACGATCAAGCAATGGGCGCGACGTCACGGCGTCGAATTGCTGCATATCCAGCCAGGCAAGCCCACTCAGAACGCGTATATCGAGCGCTTCAACCGCACCTTCCGCACCGAAGTGCTGGACCGCTACGTCTTCACCACGCTGGCCGAAGTCCGACGCATGACCGACGACTGGCAACACCGCTACAACCATGACCGACCGCATCGCTCTCTCGACGGTCTGTCGCCCATCCGCTATGCCATGGCATCATCTACCACCTATACTTCTGAATGACTCGAAAGTACGAGGATGCTTCAAGCGAGTTCGCCGGAAAGGTGATGGATCGCTGGGCCTACGAAAATGGCGTGGAGCTGGACTTCTCTCGACGCGGCACGCCGACTGACAACGCGTTGGTGGAAAGCTTCAATGGCCGGCTTCGGCAGGAGTGCTTGAACGAGCACTGGTTCTTGTCGCTGGAGGATGCACGGAGCAAAATCGCAGCGTGGCGGCGCTTCTATAACGAGGATCGTCCCCACTCTGCACTGGCATGGAAAACACCTGCTGAATTCGCCCGAGAATACGGGTCCCAAGCGAATTCACAGGCGCCGTAAACGGTCGGATTCTCTACCGACTGTTGGCCTAGAAAACGGGGGTGGGTCAACCGATTGACCCGCCACGGCGGACTAGCAGGAGTTCGTGGCAACCGTTAGGCGGGTTCGCAGACCCAGTCACGTTTTGGCGGTACAAATGTGTCATATTCCTTACGGCTGCATGTCATCCCGCCCGCCACCTAGCCGTTAAAACAGCCATGAAAGATATTCTCCACTTCCATCTGCCAAGGACAGGCGGCACGGCACTACGTCTTTTTTTTGTCGACCAGGTCGGTGAGAGCCACGTTTCCAAGCCGATCACTGGCATGAAGTTGCGTGATGCGCTCTTGCAGTGGGAGCACGTGCCTGTGATCAGCGGCCATCTTGCGGCCTTTCAGGGTGATCGTCTGCCGCGGGAGCGCTACGCGATCACGGTTTTGCGCAACCCAGTTGACCGGTTCATTTCCGAGCACTTCTTCAAGAAATACAACAATGCCAGCCGCGTGATCGACACGTCGCTTCAGCAATCCTGCTTCGATGAGTGCCTTGAGCAGTACAGCAACGCGACGGGGACAGGAAGCCTTGTACAGTTGGATATGTTGGCACCACTCGGGCTTGGGCGCACCGCCAATCCCAGCATCGAAGAGCAGCTTCAGGCGGCGCGTGATGCCCTCGACGACTTCAACGCCGTAGGTGTACAGGAGGAACTCGAAGACTTTACCTTGATGCTCTGCGCTGAGTTCGGATGGACACCTAGAGAGGTGCCCCGCTCAAACCCGGCGATGCAGCGCCTGACGATGGACGAGCTCACCGAACGACAGCGACGGACCCTGTACCAGCTGCTCGAACCGGAGTTGGCTCTCTACAACCAAGCGCTCGCTCGCTTTCGGAAAGATCGGCGTCGCTACCTCGCGATGGCCAACAGCGGAAGTGCCCCCGCACCAGTCGTGGCGGAGCAGGACAGACTTCCCTTGCCTTTCTCCCGGGAGCCGGAAGCTCAGTCGCCACTCGAATTTGGCGATCGCCGCTGCGAGATCTTAGGCATCGATACGATCGGCGCTATGTTGGGGCCGAATGCCGCAATGTCGGGCGAGCGTGTCGCCATCAAGGTCCGTTTCGTTGCACATGAGGCCATTGATCGGCTCAACATCGGCATCGCCATCAAGGACGAGCGTGGCGGCCTGGTGTTCGGTACCAACGCGCTGCAGTTAGGGCAGCGCTATGCAGTGCAGCCGGGCACTTATGAGGTGACATTCAGCATGCTCAACCGATTGGGTTGTGGCCATTACCAACTGGATGCTGCACTCGTGCGAGGCGCGACACACTTTGACGGTTGTTACCACTGGCGTGAGCAGGCGGGCAAATTGGAAGTGCCTAGCGCCGCTGTTGGGCATTTTATCGGCCGCTTGATGATGGATCCCTCGATCGAGCTGGCTGGCTCCACGCCTGAGGCTACATGGTCAGCGGATACAGCGATCGCAGCCTCCGGTATCTCCGGTTCTTTTGGCGCCATGAACGACGCTCTGGCCGATTTCCGCGCATCTCTGAAACCTATGGCACATCTGCAGAGCATGGAGCCCGCCGTCGATGCGCTTTTGCAGGTGTGGGCTATCAATCAGAGCGATGTAACTTGGCCCTCCACGGGCCGTAACCCCGTCAATGCGTCCTATCGCTGGCTGACCACCGAGGGGGAAATCGAGGTGGCTGATGGTCTACGCACGGGACTACCTGAGGACCAGGGTCCTTCCTTGGCCGCCATCATTCCCTTGCATATCCACTCACCCGCGAAGCCTGGCCATTACTTGCTGCAGGTATCGCTAGTGCAAGAGCAGAACGCTTGGTTCGTGGACCACAATCCCGACTCCGGCTTCACACTGCCCATCGAAATCCGCGCCAACGCCTGAGGCGTGAACCGAGGGAGACCAGCTCAACGGGCCGGTTTCCCAGCGAGAAGTATCAGTGCGTCTCGATCAGCTGCCGCAGCTCTTCTGTCTTGGCCTGCATCAACTGCGAATCAGCCTTCGCCTCCACGTTGAGCCGCAGAAGCGGCTCAGTGTTGGACGAGCGTAGATTGAAGCGCCAGTCGGCGAACTCCATGCTCACACCATCGATATGACTAATGTGCCCATCGCCGTTGGTGTAATGTGCCACGACACGATCCACAGTTGCCGCTGCGTCTTCAACACGAAAATTAATCTCGCCGCTGCACGGGAATGCGGCGATGCGCTCGGCCAGCATGTCCTTTAGCGATGTGCCAGTCTTGCTGATGCGCTCGGCAATGAGCAGCCATGGAATCATGCCCGAATCGCAATAGGCGAAATCGCGGAAATAGTGGTGGGCGCTCATCTCTCCACCGTAGATCGCGTCCTCTGCTCGCATACGCTCTTTGATGAAGGCATGACCGGTCTTGCTCTCGATGGCGACGCCGCCCGCCTGCTCGACCATGTCGATCGTATTCCAGGTCAAGCGCGGGTCATGGATGATCTTCTCGCCCTTGTGCTTCTCTAGCAGCTGCGCGGCAAGCAAACCCACCAGGTAGTAGCCTTCAATGAAGCTGCCCTCATTGTCGAAGAAGAAGCAGCGATCGAAGTCGCCATCCCAGGCGATACCGAAATCCGCTTTGGAGGCAATGACCGCATCCGTTGTTGCCTGGCGATTCTCCGGCAACAGCGGGTTTGGGATGCCATTGGGGAAGCTGCCATCAGGCTCATGACAGATGCGCACGAACTCGAACGGCAGGTGCTTGGCTAGCTCGTCCACGATCAGTCCGGCACCACCGTTGCCCGCATTGACGACGATACGCAGCGGCTTGAGCTCTGCGACATTCACGTATCTGAGCAGGTGTGCGATGTAGGCGCTCTTGTCGACATCCTGCTTGACGCTACCGATGGCGCCATTGGCGGTGAAATGCCCCGCTTCGACGAGCGTCGCGATCTGCCCCAGACCACTATCGCCACTGATGGGGCGCGCGCCTTCGCGCACGAGCTTCATGCCGTTGTAATCGATCGGGTTGTGGCTCGCCGTCACCATGATGCCGCCCGCGACGCCACGATGAGCAGTCTGAAAGTAGACCTCTTCGGTGCCACACAGGCCGATGTCGACTACGTCGCAACCGCCTTCGCTGAGGCCATCGGATAGTGCCTTGGCCAGAGTGGGGCTGGCCAACCTCACGTCATATCCAACGACAACGTCACCCTTGCCCACAACCTCGGCATAGGCGCGCCCGATACGATGTGCCATTACTTCGTTCAGCTCATCAGGGAGCCGCCCACGAATGTCGTAGGCCTTAAAACATTTCAGGGTCATGCGTTGTGCTCTCCCGACTTTCGTTGCACGCCACGTCAGGCGCTGTACATCCAGGCAAGCGTGCGCTCGAACGGCATGATGTCGAGCGGCCCGATCAGCCTTTCCAGTTTCTGGTTGGAGCCGCGCAGCCTAAGCACGTCGTTCGCACGCACGAAGGCCGGATTCACGCGGATATCTATTTGATAGTTGGCCAACCCTTCGAGCATATGCACGACTTCCGTCAACGTGTGTGCCACACCAGAGCATATGTTGACGATCTCGCCGAAGACCTGTGCCTCGATCAGGCGCCGGTAGGCATTGGCCACGAATCGCACATCCTGGAAGTCGCGAGCCACCTGGATATTACCCAACTCGATGGCGCGCTCCTGCCGCCTGAAATGATTGACGATCTTCGGCAGCAGGAACTTCTCGCTCTGCCCCACGCCCGTGTAGTTGAAGGGCCGGGCCAGAATGATGGGCAGCTTGTCCATCCATAGTCTGGCCATGTATTCCATGGCCAGCTTGCTCACCGCGTAGTCGTTCGCCGGTGCCACGGAGGTCTCTTCAGTCAGCAGCTCTTCCTCGCTGTTGCCGTAGACATTCGCGCTGCTGGCCAACAATATGGCGCGCGGTGCGCGCGGCGACGCAGCCAGCGCCTCAAGAAGGTTGCGCGTGCCATAGACATTGGTCCGGTAGATGGCATCCGCATCACCGTGAGCCACAAAAGCGATCGCCGCGAGATGCACGACCACGTCCGGCTGGACTTGCTGCACTACCGCGGTCACGGCCTCCCTGTCGCACAGGTTGGCCGCATGCACGTCGGGCCCCGCCTCGTGAGAAAGCCCCACGACGTGGTAGCCGGCCTCAACAAGCTCGGCTCGGATATAGTACCCGGTGAACCCGTGGATGCCCGTGACGAGAGCGACCGGCTTGCTGTTGTCAGAAGGACTGGCCACGCTCGTTCCGGCGAATGTCGGCCTCAACCATCATGCGGCACAGTTCCTCCAAGCCCGTCTTGGGCTTCCAACCAAGCTTGCTGCTGGCCTTTTCCGGATCGCCGATGAGCAACTCCACCTCGGCAGGACGGTAGAACTTCGGATTGATGCGAACCATCGTTTTGCCGGTAGCCTGGCAAATACCCACCTCGTTCTCGGCAGCGCCTTCCCAACGGATCGTTACGCCAGCAGCCTGGAAGGCCAGGGAAACAAAATCCCGCACCGTCACCGTGCGGTTGGTAGCCAACACATAGGTTTCGGGCTCGTCTGCCTGCAGCATGCGCCACATTCCCTCGACGTACTCTCTGGCAAAGCCCCAATCGCGTTGCGCGTCCAGATTGCCCAACTCGAGCACATCAACCTTGCCGAGCTTGATCTTGGCCACGGTGTCAGTGATTTTACGCGTAACAAATTCTCGTCCGCGCAACGGTGATTCGTGATTGAACAAGATACCGCTGCAACCGAAGATGCCATAGGATTCGCGATAATTCACCGTGATCCAATGGGCATAGAGCTTCGCCACGCCGTAAGGGCTCCGCGGATAGAACGGCGTGTCTTCCTTCTGAGGCACAGCCTGCACCTTGCCAAACATCTCCGACGTAGATGCTTGGTAGAAGCGAATGGCTGGATTGACGACTCGAATCGCTTCGAGCAGGTGGAGCGCACCCACGCCAGTGATTTGCGCAGTGGTACCCGGCTGATCGAACGACACACCGACGAAGCTTTGTGCGGCGAGGTTATACACCTCGGTAACACCACTCGTCTGCAGCAAACGGATGGCCGAACCAAGGTCGGTCAGATCGAACTCGACCAAATCGAGGTTGGGGTGGTCCGCAATGCCCAACTCCTCAAGTCGCCAGAAGTTGACAGAGCTGGTGCGGCGATACGTGCCAAACACCTTGTAACCCTTCTGCAATAGGAGCTCGGCGAGATATGCACCGTCCTGCCCCGTGATTCCAGTAATCAACGCAGATTTCATGCTTTGAACTCTCAATTTCCTGAATTATCTTCGATGTCAACGCGCCGCGTATGACGTCCAATTTATCTTGGCACGTCGATCGAAGACTCCCTTAAAAAGTATTTAACTTAGCACAATCTAGCTGGCTCCTCAGGGGAAACCCAGGAGAAAGCAAACTCCTTCACGGCAAGGCCCAGAAGACGGTCATCAGACGACTGTCCCAATGCATTGGGCGCAATGACGTCCCTCTGTATCACCGTTAGCTCCAGGCTTGACCACACGAGGAAGCGTTCAGGCGGAATGATCCAATGAAGCTCCTTGACATCTTCACCATACTCGTGGACCCAGCTACCGAGCGGCTCGTCATTAACATGCAACTCAAACGTCTGCCGGGGATGTGAAGGACATACAAAAGCCCTAGCTACCAGCGAAAGCTTCATCCCTGAGCCATTTGGAGGCTGAATACTCACCTTCAGCCTGGCCAGCGGCCCGACTGCCCAGCAACCCCACGATTCTGGGCTGGACCATCCTTGGAGGAGCAATTCGGAAGAAGCCTGCGCTAGGTCAAGCACGAGCCCGTGGGGGCCGACGACGGATCGTTGCACCTTGTGGTAGAGCCAATGAGAATGGCTGGTTTCAGTCAGCATCGCCCAAATGGTCTGCGCACTTTCCCGCCATGAAAGTGGCGATATGGGAACGGAACTTGGCGCCACGTCACTGCGCTTCAGCAGGAGCCATTCTAAGATCGACCGACGCAAGCCTTCAGCATCGCCATCAGGGAAATAATGTGCATTGTCGCCAGCGACTTCACGAAACACCGGTAGATCACGCGTAATTACAGGGATGCCATGCAGTGCCGCCTCGATAATCGGCAGGCCAAATCCCTCTCCTTCCGATGCTACGAGAAGTGCAGCCGCTGCCTGATATAGCGCCCGAAGTTCCTGATCATCGATACCGGTGAGCCAATGCAGACGATTTCCATGTTCTGGATGTGAACGAAGCTGCTCCCCAAATGCGTCCATCATCCAGCCAAGCTTTCCGACAATCACTAGATTGACATCCTGACCATCGGTCCATAGGCGCTCAAATGCCTGCAACGCCAGCCGATGCCCCTTGCGTGGCTCGATGGTTCCCACCATCAACATAGTGGGGGCCGAGCGCATGCGCTCAATGGTTGCCAATACCTGGGTCGATAGCTGCCGGCTTGTAGCAGCCTCTACCGCTCGCCCGGCATCAAGTTCAGCCCCTAGATAGGAGTAGCCAATATGTAGCGGTCGATTGCGCAGCACATCCTGCGTGCTCAACCAATCTTTCAGCTCCCGAGCCACCGTCTTGGAAATGCAGATCACCCCATCGGCACAGCTAGCAATACTCTTGAGCCAGGCGCCATGCATCCGATCAATGCCTGCCGGGAAGAAGTCAGGACGCAGCACTGGAAGAAGGTCGTAAACAAGGAAATAAACTAGTGCTCCCCGATCTCGCCAGTACTGAAACAATGCTTGATTGCCGGGCACGACATCGGCCACCCAATCCAGACCAAAAAAAATATCGCCCGGAGACACTTCGATGATCTCTTCTGGCATACCCAGATCATCCAGCCCTAGCAGATGGCAAGCATATTCGCGGCAGTAGACGTAATGGCCTTCATGGAAGCGCACCAGTTCCACGCAAACATCATCGAAGCTACCGCCAAGCAGTTCCCTGGCAATGTTTCGGGTGACGCGTTCGATGCCCGTTTTAAGATCGCTTCGCACGACCGCTGTGACATCGACGAAGAGCTTACGACGGCCGCGCTGTGCTCGGTTGCCACGCATAGCCACAGCCACGCTCCAAAGCTGCTCGTCACGAAGTCCGTCAACAGCGACAAGATGATGGGAGAGCTCTTGCTCCCTGGCTAGAAAATGGGATGAGGCGAAATCCTCGATAGCGCTGTGGTACTCAGCCGCAACCGCTGCAGGGTGATGGCGTGTATCGATAAGGTAGCGAGCCCGATCCGATAAGTACCGCCGCTTGTCCGGATTACCATAAAGCGCCTGCAGGGTTGCGGAGAGTTCCGCGTCGTCGAAGGCGTCCGGCAACATGCAGACCGCATCCGGGTCGAGTTCGGCAAACGTCGCATGCGCGTTCACCACGACAGGAAGACTTTGGGCCATGCAGTCATACACTGCGGCTGACGTTTCGCCACGCGACTCAGTTCGCAACTGCACGGCAAGATCGGCGGCTTCCAGCCACGCGTGGTAATGCTCATGGTCGACAAATCCCGTAATACGGATACGGTCAGCCGCCAGACTCCCACGCAGGGTGGTCAACAGGTCGTTGCCGTAGTCACCGCCATGGTTCTCGCCCACGAAAACTAGATGGCAACGCTCGTCTGAAGCCAAGGGACTTTTCAGCCACGCCGACAGCAGGCGATGGTTAAGCTTGGTCGGGGCCACCATGCCAAAACTGCAGACAACGAAGTCGCCCGACTGCAACCCCAACGCCTTGCGCGAGGTTTCGCGTGTGCTCGCACGGCGGCGCTTCGGGAAAGCGACCCGACGCATCTCGCTGGCCACTTCTGGACCGTAGAACCTTCCTGCCTGATCAATCGCATACTGCGAATGCACCAACACGCCCGCCGCCGATTCCAGAACCTCCCAACTGCTCGGATAATTCTGCACTGACCATGCACGGCCGTTGGCCCGGTCTGCCAGCAAGGCGCAATATCCATGGGCGCGGTAGAGTCGCTGCAGATACTCTCGGTCGCCACCGGCACGAGCAGCGCGCCATTGGCTTAGGGCGCCGATAAAGGAATCGTGCAAGACGACGGCACCTGGTATTTCCCTCATCAGCTCAAGCTGATAAAGGTGAAAGGCAGAGTTACCGAATTGATAGAGAACACGGTCGAAGCGATGCGCGTTGGCGCGAAACCACGACGCGTCACGAACAGGGTAGTTCGCCCGCACCCATGGATCGTCTACGGTCTTCTGGTCGACCACCACGTCGATATCATAGTAACGCTCTAGGCTCGGCAGCAGTTCTACACTGTAGTCGGCGATACCGGTACGCTCTGGCGGGAGAGGCGAGACAAAAGCAAGACGTGGCCTCGCCACACTATTGTGATCGCTAGATTGTGCGGACCGCACGCGCATTGCCGATCGAACTCTCGATTCAAACGCCTCCATCACTCGCTGGGCGCTCGATTCCCAGGAAAACCTCTTCGCCTGCGTCAGACCATGGGCGCGGAAAGCCTCCGACATCGTACGATCACGCAAAACAACTGCCATCTTACTCGCGAGTCCCGATGCCTCGGTTGGCGAGAACAGCATATCCTCATGCCGAACCACTTCGGGAATGCTGGTGGCATTCGCGGCCAGCACAGGCGCACCGCACGCCATAGCCTCCAGGACAGGGAGGCCGAAGCCTTCCTGGAGAGAGGGAAACACAAACAGCGAGCACAGGTTATACAGCGCGACGAGGTCTTCGTCCGTGAGCTTCCCCGTAAACACCACATCCTTCATGCCAAGGCCCAGACTGGAGGCAAGCGAACGCAGCGCGGCCTCTTGGGTGGCCGTGATCTTGCCGCCGAGCACCAGCGTGTGCTGACTTCGCAGATCCCTAGGCATGTCAGCAAACGCGCGTACGAGCAGCTCCACATTCTTGCGGCCATCGAATCCGCCGACATAAAGAACGAAGGGCGCATTCAGCCCAGACGAATCGCGAAAGCGCCGTTTTTCTTTATCCGCTAGCTGCCGGAAACGACTATCGGCCGCGCTTGAAATCGTATAAGTACGCTCCGGCGCAATGTTGAGTAGCTCAATGGCTTCCTCGCGCGCATATTCGGAGATAGCTAGTAGCAGATCAGCCCGCTGCAGCTGGCTGAGTTTGCGGTAGTACCACGAACGGACAGCCGGATCCCCGAGGTGCTCTTGCTTGTCAGATAGAGGAATCAGATCGTAGAGTGTCACCGCTTGCGTCGCACTAGTCGGAAGGCGGCCAATTGATGTAACACTATCGTCGAGCCACCCTTCGAATAGGCTGCTGCACCAGACGACATCTGGGTTGAGTCCACGCAGGAAGTCCTCGCGTAGCAACTCGCCAACTTCCATGCCCCGCCGGTTGGCAGGATGCATGGCCGCCGCGTGCCCAGGAATCGCGAATGACACAATCCGGCTCGGTGGAATCATCTCGCCAAAAGCCCCTCGAATCGCTTCGACATGGCCGAGATTGGCGTTGGTCGCTATCCACACTTCATGCTTGCCAGCAGCCTCACGCACAAAAGCTTTGACCAGTGCGTCGGTATGCCTACCGATACCCCGGTGCCGACTCTCGCTTTGCGCACCCTGTAGATCAATGACGATTCTCATCGGCGAATCACCTGCACCAAATCAAACATCACGGCTATTGGACAACAACGACATGGAACGAATCCTTGTGTAAATCTCAAGTACGCCCGGCGACTGGCTTACGCGAGCGATATCAGGAGTCTGGATACCGACTTCTTCGGCATCATATGGGCTGATCGAGGGTGCATTGTGTCTGGCGAAAGCAGACAGCCGACCGCGCAGGATCGGAGCGTGCCCGAGTGCCCGCTCCGTCATGCGTCGCGCTGAATCGTGCCTCTGTACGAATCTCAAGCCAGCAAACAGCACGCAGCGAATCGCGCGGCGCGGAAGGCTACGCGTGGGTCGATCGTCGCCAAAATACTGTGACGACTTTGCGCCGCTAAACTTGCGCACGATCCAGCGGAACGGCTTGGTAAGGCGCCAAGAACGACTGTGTAGGATTACCCGCATCCTTTCAGCGCAGCGGTCGCGCTCGGTGATCAAGCGAGCACGCTCCGCAGTTAGGTTGTCTCGTTCGGCAATTAGTTGATCCCTGTCGACAATCAGGTGGTCTCGCTCAGTAATTAGCTGATCTCGCGCGACCATCAGGCAATCTCGCTCGACGATCAACTGATCTCGTACGGCTATCAGGTAATCTCGCTCTACGATCAACTGATCTCGCGCGGCTACCAGTTCCTCTCGTTCAACAATCGGGCGGTCCCGCGCAGCAATCAGATGGTCTCGCTCAGCGATCAGGTGGTCACGCTCGACGGTTAGGCGATCACATTCCTCCCTCAGCCCGTTCGATCGCTGTAAAGCGATCCGCAGTTGCTCGTTGATTGCCTGAAGCAAAGCCTGATTTTCGTCCAGTGCAGACATCCGCCCAATCAAGCGCGCATTGTCCTGCTCTAGCTCTGCAATGCGGGTGAGTCGATTCTGAGCGGTCTCCATCAAGCCGTGGATATCACCGAGCTCGCGCCGTGCAGCTACCAGTTGGGCAGCGTCAGTCAAGTCACGACGCTCGCCCTCCAACTGGAGGATACGCGCGTTTTTGACCAGTTCGCTATGGCGTACGAAGGCATCCAGGGGATTGGGCGGTGCATCGAAGTTCGACCGAAGATCGAAATGCTCCTTAGCCAAATAGAAACGATTGAGGCCATCCCAATAAACAAACTCATAGCCATGGGCCAGGAGAAGCGGCTCCCATGAGCTGTGGGTAGTCACCGCCTCCTGCGCATCATCGCCTTCGCGCTGAGCCACGGGCTCGACCGCCTCGACCACCAAGATCCACGGACGGATGCGATCGAATGAAAAGCCGCGAATAACACCCTCCTCAGCTCCCTCGACGTCGATCTTCAGGAAGTGAATCTGGTCCACGCCATATTCCGCACAGACTTCATCGAGCGTCCGCACCTCGACGTCAATTTCCTCTGCCGCATAGCCGGCCTTGGAATGCCTCTTTACAAATTCGGGATCCGCTGTCGACAACCCTGTGCCGGGAATAGCAAAGAATGCCATCCGGCCACTCTTTTCAGCCAACGCAATTTGCAAATTGACATCATGAGGCCTGTCGGCCTCAAGCATCTGAAACCACTGAGGAAGCGGATCGATATTGATACCAGTCCAGCCGCGCTCGTAGAAAAGCTTGGTCACTGAGTCAACTACTGGCTGCTGAGCCCCGACATCGATGTAGAACCCCTTGCTCACGCCGCGCAGCGCGCGGTAAAGCATGATGTCTTCTTGGTTCTGAGCGTAGGAAACAAGGTTCATGATTGCGTGATCGAAATGGACGGAGGAATCCAGTTGGATCCTACAAAATAGGTACGATCCACGTTCATGACTGTGAACACCAAAGCCAAGTCGCGCCATTCATAATTGTTGACGAGGTGCGTATCTGTGCTTACGAGCGCCGTCGAGACAGAATATGCGCCAGCGCCCATGTTCACATTGAAACGAATACTGAACTCGACAGCATCGCCGGCACGGATGCCTTCCAATGCCTGGCCAGTATGGTGAGTGTTGGTGCCAAAGACGTCCTGCCCCAACCGGTCCTTAATCAAATAACCGAACACGAGCCTGGAGATATCCGCCTTGGCCTCTACCTGAACACGCAGCTCTGCCGATTCGCCGACGTTAATGAATTCGATCTGCTCGCCGGCATGGTTGAAGAGCGCGGCCGAAGTCACTACCGCCTCACCAGTACCTGAAATGGTCTGCACCTTGCCCGATGCCAATTGAACCGACGTGATCGCGTTGTTTTCCTTCTCCGCAATCATAGCGTTGTAGTAATCCATCACAACCTGCGGCTCGCCATCCATGCGCTGTTCCCCCTTATCGAGCAGGATGGCACGATCGCAAAGTGCCTGAATCGCCGTGCGGTCGTGCGAAACGATGAGCAACGTCGTGCCCTGCCGGCGAAACTCACGGATGCGGCCCATGCTCTTGTGCTGAAAGTACGCATCGCCTACCGAGAGGGCTTCATCGACGATGAGCACCTCCGGCCGGAATGCGGTCGCAACGCTGAAGGCCACGCGCATCTGCATGCCACTGGAGTAGGTCCGTACCGGCTCGTCGAAATACTCACCAATCTCGGCGAAAGCCTCGATATCCGGCATGATCCGCATGATATCGGCTTGACTGAAGCCCATAAGACCCGCCGTATGGATAGCATTCTGCCGTCCGGTGAGGTCCGGATTGAACCCCATGCCAAGCTCAAGGATCGCCGCGATGCGTCCATTGACGAAGATGTCGCCAGTCGTCTGACGCAGTGTTCCGGTGATCAACTTGAGTAGCGTGCTCTTACCAGCACCGTTCTGCCCAACGATACCCACGGCCTCACCGCGACCAAGCCGGAAGGACACGTTGCGAAGCACCCAGTGCTCATTGATGTTGCGTACTGGAATGCCCATCCAAGTAAGGAATCGCAGGATCTGAGAAGGATATTCACGGAAGGCCTTGCCCACCGAGTTGAGTACAAGCACGTCACGGCTCACAGCACATCCACCATTTCAGCCGAAGAGCGGCGGAACAGAAGCAGGGCAACGGCCAGTAGACCTAGCGAAATGACAGCTATCAGTGTCAAGTGGCCCGCATCTGGCGCGGTGTGGAATAGCAGAACGCTCTGGTATGAGCTCACTATCCAGTACATGGGATTTGCATTGAGGGCCTGCTGGAACTGCATGGGTACAATGGTCGGCATGTAAACGACTGGCGTCAGCCAAAACCACAGTTGCAACACTACGTTCATGACTTGCGCCACATCCCGAACAAACACGTTGAGCGTGCCGAGAATCAGGCCGAGCCCCAGCGAGAATGCTAACGTCAAGGGCACCAGCAGCAGCAGCCAGAGCACCGAACTGTCGATAGGGTGTCCCACGATCAGAAACACGCCCAGTGTCGCGAGCAACAGCAGCAAATTATTGATAAGGGCCGAGCCGGCGAGAATCAGCGGCAAGCAAATTCGTGGAAAAACCACCTTCTTCAGCAAATTTCCGTTATCAACAAAAATGGTCATGCAGCGCGACAGCAATTCGACAAACAGCGACCATGCCAATATTCCCGACGTCAAATAGATGACGTAGGCGTACTTGTTATCGATACCGGGCAGCCGCGACCCCAGCACCTGAGCAAGTACCAGCGCATAGATGGCGACCTGCGCCAGCGGCTGCAGTATCATCCAAATCGCACCAAGACTGCTCCTCGCGAAACGTGCACGAAAATCATTCCTCACCGAGGAAAAGATAAAGAATCTATAGCGCCAGATGGCGGCAAGCATTTCAGTCATGTGTCATCCAGTTACTTGTGTGCCTGCCTACCAGGGGTCGACGGCGACTTCATCGGTACGCATAAAGCTTCGACAGACAGAACACGATTAGAATCGTGTGCCTCATCAATCGACTCCCTCATTAATCTATGCTCTGAATTAACGGAACAGCGACTAACTCAGTGCAGCTTCCAACTCTTCGCGCAGGTCACGAACGTCCTCTACACCCACCGACAAGCGGATTAACCCGTCGCTAATGCCAAGCCGCTTTCGATTAGCTGCGGGGACCGAGGCATGAGTCATGATCGCCGGATGTTCGATGAGGCTTTCAACGCCCCCCAGCGATTCGGCAAGTGCGAACAAATGGCAACGTTCAAGCGTACGGCGGGCTTTCTTTAATCCGCCTTTGACTTCGACGCTGATAATGCCGCCAAAACCGTCCATTTGGCGCCGAGCAAGCGCATGCTGTGGGTGGCTCCTCAGGCCGGGATAGATCACCCGCTCGATGGACGGATGCCTTTCCAGCCAGCGCGCCAACTCAAGAGCACTTTCGCAGTGAGCGCGCATACGCAAGTGAAGCGTCTTCAGGCCACGCATGGCTAGAAAAGCATCGAAGGGGCCCGACACCGCGCCGACCGAATTCTGCAGAAAACCCATTTGCTCGGCCAACTCGTCATTACCAGCCACCACGATGCCACCTACCATATCGGAGTGGCCATTAAGGTACTTCGTGGCCGAATGAAGTACCAGATCTGCGCCATGCTCCATCGGTCGCTGCAGCATGGGTGAGCAGAACGTGTTGTCGACCACCAGAATGAGACCATGCTTCTTGGCGAACGCCGCAATTTTCGCGAGATCCACCAGCTTCAACATAGGATTCGTAGGGGTCTCAGCCCAGATCATCCGCGTATTGGGATTCAGCGCTGCCTTGAGCGCCCGCATGTCATTGAGGTCGATAAAGCTGAAGTCCAGCCCCGCCGAGCGACGGCGAACACGTTCGAACAAGCGATAGCTGCCACCGTACAGGTCATCCATGGCAATTACATGGCTGCCGGAATCGAGAAGATCGAGCACCGTGGCCGCAGCAGCCAAACCGGAGGCAAAGGCGAAGCCAGCCCGCCCCCCCTCCAGGTCTGCCACACAGCGCTCATAAGCCATTCGCGTAGGATTTTGCGTACGCGAATATTCAAATCCCTTGTGCTTACCGGGACTTACCTGGACATAGGTAGATGTCGCATAGATCGGCGTCATGATTGCGCCGGTCGAGGGGTCAGGCTGCTGCCCGGCATGTATGGCCAAGGTGCCCAAACCCAGCTTCTGCCGCTTTCCACCAGTCTTCATCAGATCCGCTCATGGCCCCGCGAGGGGTCTCCAAAGGTTATCAAGGGATAACATATTACCCGTACCCTGCCAGATTGCCGACTCAGCCAATCGGGGGCGTTCACAAAATGCGATCATTTTGTGTATGTCTGCTTGGTCGCTAGATCAACAACAGGCATTATTGCCGCGCGAAACTAGCGCCAGATCCCCTGGCTAGCGCCTTTCAGGATGTTCGAAAGTGATGAACCGTTACCGGAATCCTCCGAGAACCCTGCTAGTTACCGGCGGCGCCGGGTTCATTGGAGCCAATTTCGTATTGTGCGCCACTGCTTGTGGCCTGCGGATCATCAATCTCGACAAATTGACCTACGCCGGAAACCTGGAAACGCTGAAGCCCCTGCGGGACCATGATGGACACCGGTTTTTCCACGGAGATATTGGCGACCGCGCCCTCGTTGATAGGCTGTTACGAGAGTTCCAGCCCGGCGCCATCGTCAATTTTGCGGCAGAGTCGCACGTTGATCGCTCGATCGATGGCCCTGCGGCCTTTATCGAAACCAACGTGGTTGGCACCCTGAGCTTGCTGGAAGCCGCCCGCGACTATTGGCGCAGCCTGCAAGGCACCCCAAGGGACGCGTTCCGATTTCTCCACGTATCGACCGACGAGGTCTACGGCTCTCTGGGGGTCGAGGGAAAATTTACCGAGCTGACGCCTTACGCGCCCAACTCGCCGTATTCCGCCTCCAAGGCCGCTTCCGATCACTTGGTTCGGGCATTTCACCATACCTATGGCCTGCCCACCCTGACCACGAACTGCTCGAACAATTACGGGCCCTACCAGTTTCCCGAAAAGCTGATCCCACTGATCATTCAAAGGGCGCTTGAGGGTGCTCCCCTGCCGGTCTACGGCGATGGCCTGAATATCCGGGACTGGCTATTCGTGGGCGACCATTGCGCGGCCATCCAATGCGTTCTCGATGCTGGACGCGTGGGTGAAACCTATAACATCGGCGGCAATGCGGAGCGCGAGAACATCAACGTCGTGCGAACCATCTGCGCGCTGTTGGACCAGCGCGTTCCCTTGCCCGAAGGCGCCAAGCGCGAATCGCTCATCACCTACGTGAAGGACCGCCCTGGCCATGATCGACGCTACGCCATCGATTCAAGCAAGCTGCAGAACGAACTGGGTTGGCGTCCATCCGAAACCTTCGAAACGGGAATCGCAAAAACCGTGGACTGGTACCTATCCCATCAAACATGGGCTCAGCACGTACTGGATGGCAGTTACCGACTGGAAAGGATCGGCGCATGACTGCCAGAAAGGGCATCATCCTCGCTGGCGGTGCAGGTACTCGCTTGCACCCTATCACGCAGGCCATCAGCAAGCAGCTGCTACCGGTATACGACAAGCCTATGGTGTATTACCCGCTGGCCACGCTGATGTTGGCGGGTATACGTGAAATATTGGTCATCAATACACCCCACGAGCAATCACTGTTCCAACGTCTGCTCAAAGATGGCTCACAATGGGGCATAAAGATCGAATACGCGGTGCAACCCGAACCTGAGGGCCTAGCCCAAGCTTTCCTCATCGGCCGGGATTTCCTGGGCAATTCGCCCAGCTGCCTGGTGCTTGGCGATAATATCTTTTATGGCGTCGGCCTGACCGAACGCCTTAAACGTGCATCGATGCAAAAGCACGGTGCAACCGTGTTTGGCTACTGGGTCAAGGACCCGGGACGTTATGGTGTTGCAGAATTTGACCAGGACGGACGGGTGATCGGTATTGAAGAGAAGCCAGTCTCGCCTAAATCACATTACGCGGTTACCGGATTGTATTTCTACGACAACCGGGTTTGTGAACTTGCCGCAGGACTGACTCCATCTACTCGCGGTGAGTTGGAAATCACTGACTTGAATCGTCGTTATCTGGAAGACGGTTCGTTGCAATTGGAGCAGCTCGGCCGGGGATTTGCCTGGCTAGATACCGGCACCCACGATTCGCTCATCGAAGCAAGCAACTACATACAGACAATCGAGAACCGACAGGGCCTAAAGGTCTGCTGCCCCGAAGAGATTGCTTTCATGAATGGCTGGATTGATGCGGAACAGCTTCACCAACAAGCCGCTGCTCTGTCAAAAACCGGATATGGCCGATATTTGTCTTCTTTGCTTGAGCAGGAGCACGATCAATGAGGGTCATTGAAACGGCCCTACCTGGCGTTTTGGTTATTGAACCACGCGTCTTCGGCGATGAGCGCGGCCACTTCTACGAGAGTTATCACGAAGCCCGTTTCAAAGAGTCCGGCATCAACACCAGCTTCGTTCAGACGAATGTCTCCCGATCTGCATGCGGAGTGCTCCGCGGGCTCCACTATCAATGGCCAAACCCACAAGCGAAGCTTGTAAGCGTACTAGCGGGCGAGGTCTATGACGTCGCCGTCGATATTCGACAAGGCTCACCGACGTTTGGTCAGTGGACTGGGGTGATATTGAGCGCGGCGAACCACCGCCACCTATGGATTCCTGAAGGTTTTGCCCACGGTTTTTGCGTTGTGTCCGAATCAGCGACATTTACGTATCAGTGCAGCGCACCTTACGACCCCGCAGGAGATAGCGCCATTCGGTGGAATGACGGGGATATCGCTGTCGATTGGCCGGTTGGCCAACCCATCCTATCCGCCAAGGACTTGCGTGCTCCGCTCCTAAGAGATGTCTCAGCAGACCGACTTCCGGCATACACGTTGTGAAAGTCCTACTGCTCGGAGCCAACGGACAGCTAGGCCGTTCATTTATTAAAAGTGGGGGCCTTGCCCGCTATGGCGAGGTCATGTTCGCGACACGTGACGGGCTGCTAAACGGTACTATCCCTGTGAAGGTAGCTGACCTAGCCCATCCCTTGGCAGTCATTGAGCTATTGGAATGCACCAAGCCGGACCTGATCATCAATGCTGCGGCATATACTGCCGTCGATCAGGCCGAAGATGAAGAATCGCTGGCTACGCTTATCAATGGCACGGCTCTCGACACTATAGGCCGTTGGGCCGCACCGCATGGTTCACTAGTGGTGCACTACTCGACGGACTACGTCTTCGACGGTGAAAGATCAGTGCCATACGCAGTCGATGCTCCTACCGCACCGATCAATGCCTATGGGCGCAGCAAGCTTTTGGGCGAACACCTGTTGCAAGCAAGCGGGGCAGCGCAGCTGATCTTCCGTACGGCCTGGGTCTATTCCGCCCATGGACACAATTTTCTGCGTAGCATGCTTCGACTGGGCCGCGAACGCCGGGAATTGCGCATCGTCAACGATCAATTCGGAACGCCCACAACGACTGGTCTGATCGTCGATGCCACGCTTACAGCGCTCGACGCCTGGTTCAAGACCCCTATGGGCCAGCGCGAAACTCTGACGGGGACGTATCATGTCGTCTCCAGCGGTATGACAACGTGGCATGATTTCGCCACCCTTATCTTTCAGAAGGCTTCGTCGGCCGGATTGCTTCCGGTGGCCCCTAAGGTTAAGGCCATTGGTACAAAGGACTTTCCTACCCGGGCGAAACGTCCCGCCTGGACGGTATTGGATAATTCAAGCTTCAGCCAACGCTTTGACTTTGTGCTACCTGATTGGAAAGTTGGTCTGAATGACGTTATCAACGAGCTTTATGTAGAGGCAAACGGATCATCATGCTGATTCCCCTTATTCTCAGCGGCGGTAGTGGCACCCGGTTGTGGCCGATATCCCGCAAAAATCTGCCCAAACAGTTCCTGCCGCTTAGCGGCGAAGGCACGCTGTTCCAGCAGACCGTGGCTCGAACCGAGCAGCTCCCTGACGTAGGTGCGCCCATCGTCGTAGCTAGTGACGATCATCGCTTTCTGGTCGCGGACCAGTTGCTTGAGTCCTTGGTGGACGGCGCGACCATCATTTTGGAGCCAGTGGCACGCAATACCGCGCCCGCCATCGCGCTGGGTGCCATGCAGGCCATGTCCCGCGATCCCGAAGCTATCCTGCTTGTGCTGCCTGCCGACCATTTGATCGGTGATACAGAGAGCTTTGTCTCCGCCGTGCAGAGCGCGCTACCGGCGGCCCGCGATGGCTGGCTGGTTACCTTCGGCATTCGACCCAGCCGCCCTGAAACTGGCTTTGGCTACATCCGTCGCGCGGAGTCCATCAACGATTCCGCCTACCGCGTCGAATGTTTTGTCGAGAAGCCCAACCTTGAAACCGCCGAGTCCTATGTGACCGATGGGGGCTATGACTGGAATTCGGGCATGTTCCTATTCAAGGCCGCGCGCTATCTCGAAGAGCTCGCCATTCACGCGCCCCAGATGCTGGAAGCGGTGCGCCCGGTCTTCGAATCTGCCAAAAGCGATCTCGACTTCATCCGCCTGGATAAAGAAGCGTTCACGAAGGTACCTGACGACTCGATCGACTACGCCGTGATGGAGAAGACCAAGCGTGCCGCGGTGGTTCCGGTCAGCTGTGAATGGAGCGACATCGGCTCCTGGTCGGCACTCTGGCTCGCCGGCAACAAGGATACCCAGGGCAATCTGCGCGAAGGCGACACCATCGCCATCGATACGCGCAATACGCTGGTGCGCTCGCATGATCGCCATCTGGTCGCCACTGTCGGCCTCGACGACGTAATCGTGGTCACCACGCCGGATGCCACCTTGGTAGCGCATCGAGACTCGGCCCAGGACGTGAAACGCGTCGTGGACCAGCTCAAGGCATCGGGACGCAGCGAACATTCGCTACATCGCGCCGTTCGTCGCCCCTGGGGTAGCTACGACTCGATCGAGGCCGGCGACCGCTTCCAGGTCAAGCGCATCGTCGTCAAGCCAGGTGCGGCTCTCAGTCTGCAAAAGCACCATCACCGCGCTGAACATTGGATCGTGGTGTCGGGCACTGCCGAAGTCACCTGTGACGAACGCGTGTTTCTGCTCGCCGAGAACCAGAGCACCTTCATCCCGCTCGGCAGCGTTCATCGCCTACGCAACCCAGGCAAGGTGCCGCTGGAACTGATCGAGGTGCAGTCGGGTAGCTATCTGGGCGAAGATGACATTGTGCGCCTGGAAGACGTCTACGGTCGTTCGTGATGGATCTCGGATGCAAGGTGCTGCAAACCGGCGGCCCTTGCGTCACCCCAACATACTAACCGGAACTCCCAAGGGGACGACAACCGATGCCTGACGCATCAACCTGACCCAACCATCAAATCGGCGGGCTGCCCAGGAAGGTACGTTGCGCCACTCCATCACAGCACCTTCCGGTCGCGTTTTCCTGCATCGAGAGAACATCGCAGATGAAAGACTCTAGCCAGCTTCTGACCGACGGCAAATCATCCGCAGTACTGGATTGGCATGCCGTCGCTAACGACCGACTGGCCAAGCTCATCGAACTCGAGCATGAATGCTCGGTAGCTCGGGCTCAACTGAGCGCGCTGCAAGCGGAGCGGCACGAATGGGAAGCGCGGCATGCAGAAGACCTGCGGCGCGCCCATGCGCAGCGCCACGCCCTCGTAGTAGAACTGGAGCAGCTTGAGGCAAAACTGGAAAATATCGAAACCACAATGCAGCAGCGGCTCGAGGCTATACAGTCCGATTTCCTGAGCAGCACCTCGTGGCGCGTTACCGCCCCGCTGCGCGCACTATCCGTACTGCTGAGGCGCGGCCGTTCACGACAAAAATAGCGCCAATGACACGTCGGACGCGGCCCAAGCCCTCCTCGACGGCGTTTGTGCTGCGAAAGGGCTGGTGTACCGCTCATGCCGCAACCGAAGACTTTTCCGCCCGGCCTACTTGGCCATCTCATCTTGTCAGCCGGGCGCGTTATGGTTCGCACCAGCGCGGAGCACCTGACAGCCATTGCGACGAACATCAACCTTCGCATCCAGCCAATTGCAGCCAACGAAGTCTTCCTTGCCATTGTTGTACACATGGAAGATCAACGCGTTGTCCCGCCATTCGTAGTTCTTGTCGATATGCGAATCCTCTCGCGATAGCGACAAAGAAACCGAATAGCTCCCTTTGCCGAGCGCCGCTTCGAAGCGGAACTCATAGGTAGCTACGTCACCATCCGCCATGTCAAGCAGAGGGCGATCAAGCCGGTGCGTGTTGATGCCGTAAATGCACTGGCCCAGTCGATCCTTGATCATGAAGCCAAGCACCAGCCTGGGCACCACACTAGCCGTGCGAACGCTGATTTTTAGGCAGAGTTTCTCACCGACCGCAACAGCATCCGCCGCGCTGCCTTTGGCATCCAGTAGCTGAACGTCGGTAATGGTGGCCTCACCGGTACCTGAAACCGTTGCCACCCGGCCGTCCACAAGCACGGTCTGCCGCACGGTCTTAAAATCACGCTCAGCCATCAGCGCGTTGTAGTAGTCCAGCACATCGACCGGTTCGCCCTGCATGCAGATACGCCCCTGATCCAACAGGATGGCACGGTCGCATACCGTTTGGATGGCATAACGATCGTGGGAAACAATAAGCAGTGTCGTCCCTGCTTTGCGGAACGCTCTAATTCGCTCGAAACTTTTGTGCTGAAAGTACGAATCGCCGACCGATAGCGCTTCATCCACGATTAGGATATCTGGCCGCTTGGCGGTCGCCACGCTGAAGGCCAGTCGCATCTGCATACCACTGGAGTAAGTCCGCACCGGTAGGTCAATGTACTCACCGATCTCCGCGAATTCCTCTATATCGGGCATCAGTTCGTTGATCTCTTCCACCGACAAGCCCAGCAACTGGCCATTCATCACCGCGTTCTGCCTGCCGGTGAAATCCGGGTGAAAACCCATGCCAAGCTCAAGCATGGCCGCTACCCGCCCACCGATCGCAATCTCACCGCAAGTGGGTCTAACGGTGCCGGCAAGCATCTTCAACAAGGTGCTCTTGCCCGCGCCATTGCAACCAACGATGCCAACAGCTTCACCCGCTCGCAGGTGAAAGTCGATGTCCTCAAGCACCCAAGTTAATTCGTGCCGACGCAACCCGAACGGAAGGACCCACTCAAGGAGCCTTGACCACTGATTGGGATAACGCTTGTAAGCCTTACCCAGGCCATTGACATGTATATCGCCCATCAGAGTTCGTCCACCATCTCGCCGGCGCGGCGGCGAAAAAGCCAGAGCCCGCCCACACATAGGATCAACGCCATCACCGCAACAGGAAAGATTCGCGACCAGTCGGGTGCCCGTCCATACACAAAGATGCCTTGGTACGCCTGCGCGATGGGCTCCATGGGGTTGAAGCCAATGAGATTGCGGGCCGCCGGCGCTAGCGACGCCGTGGAATAGACGATCGGCGTGAACCAGAACCAGAACTGCAAAAGGATGCCGATGAACTGTCCGACATCCCGGAAGAACACGTTCAGTACGCCAGCGATGATACCTAGGCCCGTGGCAAAGCCGATCTGTACGATCAACACAGGGAGCGCACTCAATACCACCAACCCGGGAAAGCTTCGAGTCAATAACAGGAACGCGATGAAGATGGCGAAAGTGATCGAGAAATTTACCAACGCGTTAAGCACGGAGATCGCGGGTAGGCAAATGCGCGGGAAATTGAGCTTCTTGATCATGTTGCCGTTGTCCAGGAACACACCCTGCCCGCGCATCACAATCTCCGAAAACAGGCCCCATGTGAGCAATCCCGAGCAAAGGTAAATGCTGTAGGAAAAAGTTCCACTGGTACCTGGAAGCCGGGTACGCATCATTTCCGCAAAGATCACTGTGTAGACAACGATCATTGCTAGCGGCTGGACAACGGCCCAGGCCGCACCCAGCAGGGAGTTCTGATAGCGCGATTGAAAATCCCGCTTGACGCTACCCAGGATGAAGCCCCGATAACGCCATATCGCAATGGCCAGATTCACACTCATAACAAACCCACTTCAAACATTTGATTCATGCCCCGGTGAAAGGCTTGCGTGCCACGATCACCCGATGCTTCGGCAGAAAGACGTCCAGTTTCTGCTTGTATTCCTTGCCATTTGGCTGGTCGAGAATGGCCTTCCAGGCGGCGGCCCAATGATCCAACGCCGGATGGTCAGGCTCCGCGAGGTCGACATCGCAGGCCCACACAAGCCCCCACCACACCGCCCAGAAGAAACCATGCTGGGTATGCTCGAGGACCTCGAAGCCCGCGCGCGTCACCATCTGCTCGAACTCTTCTCGGCCAATGATCCGTATGTGATGAGGAACCTGGAAATAGCTGGGCGGCGCCACAAGCTTCTGCAGCCCCTCCTGCAAGGCATCAGGCACGGTCAGTAGATAAAGCGCACCGGGCTTACCAACACGAAACAATTCGGCGAGGACTGCGTCAGGGTTAGGGACGTGCTCCAGCACTTCCATACAGAGAACGCGCGAGGCCAATCCACTGCTCAGCGGCAATGGGCAAGCGTCGCTGACATAGGCGGTATTGCGGCCAGGATTCGCCGCCTCAAGACGCTTGGCCATCGCCGCCACGACTTCCTCATCGACGTCAATTGCGATGACATGCGCCCCAAGGCGAGCACAAAACACGCCGTAACCACCGTCACCACAACCCACGTCCACGACCGTATCGTCCGGTCCGACAGAGAATCCCCGGAACAGTTCGCCCTTATCGGCCGAGAACCATCCGCTCATGACCATGTCGCGAAGCCCCAGGCCAGTGACTCCAGCGAGTTCGTCCTTCGGCTGCCCCTCATCCGAAGGCGCCAAGTGCACCGGGTCCGCTTGGTTGCGGTCCTTCGAACCCAGGCCCAACAGCTTCTTGGTCAGTTCAAACATGGCTATGTGCTGTCATTCTATGTTCAGTGGTAGGAGCGCGATGAACCGGCACGGCGCGTCATCCCATAGGGACGCCGACGGCATGGTGATGCGCGGGAGATTTGCTTCGAATGGCGAGCAGGCATGGGCGCTCCACGAAGTGCCAGGACAGCGACGCCACAATCACCGTCACGGGAATGGCCACTACAAGACTCGTGTTGTGATCCAAGCCTGGACACAAATTGGTCACCGCCTGCTGCACAACCCAACCGTAAAGGTAGATGCCATAAGAATAGTCATGGTGCGGCTTGAAACGCCGCAGGAAGGGCGCCGACGCAAGCCAAAGCACGCCATAGACAAGAGCTGGATAAAGCAGGATGACGCCCCAACGCCCTTCACGAAACATTACATAGGCAATCAGCAAGACAGCCGCAGGTAGCCAATGCAACTTCACATGATCCCGAAAAGCATAAAGCAGCATGCCCAACAGGAAAAAGGGAACCGGGTAGAACGAATACCCCAGGGGGACGATGAAGATGTTGCCAAGGTTAAAATGCTGCGGCGGATGCGCGGCGAAGTAGGCAAAGATCAGCCCGGCCACTGCTACGGCCAGCGTCATGCCCACCCGAGTACGGATCAGGCCGGACAGACCGACCACCAGCACTACCGCATAGCACTCCAACTCGATGGGCAAGGTCCAGACATTCGGATGGACAAATCCGGGAAGGGGGTTGCTGCTGAACACGTGGGGTAACGGACTACCGAGGCGCCCTATCAGCGACATGTTGTGCATCAGCCAGCGCCGCACCTCGTCGCTCGAAAAATAAGACGCCAGCGGCGTACTGGTAAACGTGGGTGCCACCACCAAACCAATGACCGCTGCACAGGTCAGCGCACCGGGGTAGATACGCAGGAGTCGCAGCACTGCAAAGCGTCCGGGGGAATCTTGCTTCACATAGCTGGCCGAGACCAACAATCCACTGATCAGAAAAAAACTGTAGACCGCCAAGCTGCCAAAGGTCTCCCTGTGCGTAAACCGCAGCATGACCTCCATCTCGTGGCTCCCCGTGATGCCGAACGCATGGCCGACCATGACCATCAGTGCAGCGCCCAGACGAATCAGGTCAAAGTTGTTTCTATCACGCTCCAGCGTCTTGGAAAGGCTGTACATGCTAGTGACCTCACGTTCGAGCCGCGAAATCCATCGACGCCACAGTCGGGATGCTGCTTCCGGCGCACTCATGGCGAAGAGGCCACCGAACCCAAGCGAGACGCCTGTTCATCGCGCGCCCGCCCGTCGTGCCCCTTGCACCAGCACTCAAAGGCATCGGCCAACCGCCTGCCATACGCCCTGAGGGGCTGCTCAACCCATTGATAGTTAAGCTCCGCAAGCAAGCCGATCAGCACCAGCGCGATTAGCAACGATAGCCACGACGGTGGCCAGCGATGGATGACACCTGCATCGATCAAACGCTGTGTGGCCTCCCTCATGCCGAAATAAACCGGCACGTGGATCAGGTAGATCGCATAGGATCGTGCTCCGATCCAAGCCAGCCAACGCCTTGGGTAGCCATCTCCCATGACATAGCCGCTGGCATACGAGGCCATCCACACAAGCCACGCGGCTAGCATGGCGATGGAGCTCACCCGGTAGGGCCATTTCTCCATCCATCCCGATGCGAATACGCACATTCCCGCCAACGGGAGCAGCACCGCCATCGTGCGCGATACCGGGAACCTCGCCACCCAGCGCGGATCGACCACGATCCAGATCCTCCCCTGCTCCAGCATCGCGATCAGCACCCCCAGAGCCAAGGCGTCCGTACGCATGGTCATCCAGAACACCGAGCGAAAGATCAGCGCCTGCGCCACAAAGACGGCCACCAGCAACCATGCAACGTGACGCCGAAGGACTAGCAACAAGACTGGGAGTACCAGATAAAACTGCTCTTCCAGCGACAGGCTCCAATAGACGAAACTGGCACCGTACTCATACCGGAACATAGCGTCCGCCAGGCGAAAGTTGGCAATGTTCAGTACGCCCGCAAGCGTTGCCTTGAGATTAGCCTCAACGCTCCCGAATACGCCGGTCTTGTTGAACAGGAAAACTGCTAGCAACGTCAGCGTCAACCAAAGCCATGCAGAAGGAAGTAACCGCAAGAAACGACGAATCCAAAATGCCCCTATCCAGCTAGGCCAGTAGCGCCCCGCCCCCCTTTCCCCTCCTAGCTGCGGGAGCAACCCTCGCGCAATCACAAAGCCGGAAATAGCAAAAAACAGGTCTACGCCCCACCAAAAGTCAGCGTAGTGAAACAATGCAGTCAGGGACTGCAAGCCAGGCTGAAACAACACACCCTGCAAGTGATGTACTGCAACACCGATCACTGCCAGGGCACGCAGGACTTCAATCTCGAGGTTCCTCTGGCCTGATTGACGGGTAAGGTCAAGCGCAGACATTGGAAACCTTGCTCACGGGATTGGCTGCATGTGCATCCAACCGTTCGCGAATGCTCTGTTCCAAGCGCGGGCGTACGACCTCCATCGAGCAGTATCGCCGCAAGGAGTCGATTGCGGCCCGCGACATGGCCTCGTAGACAGCAGGCTCCTTGGTCGCCACGTAATAGCTTTGCCTAAAGGCGGCAACCAACGAGTGATAATGGATCCGCTGCCTTAGTGTCCGGAAGATCTGCCGGGGATCATGCGGCCAAGTCCCGATTTCCTCCGTTGAATCGACCACAAAGGCGCAATCGTGATCGATATAGTCCCGCATGGAGGTATGACGGGGTGCAACGGCGACCTTGCCTGCCGCCATGTATTCCATCAGCGGCAGGCATTGCCCCTCACCGTGTGAGGCATTCACCGCGAAGGTCGTTGCTGCCAGCAGCAGATCATAGGCTGACTGATGCAGGTAAGCATGCACCAGCACGACCCGACACTGCATCGGCCCCATCTTGTAGATTGCCTCAATGATCTCGGGAATGATCTCAGCCGGATCATGATGGGTCAGCTTGATCAGAAGAGTAGCATCCGATCTGTCACGGAGCGCCTCGCAGAAAGCGCTCACCATCATCAGCCAGTTCTTTCTTCCATCAAATGGGTTGAAGATTGCCGTATACAGAATGCCATCCAGCACGATGTTGTGCCGCCCGAACTCGCAACCGGGCGGCACTGGCAACACTTTTGGCAATGCCGCATTAATGGCGCTGCGCCGGTAAGCAAACAGATCTATCAAGTGGCTGTCGATCACAATGGCATCGATCGACAGGATCGCCGGCGCGGATAGCGGCTCACGCGGCGATTGCATCCTGTCCCATAAGGGTGCTGGTACCGAGGCAATGGGAAATTGGTTGCCCATGGCAGCCCGCGTGCACTCGACTGTGTAGGTCGAGTGCGTCAATGCAGAGCCAACACTAGCCAAAACTCGTCGCCAGTCATTGCGAGGTTTGCCTCCGAAGGCCTCGAAGGGAAGCGCCTCGTACTCCCAAGCAAAAACCGGAATAGTCGGGCAGGCAAGGCCTACCGGCGTCTTGTTAGGAGGCATGAAGCAAAGGAACACACATTCCTCGCCATGGCGACGGCATGCCTCATATATGGCATCGACTTCCCACTCCGGATGCTCTACTTCGATCACGTCACCCAGACTCCGAAGCAGCGGCCTGAACTCCTGGACGACAAAACGGTAGCTGTATTCCGGCCGACCTAGCTGAGACTGCAAGTCACGTGCCGGCGTGCTGGTGTAGGTAAGCAACTTCATGAGGTGGCAGTTTCGGCCAGGGACGACGTTTCACCATCACTCACTGTATGCGGAGTGATGTCGGGACAAAGGAATCGTTGCAATTGACGCTTCACCGTCTCGACGCCGCAATAGCTATACATCGCCTCGTGAGCACGCATGGACATGTCGGTATATCGCTGTGGCTCCTTGCACGCCACAGCAAAGCTGCACTGATAAGCCGATGATAGTGATTGCCAGTCAAGCTGGTGGGTGAACGTGCAATTGATCTCTAGATCACCATGAGGCCAGACAGTCGGCACCCCAGGATAACTGGCCACAACGAAAGCGATGCTATCGCTGATGTAATCAGCCATCGCTGTGTTATTGGGTGCAATCGCCGGGATACCTGCACTGAGGAACTCCACAAGCGGAAGACATAGGCCTTCGCATAACGAGGTGTTCACATAGTAGGTAGTCGCCAATATGAGGGACTGATAGTCCTCATCGGAGATGTAACCATGGATGGCAATAACCCGGCACTTCATTGGCGACAACTTGGTCAGCAACATGACCAACTGGCGATGATAGAGAGAGAGATCAGTTCCTGCCATCTTGAGAACCAAGGTGGCTTCCGGCATATCGCGGAATGTCCAACAAAATGCGGTAAGAAGGTCCAACCAATTCTTTCGCCCAGCCTCTGGCGTCAATACCGCAGTGTAGATTATGCCCTGCAAATCCAGACGCGTCGTGGCTAACGGTGGCAGATCCCAGCCGCTGTCAACGGGCCATTGCTCACCTGGCTCCAGCAACACCTCGTCGCTCTTCGCACTGTGGGCGTAGACTTTCGTACCGTCCGTGATACGGCAAGCAGGAAAATCGTTCGGGTCACTGGACAGGTAGCGGAAATCGTCGGATCGGAAGAGTGTGCCGTCTTCGTCCGCCGGATTGACTAGCGCCTCCGGACTCAAGCCCATGCAGGCGCTGTCGACGACCCGCCCATGTACGCGCAACGTCCTCGTACTTATCAAGTCGGGTGGCCGCCGCCCAGCCGTCAATCGCTGCCTTGCCCTCATTGGCGAAGGAATGGCAACCACCGGGTATTGTGATCCCATACTCTTCTGCACGGCATCCACCGTGTGCGTGGACAGGGCAATGGCCCTGCCCGTCCGATGGAAGACATAGCGCCAGTCATTCCTGGGATCGTGCATCCAGGACGCCTCCTGGATGCGCTCTGGAATATTAGGATATTCCCAAGCAAACACCGGCACAGTCGGACAGGCAAGTCCCAAGGGCGTCTTGTGGGGCGGTGCAAAGGACAACAACACGCAGGGCTCTCCCTCTTCTTCGCAACGCGCGTAAATGTCGGACGCCTGCGCGGGATCCGACAGAGGAATGACTTCACCCAGATCCGATAACACATTGGAAAATGCGCGAAGCAGAAAGTAGTAACTGTAGTCAGCCGATCCCAGGCGCTTTTCTATGCTGCCTTGATCGACTTGCGCGTGTACAAGAAATTTCATGACCCGCTGAATTCCCGCCTCGATGCTCACGCGTCATCAAGGTTGTCCATGAATCGCTGCCAGCTATCGCATGTTTCTCGTGCCGCACCTGGTCGGACCAGGAAGCATCCCACAATTGCACGCGACTCTCCTTCAGCGCTCATCCCGGCAAGAAATTGGCCATAAATTCGCGCTGCCTCAACTCATTTGACCTCAAAGCAAGCGCGATTGAAAGCCCGCTAGGTCGCTGGAATTGCGGTGATTTACTGCGCACGTTTGGCACTGAATAGTCATACCCCGCTGCGTTTCAAACAAGTTGGAAGATTGCATATCCAGTGCTGCGTTGCAGCATTAATGCGCAATCCCCCAACTCGTCAGCGCGCAACATAGGCTCAGCGTAATCGGAGATTCGCCCTCGGCTCCAAGTCATGGGCGATGTGCCCAGCAATCAAGGCAAAGCCTTCGGCGCACATACAGGTCACCTATCGCCAACGATGCAGTGCCGCATCGCTTAGTCAAACCAATCACTTGGTTATTCCACCGTCACCGACTTCGCCAGGTTACGCGGTTGGTCCACGTCAGTCCCGCGCAGCACAGCCACGTGGTAGGCGAGCAGTTGCAGTGGCACGGTAAACACCGCCGGTGCGATGAAATCGCCGCCACCATTGATGCGCAATGTGACACCACGTGCGGTGTTGCCCTCCAGGCAGGCTTCACCATCGGCGAACACCAGCAGCTCGCCACCGCGTGCGCGCACTTCCTGCAGGTTGGATTTGAGCTTGTCGAGCAGCGGGCCGTTGGGGGCGACCGCGATCACCGGCATGTCTTCGTCCACTAGCGCCAGCGGGCCGTGCTTGAGTTCGCCGGCCGGATACGCTTCGGCGTGGATATAGGAGATTTCCTTGAGCTTGAGCGAACCCTCCAATGCCACTGGATACTGCGCACCGCGGCCGAGGAACAGCGCGTGCTGACGGTGGATCAGATGGGCGGACAGCTCAATGATCTCCGGTTCGAGCTTGAGCGCATCCTCAAGTGCACGCGGCAGATGCTGCAATTGGGTGCACAGGTCCAGATAGCGCGACTTTTCCAGGCCACGCTGATGCGACAGGTGCAGGGTCAGCAGGGCGAGCGCGGCGAGCTGCGTAGTGAATGCCTTGGTGGACGCCACGCCGATTTCCGGACCGGCGCGCGTCATCAGCTTGAGGTCGGCTTCACGCACCACGGATGACTCGGGCACGTTGCAGATGGCCAGCGTACCCAGATAACCGCGACGGCGCGATTCGCGCATGGCCGCCAGCGTGTCGGCCGTTTCGCCCGACTGCGAGATGGCGACGAACAGCGTGTCATCCGGCACCACGGCTTCCCGATAGCGGTACTCGCTGGCCACTTCCACGCTCACCGGCAGGCGGGCGTGCTCTTCGATCCAGTACTTGGCCACCAGGCCGGCGTGATAGCTGGTGCCGCAGGCGATGATGTGCAGGCCGCGCACCTTGGCCAGCAGCTCGTCGCCATCCACGCCGAAGATATTCGGCAGCACGCCATGCGGGCCGATGCGCGCTTCCAGCGTCGCTGCCACCGCATTGGGCTGCTCGAAGATTTCCTTCTGCATATAGTGACGGTATTCGCCACGCTCCACCGCATCGGCGGACAGTTCACTTTCGTGCATCGAGCGCTCGACGCGACGGCCATCGAGGCCGTAGATCGCCACGCTGTCGCGCGTGATCTCGGCGACGTCATCCTCGTCGAGATAGATGATCTTGTTGGTGACCTGGATGAGTGCCTGTGCATCCGAGCCCAGGAAATGCTCGCCAATACCCACGCCGACCAGCAGCGGCGCACCGTGGCGTGCGCCGACCACGCGACCGGGCTCCTTGCGGCTGATGACAGCAATGGCGTAGGCGCCTTCCAGTTCGCGCACCGTGGCCAGCACTGCTTCGCGCAAGCTCAGGCCCGACTCCACCTGCTCATTGATCAAGGCGGCCATCACCTCCGTGTCGGTTTCGGAGGTAAACACGTGGCCGCGTGCCTGCAGGTCGCTGCGCAGGCTGGCGTAATTCTCGATGATGCCGTTGTGCACCAACGCCACGCTGCCGGCCATGTGCGGATGGGCGTTCGCCTCGTTCGGCACGCCATGCGTAGCCCAGCGGGTATGCGCGATGCCGATGCCACCAGGGAACGGGTCGGCCAGGTACAGCGACTCCATCTCGCGCACCTTGCCCTTGGCGCGCACGCGACGGATCTCGCCGTGATCGAGCACGGCCAGGCCGGCCGAGTCGTAGCCGCGGTATTCCAGCGCCTTCAGGCCAGCGATCAGCAGCGGCGCCACATCACGCTGGGCGGCAGCGGCAACGATTCCACACATGACTTGTTACTCCTTCGAAACAGGTGCGATCCGTCCGACCGCAAAGCGCGACTTTGTCGACACCCTATTTCAACAAACTTTCATGGCCATCGACGGGTGGGCCGATGGCGCATCTTGGACGCCAGGCAGGGCCGGTTCAATGCACCTTGCGGCGTAGATAATTCAGCAGGTCGATCCGGGTGATCAGGCCCAGGAACTGCTCGCCATCGACCACGATCGCCACGTGACCGCGCTCGAACACCGGCAGCAGCGATTCGATGGGCGAGCGCACATCGAGCATCTGCAGGTTGGTGATCATGGCGGTGGACACCGGATCGCGGAACTTCGATTCGTCGGCATGCACGTGCATCAGCACGTCGGATTCGTCGAGGATGCCGACCAGGCGGCTGCCATCCATCACCGGCAGCTGCGAAACGTCATACAGCTTCATGCGCGTGTAGGCCGTCATCAGCAGTTCGTTCGGGCCCACCACCACGGTGTCGCGCTGCGCGAACGGGCGCATCAGCAAATCGCGAAGATCACCGTGCCGCTCGCGCTCGATAAAGCCGTTGTCGAGCATCCAGTAGTCGTTGTACATCTTCGACAGGTACTTGTTGCCGGTGTCGCACACCAGCGTCACCACGCGCTTGGGGCTGGTCTGCTCACGGCAGTAACGCAGCGCGGCGGCCAACAGCGTGCCGGTGGACGAACCGCCGAGAATGCCTTCCTTCGCCAGCAGCTCGCGCGCGGCCAGGAAGCTTTCCTTGTCGGGAATCGCGTAAGCCTTCTTCACGCGGGTGAAGTCGCTGATGGTGGGCAGGAAATCCTCGCCGATGCCCTCGACCATCCAGCTGCCGGACTTGGTCGAAAGCACGCCTTCGTTGATGTACTGCGCCAGGATCGAGCCCACCGGGTCGGCCAATACGAACTCGGTCTGCGGCGAGTGCTCGGCGAAAAACTTGGACAGGCCGCTCAGCGTGCCCGACGAGCCGCAGCCGACCACGATGGCGTCGACCTTGCCGTCCAGTTGCTCCAGGATCTCCGGCCCGGTGGTCGCGATATGCGCGGCCGGGTTGTCCGGGTTGCCGAACTGGTTGATGAAGTAGGCGCCGGGCGTCTCGCGCGCAATGCGCTCGGCCATGTCCTGGTAGTACTCCGGATGCCCCTTGGCGACGTCCGAGCGGGTGAGCACTACCTCGGCGCCCATCGCCTTGAGGTTGAAGATCTTCTCGCGGCTCATCTTGTCGGGCACCACCAGGATCAGGTGATAGCCCTTTTGCTGCGCCACCAGGGCCAGGCCCAGGCCGGTATTGCCGGCGGTGCCCTCGACCAGGGTGTCGCCTGAGCGGATCTTCCCGGCGCGCTCGGCGCCCTCGATCATCGACAGGCCGATGCGGTCCTTGATGGAGCCGCCGGGGTTGGTGCTTTCCAGCTTGAGGAACAGCTCACACGGTCCGACGTCCAGGCGCTGCGCGCGTACCATCGGGGTACGTCCGATCAGTTCGAGGACACTCTGGTGGACCGTCATGGGGACTCCTGGCTGTAGGTTCCGGCCGCGTCAGGGTGACCGGATGGGACGCTGATGATAACCGAGCCGGAATGACGCCTTCCGTAAGGCGAAAAGACGGCGGCCCCGGTAACCGTTCCCTTGCGGGAGGCACCGGGGCCGCGTTCATGCGAAACCTCGCAGGTTCAGTTGATGCGGTGCGTGCGACTGTCCCACATGCGCTGGAGCCGCTCCTTCGCGTGGAGTTTCTCCTTCTTCATGCCCGATAACGTCACGTCATCGATGGGAAGCACGCCAATCTCGGCGTCGTGCACCTTGCTGTCGAGCTCCTGATGGTGCTGGTACAGCCGACGAAACTCCGCATCGGCCTTCATCAAAGCTTCGACATCATCACGCTGCTGGTTTTCAAACATGATCCGACCTCCTCTGGAGAGAACGACGGGCGCCCCATAGGCACGCCCGCAGACGATGAATGGCATGCACACACCCGCGATCCATGCCGGATGACCGGTGCATGGAGAACGATGAAGGGGGAAGGTGAGCGCATGATTCAGGTCAGTGACCCAGGTGGCGAAGGTGCCCCTGGGAACTTGACCCTACTCTCCGTGCCGGGGTCATGCAAGCGTAACCATCGGGCTTGGCCATCCGTCACGATGCAAACAAAAAAAGCTGCCAGAACAGCCTTTTGCGTGAATTCAACAAACGCTTTCCGGGTCTTGAACGGCATACCCTGGCAGCTCGCATGCGGTTGTCCAGCCCAGCGAAAAAGCGAAGGCCGGCGGAATCTACCGGCCGGCCCTCACGAGGGTTACCTAAGCACCGGGCGGATTACTTGCCCTGGTCCTTCTTTGCGCTGTCGTCCGACGAGCCGCTATCGCCCTGCTGCATCTGGGCGCGCATGGCACGCGCCGCCTGGGCAGCCAGGTCGGCCTGCTTCTTGGCGGCATTGGCCAGCTTGGCCTGGGCAGCGGCCAGCTTCTTGGCCTGCTCCGCCTCGGCCTGGGCCTGGGCGGTGGCCTCGGCGCCTTCCGCCTGCTGGCGTGCGGCCTCCTCCTGCGCCAGCTGGTACTGCAGGCGCTGGCGCTCCAGCTCGCGACGGGCCTGTTCCGCCTCGCGGCGGCTGCCATCGAGCTGGATCTGGTCGTGTTCGCGGTCGAGCTGGTTGATCTTCAGCTGGGCGTCCTGCAACTGCGCGGTGGCGCGCGCCAGGTCGACGCGGCGCTCGGCCAGATAGAGCGCATGGGCGCGATCACGCGAGCGGGCCTGCGCCAGCTGGTTCACCGCATCGTGTGCGCGGGCCTGCTCGGCCTGGGCGTAGCCGCCCAGCACCGGGTCGCTGGCCAGCTGATCGAGGCTGCTGTTGAGGCGCGCCACGTCCATGTCGTCCTTGGAGGCATGGGCCACGCTCGCCGCGGCCAGCGCCAGGATCAGCGCCGGGAAACGAAAGGTCGAGGATTTCATGGGTGACCTCCGTCAGTGGTCGACTGGGGCACGCCCTGGTCCGTGGTGGGCTGGGGGATGGTCTGGAAGCCCTGTCCCTGGGGGACGGGCTCGGTCACCGAGGAACTGGGCGGTGCCGGCATATCGGTCGGCGGCGGTTGCTGGGCGGGCAGCGCCGGGTTCTGGGTCTGGTCCTGTTGCTGCTCGTTGGCCAGCGCCTGGTCGATCTGGTCGCGCAACTGCTGGTTGGCGGCAGTCTTGCTCTGGATCTGGGCCCGCGCGGCCGCCAGGCGGGCCTTGGTACGGGCCAGCTCGGCATCCGCACGCGCCTCGTCGGCCAGCACGGCCGCCTCGTCGTACTTGCGGTTGGCCATGGCGTTCTGCGCCTGCTGGAACTTGCTCTGGGCAAAGCCCAGGTCCACTGGGTCGTAATCGGCCGCGTCGGCGTCGCGGGCAGCCTGCAGCTGCACCTGGGCCTGATTCATCACCCCGTCCGGCGGCGGCGTGGTGGCGCAGCCGGCTAGCGCCAGCGTAAATGCCAGCGTCAGGGTCGAAACCGCCACACGGACACCCTTGGGGCGCCCGGACAGCGGGGAAAAGATGTGCACCATCACTCAGTCCTCTCGGAGTGTCACAGCGTATTGTGGGCGGGCATAATCGACTTTAGCAATGCGCGCGAAATTAGGGGATTCGAGTGGACATTGGTTACTTCCTCAAGCTAATGGTTGACAAGGGCGCGTCGGATATGTTCCTGACGACCGGCGCTCCTGTGAACATCAAGGTGGAAGGCAAGCTCTATCCGCTGGGCAATACGGGCCTGCCCAGCGGCATGGTCAAGAAAATCGCCTATTCGCTGATGGACGAGGGCCAGGTGCCCCAGTTCGAGCGCGATCTGGAGCTGAACATGGCGCTGGCGGTGAAGGAAGCCGGCCGTTTCCGCATCAACGTGTTCAAGCAGCGCGGCGAAGTGGGCATGGTGATCCGCGCCATCAAGAGCGAGATCCCCAGCATCGACCAGCTGCAGTTGCCGAGCATCTTTCGCGAGCTGATCATGGAGCCGCGCGGACTGATCCTGGTGGTGGGCGCCACCGGCTCGGGCAAGTCGACCACGCTGGCGGCGATGATCGATCACCGCAACCAGAACTCCTCGGGCCATATCCTCACCATCGAGGACCCGATCGAGTACCTGCACCGCCACAAGAAGTCGATCGTCAACCAGCGCGAAGTCGGCCTGGACACGCACAGCTACCACGAGGCCCTGCGCAACGCGATGCGCGAGGCGCCGGACGTGATCATGATCGGCGAGATCCGCGACACCGACACCATGGAAGCGGCCATCGCGTTCTCAGAGACCGGCCACCTGTGCCTGGCGACGCTGCATTCGAACAACGCCGACCAGACGCTGGAGCGCATCCTCAACTTCTTCCCCGAATCGGCGCACAAGAACGTGCTGATGAACCTGGCGCTCAACCTGCGCGCGGTGATCAGCCAACGCCTGGTGGTGGGCAAGGACGGCCGCCGCCTGCCGGCCACCGAGGTACTGCTCAATACGCCGCTGATCCGCGACATGATCCGCCGCGGCCAGGTGCACGACGTCAAGGAAGCGATGGACCGCAGCCTGCAGGAAGGCATGCAGACCTTCGACCAGTCGCTGTACCGCCTGTACAAGGAAGGCCGCATCGAACTGGACGAGGCGCTCAACAAGGCCGACTCCCGCGATGGCCTGGCACTGAAGATCCGCCTGTCCGACAGCGGCGGCAACGCGGAAAATGCCGAGTTGGTCGGCAACGATCCCTACGGGCTGGGTTTCTGACAGACAGCGCTCGCTGCCTCGCCGCCGTCCCGGCGAACGCCGGGATGACGCGCTAGGCGACGGGCGCGTCGGGCTGCGCCTCGGGCGCGGCAAGCCGGAACGCCGCCAACCCCTCGCAAGCCTCGTGGATGCGCCTGATCGTCGGGTACTCGTCCAGCGGCACTTTCCAGCGCACGGCGTTGTAGACCTGCGGCACCAGGCAGGCATCGGCGATGGTCGGCGTATCGCCGTGGCAGAAGCGGCCGGTGGCCACATGGCCGGCCAGCATCGCTTCCAGCGCACGCAGCCCTTCGCTGATCCAGTGCCGCGACCACACGCCCTTGGCCGCTTCGTCGGCGCCAAACTGGCTCGCCAGATGCTGCAGCACGCGCAGGTTGCCCAGCGGATGCAGGTCACAAGCCACCACTTGCGCCAGCGCACGGGCACGAGCCCGGCCGGCCGGGTCGGCAGGCAGCAGCGGCGGTGTGGGCCGGGTTTCGTCCAGGTATTCTATGATCGCCAGCGACTGGGTGAACACCTGCCCCTGGTCCACCAGGCACGGCACCAGCGCTTGCGGATTGAGCGCCTGGAACTCCGGCGCATGCTGCTCGCCCCCGTCACGGACCAGGTGCACCGGCTGCGTTTCGTAGGCCAAGCCCTTGAGGTTCAAGGCGATACGCACGCGATAGGCCGCGCTCGAACGCCAATAGCCATACAGGACCAGATCCGGGGTCATGAGGTGTCCTTTGCTGGAAAACGGGAAGGGTCGGCGGCCTAGGATACCCGTGGTGCGGTTTGCATCGCCGCCGGGCGGGCAGGACAATAGGCGGTTCGCGCCCTCGGGCGTCCGCATCCATGAATTGAAGCCAGGAGTTCCGCCGTGTCCGTCACCCGCATGAGCGATCTTGATCTGCGCGGCAAGCGCGTGCTGATCCGCGAAGACCTGAACGTACCGATCGAGAACGGCCGGATCACTTCCACCCAGCGCCTGGATGCCGCCCTGCCCACGCTCAAGGCCGCCCGCGATGCCGGCGCCAAGGTGATGGTGCTGTCGCACCTGGGCCGCCCGAAGGAAGGCCAGTTCGACGCCGAATCCTCGCTGGCGCCGGTCGCCGCATGGCTGGGCGACAAGCTCGGCCAGCCGGTGCGCCTGGTGGCCGACTACCTTGACGGCGTCGACGTCGCCGACGGCGAGGTGGTGGTGCTGGAGAACTGCCGCATGAACGTGGGCGAAGGCAAGGACGACGAAACCCTGTCGAAGAAGTACGCCGCGCTGTGCGACATCTTCGTCATGGACGCCTTCGGCACCGCGCACCGCGCCCAGGCCTCCACCCATGGCGTGATCAAGTTCGCCCCCATCGCCGCCGCCGGCCCGCTGCTGTCGGCCGAGCTGGACGCGCTGGGCAAGGCGCTGGAGCACCCGGCCCGCCCGCTGCTGGCCATCGTGGCCGGCTCCAAGGTGTCCACCAAGCTGACCCTGCTGGAAAACCTGATCGGCAAGGTGGACCAGCTGATCGTCGGTGGCGGCATCGCCAACACCTTTATCGCCGCCATGGGCCATTCGGTGGGCAATTCGCTGTACGAACCCGACCTGATCCCGGCCGCCAAGAAGGTCATCGCCGATGCCAAGCGCCGCCACGCCGATGTGCCGGTGCCGGTGGACGTGGTGGTGGCGCCGGAGTTCTCCGCCCATGCGCCGGCCACGGTCAAGGCGGTGGATGAGGTGAAGGAAGGCGAGCTGATCCTGGACATCGGCCCCGAGACCGCCCGCCGCTATGCCGAGATGATCGCCAAGGCCGGCACCGTGGTGTGGAACGGCCCGGTCGGCGTGTTCGAGTTCGATGCCTTTGGCGCTGGTACCGAGACGCTGGCCCGTGCCATCGCCGCCTCGCCGGCGTTCTCCATCGCCGGTGGTGGCGACACCCTGGCCGCGGTGGACAAGTACGGCATCGCCGACGACATCTCCTACATCTCCACCGGTGGCGGCGCCTTCCTCGAATTCCTCGAGGGCAAGGAGCTGCCGGCCGTGGCCGCACTCAAGGCCCGCGCAGGCCACTGATGCTCTGCCTATTCGACCTCGATGGCACGCTGATCGATTCGGAAGCCGGCATCCTGGGCTGCGTCCGCCATGCGCTGACGCAGCTGGGCGTGCCGCATCCTGAAAAGATGCGGCACTGGATCGGCCCGCCGCTGCGGCACAGCTTCGCGCCGCTGCTGGACCACGACCACGAGCGCATCGAGCAGGCGGTGGAGCATTACCACCAGCGCTTCCACACCATCGGCTGGCGCGAGCACACGGTATACCCGGGCATCGAGGCGATGATCGAGCGGCTGCAGGCCGCCGGTCACGAATTGGCGGTGGTGACCAGCAAGCCCGAGCGGCACGCGCGTCCTATCATTGAACACCTGCCGTTCGGCAAGGCCTTCAGCCGTCTATACGGTCCGGACCCATCCAGCCCGCACAGCGAGAAGGCCAGCATGATCGCTGCCGCACTGGCCGATTTCAGTGCTACCCCCGAGCAGGCCACGATGATCGGCGACCGCCACTTCGATATCGATGGCGCGGTGGCCAATCGCGTGCGCGGCGTGGGCGTACTGTGGGGGTTCGGCAGCCGTGCGGAACTGGAACGCGCGGGCGCCCACGCGTTGATCGAAACACCTGCCGAACTGGCCGGACTGCTGGCCGCCTGACGCGTTCCCGTCGCGGGCGGCAGGGCCGCTACAATCGCCTGTCCAGGCCCGGGAACGACCATGGAAGCCCACGAAATCCGCTACGCCCTGGCGGTGTATCGCAATCTCAACTTCACCCGCGCGGCGGCGCATTGCTTCGTGACCACGCCGGCGTTGTCGCGCGGCCTGCGCAAGCTGGAGGACGAGCTGGGTGCGCCCCTGTTCACCCGCGACACGCATGGCGTACAGGTCACCTCCTTCGGCATGCTGATGCGCCCGCATCTGGAACAGATCGCCAATGGCATGGCGGCCGCGCGGGCAGCGGGCAAGCAATTCCTGGATACCGACGAGGCGCCGGTGCGCATCGGCGTCATGTGCACCATCGGGCCGGCGCGCTTCCTCGGCTTCCTGGGCGAATTCCGCCTGGCGCATCCCCATTGCCAGATCCAGCTGGCCGACAGCGGCGTGGATGATCTCAACGAGCAGTTGCTCAGCGGCGCTCTCGATCTCGCCGTCATGGCGTTTCCCGACCAGGTGGATGCACGCTTCAAGACCCAGCCGTTGTATCGCGAGCCCTTCCGCATCGCCGTGCCGGCGGGACATCCGTTTACCGAGCGCGAGAGCATTCCCCTCGCCGAGGCCGCCCAGGAACCTCACCTGCTGCGCGAAAGCTGCGAGTACCAGGGGTATTGGCTCAACGAGGTCCGGCAACTGGGCATGGAGCTTCCGGTGGCGTTCCGCAGCGAGCGCGAGGACTGGATCCAGACCATGGTGGCGGGTGGCTTCGGCATTTCGTTCGTGCCGGAATATTCGCCGTTGATGCCCGGCATCAACCTGCGCCCGTTCAGTGATCGCACCATCGAGCGTGAAGTGAGCCTGGTCCAGGCCGCCGACCGCTCGTTGAATCCAAGCGCCACGGAGTTCGTGCAATTCGCCAGCGAGTGGCACTGGAACTGACGCCCCCAAGGCGGGGGCGTCATGGTCAAGCCGTCAAGCCACCCGGCGCTTACTTCTGCGCGGGATAAAGCGCCGCGCGCAGCTTCTGGTTGGCCTGGGCCACCGCCGCCTTGGCGGCCGGCGTATCGGCCAGCGCATCGAGCATCACGAAGTCGTGGATGGTGCCCAGGTAACGGGTCGCCGTCACGTTGACGCCGGCCGCCATCAGCTTGTGCGCATAGGCTTCGCCTTCGTCACGCAGCACGTCGTTCTCGTCGGTGATCACCAGCGCCGGCGGCAGATCCTTCAACTGCTCCAGCGTGGCGTTCAGCGGCGTCACCAGCGGATTCTGGCGCTCGGCCTCGTTCGGCACATAGGCGTTCCAGAACCACTGCATCGCCGGCAGGGTCAGCCACGGACCGTTGGCGAATTCGCGGTAGGAGCCGTTCGCGAAGTTGGCGTCGGTGACGGGATAGAACAGCACCTGGTAGACGAACGCCGGACCGCCGCGCTGCTTGGCCATCAAGGTCACCGCGGCGGTCATGTTGCCGCCCACGCTGTCGCCCGCGATGGCCATGGTGTGGCCGTCGATGCCATGTTCCTTGCCGTGCTCGACCACCCACTTGGCGGCCGCGTAGGACTGCTCGTCCTGCACCGGGAACTTCGCCTCCGGCGCGCGTGAGTAGTTCACGAAGACCACCGCGGCGCGGGCGCCGGTCGCCAGCTGGCGCACCAGGCGATCATGGGTGTTCTCGCTGCCCAGCACCCAGCCCGCGCCGTGGATGTACAGCACCGCCGGCAGTTCGCCGGTCACGCCCTTGGGACGGATGATGGTGATGGAGACCGGTCCGGCCTTGGCGTCGTTGAAAGTGAGGTCCTGCTTGTCGACCGGCAGCTTGGCGACGTTGCCCGACTGCGCATCTTCCAGCACCTGGCGGGCCTGCGGCACCGGCAGCTTGTAGATCGGCTCGCCGCCCTTGGCGGCCAGGGCATCGATAAAGGCCTGGGTGGAGGGTTCCAACTGGCCGGCACTGGCTTGCGCGGCGACGGCCATGGCAGCGGTGGCGAACAAGGTCTTGAACGTTTTCATGGCGATTTCCCTTGAGTGGTGGGTAGCTGGCGGCACCTGCCGTCGGCTTGATGCGCACTCTAGAAACCGACTTCCACACACGGAATTTCCATTTCCTCAAGGGCTGTTAGCCTGCGTGCAACAGCCGCCCCAACACCTTGACGGCACAGGCTTTCTCCCAAAGAAAAAGCCGCGGCACGCCGCGGCTTTTTCGACTTCGGCGGAACCTTGAGATCAGCCGATCACGCGCTTCGCCGCATCGACCACATGGGCCACGGTGAAACCGAAGTGCTCGAACAGCTGCGGTGCCGGCGCCGAGGCACCGAAGGTGGTCATGCCGACCACGTCGCCGTCCAGGCCCACGTACTTGCGCCAGAAGTCGGCGCTCGCCGCTTCCACCGCCACGCGGGCGCGGCACCAGCCCGGCAGGATCGCTTCACGGTATTCCAGCGGCTGCGCGTCGAACACTTCCGTGCACGGCATCGACACCACGCGCACCGGCACGTTCTGCTGCGCCAGCGTGCGGGCCGCTTCCATGGCCAGCTCCACTTCCGAGCCGGTGGCGATCAGGATGGCCTTGAACCGGGTGTCCTGCGGGTCGGACAGCACATAGGCGCCACGCGAGATGTCGGCGACCTGCTGCGCGGTGCGCTGCTGGTGCTTGAGGTTCTGGCGCGAGAACACCAGGCAGGCCGGGTTGCCCTTGCGCTCGATGGCAAGCTTCCACGACACCGCCGATTCCACCGCATCGCACGGGCGCCACACCTGGTTGTTCGGGATATAGCGCAGCGAGGCCAGGTGCTCCACCGGCTGATGGGTCGGGCCGTCTTCGCCCAGGCCGATCGAATCGTGCGTGTACACGTGGATGGCGTGCGCCGGAATCAGCGCGCTCATGCGCACGGCATTGCGGGCGTAATCGGAGAACACCAGGAAGGTGGCGTCGTACGGGATGAAGCCGCCATGCAGGGCCAGGCCGTTGGCAATCGCGGTCATGCCGAACTCGCGCACGCCGTAGTAGACATAGTTGCCGTTGGGGTTATGGCCGTTGCCGGCGTCGACGCTGCCCTTCCACTTGGTGAGGTTGGAACCGGCCAGGTCGGCCGAACCGCCGATCAGTTCCGGCAGCAGCGGTGCGAACGCCTCGATGGTCATCTGCGAAGCCTTGCGCGAGGCCACCACAGGGCCCTCCGCCTGCAGCTTGTCGATGAACGCCTGCGACTTGGCCGCCCAGTCGGCCGGCAGCTCGCCACTGATGCGGCGATTGAGCTCGGCCGCCAGTTCCGGGAAGGCCGCCGTGTACTTGGCCAGCGCGTCGTGCCAGGCCTGCTCAAGCTCGGCACCCGCCTTGCGATGATCCCAGCCGGCGTAGATCTCGGCCGGAATCTCGAACGGTGCGTAGCGCCAGTCCAGCTCGTCACGGGCGGCGGCCACCTCGTCCTTGCCCAGCGCGGCGCCGTGGCTCTCTTCCTTGCCCTGCTTGTGCGGCGCGCCGAAACCAATAATGGTCTTGGCGCAAATCAGCGTGGGCTTCTCGCTCTGGCTGGTTGCCGTCTTGAACGCTTCGGCAATGGCTGCCGCATCATGCCCGTCGACCCCGCGGATCACGTTCCAGCCATAGGCCTCGAAACGCTCCGGCGTGTTGTCGGTGAACCAGCCATGCACTTCGCCGTCGATCGAAATGCCGTTGTCGTCATAAACCGCCACCAGCTTGCCCAGCTTCCAGGTACCGGCCAGCGAGGCCACCTCGTGCGAGATGCCTTCCATCAGGCAGCCATCGCCAAGGAACACGTAAGTGTGGTGATCGATGATCTCGTGGCCCGGACGGTTGAAGTGCGCGGCCAGCACCTTCTCGGCCAGCGCAAAACCAACGGCATTGGCCAGGCCCTGACCCAGCGGGCCGGTGGTGGTTTCCACGCCTGGGGTTTCGCTGGCTTCCGGATGGCCGGCCGTCTTCGAGTGCAGCTGGCGGAAGCGCTTGAGCTGCTCCAGCGGCAGGTCGAAGCCGGTCAGGTGCAGCAGGGCGTACTGCAGCATCGAGCCGTGGCCATTGGAGAGCACGAAACGATCGCGATTGAACCACTTGGGATTGGCCGGGTTGTACTGCAGGAAGTCGTTCCACAGCACCTCGGCGAGGTCCGCCATGCCCATGGGCATGCCCGGGTGGCCCGAGTTGGCCTGCTCCACGGCGTCCATCGCAAGGGCGCGCACGGCGTTGGCTAGTTCGCGGCGGGTAGTCATCAAAAGGTTCTCCGGGGAAGGCGGCGGCTAAAAACGCCTATTGTCGCTGATCCCCGCGCCCGATGTCGCGCGCCAGTCCCGGCTGAACCCTGCGAAGAATTAACCCGCCCTTAATCCTGTACTAACGGGTATTGAAACTCTTCAGGTGCCACCGCATCTAATAGCCAGCACCACCGCTACCAAGCAGGTGCCCCAGCCGCAGACGACCGAACCCCCGGCCGTGCGGACTGGCCCAATAAGACGAAGAGGAAGTACCCCCATGAAAAAGACCATTATTGCTCTTGCTCTGGCCACCGCCGGTTTCGTGGCCGTTCCGGCCGCTTTTGCTCAGGACGCCGCCAACCCGACCGCACAGCAGGGCTGGTACGTCGGCGCCAACGCCGGCTACGGCCAGATCGACAAGGGGCCCTACGACAACGGCAGCTTCGCTGGCGGCCTCAAGGGCGGTTACCGTTTCGCCATCAACCCCTCGACCTCGCTGGGCGCGGAAGTTGGCTACGTGTACCTGGGTCGCGCTGACGCTCGTGGTGCCTACACCCAGAACTACGCGAACTACACCGGCAGCAACGGCCAGTCCAAGCTGCAGGGCGCTACCGCTGGTCTGAACCTGCGCTACAACTTCAGCCCGCGCTGGTACGGTGAAGTGCGCGGCGGTGCTTTCTTCGCCAAGGGTTCTGGCCTCACCAACGACCGGTTCAACCCGCAGTCCGTCAACTTCAACAGCACCCGCTACTACGCTGGCGTGGGCGCTGGCTACAACATCACCAATAACATCAGCGTGGGCCTGAACTGGGACTACTACGACGGCAGCCAGAGCAGCAAGAACATCAGCATGCCGACCAACCTGTACACCGTCAGCGCGGAATACCGCTTCTGATCGAGCTGTACCAGGCAACAAAAAACGGGCGCCGCGAGGCGCCCGTTTCTTTTGCGGCAAGAGCTAAATGAAAAGCCGGCTTACTTGGCGTTCCACTGGCCCAGCGCGGCCAGGCCATTGTCCTTGGCGCGGGCCAGCACGGTCTTCTGCGCCTCGGCGTAGTTGGCCTTCATGTCCTTGGCCCACAGCTTGAGCGCGGCCTGCTGCATGGCGCGACCGTAGGAGAAGCTCAACGGCCACGGGTGCGGGCCCATGCGGTTCATCGCATTGAGGTGCGCGGTGGACTGCTCGTCGGTCTGGCCGCCGGAGAGGAACACGATGCCCGGCAGGGTGGCCGGCACGGTGGTCTTGAGCACGCGCACGGTGGCTTCGGCGACTTCCTCGACCTCGGCCTGCTCGTCCGCATCCTTGCCCGGGATGACCATGCTGACCTTCAGGATGGTGCCTTCCAGCATCACGTTCTGCTCGTACAGCGCGTTGAACAGGCTGCGCAGCACGGCTTCGTGCACTTCGTAGCTGACTTCGATGCCGTGGTCGCCGTCCATGATCACTTCCGGCTCGACCATCGGCACCAGGCCGGCTTCCTGGCACAGCGCGGCGTAGCGGGCCAGCGCGTGGCAGTTGGCCTCGATGGCGGTGGAGCTGGGGTTTTCTTCGCTGATGTTGATCACCGCGCGCCACTTGGCGAACTGGGCGCCCAGCTTGGCGTATTCCTGCAGGCGCTCACGCAGGCCATCGAGGCCTTCGGTGACCACGTCGCCCGGGAAACCGGCCAGCGGCACCGGGCCCTTGTCGACCTTGATGCCCGGGATGATGCCGTTCTTCTTCATCACCTGGGTGAACGGCACGCCGTCCTTGGTCGACTGGCGAATGGTCTCGTCGTACAGGATGGCGCCGGAGATGTACTCGGACAGACCCGGCGCGGTGAGCAGCAGCTCACGGTAGGCGCGGCGGTTCTCTTCGGTGTTCTCGATGCCAACGGCCTCGAAACGCTTCTTGATGGTGTTGGTCGACTCGTCGATGGCGATGATGCCCTTGCCGGGCGCGACCATCGCCAGGGCGATGCTTTCGAGATCTTCGATGCTCATGACAACTCCGGATACTTAGGCGGTGTGGGCCGCACAAGGTGATGCCGCCCCAGGGGGGCAGCTAGGCTCAAAGGCGGCGATTATAGGCCAGAACGCCGCCCAGGGTCCGGAGAAGGCCCTGGACGGCGCCAGCGCTGGCCTGGCAGTCAGGCCTGGTCGAAGCCCGACAGCTTGCAGGCGTTGGTGATGGACTGGCGCTGGGCCGGGTCGGCCGGCAGGTTGAACGGCACGATGTAGTACGTGGACACCGGCTCGCTGGAGCGGTTGGTCAGCGACGGGCCGTAGCGGAAGTTGCTCACCACGCTCTTGGCCACCGCGTCGAGGTCACTCTGCGGCACTACCTTGCGCACCGTGACGTTCTGCGGCACGCCATCGGAACCGATCAGGTAGCTCACCGCCACGCAGCCGGGCTTGTCCATGTTGCGGCCGCTGTTGGGAACGTCGGCGTCCACCTTGGTGTTGAGCATGATCCAGTACGACTGGATATGTTCCGGCCCCACCATGCGCGCCTGCGACTGCGCCAGCAGCGGCGCCGCGCCGGTCATGGCCAGCGCCAACACCAAGGCCCGGGTACAGCGTCGTGACATCGTGTTCATGGAAAACCTCCTGTGCCTGCATTGGGGGATGGGTCATCCGGATTCTAGCCGCATGGAAGCACGACCGACGTCCCGGCGACATTTACAGATCCCGCAGGCACTCCACCACGCCCTCGGCGCCCACCGACAGCAGCTTGAGCGTGTTGGTACCGCCACCCTGGCCGATGTGATCGCCATGGGTCAGCACCACGCGATCGCCCTCGGCCAGTCGGCCTTGCACGAACAACTGGCGCACCGCGTCGCGGGCCGAGCCGGCCGGCGTCTGCGATACGTGGGTGAACTTCACCGCCGTGACATCGCGGAAGATGGACATGCGGCGACGCGCGTCGTCGAACGGCGACAGCGCGTAGATGGGCACCGCACTGCGGTAGCGCGACAGCCACTGCGCGGTGGCGCCCGATTCGGTCAATGCCACGATGGCACGCACGCCCAGCTGCGCCGCCAGCACCATCGCCGCCAGGGCAATGGCCTGGTCGGTACGATCGAGCAGATGGGCCTGCGTGGCCGGATCTTCCTTCGGTTCGAACTGCCGCTCGGCACCGAGGCAAATGCGGCGAAGCGCGGCCACGGCCTTGTCCGGATGCGCGCCGGCGGCCGACTCCTCGGACAGCATCACGGCATCGGTACCGTCGATGACGGCGTTGGCCACGTCCATGACCTCGGCGCGGGTTGGGATGGGCGAGCGCACCATCGACTGCAGCATCTGCGTGGCGGTGATCACCGCGCGATTGCGCTGCACCGATTCGCGGATGATCTTCTTCTGCAGGCCCGGCAGCTCGGCATCGCCGATTTCCACGCCCAGGTCGCCGCGCGCCACCATCACCACATCGGAGGCGTCGATGATCTCGCCCAGCACGGGAATCGCATCGGCGCGCTCGATCTTCGCCACCAGGGACGCCTTGCCGCCGGCTTCCTCAAGCAGGCGGCGTGCCTCGTTCATGTCGTCCGCCGAGCGCACGAACGACACGGCGAGGAAGTCGGCGCCAATTTCGGCGGCCAGCTTGATGTCGGCCCGGTCCTTGTCCGACAGCGCGGTGACGGAGAGGCCGCCGCCCTGGCGGTTGAGGCCCTTGCGATCGGACAGCTTGCCGCCGATCAACACCGTGCAGCGGATTTCCTGGCCCACCACCTCTTCGACGGTGAGCGCGACGAGGCCGTCGTCGAGCAGGAGCACGTCACCGGCGGACACGTCCTTGGGCAGGTCGTAGTAGCTCACGCCCACGCGGGTGTTGTCGCCCAGCGGCGCGCCGGGGGTGCAGTCCAGCACGAAGCTGTCGCCCACGTTCAGTTCGATCGGGCCGTTGGCGAAACGCTCGACGCGGATCTTCGGACCCTGCAAGTCGGCGAGCACGCCCACCTCGCGGCCAAGCCTGGCAGCCGCATCGCGCACGGCGTTGGCGCGCGCACGGTGATCATCGGGCTGGCCATGCGACAGGTTCAGGCGAACCACGTCGACCCCTTCGGCGATGATTTTTTCGAGCATGCCAGGCGCATCGGTAGCGGGACCGAGGGTGGCGACAATCTTTGTGCGGCGCAGCGGATTTTCAGTAGTCATCATTCCAAACTAGCAGAACTGATGCATTGCGCCAGAGGGTTTTGGCAGGCTTTTGCGTGACCTCGCCGCGCCTGCAAGTGGACTGCATCTGGCATGCGTACCAGACCTAGCCACTGGTATTACGTTCTCACCAAGAAGAACGTAGTGGGCTCACTGCACTGGTCTGCATCATGGACATCTATACGCCCGACGACTGGTGTCATCGGCCACCAAACGCAACGCCAGTCCAAAGCCAGGCACAGGGACCCGCCAAGACACTCCAGGACGCCGTTCGAAGCGGCGTCCACGATCGCCACGAATGATTTTGCATCGCACAAAAAAGCATCGTTGGCGAACCCGAATGGCCCTGCCTGACGAGACGGCCCTGACCTTCAGGGACAAAAAAAGAGCCGGCATCTGGCCGGCTCTCTCTCGGCGGAAACCCGGGGCGCTTACTGCGACAGCGTGAGGTTCAGCACTTCAGCGAGGCGTCGACCCGCTTCGCGCAAACGCAGTTCGGCTACCGGCAGTTCCTTGTCGACATAGGCCTGGTCGATCTTGTGGCTGTCGGGGTAGATGTCGCGGCTGATCGCGCAGGACTCCTCGGCCCACTGGGCGTAGGCGTTGTCCAGCGGCGGGATCGGTGCCGGCAGCGTGACCGGGCCACGCGCATCCAGCTCGTCGGCGTAAGCCTTCCACTCCAGGCCATGGGTCTTGAGCAGGCCCGAGTCCCACACGCTATGCAGATTGGTGCCCTTCCCTTCGAACTGCACCTGATAAGCGTTGCCACCCTTGTCGTCACGCGAGCCGCCATGCAGCGGCTGGTGTTCGTCGCCAATGAAATGCACCACGAACTTCAGCGCCTCAAGACGCACCGCGTCGGGCTGGCTCTTGTCGCCCAGCACCGTCACGTAATGGTCGATGCCGGCGACCACGCACTGGCCGTCCTTGCAATCGCGCGGCGGCGTGTAGTTGCAGTCGCCCGAGGTGAAGTCGATGTAGTGCAGGCCGCGCGTCTGCTTCCACAGCGCATCCTGCTTGGGATCGTTGCGGATCTCGTCCGGCCAGCTGGCAATGTCGGCCAGCGACTTGGTGTGCTCCGGCGCCAACAGGCGTTCTACTTCCGCTTCAGCTGCAGGGCTGAGGTGACGCTGCGCCAGGTCGGCCACGATGCTGTGACCCAGCGGTCCCCACGCCTGGGCCGCAGGTGCGAGGGCAAGACAGGTAAACAGCGCTAGGGCAGATCGACGCAGAGAGAACATGGCGGCATACGTTCCAGGGTTAGGGCCGCCGAGTTTGCCACAGCCCAATGACAGCCAGGCGCAAGCCGCGTGTCAGCCCACCACCGGCGCCGGCAACAACCGACCCTCGCCGTCGCGCACGGCGACATCCACCGCAATGCCCTGCCGCACGCTCTGGGTGACGATGCAGAAGTCCTCGAACTGGGCGATCACCCGATCGATGTGCTCCAGCGAGGCGGCCGCATCGGCCAGCTGCAGCTCCACCGCGATGCGCGTGACGCGCCAGCGGTTGTGCTCGTTGCGCGTCAGCGTCGCCTTTGCGCGCGCACCCAGCGTGCCTGGCGCGTTCTTGTACTTGCGCAGTGCAAACAGCAGGCTGGCCGCCAGGCAGTTGGCCACGCCGGTGGCCAGCAGGCGCGACGGATTGGGGCCGGCATCGTGACCCAGCGGCGAGGTTTCGTCGGTGACCAGGTCGGGAATGGCCGTATCGTCGAAATGCACCTTGAACTCGTAGTCCCTCGTCTGTTCGAGGCTGATCTCGATGGTCTGTTCTGCGTCGCTCATGGCGATCTCCGACGGGGTGAGGATGCCCCAAGGCAGCGATTCAACCGCGTTCCACGCTTCCTGAACAGCCCCGGATGAGGCTACCCCTCGGTTCAGGCTAAAATGACGGTTTTACGGCGGTCCCACAGCCGCCACTTTCGTCACCTCACTCCGGAGGACGCTGTCCCATGGCCATCAAGGTCGCCATCAACGGTTACGGTCGCATCGGCCGCAACATTCTGCGCGCGCTGTACGAAGCCGGTCGCACCAACGAGATCCAGATCGTTGCGATCAACGACCTCGGCAACGCCGAGACCAACGCGCACCTGACCCAGTACGACACCGCCCACGGCAAGTTCCCGGGTACCGTGTCGGTGGACGGCGGCGATCTGATCGTCAACGGCGACCGCATCAAGGTCTGCGCCGAGCGTGATCCGTCCAAGCTGCCGTGGGGCGCCCTGGGCGTCGACGTGGTGCTTGAGTGCACCGGCCTGTTCACCTCCAAGGCCAAGGCCAGTGCGCACATCGCCGCGGGCGCCAAGAAGGTGATCATCTCCGCCCCTGGCGACAAGGACGTGGACGGCACCTTCGTGATCGGCGTGAACGAGGACAAGCTCACCTCCAAGCTGGAAGTGATCTCCAACGCGTCGTGCACCACCAACTGCCTGGCGCCGCTGGCCAAGGTGCTGCACCACAAGATCGGCATCGTGCGCGGCCTGATGACCACCATCCACGCCTACACCAACGACCAGGTGCTGACGGATGTGTACCACTCCGACCTGCGTCGCGCGCGTTCGGCCACGATGAGCCAGATCCCGACCAAGACCGGCGCCGCCGCCGCGGTGGGCCTGGTGCTGCCGGAGCTCAACGGCAAGCTGGACGGTTTCGCCATGCGCGTGCCGACCATCAACGTGTCGGTGGTCGACCTGACCTTCGACGCCGCCCGTCCGACCACCAAGGAAGAAATCGACGCGGTCATCAACGAAGCCGCCAACGGCGCATTGAAGGGCATCCTGGCGGTGAACACTCAGCCGCTGGTGTCGGTCGACTTCAATCACAACCCGGCTTCCTCCACCTACGACGCCACCCAGACGCGCGTCATGGAAGGCACGCTGGTGAAGGTGCTGTCGTGGTACGACAACGAGTGGGGTTTCTCCAACCGCATGCTCGATATGACGATCGCGCTGATGGCGGCCAAGTAAGCAAGTAAGCCTGATACCAAGGCATCGAAACAGAAGCCGGGCATTGCCCGGCTTTTGTTTTCCCGGGACTGCGGTGCACTGTCGCGGCATCGACATCAATCGTACGAAGCTGATCCAGATCAGCACCTCGCGCATGCTTCAGCGCCATCGTTCGTCGGCTTCCGATGACTACGCTGGAGATTGCCTGATGATCCGCAAGACCCTTGCCCTCGCCGTGCTCGGCCTGCTCGCCACGCCCCTATGGGCCGCCGACTGCTCGACCACCATCGAGGGCAGCGATGCCATGCAGTTCAACCAAAAGAGCATCGAGGTACCCAAGACCTGCAAGCAGTTCACGGTAACGCTCAAGCACGCCGGCAAGCTGCCCAAGGCTTCGATGGGACACAACTGGGTGCTGGGCGAAGCGTCGGACGAAACCGGCATCATTGCCGATGGCATGAAGGCCGGCGCGGACCACGACTACATCAAGCCGCAGGACCCGCGCGTCATCGCGCACACCAAGCTGGTCGGCGGCGGCGAATCCGATAGCGTCACCATCCCGCTGGCCAAGCTCAAGGCCGGCGAAACCTATGCCTACTTCTGCACGTTCCCAGGCCACGCCGCACTGATGAAGGGCGCGCTGGCCATAGGGAAGTAAACGCCGATATCGCGGGCGTCAAAGTAACGGGGAGGGGAAGCGGCCTGCTTCGGCGGGCCGCTTTTTTTGGCCAATCCCCAAAGAAAAGGCCGGACTGGATCCGGCCTTCCTCCTGCAACCGACGATCCAACGAATCAGCCCAGCGAGGCCAGCGCGGCATCGTAGTTGGGCTCGTGGGCGATCTCGCCGACCAGCTCGCTGTACAGCACCTTGTCGTGGGTATCGAGCACCACCACGGCGCGCGCCGCCAGACCGGCCAGCGGGCCCGAGGCGATGGCCACGCCATAGTTCCTGAGGAACTCATGGCCACGCAGCGTGGACAGCGTCACCACGTTGTCCAGGCCCTCGGCGCCGCAGAAGCGCGCCTGTGCGAACGGGAGATCGGCGGAGATGCAAAGCACCACCGCGTCGTCGAGCTGGCTGGCTTTCTCGTTGAAGCGGCGCACCGAGGTGGCGCAGGTCGGCGTATCCACGCTGGGGAAAATATTCAGCACTTTGCGCTTGCCGGCAAAGTTCGCCAAGGTGACGTCGGAAAGGTCCTTGCCGACGAGGGAGAACGCGGGAGCCTGCTCCCCGTCGGTGGGAAAGTGGCCATCGACCTGGACTGGCTGGCCCTTGAGGGTAACTTGAGACATGGGACACCTCGTTGGAATGCGTCCAAAAGTAGAACATGCCCCAGCCGTAAACACCAAGGGCACGTATTGACGGAAGTGGCGGCGATGGATTCCGGCATCACGTATCGTGGCCGTCATTGCCCCCACGGAATTCACGGATGATCTTCGCCCTGCTAGGTTACGGCCGCTTCGGACAGGCCTTCGCCCAGATGCTGCTCAACGCAGGCCATCAGGTGCATGTATTCGACCCTCATGCCGACGTACCCGCGCCCCTGGCAAGCCCATCGGCGGCCGAGGCCACCCGCGATGCCGAGTGGATCGTGCTCGCGATGCCGGTGCCGCTACTGGCTACGGCCTTGCGTGAGCTGCGTCCATACCTGCATCGCGGGCATACGGTCATCGATGTCGGCAGCGTCAAGCAGCACCCCTGCGAGCTGATGGATGAATGGCTGGGCGATGACATTCCGCACATCGGCAGCCATCCCTTGTTCGGCCCGCTGAGCCTGGCCCGGGGCGAACGCCCCTTGCGCACGGTACTGTGTGCCAGCGTGCGACATCCCGAAACCACGGAGCGCGCGCGCCGCCTGTTCGAGGCCTTGGGTTGCGAGGTGATCGAACGCGATGCGGCCTATCACGACCGCGCCATGGCCGATACGCATGCGCTGGCGTTCTTTATCGCCAAGGCGCTGGTGGAGATGGGCATCGGCGAGGATTTGTCGATGGCGCCGCCATCGTTCCTCGGCCTGGCCCATATGCTCGCCGCCGTGCGTGGCGACGCCGGCCACCTGTTCGCGGCCATCCAGCGCGAGAACCCGTACGCCGCCGAGTCGCGCGCGCAGCTGCTGGAACATCTGGACGCCATCCACCAGCGTCTGTTGCAGGACGACGGCAACGCCCTGGCCATTCCAGGCGTACCCGCGGCGTGAGCGCATGCCGATGCCGGAGCGATAAGCGCCGCGACGGCACGCCGCAGGGCAGCATGGCCAAGCGCATGGGAAGATGGCTGCCAGGACTGGGACGACCGCTGTAACCGACTGGGATGTATCCGAAGCGCCCACAGATTCCACGCTGGATAGCTTGGCTGGCCATGGCGGCCATCTGGCTGGCCGTCGTGTCGCCGGTGATTTCGCAAATCGCCATCGACAGCGGCATGCCGTCGATGGCAGCCATGTGCGGACCGCATCGCGACCACCCGGCTCCCGCCGGCCCGCATCCGCTGTCGATGGAAAAGTGCGGCTATTGCGGCCTGCTTGGCCATAGCCCCGCGCTGCTTGGTGATGCCGCATCGCTGCGACTGCCATCGCCACCGACGTCACGCTCCGTAGTTCCCGCGCCCGATCCCATCTACGCCAAGCCCGGCGTGATGGCCGCGTCGCCGCGCGGCCCGCCGATCATCTAGCAGCACCCACTGACTCACGACCCCGTCATCGCCGCGGCGCTTCGTCGCGCGGCTTCCTGCTGCCTGATTTTCGGATTTCGCCATGTCATATCGCTTCTTTCGCGAGCGCCTCGCTGCGCCGCCGTCATTTCGTGTCTGCCCCCCATGCCCCGCTACACGGCGCTGCGCGCTCGCCCTGGCACTCATGCTCGCCCTGGCACCTGCTTACGCCGACCAGGACACGCCGCTGCAGACCCTTCCTCCCATCGTGGTCACGGCGCCGATGCAGGAGAAACCACTCACCGTCATCACCGATCCCAAGGCGCCACGACAACCCGTACCGGCGAGCGACGGCGCCGATTTCCTCAAGACCATCCCGGGCTTTTCCACCATCCGAAAAGGCGGCAGCAACGGTGACCCGGTGCTGCGCGGCATGGCGGGCTCACGACTGAACATCCTGGTGGATGGCGGCCAGGTCGGCGGCGGCTGTCCTTCGCGCATGGACCCGCCAACGGCCTATGTCTCGCCGCAGCTGTACGACCGCGTCACCGTCATCAAGGGGCCGCAGACGGTGTTGTACGGCCCGGGCAACTCGGCCGGCACGGTGCTGTTCGAGCGCGACTTCAAGCGCTACGCCTCACCCGGCATCAGCGTGGACGGCAGCCTGCTCGGCGGCTCGGCCGGACGCAACGACCAGACGATCGACCTGCGCGCGGGCACGCCGGACGTCTATATGGCCGTCGATGCCAATCACACCCACGCCCAGGACTACAAGGACGGCGACGGCAACCACGTGCATTCGTCCTGGGATCGCTGGAACGCCAACGCCGCGCTCGGCTGGACACCCGACGACGACACCCGCATCGAGCTATCCGCGGGCAAGGGCAATGGCCAGGCGGCCTACGCGTTCAGCGGCATGGACGGCGCGCAGTTTCTGCACGACAGCGCCGGCCTGAAGCTGGAGCACGAGCGCCCGGGTGCGATCTTCAGCCGGATCGAAGCGCAGCTCTACTACAACTACATCGACCACGTGATGGACAACTACACGCTGCGCCATCCAAGCCCGTCCAGCATGATGCCGATGGCGATGGCCAGCGACGTGGATCGCCGCACCGTGGGTGGACGCGTGGCCGCCACCTTCGCATGGACCGAGGCATTGAGCCTGGTCACCGGCATGGATGGCAGCACCAGCATCAACCGCAGTCGCATGGGCGGCCCTGCGGGTGGCAGGCTGCCCGATTACCGGGACCAGCCGTGGCAACGCGATGCGCGCATGGGCAGCCTGGGCCTGTTCGGCGAACTCAGCTGGAACATGGCCGAGCGTGATCGCCTGATCAGCGGCGCGCGGATGGATCGCGCGCAAGTGCGCGGCTATGACCTGGCGCTACCGGCCAACGCCATCATGGGCGGCATGAGCATGGGTAACGTGGCAGCAGGCGTCGATGCCAGTCGTTCGAGCACCCTGCCCGCCGGCTTCGTACGCTACGAGCACGACCTCGCCGCGCAGCCGGTCACGTTCTATGCAGGCATCGGCTATGTACAACGGTTCCCCGACTACTGGGAATTGTTCGGCCGACACGCGGACAAGAGCCTGCCAAGTTTTCTCCGGTTGCAGCCGGAGCAGACCACCCAGCTCGACGTGGGTCTGCAGTACAACGACACGCGGCTCAAGGCCTGGGTTTCCGGTTATCTCGGCGTGGTCCATGATTTCATCGTGATGGACTATGGCACCGGCATGACTGCCAGCCAGGCCAGCAACGTGAATGCGCGCATCGCGGGAGGCGAGGCCGGCCTGGTGTACAGCCTGGGTGCGCGCTGGAAAGCCGACGCCACCCTCGCCTGGGCCTGGGGCCAGAACCAGAGCGAGCATCGTCCGCTGCCGCAGATGCCGCCCCTGGAAACGAGGCTGGGACTCACCTATGACACCGGTGCCTGGTCGGTCGGTGGACTCTGGCGCATCGCCGCCGCCCAGCATCGTGTCGCGGTGGGCCAAGGCAATATCGTCGGGCAGGACCTGGGGCCTAGCGGCGGTTTCGGCGTGTTTTCGCTCAATGGCGGCTACCGCGTCAGCCGCGCACTGACCCTCAGCGCGGGTATCGACAACCTGTTCGACAAAACCTATGCGGAACATGTCAACGCGGCGAGCGTCGGCCTGGTGGGCTACGTCAACACGGTGCGGGTGAACGAACCCGGGCGCACGCTATGGATGAAGCTGGACATCAAGTATTGAGCGAAGGGCGCACAGCGCGACAAGCGCTGTGTATCCCCGTTGACATCGTGACGAGACGCCTCAGATCGCTTCGTGCAACTTGGTGGCACCCGGCGAATGACTGGATCGCAGCACCCTGGCCTGGATCACTCATGCGCCGATGCCCACGGCGCCCTGCAGTCAAATCGTGCGCGAGAAACGTGGCGCTTCCGCGGACGCGGCGAGGTAGGCGTCGAAGCACATGGCAATGTTCCGCAACAGCAACCGCCCGCGCGAGGTCACCCGGATCGTGCCTTCGTCGAACCTGACCAGGTCGTCGGCAACAAGCGCTGCGACGCGCTTCAGTTCGGCAGCGAAGTACTCGTTGAAATCCAGCCCGTGGCGCGCGCCGAAGCCGGGCATGTCCAGTTCGCCATGGCACATCAGTTCGCCGATCAGGCTGCGGCGAACCAGGTCGTCCTTATGGAGTGCGACGCCTCGAACCACCGGCAGGCGACCGGCATCCAACGCCGTCTGGTAGCCAGGGAGATCGCGGGCATTCTGGCTGTAGCTGTTGCCGATGCGGCTGATGGCGCTGACGCCCACGCCGACGATGTCGCAGTCGCCATGGGTGGAATAACCCTGGAAATTGCGTTGCAGGGTGCCGGCGCGCTGGGCCCGCACCAGCTCGTCGTCGGCACGCGCGAAATGATCCATGCCCACGTATACGTAACCGGCATCGCACAGTTTCTGGAAGGCCAGCCCGAACAGCGCCAGTCGCGAAGATGCGTCGGGCAGGTCGCCCACCTCGATCTGTCGCTGCGCCTTGAACAGATGCGGCAGGTGCGCATAGCCATAGACCGCCACGCGATCGGGCATGAGCGCGATCACCTCATCCAGGGTGCGCGAGAAACCTTCCATGGTCTGGCGCGGAAGGCCATAGATCAGGTCCACGCTGACCGAGCCGTAGCCTGCCTCCCGCGCGTCATCGATCACGCCGCGGGTCTGCGCCACGCTCTGAATGCGATTGACCGCCGCCTGCACCGCCGGATCGAAATCCTGGATGCCCACCGAGACTCGGTTGAAGCCCAGCGCGGCCAGTGCGCGCACGTACTGGCCGTCGGCGTAGCGCGGATCGATCTCGATGCCGTATTCGCGCTCCCCTTCGCGACGATAGGCGAAGTGGCGTTCCAGCGTTTCCACCAACGTCGCCATGCGCGACGCATCGAAAAAATTGGGCGTGCCGCCGCCCAGGTGCAACTGGCGCAGCGGCCGCCGGCGATCGAACAGCTGGCCGGCCATCGCCAGCTCGCGCTGCAGGTAACCCAGGTAATGATCGGCCTTGCCCAGGTCCCGCGTGATGATGCGGTTGCAGCCGCAATAGAAGCAGGGGCTGAAGCAGAACGGCACGTGCAGGTACAGCGACAGCGGCCGCGCTTCGACTGCCTCGTTCGACACTCTGGCTGCCTCGCGCAGCGCCGCCTCGTCAAAGCCGGCGTGGAATTGCGGCGCCGTGGGATAACTGGTGTAGCGGGGACCGGCGACGTCGTAACGGGCAATGAGTGCCGGATCGAATTCGGGAACGGTCGTGGTCGTGCGCATGCGCGGCAGTATCGCTGCTCGCCATGACCCAGCCCCTGACAACCATCAGGGTGCTGCGACAATTCGTGTAGGTCCGTGGCGGCCACGCTGTGGTAGCTCGCCGCGACCCTACCGGTGCCGAGCCATCAGCGCTTCAGGGGCGCGATGACCTGCTCGATGGCACCAAAGATCGATGCGCCATGCTTGTCGGTCACGTCGATGCGCAGGCTGTCGCCGAACGCCAGGAACGGCGTGGTCGGCTTGCCGTCGCGCAGGGTTTCCACCGTGCGCTGCTCGGCCAGGCAGGAGGCACCCTTGCCGGTGTCCTCGTTGGCGATGGTGCCGGAACCGACGATGGTGCCGGCGGTGAGCGGACGCGTCTTGGCCGCATGCGCCACCAACTGGGCGAAGTTGAACTGCATGTCCACGCCGCACTCGGCTTCACCGAACCATTTGCCGTTGAGCCAGGTGCGCATGGGCAGGTGCAGCTTCTCGTCCTGCCAGGCGTCGGCGAGTTCGTCCGGCGTCACCAGCACCGGCGACAACGCCGAGCGCGGCTTGGATTGCAGGAAGCCGAAGCCCTTGGCCAGCTCGGCCGGAATCAGGCCGCGCAACGACACGTCATTGACCAGGCCCACCAATTGGATGTGCTCGGCGGCCTGTGCCGGCGTCACCGCCATCGGCACATCGTCGGTCACCACCACCACCTCGGCTTCCAGGTCGATGCCATAGTCCTCGCTGGGCACCACCACCGGGTCGCGCGGGCCCAGGAAGCCGGCGCTGGTGGCCTGGTACATCAGCGGATCGGTGTAGAACGACTCGGGCACGTCGGCGCCACGGGCGCGGCGCACGCGCTCGACGTGGGGCAGGTAGGCACTGCCGTCGACAAACTCATAGGCACGCGGCAGCGGAGCAGCAAGCGCGGTCATGTCCAGCGCGAATGCGCCTGCCGCATGGCCGGCATGAAGCTCGTCGGACAGTGCGTTGAGGCGCGGCGCCACGTTCGACCAGTCGTCCAGCGCCGCCTGCAGCGTGGCCGCGATGCCGGTCGCCTTGACCGCCTGCTTCAGGTCGCGGCTGACGACGATGAGCGTACCGTCGCGGCCGCCCTCCTTCAGGGAACCCAGTTTCATGCCTCTACTCCGTGGGCTGCGCCTTCGCTGCAGCCCTTTCATGCTTGATGGATGCGGTGCTTACTTGCCGGTGAAGTGCTTGACGATGCCCTGCCAGCACTCATAGTAATTGCCCTGCAGCTGCGGAGCGTCCAGCGCCTGTTGCGTGGGGTGAATCACGCGGCGCGTCTCGAACATGAAAGCCATGGTGCCGGTGATCACGTCAGGCTTGGACAGATCCGCGGCGGAAGCCTTCTCGAACGTGGCCGCGTCCGGCCCATGCCCGCTCATGCAATTGTGCAACGAGGCGCCGCCCGGCACGAAGCCTTCGGCCTTGGCGTCATAGGCGCCGGTGATCAGGCCCATGAATTCGCTGGCGATATTGCGATGGAACCACGGCGGACGGAAGGTGTGCTGCGCCACCAGCCAGCGCGGCGGGAAGATCACGAAATCCATGTTGCTCACGCCGGCGGTATCGCTGGGCGAGTGCAGCACCAGGAAGATGCTCGGGTCCGGATGGTCGTAGCTGATCGAGCCGATGGTGTTGAAGCGGCGCAGGTCATACTTGTACGGCGCGTAGTTGCCGTGCCAGCCGACCACGTCGAGCGGCGAGTGGTCGATCGCCGCGCGCCACAGGTTGCCCTGGAACTTGGCGACCAGCTCGAACTTGCCCTCCACGTCCTCATAGGCTGCGTTGGGCGTAAGGAAGTCGCGCGGGTTGGCCAGGCCATTGCTGCCGATGGGGCCGAGGTCCGGCAGGCGCAGCAGCGCGCCGAAATTCTCGGCGACATAACCGCGTGCGGCCTCGTCCAGCAGCTCGACGCGGAAGCGCACGCCGCGCGGGATCACCGCGATCTCCAGCGGCTCCAGCTCGATCACGCCCAGCTCGGTGGCCAGGCGCAGACGGCCCTGCTGCGGCACGATCAGCAGCTCACCGTCGGCGTTGTAGAAGAAGCGGCCTTCCATCGAACGATTGGCCGCATAAATGTGGATGCCCACGCCGGACTGCTCGCCCGCACCGCCATTGCCGGCGATGGTGATCATGCCGTCGATGAAGTCGGTGGGTTCGGTGGGCAGCGGGAACGGGTTCCAGCGCAGCTGGTTGGGGCTGGCCGGCACCTCGCCGAAGCGATTGTGGAAACGCCCTTGCGGCATCGCCTCGAACGGATGATGCATCGCGGCGGGCCGGATGCGGTAGAGCCAGCTGCGGCGGTTGCTGTGGCGCGGCGCCGTGAAGGCGGTGCCGGAGATCTGCTCGGCATACAGGCCATGCGCCACACGCTGGGGCGAGTTCTGCCCTTCGGGAAGCACGCCTGGCAGCGCCTCGGTGGCGAATTCGTTGGCGAAACCGGATTGGTAACCTTTGCTGACCATCTCAGACATAAGTCCGCCTTCTGCGTCTAAAGCCCCGCTCCCTTCGGCAGAAGGATCAAGGCGAGGGTTCGGTTTTCGCAGGTGCTCAAGATGGCTTGAGCACCCTCTCCGTTTGCTTCAAAACCTCACTGTCCCGGTAACGCAGAACCTTGAGGCCAAGGGATTCAAGATGCCGGGTGCGCGTCGCATCCGCGCGCTCGTTGTGCCGCCTATCTGCACCCGCCCCCCAATCCCACTCCCGAGGGAAGAAGGGTTTTGAAGCTTCGAGCCTTACAGGAAACCGCGCTTCATCTGGTCGCGCTCGATCGACTCGAACAGCGCCTGGAAGTTGCCTTCGCCGAAACCTTCGTTGCCCTTGCGCTGGATGATCTCGAAGAAGATCGGGCCGATGTTGTTCTGGGTGAAGATCTGCAGCAGCTTGCGCTGCTTGGTCTCCGGATCGGCGTCGATCAGGATCTTGTTCCTGGCCAGGCGGGGCACGTCTTCGCCATGGTTGGGGATGCGCAGGTCGATCACGTCGAAATAGGTATCCGGCGTATCGAGGAACTCCACGCCATGGGCGCGCATCGCTTCCACCGTGTCGTAGATGTTGTCGGTGAAGCAGGCGATGTGCTGGATGCCCTCGCCGTGATACGCATCGAGGTACTCGTTGATCTGCGACTTCGGGTCGCTCGATTCGTTGAGCGGAATGCGCACGATGCCGTCCGGCGCGGTCATGGCCTTGGACACCAGGCCGGTCTTGGCGCCCTTGATGTCGAAGTAGCGGATCTCGCGGAAGTTGAACAGGCGCTCGTAGTAGTCCGACCACTTCTGCATGTTGCCGAAGTAGAGGTTGTGCGTGAGGTGGTCGATGAAGGTGAGGCCAAAGCCCTTCGGATGCTGCTCGACACCCGGGATCGGCTCGTAGTCGCCGTCGTAGATGCTGCCCTTGTCGCCGTAGCGGTCCACCAGGTACAGCATGCAGTCGCCGATACCCTTCACCACCGGCGCGTTCACCGCCTTGGTATCGGCCTTCTCGGTCACCGCCTCGCCGCCGTTGCCCAGCACGGTGTCGTAGACCTCGGCGGCAGGCTTCTGGAAGCGGATGGCAAAACCCGCCGCGCACGGACCATGGGCCTTGGCGAAGTCGGCGGCGAAGGAATCAGGGTCTTCGTTGACCAGCACGTTCACATCGCCCTGGCGATAGACCGTGATGGGACGCGCCTTGTGCTTGAGCACGGCGGTGAAGCCCATGTTCTTGAACAAGGTGTGCAGCTCGTGCGCACGCCCCGCCGGCGCGGCGAACTCAACGAACTCGAAACCGTTGATGCCCATGGGGTTTTCGAAGGTGGTGACCTGCATGCCAAGATTGGGCTGTGCGCTCATGGGAATCTCCTGATGGATCGATGCTCAATGGCCCCATGCCAAGCGTGCGACCATCCTCATAATCCCGACGTTATAGTTACATATGAAACCATTTGCAAGGAGCGCCGCAACAGTGCCCGACGAACGTCACCCCGACCACGCCCCGCTGGAGCTGGAGCACTTCCTGCCCTACCGGCTTTCCATCCTCTCCAATGCGGTGAGCCAGTCCATCGCCGACGAATACCAGCGGCGTTTCGACCTGAGCATGACGGAATGGCGCGTGATGGCCGTGCTGGCCCGCTTCGACGGGCTGTCGGCGCGTGAAGTGGCCGAGCGCACGCTGATGGACAAGGTCGCCGTGAGCCGCGCGCTGGCCAAGCTGGTGGAATCGGGCTGGGTAACCCGCGCCATCCACGACGGCGACAAGCGCCGCTCGGTGCTGGGCTTGAGCGAGGCGGGCTGGGCCGTGCACGAAGTGGTGGCGCCGATGGCCCGCGCGCACGAGCGCGAGCTGTTGGCCAGGCTGGATGAAGAGGAACGCGTCTGGCTGATGCGCATCCTGGACAAGCTACAGGCGATCGAGCAGAAGTAAGCATCGAACGTCGCGATTTTTTGTTCGTCATTCCCGCGAAAGCGGAAATGACGAGGTCGGAGCGTTACTTCACGCCGTGCATCAGGCGATTGATCAGCGGCGCGATCAGGAATAGCAGAGCGCCCGCGCCCAGCAGCGACCAGAAACCGAAGGTATAGCCGCTCAGCGCAGACGGCACCGTCATGCCGCGCTCGCCGCTGACGTGTCCGGCAAAGATGCCGGACAGGTTGTTGCCGATGCCGGTAGAGAGAAACCAGCCGCCCATGCCAAAGCCCACCAGGCGCAGCGGCGCCAGCTTGGTCACCATCGACAGGCCGATCGGCGACAGGCACAGCTCGCCCACCGACTGGATCACGTAGACCATGAACAGGGTCCAGAACGGAATCTTGCCGTGCTCGTTCACCAGGCTCGACAGCGCGAACATCAGCAGCAGGAAAGCCAGGCCGTTGAAGATCAGCCCCAGGCCGAACTTGCGCGGGATCGATGGATTGCGGCGCTTCATGGCCACCCAGATCCAGGCGATCAGCGGCGCCAGCGTGATGATGGCGATGGAGTTGACCGACTGGAACCATGCCGTGGGAAAGTTGAAATCGCCCAGCTGGCGATTGACGATCTTGTCGGCCAGGAAGGTGAACGAGCTGCCCGCCTGCTCGAAGAACATCCAGAACAGCACGTTGAACGCGAAGATGATCAGCATGGCGATCACCCGGTCGCGCTGCACCTTGCCCTCGCGGATGCCCTCCACCAGCAGCAGCGCGGACAGCGCCAGGAACAGGATGCTCAGCACCCACTGCAGGAAGCCCGCGCCGGCCGCCAGCAGCGAAAACACCACCGGCACCGCCACCAGCATGCCGACCAGCACCGCCACCACGCGCAGCGGGCTCTCGCCGCCCTTGGGCGGCAGGCCCACGTCCTTGAGCCCGCGGCGCCCCACCCAGAACCAGCCCAGGCTGATCAGCATGCCCACGCCCGAGGCGATGAACACGTACTTGTAGCTGGGCATGGCGTTGCTGCCGAACACCGCCTTGGCCAGCCATTCGGTAAGCACCGGCGAGATCATCGCGCCCAGGTTGATGCCCATATAGAAGATGGTGAAGCCGCTGTCCCGGCGCGCGTCGGAAACGCCATAGAGCTTGCCCACCATGGTGGAGATGTTCGGCTTGAACAGCCCGTTGCCGACGATGATCGTGGCCAGGCCCAGCTCGAAGATGTGCTTCTCGGGCACCGCAATGGCGAACAGGCCGGCCGCCATCACCAGCGCGCCCACCAGGATCGAGCGCTGATAGCCCAGCACCCGGTCGGCGATATAGCCGCCGAAGATCGCCGCGGCGTACACCAGCGCCAGATAGGCCCCATAGGTGCGATTGGCGGTCGCCTCGCCCGTGGCGTCGCCCCCGAAGAACTGGGACACGATGTACAGCACCAGCGCCCAGCGGATGCCGTAGAACGCAAAGCGCTCCCAGAACTCCGTCATGAACAACATCCACAACGGCCGCGGATGGCCCAGGGTCTGCGGGTAAGCGGGCGCCGGCGATGCCGGGGCGGAGGGATGATTCATGCCGTTCCTGTCGGGTGCGGGCCGGCCCTGGGGGGCAGACCGGGTTATGGGCAGCATGGAGGTGTAACCGGCCGCCGCCTGGGCCGTCAAATGCACCGCAACATTTTACGAATTCCCTCCAACCCGCTCAGCGCACGCCGTGCATCAGCCGGTTGATCAACGGCGAGATCACCAGCAGCAGCACGCCAGCGCCGGCCAGCAGCCAGAAACTGAAGGTGAAGCCGCTCAGCGCGGAGGCGGCGGTCATACCGCTTTCGCCGCTGATCTGGCCGGCCAGCAAGCCCGACAGGTTGCCCCCCACTGCCATCGACAGGAACCAGCCCCCCATCGCCACCCCCACCAGCCGCGGCGGCGCCAGCTTGGTCACCATCGACAGGCCGATCGGCGACAGGCACAGCTCGCCCGCGGTCTGCAGCACGTAGCAAAGCGTCAGCGGCCAGAACGGGATCAGCCCGTGGGCATCCACCAGGCGGGACAACGCGAACATCAGCGCGGTGAAGCCCAGGCCGTTGAAGACCAGTCCCAGGCCGAACTTGCGCGGGATCGAGGGCTCTTTGCCGTGCCGGGCCAGGAACGACCACACCTGGGTCACCAGCGGCGCCAGCACGATGATCGCCAGCGGACTCACCGACTGGAACCAGCCCACCGGAAACACCCAGCCGCCGAACATCTCACGGTCGACCATGTTCGCCGCGAGGAAATTGAAGGATGTGCCCAGCTGGAAATAGAACATCCAGAACAGGATGTTGAAGACAAAAATGACCAGCATGGCGATCACCCGGTGCAACTGCACGCGGTCGTGCCGCACCGCCTCCACGATCAGCATCGTGGCCACGCCGACAAACAACAGGCCCAGCAGCCACTGCAGCCCATTGGCCCCGATAAAGGCCAGCAGCAGATACACCAGCGGCACCGCCGCCGCCACGCCCAGCGCCACCCACACCACGCGCAGGCGGCTGGCCGCTTCCGGCGCCGGCCGACCGACGCCACGCAAGCCACGGCGGCCGAACCAGAACCAGAACAGGCTCAGCACCATACCCACGCCCGCCGCGCCGAACACGATGCGGTAGTTCTCCTGCATCGGCGTGTCGGTGAAATGGCTGGCCAGCCAGCCGGTGAGCAACGGCGCCAGCAAGGCACCCCCGTTGATGCCCATGTAGAACAGGGTGAAGCCGCGATCGCGCCGATCGTCCGTGGGTCCGTAGAGCTGGCCAACCATCGAGGAGATGTTCGGCTTGAACAGGCCATTGCCGACCACCACCATCGCCAGGCCGAGCAGGAACAACGCCTTGCTGGGCAGCATCACCACGAACAGCCCCGCCGCCATCACCAGCGCGCCAAGCAGGATCGAGCGCTGGTAGCCGATCACCTTGTCGGCGACGTAGCCGCCAAAAATGCTGGTGGCATAGATCAGCGCCGTGTAGGCGCCGTAGATCTTGCTGGCCCAGGCCTCGCCGGCGGGATCGCCGTGGTAGAAGTGCGCCACGATGTACAAGGCCAGCGCCCAGCTGACGCTGTAGAACGCAAAGCGCTCCCAGAACTCGGTCATGAACAGCATCCACAAGGGTCTCGGATGCCCAAGGGTCTGCGGAAAATCGGGCGCGGACGCTGGCGCCGTCACGGTATCGTTCATGCAAAGTCCCCTGCAAACAGGTCGATGCATGGCGCAGCGACCGTCATGGTGAAAAGTTGAGAAATATCATTGGCCGCCCGCGCTGCGTCCATGGCGGGCGGCGAGAGGCGTCGGGTCACGTGCCCAGTTCGGTGCGCACGTCCAGCAGCTCCGGGAAAAACTGCAGGTCCAGCGCCTGCTTGAGGAACGCCACGCCAGAGGAACCGCCCGTGCCGCGCCGGTGTCCGATGATGCGCTCGACGGTTTTCATATGGCGGAAACGCCAAAGCTGGAAACTGCCCTCCACATCCACCAGTTGCTCGCACATGTGGTATTCCGGCCAGAACGCCGCGCGGTTCTCATAGATGCGCTTGAACACCGGCAGCAGTGCCTCATGCCGCTGATAGGGCTGCGTCCAGTCCCGCTCCACCAGCGCGTGCGGCACGTCGTGCCCGCGGCGCGCGAGATAACGCAGGAATTCGTCGTACAGGCCCGGGGCCTCCAGCACCGCACGCAACGCGGCCTGCGCGGACGGGTCATACGCAAACACCTGCAGCATCTGGGCGTTCTTGTTGCCCAGCAGGAATTCGATCTGCCGGTACTGCAGCGACTGGAAGCCCGACGAGGCCCCCAGCACGCCGCGGAATTCCAGGTACTCGGACGGGGTAAGTGTCTCCAGCACCGCCCATTGCTCGAACAGCTGGCGCTGCACCTGCTTCACCCGGGCCAGGATCTTCAGGCAGGTGTCCAGGTCGTCCCGCTGCAAGTGCTCCACGGCCGCCTTCAGCTCATGGATGATCAGCTTCATCCACAGCTCGGCCACCTGGTGCTGCACGATGAACAGCATTTCGTCGTGATGCGGCGGGGCACTCAGGGGGCGCTGCGACGAAAGCAGGGCATCCAGTCGCAGGTAGCCGCCGTAGGTCAGTCGCCCGTTCAGGTCGAGTTCGATGCCGGCCTCAAGGTCGCGCTGGTTCTGGGTCATGGCCATTCTGTTAGCGGGGGAATGCGCATGGTAACCGCTGTCACGGGGGCTTCCGTACGATCCCGCATGCTGCGCTGTACCTTGCAGCGCAACATCCCCGCCTGTTATCAAATGCGGTCTTGTCAGGACGTTATGCGTGCCTGGCCCCACTGGATGGGCCGCCACCTCCCTGCACCCCTATTTCCACCATTACTCACTCCGGGAGCGAGTCGTGTCCATCGCCGCCAAGTTTGAAATCGAATACCTGCAGTATCTCGATGCCGAGGGCAAGCAGGTCCGTGACGATCTGCCTGCCTTCGCCAGCGACCTCGACCACATGGTCGAGCTGTACAAGCTGATGCTGTCCACCCGCGTGTTCGACGCCAAGTCGGTCGCCTTGCAGCGTACCGGCAAGCTCGGCACCTATGCCAGCTGCCTGGGCCACGAGGCCGCGCACGTGGGCATCGGCAGCGCCATGAAGCCCGAAGACGTGTTCGCACCCAGCTACCGCGAATACGGCGCCCAGCTGTACCGCGGCGTGCAGCCGCGCGAGGTGTACATGTACTGGGGCGGCGACGAGCGCGGCAACGATTACCAGAAAGAGCCGGCCCGCCACGACTTCGCCTGGTCGGTGCCGATCGCCACGCAATGCCTGCATGCCGCCGGCTCCGCGCTGGCGTTCAAGATCCGCAACGAGAAGCGCGTGGCCGTGTGCACCATCGGCGACGGCGGTTCGTCCAAGGGCGACTTCTACGGCGCCATCAACATCGCCGGTGCGCAAAACCTGCCGCTGGTGGCGGTGATCGTGAACAACCAGTGGGCCATCTCGGTGCCGCGCAAGATCCAGTCGGGCGCGCCCACGCTGGCCCAGAAGGGCATTGCGGCCGGCCTGTACTGCATCCAGGTGGACGGCAACGACATCATCGCCGTGCGCAAGGCCATGGGCGATGCGCTGGACCGCGCACGCAACGGCGAAGGCGGCAGTGTGCTCGAGCTGGTGACCTATCGCCTGTCCGACCACACCACCGCCGACGATGCCCGCCGCTACCGTGGCGAGCAGGAAGTGAAGGACGCCTGGGCCAAGGAGCCGATGAAGCGCCTGCGCAACTGGCTGGTGGCCAAGGGCGTGTGGGACGACGCCAAGGAAGAGGCCTGGAAGGCCGAGTGCGACGAGTGGATGGACAACGAGGTGAATGCCTACCTCGAAACCAAGACCCAGCCGGTCACCGCGATGTTCGACTACACCTTCGCCGAAGTTCCCGCAGACCTCGCAAAACAGCGCGACCTCGCGCTTTCGCTCGACAAGAAGGCCCACTAAGCCATGGCACAGATCACTCTTATCGAAGCCGTCACCCAGGCCCTCGCCTATGAAATGGCCCACGACGAAAGCGTCGTCGTGCTGGGCGAAGACGTTGGCGTCAACGGCGGCGTGTTCCGCGCCACCCAGGGCCTGCAGGAAAAATTCGGCGAGCTGCGCGTGCTCGACACGCCGCTGGACGAAACCACCATCGCCGGCGTCACCGTGGGCCTGGCCGCCCAGGGCATGAAGCCGGTCGCCGAAGCCCAGTTCGAAGGCTTCATCTATCCGATGATGGAGCAGATCGCCTGCCACGCCGCGCGCATGCGCAACCGCACGCGCGGTCGCATCACCGTGCCGGCCGTGTGGCGTGCACCGTGGGGCGGCGGCATTCGCGCACCGGAGCATCATTCGGAAGCGAACGAGCATCTGTTCACCAACATCCCGGGCCTGCGCGTGGTGATGCCGTCGTCGCCGGCGCGTGCCTACGGCCTGCTGCTCGCCGCCATCCGCGACCCGGATCCGGTGATGTTCTTCGAGCCCAAGCGCATCTACCGCCAGTACAAGGAAGAAGTGCCCGATGACGGCGAGGCGCTGCCGCTGGACGTGTGCTTCGTGCTGCGCGACGGCACCGACGTCACCATCGTGACCTGGGGCGCGCAGGTGAAGGAAGCCCTGGAAGCCGCCGATGAGCTGGCTGCCGATGGCATCAGCGCCGAGGTGATCGACGTGGCCACGCTGACCCCGCTGGACTTCGACACCATCGCCGAGTCGGTGCAGAAGACCGGCCGCTGCGTGATCGTGCACGAAGCACCCAAGACCGCCGGCTTCGGCGCCGAGATTGCCGCGCGCGTCGCCGAGGAATGCCTGTACGACCTGCTGGCGCCGGTCGAGCGCGTCACCGGCTACGACACGCACATCCCGCTGTTCCGCCTGGAAATGAAATACCTGCCGAGCACCGAGCGCGTGGTGGAAGCCGCCAAGCGTACGCTGGCGGCCAGCTAAGCCCTTAAGCGCCTCCCCCCTGCAAGCAGGGGGAGGCTGGGAGGGGGAAGCTTCACCCCTCTCCAGCCCTCCCCTGCTACGCGCAGGGAAGGGAGCCAAGCAACGAATACCCCAAAACTTTCGGAACCCCGATCATGGCCGACATCAAGACGTTCTACCTGCCGGACCTCGGCGAGGGCCTGCCCGACGCCACCATCGTCGAGTGGCACGTGAAGGAAGGCGACACCATCAAGCTCGACGCCCCGCTGGTGTCGATGGAAACGGCCAAGGCCGTGGTGGACGTGCCCTCCCCGTACACCGGCAAGGTGACCAAGCTGCATGGTGCTGCCGGCGACATCATCGAGACCGGCTCGGCGCTGGCCGAGTTCGAGCCCGACCCGAACGCCAAGCAGCGCGCCGAAGCCGAATCCACCGGCCATCACCACGGTCCGAAGAAAGGCGCCGGCAGCGCCACCGCCGACGCGCACAAGGTCGTCGCCTCCGACGAGGGCGGCGAGATCGACAGCAACGGTTCCGCCGATCGCGAGGACGAAGGCACCGTAGTCGGCGCCATGGTCAGCGGCAGCCACGTGCACGTCGAACAGGCAGCCAGCATCGGCGGCGTGAAGGCCGTGCCGGCGGTGCGCGCGCTGGCCAAGAAGCTCAAGGTCGATCTCACCCGCGTAAAGCCCAGCGGCGCCGATGGCGTGGTCACCCTGCAGGACGTGAAGAACGCCGCCGCCAACGGCACCGCTGCGCTGGGCGCCGCACCCGCCCGCGCCGTGCCAGCCTCCGCCGGTCGCCACCTGGCGCCCGAGCTGCCGCAGCCGGAACCGGTCCGCGGCCCGACCTCGCTCGCCGGCAAGCCGGTACGCACGGCCCCGCCGAGCGTGCACGCCAGCGGCCAGCCGGAACAGCTCAAGGGCGTTCGCCGCAACATGGCGCGCGTGATGGCCGAGGCTCACGCCAACGTGGTGCCGACCACCCTGGTGGACGACGCCGACCTGCACGCCTGGATCGGCAAGCAGGACATCACCGCACGCCTGATCCGCGCCATCGTGGTGGCCTGCAAAACCGTGCCGGCCCTCAATGCCTGGTTCGACGGCAAGAACCTCACCCGCACGCTGCATCCGCACGTGGACATCGGCATCGCCGTGGACACCGAGGATGGCCTGTTCGTGCCCGCGCTGCGCAACGCCGACGTGCTCGACGGCGCCGGCGTGCGCGCCGCGATCAAGCGCCTGCGCTCGCAGGTGGAAGACCGCAGCATCCCGGCCTCGGAACTCTCGGGCTACACCATCAGCCTGTCGAACTTCGGCATGTTCGCCGGCCGCTACGCCACCCCGGTGGTGGTGCCGCCCACCGTCGCCATCATCGGCGCGGGCAAGCTGAGCCATGACGTGGTGGCGGTGATCGGCGGCATCGAAGTGCATCGCCGCCTGCCGATCTCGCTGACCTTCGATCACCGCGCCGCCACCGGCGGCGAAGCGGCGCGCTTCCTCAAGGCCCTGCTGGACGACCTGGGCCTGCCGAACTAAGGCGAACCGTTGCACGAAAAGCCCCGGCCATGCCGGGGCTTTTTTTCGCCCATCAATCAATAAAGGGCGATGAAATACTGAGTGGTCTGCGCCAGCGCTTTTCGCCAGCGCTGCTCAAGGGCAAAGTTGTATTGCGGATCGTACTCGGCCAGCGCACGCAGCAAGCTCTCCACCCAATACTGATACATCTCGGGAGACACCGGTGCCCGCCCTTTGCGGCCATGCACTTGTGCCATCTCCGTCATCATGCGCCTGGACAAGGTGCTGCCACCCGCATGCGTGATGGCCGCGGTGATGCCACGACGCAGCGCCAGATACTGGCGGCTGAAATCCGTGTCCTTGAACATGCCCGGGATATCGGGATGACTGGCCATGAAGATTTCATAGAAGCGGGCGATGAAACCGCCATGGCGCAGACAGCGTCCATAGCTGGTCTGCAAATCGTCGAACGTCTCGCTCATGCTTGCTCCGTTGCAAATACCGCCATTCCAGCCGCAAAGAAGCTAACACCCACAAGCGCCACCTCCGTTGAGGCACATGGTCGCGACGTCACGATCAAGAACATCACGGGTGCGGGATGTTCGTGCAGATATGCCATCAGGCACATTTAAACCTATCCATCCACGGGCCTAGCATGCTGCCACGCGCGACATGCAGTTTGGAAAAGTCGCCGCCCCCTTGGAATTTGGTGGTGTGTTCATGGAAGAACAACGGTCTGCTCATGGCATTCCTTTTCCTTTGTCCGATGCCGCATTGGACAAAGCAGCGCTAGCTAGCGAACTATCCAGTGTCATCGCTCAGAGTGAAGCGCTCCTTCTCCAGGGAAGGCCACGAGAGGCCGAGCAACTTCTTCGGCAATGCCTGGCGCGGAAACGCTCCGAGCCCGCCATTATCTCGGCACTGGTACGGGTACTTCTGGCACAGGAACGGGCTCAGGATGGCCTTGGCCTGATAGACAACTACTGCGCCGCCACGGATTCCCCAGCGCCCCCCATTCTGCTCCAGCGTGCGCAGATTCTTTTGGAAATGGGCCATCTCAAGGAGGCCATTGCGGCGTTTCACCATGCCATTGCGGCAGCGCCCGGCAACGGCGTGGCGCACCTTGGACTCGCCGTGGCACTTGGGCAAGATGGCCAAAGCCACGCTGCCAATGCGTCTGCCCAAGCCGCCATTGCCAAAGGCCTGGACAATGCTGGGAGCCGCTCGGTATTGGCGCGCTCCTTTTTCGAAATGCGCCAATACGATGAGGCTGAAGCGGAATTTCACCGCACCTTGATGCACAAGCCCTGGGATACCGCGGCACATTCGGCGCTGGCGGAACTTATTTGGATGCGCACTCGTGATATCCGCGCCGCCTTGGCCGAGATCGACCGTGCCGTTCGTCAATTCCGTGACGCTCGCGCACTTGATCTGCAGGTCGTAAGGGCCAGGATCATGCGCATCGCCAACTGCCATGTGGAAGCAAAAGAAGAACTTGAACGTCTTATTTCTTCTAATCCCAACCATCTAACTCTACGCATCATGGCCGCCCAGACGTCCATAGATATGGACGCCGCCAGAGCTGCCCTTCACGCGGAACATGCGATGCGGCTGGCCCCAAGCCATGCCGGGGTAGCAGGGCTATACGCGGATACGATGCTGGCAACCGGCCGCCCCGAGGTGGCGGCCAATATCGCCGAACGTTTGCTGACCGCAAACCCGCATGACAACCATGCCATAGCCCTGCAAACAGCGTCGTGGCGCTTGCTCGATGACCCTCGCTACCGTCCTTTCCACGACTATGAGTCCCTGGTCCAGGCCTGCATGCTGGACGTTCCCGACGGCTGGTCGGACCTGGACCACTACCTGTCCGATCTGGCTGAAGACCTGCGCCATGAACATGCATTGCTGGCGGAGCCAGTGGACCAAAGCGTACGCCGAGGCACGCAGGTCGAGCATCGCGTTACTGAAACCCTTATGCCGGCGATAAGGGCCCTACCAAAGGCCATCCATGGTCCGATAGACCGCTACATGAACAGGTTGAGGATCGGGGACACGCCCTGGCATAGGCGAGCAACGGGAAACTACCGACTTAACGGCTTGTGGTCCGTGCGGCTGCAGCCGCATGGCCATCATGTGAATCACTTTCACGGCAAGGGCTGGATTTCGTCCGCCTGCTATATCGAAGTTCCGGAGGCGGTCAACAATGGCGACAAGCAGGGCTGGCTGAAGTTCGGCGAACCAGGTTTGATCACGCAGCCAGCGCTGAGTCCAGATTACTTTGTCCGCCCAGTCCCTGGCATGCTTGTGCTGTTTCCATCATGGATGTGGCATGGCACTGTTCCATTCACCAGCGCAACAGAAGAGCATCGACTGACAATGGCTTTTGATGTCGTGCCAGTTGCCGCCGTCTAACATCAAGCGTCGCCACCGTTCCATGGCGGAGCCATCCATCGAAAGCTGCGATATAACGGCATTTGGATTACTGACGCTATACGCCTTACCTAGTCCCGAGGTGGATCTCCCATGCACCACAGCCGACTAAGCAGCATTGTCATCGATTGCCAGGCCAGCGACCTCGCCGAGGCGGCCACCTTCTGGAGCCACGCGCTGGGCAAGTCCATCGTCACGCTGGACCAGGATGGTGACGGCCGTTATGCCGAACTGGCCACCGCGGATGACGAGCCGATCATTCTTCTGCAGCGCGTGGAGCACAAAAGCCGTGTGCACCTGGATATCGAAACGGATGATCTGGAAGCCGAAGTGGAGCGGCTGGAGAAACTCGGCGCGAAACGCGTGGCCTGTGTGCGCGAGCGCTGGTGGGTGATGCAGGCGCCCAGCGGTCACCGCTTCTGCGTGATCCGCCAGCAGCGCGAGCGGTTTGGCCCCCATGTAAACCGCTGGGAGGAAACCGCCCGGCCGGACGATGCGCCGGTCATGCAGCGGCCTCAATAATCGCGGATGTCGAGCGCGATAAAGCTGCGCGCATTGTAAGGACCCTCGGCCGCCGGCCATGCCAGCGACGTCAGCAGCTTGTCGCCAGCGGGCCATGGCGCATTGTCCAGCAACGCCTCGGTGCTGGCCTGGCCATCATCGCCGCGACGATAGAACAAGCGCACCCAGTGCAGTTCCGGCGTCAGCGATTCGCCCTGCAAGGCGGCGCGCAGCTCGGACACCAGCCCGTCTGGCGCAGCAATGCCTTCGCGGGTCGATACCAGCGGACCGATAAAGGCGTCCCAGGTGCGCGGCCCCATCTCCCAGCTTTCCAGCTGCATGCGACGTTCGTCGGTGACATACCAGCACGCCGCCAGCAGCACGTGGAATTCGCTGCGCTCGAACACACCCAGCGCGTCGCGGCAGCCAACCTCGCCACCGCCGATGCCGGCAAAGCTTTCCTCGATATGGCGCTCTTCGCTGATCACGATATCGACGTCCAGACGGCCAGCTTCGCCCGCAGCCCCCTCATGCCAGGTGGCGCGAATGGCGGGAAAGTCGCCATCGGTCATCAGCCACTCCTCGTCGGGCTCCAGCTCGACGTCGTGGCGCTCGAAAAGGCGGATCAGGTAGCGCTGGAGCGTATCGTCGTTCACGGGAGTGTCCTGCAAGGTCAGGGCGCCGGGCGGCGCCATAGGAGTTGACGCACGATCAGTGCCAGCGCGAGCACCAGCACGCAGGCGCCGTAGCCATAGAGCGCGGGCAATACCTGCCGCCAGATCGCACCACTGGAGGGACCAAACTGGCCCACCGCGGGCACGCTTGCCGCATCAAAGCCCAGCGTGGCGCACTGAACGGCAGCCAGTGCGGCAAGCAGCAGTGCCGCCACGTCGAAGCTACGCCGCGCGCGGCTGCGCCATAGGTTGCGTGGATACGACCAATAGGCCCAGCCCAGGATCAGCAGCCAGGGAGCGAGCAACAGGATGGCCAGATAACGCATGAATCACCCCCTCCAGGGCACCGTGGCGGGCCGCGCTATTCCTGCGCGGCGAGTTGATCCAGGGCGCCACGCAAACGCGTGAGCGCCGCATCGCGAGCCTGTTCGTCGTCGAACACCGGCGTACTGGCTACCGGCTCGCCGTCGAGTTCCAGCACCAGCGCCGAGGACTGCGACTGCACCACCGCCGCGGCGGCACCCAGTTCCTTGATGCGCTTCTGCAGCACGCCGGCCGCCTTGGGATCGGCAAATGAGCGCGACAGCAGCAACTCCTCGCCATCGGCGGAGAACAGGCGGAAACGGAAACTACCATCGCCATCGCGGAAGCTGGCGAAGCGCGGCGATTTGCCCGACTTCGGCGCCGCCTTGGCAGTTGCCTGCGGCGCGATCGACACGCCAGAACGCAGGCCAATCGCATCGCGAAGCTCGGCGATCTTGGGCGCCGCGATGGCGCGGGCCTTCTTGGCGCCCTCGTGCAGGATCTCCTCGATCACGCCCGGACGTGCGATCAAGGCGTCGTAGCTCTCGCGCATGGGCGCCACATCCACCTCGATGCGCTCGAACAACACCTGCTTGGCTTCGCCCCAGCCGATGCCATCCACCAGCGCCTGACGGAAGGCGGCCGACTCGGCTTCGCTGGCGAAGGCGCGGAAGATGGTGAACAGCGAGGAGCTGTCCGGATCCTTGGCCTCGCCCGGCAGGCGCGAGTCGGTAACGATGCGCATGATGGTCTCGCGCAGATGCTTCTGCCCACCGGCGAACAACGGAATGGTGTTGTCGTAGCTCTTGGACATCTTGCGGCCATCGAGGCCCGGCAGCGTGGCCACCTGCTCCTCGATCACCACCTCGGGCAACACGAAGAAATCGCGGCCGTAGATATGGTTGAAACGCTGCGCGATGTCGCGCGCCATCTCGATGTGCTGGATCTGGTCGCGCCCCACCGGCACCTTGTTGGCGTTGAAGGCCAGGATGTCGGCGGCCATCAGCACGGGGTACATGTACAGGCCCGCGGTAACACCGGCATCGGCGTCCTCGCCCGCCTCGGTGTTCTTGTCCACGGCGGCCTTGTAGGCATGCGCGCGGTTGAGCAAGCCCTTGGCGGTGACGCAGGTGAGGAACCAGGTCAGCTCGGGAATCTCGGGGATGTCCGACTGGCGATAGAAGGTGACCTTCTGCGGATCGAGGCCGGCGGCCAGCCAGGTGGCGGCGATCTCCAGGCGCGAGCGTTCGATGCGGGCCGGATCGTCGCTCTTGATGAGCGCGTGATAGTCGGCCATGAAGTAGAACGCATCGACGTCATCGCGCCGGCTGGCCGCCACGGCCGGGCGGATGGCGCCGACGTAGTTACCAAGATGCGGCGTGCCGGTGGTGGTGATGCCGGTGAGTACGCGGGTCTTCATGGGCTCTTCTTCAGTTCGTGATGTTCGTCGCGGTGAATCAGCGGATCAGTGTGGACTTGCCGAACAGCGATTCAACCAGATCCACCGCCAGGCGGGCCGTCTGATTCTTCTTGTCGAAGGCGGGATTGAGTTCGACGATATCGAGCGAGCCGATGCGACCGGTGTCGGCAATCATCTCCATGCACAGCTGCGCCTCGCGATAGTTCGGGCCGCCGCGCACGGTGGTGCCCACGCCCGGCGCGATGGTCGGGTCGAGGAAGTCCACGTCGAAACTCACGTGCAGATGCGTGTTCTCGTCGATATCGGCCAGCGCGTCTTCCATCGTGCGCTTCATGCCCACTTCGTCGATGTGGCGCATATCAAAAATGCCCACCTTGGCTTCACGCACAAGGCGCTTCTCGCCCTCGTCCACCGAGCGGATGCCGATCTGGCGGAATACATCGGGCGTGGTGGCGGGCACATGCCCACCCAATTCCACCAGCGCCTGCGGGCCATTGCCGCACAGGCAGGCCACCGGCATGCCGTGGATATTGCCCGATGGCGTCACGTCGGCCGTGTTGAAATCGGCATGCGCGTCGAGCCAGAGCACCCGCAGCTTCTTGCCCTGTTCGCGGCAATGGCGCGCCACCGCACTGATCGAACCAATCGCCAGGCAATGATCACCGCCAAGCATAAGCGGCACGCGGCCGGCCTTGAGTTCGGCGTAGATGGCGGCATGCACCGCCTCGTTCCATGCAACCACTTCAGGCAAATGACGATAGCCGTCCTGCGGCGGCAGCCAGGGGTTGAGCGGCCCGTGCAGGTTGCCACGGTCGACCACATCCAGGCCGCGGCGCGTCAAGCGCGCCAGCAGATTGGCCACGCGCAGTGCCTCGGGCCCCATCGAGGCGCCGCGATGACCCGCGCCAATGTCGGTGGGAACGCCGATCAGGGATAGTGCCTTGTTGCTCATGACGACTCTTCAGTAGGTAAAGCTTGAATCAGGAAGCGCGCTCGCGCACCAGCGGAAGATTCCACTGCCGCCACGCGCTGAGGCTGCCGTCGAGCAATCGCACGTGGGTATAACCCAGCGACTGCAAGGTGTCCTGCGCACGCGCGGCGCGACGTCCCGAAGCGCAGTACACCACGATCTCGTGGCCCCGGGGCACCCCCAGCACACCGACGCGACTGGCCAGCTGCCCCACCGGGATGTTCAGCGCGCCGGCCATATGCCCGTCATGGAACTCATCGGTGTGACGCACATCGAGCAGCAGCGGCGCATGCCCGGCCTGTTGCCATTGCACCCATTGCGCAGCCGCCACAGGAGCGTCCGTTGCCATCGCCGGACTCGCCCCCGCCAGCATCAGAAGAACGGCCAGGGGCGCCTTGCGCATGCGGGATTCCTCGAATGGTGCCGGCAGCAGGAATCGAACCCGCGACCTACTGATTACAAATCAGTTGCTCTACCAACTGAGCTATGCCGGCATGGAACGCGGAGTTTAGCAGGCCAATGTAGCCCGGCGCCAAAGTGGCGGGCTAGAAACAACCGGTGCTGTGCGAACCCACGCCGTGCAGGCGGCTGCGCCAGTCCGCTCGACCGTTGTCGGCCAGCACCACGTCCAGCCAGTACTCGGGCACGCTTTCGGTGCGCTCGGTCATCTGGGCCGGGAAGCCTGCTGCCACCACCTGGTCGCGGCGCCGGCGCGCGTTGGCCGGGTCCTTGAACAAGCCCAGCGAAATGGTATTCGGCTGGTCGCCACTGCTCACGATGAAATAGTCGCCGACGTTCGCCGCGGCCAGGCGCCTGCCCAGCTCCAGCGCCCTGTCGCGACTGCCACCGCCCGGCAGGTAGACCCACCAGCCGCTGGTTTGCGTGGTCTGTTCCTGACGCGAACGCATGCGTGCCGCCTGGCTGCCCAACGCATTGCGTGCGTTGCGCAGGTCGACCGGCGTAGCGAACGGACCCAACGCCATGCAGGTGTAGCTGGTCTGGCGCGGCGGAGATGGAGGTGCGGGCGTCGGCGCGGCCGGTGGCACCGGGGCGGAGACAGCCGGCACCGCCTTGGCGACCGAGGCGGGTGCCGCCGGCGCTGGCGTGGTGGCGGCATGCGCGGGCGGAACCTCGGACAGCAACCGCAACGGCGCTACGCCCGGGTCGCTCGCGCTACGGCCGTGCACATCGTCCTGCCCCAGCAGCAACCAGGCACCCACCGCTATGTTGAGCGCAATCAGTAGAACGAAGAGCAGGCGCAGGAACATCGTCGATCCGTCAGGCAAACGCGACAGGAGCCGGCATTCTAGAGAGCCGGCGCCAGCGGGGAATGTGTATCCGACCACACCACCAGGCCGGACAGCACGCTATCCGTGCTCAACAAGGCGGGCACGGACACCAAAGGAAGCAAGGCCTCGGCGTCGCCGCCGCCCAGCACCAGCGATGGCGTACCGCCGAGCGATGGCCCCATATGCGCCACGAAGCGCTCGATCAAGGCCGCCGCCGCCTGCCAGCAGCCGGAGGCGACGGCATCGGGCGTATTGTCGGCCACCTCGAGTACCTGGCCGGGACGTTCGACACGCACCCGCGCTGTCGCACCAAGCAACGACTGCTGCATCAATTGCGGGCCCGGCGCGATCAGTCCACCCAGGTGCTGCCCGTCGGCGGCCAGGGCGTCGAGGGTGAGCGCCGTACCCACCCCGGCCAACACGCACGGCGCCAGCTTGTCGGCACGCGCGGCCACCATGGCGAGGAAGCGGTCCACGCCGAGCCGCGAGGGGTCCGCATAGGCATTGCGTACCCCGCAGGCTTCGGCCGGCGTGCGCAGCCACTCGACCACACGGGAGAAGCACGCCGATACCACCGCCGCCACCTGCACTTCACGCTCGCCGTCGACCACCGATGCGCCGAACACCTCTTGCGGCATCGGCAATCCGCGCCAGGCGTCATGCAGGGCCAGCACCACGTCCTCGTTCCAGCCGAGCGCGCCACGCGCATGCCAGTGGGCGCCCTCGCGCAGCGCCCACTTCAGGCGGGTATTGCCCAGGTCCAGCAGCAGTCTCATACGCGACGCACCGTGACATCCGCGCTGTCGATCGCGCGCAATTCGGTGGGGGTTTGCAGCAGGAGTGCGCCACGCGCATCGACCCCCGCGCCAATGCCATCCAGCGCACCAAGCGCCCCTTGCACGCGCAGCGCCTGCCCGCGAAGCCGATCGTGACGGGCGTATTCGTCGATGAACGCCGCAAAGCCTTCGCGTTCGAACTGGCCCAGGCCGTCGACCAGCGCCGTGATCAGCGCCGCGGCCACTGTATTCCGATCCGGCACCACCGCACCCGCCAGCGAGGCCAGATCATCCACCGGCTGCCCGGCTTGCTCGCGCAGGGCCGGTGTAAGCCGCACGTTGAGGCCCACGCCGATGATGGCGGCGCAGGGGCCCTGGTATTCGCCGCTGAGCTCGACCAGGATGCCGGCCAGCTTGCCGTCATCGCTCAACACATCGTTGGGCCACTTGAGGCCTGCGCCGATAATGCCCAGCGAGGACAGCGTGCGCATCACGATCACGCCCACCGCCAGCGACAACCCCGACAGCGCGGCGAAGCCGGCGTCGAAGCGCTTGAGGCAGGAAAGGTAGATATTGAGCCCCGGCGGCGACAGCCAGGTACGACCGCGCCGTCCCCTGCCCGCGCTCTGCGTCTCCGCCAGCACCACGCTCAGGTCCGGCAGCGTGGCCACGCGGCGCTGGATCTCGCTGGAGGTGGAGTCGATCTCCCAATGCAGCTCCAGCGTGCCCAGTCGCTGCTGCACCGAGGCCGGCAGGGCGTTCCGAATGGCTGCTTGCGCCAGCAACTGGACGGGCCATGGCAGCCGATAACCCGCCGTGCCCCGCGACTGCACCGGCACGCCGCGCGAGCGCAGGGCCTCGATCTGTTTCCAGATGGCGGCACGGGTGACGCCGGCACGTTCGGCCAGCAGCGCACCCGACACCGTGCCGCCGTCCGCCAGCGCGGCTAGCAGGTCCTGGGCCTGCATCAGTGCCAGCCCATGCCAGGCAGGCCACGTCTACGGCCGCCGGTGGGGAGATCGGACGGGGGGAGAAGGTGGGACATCCGGCGATTCTAGCCTGCCGCGCGGGCGCCCCACAGGCCGAGGCGTACTCCGCGCCCCATGACTTCTGGGACTCGCCGCCCCGCTCACGCCCCGCCGGGGGCACTGGCATCGACCACCCGTTTCTGCCAGCATCGGATTCTTCGATTGCGGATCAAGGGGTTGAGCCGCCATGTGTGTCGGGAAGTTCTTGATAGGCAGTGTTCTGTGCGTCGGCAGCATCGGTGCTGCATCGGCCATGGATGCGGACGCCCAGGATCTGACCACGATGCAGCATTCGGTGGACGCCTCCTCCAGCAGTCGTGACGGGTCCGGCGGCGGTGATGCGCTCGGCCTGTCGCGTGAGGGGGCCTCGCCCTCCAGCCCCAGCTCGTCGTCCAGCAACGACAACTGCCCCAGCCAGACGCCCCCGGCCGCTGCCCCGCGCAGCCGTCGCGCCACTATTGGCTGGCAGTCGTTGTTGCCCGGTTCCATCCAGTAAACCTCCGGCCGGTGCAGGCCTCCTGGTGGCGGCGCGTTCGCGCCTACTTATCCCCTCCCCGACTCGCTGAGCCGCCCTGGCGCCTGGCGCTGGCGGCTTGTCCGCTGGCGCAGCGACTGGATGGCGATCACCAGGAAACCCTGCGCCAGCTGGTCGCCACCTTCCTGGCGCGCAAGCGCTTTCACGCCCTCGCCGGGGCCGAACTGACCGAGCAGCTGCAGGTGCTGATTGCCATGCAAGCCTGCCTGCCGGTGCTGCGGCAGGGGCCAGGCGCCCTCCGCGGCTGGCGCGACGTGCTGATCTATCCCGGCGAGTTCAAGGTGCAACGCAGCCACCACGATGATCGCACCGGCGTGGTGAGCGAGGGCGAGGACGTACTGATCGGCGAAGCCTGGGAGCACGGCCCGCTGGTGCTGTCGCTGGCCGATGTGCAACTGGACCTTAAACAGCCTTGGGATGGCTACAACGTGGTCGTGCACGAGATTGCGCACAAGCTCGACATGCTCGATGGCCCGCCGGACGGGGTGCCGCCGCTGCCGCCACATATCGTGCGGCGACACTGGATCGTCGCGTTCCAGCGCGCGTTCGATCATCTCGCCAATGACGTGGCGCGCGGACGCGACACGTTGATCGATCCCTACGCGGCCGAAAGCGCCGATGAATTCTTCGCCGTGGTCAGCGAGCTGCACTGGTCGCAGCCGGCGGTGCTGCGTCGCGCCGATGCGGCGGTGGCGGAGCTGTTGACGGCGTATTACGGCCCCTCGCCCGCGCCGCACTGACGATCAGCTTGGCGGCAGCTTCACGCTGAAGCGCGCGCCATCGAATTCCGGCGAACGATCGACGATCAGCTCGCCCTTATAGGCACGCACGATGTCCTGCACGATGGACAGGCCAATGCCGTGGCCCTGCACGCGTTCGTCGCCGCGCACGCCGCGCTGCAGGATGGTGTCGATCTTGTCCTCGTCGATGCCCGGGCCGTCGTCTTCCACGCTTAACCACAGGCCTGGGCGCTGCCGCCCGGCGACGGGGCGCATCTTCACCACCAGCAGCACGCGATGGCGCGCCCACTTGAAGGCGTTTTCCAGCAGGTTGCCCATCAGTTCGAGCAGGTCGCCCTGTTCGCCATAGAAGGCCGCGTTGTCGTCGATGTCGAATTCGCACAGCACGTTCTTGGCGGCGTAGACCTTCTCCAGGCTCTGCACCAGGTCTTCGGCATAGCCGGCAATCGGAATCGCCGTGGCGGCAAACGTCTGTCGCCCGGACGTGGCGGCGCGAGCCAACTGGTAGGCCACCAGCTCATCCATCTTGCGCACCTGGTCCAGCACCTGGTCGCGCAGGCCCGACTCGCCGCTGACGGTTTCCAGTCCGGAACGGATCACCGCCAGCGGCGTCTTCAGACTGTGCGCAAGATCGGCCAGCGTGTTGCGCGTGCGCACGCGCTGCTCGCGCTCGCTGTCGATGAAGGCATTGATGCGTTCGGTCAGGCCGGTAAGCTCGGCCGGATACTGGTCGCCCAGGTGCTCGCGCTCGCCACGCTCCACGCGCGACATCTCGCTGGCCACCTTGCGCAGGGGCGTCAGGCTCCAGCGCAGCAGCAGCATCTGCAGCAGGATCAGCATCACGCCCAGCGAGGCCAGCCAGAAGATCAGGCTGCGGCGGAACACGGCGTTGCGGCCTTCGAGCTGGTCCTCGGTCTGCGCCACCATGAAGGTGAGATGCACCGATTTCTTCTCGGCCGTGTCCAGCGCCACGCCATAGGTGTAGTAGTACAGGCGCCCCATGCGCGTATCGACGGGGCCGACGAACTGGCCTTCGCCCGGTTCCAGCGGTTTCAGGAAACCGAAGTCACGCCCGATCGCCGAGGGCGACTCCCACTTGAAGCCGTTGTCGCCGATGGCCACGGCATACAGGCCCGAACCCGGGCGCGAAAAACTCGGATCGGGCGGGGTGTCGGGCAGCAGCACCTTGCCGGAGCGACCGACCTCGGTGCCCGCCAGATAAGCCACGACGAAATTCTGCAGGCGATCCTGCAGCCCCTTCAGTGCGCTGTCGGCAGCCGTGCGCGTAAGTGTGAGTCCGACCACGCCGAGAAAGGCCGCCAGCACGAAGCCGGTGGCCACTGCCGCACGCGCCGCCAGTGAAAACGGGCGGCGCGGCGGGGCCGGATCACTCGTCTTCGGCTTCGCTGCGAGGGATGGCAAAGCGGTATCCGCGTCCACGTACCGTCTCGATGGGCTTGAGGTTGCCGTCCGGATCGAGCTTCCTGCGCAGGCGGCCGATGAAGACTTCCAGCACGTTCGAGTCGCGATCGAAATCCTGCTGATAGATGTGCTCGGTGAGGTCAGCCTTGGAGACCAGCTCACCCGCATGCAGCATCAGGTACTCCAGCACCTTGTACTCATAGCTGGTCAGGTCGACCGGCTTGCCTTCCACCGTCACCGTCTGCGCGGTGGTGTCGAGCTTGATCGGACCGCATGCGAGCACCGGCTTGGACCAGCCGCTGGCGCGGCGCACCAGCGCATTGATGCGCGCCAGCAGTTCTTCCACATGGAACGGCTTGACCAGGTAGTCGTCGGCGCCGTGCTTGAGGCCTTCCACCTTGTCCTGCCAGCCGCCACGGGCGGTGAGGATAAGGATGGGGTAGCGCTGGCCGGCTTCGCGCAACGCCTTGATCAGGTCCATGCCCGACATCTTGGGCAGTCCCAGGTCGATGATGGCCAGATCGAATGGCACCTCACGTCCGAGGTAGATGCCCTCTTCCCCGTCCTGAGCCGCATCGACGGCAAAACCATCGCGCTTCAGGCGTGCGGCGAGGGTTTCGCGCAGCGGCGCCTCGTCCTCAACCAAAAGGATGCGCATCAGTGTTTCTCCTTGTTGCTCTCGCCGTCACTGGACGGATTCTTGGTCGAATCATTGGAAGCCGGCCCCTTGCTGGCCTCCGTGGTCACCGTCACCACGCGAACGTGGCCGGCCGGTGTCAGCACTTTCACACGGTGCTCGAAAGAACTGCGCCCACGCCGCACGGTACTGGCCGACAGCACCTTGCCGCCAGTCTCCTTTTGCACCTGGCTCACCGCCTGCTCCAGCGACATGGCCGGCTCGGCGCTCTGGGCCGCATGCGCGGCCACGCCCACCGACAACATCAGCAGCAATGCCAGGGGGCGCAGGATTGTTTTCATTTCGTTAATCAAGCCCAGGTCGCCTGCGGAACCGAACGCATCTTCGTTCAGACTATGGAAGCGGGGCTGAATATTGACCGGACAAGCGGGCGCCGTCACGCCGCCACCCGGGGTTGGGCGATGGCCTGCTCAAGCAGCGACCAGCCGGCACCGGGCAGATGGGCGCCCTCGCTCAGGCGTCGGCGGAATCCACGCGCGCCCGGCTCGCCCTGATAGAGCCCAAGCAGGTGTCGGCTGATGTGCTTGAGCGCGGTGCCCCGCGCCAGCTCGGCCTCCACGTAGGGACGCATGCGGTGCAGCACGTCCTCACGGGTGGGCAGGGGTTCGCCATATAGCGCGGCCTCGACCCGGGCCAGCACGTAGGGATCATGGTAGGCGGCGCGCCCCAGCATCACCCCATCGACCCGGGCCAAATGGGCCTGCACCTCATCCACCGTGGTGATGCCGCCATTGATGACCACCACCAGCTGCGGAAACTCGCGCTTGAGGCGATACACCCGCTCGTAGTCGAGCGGCGGGATCTCGCGGTTCTCCTTGGGGCTAAGACCCTGCAGCCAGGCCTTGCGGGCATGCACCACCAGCACCTCGACGCCGGCGCCGAGCATCGTCTCGGTGAAGTGCTGCAGGTCGGCGTAATCGTCCTGGTCGTCCACGCCGATGCGGCACTTCACCGTCACCGGCACGTCCACCGCGTCGCGCATGGCCTTGACGCAGTCGCCAACCAGCGCCGGTTCGCGCATCAGGCAGGCGCCGAAACGGCCCGACTGCACGCGGTCGGAAGGGCAACCCACGTTGAGGTTGATCTCGTCGTAGCCCGCATCCATGCCATAGCGCGCCGCCACGGCCAGTTCCTGCGGCTCGCTGCCGCCCAGCTGCAGCGCCACCGGGTGCTCCTGCTGGCTGTGCTCCAGTAGCCGCAACTGCTTGCCGCGCACCAGCGCGGCGCTGGTCACCATCTCGGTATACAAGCGCGCATGCGGCGACAACAGCCGGTGGAAGTACCGGCAGTGGCGGTCCGTCCAGTCCAGCATCGGTGCAACCGCGAGCCGGAAATCTTCTCGATGACGTCTAAACATGCCGCGAATTGTACCCGGCCGGCCGAGACGGCGTGCCCGAGTCAGGCAGCGGGATCATCTGCCTAAGGTCCGCTACGGGTCGGGAGCGGACAGTTTTATCTGACCTCAACGCCAGCACTCTTGTTTCGCCTAGCTAAACGTAGGCGCCCTACTAAAATGCCTATAGCAGCCCCCCCGATACAGGAGATCGCTGTTAACCCCCAACGCGGCGCTCCAAGCCGCCAGGCGACATAGTAGGTAGCGGCCCAAATAATCAACAGACCAAGGAGTACCAGCCAAACGACAGTCGGATGCTTCGTTACTGGCATTTAGTGCTCCTCCAAATTTCATTTACTTGAGCGTCCGCTTCGGGTCGGAAGCGGACATATTCTCGTGTCAGGTTGTCCAGCATCCCCACATGTCTCGATAGCGGTACGGCGTGCCTGCCGCGAAAGCGGCCTCCTTGATGAGAGCCACCATCTCTTCGAACCGCTCAACCCCATTACTTAGTGTGCATAGCTGCTTTTCTTTCTGGTCGTATAACGCCAAAACGTAGCGTGGCCCTCTACCGCCCCCTCCAGAAGAGCCACTTTGCCGAGCGAAGAGAACAGAAACTCTCTTTGTCGGAAAAGGCCATTGATCAAGATGGAATCAGGCGTCACCTTGATCGAGTACGCGACACACGCTCGATAACCCATATAGAACGCAAGCACTACGAATATTTCGAACCCGGCCAATCCCAAAAGGTCCACTCCCGTTGGCCGCGGTGACGACAATAAATAGATGGCTGGGCCAAAAAGCAAGGGCAGTAAGGTGAAGTAGCGCAAGAAGACGAGTGTGCCTCTTGAGTATCCGAAGCTTGTTACACCTCTGCCGCCCCGTGGCTCGGTACCCGCCCGCCAGTACGCCGAGGGATCTGGAGGCCCCTCTGCTGCAGTCTTCTTCCTGCGATACGCCTGATATAGAAATAGAGCGACAAAAAAACCTAGAAGTGCGATGAAAAGGTAACCAGCCCCTGGCTGCTCACTTCGGTAGTAGACCAAGCCCACATCGCCAGACCCCTTTAGAAAAATGGCCAATGCTTCCGTTGCGAGCGCCACAACACTTCTCCCTGCGGTTGATGAGTCATTTGAGATCGAGGCTGACTTTTCCTACCGCCGCCTCAAGACCCGCCCTACGTTGTTCTCCATGAACTGTCCGCTCTGGGTCGGAAGCGGACGCTCCGAGCTTGCCGAGTCACCATCAGCGCGGCAAGGCCCAGCCGCTCCACGGCAAGCCCTTCGGGGCAACAAGGGGGCAACATGGGAAAGCAGGTATGACCCTAAACCATTGCCGTTAAAGGCTTATGCTCCCTAAACCATTGCCGTTAAAGGCTTATGTTCCCTGCCCGGTCCTATCCATCATGGGCGCGACGGTGAGGCGCCAGTCGTCTTTTTGCAGCGGCTGGCGAAGCGGTGAGGCGGGGGCTGACATGCGGCCTATTGTACCGGCTCGGTCAGGGCACCGTGGCCGCCCGCCGGCCCTGGCGCCAGGCCAGCCAGCGCACCCCCGCCGCGGCCAGGCCAAACACGCAGGCCCCCACCAGGGAGCCGAGCAGGTACAGCATCGCGGCAGCGCACAGGACCACCGCGAAGATCAGCTTGAACAGCAGTTCGCGCGCTGCCGCGCGCGGCAGCTCGGGCGCCAGCCTGGCGATGAAGGCGACATAAGCCCACAGCAGCGCCATGCAGCCATAGGTGATGACAAAGGAGAGCGCATAGACGATCACCGCCTGGCCCTGGCTGGGATGGGTGATGGTGAAGCGCACCACCACCGGCACCAGCGCCACCAGGCTCAGCAACAGCATGTTGATGACGGTGCCGGGCCCGTCGATGTCGCGCAGATGCGACACGATGCGCCGGTGCACCATCCACACCTGCCCGATCAGGAAGAAGCTCAGGAAATAGATCGCCAGCGGCACGGCCCACGCCTGCCACAACGAGGCGCCGTCCTGCTGCTCCGGCCTGATTTCGATCGCCGACAGCGTGATGGCAATGGCAAAGATGCCATCGGACAGCATCACCAGCCGCTCGAGATGCCGCTGCCCCGCTTGCCGATCGATGATGGGTTGCTCCACGTCCTGCGTCATGCCCTATCCCCTGGCGATGTCGGATCGAGGATGTCGTGGCAGGCCATCCCGGCGTCCCGCCGACCCTCCGCGCGGCATGATGCCGCAGTAATTTGCGTGCCGCGAGTCCCAAAAGCCGCCCGCGCCGGGCGTCCCGCCATGCGGGGCCTTGCCGGGAGCCCGCCCGCGCCGATGCGGACGGCGCGCCCGGCACCGCATGAACAGCGTGCCGGGCAATGGCATAATGCGCACTTATGCGCTGCAACCTAAGGGCAGCACTCGTCAGGCGCAGCGGCGTTCCGCCTTCCCCATACGAGTCCGGCGTCGGCCTCTGGTCGATGGCTTGCCCGCAGCCCCTTCTTTCCTAGCGACGGTAACCGGCAATGGTGGCATTGGCGACGGAGCACGTGATCGACGTGCACCACTGGAACGACAGTCTCTTCAGCTTCCGCACCACGCGCGACCCTGGCTTCCGCTTCGACAGCGGCCAGTTCGTGATGATCGGGCTGGAGGTGGAGGGGCGCCCGCTGATGCGCGCCTATTCCATCGCCAGCGCGAACTACGAGGAGCACCTGGAGTTCTTCAGCATCAAGGTGCCGGATGGCCCGCTGACCTCGCGCCTGCAGCACCTCAAGCCGGGCGACCCGCTGATCGTCAGCCGCAAGCCCACCGGCACGCTGGTGCTCAACGACCTCAAGCCGGGCAAGCACCTCTACCTGCTTGGCACCGGCACCGGGCTGGCGCCGTTCATGAGCCTGGTGCGCGACCCGGAAACCTACGAGCGCTACGAGAAAATCGTGATCGCGCACGGCGTGCGCAACGTCAACGACCTGGCCTACAGGGACTATCTGGAGCAGGAACTGCCCCAGCACGAGTACCTCGGCGAATTGGTGCGCGAGAAGCTGATCTACTACCCCACGGTGACGCGCGAAGCGTTCCGCAACCAGGGTCGCATCACCGACGCCATCGTGGATGGCGCGATGGGCAAGGCCACCGGCCTGCCGCCGCTGGACCCGGCCATCGATCGCGTGATGCTGTGCGGCAGCCCCTCGATGCTGGACGATACCTGCGCCCTGCTCGACAGCCGCGGCTTCCAGGTGTCGCCGCGTACGCGCGAGCCGGGCGACTATGTGATCGAGCGGGCGTTCGTCGAGAAGTGATCGCGGCGGGCCGCGTGGTCAATCGCGCACGCGGCCCTGGCCTTCGTTGTCCCAGTAGCCGAACACGCGGCGGGCGATGAGCTTGTAGAGACGCTTGCCGGTCGCACGCCACACTCGCGCATGGGGCGCGGGCGTGCCGAGGATGGCGCGCTGGCGCGCGCTCAACGCCTGCGGACAATACGTGCGCTTGTGCTTGAGCAGGTGACGCACGTCTTCACGCGCCAGCAAGCGGAACAGCGGACCACGCCGCCCCCGGGTCCAGGCAATCTGGAAATCCACCAGCGCCGGGCGGCCATCGATACGCACCAGCCAGTTCGGTTCCTTGGCCAGGTCGTTGTGCACGATGCCACGCCGATGCAGGCGCGCGAGCAGGCGCAAGGCATCGCGGTAATAAGCCTTGTCGCGAGGCTGCGCCTGCTGCATGGGGGCGCCGGCGATGTAGCCGCGCAGCAGCTCGTGACCGTTCCAGCCCAGCAATGCCGGCACGCCGTCGATGCCGTCGAGCTTGGCCAGGGCGCGCGCCTCGCGTGCCGCCGCCCGCCGCGCGAACGAACGCGCCCACCAGCGTGCCGCCACAATGTCGCGACGGATCACGGGCACACCGCCGCGCTCGGTCATTTCGATGCGCCCGAGTTCGTCGGCTTTGAGCAAGGTGTCGCGCGAGGTATCCACAGGTCGTCCGCCAGCCATCGAGCGGCGCGCATTCGTGGCCGGCACCGCATTCGGGCATATTGTCGCCGATCCGGCAGCCGCCCGCTGCCACCGCGCGGAGAACACCATGCTGGAGATCGTGCTGTACCTGCTGGCCGCCGCGTTGATCGTGGCGGGCCTGGCCGGCACCATCCTGCCGGCGCTGCCGGGCATCCCGATGATCTTCGGCGGCATCTGGCTGGTCGCGGCGGTGGATGATTATCGGCACCTGAGGACGGGCTGGCTGGTGGTGATCGGTGCGCTCGGCGCCCTGGGCGTAGTGGTCGACTTGGTGGCCAGCACGCTCGGCGCCAAGCGCGTGGGCGCCAGCAAGCTGGCGCTGTGGGGTGCTGCGCTGGGCACGCTGGTCGGCATGTTCCTCGGCATCGCCGGCCTGCTGCTCGGCCCGTTCGTCGGCGCGGTGCTGGGCGAGCTGGCCTCGGGTACCAGCGTGCTGCGTTCGGCCCATGTGGGCGTGGGCACCTGGCTGGGACTGTTGTTCGGTACGCTGGTCAAGCTGGTGATCTCCTTCATGATGATCGGGCTGTTCGCCTTCGCCATGCTGGTTTGACGGCCTGCGACCTTCGGCACATGGCGGGACGCACGGCCCCCTTTAGGCTCGATGCACTTCCTCCCCGGGGATCTCCAATCATGATCAAACGTCTCGCCCTAACCATGGCCGTTGCGCTCGCCGCGGCCGGCTCGGCCCAAGCCGATACGAAGACGCCCAGCTGGATCGAACGCAGCAATGCCGACTCCAAGGTGATGCTGGAGGTACTGGCCAGGTTCAACCCGGAATTCGCTTCGCAGGTCGGCCTGCCCGGCTTCGACGACAAGGTGGTCGACCTCAAGCCGGACGTGGATGCGCGCTCGCGCGCCGCGCTGGTGGACGCCAAGACCAGGCTGGGGAAAATGCTGGCCGACGAGAAGGACACCAACGTGCGGCAGGATCTGCAGATCCTGATCAAGGCCGCCGACCTGCAGATCGAAGGCATCGACCTCAACCACAAGTACATGCTGCCGTACCAGGACGTCGGCGAGCTGATCTTCAACGGCGAGTTCGTGCTGCTGAAGGACGACGTGGACGCCAAGCGTCGCCCGTCCGCGCTCAAGCGCCTGGAATGCTATGTCGGCAAGGCGCCGGGCTGCACGCCGATCACCGAGCTGGCCAAGGCGCAGACCACGGCCCGCCTCGGCGAGAAGGACCTGATCGGCCCCTACAAGGGTGAAGTGGAGCAGAAGCTTTCCAACACCCAGCGCTACGCCGATGGCATCCGCCAGCTGTTCACCAAGTACAAGCTCGACGATGCCGAGGGCAAGGCCGCGCTCGATGCACTGGACAGCCAGCTGAAGGACTACGACGCCTGGGTGCGCACCACCATCGTGCCGCGCGCCCGCGCGGACTTCCGCCTGCCCGAACCGATGTATGCCTACGATCTCAAGCAGGTCGGCATCGACATTCCGCCGGAACAGCTCATCAAGGAAGCGCAGCTGGAGTTCGTGGAGCTGCGTTCCACCATGCAGATGATGGCGCCGGTGGTGGCCAAGGCCGAGGGCATCCAGGCCACCGACTATCGCGACGTGCTCAAGGCGCTCAAGCAACAGCAACTGGGCAAGGACGATGTGGTGCCGTGGTATCACGACATCATCGGCAAGATCGAAGACATCATCCGCCGCGAGCACATCGTGACGCTGCCGCAGCGCAAGATGCAGATGCGCCTGGCCTCGGAAGCGGAAGCCGCCGCCGTGCCCGCGCCGCACATGGACCCGCCGCCCTTCATCAACAACCACGGCGAACAAGGCACTTTCGTGCTGACCATGGGCAACCCGTCGGCCAGCGGCGACAAGTCCGATGCGTATGACGACTTCACCTATAAAGCCGCAGCCTGGACGCTCACCTCGCATGAAGGTCGCCCGGGCCACGAACTGCAGTTCGCGGCGATGGTGGAGCGCGGCGTGTCGCTGGCGCGCAGCCTGTTCGCCTTCAACAGCGTCAACGTGGAAGGCTGGGCGCTGTATGCCGAATCGGAAATGCTGCCGTACGAGCCGCCGGCCGGCCAGTTCGCCGCCCTGCAGGCCCGCCTGATGCGCGCGGCCCGCGCATACCTCGACCCGATGCTCAACCTCGGCCTGATCAGCAAGGAACGCGCGCACGACGTGTTGCGCAATGACGTGGGCCTGTCCGAAGCGATGACGCGCCAGGAACTGGACCGCTACACCTTCGACAGTCCCGGCCAGGCCACGGCCTACTTCTACGGCTATATGCGCCTGCAACAGACCCGATTGAATGCCGAGCTGGCACTGGGCAAGAACTTCAACCGCCAGGCCTTCAACGACTTCGTGATCGGCCAGGGCCTGTTGCCGCCCGAACAGCTCGCCGAGGCGGTGCGCACACAGTTCATCCCGTCGCAACAGAAGAAGTGATGTCGGCGGGGACCTCGCTGTCCCCGTTGCCCATCGAGGCCGCGCCTTCGCGCGCGGCCTTTTCTTCCGCTTGAAACAAAACGGGATCTCGACGCAGCGCGTCGGGCGCGTGATTCACGCCGGCGCGTCGGGAATCACGTAGAACAGTACGGCCAGGTAGTGCAGCACGCTGCCGGCCAACACGAAGAAATGCCACACCGAATGGTGATACGGCAGCTTGCGCCACAGGTAGAACGGCACGCCCAGCGTGTAGGCCACGCCGCCCGCGATCAGCAACACCATGCCGCCGGTCTGCAGATGCTGGGAGAGCGGCTTGAACGCGATCAACCCCACCCAGCCCATGCCCACATACATCAGCACGGCCAGCTTGCGGTATTGCTTGAGCAAGCCAAGCTCCAGCGCACTCCCCATGATCGCCAGCGCCCAGATGATGCTGAACAGGCTCCAGCCCCACGCGCCGGGCAGCGCGATCAGGGTGAACGGCGTATAGGTGCCGGCGATCAGCAGGAAGATCGCGATATGGTCGAACGTGCGCAGCACACGCTTGGCCAGCACGCCGGGAATGGAGTGATAGAGCGTGGACGCCGTATAGCAGAGGATCAGCGTGGTGCCGAACACGGCACAGGCCACCACGTCACGTGCATCACCGTAAAGCGAGGCGAAGGCCACCAGGATGGCCAACCCGGCAATGCTCAGCAAAATGCCGATGCCATGGATGACGCTGCTGGCGAGTTCGTCGCCGAAGCCATAACGGGGGAGAGCCGTGCCGGAGAGGGCGGACATGGGGAGTTCCTCGTCGAACAAAACGTACCAAAGCGTACGGATTGCGCCACCTTAGCCGGCCCGCGATCGAATGCAAGCCAGGCGTGGCGTACGAAACTGCGTCACTCGATGATGAAAGCCCCGAACGCCACGCCCAGGTCCCAGCCCTTGCCGGTGCCGCTGAGGGCCAGCGAGACATTGCCCTTGGTCATCACCCGCGCCCCCGCGGACTTGGACGCACCCGCGTGTACGCCGGCGTCGGCATAGTGGCCCTTGATCTCGCTGAGGCTGGTCACCCCGGAGAATTTGCCCACGCCATTATCGATCTGACTCTTGCCGAAGGTGATGCCGCCGCCCTTCACGCGGATATGCACGGCCATGCTCTGGCCGTTGCTGCAATGGACGGTGCCGCTGCCAGTGGCGGTCTGATAGAACACTGACCAGCCCGACAGGCGGAAATTCATCTTGCACTCGATGTCGCCCGCGTGCGCCGGACTCACCATGACCCAACCGGCCAGTGCCAGCGCCACCGCACCCATGCTTTTCCACATCGTCATGCACTCTCTCCTGTCTGATGCCGGCTTCGCCAGGGCGAGACGGTTCGACGATTCTGGCGAGCCGCCGCCGTCTGCGACGTGAATACTTCTTTCACCCGCGCTGTACGCCAACACAAGTCACGGTTCCGCAGAATCACCACACCGGGCATCCCCTCTCTCTCCCCCGATGCCCGGCCTTGCCGCCCCGCCACCCTGTGCGGGGCTTTTTTTTGCCCCCATCCGTGACAACGCGGGCTACACGGGCGTCCATGGCAGGCTCTAAGCTGGACCCGGATCGGGAATCAGGAGAACCGCGCGATGTCAGCCATCGACCTGCTGTTGCATCTGGACCACCTGGACCTGGGCGTTGCCGCGCCGCGGGCGGCCCTGGCGCTGGCTCGCCGGCTCGACGCGCGGCTGGATGCCCTCTATGTCGCCGACCTCCCCGCCACCGCCTTCAGCCTGCCCGAGGCCGTGCCGGTCCAGCTGGAGGAAACCCAGCGCCGCGTCGCCGAGGCACGCGCTCACCTGGGCCACTGGCAGCAGGCGCTGGCCGCCCATGCGCTTACCGGTGCCTGGCGGGTGACCCAGGGCGACACCGTGCAAACCGTCAGCCAGGCGGCCTCCGGTTACGACCTGCTGGTGATGGAGCGCAGCCAGCAACGCAGTGATGCACCGGTGGGCTTCGGCTCGGTGTCACGCTGTGTCTTCGCCAGCGGGCGACCGGTGCTGGTGGTGCCGGACCTGGCGCCCGTCGCCAGCCTCGGCGCGAACATAGTGGTCGCCTGGAACGGCAGCCGCGAATCGGCTCTCGCACTCGCCGCCGCCGTGCCCATCCTGAAAAAGGCCGAGCAGATACGCGTGCTCGACGGCAGCGAGATGAACGCCGAGATGTTGCCGGTGTTGCCACCACCGGGGCTGGTCGACTGGCTGCAGCGACACGGCATTCAAGCGAGCATCGAGGTATTCGACAGCGGTCCCAGCCATGCCGCCGGCGCAGCCTTGCTGGACATCGCGCATCGCACCGGGGCCGACCTTATCGTGATGGGCGCCTGGAGCCGCTCGCGGCTGGCGCAAATGGTGCTGGGTGGCACCACCCGCCACCTGTTCATGCACGGCGATGTACCCATGCTGGTGGCGCACTGAAAAATTCCCGGCAGGCACTCCCGCAGTGCGCCGCACAGGATAGCCTTCCATACGGCCACTTGTGCAAGCGCTTTCGACGAGCATAGGCTGGATGCGCATCCACACGATCCCCACTGCGTCCCCACGCAGCGTGCCGGGTGCCCATCCAACATCGAAACGTCAGGAGGTCGCTTATGTCGTCCGCAAGCCTGGCCGTACCCCGTCATGCCCATCCCGACAGCGCACGCATCGCCGCGCTGAGCTTCGCGATAGCCATCAACCTGGTGGCCCTGCTGGCCGTGCTGCGGCCGATGGCGCCGCCATGGGTGGAACAGCTGCAACAGCTGTCACAGACCGAAGTCCATTTCATTCCGCCACCGCCCAAGGCGGTCGAACCACCGCCAATCGAGCTCAAGCCGATCGTGCAGCCCAAGGCGATTCCGCAGCCGCATACGCCGCCCCTGCCGATATCGCCGCCAGCGCTCACCAGCGAAGCGAGCGCCAACCCGCTGCCGGCCACGCCGCCCAGCCTGGCCACGGACGGGCATGCCACGCCGTCGGCCACCGTGGCCGGCCCGGTCGAGGCCACCCTGGCCTATCGCGCCATTCCGCTGAAATATCCATCGCAGGCATTGCGTGGACACATGCAGGGCACCGTGCTGCTGAAGGTGCTGGTGGACGAACAAGGCGTGCCGCAGGAGGCCACCGTCGAACAGAGCAGCGGCTATGCCTTGCTCGATCGCAGTGCGCGCGAACAGGTGCTGCAGGGCTGGAAATTCCAGCCGGCGATGGTGAACGGGCAAGCGGTGCGCGCCTGGGCCCGCGTACCGGTGAGCTTCAACCTCAACCAGCTCTAGCCGGATCTGAAGGGAAAGGCCCGGCCTGCAGGCAACCACGCCAGGCCGGGCCACTCCACGGCAAACGAAAGCTCAGCGTGCTGGCGCCGGGCCAGCCGGCCGGCGTGCCGTACGCGCAATCGCCCAGACCACCGCCACCAGCAGCATCACCGGCAGACAGAACGGCAACAAGGCCAGTGCCACCAGCGGCGCCATGACCAACAGCGCCAACCCACCGAACAGCATGCCGAGCACGGCACCGACCACACTGAACAGGCCGCCGATCAGCGCAAAGGTCAGCTTGAATACCAGGCCGATAAGCGCCGCTGCCATCCACAGCGACACCACCAGCATCAAGAGCACGCTCATCGCAATCATGACGTTCCTCCTTGCGGTCTGTCCGACGGCCGCTTCACACCGCCCTCATGCAGGCGCACGGGGCGCATTTCAAGGCCCGGACGAACAGCATGCTGCGCTTTTGCCACTCCCCGCGCATGTCGCGAAAGTCATGCCGCATGCGCCCCGGGAGCCACTCCCGGGTTACGGGACTTTAACGATGGGCGTGGTCCACTGCGCCCCCGGTTCCCGTCGAGTGACATCGCATGGCCAAACACATGCATCACCTCAAGGCGCTGCGTGATATCGCGTTTGACTACGGCGTGGGCGAGCACCCCGACCTTGCTTCCATGGCAAGGGAATTGAGCCGCATGGTTCATCAGAACCGGCAAGCGCTCGGCAGCGACCTTGCCGACCTGCGCACGCGCAACCATGGTTTCGAGCGCTGGCTGGTGGCGCAGCGCGGCAAACCCGAACTCAGCGTGCTGGTGATGGCATGGCCCGCCAATTTCGCCACGCCCATCCATGACCATGGCGGCCTGTGGGGCCTTGAGATGTCGCTGCATGGCGCGCTTGAAGTGGAGTCATGGCAACGCGACGCGCATGGCCAGAACCTGCGCCTGTGCGGGCGCGACTGGCTGGGCCCCGGCGATGCCAGCTGGTTCGATGCCGACGACAGCTATGCGCACCGTTGTCGCAATCTCTCACGACAGGAAACCGCATTGACGCTTCACGTCTATGGTGGCGATCTGGCACAGTACTTCTCATACGAGAAAGCCGGCGACACCGGCCCCTGGCTCGCCAGGCCACAGCGCAGTGCCATCGCGGGCCGCCTGTACGCCTAGCGGTCCCTGGCAAAACATTTAAGGGAGTGGCATGTATCGACGGGTCGCCATCATCGGCGGCGGCGCTGCAGCGGCAGCGCTGCTGAGCGAGCTGCTGGAACGCCAGCCGGCGCAGCCGTTGCATCTGGATTGGTATACCGGCGGCGGCACGCCGGCGCGGGGCGTGGCCTATGGCACACGCTCCGATCGGCATCTGCTGAATGTACGCGCTGCATCCATGAGCATGTTCGCGGCCCGGCCGCGCGGCTTTCTCGACTTCGCCCAGCGCGGCGACCACACCATTGCCGGCACCGATTTCCTGCCCCGCCGCCTCTACGGCGACTATCTGGAGGCGGAGGTGGCGCGCGCGCTCGAACGCGCCAGCGATGCCGGGCATGACGTGCGCGTGCTGCCGTTCGCGGTGGAGGCGGTGGTGCCCGAGCGCGATGGCGTCACCGTCGTGCATGGCGAAGAGAACACGCGCGTCGACGCGGCCGTGCTCGCGCTCGGCTCGCTGCCGCCGCAGCCGCTGGGTGGAGTCAGCGAGGCGGCGCTCGCCAGCGGACGCTATGTGACCGAACCCTGGGGCTTCCTTGCGTCGGTGAAGCCCGATGCGCGACCGCGCAAGGTAGTGATCATCGGCCTTGGCCTGACAGCGGTGGACGTGCTGCTGGAACTCTCGGAGCAATGGCCCAACGCGCAGTTCGTGGCCGTTTCACGGCATGGCCTGCTGCCGGAGCCGCATCTGGAAACCGCATCCGCGCCCGCGGACGATAGCGGCGAACTGATCGAGGCGATGCGCGACGCGCCGGATATCCGCAGCTGGATCCGCCTGTTGCGCGAGGCCGCGGCGCAAAGCAGCGACTGGCGCACGGTGGTCGACAGCCTGCGTCCGCATACGCCAGGCCTGTGGGCCCTGCTGCCCGACGTGGAGCGCTCGCGTTTCCTGCGCCATGCCCGCTGGGCCTGGGAGCGCGTGCGTCACCGCATGCCGCCGCAGGTGATGACGGCGATGCAGGCACTGGAACAGGCGGGCCGGCTGCAGCGCCGTCGCGGTCGCTTGCAGGCGGTGGAGGTAAGCAACGACAAGCTGCACCTGGACATCCGCCTGCCGCACGGCGAAGGCATCGACGCGATGGATGCCGACCTGGTGATCCAGACCGTCGGCCTCAACACCGACGTGCGCCGCACCCAGCACCCGTTGGTCCGCCAACTGGTCACCAATGGCCATGTGACCCCCGATCCGCTGGGGCTTGGCTGCATCGCGACCGTCGAAGGCCGCCTGCAGCACAACGATCAGACCTGGCCGCACTTCTACGCCATCGGTACCCTGCTGCGCGGCGCGCTGTGGGAATCCACCGCGATGCCGGAAATCCGCCAGCAGGCCCGCAACCTGGCCGATCGCATCCTCGCGCCGTGATCGAAGCGGCCACGGACCGGTCAGGTCCGTGGCCGCCTGCTTAGCCGCCGAATCCGCTCAGCACCAGCTTGCCGATGGTGCTGGCGCTTTCCAGTTGCGCATGGGCACGACGCAGGTTCGCCGCGTTGATGGCGCCGAGGTTCTCGCGCAGGGTGCAACGCAGCACGCCCGCATCGATCAGGTCGGCCGCTTCGTCCAGTATCCGGTGCTGCGCCTGCATGTCCTCGGTGTGGTACAGCGCGCGGGTGTACATCAATTCCCAATGCAGCGAGAGGCTCTTGGACTTCATCAGGCGGATGTCCAGCAGCGTAGTCGGATCATCGATCAGCCCCAGCTTGCCCTGTGGCTTGAGCAATTCCACCAGCGCGGGGAAATGCTGCTCGGTGTGGGTGAGGCTCAACACATAGTCGACGCCCTGCGGTGCCACCGCCTTGACCGCGGCGACCAGGTCGCCACGATGGTCGACCACGTGATGTGCGCCCATGTCCTTGACCCAGGCGCGGCTGTCATCGCGCGACGCGGTGCCGATCACGGTCTGGTTGGTGAGACGTCGCGCCAGCTGGATCGCCATCGAGCCGACGCCGCCGGCGCCGCCCACCACCAGCACCACGCCGCTGCGCGCGCTGCTGCCGCGAGCCACGCCAAGACGATCGAACAGCAGTTCCCACGCGGTGATCGTGGTCAACGGCATCGCCGCGGCCTGCGCGAAATCCAGCGTGCCCGGCTTGCGACCCACGATGCGCTCATCGACCAGCTGCAGCTCGGCATTGCTGCCCGGACGGTCGATGGCGCCGGCGTAATAGACGGCATCGCCCGGCTTGAACAAGGTTACGTCGGCGCCCACCGCCACCACCGTACCGGCGGCGTCCCAGCCAAGCACCTTGTCGGCACCCGCCGGGTCGGTGCGCTGGCGCACCTTGGTGTCGACCGGATTGACCGAGATGGCCTCGACCTTCACCAACAGGTCGCGGCCCTGTGCCACCGGCGCGGGCAGTTCCACGTCAAGCAGGCTCTGCGGATCGGCGATGGGCAGGCTGCGTCGATAAGCAACGGCTTTCATGGTGTTCTCCTGATGGACCCGGCACAGCTCAGGTACGGGTCGACATAAAAGGGCCTCCGGCGGCGAGCATAGCGATCGCCGCCGGAGGCCATCGTGAAATGCGAAACCGTGGACTCAGGCGCCGACCACACAGTTGGCCATGCACGTCGTACGCCTGCGTTCCAGTGCCAGGCTCACCAGCGTCACCAGCAAACCCAACACCGTTACCACGGCGCCGGCGATGCTGACGGCAGGCAGGCCCAGCCCCAGGTTGATCATGGCGCCGCCGATGAACGCACCGATGGCATTGCCGAGATTGAACGCGGCGATGTTGAGCGTCGATGCCAGGTGCGGTCCATCACTGGCCTGCTGCACCACGCGCATCTGCAGCGGCGCCACCGTGGCGAACGCGGCCACGCCCCACACGAACACGGTGACGATGGCGGCAACGGTATCGTGCATGGTCCATGCAAAGACCAGCAGGATCAGCGCGAGCACGCTGAGCACGCCGGCCAGCGAAGGCATCAGCCGCCAGTCGGCGAGACGCCCGCCAAGCATGTTGCCGATCGTCGTACCCACGCCGAACAGGATCAGCACCCAGCCGGTGGCGCCCACGCTCACATGCGACTGCTGTTGCAGGATCGGCGCGATATAGGTGAATACGGTGAACACGCCGCCAAAGCCCAGCACCGTCATCGCCAGGGCCAGCAACACCTGGGGCTGGCGCAACACGCCCAGCTCGCGGCGCATATGCGGCGACGGCAGGCCGGGCAGCGCCGGCACCAGCCGCCACACGGCGATGGCCGCCAGCACACCCAGCATGGTCACCGCCCCAAAGGTGGCGCGCCAGCCGGCCCATTGACCCAGGAAGGTGCCGAACGGCACGCCCAGCACATTGGCCAGGGTCAGCCCGGTGAACATCAGCGCGATGGCACGGGCGGCCTGGTCGCGCGGCACGATATGCGAGGCCACCACCGCGCCAATGCCGAAGAACGAGCCGTGGCAGAACGCCGCCACCACGCGCGCCACCATCAGCACGCCATAGTTCGGCGCCACCGCGCACAACGCGTTGCCCAGGATGAACAGGCCCAGCAGCAACAGCAGCGCATTGCGTCGCTCCAGCCGCGCGGTGAGTGCGGCCAGCAACGGCGCGCCGGCGGCCACGCCCAGCGCATAGCCGGACACCAGCAGGCCGGCCGAGGGGATGCTCACGTGCAGGTCGCCAGCCACTTCGGGCAGCAGGCCCATGATCACGAATTCGGTGGTGCCGATGGCAAACGCCGCCACCGACAAGGCAAACAAGGCCAGGCGGGACGAGGCCGCGCTGATCGGCGCGTCGCCGGATGAAGGGGCGGAGCCGGAGCCCTCGGCGGGTGCTCGGGAGTTCATGGGATGACGATTCCGGTGGAAAACGTCCAGCACTGTGCACCTTGTCTCAAGCTGCGTGAATTGAGCAAACTAGACAGGCATCTTTTCCTGAAAGTTGAAGATGGTCGATTTCGAAGACATGCGGCTGTTCGTCCGCGCGGTCACCGATGGCAGCCTGTCGGCCGCCGGGCGGGAGCTTGGGCTGTCCCCGGCCGCCGCCAGCAAGCGCCTCACCCGGCTGGAACAAGCCCTCGGCGTGCGGCTGCTGCAACGCAGTTCGCGGCGGCTGGCGCTGACCGAGGAAGGCAGCATCTACTACGAGCGCTGCGTGGCCATCATCGCCGACGTGGACGACGCCAACTCGGCGGTCGGCCTGGGCCAGCTGGAAGTGCGCGGGCAGCTGCATGTATCCGCCTCGGTCGACATGGGCCGCCAGTACATCGGGCCGATGGCCGCGGATTTCGTGGCGCAACACCCCCACCTGACCCTGCGCCTGACCAATACCGACGCCATGCTGGACCTGTTCGAACACGGCGTGGACGTGGCGGTGCGCGGCGGCGTCATGACCGACTCGCGGCTGGTGTCGCGCCTGTTGACCAACAATTTCCGCGTGCTGTGCGCCTCGCCGGCCTACCTGGCCCGTCGCGGCCGACCCACCAGCGTGGAAGACCTGCAGCAGCACGACTGCCTCACCCTGCATCGCCCCGGTCGCGGCGTGCTGCCGTGGATCCTGCAGACACCCGAAGGGCCGCGCACGCTGCGCATCGACGCGGCGATCACCTGCGACAACGGTGACCTCATGCGCGAACTCGCCGTCGCCGGGCACGGCCTTGCCTTCAAGGCAGCCTGGGATATCGCCGCCGATGTGCGTGCCGGCCGGCTGGTGCCGCTGCTGCCCGAGGTGATCCTGCCCGACGCCCACGTCTATGCGATCTACCCCAGCCGTCGCTACCTGCCTGCACGCATCCGCCTGTTCGTGGATTATCTGCAACAGGAGTTGCAGCGGCGCGAGCACGACGTGCTCGATGCCGTACGCCACGCCATGGGCTGAGCCATGACCACCACAGAGGACATCATGTCGATCCAAGGCCACGTGCCCGCACCCGGGCTCCCGGCATGCTGACCAGCGCGATCGGCGGCATCCTGCTACTGCTGCACGCGGCGGGCGTGGTGGCGGCCATGCACGCCGTGATGAACACGCGCACACCGCAGGGCGCGTTCGCCTGGGCGCTGGGGTTGGTGCTGCTGCCCTACCTCACCCTGGTGCCCTACCTGTATCTGGGTCGCAGTCGCTTCCATGGCTATGTGGACCTGCATCGCCTGCGCCGCGAGCAGATGCAGGCGCTTGCCCACGTGCAGCTGGCAGCGGGGCCGGCCTCCACGGAAGCCTGCTCACGCTACGGCGAAATTGCGCACATGCTCGGCACGCAGTTTCACGCCGGCCAGAAACTGAAGTTGCTGATCAATGGCGATGCGACCTTCGACGCCATCCTCGCCGCTATCGGCGAAGCGAAGCATTGCGTACTGCTGCAGTTCTTCATCATCCATGACGACATGCTGGGACGCCGGCTGCAGCAGGCGCTGCTGGAACGCGTGCGGGCCGGCGTCGAAGTGTGCGTGCTGTACGACGGCATCGGCAGCCATGCACTGCCGCGGCACTACGTGGAAACGCTGCGCGATGCCGGGGTGAGCATCCATCCGTTCGCCACCCAGCGCCGCAGCAATCGCTTCCAGCTCAACTTTCGCAATCACCGCAAGATCGTGGTGGTCGATGGCGTGCGCGGTTTCGTCGGCGGCCTCAACGTGGGCGACGAATACCTGGGCCTGAAGCCGCCGTTGGCGCCATGGCGAGACACCCACTTGCAGATCGAAGGGCCGGCCGTGGCCGACCTGCAACGCAGCTTCGCCGAAGACTGGCACTGGGTCACCGGCGCACTGCCCCCCCTGCTGTCGCCTCACCCGGACCAAGGCAGCGCGCATACGCTGATCGCCGCCACCGGACCGGCGGACCGGCAGGAGACCTGCTCGCTGTTCTTCGTCGCCTCCATCCATGCCGCGCGCAAGCGGCTGTGGATCACCACGCCCTATTTCGTGCCGGACCAGGCCGTGATGGCCGCGTTGCGCCTGGCGGTGTTCCGCGGTGTGGACGTGCGCGTGCTGATTCCAGCGCGCCCCGACCACCACGCGGTGTTCCTTGCCACCGGGCTGTACGCGCACGACGCGGTGCGCGCCGGCATCCGCATGTTCCGCTATCAGCCGGGCTTCGTGCACGAGAAGGTGATGCTGATCGACGAGGACACGGCCTCGGTCGGCAGCATGAATCTCGACAACCGTTCCTTCCGCCTCAACTTCGAGATCGGCGCGTTGAACGTGGACCGCGCCTTCGCATCGCAGGTGGAGGCGATGTTGCTGGAGGATTTCTCGCACGCGCACGAAGTGACCGAGGCGGAGTACCTCAAGGCGCCGTATCTCCGGCGCCTGGCGATGCACGTGGCGCGGCTGTTTGATCCGGTGCTATAGCATCAACCGCGCATGGTATTGCCGTAGACCAGATACAGCCCACCGGTCAGCAATGCCGACGCCAGCGACATCAGCGCGGCCACCACGAACATCGGCGCATAGTTGCCGCCCGCGGCGATCCAGCCGCCGAGCGGGCCGGTGATGCCCAGCGCCACATCGATGAATACCGAATACGCCGCCAGCGCCGCGCCGCGATTGCTGCTGCTCACCCGCTGCACCGCTTCGACGCCCAGCGCAGGGAAGATCAGCGAGAAGCCGATGCCGCTCAGCGCCGCACCCAGCATCGCCACGCCAACCTGGCCCGCCGTGGCCAGCACGGCAAGGCCCACGCATTCGACCAGCAGCGACACCAGCGCCACGCGATAGCCACCGAAATACGCAATGGTCCAGCCCAGCAGCAGGCGGATGCCGACAAAGCAAACGCCAAACACGCTGAGCGTCAACGCCGCGGCGCTCCAGCCCCGGCTGGCGTAATACAGCGTGATGAAGGTGGCGATGACGCCAAAGCCTACCGAACCCAGGGCCAGGCCCATGCCATAGGGCGCCACGCGGCCGAACACGTGGTGCATCGGCAAGCGCTCACCGGCTTCCACGCGCACCGCCGGTCGCCGCCAGGCCAGCAGCCATGCCACCACCATCAATGCCGACCCCGCGATACCGATCGTGACAAACCCGCCGGCGGCCGCCAGCAGCACGCCCAGCGGCGCGCCCACGGCCAGCGCGCCATAGGTGGCGATGCCATTCCACGAAATCACCTTGGCGGTGTGTTCGGCCCCCACCCGGCCGATGCCCCACATGATGCAGCCCGTGGCCACGCAGCTTTCGCCCATGCCCAGCGCAAGCCGCGCCAGCAGCATCACGCCCAGCGAAACGGCCGGCCATTCGCGCAACAGGGCAGCGACGATCATCAACAAGCCGCTGCCACCGCAGGCCACCATGCCGATCAGCGCCGCGCGCTTGGGTCCCGCGGTATCGGAGGTGCGCCCGGCAAAGCCGCGGCTCAGCAGCGTGGCGACGTACTGCGTGCTGATCACCAGCCCCGCCAGCACCGCCCCGAAGCCCAGCTCGTTGTGCACGAACGGCGGCAGCACGGCCAGCTGCATGCCGATGACCAGGTAGGCCAGAAACGTGAAGCACACGATCTGGACAATGCGCAGGGTCAACGGCAAGCCGCTGGCCTGTTCTTCAGTGGGGGCATTCATGGGGAAAACGCGCGGGGCAAGAGAAAGGCGAAACCGGCGGTGCGCATGACGTCGGGCGCACGCCGCAAAACCAAGGTCCGGCTAGCGAGTGGCACGACGACGTGCAAACAGCAGCCAGCCGAGGAACACCCCCGCACCCGCGCCAATGAATTCGAAAAGCACGCGCAGGCCGATGCTATCGGGGTCATGCACTTCCGCCAGGCGCGCGCGCAGCAACTGCAGCGACTGCAAGCGCCCGTAGTTGAAGTAGAACAGGTTCCACAGGTCGCCACCGCCCGCCAGCAGCAGGCCCAGCACATAGGCCCAGCTCGCTTCCAGGCCGAGGCTCCAGCCCTGGGTCCGGCCGAGCAGGTGAATCAGCCCGAATAACACCAGCCCCGCCGCGAGAGCGATGGCTCCGGCCTCCAGCCCACCTATCAGGCCGTAGCCCATCCACGACTGGTCGTAAGGCATGCCCCTGTCCACCATTGTTGTAATTTGGGGACATTATGCCCCCAGGGACCGTATTCCGCGCGCTGGCAAGATTTCACGTAGGGAATTTCTTACCCTGAACCCCGTGCATCACGTACAGACCACCCGTCGAACCCATCACATCGTTCTCCCCAAAAGGCCTACTAGACTCTTGGGCCGCAACCTTCCGCGAGCCCTGACGTGTCCACCAGCCACCTCATCAGCCGCCACGCCGCTCTGATCCTGGTCGACGTGCAGCCGGATTTCATGCCCGGCGGCGCCCTGGCCTGCCACGAGGGAGATGCCATCCTGCCCGGCATCGATCATCTGCTGAGGCAGCATGCCTTCCGGCACGTAGTGGCCACGCAGGACTGGCATCCGGCCGGGCACGTCTCGTTCGCCAGCTCGCATCCGGGCCGCGAACCGTTCGAGCGCATTCCGCTGTATGGCCACGCCCAGACGCTTTGGCCGGATCATTGCGTGCAGGACACGCCGGGCGCCGCATTGCACCCGGCCATCGACTGGTCGGTGGCGGACAAGGTGATCCGCAAGGGGGACGACCCCCGAGTGGATTCCTATAGCGGCTTCCGCGAGAACCATGGACCCGACGGCCAGCGCCCCGCGACCGGCCTGGCCGATTGGCTGCGCTGGCGCGACGTGGACGAGGTCTACCTGTGCGGCCTGGCGCGCGATGTCTGCGTGCTGTGGACCGCGCAGGATGCGGTCGACCTGGGTTACCGCACCCACGTGCTGTGGGACCTCACCCGCCCGGTCTCCGCCGATGCCGATACCGATCTGGCCACGCGCTTTCGCTACGAACAGCTGGGGGTGACGGTGATCGATTCCGGGGCGCTGGCCTGAGTCGATCAGCCGTCGTTCTCGGAGGTGGCGTTCACCTGCAACTCGCCGTCCTCATCGACGACCACGGCGATCTCGATCGGGCGGCAACACACCTGACAGTCCTCGACGTAACGCTGGCTGTCCACCGACGCGTCCACCAGGATCTCGATGGGCTCGCCGCAGTACGGACAGTAGATAAGGACCGGATCGAGCATGCGAGTCACCCCAGGAGGGGCAAGCTCATCCGCGCTTGGCCAGCGACAACGACGAACCGTGCGCATTCACCTGCACGGTGATGCTGTCGCCCGCCGCCAGCGTGGTGTCCACGCGGGCATGGTCGCCCGGCTTGCGGCAGGCGCCGGAATTCTCCAGTGACACCACGTGCGGGCCGCTGGGCAGGTGGAAGCTGGCCTGTTCGCCGATCTCCAGCTGCGCGGCGAACTTGTCGTCGATACGGATCTGGCTGGAGCAACCGCCGCCGAACAGTCCGTTGTCGCGCACGATCTGCAAAGTGGCATCGCCATCGCCCGGCGCCTGGTCGATGAATACGCGATTGGCCACCGCGTCCCTGATCGCCGTGTCGTGGGTGTTGGCCGTGCCGCAGCCGGCCAGCGCCATGGCGCCCGTCACCGCCAGCCCCATGACATATCGCATCGTCTTCATCGCCTTGGCTCCAGCTTGCCGATTCACTGGATCGAGCATCGCGAGTGCGCGGTCAAACCGGCGTGAAACGCGTCCTCACATGACCGGCGGCTGCCATGCCGATGGCGGCAGGATCTGGAACCAGCCCCCGCGCGCCGTTCGCCGCGCCAGCTGCAGTACCGCCTTGTCCTTGCTGAGCAGCCATTGCGCACCGCTCGCCAGGGCCAGCTCAAGGAATTTCTGGTCGTCCGGATCGGCGCAGCGCGGCAGCTTCGCGTCCCCTGGCGGTGACAGTTCGGCGGCGTGCAACAGGCGCGTCCAGCGATCGAAGGATTCGCTCGCCTCGCGCCGGGCTGGCGCTTCCAGCGCCAACGCCGGATAGGTCAGCACGGCCAGCCACTCGGCACGGCAGATCTCATCCACCACGGCCTGGACGAGGCCCGCCTGCATGGCCGCCAGCAAGTGGGCGCAGCCCGGGTCGCGAAACACGAACAGGTCGAGCGCAACATTGGTATCGAGGACGAGGCGAGGCGGCGTGGCGGACATGGCGCGCATGGTGGCACAGCCGCATCCACGGTCCACAGGTAAACTGTGCCGCCCTGCCTACTGGACTGCCGCCATGACCGAACGCTTCTTCGACGACTACGTGGTGCGCTCGACGGCCGTCGCCGAAGGCTCCCGCTTCACCGCCTGCATCGTCGTCACGCCCACCGCCCGCCACGGCTACCCGGTGTATTACGCGGTCTGCGAGAACCGCAGCTTCCGCAGCGAGGAGCAGGCCGACGAGGCCGCGGCCAAGGCCCTGGCCGCGATCCTGTCGCTGGAAGGCGATGGCACGCCGGTGTTCCCGGAGGGCTATACCGGCTTCGACGACGAGGCCCCCGGACCGACGCAAGCATGACCCACCTGAAGTACCTGGGCGGCTACCCGCCTGCCCTGCTGGACAAGGTGCGCCTGCTGATCGAACGCGACGAGCTGGGCGACTACCTGCAGCGCCGGCATCCGGGCCGTCATGAGATCCAGAGCGACAAGGCGCTGTATGCCTATACCAATGCGTTGCGGCAGGAGCACCTGCGCAACGCGCCTGGCATCGACCGCGTGCAGTACGACAGCAAGCTGGACGTGATCCAGCGGGCGCTGGGCCTGCACACGGCGATCTCGCACGTGCACGGCGGGCGCCTGAAGGCACGCAAGGAAATCCGCATCGCGTCGCTGTTCCGCGAGGCGGCGCCGGAGTTCCTGCAGATGATCGTGGTGCACGAGCTGGCCCACCTCAAGGAGTTCGAGCACAACAAGGCGTTCTACCAGCTCTGCGAGTACATGCAGCCCGATTACCACCAGCAGGAGCTGGACCTGCGCCTGCTGCTCACCTGGCGCGACGTGCTCGCCTCACGCGCCGCGACCGCGCAAGCGCCACGCTAGAATGTCGCCGCGCCGCCTCACGCGACGCGCCATCCTAGGGAATGGTGTCGCTCCATGATCCAAAAGCTGAAGCAGCTGTTCCAGCAACGCCCGCGCACTATCAGCATCGGCGGCCGGCCGTTCGTCAGCCATGGGCTGACGCAGCGGATCTGGGACGATATCTACCACTTCGCGCTGACCATCCGCTGGCCGTCGTTCTTCGGCCTGGCCGCGGCCATCTTCGTGCTGCTGAATGTGTTGTTCGGCAGCCTGTACCAACTGGGCGACAAGCCCATCGCCAACCAGTTTCCGAACAATTTCGGCGGCGCGTTCTTCTTCAGCGTGGAAACGCTGGCCACGGTCGGCTATGGCGACATGCATCCGCAGACGGTGTATGGCCATGTGGTGGCGACGGTGGAAATCTTCATCGGCATGCTGAGCATCGCCCTGGTCACCGGCCTGGTATTCGCCCGTTTCTCGCGCCCCCGCGCCAAGATGATCTTTGCCGACCACCCGGTGATCCGGCCCATCCATGGCCAGTCCACGCTGATGATCCGCGCCGCCAATGCACGGCAGAACATCATCGCCGAGGCATCGGCCAAGCTGCACCTGTTATTGCGCGAAACCTCGCCCGAGGGCTTCCGCCTGCGCCGCATCCACGATCTGCAACTGATGCGTGAACGGCATCCGGTGTTCACCCTGAGCTGGACCCTGATGCACGTGATCGACGAAAGCAGCCCGCTGTACGGCCTTACCCAGGAAGCACTCGCCGCCACCGAGGCCACCGTGATGCTCTCGATCGAAGGCATCGACGAAACCACGTCGCAGTCGATGCGGGGCCGACGCCAGTGGAGCTACCGGGAATGGCGCTGGAACCACCGCTATGTCGACCTGGTGCACGATGACGAATTCGGTGTCAGCCATATCGACTACGGCGTGTTCCACCAGGTGTTGCCGGTGACGGAAGACGAGGACACCGACCTCTTCTGAGCACGCCGCCCCTACAGCGTCAGCAGCACCTTGCCGATGGCGGTGCGACTTTCCAGGAAGGCATGCGCCTGCGCGCCGTCACGCAGCGCGAAACGCGCGGCGATATGCGGCTTGACCACGCCGCGACGGACCTGCTCGAACAGGGCCGACGCGCGTTCACGCCGCACCTCGGCGCTGGTCAGCACGTTCCATAGATCGCCACCGGTAAGGGTGAGCGAGCGATCCATCAGCAGGCGTGGATCCACCGGGTCGGGATCGCCAGCGGCCATGCCGTAGAACACCACCGTGCCACCGATGCGCGCCACCGCCAGACTGTCGGCCAGCGTGCGGCCCACCGAGTCGTACACCACGTCCGCGCCGTGACCGCCGCTCAATGCCAGGGCGGTCGACACCCACTCGTCGTAGCCCACCGCCACGTCGGCGCCCGCCGCGATCACGGCGTCCCGCCGGGCCTCGGTCGAAGCGACGCCAAGCACGACCGCGCCCAGGCTCTTGAGCATCTGCACCAGCAGCAGACCCACGCCACCGGCGGCGGCGTGCACCACAGCCACGTCGTCCGGCCGCACCATGAAACTGTCCGTCACCAGGTACTGGGCGGTCAGGCCTTGCAGCAGCACGGCGGCAGCCGTATCGGCATCGATGTCATCCGGCAACGGAATCAGGCGCTCGCGGTCCACCGCCACCAGCTCGGCGTTGGCATGGGGCATGTCCGCAAAGCCCACGCGGGTACCCGCCGGGAACAGCGAGTCCCCCGGCACGGGGACTTCGATCACGCCGGCCCCCTCGTAACCCAGCACCCAGGGCGCCGATCCGCTGAGGTGGTAGGTGCCGTTGCGACGGTAGACATCGGCAAAATTCAGCCCCACGCGTTGCATGCGCACCAGCGCCTGGCCAGGGCCTGGTGTCGGGTCCGGCCGCTGGGACCAGCGCAATACCTCGGCTGATCCAAAGTGGTCGAAAGTCAGTGCATGCATGGGGCGGATCCTGGCTGTGGGCGTTAGCGGGCTAAGCATGGCATGCCCGCGGTGGGAGCCGGGCTGGCTTGTGCGTTGCCGGCGGCATGGCAAATTGTGACGATCTCTCGATTGCTTCCTTGCGTGAAGCTGTACTTTTCAGTCAACCGCACGCAAGATCACGCGTTGTTCACGTCCACTGGCCGTGTTGCCCACGGCCTCTGTTCTGGAGACGACGCCATGCGGCGAACCTTTATCGTGGGGTGCCCACGTTCCGGCACGACCATCGTTCAGGCCCTGCTGGCACGCCATCCTGCGGTCTACACGTTGCCGGAAACGGCCTTCTTCGAACAGATGCACGGCGACCTGGAATGGCGCTGGGGTGACGCGTTGGCCGCCCCCAGGCGTCGCCGCTGGCGGCAACGTCTGGGGTTCACTCGCCGGCACGTGCGCGAAGCCTACGCTGCCCTGCACCACCAGCTCACCGGCCGTCTCCCCTCGGTGCGGGGACCATTGCAGACCAGCACGCTTTCGCGGCGCTTCCTGAGCCTGCTTGATAGCTCGGCAGCGGCGGCCGGACGCAGCATGTGGCTGGAGAAAACCCCGAACCACCTGCTCTATATCCCGGAGATCGAGGCGCTGGCGTCCGATGCGCGCTTCGTCCACGTGGTCCGCCGGGGCGCCGACGTGCTGGCCTCGTTGATCGACGTATACCTGCGCTTCGAAAACGATCATGTGTTCGGCGGCGGTACCGTGCACTGGGCACGACGCTGGAATCGCGCCGTGCACATCCATAGCCAGCATGTGGGTCGCGCCAACCACCATTTCGTCTTCCTGGAAGACCTGGTCCGGCAGCCGGAGGCCGAGTGGGCCAGGCTGTGCGGTTTTCTGGAGCTGCCGGTAGACGCCCCGCTGGACCAAGCCTGCCAGCAGACCATCGCCGACCTCAACCACGAGCCCTGGAAGGTCTCGGCCATTCACGGCCAGCTGCGCGAGGCCGATCGCAAGGTGGAGAGCCTGTTCGGCCCCAAGATGCAACACTGGCTGCAGACCCACCTGGCGTCGTACGACGACCTGCGCGCGCAGTGCCGCACCGACGCGCGGCGCGCGGCGCCACCCCGGTTCCGGGTGGTGCCGGCTGCCCAGGCCATTGGAGCGGGCTGAACCTTTACCGGTGCCCGACGGCCCGTGCCCATGCCGGGCCGCCGGACAGGGGGTCAGCCGGCCAGCACGGGCACTTCGCTGGCCTGATTGAAGTCGCCGATAGCTTCAACCAGATCGGTCACCGCCACGCGTTCAAGCTCGGTGAGGTCGGGGTTCCAGCTGTCGAGAATCAGCACCACGCGGGTCTCCCCGCTGCGATTCCACGCTTCGTGCTCGAAGGTGTCGTCAAACGTGACGCAGCGCCCTTCCTGCCATTCGTGCAGTTCGCCGCCCACATTGATCGCGCAGTCCGGCGGCACGATCAGCGGCAGGTGCGTCACCAGGCGCGTATTGGTCACGCCTCGATGCGGCAGGATATGCGTGCCCGGCCGCAGCACGGAAAAGAGCGTCTCCGGCGCATGGTCACGGATGCGCACCAGCGGCAAGGTATCGAGCAGCTCGGTGGTGCGCGGACAACGGGCGCAATGCTCGTCGAAACGATCGCCGTGGCGATAGAAGAAATAGGCGTCCCAGGCTGCCGGCTGTGCGCTCGACGAGTGTAGGTGCCCCTTGAGGACCTCAGGCGCTTGATGGCCAAGAAAGGGCTCCAGCGGCTGGTTGTCCGCCAGTACGGAAAGCAGCTCCTCACGGATCATGTCGGTCGCCGCTTCGAACTCCGCCTGCCAGGGAAAGCGATCCCTGCCGTAGTACGCCTGGCTGGGCACACCTGGGAAGTACAGGAATTTGGGCTTCTGCCGGGGATCGGGAATGTTGGCGGCACGGTCGCCCAGATAGATGGCAAGGCATTCTTCCACGCGGGCAAGAGACGTATGTCCATAGCGCTGGCGCAATGGCTCCAGCACCGCATCGAAGATACGGTGCCGTCCGGCATTGATGAAGGCCATGGCGTGCAGCACCGGCTGGCGGAGTCCCGGCGCGGTAGAGGCGTCACTCATCCAGCGCCCCTCCGCCTGCGCGTTGTTGACTGCGCCAAAGTAGGCCAGCAAGGCATGATGCGTTTCTCCCTGCTGTTCCAGCACCATGCCTAGGCGCAGGCGCGCCACGAACATACCGGGTGCAAAATCCAGGCAGCGCCGGAGGCTTTCCGCCGCCCCTTTGAGGTCACCCATCGCGGACTGCACCACACCCAATTGATGCCACAGATCCGGATGTTTCGGGTGCATCCGGACCGCATTCAGCAGCAGGGCCAACGCCTGCCCGGCCTGGCCTCTTGCCACGTGGCGGGCAGCCAAGAACTGCAGCGCTTCGGCATCGTCGGATACCTGTTCCAACAGGCGCATGAAATATAGCTCAGCCTGCGCCACGTCTCCCTGCCGCAATTCGTTGAGCGCCATCTCACGCAACGTAGACACTGCCGCTCTCACTTCGCCATTCATCATTGCCCCGCTGCCTCCGACATCGTGTTTTCGACTGCAGCCGTCATCCCCATCACGGCGCATATGGGCATAATAAACGCGTTTCGATGAATCGCACTCGCTCTTTCCTGGCAACAAGGGGAGCCGTAGGAACATCCTTGAACGGGCCACTGATGAATTCGCGACTGCAAGGGCTAGGGCCAACGGCCGCCCGACAATTAATAATCGCTGCCCAGGCCATTGAGGCCGGGCATGCCGATGAGGCCGATCGCCAGCTTGAGCGCACTTTCGCCGCCTATCCGGACCACCCCGAAGTTCTGCGCATGAAGGCCGGCATCCATAGCCTGCGGGGGCAACATCAGGATGCCGTGCGACTGATGCAGCGCGCCCTAGCTCTGCGCCCGCAAGACGCCATCTACCACAACACCCTCGGTTCACTACTGGGCACGGCCGGTGATTACGAAGGCGCGATCCGCGCCCTACGCCGCACCTGCGAGCTCGAGCCCAGGCTGGCCATAGCCTGGTACAACCTTGGCGTGATGCTCACCAAGTCGGTACGCAATGAAGAAGCGACCGAAGCACTGCAGCGTGCCGTGACACTCGCGCCCGACCAGATCGCCGCACGTGCGCTGCTTGCGGACCTGCTACGCACGCGCGGCGAAGTCGCGGCGGCAGCAGCTGAATATCGTCGACTGATCGCCACGCGCCCTAGCTTTGGCCTGGCGTGGTGGGGGCTCGCCGAGCTTCGTACGCAGCGCTTCGATGACAGTGACATCGCCGGCATGCAGTCCGCCCTGCACCGACCGGATGCCACCGAAAGCGATCGCGTCATGATAGGTTTCGCGCTGGCCAAGGTTTTTGACGAACGGGGTCAATACGCAGAAGCCATCGATGCGCTCGCCAGTGCCAACGCTACGGCGCGCCGCTATCAGGTGTGGGATGCGCCCCGCTTCTCAGCAGGCGTTAGGTCGATTTCCGATGCGTTTGAACTGGTGCCCTCTGGGAATAAGGCGCCCCAGGGCAGCGAAGTCATCTTCATCGTAAGTTTGCCTCGCTCGGGGTCGACGCTGGTCGAACAGATCCTCGCCTCGCACTCCTTCGTCGAAGGCGCGGGCGAATTGCCGGACCTTGCGCAGGTACTCGCCGAAGAGACACGGAGGCTTGGCGGAAGACCTATTCCACAATGGGCACGCGAGGCCACGCCGGAAGACTGGCAACGCCTCGGTCAGCGTTATCTCGACCGGACCGCGCGCTGGCGCGGCGAACGCCCCATATTCACCGACAAGTTGCCTAGTAACTGGATATACATTGGTGCCATTCGCGCCATGCTTCCGGGCTCGCATATCATCGCCGTTCGACGCGACCCGCTGGAAAACTGCTTTTCGTGCTATCGCCAGCCACTAGACGGCAACAATGGGTACAGCCGCAGCTTCGAGGACCTCGCCAGTTTCTGGCGTGACTTCGACCGCAGCGTCTCGCGTAGTGCCGCGCTCCATCCAGGCTTCGTGCGTCAACACAGCTACGAGGCGATGGTGGCCGATCCCGAAACGCAAATTCGCGAGCTGCTGGAATTCTGTGGGCTACCTTTTGAAGAAGCCTGCATGAACTTCCACGAAAACCGGCGCGTGGTGCGCTCGCCCAGCGCCACTCAGGTACGCCAGCCGATGCGAGGGGACACGGCGCGTTCGCAGCGTTACGGCGCATTACTCGACCCGTTGCGCGCGGCACTGGGCTTGCCGGCCTACGTCTCGTGACGACCGGCGCAGCGCCTTCCGGAAACACGTCGGCATGTCTTGTCGCGCTGGCGGATGCGCCGGAAGATGACTGGCTGGAACGGGGGCGATCGCTCGTGCTGCGCGGCGAACTATCGGACGCACTCTTCATTTTTGAAGCAGCTGCATCGCGCTTTCCCAGCTCCAGTGACGTGCGACTCGGATGGGCGGGGCTGCTTTGGCAGGCCGGCAGCCCCACACGCGCGGAGCAGATTCTCCGCGAATGGCTGCAGACCAAACCTTGGGATGCTGGCGCCTCCTTTCTTTTGGCCACGCTATTACGGGATCAGGGCCGTCTGCAGGCAGCAAGCCAAACCCTGCTCGCGCTGTTTGAGTACGGCCATCACGATGTGAATACCGTCATCCGTGCTATCGAGATGCTTGATGACTATGGGCGTCCAAACGAGGCTCTGACGATCTGCGAAAACGCCATCCGCACGGCTATGGACGATCCTCGCCTGCATGCCTATGCCGGCATGCTTGGGATCCAGTTGGGTCAGTTCGAACGCACGCGCGCCCACTACGACCGTGCGCTTGCACAGGTGCCTGACGCCGTTGATTGGAACATTCCGCTCGGATTGGCGGGATTGCAGCGCTACACCGACCCGCGTCATCCGGACATCGCCTTCTTTCAGGAACTGCTGCGGCGCCCCGGCACGCTTGACGCCACTCGTTGCACGGTGCTCTTTGCGCTGGGCAAGGTTTATGACGACCTCGGCGACTTCGCGGTCGCCAGTACGTATCTTAGACAGGCGAACGCTATGGCGCACGCCAGCAGCCATTGGTCGCGCAAAGCATGGAAACGGAACATAGAGGCACGCCTCGCTGCGCCGGTAAGCTCCATGATGCTCCCTCCTGCCCAGGACTGGACACCGGTGTTCGTCGTCGGCGTGCCTCGGTCGGGAACGACACTGCTGGCGCAACAGCTGGCACGCTATCCCGGAGTGAAGAATCGCGGCGAACTCGGCTGGCTGTCATTCTGGGAACAGCGGATTTCGTCTCGCCCGTCGTCACGCCGCGAGCTTGAAGATGCCGCAAAAGCCTATGCGCAACAGCTGCGCCAGGACGATGGCGAGGCCCACTGGTACATTGACAAGCAGCCGCTGAATCTATTGCATGTCGACCTGGCGATGGCGTTGTGGCCCAACGCGCGATTCATCCACTGCGAACGCGATCCACGCGACACCGCACTTTCCCTATGGTCTCAGTCTTTCCACGATAGCGCGCACGACTACGCCTACGACTTCAGCAACATCGTCACAGTCATCCGCGACTGCCGACGCCTCGCCGCACACTGGCGCAAACGCTATGCCACGGCGTTCCTCAGCGTGTCCTACGAGAAGTTAGCCGCCTCGCCAGACGAAACACTGGATACTATCGCCCATTGGCTTGGCCTGCAGGGCCGGCAGCCCGTATCCGTCTCTCCGGCCACGCCCGAAGGCATCGCCACGGCCAGCGCCTGGCAGGCACGACAAGCGGTCTATACAAGCTCAATAGGGCGCTGGCGGCATTACGCCCCTTACTTGCCGGAGCTGGCGGCGATCAACGTCCGCTGATCACCGCCCGTACTTTGTTACTACTTACGGTGACGAGGCGTCGTAGTCCCAGTGGCGAAGCATCGGGTCAAGGATGGGCAAGACGGGTTCAAAGTACTTGCGGTAGCGGTGCCAACGCCCCACAGCCTTTCGATTGACCGGTTCGATGACCTGCGAATAGCTGGGCGTGCCGATATAGGTTTTGCTGCGCGCGTGCCGGTCAAATCCCAGCATGGGCTGGGCATCGCTCAAATCCAGAAACCGGGCGATTCGCTCAGTCTGACCCACAAAATCGTCGACCAGATTCTCGTATCGAGACTCCATTACGTCTGGACGGAACAGATTCACGTCCTCCAGCCAGTGATTCATGGTTTCCACGTACGCATGGGCCAACCTCTCCAGACTACTGCATGCCGCGGCCAGCGTGCTGGATTGGAAGCTCTGCATATAGCAACTGAGCAGCACATCGCAGGGATGTCGTAAGGCAAGGATAAATTTCGCCTCGGGGAACAATCGATGGATGAAGGGCAGCCACTGCATGTTCAGTGGATTTTTATCGACCAATCGCACGCCCTCTTTGAGAGTCACTCGGTCGGCCACCATGGCGTAATAGCGCTTGCGCAACTCGTCGCAATCGTATTGCCGCAAAACACTCAGATCCTCAAGGATGCGTGGATCATAGTTGCGCAGGAAATCGGCCAGACGACCGAAGAATGGATTTTCATCCATCGACTGCAGGCCTGGATGCGCATCCAGCATCTGCTCGAGCAGCGTGGTCCCAGATCGCGGAAACCCCACGACAAAGACAGGCGAATACTCGGCTTCCGGCGCCAGCAGCTTCGGCCAGCGGAGGTACTGTTCGGCCGACGCCCTCGGTGCATGGGTAGCCAATGCAGGAGTCTCCGCCGTGTAGCATTCCGGCGAGTCAAAACGTCGCTCGATGGCTTCAAGGCGATGTGCCTCAGCGAGTGCCTGCATCGCCGCTGCCGTGTCCCCCAATTTGTCATAAGCAGCGGCAAGCTGGAAGTAGTGCGCGTAGTCATCTTGTCCCTGCGGTCCACAGCGCTCCAGGATACGCTTGGCCTCTTGCGGATTGGCGCCCCTGAGAGCCAGGATCGCCAACAGATGATGTGCTTCATTGCGTTGCTCGCCTGAAGCGCTTTCCGCGTTTGCAACCGAATCCGCCAGCTCACGTGCCTCTAGCAGCTTGTTGGAGCGCTCATAGACACTGGCAAGCAGCAGCCTGGCCTCTGGCAGATGTGGTTGCCGAGACAATAGATCTTCCAGAATCTCAACCGCCTCAGGCACATCCCCATGCTGGACCATGACTTGTGCCAGCTCCATTTGCAAAGGATCGTTTTGCAGTGGCGTCCAGCTCCGCCAAGGCTTCAATAGATCGCCCGCACCATCGAGGTCTTGTGCGAGGCAACAAGCCCTCGCCGCATGGATACGCGCCCATGCCGAGTTGGGCTCCAAAACAACGGCATCGAGAAGCAGATTACGCGCCGCGAGGTAATCCTTTCGCTCCAGCAGGAGCAACCCCTGGCGAACCTTGGGAACTGGATTACTTGGATCGGCATGAATAGCTATCTGATAGGCCTTTTCTGCACTTTCCCGGTTTCCCAAGGCGGCAGCGAGCATACCGTAGTTGCCCCAATGGATACTGCTTTCCGGGAACAGCCGGGTCAGCTCCGCAAATACCGCCAATGCATCGGCCAGTCTATGCTGCTTCTGTAGAGACATGCCCAAAAACACCAATATGCGCTCATCCTGCGGATGATCGCGCAGCGCTTCCCGGCAAAGCGTTTCCGCTCGCTGAAACTGACCGGCGCCAAGCGCCGCCACAATAGCTGAAAGTATGTCGTTTGAAGTCATGTCATAAAAAAGGGCCGCGTGGACAATCCACGCGGCCCGTTCAGCCTAACCAAAAACTGACAGATTAGAACTTAACCGTCACGCGAGCCCAGAAGTAACGGCCCATCAGGTCGAAGTCGCTGGGATCGGTGTTGGCGTTGAGCGTGTTGTTCCCGTACAGCATGGGCGGCTGCTTGTCGAACAGGTTGTTGACGCCAAAGTCCACACGGGTATTGATCGGAGTCAGGTTGTAACCAATCGACACATCGTTGTAGATAGTCGAGCCAAACTTGGTCACAGTGCCTGGCACGCCATTCAACGACGTATCATCGCCATTGGTGCCAGCCGAGAAGGTACCGATATAGCGCATACGCCATTCGGCACTCCAACCACCGGCCTGCCAGTTCACATAGCCCTGTGCACGCCAACGCGGGAACAAGCAGATACCCGCATTATCCGGGCAGGCAGCCGCCGCGGCCGAGCCGTACCGCAGGAAGGTACCAGCATCCTTATACTCCACGTTACCCACTTCACCCGGTGCAGTATCCTGGTTGAAGTACTTCAGGTAGGTCGCAGTAACACCAATATTGAACTGACCGATAGCGAACTGCGGCAGCTTGTAGTTCGCCGACCAGTCGATACCACCGGTGCTCAGGCTACCCAAGTTGGCCGTCGGCTCGACAAAGCCCTGTGCGAACTGGCCATTCTGATTGCGCTTGATGTACGGGCAGAACTGGGTCTGACCTGCAGCACAGAGATCAAGCACGCTCTGCAGACCCACTGAGGTGATGGTGTTGTTCAGGTAGATGTGCCAGAAATCCAACGTGGTGGACAGGCCAGCCACATAGGACGGGCTGTATACCAAGCCCAGGTCAAACGACTTACCGCTCTCCGGCTTGATTGGGAAACCAGCCAGGGCTGCGCCCTGAACGATCGCGGAAGCCTGGGAGCCATCGAAGTTGTTCTTGAACGTGCCATTGGTGGGCACGTTCTGGCAAGCCAGTGCCAGCGGCGAGCCAGCTGGAGCACCCGTATAGCCATCGCAAGGATCACGGGTAAGGTTCGGAGCGTCAGAACCGGACGAGTACAACTCGCCGACGGTCGGCGCACGGAAGACTTCTTCCATCGTACCGCGCAACAGCAGGTCGTCAATCGGCTTCCACTCCAGCGCGAACTTGAAGTTGTTCGTACTGCCGAAGGTGCTGACTCTCGAGTAACGGTCGCCAATAGTCAGGTTAAGCGACTGTGCACCAGGTACACCGGCAAGGATCGGGATGAACGTTTCAGCGTACAGATCCTTAGTGTTGTAGCCACCGGACAGGCCGGACACGCACTGGCTACCCAGGGCGCATGAACCCGTGGTCGGATCAAGCAGCAGCGAGGTATCCGGATTGACGCGCTCCGATTCCTTGCGGTACTCGTAACCTACGGCCAACTGCACACCACCTGCTGGCAGGCTGAACAGCTCACCGCTGATACCAGCGTGCCAGGTCTTTTCGATCTCGTAGACGTTGCTCGTCGCAGTGACTTGTGCTGCCTTGACGGCAGCAGCGTTACCCGGCGCGTTCGCGTCGAAGGGATTGAACTGGCAGGCAACCGAGCTGACACCTGCCGGGCAGGTGGCCGAGCCGTCTGCATTCAGCGTCGAGTCGCCAGTGTAAAGCAGGTTCTGGTTCACCAAGCCCTTGGTCGTGGTGACGACGCTTTCGTGGCCATAGTTCAGGCCAACATCCCAGTTCCAAGCCTTGTCAAAGACGGTGAAGTCGCCACGGAAGCCCGTGTTGACCTGCGCATCCTCTCGACCGTTGAACGCGTAACGGTTACCGCCCGACGTCAAACGGGTGCGGAAGGCCAGGTTGCTGCCGCTGACAGCCTGACCCGTGGGGTTGAACGCATTGCCGGCAGTAATCGACGCGCCCGTGGTGTCCGTGCCGTACACCGCCGGAGCCAACTGGAAGTTGGCGGAGGTCTTCTCGTAGATCGCATCGACGTAGGCCGTGATGTGATCCGTCAGGTGGTAATCACCGTTGAGGAAGCCACCGGTACGCTCCTGCGGAGTCATGTCAAGGTTGACACCCGCGTAGTTGTACTTGTCAGCGAGGGTGATGCAGTGGTAGTTGGCCGGACTCAGGACGCTGCTGTTGCCACCCTTATTGAGCGCAACAAAGCCAGGCTGGGAGGCATTGGCGCAACCATTGAAACCGGGCGTGCCATCAGGCAACTGCAGGAAGTCGTTCGGCGTGGAATACGAGCCACCGATGACAACATTGTTATGCTTCGTCAGGGTCAGCGAATTCTCAGAGAACGAGCGGCTGGACGCCAGCACGCCATCCTGCTTGTTGTAGCTGATGCCGGCCATGATACTGCCCTTGTCGGACGTCTGGCCGAAGGTGAACGTGTAGCCGCTCTGGTCACCGTCGTTGCGGTCGGACTGACCGACGTTCGCGGTGAACGTGGCGCCCTGGTAGTTCTTGCGCAGGATGAAGTTCACGACGCCGCCGATCGCGTCCGAACCGTAGGTCGCCGATGCGCCGGTCGGCAGCACTTCGATGCGCTCGATGGCATCGATCGGGATGGCGTTCGGATCCTTGCTGAGCAGACGCTGGCCATCGACCAGGATCAGCGTACGGCGAGAACCCAGGCCGCGCAGGTTGATGGACGAACCGCCAGTGCCGCCACCGTTGTTGGTCTGCGGGTTGACGTTGCCGCCGGTCATGGCCGGCAGCTGCTGCACCAGGTCGCCCAGCGTCTGCTTGCCGGTGGCCTGAATCTGCGCACGGTCAATGGTGACGACCGGGCTGGACGTCTCGACGTCCACACGACGAATCAGCGAACCGGTCACGGTGACCGTTTCGAGCGTCTTGCTCTTGGTCTGATCCGACGGCGGCGTGGTGCTGGACTGCGCGTCCTGCGCGAATGCTGCGGTGCCGTAGGCGCTCGCTGCGAGCATGCCCAGCGACAGAGCCAGGCGCACCGACGTACACAGTTTGTTTTCCCCGAACTTCATGAGACACCCTCCCGTTATTTATTTATGACTGGGTTTGACAGAGATCCCCACCTCAAACCCGCGCCCGAACCACCCAAAGATTAGGGGTAGACCGTGGTCTACAGCGCTGCGCATTTATCACGCTTTACTTACAGATAGTCAATAAAATCTATACAGCAAGAAGTTGCCACCCCACGACAGATATCGCATTTTCTTTCGATTCAGTCAGCTGATCGCCCTGTTCCCCGGCGCCGGCTGATGCATTGCGATGCGGCGACCATCGTTCCAACGCGGTGAAGCGCTGGTGAAGGCGGCCAGGCATATACCGGGGATGGCATGCCAGGCCGCTGATTTGACAAGGGTTCAGTCCGCCCCGCCGTCATCCTCGAAACGCAGGTGCTTTACGCTCCGTCCTTTGCGCCGCACCAGTTTCAAGGCTTCAATGCCGATGCGAATATGGCGTTCAACAAATTGCGCTGTGACACTGCGGTCGCTTAATTCCGTCTTAACGCCCTCGGGAATCATGGGCTGGTCGGAAACCAATAGCAGGGCGCCACAGGGAATCTTGTTGGCGAAACCGGCCGCGAAGATGGTTGCCGTTTCCATGTCCACCGCCATGCAGCGGGTGCGACGCAGATAGTCCTTGAAGCCTTCATCGTGCTCCCAGACCCGGCGGTTGGTGGTGTATACCGTGCCGGTCCAGTAGTCGTAGCCGAGGTCGCGGATGGTGGTGGAGACACCGCGCTGCATCTGGAAGGCGGGCAAGGCCGGCACCTCGGGCAGCAGGTAGTCGTTGGAGGTGCCTTCGCCGCGGATGGCGGCGATCGGCAACACCAGGTCACCGATGGCGTTCTTCTTTTTTACGCCGCCGCATTTGCCAAGGAACAACGCCGCCTTCGGATGAATGGCGCTGAGCAGGTCCATCACCGTGGCGGCATTGGGGCTGCCCATGCCGAAGTTGATAAGGGTGATGCCGTCAGCGGTGGCGTTGGGCATGGGCTTGTCCCGCCCCTGTACCTCCACCCCATGCCATTGCGCGAACAGTTCCACGTAGTGGCCGAAATTGGTCAGCAGGATGTGCTGGCCGAACTGCTCCAGTGGCGTGCCGGTATAGCGCGGCAGCCAGTTGGAGACGATTTCCTGTTTGTCCTTCATAAGACCCCATGAGGTCAGCACAGCTTTTCCCGCTGCGCGTTACCGGCGACGCCACGCCGGCGAGATGCCAGATAAGTGCGCGCATCTTACCTGCTGCATAGACCGAATCGAGGCCGCCACCCTTCGTATGCACTTTCTTGAAGCGTGGGCCATCACCATGGCCGGGACCCAAAGGAGAACGCCATGCTGCTTATCGGTTTGCTGGTTGCCCTGATCGTCCTGCTGGGCTTTGCCTTCATGGGACGAGGTTGGCTGGCATGGGTATCGGCCGTAGCGGTGCTGTTCGCCACCGGGGCCGTGCTAGGGGTGACTTCGCCATACCTTATATATGGACTGCTATGCCTCTTGGGGTTGGTTGCCCTGGCAACCGGATGGGCGCCACTGCGTCGCGCCCTGTTCGCACGCGCGCTGCTGCCGAAGCTGGCGGCCGTCATGCCGCGCCTGGGCGACACCGAGCGCATCGCGCTGGAAGCGGGCACCGTGTGGTGGGATGCGCAGATCTTCTCCGGCATGCCGGACTGGGCATCGCTGCTGCGCTTTCCATGCCAACCGCTGAGCCCGCGCGAGCAGGCCTTCTTGGATGGCCCGGTTACCAAGCTATGCGCAATGCTGGACGATTGGCAGATCGAGCAGGATCGCGACCTGCCGCCCGAAGTGTGGGGCTTTATCAAGCGCGAACGCTTCTTCGGCATGGTGCTGCCCGAGCGCTACGGCGGCCTGGGCATGTCCGAGATCGGCCACTCGCGAGTGGTCACGCGTATCGCCACCCGCTCGGTGGCCGCAGCGGTCACCGTGATGGTGCCCAACTCGCTGGGGCCGGGCGAACTGCTGCTGCACTACGGCACCGAGGAACAAAAACAGCGCTACCTGCCGCGCCTGGCCGATGGCCGCGAGGTGCCCTGCTTCGCGCTCACCGGCCCCGAAGCCGGTTCCGACGCCGCCGCCACCCAGTCCGAAGGCATCGTCGAATGGGGCCGCTGGCAGGGCGAGCAGGTGATCGGCCTGCGCCTGAACTGGAACAAGCGCTATATCACGCTGGCACCCGTGGCGACGCTGATCGGCCTGGCCTTCCGCCTGAAGGATCCCCACGGGCTGCTCGGCGGCGAGGCCGACCGCGGCATTACCTGCGCCCTGATTCCACGCGACCTGCCTGGCGTGGTCATCGGCAGGCACCATGATCCGATGGGCGTGCCGTTCGCCAACGGCCCCATCGAGGGACATGACGTGTTCGTACCGCTGGATGCCATCATCGGCGGCGTCGAACAGGCCGGCCATGGCTGGCGCATGCTGATGGAGAGCCTGGCCGCCGGCCGCTCCATCTCGCTGCCGGCGCTGGCGGTGGGCGCGGCGCAGATGGCCACGCGCATCTGCGGCGCCTACGCCACGGTGCGCGAACAATTCGACACCCCGATCGGTCGCTTCGAAGGTATCGAGGAACCCTTGGCGCGTATCGCCGGCCTCACCTATCTGATGTCGGCCACCCGCACGCTCACCTGCGGCGCGCTCGATGCCGGCGAGAAGCCCGCGGTACTCGGCTCCATCGCCAAGGCCTATCTCACCGATGCCATGCGCGAAGTGGTAAGCGATGCCATGGATATCCGCGCGGGCGCGGCGATCCAGCGCGGGCCACGCAATGCGCTCTCGCGCATGTGGATGTCGGTGCCGATCGGCATCACCGTGGAAGGCGCCAACATCCTCACCCGCTCGATGATCATCTACGGCCAGGGTGCGATCCGCTGCCATCCCTGGGTGCAGAAGCTGATCGATGCGATCGCCGCCAGGGACCTCGCCGCGTTCGACCGCTGCACCTTCGGCTATATCAACTTCGTGTTCACCCGCGGCGTGCGCGCGCTGCTGTTGGGCCTCACCGGCGCGCGACTGGCCAAGGCGCCTGACAGCGAGCTCCGTCGGCAGTACCAGCACCTCACCCGCTTCGCCTCGGCATTCGCCTTTATCTCGGACCTGTGCATGGCGACGCTGGGCGGCTCGCTGAAGCGGCGCGAGAAGATCTCCGGCCGGCTGGCCGACGCGCTGGCCTGGCAGTACCTGGCCGCCGCCACGCTCAAGCGCTACCACGACGAACCCAAGCTCGCTTCCAACTACGACCTGGCCCGCTGGGGCGTGGCGCTGGCGTTGTTCCGCACGCAGGAGGCGCTACGCGGGGTGCTGGACAACCTGCCCTCCGCGTTCGCCGCCGGCTTCGCGCGGTGGCTGGTATTCCCATTGGGCGCCCGCTTCCGCCCGCCGTCGGACCTGCTCGGCCAGCGCGCGGCGCGCGCCATCCTGGAAGACCGCGAGGCGCGCCTCCACCTTACCGAGGACATCCACGTGCCGGGGCCGCATGAGCCCGGCCTGGGCGAGCTGGAGGCGGCCCTGGACAAGGCGGTGCGGGCCCTGCCGGTGGAGACCAAGCTGCGCGACGCCGTGCGGGCCGGCCGGCTCGACCGCGCCCCCAAGGATGAGCTGGACCGGCGCGCCCTGGCCGCCGGCATCATCACCCCGGAGGAATACGCGGCACTGGGCGAAGCCAACGAAGCGCGCGACGCGGTGGTTCAAGTGGACGCCTTCGACGCCGATACGTATCGCCAGCTGCGCTGAATGCCTCGGCGAAGAAGTCCCGGCGCATGCCCCATAAGTCGGGGGTCGGCAGCTATCACGGCGCATGCTATGTTGGCCGCGCCATTCACTTGGGGGTGACAAGATGCGGATGGGCCTGGCCATCGATGCGTCCTGCGATTTGCCGCAGGCATTCCTTCAAAAGCACAACATCGCGGTGATGCCGATCACCATCCGCGTCGACGACGAAGTATTCCTGGACGACCGCAGCCAGGTGGAACTCCATCGCTTCCTCGACAGCGACATGGGCAGCCGCAGCCATTCGGCGGAAACCGAACCGTGTTCCATCGAGGAAGTGCAGCAGCTGTTCCTCGACAAGCTGGTGCTGGAGCAGGACTGTGTGTTCTGCCTCACCATCACCGCCACGCGCAGCGCCATCAACGAACACGTGATCAAGGCCAGCTTCGCGGTGTTGAAAAATTACCGCGCGATACGCGAGAAGAACGGCATCACCGGTCCGTTCCTGATGCGCGTGATCGACACGCGCAGCCTGTTCGCCGGCGCCGCCCCCGCCATCATCGAGGCGACCCGGCTGATCGAAGCCGGCGAAGCGCCCGCCGCCATCCGCGAACGCCTGACCTATATCGCCAACAACTCCTACGGCTACATGTTGCCGCGCGACCTCTACTACCTGCGCGCGCGCGCCAAGAAAAAGGGCGACCGTAGCGTGGGCCTGTTCAGTGCCGTGCTCGGCTCGGCGCTGGACATCAAGCCGCTGCTGCGCGGCTATCGGGGCGAGACCGGTCCGGTGGGCAAGGTACGCGGCTTCGAACACGGCGCCGAAACGCTGTTCAACTACGCCGCCGAACGCGTGCATGCAGGGCTGCTGGTGCCTGCGGTCTGCGTCAGCTATGGCGGTGACCTGTCCGAGCTGCCCAAGCTGCCGGGTTATGCCGGCCTGCGCACCGCCTGCGAGGAATGCGGCGTGGAACTGATGGAAGCGCCCATGAGCATCACCGGCATGGTCAATGTGGGCGAAGGCGCCGTCACGCTGGGCTTCGCCGCCGAGGAACATCTCGCCGAGTTCTAAAACCGGCGGGCGCCACCCATCAGGAAGCAGGTTCGCGCATGCTATGGCGTCTGTGTGGCTTGGCCTTACTTGGTTGCCTCAGCGTGCCGGCATGGGCCGGTACGGCCTACAAGTGCACCGCGGCGGACGGCAAGGCGGTCTACCAGGACAAGCCCTGTCCCGGCGGCCAGCACCAGGAAACCCTGCAGCTCGACGACTCGGTACCGCTGACGCCACCGCCGGCACGCGAGCCGGCGACCAGCACGCCGGTCGAAGCGAAAACCGCCCCGCTACCCGCCACGCCCGCGGTACCGCTGCCGGTGATGTATGCCTGCGTGCGTGCCACCGATGGCAAGACCTATCTCAGCGAGAACGGTGCCCCTCAGCCGTATCAGGTGCCTTACGGCATCCTCGGCGCCGCATCCCCATCGCTGTCGCAGGTGTACGGTCCGCCCAACAGCGCCGGCGCATCGGCGCCCGTGCTCAACCGCGGCCGCGTGACACCGGGCCTGATCGCCAACAACTATGTGTGGGTCCAGGACACCTGCCGCGAACTGACGCATGCCGAAACCTGCCACGCATTGCGTGACGCCTATGACGACAACGCCAGCAAACTGCAGCGTGCGTTCAAGAGCGACCAGCCCCCGCTGGAGCAGCGCGACGAGCAACTGCGCGCGCAGCTGCGCAACTGTTGACTCGCAGGAGTTGCGCACTTCTTGCGCAGCGCGTCGCAAGTGCCCGCTGCATAACGGGCACTGGCCGTTATCCACAGGCTTGCCACCAGGCTTTCCCCAGCGGCTGTGGAAAACCCGCGCCAGCGCTGTCGCCAAAATGACCACGATGGTGAAAATGCCACGCTGGCGGGCACTTGGCTTACCTATCCACAGGCTTGTCCCGGCCCTGTCCACACAGGCTGTGGACAATCAGAAGCCGTAGTTGAGAAAGCCGCCATCCACCGCCAGCACCTGGCCGGTGATATAGCTCGCCGCCGGCAAGCACAGGAAGGCGATCGCCGCGGCCACTTCTTCCGGTTCGCCGATGCGGCGCAGCGGTGTGCGATCGAGCACTTCGTCCAGGTACTCATCGTTGGCCAGCGCCGGTTCCGAACGCTGCGTGCGGATATACCAGGGCGCCACCGCGTTGACGCGGATGCCGTCGGTGGCCCATTCCACCGCGAGGTTGCGCGTGAGCTGGTGCAGCGCCGCCTTGGTCATGCCATAGGGCGAACCGGTGCGCACATGCGTTTCGCCGGAGACGGAACCCACGTTGACGATGGCCGCATTGGCGTGTTGCACCAGCTGCGGATGCGCCAGCCGGCACATCTCGAAGGCCGAGAACAGGTTCTGCTCGAAGATCGCGCGGTACTCGTCCTCGCGATAGGCCAGCGTCGGCGCCGGCTGGTTGCCGCCGGCGTTGTTGACCAGCAGCGACAACGGCGCGCCGAGGTCGGCGATCCAGTCGAACACCGCCAGGCGCTCTTCCTGTTCGCTGAGGTCGGCACCGAACGCCAGCACCTCGATGCCCGGAAAATCATCCACCAGCTCCACCCGTACCTGCTCGAGATAATCGGCATCACGGGCCACCAGCAGCAGGTTGGCGCCAAGGCCGGCCAGCTCGCGTGCAGTGGCGTAGCCGATACCCTTGCTGGCGCCGGTGATCAAAGCGGTGTGACCTTGCAGCTGCCAGGCATCGATGCGTGTATTCATGCGCCGAGCTTAAAACCTGTTCCGGCCTGACGCCTAGTGAGACGTGCTTGCCGGACCCGGCGCCGCGCGGGACACTCATGCTCCGTCCCGCGAGGATCGCCCATGAAATGGCTCGTCCCGATGTTCTGCCTGTGCGCGCTCGCCGCCTGCTCCGGCAAGCCGCCCGCCCCCGAGTCGCAACCCGCGACGGCCAGCACGGCACGCGTGGCCACGCCATGGGATGACCTGAAGAAGGACGAGCAACGCGCCCGCGACGTGCAGAAGACCGTCGACGACCAGGCCAGGCAACAGCAACAACAAATCGATGCGGCCGGGCAATAACCGGAGGGGGCTTGGCAAATCGACGTCCCAACCGGCATGGTGTGGGGCATGAATGCCGCTTACCCTGACCTGCACGCCCTGCCCCTGCTGGAGATCGACGACGCCAGCGTGATGCGTGGCGATCGCCTGATCCTCGACCGCTTCAGCCTGCGCATCGGTGCGGGCGAGCACACCGCCATCCTCGGGGCCAATGGCGCGGGCAAATCCACCCTGGTGCGCCTGATCACCCGCGAGCTTTATCCACTGGCGCGCGACGACGGGCGCGCGTCGATGCGTGTATTCGGACGCGAGCGCTGGCACGTATCAGAATTGCGCGGCCTGCTCGGCATCGTCTCGCCTTCGCTGCAGGACGACTGCACCAGCGATGCGACGCTGGAAGTCGCCGAAGCGGTGTTGTCGAGTTTCTTCGCCGCGCGCCGGCTGGGCCTCGACCATCAGGTGACCCCGGCCATGCGCCAGCGCGCCGACGAAGCGCTGGCACAGGCCGGCGCCACCCACCTGCTCGGCCGCAGCATGGCCAGCCTGTCCACCGGCGAAGCCCGCCGCGTGCTGATCGCCCGTGCATTGGTGCATCGCCCCCGCGCGCTGCTGCTCGACGAACCCTGCGCGGGCCTGGACATGGCCAGCCGCCGGCACTTCCTGGAAAGCCTGCGCGGCCTCGCCCGCAGCGGCACCACGCTGTTGCTGGTGACCCACCACATCGAGGAGATCCTGCCGGAGATCGGGCAGGTGATCGCGCTGCGCGATGGACGTCTGCTTCGCCAGGGTGACAAGGCCGAGGTGCTCAACGACGCCACGCTGTCGGCGACCTTCGGCATGCCCGTGCGCGTGCAGCGGCATGGCGAGTACTACAGCGCGGCGATCGAATAAACCCGGCACCCGGACGCCCTCCCCTGCTTGCAGGGGAGGGTTGGGGAGGGACTAGCTGCTCAGCGCGGCGTGCAGAAGCAATAGGCGTAGACGTTGGGACGGCCCGACGGCGCCGAACGCAACAGCTTCAACTCCGGCGCCATCGTGTCGATATGCGCCGCCCACGCGGGCAGGTGCAAGCCATAAGCCTGCGCCACCTGCACCATGGCGCTCTCGTTGAGGCCCATCAGGAATTGCTCGAAGCCACCGAGCGGTTCTTCCACGTAGCGCACCGGATACTGCTTGCCCAGCTTGGCGCGCGTCGCCGCATCGGCCACAGCCTCGCCCAGGCCACCGAGCTGGTCGACCAGCCCGCGATCGAGTGCCTGCTGTCCGGTCCACACGCGGCCCTGCGCAATGGTGTCGATCGCGTCGTAGGGCTTGCCGCGCGCCTTGGCCACCTGGCCCACGAAATCGCGATAACCCTTCTCGATGGTGGCCTGGATCACCGTGCCCACCCTGGGATCGAGCGGACGGGTGATGTCGAACGCCCCGGCCAGCGGGCTGGTGCCCACGCCGTCGCTCTTCACGCCCAGCTTGTCCAGCGTGCCCGGCACGGTGAGCACCATGCCGAAGATGCCGATGGAGCCAGTGATGGTGTTGGGCTCGGCATAGATGCGATCGGCGTTCATCGAGATCCAGTAGCCGCCGCTGGCGGCCACGTTGCCCATCGACACGATCACCGGAATGCCGGCCGCGCGCGTCAGCGCTACTTCGCGGCGGATCTGCTCGGCCGCATACACCTCGCCACCCGGCGAGTTGACGCGCAGCACCAGCGCCTTGGTGCGCTTGTCCTCGCGCGCGGCGCGCACCAGCGCGGCGGTGGACTCGCCGCCCACCGTCCCCTGCGGTTGCTTGCCGCCGGAAATCTCGCCCTCGGCGACCACCACGGCCACGCCCGGCGCCGTGCCATTGTCATCGTCGGGCAGGTTGGTGGCGTAGCGCTGCAGCGATACCTGGCGGAAGCCCTCGCCCTTCTTGCCGGCGGGCACGCCTTCCTTGCGCATCATCGCTTCCAGTTCGGCCGGCGTGGCCAGGCCGTCCACCAGATGCTGGTCGAGCGACAGCTGGCCCAGGTCGCCACGCGCGTTGGCGATGGTCTCCGGCAGCGTGTCGATATCCGTGCGCAGGGCGGTGGCGTCCAGCTTGCGCAGCTTGGCCACCTCGTTGACGTAGGTGTCCCACAGGCCGCCCATCCAGAAGCTGTCCGCTTCCTTCGATTCGGGCGAGGCATGGTCGAGGATGTACGGCTCGGCCGCGCTCTTGAACTGGCCCACGCGGAACAGGTGCACGTCCACGCCGAGCTTGTCGAGCAAGTCCTTGTAGAACAGTCGATAGTTGGCCAGGCCGGTGATCATCACGCCGCCCTGCGGATCGACCAGGATGCGGTCGGCATGCGCGGCGAGGTAATACTGGCCCTGGTCATAGCTGGGCGCCCACACGATCACCGGCTTGCCGGCGGCGCGGAAGCGATCCAGCGCTGCGCCAGCCTCGCTCAGCGCGGCAAAGCCGCCACCCTGCAGCTCGCCCGGTTCCAGCAGGATGCGGGTGATGCGCGTGTCCTTGGCCGCCGCATCGATGGCGGCCACCAGGTCACGCAACTGGACCTGCTTGGGCGGGTTGCCGGAAAGCTGGGCCAGCGCGCGCTGCAGCGGATCGATGCTGTACTGCTCGACCAACTCGCCCTGCGGCTTGATCACCAGCACGCTGTCGCCCTGGATCAGGTGCTCGCTGCGGCTGCCCAGGTAGCCGCCGAACAACAGCAACAGCACGATGAACAGGAACAGGAAGAAAATCAGGTTGAGGATCACCAGCCTGACCGCGTTGATGCCGCGCCCGAGGACGCAGAGAAAAGCCCAGAAACCGTTGGGGCGGCGCTCCGTCATGCGAAGTTTCCTCAAGATGTCCGCAACAGCGTAGCCGTTCGCGCGATGAAGGTCATGTGGTGCTGATGACACATGTCTATGGGCGAAGGGAGTCCACCCGCGCCGGCCAGGCGCAAGCGGCCGGCGCGGTTCAGCCCGGGCAGCGCCAGCTCTCGCGGAACGCGTTGCGCCAGAAGCGCGTGAACAGCAGCACGGCCGCCATGCTGAGCCCGGCGATCAGCCCCATCCACATGCCGCGCGCGCCCATGCCCTGGTGGAATGCCAGCCACCAGCCCACCGGCATGCCGACCGCCCAATAGGCAAACAAGGTGATGACCATCGGCACGCGGGTGTCCTTCAGGCCGCGCAACGCGCCGTTGGAGGTCACCTGGATACCATCGGAAAACTGGAACAAGCCCGCCAGCAGCATCAGTTGCGCCGCCAGCGCGATCACCCCGGCGTCGTGCGTGTACAGGCGCGCCAGCACCTGCGGCATGCCCAGCATCACCGACGACGACACCGTTTGGATGCACAGCGCCAGGGCGATGCCGCAGAAACCCGCATAGCGCACGCCGCGCGCATCGCCACGGCCGACCGCATTGCCCACCCGCACGGTGATCGCCATCGACAGCCCCAGCGGAATCATGAAGGCCACCGTCGCCACGCTCAGCGCCACCTGGTGGCTCGCCACCACCGTCTCGCCCAGCGTCGCGATGGCCAACGCCACGGCCACGAACAGGCCGCCTTCGGCCAGCAGGGTGACCGCCATCGGGCCGCCGATCTTCAGCAGCTCCAGGATCATCTTCGGCCTGGGCCAGGCCAGGCCTTCGCGCAGGCCCAGGTCGCGATAGGCCCGATGCCTGGCGACATACAGGCCAAAGCCCAGCATCTCCAGCCACAGCACCGCGGCGGTGGCGATGCCGCTGCCCAGCGAACCCAGCGCGGGCAAGCCGAACTTGCCGTACATCAGCACGTAGCCCAGCGGCGCCAGCACCAGCAGGCCACCAAAACTGAAATACATCGACGGGCGCGTCATCGACAGCCCCTCGGAGAGGCCACGCAGCGCGAAGTAGCTGGTCAGCGCCGGCCCCGCCCAGCTGATGGCATGCAGGAAGTGCATGACGTCGGTGCGCAGCGTGGGCACCACGCCGATCCAGTCCAGCATCGGCGTGGCATGGCGCACCAGGAACCACATCACGATGCCCATGCCCCAGGCCAGCCACAGCGCCTGCACGAACACCGCGCCCACTTCGCGGCGACGGCCGGCGCCGTCCAGCTGCGCCACCGAAGGCGGCACCGCCATCATCATGCCCAGGCCACTGACCAGGGCCAGCGCCCAGATGCTGACCGCGGTGGTGACGGCAGCCTGCACATGCGCGCTGAGGTGGCCCGCCAGCACGGCATCGACGAAATTGGGCCCCACCGCGGCGAGCTGCGCGGCCATCAGGGGCAGGGCGAGGCGCATGATGGCGCCAACCTCGTGCGCCACCCTGGCGCGATCGGGGCGGAAAGACAGCATATGGAAACTCCTGGGCCGCGCATTCTAGCTCACCGCCCGCGGAACCCCTTTGCACCTTCACCAGCGATCCACTGACGGAAGCTGCCGGCGTCATCGGCTTGTGCCAAGATCACCGGCTTGTCAGCTCGGGGGAGACACATGAAGAAGGAACTGGTGTCGTTCGAGGGCGTGCACTGCGCCAATTGCGCCGCGCCGATGCAGGGCGAGTTCTGCCACGAGTGCGGGCAATCCATCCACACCGCGCTGCGGCCCATGCATCACATGGTCGAGGACACGCTGGAGATGCTGCTGCACGTGGATGGCCGCGTGGTGCACACGGTGCCGCCGCTGCTGTGCCGGCCGGGCTTTCTTACCCTGGAATACTTCGCCGGCCGGCGCCAGCGCTATGTGCCGCCGTTCCGCCTGATGTTCGTGCTATGCCTGCTGGCCTTCTTCGTTTGCCACCTGGCCATAGACAACTTCAACTTCATCCAGGTCGACACGGGCGCCAACCCGGGGACCGGCGAGTTCGCCAAGGACACCACGCCCGAAGCGGTGCGCGCGCATTTCGAGCAGAAGCGCAAGGACATCGAAGCCGTTCCCGGCAACGCGGATCTCAGCGCCAAGAAGCTGGAAAAACTGCTCAGCACCGATCGCGACCACGCCGACCATCGGCTCACCGAGTTGGGCGCCGCGCCGCTGAGTGGCACGGGCTGGACCAAGCTGCCCGACCAGGTCCACGTGAGCTGGATGACCGATGGCATGAACGCCAGCCTCAATCGCGCGATCGGCCATGCCGTGGCCAATATGAAGGGCATCAGCGAGGGCGGCGAGGCGGCGGCCGAAGCCCGCGAGCGCGTCATGGCGGGCGCCTTCGCCGTGCTGCCGCAGACCATGTTCATCCTGATGCCGCTGTTCGCGCTGCTGCTGAAGCTCACCTACGTGTTCAAGCGACGCCTGTACATGGAGCACCTGATCGTGGCGCTGCATAGCCACGCCATGATCTTCCTGTCCGTCCTGCTGGTGATGCTGGTGACCCTGTTGCGCGGCTGGCTGGTGCCCCACGCCGGCTGGGCCGCCGCGCCGCTGAGCGTGATCATCTGGGCGTTGCTGATCTGGGTGCCGCTCTACCTGCTGCTCATGCAGAAGCGGGTCTATCGCCAGGGCTGGTTCATGACGACGGTGAAATACCTGTTCGTGGGCTGGTGCTACCTGTGGTTGATCGTACTGGCGCTGGCCTTCGCCACCCTGCTTGGGCTCACGCGATGAAACGTCGCCATCGTGATGGCGATCACACACCTGGCCCGCAAACGAGCGGGCGACGAGCGACTTCAAGAGGGTTCGCGGGAGGGTTTTGCACAGCGTCACATGGCTGTCAAGGCAAGTCCCGTGCCTATGGCAGTTGTATGAACGCCAGCCGAGTAAAAATTATAATCAACTGAATTGAAAGACCTTTTTTTCATGGTTAAAACTTGCGCAGAACGTCATGAAGGCCGTTTTCATGCGCCTGGAGGGGCTCCCTCAACGGACCATCCACAGACTTATCCACAGCTGCTGTGGATAACGGCAAAAGCGCCGCTCCGTTAGCCACTTAGCCTCGCTTCCTAGATGACGGGGCAGCAACCGGCCGCAAGCCGCCGCCAGCAGACCATTCGCTGGCGCATGTGCCCAACCCGCCAGGCCATCCGGATGTGCGTCAGGCCGGTTACACTGGGCCGCCACGAGGTTTTCATGCCCGCCGTCCTACGCGTCGCCCTCCCGGTTCCCCTACCGACCCTGTTCGATTACCTGCCCCCTGCCACGGGTCATGCCGACGTGGGCAGCCGGGTACTGGTGCCCTTTGGCAAGGGCAAGGCGGTGGGTGTAGTGGTCGAGACGGGGGTGGAAGCCGCCGTGGGCCAGACGCGGCTCAAGCAGGTGTTGCGGGTGCTGGACGAGACCCCGCTGCTCGATGCCGAACTGATGGCCACCCTGGCCCGCGCCGCCGACTACTGGCTGGGTGCCCCAGGCGAGGCCTATGCCAATGCCCTGCCGCTGGCCCTGCGCGAAGACCGCCCCCTGCCCGAGTGGCGCGAGGAAGCCTGGATGCTCACCGCCGCCGGCCGCAGCGCGCTGGACGCCGGCAGCCGCCGCGGTGGCAGCCGCGCCCTGCTGGAGGCGCTGGCACGTGGCCCGCAGACCGCCGAGCTGCTGCACGAGATGCTGCCCCACTGGCGCGACGCCGCGCGCCGGCTCGACCAGGCCGGGCTGATCGAGCGCGCGCAGACCGCAGCCGCGGTGCCAAACCCCGTCACCAGCGCCCCTGCGCTGAGCGCCGAGCAGCAGCAGGCCGTGAGCGACATCGGCGAAGCCCTGGGCCGCTTCCAGCCGTTCCTGCTCGATGGCGTCACCGGCAGCGGCAAGACCGAGGTCTATCTCGCCCTGATCGAACAGGTCATCGCCCAGGGCAGGCAGGCCCTGCTGCTGGTGCCGGAAATCGGCCTGGCGCCGCAGACCGTGCGCCGCCTGCGCGAGCGCCTGGGCGTGGCGGTGCAGGTGCTGCACTCCAACCTGGCCGAGGGCGACCGCGCGCGTGCCTGGCTGCGCGCCCGCAGCGGCGAGGCCAAGGTGATCCTGGGCACCCGCTCGGCGGTGTTCACGCCATTGCCCAACGCCGGCGTGATCATCGTCGATGAAGAACACGACGGCGCCTACAAGCAGCAGGAAGGCTTCCGCTACCACGCACGCGATCTCGCCCTGCTGCGCGCCCGCGCGCTCAACGTGCCGGTGGTGCTGGGTTCGGCCACGCCATCGCTGGAATCGCTGGCCAACGTGCAGGCGGGGCGTTACCGCGCGCTGCATCTGCGCGCACGCCCGGGGGCCATTCGCGCGCCGCAGGTGCAGATCGTGGATATGCGTGCGCAACGCCTGGAGCATGGCCTGTCGCCCGCGCTGCTCGCCGCCGTGGGCGACACCGTGGCGCGCGGCGAGCAAGTGCTGGTGTTCCGCAACCGCCGTGGCTATGCGCCGGTGCTGCTGTGCTACAGCTGCGGCTGGCATGCCGACTGCCCGCGCTGCGAACATCCGATGACGCTGCATGCCGGCCGGCGCCAGCTGGTCTGCCATCACTGCGACTACACCACGCGCGTGCCCACCGAATGCCCCGCGTGCAAGGCGCCGGATCTCAAGCCGCAGGGCCAGGGCACCGAGCGTTTGGAGGAAGCGCTGCTCGCGCGCTTCCCCGACGTGCCGGTGCTGCGCATCGATCGTGAAACCACGCGCCGCCGCGATGCCTTCGAACAGCTGCTGGAAGGCTTGCACGAAGACCGCCCCGCGATCCTCGTCGGCACCCAGATGCTGGCCAAGGGCCATGACCTGCCCAACCTCACCCTGGTCGCCATCGTTGGCGTGGACGAAGGGCTGCTGAGCGTGGACTTCCGCGCCAGCGAGCGCCTGTCCCAGCTGGTGGTGCAGGTGGCGGGGCGTGCCGGTCGCGCCAGCAAACCCGGCCGCGTGCTGCTGCAGACACACCATCCCGAACACCCGCTGCTGCGCCAGCTGCTCGCACAAGGCTATGCCGCAGCAGCGGCCACGCTGCTGGACGAACGGCGCAGCGTGCAGTTGCCACCCTATGGCCATCAGGTACTGCTGCGCGCCGATGCGCACCAACGCGAACACGTGGACGCTTTTCTCGGCGACGCCGCCAAGGCACTCGCGGGGGCGCCGCTGCAGCTCTCCGGCCCGATGCCGGCGCCGATGCCGCTGCGCGCCGGGCGTCACCGCGGCCAGCTACTGATCGAGGCGGACAGCCGCGGCAAACTGCACGCGGCGTTGCGCCCCTGGTACCGCACACTGTCGACACTGCCTTCGGCGCGGCGCGTACGCTGGTCGCTCGACGTCGATCCCATCGATCTGTACTGAGCCACGGGATCGCGACGGCACCTCCCATGATTCTCACCTTAGACAGGAGCATCACATGGAAGGCAACGATGCACGAACGCACGATGCACGCCCCCACGTCGTCATTCTCGGCGGCGGCTTCGGCGGACTGGCGGTGGCACGCGGGCTCGCCGGCACGCCGGCCCGCATCACCCTGATCGACCGGCGCAACCATCACCTGTTCCAGCCCCTGCTCTACCAGGTCGCCACGGCTGGCCTCTCCGCTCCCTCGATCGCCGCGCCCCTGCGGCAGATCCTGCGCAAGCAGGCCAACGTCACCGTGTTGATGGACGAAGCGCTGGACGTGAACCTGGCGCAGCACCGCGTCACGCTTGCCAATGGTGAACTGGACTATGACGCGCTGGTGGTCGCCACCGGTGCCACCCACGCGTATTTCGGACACGATGATTGGGAACGTTATGCGCCCGGGCTGAAGACGCTGGACGATGCCTTCACCATCCGCCGCCGCGTGCTGCTCGCCTTCGAACGGGCCGAGCGCGAGGACGACCCCGCACAGCGGCAGGCATGGCTGAATTTCGTGGTGGTCGGCGGCGGCGCCACCGGCGTCGAACTGGCCGGCACGCTGGCGGAAATCGCACGGCACACACTGCCCCGCGAATTCCGCCGCGCCGAGCTGCGCCAGGCCAACGTGCTGCTGGTGGAAGCGGGGCCGCGCCTGTTGCCGGCGTTCGCCCCCGACCTCTCCGACAAGGCACGCCGCCAGCTGGAAAAGCTCGGCGTCGACGTGCGACTGAACACGGCGGTGACCGGGATCGACGAGCACGGTGTCGTCCTGGGCGAGACACCCTACGCGGCGCGCACCGTGTTGTGGGCAGCCGGTGTCGCCGCCTCGCCGCTGGGGCGTCGCCTGGGCGCACCGGTGGACCGCGCCGGCCGCGTGCAGGTCGAGGCCGATCTCAGCCTGCCGGGACACCCGGAGGTATTCGTCATCGGCGACCTCGCCAGCGTGGCGCAGGCCGACGGCAAGCCCGTGCCCGGCGTCGCCCCGGCCGCCAAGCAGATGGGGCGCTACGTGGCCAGCGTGCTGAAGGCGCGCTGGCGCGGCGGCGCCAGCCCGCCGTTCCGCTACCGCGACGATGGTGCGCTGGCCACCATCGGGCGCATGGCCGCAGTAGCGCAGTTTGGCCGTCTGAAGTTCTCCGGCCTGCTGGCCTGGTGGATCTGGCTGGTGGCGCACATCGCCTTCCTGATCGGTTTCCGCAACCGGCTGGTGGTGATGCTGGATTGGGCCTGGGCCTACTGGACCTACCAGCGCCATGCCCGCATCGTCACCGGCAGCGACGAAACCCATGACGCGCATGCGCCCTCGTCCGGCGACGCGTAAAATCACCCCCTCAACCCAACGGATATCGACGTGTCCTCCCAACTCGAACAACTGCGCCAGTACACCACCGTCGTTGCCGATACCGGCGATATCGAGGCCATTGCCCGCTATCGCCCGGTGGACGCCACCACCAACCCCTCGCTGCTGCTGAAGGCCACCGAGCTGCCGGCGTATGCGCCGCTGATCGACGAAGCCGTGCAGCGCGCGAAATCGGAAAGCCATTCGCGCGAGCAGCAGCTGGTCGACGCCAGCGATCACCTTGCCGTGGCGGTGGGCCGCAAGATCATCGAGCTGGTGCCCGGTCGCGTGTCCACCGAAGTCGATGCGCGCCTGTCGTTCGATACCAACGCCACCATCGCCAAGGCCGAACGCCTGATCGAGCTGTATGAGCAGGCCGGCGTCAAGCGCGAGCGCATCCTGATCAAGATCGCTTCGACGTGGGAAGGCATCCGCGCCGCCGAGCAGCTGGAAAAGCGCGGCATCCAGTGCAATCTCACCCTGCTGTTCTCGTTCGAGCAGGCAGTGGCCTGTGCCGAGGCCGGCGTGTTCCTGATCTCGCCGTTCGTCGGCCGCATCATGGACTGGTACGTCGCCAACACCGCGACCAAGAGCTATGCGCCGGACGAAGACCCGGGCGTGAAGTCGGTGCGCCGCATCTACGCCTGGTACAAGCAGCACGGCTACGACACCGTGGTGATGGGCGCCAGCTTCCGCAACATCGGGCAGATCCAGGCGCTGGCCGGTTGCGATCGTCTCACCATCAGCCCCGACCTGCTGGAAAAGCTGGCGCAGGACCAGTCGCCGCTGCCGCGTGCGCTGAGCGACGACGGCGTGCGCGAAGCCAAGCCCACGCCACTCAGCGAAGCCGCCTTCCGCTGGGGCCACAACGAAGACGCCATGGCCACCGACAAGCTTGCCGACGGCATCCGCAAATTCGCCGCCGACCAGCGCAAGCTGGAAACGCTGCTGACGGCCAAGCTCTAAGAGCGCAGATAGGGGGCGTATCGCAAGATTGCCCCCTCACCCCAACCCTCTCCCCGAAGGGGAGCGGTGGTCAAAGCTTGAAGCGATGCTCCGCTTTAAGTTTTCAGCGCTGCGGCGCGTCGCGCAGCGCCATGGCCTAGCCGCAGTGTAGCGGCGGAGGCGTTCTGTAACGAGGCCCCAGAAGCCGTTCCGGCTGGTATTCCTCGCCATGCTACGAGATCCCCGCTTTCGCGGGGATGACGATCAAAAGCGCGCTTCGCACCTGTCCTGCTTTCGTAGAGGACGACGAGCCCCCAAAATCACCACGTGTTACTTGATGCCACTCGCCTTCGCTTCCTCAGCCAAGCGCTGCGGCGAGATCTCATCACCCTGCCATCCACCGCCAAGCGCCCGCACCAATTGCACACTCGCACGCAGCTGATTGGTTTGCAGCGACAACAACCCAAGATGCGCATTCAACGCATCCACCTGCGCCGTCACCACATCGAGATAGCTGTCGGCGCCCTGCTTGTAGAGCGCCGTCGACAACGTCAGCGTGCGATCCGCCGCCGTGGTGGCGTCCTTCTGGTCGATCAGCGCGTTGCCGTAGTTGTTGAGCAGTGACTGGTTGTCCTCCACCTGCTGGAAAGCGGTGAGCACGGTGCCGCGGTATTGCGCGCTGGCCTCGTCGAACGCCGCATGCGCCGATGCCACCTGAGCGCGACGGCGACCGCCGTCGAACACATCCAGCAGCAGGTTCGGGCCCAGCGCCCACAGCTGGCTCGGCGCGGTCAACAGATTGCCCCACGCACCGCTGGTGTAACCGCCGCCGGCGCTGAGCGTGAGCGAGGGAAAGAACGCCGAACGGGCCACGCCGATCTGCGCATTGGCTTCCGCCGTGCGGCGCTCGGCCGCGGCGATGTCGGGGCGACGCTCCAGCAAGGTGGACGGCAGGCCCGTGGGAATCACCGGCAGGTTGGGCAGATCCGTATCCACCTTTAGCGTGAAGCTGGACGCCGGCTGGCCCACCAGCACTGCGATGGCGTGCAGCAGCAGGTCGCGCTGCGCCCTGGTCTGCGACAGCTGCGAGCGCGTGGCGGACAGCTGCGTCTGCGCGCGATCCACGTCGAGGCCGGATACCGCGCCCCCCGCATGCAGCGTGCTGGTCAGCTGCAAGGCGCGCTGGTACGCGTCGACCGTCTTCTGCAGCAGGTCGATCTGGCGATCCACGCCCACCAGCTGCAGGTAACTGTCCGCCAGCGATGCTTCCAGGCTCAGGCGCACCGAGGCGAGATCAGCGGCGGCAGCCTGCATCGAGGCGCGCCCGGCGGCCACGTTGTCGTGCACGCGGCCCCACAGATCCACTTCGTACGAACCCTGTGCCGTGGCCGAGTACATGTCGTAATACTCGGGCGACGTGGCACCGTGCAGCGGTGCATTCAGCGACTGGCGGTTGCGTTGCGCGCCGGCACCCAGCGAGACCTGCGGAAACAGGTCGGCACGCACCTGCGCGAGATAGTCGCGCGACTGCTGGTAGCTCGCGAACGCGGCGGCAAGGTCGGCATTGTGATCGATCAGCTGCTGCTCGAGGCCGTTCAGCCGCTCGTCGCCGTAGAGCTTCCACCAGCCTTCGCGCGGCAACTGGTCGGACGGCTGCGCCGTGGTCCATGGGCCGGCGGACTGATAGTGCTCGGCCACCGGGGCCGCCGGCGGCTTGTAGGCCGGCGCCATGGAACATGCGCCCAGCGCCAGCGTAGTCGCGATGGTCGCGGCGAGGCTCTTAAGCTTTTTCATGAGGCTTGGCCGCCTGCTGCGGGTTCTTGGCAATGCGCACTTCATCGCCATCGGCCAGGCCGTCCGGCGGGTTGATGATCACGCGATCGTTGGGCGCCAGGCCCGAACCGATCTCGATCGACTTGCCGTAGTCGCGACGAATCGTGACGGTCTTGAAGTGCACGTGGTCGCTCGCATCCAGCGTGGCGACGTGCAGGCCCTTGTCGTCGAAGATCAACGCCTCGGCCGGCACCCGCAGGCCCAGCGTGCCCGAGGCGATGTTGAAGCTCACGCTCGCATAGCTGCTCGGCAGCAGGCGGCCATCCGGATTGTCGACCACCAGCTGCACCAACGTGGTGCCCGAGGTCGGCGAGATCGCGCGGGCGTCGGCCTCGACCTTCGCGGTGAACGACTTGCCCGGGTATTCCGGCACGGTCAGCGTGGCTTCGTCACCGCGATGAATGCCCGGCGCGTACACCTGCGGCACGCGCACATAGACGCGCAGCTTGCTGGTGTCGGACACCGTGAACATGGGCGTACCGCTACCGTTGCTGTCGGCGGTGATCAGCGCGCCCACATCGGTATTGCGCGCAGTCACCCGGCCGTCGAACGGCGCGACCAGGCGCGCATACGACTTCAATGCCTTGAGGCGATCGAGGTTGGCCTGCGAGGCGTTCACCTGGGCCTGCTTGGCCGCCAGGTCGCCGTTGTACTGGTCCACCGACTGCTGCGAGACCGAATCCGGGTCGGTCTGGCGCAGTACCTGCCAACGCTTGGCCGTGGTCGCGGCGAGCGCGGCGTTGGCCTTGGCGGTGGCCAGGTCGGCCTGGGCCTGCAGCAATTGCTGATCGAGATCGGGCGTGTCGATGATGCCGAGCACGTCGCCCGCCTTCACCGGCGCACCGATGTCCTTCTCCCATGACTTCAGATAGCCGCTGGTGCGCGCGTAGATCGGTGCGTTGGTGAACGCATCCATCTGCGCCGGCAGCTCCAGCGGCGCCTTGCCGTCGGCGGACTCGGGCTCCGAGATCACCACGGTGGGAATGGCCTGCTCGTCGGTCCACTGGCGCAGGCTGCGCGCCTCGGAAAGGCGGGTGGCGACACCGATCACCACGATCGAGCCGAACAGGGCCGCACCGATCAGCGCGGCCAGGCGCAGGCGACGCGGCGACGGCGTCGACTCAGGAAGTGTAGTCAGATGCTCAGACATGGACAGGTTCTCCGGCATGACCAGCCGAATCAGGCGCGTGCTTGTGACGCGCGTGAACAATGGAAAAGACGACAGGAACGAAGATCAGCGTGGCCGTGGTAGCGAACAACAGGCCACCGATCACGGCGCGACCCAACGGCGCGTTCTGCTCGCCGCCGTCGCCCAGGCCAAGGGCCATCGGCACCATGCCGATGATCATGGCCAGTGCCGTCATCAGCACCGGGCGGAAGCGCACGAAACCCGCTTCGCGCGCCGCCAGCGTGGCATCGCCATGGGCGTCCAGGCGTTCGCGGCAGAAGCTCACCACCAGCACCGAGTTGGCGGTGGCCACGCCCATGCACATGATCGCGCCGGTAAGCGCCGGCACCGACAACGTGGTGTGCGTGACGAACAGCATCCACACGATGCCGGCCAACGCGGCTGGCAGTGCCGTGATGATCACGAACGGGTCGGTCCACGACTGGAAGTTGACCACGATCAGCAGGTACACCAGCACCGCCGAGCCGAGCAGGCCGAACAGCAGGCCCGAATAGGCATCGTGCATGGTCTGCACCTGGCCGAGCAGCGCGATGTTGGCGCCCTTGGGCTTGTCCTTCTCGGTGTCCTTCAGCACCTTTTCGATATCGCCAGCCACCGCACCAAGGTCACGTCCCTGGGTGGTGGCGAAGATCTCGACCATCGACTGGATGTTGTACTGACTGACGATGGTGTTGCGATGCGTGCGCGTGATATTCGCCAGCGCGCCCAGCACCTGCGCATTGCCACCGCTCTTGGACGTGATCGGCAAATTGTTCAGTTGCGCCAAGGTGTCCAGTTGATACTGCGGCACCTGGGCCGAGATCGGATAGGTGACGTTGTTGTCGGGGTTGAGCCAGTACGTCGGCGCGACCTGGGCGGTACCGGAAAGGTCCGCGATGAGGCTATTGGTCACGTCGCCTTCGGTCAGGCCCAGCAGCTGCGCACGCGTGCGATCCACATCGATGCGGAACGCCGGCTGCGCCTGCGACTGCTGGAGTCGCGCATCGACCACGCCCGGAATCTGGCGGATCTTGTTGAGCAACTCGTTGGCGTACACGAAGTTCTTGTCCAGATGGAAACCGCGGATCTGCAGGTCGATCGGCGCGGGCGAACCGAAGTTCAGGATCTGGCTGACGATATCCGCCGGCGGGAACGAGAACGTGGAGCCCGGGAACAGGCGCGGCAACTTCTCGCGCAGCAACTTCACGTATTCCGCGCTCGGGCGATGTCCGTCATTCAGCGAGATCTGGATGTCGCCATCCTGCTCGCCCACTTCGCCGGTGTTGTTGTAGATCGTGTTGATCGAGCTGGAGTATTGGCCGATGTTGTCGACCAGCGCTTCGAGCTCGTCCGGCGGAATCACCTGGCGGATGACCTTCTCGATGTCCGAGAATTCGACCGCGGTCATTTCGACGCGCGTGCCGACCGGTGCGCGCACATGCACCAGGATCTGGCCGCCGTCGACGTCCGGGAAGAAGTTGCTGCCCAGCCCCGGCAACAGCAGGAACGACAGCAACACGAAGCCGAGGAAGCCGGCCACGAACACCTTGCGATGCTGCATGGCGAGGTTGAGCACGCCGCTGTAGCCCGCGCGGAACGTCTCGAAGCGATTCACGAAACCCTGCTGGAAGCGTCCCAGTGCCGTCTTCGGAGGCGGCAGCGGCAGGTGCTGCCCGTGCTCGTCCACGGTCGGCGGGTGTGCGTGCAGCAGGTACTTCGCCATCGTCAGCACGAGCGTACGCGACAGGATGAAGGAGAAGATCATCGCGAAGATCACCGCCTCCGCCATCGGCACGAACAGATAGCGCGCCACGCCCGGGAGGAAGAACATCGGCACGAACACGATGCAGATGCAGCACAACGACACGAAGGCCGGCACGATGATCTGCGCCGAGCCATCGACGATCGCCGTGATGACGTCCTTGCCCTGCTCCAGATGCCAGTTGATGTTCTCGATGGTCACCGTGGCTTCGTCCACCAGGATGCCCACCGCCAGCGCGAGGCCGCCCAGCGTCATGATGTTCAGCGTCTGCCCGATGGCCGACAGCGTGAACACCGAACCGAGCACGGCGAGCGGAATCGAGGTGGTGATGATCAGCGTGGAACGCCAGCTGCCGAGGAACAGCAGGATCATCAGGCTGGTCAGCGCCGCAGCGATGATGCCCTCGCGGACCACGCCGTCGATCGAGGCGCGCACGAACACCGACTGGTCGCCGATGGGCTTCACCGTCAGGTTGTCCGGCAGCGCGTCCTTCATGGCCGCGAGCTTCTCGCGGGCGCCGGCGACGATGGCGAGGGTCGAGGTGGAACCGTTCTTCAGGATCGACAGCAGCGTGGAGCGCACGCCATCCACATGCACGATGTTGGTCTGCGGCGGATTGCCGTCACGTACATGGGCCACGTCGCGCACATAGATGGTGGTGCCGTTGGCCGTCTTGATCGGCAGATCTTCCAGCTCCTCGACATGGATGGCAGCGTTGTTGAGCTCCATCACGTACTCGTACTTGCCGATCTTCTGCGTGCCGATGGGGCTGATCTGCTGCTGGTTGGCCAGTGCGTTGGCCACATCCTGCGTGGACAGGCCGCGCGCCTGCAGCGCGCCAGGATCCACGTCCAACTGCACCTGGCGGGTCTTGCCGCCGAACGGATAAGGAATGGCCGCGCCCTGCACCGTCACCAGCTGCGGACGCAGCAGGTTGAGGCCGAGGTCGCCCAGCTGCTGTTCGCTCAGCCCCTTGCCCGACAGCGCCAGCTGCAGGATCGGCACCGTCGAGGCGTTGTAGTTCACGATCAGCGGCGGCGTCGCACCGGCCGGCATCTGCTTGAGGATGGTCTGCGCAATCGCCGTCACCTGCGCATTCGCCACGGCGATGTTCACGCCGGGCTGGAAGTAGATCTTGGTGATGCCCATGCCATTGATCGACTCCGACTCGATGTGCTCGATGTCGTTGACGGTGGTGGTGAGCACGCGTTCGAACGGCGTATTCATGCGGCCGGACATCTGGTCGGGCGTCATGCCGGTGAACTGCCAGGACACGGCGATCACCGGGATGTTGATCTCCGGAAAGATGTCGGTAGGCGTGCGGGCTGCCGCCATCACACCAAAGATGAGAATGGTCAGCGCGAGAACAATAAAGGTGTAGGGCCGCGTGAGCGCGATCCGGACGATGCCAAGCATGCGGGGGATTTCCGTGCGCGAAATGATGCGTCGCCACAAATTTTGGCACGCAGCGGACGCCCTCAGAAGGGGCCGGCGGATGAAGATAATTTCATGTTGTACCCGACGGGTACGTGGTGCGGGCAGATGAAAATATCTTCATCTTGCCCGGCGGTTGCTCAGGCCGTCATCGGCGTGACTTCTGGCACGGATCGGGACAGGCAGGTGCCCACCTTCTCGCCCGGCGCCAGCGTGTAACAGTACAGCGTGAGACGCGCGCCGTTGCTGGTGGCCTCGCCGATGTCGAGCGCGTAGCCGTGCAGGCGCACGATGGCGCTGACGATGCTCAGTCCCAGGCCCGAGCCACCGGTACCCGTGGTGCGGCTGTTGTCGCCTCGGTAGAAGCGGCGAGTCACCGCCTCGCGCTCGTTGGCGGGAATGCCGGGCCCGCTGTCGATCACGTCCACGCGCGGGCCGCGCTTGTCCATGCTCGCGCGCAGGCTCACCCTGCCACCCGGCGGCGTGAACTTGATGGCATTGCCTACCAGGTTCGCAAGCGCCTCGAACAACAGGTGCGCGTCGGCACGCACCGGCGCCACCGGCTGGATGTCGAGATCGAACGACTGTCCGCGATCCTCCGCCACCGGCGCATAGAACTCGTGTACCTGGCGCAACACCTGGCCGACGTCCACTTCATCGAAGCAGGCCGCCCGATGGCGGTCCTCCAGCTCCGACACGCGCAGCAGCGCGCGAAAGCGCGTGAGCACTTCATCGATATCGACGATGCACGACTCCACCAGCGCGGATTCCGGCACGCCTTCAAGCTGCTGCTGCGTGCGATACAGGCGTGCGCGCAGGCGCGTCAGCGGCGTGCGCAGATCATGCGCGATGTTGTCGCATACGCCCTTCACTTCGTTCATCAGGCGCTCGATCTCGCCCAGCATGGTGTTGACGATGCCCGCCAGCTGGTCCAGCTCGTCGCCGCGACGACTCACCGGCAGGCGCTTGGACAGATCACCCTGCCGGATGGGATCAGTCGCGTCCTGCAATGTACGGATGCGCTTCTCCGGGCCGCGGCGCAACAGGAAGCCACCGAGCAGACCGGGAATGATGGTCAGCGAAATGCCCCATAGCAGCGCGCGACGAATGATCGCGCCGATGCCGTCGATGGTGCTGATGTCCTTGGCGATGACCAAGATGTCGCCATTGGGCAGCGTCGTCGCCAGGCCGCGTGCGCGCACCCGCTCCGCATCGCGGTCGGAACGCGGCAGGCCATGCTTCAGCAGATGCACCTGCCCGTCGCGCAACAGCGAGGTCGGCAGATGATCGATGTTGCCGGCCATGGGCTGGTGGTCCTTGTCGAACAGGCCCACCGACATGATGCCGTGCGGGTCGATCGCGGCCGCCGCATCCACCGTCACCGCGAGACGTGCCGGATCAGTCGAGGCGATGTAATGCAGGCGCTGCTGCAACATCTGGTCGATGACCGTATTGAGGTAGCGCGTGGTCTCCCACTGGATCACCCCGACCAGCACCGAACCCCATACGACGAACAAGGCACCGTAGATGAGGATGAGGCGCGAAGTGGCCGAATGCCACGCGTTGGGACGGGCGCTCATGATTCCACCGGCATCGCTTCGTGGGCGGTCGACAACATGTAGCCGGTACCGCGCACGGTGTGGATGAGTGCCGGCTGCCCGGCCCCATCGATCTTGCGCCGCAGCCGGCCGATATGCACGTCGATCACGTTGGTGCCGGGATCGAAATGAAATCCCCACACCGTTTCGAAAATCATCGTGCGGGTAAGCACCTGGCCCGAGTTGCGCATCAGGAATTCGAGCAAACGGTATTCGGTGGGCAACAGCGTCAACGGATGACCCTGGCGATAGGCCACGTGACTGACCAGGTCCAGCTCCAGATCGGCCACGCGCAAGCGCTGCGCCGCCTGCGGCTGACGGCGGCGCAGCAGCACTTCCGCGCGCGCGGCCATCTCATCGGGCGCAAATGGCTTGGTGAGATAGTCATCGCCACCGGCGCGCAGACCGCGCACGCGATCATCGACATCGCTCAAGGCGCTGATCATCAATACCGGCGTGTCCACACCTGCGCGGCGCATGCCGGCAACCACGTCGATGCCGTCCATGCCGGGCAGCATGCGATCCAGCGTCACCAGGTCGTAGTCACCATGCGAGGCGCGATCGAGGCCGGCGCGACCGTCGGCCACCCATTCGGCCAGCATCCCGTGCACGCTGAGCTCGGCAACGATTTCGCGCGCCGTGGCTTCGTCGTCTTCGATGACAAGGACTCTGGGCATGGCTGTAAGGTAAGCAGGTTCCTGTGGTTGGATGGGCAGACAGCCATGTCGGCACAAAGCCAAACGGCCCCATCAGGGGCCGCTGGTCATGGTACGCCGATGCACGGGATCAGGCAGCGAACAGGCCGCGCATCTTCTTCATGGCATTGGCCTCGACCTGGCGGATGCGTTCGGCGGAGACGCCGTATTCATCGGCCAGATCCTGCAGCGTGGCCTTTTCCTCGTTCAACCAGCGACGCTGGATGATGTCGCGCGAGCGCTCGTCCAGCTTCTGCAGCGCGCTCGACAGCGTATCGAGCTGGTTGTCGGCCTGGTCGGCGTCGGCCACGTTCTCGTACGGGTCGGCGCCTTCGTCGATCAGGAACGCTTCCGGTGCGGGCTTGGCGTCTTCGTCGGCATCGGCCGGAGCCTCAAAACCGATGTCGCGGCCCGACAGGCGCGATTCCATCTCGCGCACGGTCGCTTCCGGCACGCCCAGGTCCTTCGCCACCGTGCGCACTTCCTCGGCATTCATCCAGCCCAGGCGCTTCTTGCTCTTGCGCAGGTTGAAGAACAGCTTGCGCTGCGCCTTGGTGGTGGCGACCTTGACGATGCGCCAGTTGCGCAGGATGAACTCGTGCATTTCGGCACGGATCCAGTGCACCGCGAAGCTCACCAGGCGCACGCCCTGGTCGGGGTTGAAGCGTTTGACGGCCTTCATCAGGCCGATGTTGCCTTCCTGGATGAGGTCGGACAGCTGCAGGCCGTAGCCGTTGTAGCCACGGGCCACGTGCACCACGAAGCGCAGGTGCGACATCACCAGCTGGCGCGCCGACTCCAGATCGTTCTCTTCGTTGTAGCGGCGCGACAGCGCCTGCTCCTCGTCCTGGCTGAGCACCGGAATCCGATGGACCGCCGAGATATAGGCATCCAGACTGCCGACGACACTCGGCACCGGTAGGTTGGCGGTCACCAAAGCTTGAGACATGTGGGGAACCTCCTGAATAGGGGATCAGCTTAGCACTCGGGTGGTGAGAGTGCTAAAGGCCCCAAAGAGTTCCCAGGGGCCTTTGTTGAACTGAATAGTACAGGAATATTGGGTGCCCGTCCAGTGGGACGCGCCGGGGAGGTGCCACTGTGCCGGCCCCGCGGTTCAGGTCGCGTGAAGCGGCCGTTTAGGCCAGCTCGGCGCGCGCCGGCAGGGACCAGTCGATTGGGTCCATCCCGTGGCTTTCCAGGTACCGGTTGGCCGCCGAGAAGTGCCCGCAGCCGATAAAACCGCGGTGCGCTGACAACGGAGATGGGTGCACCGACTTCAGAACGCAATGGCGCCGGGTATCGATCAGCTGGCCCTTGCGCTGGGCGTAGGAGCCCCAGAGCATGAACACCAGCCCTTCCCGCTCCCGGTTCAGTGCATCGATGGCGGCGTCGGTGAAACCCTCCCAGCCCTTGCCCTGATGCGAGGCAGCCAGCCCCTGCTGCACGGTCAGCACACTGTTGAGCAACAGCACGCCGCGGTCGGCCCAGGGGGTGAGGCAACCATGGTCCGGTGGCGGGATGCCCAGGTCGCGCTGGATCTCCTTGAAGATGTTCTGCAGCGACGGCGGCGGCGGTACCCCGGGGCGCACCGAGAAGCACAGCCCGTGTGCCTGCCCCGGGCCGTGGTACGGGTCCTGGCCCAGGATCACCACGCGCACCGCCTCGAACGGGGTGTGGTCGAACGCGGCGAAGATTTCCGGCCCCGGCGGATAGATGACCTTGCCGGCCTGCTTTTCGGCGCGCAGGAAGTCGGCCAGCGCCCGCATGTCGGGACGGGTCAGGTATTCGCCAATGCGCGCCTTCCAGGACGGCTCCAGGCGTATGGGATGCCCGCTCATATCGCCGCGTCGTGTTCGCGCAGGTGCTGCGACACGCGCAGCTGGAACAGCAGCTTGGTCATCAACAGCTTTTCCTCGATGGGTTTCTCGACCAGGTCGTTGGCGCCCGCCCGCAACAGGGCGGCCTGGTTGGCCGGGTTCTCGTCGCCGGTCATCACCAGCACCGGCAGGCGGCCCTTGCTGTAGCCGTAATCGCGGCGGATACGCTCGAGCAGATCACCACCGGTCAGTTCGCCCTTGAGGCTGACGTCGGTCAGCACGATGTCGGCACCGACGGCGTCATTGGCACGAGCGGTGTCCAGCAGGGCCAGCGCATCCTCGGCGCTGATCACGTGACGCACGGTCAGCCCGTGCTTCTCCAAGATGCGGCGCGTGGCCAGCGCCACCACGCGGCTGTCCTCCACGTACAGCACTTCGCCCTCGGCCGAATCCTGCGGGCGCACGTAGCCGCGGATGAACTCGGCCAGCGCCTGGAAGCCCAGCGACTTGTCGAAATAATCGGTGACGTGCTCGCCCAGCGTACGGTTGTGCAGGCGGCCGTCGACATCGCCCGATACCACCACGATCGGCACATAGGCCTGCGCCGCCGACTCGCGCACGTGGCGCGCCAGCTCCAGGCCATCCATGTCGGGCAGACGCAGTGCAATGGTGATGAAATCGAAGGCACCGCCCTCGAGCAGCTCCTGGGCTTCCGCCCCGCTGCCGCAGCCGACCACTTCCGCGTCAGGCAGCTCGGCCTTCAGCACGCGGGCAATCAGCTGACGCACGACCTTGGAGCCGTCGACCACCAGCACCCTGGGCGCCGTCCCCACCACTCGACTGCTGAAACTCGTACTCATCCCCTGTCACCCACAGATATGCCAGCGCTCCATGTCGGCGGCATGTCGGTGCTCCCTTCCCGCACCGCGACTTCCACGACCGGCATCGTGCACCGGAAACGCAACCCTCTCATTACACCACCGGTGCGGGCGTGCGCCCGCGCACGGTTCAGGCGGCCTTGCGCAGCTGCCATGCGCTCACCAGGCGGGCACCGAGCCAGCCCAGCACCGCGGCGGCAAGCGGCACGGCCGCCAGCAGCCACACGGGCAGCACGTCGACCTGCAGCTTGCCGGCATACACGTGGCCCAGCCGCGCCACCGGATCGGCCAGCGCCAGCTCCACCAGCACCGCGAAGCCCGCTGCCAGCACCCCGGCGAACAAGCCATACCAGATGCCGGCATAGAGATAGGGCCGGCGCACAAAGGCACGGCTGGCACCGACCAGCATCAGCACGCCGATCTCCTCGCTGCGGCTGGCGATATCCACGCGCACCGTATTGCCCACCACCAGCAGCACGGCCACGGCCAGCAGCACGGCGAGAATCAGCACCGCACGCTGGCCCACGCCCAGCAGTGCCTCAAGGCGCTGCCGCCAGGTGCCGCTGTCCTGCACCTGGTCCACCCCCTGCATGCCGCGCATGTCGGCCACCAGTTGGTCCACGCTGTCGGCGCTCACGCCGGGCTTGGGCAACACTTCGAGCACATAGGGCAGCGGGTTGTTGTCCAGCGTGTGCAGCGCGCCGGAGAAACCCTGCATCTTGGCCAGCTCGTCCATGCCCTGCTGCGGCGACTTCACCGTCACGGTCGCCACTGCGGCATGGTCACGCAGCTTCTTGGCCATCAGCTCCGCCGCCTGGGCGCTCTGGCCCGGCTGCAGGAACGCGCTGATGGTCTGGTTCTGGCCCAGCGCATCGCCCATCTTCTGCAGATTGCCCAGCAACAGGTAGAAGGTGAGCGGCAGCGCCAGCGCAATCGCCATCACCGCCACGGTGAGCAAGGTGCCGACCGGACGCGACATCAGCCGGCGCAGGCTGGCCGAGGCGCTCCAGCCGTGATGCTCGCGCCAGCTGGCCACCGGGCGCGCGCGGCCGCGACCGCTGCGCGGATGGGTTTCGGCGAGCAGCGGGCTTTCGTTCAAGGGCATGTCGGGCTGCGTGCTCACAGCACCTCCTGCGCGGCAATGTCGGCGACCAGTCGGCCATGATCGAGTACCACCACGCGCTTCTTCATGCGCTTGATCAACGGCAGGTCGTGGCTGGCGATCAGTACCGTGGTGCCCACCTGCTGGAATTCGGCGAACAGGCCCATGATCTCCACCGCAAGGGTGGGATCGAGGTTGCCGGTGGGTTCGTCGGCGATCAACAGCGTCGGCTTGGCCACGATCGCGCGGGCAATGCCCACGCGCTGCTGCTCACCGGCGGAAAGCGTGGCGGGCAGCTGGCGCTCGTAGGCGAGCAGGCCGACCTTCTCCAGCGCGGCGCGCACCCGCTTGCCGCGCTCGGCCGGTGCCATGCCGCCGATCATCAGCGGCAGTTCGACATTGGCGAACACCGTGCGATCCATCAGCAGGCGATGGTCCTGGAACACCATGCCGAGCCGGCGACGCAGCTTGGGAATGCCGGCGCGGCCAATCTTGGCCATGTTCTGCCCGTCCAGCGTGATCACGCCGTGCGACGGGCGCTCGATCAGGCCCAGCAACTTGAGCAAGGTGCTCTTGCCGGCGCCCGAATGGCCCGTGATAAAGGCCATCTCGCCTGCCGCCACCTCAAAGGAAAGCTGCGACAGGGCCTCGTGGCCACCTTCGTAACGCTTGCTGACTTGGTCGAAGCGGATCACCGCGTGTCCCCGATCCCGGATAGGCGCAAGGATAAGGGATGCGTGCGAGAAGGTCAGGCGTTCTGACAGTCGCGATAAAACACCCCGCGCTACACGTAACTCCCTCCCCTGCCTGCGAGGGAGGGCTGGGGAGGGGGTGCTCTTACGTTCCAACTTGATGAACGCCAGCACACCTGCGATCTCCTGCCGGAGGTCGCCCCCTCCCAACCTCCCCCTGCATGCAGGGGGAGGAGCAGAACATCAGCGACCAGTAAACAGGCGACCCAGGCGACGGAAGAAGCCGACCTTCTGCGGTGCGGCCTTTTCCTCACCCTGCACGCCGGCAGTAATCGCCACATGACGCGAGGGGCGCGTATGGCCCGCATCGGCGCCACCACGCTCGCGCGACGGACGACGCTCGCCGCGCGGTGCGCGGGCACCGTCGGCGGCGTTCGGGTTGGCTACGCCTCCTTCCACGACCACCGGCGCCTCGCCATCACGACGGCGATTGCGACCGCCGCGACGGCGACGGCGCTTGCGCTCGACACCCTCGGCGGAAGCCGCATCCGCCGTTGGTGCGGCCGTGCCGGCGGAAGCCACCTCGGCGGCTTCCGCCGGAGCGGCATCGACGCGCGGCTTGCGCGGCTCACGCGGCTTGTCGCTGCGGGCCGGACGCGAGCCATCGCGGCCACGACCGCTACCGCTGCGCGGACCCTTGCGCGGGGCACCGTCCTTCTCGCGGGCTTCCACCTTGTCGCCGAAGGCTTCGCTGTCGGCGGCGGCATCGGCAACGAACTGGGCGTCCTGCTCGCGCGGCTTGGGCATCACCAGCAGGTCGGGCTCGATATTGGCCACCGGGATGCGCTGGCCGATATATGTCTCGATGTCCGGCAGGCTCATCGCGTAGAGGTCGCAGGCGAAGCTGATCGCATCGCCCTCGGCGCCCAGGCGCGCGGTACGGCCGATGCGGTGCACGTAGTCTTCCGCGTCCTGCGGCAGGTCGTAGTTGAACACGTGGCTGACGGCCGGAATGTGCAGGCCGCGCGCGGCCACGTCGGTGCACACCAGCATGTCGAGCTGGCCTTCCTGGAAGCGCTGCAGCAGCTTCTGGCGCTTGAGCTGCGGCACGTCGCCGGACAGCGCGCCCACGCGGTAGCCCTGGCGCTTCACGCGGTCGGTGATGCGCTCGGCGGCGGCCTTGGTGTTGACGAAGATGATGCTGCGCTCGGCCTGGGTGCGATCGAGCAGGTTGAGCAGCAGCGGCATCTTCTCTTCCTTGGCGGGGAAGTAGACCACCTGGCGCACGCGGTCGGCAGTGACGTTTTCCGTCTCCACTTCCAGCTTCTCGGCGTTGTGCATATGCTCGTAGGCCAGCTCCAGCACGCGATGGCTCAGCGTGGCGGAGAACAGCAGCACCTGGCGCTGCTCGCGCGCCGGCAGGCGGCGGAAGATGAAGCGCACGTCCTTGATGAAGCCGAGGTCGAACATGCGGTCCGCCTCGTCGATCACCATCACTTCGACGGCGTCGAGGCTGAACACATGCTGCTTGTAGTAATCCAGCATGCGGCCCGGCGTGGCGATGATGATGTCGCAGCCGTCCTTGAGCTGCTGGCGCTGCTTGTCATAGTCCACGCCGCCATAGATCAACGCGGTGCGCAGGCCGGTATAGCGGCCGATGGCCTTGGCATCCTTCTCGATCTGGATGGCCAGCTCGCGGGTGGGCGCGATCACCAAGGCGCGCGGGTCGCTGTCCTTGCGCTCGGCCACGGCCGGCGTGGTCAGCAGGCGGTTCATCATGGCGACCAGGAAGGCGCAGGTCTTGCCGGTGCCGGTCTGGGCCTGGCCGGCAACGTCGCGGCCGGTGAGGGCCACCGGCAGGGTCAGCGCCTGGATCGGCGTGCAGCGCGTGAAGCCGGCCTCGTCGAGGCCCTTCTGCAGCAGCGGGTGAAGATCGAAATTGGTGAAAAAAGTATCAGTGAGTACGGTTTGGGACATTAGTTTGGTGGGTACGTTGATGCGGACGTCGCACGGCGGCGCGCCCGGCTCCCAGGCATTGAGACGCTCAAGGGAGCTGGTGGATGGTCGGCGCGACCGGGGGCGTGACGGCAGGCGGAATCCGAAGATCGCACGTGCCGGCGACACGTTTCCGTGGCGGGCGCCGGAGGGAGGCGGCACATACCGGCAGCTCCGCTGGCATAGGTGAAAAGACTGCGCCCTAAGGGCTTGGCCCCCAAGGGAAACCCTCTCACCTATGTCAACGGAACCGTCCGTGGCCGCCCATGGGCGAGCCTGACCCATTCAACGTGGGTGTCACCGGTCCTGTTTGCTCGCCGGTGGGTGTTGCATCGCTGCAGGCAGGCTGGCTGCCTGTCGAAGCGGTGCGACGCTCACCGGCGGGCAAACAGGCCCGGCCCTTCGGGTGATGTCCAGAAAGCCCGCAGGTCGCAGTGCACGGCTTGCCCAGGCAACCAGCCTGGGCGGCGCCACGCGCCACGCCCTGCAAACTTTCTGGACATCATGCCACCCGCGCTAATGGGTCAGGCTCGCCCTTGAATCGCTTGAATCGCGCCCCGAGTTACGTTGGAATGGAGGCTTGCCGCAACGGCACCAGCCTTCTTTCCAGGAACGATCCCGCGCTTCATGGGCACCCCAGTGTAGCCGATGCTGGGCACGTGGTCGTCAAACCCATCCCGCCTACCTTCGGAGACCCCGGTGAGCGACCTGATTACCCATGTAAGCGACGACGCCTTCGAGCAGGAAGTGCTGCAGTCCGATACCCCGGTGCTGCTGGATTTCTGGGCCGAGTGGTGTGGCCCGTGCAAGGCCATTGCCCCGATCCTCGACGAACTGGCCCAGCAGTACCAGGGCAAGCTGCGCATCGCCAAGATCAATATCGACCACAACCAGAAGACGCCCCGCAACTACGGCGTGCGCGGCATCCCCACCCTGATGGTGTTCAAGAACGGCAAGGTCGAGGCCACCCAGATCGGCGCCGTCAGCAAGGGCCAACTGGCCCAGATGATCGACAAGGCCATCTGAACAAATGTGCGCGCGGCGCTTTACGGCGCCGCGCATCGGGTGCTAGATTCAGTCCGTCAGTCGGGACAGTTCTGTCCCCTGCGCCGTCCGCGCAACGTCCACCCTCCCTCCTGTAATTAACGGCGCCCCGCAGAGGTTTGCCCGTGTCCGATATCGAAAGCAAAGAAACCCACGACGCCAAGAGCGCCGAACCGAAGCCTGTGGCCGAGCCCCGTCCCCGTGCACCGCGCAAGACCGCTGCTGCGGTTGCCGCGGCCGCCGAAGCGCGGGCCGAGAAGCAGGCCCAGCTGGACATGCCGCCGCCTCCACCGGTCGAGCGCCAGGCGCTGCCCGTCCAGGCGCCGGCCCCCATCCAGACCCCATCCAACCAGGGTGGCGGCGAGTCCGCTCCCCAGGGGGATGGCAACCAGCGCCAGCCGCAGGAGGCCCGCGAGGGTGGCCCGCAGCAAGGCGGTGGCAACCAGGGTCAGGGTCAAGGCCAAGGCTTCAACAACCGCAATGATCGCGACGGCCGCGGCCGTCGTCGCCGCCACGAGCGCAACAACCAGCCGCAGCGTGGCCCCGGTGGCCAGGGTGGCGGCCAGGGCGGTCACCCGCGCAACAACAACGGCCTGCCGGTGGACGATGACTACGCCGATGCCGGCAGCAACGATCGCCTGATCAACCTCACCGAGCTCAAGCGCAAGAACGCGATCCAGTTGCTGGAATTCGCCGAATCGCTGGGCGTGCAGGAAGGCGTGGCGCGCGCCCGCAAGCAGGACGTGGTCTTCAACATCCTCAAGGCACATGCCCGCTCCGGCGGTGGCATCTGGGCCGAGGGCGTGCTGGAGATCCTGCAGGACGGCTTCGGCTTCCTGCGTTCGGCCGACGAGTCCTACCTGGCCGGTCCGGACGACATCTACGTCTCGCCCAGCCAGATCCGCCGCTTCAACCTGCGTACCGGCGACTACATCACCGGGCGCGTGCGCCATCCGAAGGAAGGCGAGCGTTACTTCGCGATGCTCAAGGTCGACGACATCAACGGCGATCCGCCGGAGGCGTCGAAGAACAAGATGCTGTTCGAGAACCTGACGCCGCTGTTCCCGCGCAAGGCGTTCAAGCTCGAACGCGGCAACGGCTCCACCGAAGACATCACCGGCCGCATCCTGGACCTGGTGGCGCCGATCGGTCGCGGCCAGCGCGGCCTCATCGTGTCGCAGCCGAAGTCCGGCAAGACGATGATGCTGCAGAACATCGCGCAGGCCATCCAGTACAACCATCCGGACGTCCATCTGATCATGCTGTTGATCGACGAACGCCCGGAGGAAGTGACGGAAATCGCCCGCACGGTGCGCGCGGAAGTGATCTCCTCCACCTTCGACGAGCCGGCCGTGCGCCACGTGCAGGTGGCCGAGATGGTGATCGAGCGCGCCAAGCGCCTGGTCGAGCACAAGAAGGACGTGGTGATCCTGCTCGACTCCATCACCCGCCTGGCCCGTGCCTACAACACCGTGGTGCCCAGCTCCGGCAAGGTGCTTACCGGTGGCGTGGACGCCAACGCGCTGCAGCGTCCCAAGCGCTTCTTCGGCGCCGCGCGCAACGTCGAAGAGGGCGGCAGCCTGACCATCATCGCCACCGCGCTGACCGACACCGGCAGCAAGATGGACGAGGTGATCTACGAGGAGTTCAAGGGCACCGGCAACATGGAAGTGCACCTCTCCCGCCGCATCTCCGAGAAGCGCGTGTATCCGGCCATCGACATCAACCGCTCCGGCACCCGCCGCGAGGACCTGCTGATCGAGCCGGACCTGCTTTCCAAGATCTGGATCCTGCGCAAGCTGCTGCATCCGATGGACGAGCTGGCCGCGATGGAGTTCATGCTCGACAAGATGAAGAACACCAAGTCCAACGACGAGTTCTTCAACTCGATGAAGCGCTGATCTCCCGGCACTGCATCCAGGCCAAGGCCGCCGCAAGGCGGCCTTGGTCGTTTTGGTCCGCCGTCAGCCGACACCCGGCGGCCTAGGCTGTCTGGCCTATTTCTGGCCCGACCGCGCCATTACCTAATAGGCCGCCGCCCGGCTTCAGCTTCAAGCAGGTACGCCTAGACGCAACACGGCCCGGTCCGGGTTCGTCGAGACGTTTCGAACACGCCTTGCTGCCGACCGGAACGGAACATTCCATGCGCCACTCATCCTGGCAGTGCTGCCCACGTTCTTGTGCAGGTAGGCCAACTGCCTTCGCGTCACCGGCTTGTACGCATGTCGGTCGCGCCTCCCATGGTCGCGATCACCATCGCCACTTCCCCTGCGCAGGGATCGTGCCTAGTAAACGTCATTCCATGTTGTGAATGCAGTCGTGATCGACGGCCTTCGCGCTTCGCGAAGGCGCTGGATAACCACTCCAAACCAAATGGGGCAACCACCCCGCGGGAGGTTCCTATGAAAAGCTCGATACTCTGGCTGGCGCTGGCAGCGTCACTGTCATGCGCCGCCGCAAGCCAGGCAGCCGACACCGAGAAAACCCTGGTCGTACGCGACTTCACCGACAGCGTGGCTCCCGCCGACCAGGTGGCGTACGAGGCGGGCGAGAAAAGCCTCAACGAATGCATGCGCCAGCATGGCCTCAAATACAGCTGGACGGCCTGGGTGCATGAAACCGGCGACACGTACACCTACTCGTACACGACCGACCCGCTGCCCTGGTCGGCATTCGATGACATGCAGGCGGTCTTCAAGGCCTGCGATGCCACCAACCGCGCCAACGTCAATCCACACCTCAAGAGCGAGAGCAGCGCCTTCATGGAAGTACACCCCGAGCTGAGCCACATGGCGAAGGGCTCCACCATCGTGCAGCCGTATATCGAAGTGATCGATTTCAAGCTCAAGCCCGGCCATGAGGCCCATGAGGCCTTTATCGACGTGGTGAAGAAGATCACGGCGGCCGCCGAGAAGTCCAAATGGCCGAACTACTACGCCACCAGCGAGATACGCGATGCGGCCGGCGGCCCCGACTTCGTCATCGTGTTGCCGGCAAAGACCTGGGCCGAGATCGGCAAAGAGCCGGATACGCCGCTGTGGCAGATGGTGGAGAACGTATACGGCAAGGCCGATGCCCAGGCCATGCGCAAATCGCTCAACGACGCCATGCAGGAGCAAACAGCCCACGTGGATAGCTATAGCGCAGACCTGACCTACAAGGCGGCAGGCAAGTAAGCGCCGCGATAAGCGACCCATCCTCTTCCGATCCAAAGCAAAGGCCGCCAGAAGGCGGCCTTGTCATCCACGGGGGAACCGTTCAACTGCTCCCCGCAAAATCCGTCACCAGCGATACATGGCAGTTGGGCTAGCCCAGGTCGCCCTTCGATCCCGACATCGCCTGCCGGCTCTTTGCCTCGGCACGCTTCAGAGCAAGACGATGGTTACTGCCTTGGCGCATGGATCGGCAAAACCCTCTGCAGTGATGACGGCGCTACGCGGGCATCATCACAGGCTCAATCCTGGTGTTCGATGCCGTCCGGCAGCGTGACCCAGTCGTGCATGCACTCCTCGTACACCGAGATGTTCGGCACCGGGAAGGCCGGGTCGGCGAAGGCGCCGATGGGCACGGCGACGATATCTTCAAGCCCATCCAGCTCGTAATACACCGTGGCACCGCAGGCGGGACAAAAGTAAAAGCGGAGGCGACCACCGGATTCACCCGGCCGCATATAGCGCGATGAACGCCCATGGATCTCCACGGCCTGCGCCCGAAAACGCGCCTGCACGCCAAACACGCTGCCGGTACGCCGCTGGCAGGCATGGCAGTGACAGATGGAAATGCGCAGCGGCTCCTCTGCGGTACGCAGTGTGAGTTGCCCGCAACTGCATCTGGCCGTGCGTTGGGTCATGCGCTGGGTCGTCCCGTCAGGAGCGCGGGAGCGCCTTGCGGTAGCGATGCTCCTGCAGCAGCCACATCGCCACACCGTAGACGGCGCCGGTCAGCAGCCACAGCATGGCCGATTGCCAAGTGGACAGTTTCGGATGCGGAATCACGAACGTCATGATCACGAACATGGGCACGCCATAGGCCAGCACACCCCTGAACAACACGAACCGGCGCATGCCCTGCAGGCGCGTTCTGGCCCAACGCTGCAACTCGCTTGCCTGCATGGTTTCCCCTGCCCTCTCGACACCCGGCCGCTACCGGGCGGGGATCATAGCGCGGCGGGAGCATTGCTTCCCGCCGCACGTTCTTTCGTCAGAATTCGGTCCACTCGTCGCCTGCCGCCATGACCGCCGGCTCGGGCTGGCGCGACGGCGCTGCTGCAGGCTTGCGAAAGATCTCCTGCACGGGCGGCGCTGTCGGCGCGGCAGGCTTGGCCGATGATGCGGGCGATTGCGCCACCTCGCCCTGCAGGGTGAAGTACGACACCTCCCTCATCAGCACCTGCGACAGGTCGAGCGTGTTTCTGCTCGCCGCGCTGGCTTCTTCCACCAGTGCCGCATTCTGCTGGGTGACTTCGTCCAGCGTGGTCACCGCGTTGTTCACCTGGCCAATACCGGCGGACTGCTCTTCCGACGCGGCCGCGATCACCTCGATGATCGTATTGACCTCGCGCACATCCGCCGCGATGTCGTTGAGCGCATGGCCGGTGCGCGTTACCAGCTCGGCGCCTTCGGCCACCTTGTCGCCGGTGTCCTTGATCAGCGACTTGATGTCCTTGGCCGCCACGCTGCTGCGCTGGGCCAGGTTGCGCACTTCGGTCGCCACCACCGCGAAGCCTCGGCCCTGTTCACCGGCGCGGGCCGCTTCCACCGCCGCGTTCAATGCCAGCAGATTGGTCTGGAAGGCGATCTCGTCGATCAGCACGACGATTTCACCCACTTCCTTGCTGGCCTGGGTGATGGCCCGCATCGCGTCGACCGCGGTGCCGGCAATCGCACGACCCTCCTCGGCACGCTGACGCATGCGCAAGGCCATGTCGCGGGCCTGGCTGGCGCCGTCGGCATTCTGCTTCACGGTGGCGGCCAGTTCCTCCATCGACGCGGCGGTTTCCTCCAGCGAGCTGGCCTGTTCCTGCGTGCGCTGCGACAGGTCGTCGTTGCCTTGCGACAGGTCGCGCGCAGCCGACGTCACTTGCTCGGCAACGTCGCGCACCTGGGTGACGATGCTGGTGAGCTGGCGATCCATCTCGTCAAGCGAACGCAAGGTGTCACTGAACTCGTCATTGCCATGGATCGCCGTGACGTTGTTGAGCTTGCCTTCCTGGATGGCGCTGGCCAGCAAGCGTGCCTGGTTCAACGGACGGATCACCGCGCGGATCAACAGCACCGCCACGGCCAACAGCACCAGCACGCCCAACAGCAGCACCGCCAGCGACAGCTGCCAGGTAGATGCGTAGCGTTGCGCCGCGCTGGCGGCCGATGCTTCCGACTGCTTCTCGTTGATGGCAATCAGGCGATCGATGATGGCCGTTGCCTTGCCCATGCCGTCGGCCACCTGGCCCACATGAAGCTGGCGCGCCTCATCCGTCTTGCCGGCATCCAGCAGTTCCGCCTCGTGTTCCACCAGCGGCCCGATGTCGGCACGCAGCGATTCGAATTCCTTGGCGCTAGCGCGCTCGGCATCCGACGACACCATGCCTGGGTAGTAACGCTTCCAGGCGGCATCGAGCCGGAGCGCATCGGCCTTGATCTTCTTCATCACATCGCGCTGGCGCGGATCGATCAGCGAGCGATTCAACGCTAGACGATCGTCGACGATCGCCGAGCGCGCATCGCTGACCGCCACGATGGCCAGCACATTGGCGTGGTACATGTCGTCGACCAGCCGGTAGGTGGCACGCACCCCGAACAGGCCAACCAGGCCGACCACGACGGCGATTCCCAGGGCGACGCCCATGGCCGCGACAATCTTCAAACGAACGGTAAAGCGCATGGATGATTCCCATCGGAAGGTTCATCCCCCCTTGGGGCGGGTATCGGCGCCGACTACATTTCCTTGAAAAGCAATATCTTGCGCAAACGCGACGCGGTTCACATTTCTTTGACCGGTATCCGAAGACCGATGGGGGAAGCTCCATCAGGTCGCCCGGGCGGCATCCCTGGGCACGTTGGCGTCGATCCAACCGATGATGAAAACATCGAGCGCCACGCGTTCGGGAACATCGATACCCGCATCGCGAACAAAGGCGGCGGCGGCCTTGATAAGCGACTGTCTCGACACGCTCAAGGCCTGGCGAGCCGCAGCCTGCTTCTGTCGAAGCTGCACGATATGGGCCGATGGCTTTCCCGGCTTGGCGTACTTCTGATAACGGCGCAGTTCGTCGGCCGCCAGCTCCGTATCGAAGGCCGCCTGCAAGCTGGCCCTGCGAGCCTTCAGCAGTTGAATCAGGGCATCCGCCACTTTCGTGCGCAGCCCGGTTTCGTCCGACGTCAGCGGCATGCGCGCGAAGAACGGCGATAGCGGCATGCTGGCATCCATGCGAACGGAGCCGTCCAGATGTTCCAGCACATCCAGGAAGCCTGCGTGGGAAAATTGCGTCGTCGTCATGGACAAGCCTGATGCGTGGAACTCGAACGATACGCGGTCAGTTGTTGCCAAGCATCGCCGGCACCAACGCATCGACACGGGAGGCCATCAGGTCACGTCGCTGCCCAGGCGCAGATTGATGCCCAGCGTGGTGGCCAGCTCGCGCATCGGCTCGGCGTCGCGCGTCAGCGTGATCCAGCCGGCATAGCTGCCGTCGTCGGTCTCGCGCGCCCATAAGGTGTAGCCATGTGGCGCCAGGCTGTCATAAGCGATGGCGAACAGCGATGCCGCGTCGATATCGGCGTGGAAGTCGTCATCCTCCGGATCGCCCTCCCAGTCGATGGACAGGTTCCAGCGCGACACCAGCTCATCGATGGCCTGCACCAGCGCCCGGGTGTCATCCGCCTCGACCTGAAAACCCGAGTGCCAATCGATCACCTGGCCAATGACCCGCAACGGATCGATCTCGCCCTCATCGGCATCGCCCACCGCTTCGCGGTAAGCCGCAAACTGCTGGAACGCCGAGTCGTCATCACCCGGGTTGATCAGCAGCAGCAACTGCCAGACCTGCGCATCGAGCGTATCGTCTTCCTCGTCGTGCTCGTCGAAGTGGCGTTCGGTATCGAAGTCGTCGTCGGAGGAGTTCATGGGGGACGCTGCCTAATGTCGAGCGGACATGATCGCGCTCGCGAGGCTCCTTGCAAAGCGCGACATGGCGGACATAGACAAATCAAGAGGTAGTACCGCCTGATCTCTTGGCCTATTTGACCACCTTAAGTTTTCGACCTGATCGCCGCTAGGTATGCGTGCGCGAGGTCATGGCGACCTGTCGGCATGCCCCACTCAACCAAGGATGATAGATATGGATAAAGATCAGATCGATTTATTGAAGCTTGAGATCGAACAGGAAAAGCTGGCACTCGACACGGAAAGGACGCGCATCTCGAGAAAGTCATACCACCTAGACTACTTCAGCAAGGTGGGGATTCCTCTCGCGGTCTTTGCCCTAGCGGGCGTTACCTATTGGACGAATAAGGACTATTCAGAACGCCATTTCGAGTTTGAAAAAAGCGTGAAGTCCATAGAGCTCCAGCAGAAGAACGACGACATCTTCCAACAAAAGGACAAGGCCTCCAGGGAGAGCGAGCACGAAAAGAGTGCATTTCTTCAGAACCATTTTGAGGAAATCACTACCGGAACCGTCGAAAAGTTGGAAGTACTGAAAGCGAGCGTTCCGTCCACCTTTATCAAGAAGGAGGATCAGTTGGACGTCCTCGCACGCATTGATCAACTCCATCGTACTGCCGCGGCCTACCTTGCACGCACCAACGTCAGCAGCCCCGCTGCAGCACCAACTGCGAGCGTCTCTTCAGGCAGTCCCACGGACGTGAATGGCGCCTCCCAGTCAAGCATGCAGGCTGCTGCGAACTACGCCGCCTATGGTCGAGCTCTTCTTAACAAAGGAAGCTATGACCAAGCAGCGGCCAATTTCGAAATAGCAACCGTGCTCAACCCTTCGGACCCCTCAGCCTGGAACTCGCTTGGTTATGCGCAACTTCGTTCGGGGCGAGCAGATGCAGCCTATAACAGTATTGCGGCCGCCCTGAATCTTCATCCGGCCGATGCGAAGACGCAGAACTTTGCCACCATCAATGCCACGAAGATTCTCTGCGCCTTGGGCAGACGAGATGAGGGCGAAAACTACCTAAACACGGCACTTAGCGCTCTACCCTCGCTGCATGACATGGCATCGAAAGATAGTGAGATCAAGCGTTACTGCGGTTTTAGCGTGTCCTAGGTAGGATCGGAAGAACAATAATGGGATCGGAAACATTCAAGCCACGGAAATGTTTCGATATCCCGTTCTCACCGCGCTGATCCTTAGCTTGGCCAGGAGGATCAGCCGCCCCGGACAGTCCCGTCCTATTTCGAACAGGATGGCACGGCCTCGGTACTGTCGAGTTGCGGGGCTCACCGGCAATTCGACGTACCCGTAGTGGTGGTAAGGCGCGCCATCCATCGACCCAATGCCCATAAAAAAGTGGCATCACTGCCGCCCTTCCAGGGAGATCAGTGCTTGCGCACCAGGCTCAGCCGCACTTGCTATACCCACAATTCAAGCAAGTCTGGCAGCCATCCATCAGCACCAGCGCCTGCGTGTTGCACTTGGCACAGAGGGTGGCGCCGGGCGGGAAACCGTTGGAGCTTTCGGCAGGGGCGTCAGTGGCAGGTGCGGCTTTCTTGCCGGCGGCAGCGGCCTCGTAGGCGGCGCGTTTCTCGGCCACCAGCTTGCGGGTGGATTCGTCCATCTCCGGGTCGTGGATCAGGCCGATCATCTTCATGTGCTGCTCGATGACGGTGCCGATCTCGGCGACGATGGAGGGCATGTAGACGCCGCCGGCCTTGAAGTAGCCGCCGCGGGGGTCGAACACGGCCTTCATCTCTTCCACTAGGAAGGTGACGTCGCCGCCCTTGCGGAACACGGCGGAGGTGATGCGGGTGAGCGCCACGATCCACTGGAAGTGGTCCATGTTCTTCGAGTTGATGAAGATCTCGAAGGGGCGGCGCTGTTCGTACTGGGTGCCGGCGTTGAGCACGATGTCGTTGACGGTGACGTACAACGCGTGCTCGAACAGCGGCGACTTGATCTTGTAGGTGGAGCCGACCAGCGTCTCGGGACGCTCCAGGCTCTCGTGCATCTGGATCACTTCCGCCTTGGGCGCCTCCTTGGGCGCGGCGGGAGCGGCGACGGGCGCGGCCTTGTCCTCGGGCTTGACGACGTTATAGCCCTTGATCTTTTTTTCGATCTTGATCGCCATGGTATGTGCTTCTTCTTGAGTGCAGGCGGCGCGCGGCGCTGAGACGACCCGGCCCGACGCAAAGCGCCGGGCCGGACCGGTTTACGGCTTACTTGCGGCGGGCGGCTTTCTTGGCCGGCTTGCGCACGGCCTTCTTCACGCTCGCCTTCTTGCTGGCAGTGGACCTCTTGACCGCCTTGGCGGCGGTCTTCTTACCGGCAGCCTTCTTGGCCACCTTTCTTACAGCGGCCTTCTTGACCGTCTTCTTGCTGCTGACCTTCTTTGCAACCTTCTTGGCGACGGCCTTCTTCACCGCCTTGCGTGCCACCTTCTTGGCGACGCGCTTGGCCACGGCCTTCTTCACCGCCTTCTTGGCGACCTTCTTGCCGGCTGCCTTCCTGACCGCCTTCTTCACGGCCTTCTTGGCAGCGGCCTTCTTCACCGCCTTCTTCGCGACTTTCTTGGCGGCCGCCTTCTTGGCCGGGGCCTTCTTGGCAGCTGCCTTCTTGGCGGTCTTCTTCACCGCCTTCTTGGCCGGAGCAGCCTTCTTGGCCGCTGCCGACGTCTTCTTCGCGGCACGGGCCTTCTTGGGGGCGGCGACCGGCGTCACTTCGACAGCGGCAACCTCCACCGGCGCGTCAACGACCAGCACGGCTTCTTCTTTCACTTCGACTTCGTTATCGATGGACATGCGGGTAATCCCCTCCGACGTGGATTTTGGAACTTGTAATGAGCCTTGCCTCAAGGCACCCGGATCGCTCTCACGAACGCACCGGCACCTGGCATCAGGTACCGGCCGCCAGTTTAGAACTTTCCGTAATACCCTTCCTTCAAGGCATCGAACAGGTTGGCGGCGGTATGCATTTCGCCGTCGTATTCCACTTCTTCGTTGCCTTTCAGTTCCACAACGCTACCGTCTTCCAGCTCGAATCGGTAGAGGGTGCTTTCAAGATCCGCTTCTTTGACCAGCACGCCCTGGAACGCGGCGGGGTTGAAGCGGAAGGTGGTGCAGCCTTTCAGACCCTGCTTGTAAGCGTAGAAGTAGATGTCCTTGAAGTCTTCGTAGGGGTAATCGGTGGGCACGTTGGCCGTCTTGGAGATGGACGAGTCCACCCACAGCTGGGCCGCGGCCTGGATATCCACGTGCTCCTTGGGCGAGATGTCGTCGGCGGCCACGAAGTATTCGGGCAGCTTGGCATGGGCCTCGTTGGAGAACGGCATGGCGTCGGCGTTGATCAGCGCGCGGTAGGCCAGCAGCTCGTAGCTGAACACCTCGACCTTTTCCTTGGTCTTGCGGCCCTCGCGGATGACGTTACGCGAGTAGTGGTGCGCAAAACTGGGCTCGATGCCGTTGCTGGCGTTGTTGGCCAGCGACAGCGAGATGGTGCCGGTGGGGGCGATGGAGCTGTGGTGGGTGAAGCGTGCGCCGGTCTCGGCCAGCTGGGCCACCAGGTTGGGCGCCACGCTGGCCACGCGCTGCATGTAGCGGCTGTACTTGGCGTGCAGCACGCGGCCGGGAATGGTGTCGCCCACCTTGTAGCCGTCGGCGACCATTTCCGGGCGCTTGCGCAGCATGTCGCCGGTGACGGTGTAGTCGCGCGCCAGCACCGGGGCCGGGCCCTTTTCCTTGGCGAGGTCGAGGGCGACTTCCCAGCCGGCCACGGCCATCTCGCGGGAGACGTCCTCGGTGAAGGCCACCGACTCGGCGGTGCCGTAGCGCATCTTGAGCATGGTGAGCGTGGTGCCCAGGCCCAGGAAGCCCATGCCATGGCGGCGCTTGGAAAGGATCTCCTCGCGCTGCTGCGGCAGTGGCAGGCCATTGATCTCCACCACGTTGTCGAGCATGCGGGTGAAGATCTTCACCACTTCGCGGTACTCGTCCCAGTCGAAGCGGGCCTTGGGGCCGAACGGGTCGCGCACGAAGGTGGTGAGGTTGACCGAGCCCAGCAGGCACGAGCCGTACGGCGGCAGCGGCTGCTCGCCACAGGGGTTGGTGGCGCGGATGTGCTCGCACCACCAGTTGTTGTTCATCTCGTTGACCTTGTCGATCAGGATGAAACCCGGCTCGGCATAGTCATAGGTGGACACCATGATCATGTCCCACAGGTGCCGCGCGCGGATGTGGCCGTAGACCTTGCAGGCGACCAAGCCGTCCTCGCGCTCCACGTAGTTCTCGTGGGTGGGCCACTCGCGCCACACCACCTTGTCGGCGTCGGCCAGGTCGATCTCGGCCTGCTCCTTCACGTGGATGGGAAATACCAGCGGCCAGTCCTGGTCGTGCTCCACCGCCTGCATGAAGCCGTCGGTGATCAGCAGCGACAGGTTGAACTGGCGCAGGCGTCCGTCCTCGCGCTTGGCGCGGATGAACTCCTTCACGTCCGGATGGCTGACGTCGAACGTGCCCATCTGCGCGCCGCGACGGCCACCGGCCGACGAGACGGTGAAGCACATCTTGTCGTAGATATCCATGAACGACAGCGGGCCGGAGGTGTACGCACCCGCGCCCGACACGTACGCGCCACGCGGACGCAGGGTGGAGAACTCGTAGCCGATGCCGCAACCGGCCTTCAGGGTGAGGCCGGCCTCGTGCACCTTCTCCAGGATGTCGTCCATGGAGTCGCGGATGGTGCCCGACACGGTGCAGTTGATGGTGGAGGTGGCGGGCTTGTGGGCCAGCGCGCCCGCATTGGAGGTGATACGCCCGGCGGGGATCGCGCCACGACGCAACGCCCACAGGAAGCGCTCGAACCAGTGCTCGCGCAGCTCCGGGGTGGCTTCCACATCGGAAAGCGCCCGCGCCACGCGCTGATAGGTTTCATCGACGCTGCCGTCGACCGGTTCGCCCGACTTGGCTTTCAGGCGGTACTTCTTGTCCCAGATGTCGTAAGACGCCGGCTGCAACGGAATGGCTGCGCTATCACGATTTACGGCTGGTGCACGCATGGTGCTCATCGGCTTCCTGACCTCGCGGTACGGCCTCGCGGCCCCGTTGGATTCTGTTCTGTTCGGCTAAGCCGCTCGCGTCGGGACACGGCACCGGAAAAACGTAGCCGGCGCACGGCTCGACTCTTGCGTTCCCTGCCCTGACTTCGACAACCCTCCCCCGAGGATGCCTACGACACCAGCTCTTGGGTTGAGTCCCCGCGCTGTCACACAAGATGTTGTGGTCGCGAACGGAATGGAAAGTTACCCCCCACATGCTTCGATGTAAAGTGATTTCGTCACTGTTCGACGGCGGGAACCGTGCTCGGCGCCCTGAGTCGAACGACGACCGACTCACCCAGAAAAAGGAGCCTCCATGTTTGCCCGTCTCGCCCGCCGGCTGGTCGCGTTCTCGCTTGCCCTGGTCGCCGCGACACCACTGGCCAGCCACGCCGGCCTGCCGCCTTCGGTCGATGGCCAACCGCTGCCCTCGTTGGCGCCGATGCTGGAGAAAGTGACGCCGGCGGTGGTCAACATCTCCACCAAGACGCGCGTGCAGGTGCGCGATCCGTTCTTCGACGACCCGGTGTTCCGCCAGTTCTTCGGCCTGTCCGGCTCGCCGCGCGAGCGGGTGGAGCAAAGCCTGGGCTCGGGCGTGATCGTGGATGCGACCAAGGGCTACGTGCTCACCAACAACCATGTGGTGGGCGGCGCCGACGACATCACGGTGACGCTGCAAGACGGGCGCGACTTCAAGGGCAGGCTGGTCGGCACCGATCCCGAGACCGACGTGGCGGTGGTGCAGATCCAGGCGACCGGCCTGCAGGCGCTGCCGCTGGCGGACTCGTCCAGGCTGCGCGTGGGCGATTTCGTGGTGGCGGTGGGCGACCCGTTCGGCCTGGGCCAGACGGTGACCTCGGGCATCGTCTCCGCGCTGGGGCGCACCGGCCTGGGCGGCACCGGCTACCAGAACTTCATCCAGACCGATGCCTCGATCAACCCGGGCAACTCCGGCGGCGCGCTGGTGAACCTGCGCGGTGAACTGGTGGGCATCAACACCATGATCTTCTCGCCCTCGGGCGGCAACGTCGGCATCGGCTTCGCCATTCCCACCAACCTCAGTGGCGAGGTGATGCAGCAGTTGATCGCCAACGGCAAGGTCAATCGCGGCAACCTCGGCCTGGAGACGCAGGACATCACCCCGCGCATCGCCCAGGTGCTCGGCCTCAAGGGCACCAGCGGTGCGGTGGTGACGCGCGTGACCACCGGCTCAGCCGCCGAGAGCGCCGACATCCAGGTCGGCGACGTGATCACCGCCATCGACGGCAAGCCGCTGCGCAACGCACAGGAGCTGCGCAACGCCGAAGGCCTGCTGCCGATTGGCAGCACGGTGAAACTGAGCGTGCAGCGCAATGGCAGCACGCGCGAGGTCACCGCCAGGCTGGTGCCGGAGAAGCTCGCCACGCTCGACGGCGCCAAGCTCGATCCGCGCCTGGCGGGCGTCACCTTCAGCGAGCTGTCGCAGAGCCAGCGTGGCCAGGGTATCGCCGGCGTCGGCGTCGGCACGGTGCGCGCGGGCAGCCGTGCCGCGCAGGCCGGGCTGCAGGCCAACGACATCGTGATCGGCGTGGGCAACCTGCGCGTGCCCGACCTGCGCACGCTGCAGCGGCTGGCCGGCGTCAATCCGCGGCAGCTGGTGCTGGTCGTGTCGGGGGAGGATGGGATGCGGTACGTGGATATTCGTTGAGATCACCCTTCACCGTCATCCCCGCGCAGGCGGGGATGACGGGACGATGGGCATGAGGTCGCGACACGCTGGTAGGAAGCGCCACACCGTCGCAGCAAAACCTGCGACGGTATATATCGAGCTGAGATCCATACCCGCAGATGAACCGCATCAGCACAGCGTGCACGCCATCGCGTTTTTCTCGACGCAAACGCATGAATAAGCTTGATGTTTGGCCCTGAGCTGGATGAAATAGCCAGGTTCCAACCTTTGCACGCGCGCCCGACCAATGGCGGCTCGCGGACACCATCTTCAGCACCCGGGGCTCCCCACCGCCATGTCCAAACGTATTACCCGTCTACTCCTCGTCGCGCTGGTCAGCGCCTGTGCCGTCAGCGGCGCCATGGCCGCCACCGGCAAGACCACCAAGTCCAAGACCGCCGCCAAGCCTGCCGCCGCACTGCCCACCCTGGTCTGGCGCGGCGATTACGCCACCGCTCGCGGCGTGGTCGACGACGTGGCCAAGGCGTGGGAGAAGAGCGGCAAGGGCCGTATCGACATCCAGCCGTTCAACACGGCCTCGGGCCTCGACGCCGTGGCGCATGGCCTGGCCGATGTTGCCGGCAGCGCGCGCGCCAGCGCCGGTGGTGCCGAGAGCGACCTGTTGTTCACGCCGGTGGCGTTTGATGCGCTGGTGATGATCGAGCATCCGTCCAACGGCGTGGTCAACCTCACCGTGAAGCAGCTGCACGACATCTACTTCGGCAAGATCACCAACTGGAAGGACGTGGGCGGCAAGGATGCGCCGATCAACCTCTACGCCGTGGCCAGCCCGGGCGATGGTGTCGAGTACAGCCTGCGCCGCCTGATCTTCGGTCGCGGCAACCAGCCGGTGGCGGCACCGCGCCTGTACGTCAACACGGCCAAGCTGGAAGAGGCCGTCACGCTCGATCCGAATGCGCTGGGCGTCACCACGCTGTCGGGCGTGGCAACCAACGCCAAGGTGAAGATGGTGAGCGTGGACGGCACCCGTCCGAGCCTGTCCACCATCAGCGATGGCAGCTACCTGCTGTACACCCCGCTCTACCTGGTCACCGACAAGAACAGCCCGAAGGCCACGCAGATCGCCGCCTTCATGGAATTCCTGCACACCGACGAAGTGAAGGCGCTCGCCCGCCAGCACCAGCTGGTGCCGTACACCGATGCGCCGCAGCTGGCCGAGCAGGACATGGCCCGTCGCCAGAAGCTGCTCGCCGAAAACGACATCAAGATGCCTGACGAACCGGCTCCGGCACCGACCCCGGAAGCCACGCCGGTTGCCGCACCGGGCGCCACCTACGCCGCCGCTGCCGCTGCGGCACCGACCTCCGAGCATACGCAGGAAGCAAAGCAGGCGATGGACGCACGCAACGCGGCCGCCGCCGATCCGAAGGCTGATGCCAGCGCCGGCACCGCATCGACGGCTGCCGCCAGCCAGACCTATACGGTCGGCAAGGGCGACACGCTGTCCACCATCGCCAAGAAGTACTCGGTGACCGTGGCGCAGCTCAAGAGCTGGAACAATCTTTCGAGCGACACCCTGAAGCTGGATCAGGTGCTGCGCGTCAGCGGCAACTGAGCCCGCGCCGCGTGCGCATACGCGCCGTCACGCTCGACCTGGACGACACCTTGTGGCCGGTATTGCCGGCCCTGGAGCGCGCCGATCGGGATCTGGACGCGTATCTGCGCCAGCACTTTCCCGACGTAGCGCGCGCATGGCCCATCCCGGCCATGCGCGCGCTACGTGCGGAAGTGGCGGCCGAACGCACCGACCTGGCCCACGACTTCACCGCGCAGCGCTACCTCACCATGCAGCGCGCGTTTTCCACCTGCGGCATCGAGCAGGCACCACTCGATACGTTGTGGGAAATCTATTTCTCGGCACGCAACAGCGTGGAGCTGTTTCCCGATAGCCTGCCCGCGCTGCAGCGCATCGCCAGCCGCTGGCCGTTGGCGAGCCTCACCAACGGCAACGCCGATCTCGACCGCATCGGCATCCGCGCACACTTCACCCATCATGTCAGCGCGCGCGACACCGGCGCGGCCAAGCCCGACGCGCGCATCTTCCGCGAGGCGGCGCGTCGCCTGGGCATCGCGCCCGGGGAAATCCTGCATGTGGGCGATGATCCGGAACTGGACGTGGTGGGCGCGCGCGACGCCGGGCTGCGCACGGCCTGGATCAACCGCGCCGGGCATCCCTGGCCCGGTGCGCTGGGCCCCGCTCCCGACCTGGATCTGCGCGACATGGCGGCACTCGCGGACTGGCTGGAAGCAAGCCACTAAGCACCTACTGCGCTCGCCCCTCGAAGCAAAAGCGAGCATCATTGCCAAGTAACCTGTAGCCACCGCGGCCAGCGGATGCGCCGCGCAAGGAATTCCATGTCTGTCCTGATCGAACGCAAGGCCGGCGAGCGCCAGAGCATCGCCATCGAAACCACCGACCCGTCCCGTTTTGCCGCCACCAAGCGCCGCCTCACCGCCGCGCAACGACGCTGGCTGGCCGACTGCGCCTTCGAGGCCGCGCCGGGCACCTTCGCCCTGCTCGCCGACGAAGGTGGCAAGCTGGTGCGCGTGCTGGTCGGCGTGGATGCCAGCGATGCGCTGAGCGCGCTCGGCGCCCTGCCGCGCGTGCTGCCCGAAGCCACCTACCACCTGGCCGACGAGGGTGTGCTCAAGGACACCCTGCAGGCGGCCCTGGGCTGGGCGCTGGGCGCCTATGAATTCACCCGCTACCGCAAGGCACGCCGCGCACCGGCCAAACTGGCCATCGCCGCCGCCGATCTGCACGTGCTGGCGCCGCTGGTGGAAGCCACCACGCTGGTACGCGACCTGGTCAACACGCCTACCGAGGACATGGGCCCGAAGCAGCTCGCCGAAGCGGTGAAGCAGCTGGGAAAAGCGCACAGGGGCAAGGTGCGCGAGTGGGTGGGTGACGAACTGCTCGAAGCGAACTTCCCCACCATCCATGCGGTGGGCCGCGCCAGCCATCGCTCGCCGCGCCTGATCGAGCTGAACTGGGGCAAGGCCAGCGACCCGAAGCTTGCGGTGATCGGCAAGGGCGTGTGCTTCGACACTGGCGGCCTGGATCTCAAGCCCACCGACGGCATGCGCTGGATGAAGAAGGACATGGGCGGCGCGGCGCATGCCATCGCGCTGGCTGGCCTGATCATGCAGGCCAGGCTGCCGGTGCGCCTGCAACTGCTGATTCCCGCGGTGGAAAACGCCGTATCGGGCGCCGCGATGCGTCCCGGCGAAGTCATCACCACCCGCGCCGGCATTACCGTGGAAGTGGACAACACCGACGCCGAGGGCCGCCTGGTGCTGTGCGACGCCATTACCTATGCCGGCGAGCAGCAGCCGGATCTGATCGTCGACTTCGCCACCCTCACGGGGGCGGCACGCATCGCGTTGGGCCCGGACCTGCCTGCCCTGTTCGCCAACCGCGACGATGTGGCCGATCGCGTGCTGGCCGCCGGCCGCGCCGCCAACGATCCGCTGTGGCGTCTGCCGCTGTGGCGTCCGTACCGCAAGATGCTGGAGTCCTACCTGGCCGACATGGCCAACTCGGGTGCCTCGCGTCATGCCGGCGCGATCACCGCGGCGCTGTACCTCGAACGCTTCGTGCCCGAGACCACGCCGTGGCTGCACCTGGACACCTACGCATGGAACGACGCCGACCGCCCGGGACGCCCGCGTGGCGGCGAAGCGCTGGGCCTGCGCGCGTTCTTTGCATTCCTGCAGCAGCGCTACGCAGGCTGACCGTCTTTTACTCCGTCGTCCCTGCGAAGACGGGGATGACGGAGCGGGAAGCATGAGGTGATTGCCGTGAGCTGCGGCCGCATCCACCTCTCAAGTCCCCGACGACGCGGCACCTTGCCCACGCAACCGGCGCGCCAGCGTGCGCAAGCCACGCACGATCTTCGGCACCAGCCAAAGCAGGAACAGCACGAACAACAGCAGCAGCACCAGAAACACCTCGGGGTGCCGCCACATCAGGTACATGCCGCCCAGCCACGAGATGTCTTCGCCGGCACTGGCGCCCCAGTTGCTGAAAGGCTCGGGCGAGGTGTTGATCAACGCCCTGCCGCCCGTCTTGGCCAGATGCGTGCCGAACGCCAGCGAGCCACCGAGCAGCGCGGCGGCGAATTGCGTGCCGGGCCCGGCATCGCGAAAGACACCCCAGGCTAGCAAGGTACCGGCGGGCACCCGGACCAGCGTGTGGATCGCATCCCACACGCTGTCGAACGCGGGAATCTTGTCGGCCAGGAACTCGCCGACGGCCATCACGCCCGCGATGCCGAGCACCCAGTTGTCGGTGAGCAGTTGCAAGCCTTCGGGCAGGTGCACATAGCCCAGTCGCCCCAGCAGGCCGGCCAGCAACACGGTGGCGTAAAGCCGGAAACCGCTGGCCCAGGAAAGGCCGCCTGCCAGGGCAAGGTTCTGCAGCGTATCCATGGGCATCCCCGCGAGATGGTCCGGGCCGGCCCAAGCATGCGCGCCCCGCGCCGCCTGCGTCCATGAAAAAAAGCGGCGCCTGGGCGCCGCCTTTGCGCTGGACTTATGCCAGCTCGAACAACGGCTGGCCGATATAACCACCCTCCGCCGCTCCCGGCGGGCAGGCGAACAGGCCGCCGCCGACGTGGGTGACGAACTGGTTGAGCATGTCGAACTTCGACATCTTGTCGAAGATCTTGATGAAGCCCGTGCGCGGATCGCGCTGGAAACACACGAACAGCAAGCCCGCATCGAACTCCATACCCTGCCGCCACGGCGGCCAGCGCTCGGCGGTGAAGCTGAGGCCGTTGTCGTAGGAATAGGAACGACGCAACACCTGCGCGCCATCGTTGAGTTCGGGCGCACCGAGCCGCACGTGCGAATTCTCGGGAAGCAGCGGGTTACCGTCGGCGTCGCTGGCGTCGAGGTCGAGGCTGTCGAACTCGCGCTCGCGCCCCAGCGCCGCGCCGCTCGCCTTGGAGCGGCCCATCACCTGCTCCTGGAAGCCGAGCTTCATGCGATCCCAGTGCTCCAGCGCGATGCGGATGGGGCGGGCGACCATATAGGTACCGTCCTTCATCCAGCCGCCCTCGGCGCCGGTCCACACGAACTTGTCCATGGCGGCCTTGCTGCCGATGGGCGGATTCATGGTGCCGTCCTTGAAGCCCATCAGGTTGCGCGGGGTTTCCTTGTCCTTGTACTGCGCCAGGAAGCCCGACTGCGCCCAGCGCATCCTGGCCCAGGCATCGGCCACGCGCGCGAGCTGGCGCACGGCGTGGAAGGCCACCTGCGGCTCATCCGCGCAAGCCTGCACGCACAGGTCGCCACCGGTGCGCGCGGGCACCAGCTGATCGCCATTGAATCGCGGCAGATCGACCAAGGCCTCGGGACGATGCCTGGCCAGGCCATAGCGATCGGCACCATCCTTGGTGAACAGGCCGGGACCAAAACCGAAGGTCAGGGTGAGACGACTGGGCGACAAGCCGGCCGCCTCGCCGCTATCCACCGGCGGCGCGGCGGGATCGGTCGCCGAATCAGCCACCGGCAGCCCTTGCGTCAAGCGCGCCGCCGCCTGCGTCCACGCGCGCAGCAAGGCGATGACATCGTCGCGCTCGGCGGTGACCAGGTCGAACGCCGCAAAGTAGATGCTGCCCTGCTGGGGCGTGACCACTCCGGCCTGGCGACTGCCCCAGAATGGCACCGTGTCACTGTCCTTGGCCGCGCCGGCAAGGGCCGCCTGGGGCAGGACCGCCATCGGCACGGTGGCGGCGACGGTGGCCGCCGTGGCTGCCGTGGCGAGGAATCGGCGACGCCCGGGCTGTTGCGGATGGGAGGCATCGGAGTCGTTCATCGGCTTGCCCGCATGAGCGTATTCATATCGTCTTCGACGTAATAGAAGCCCTGCCCGTCAGGCGTGATGGCAATGCCGAACAGATCACCGTTGCCCGGCGGCGACTGCGCCTGGTCGGAGTCGATCCACTGGGCATAGACCTGCGCGCCCGTCGACGGATCGATTTCCACCACCTGGCCGTTCTTGCCGTTGCACACCAGCAGATGGCCGGAGGTGTACACCATCGCCAGCGGCCAGCTCAGCAGGCCATCGCGCGTCACCACCTTGCCGGTGCCCGCGCTGGTGGTACGCGTAAGCGCATCGGGAATGGCCGTGATCACATTGTCCAGGCCATCGGTGACGTACAGCGTGCCATCGGGACCCAGCGCCAGCCCGGTCGGCCCCAGCAGGAAGTTGTCGCGATCGGCGCGCTGCGCAAAGCCGTCGCCCACCACGGTCTGGCTGACCAGTTCCGGCGGCTTGCCATCGGGAATATTCAGTTCCAGGCGCAGCACCGTGGCCTTGTGGATGATTTCGGGGAACTTGGTAGCCGGATCGATCACGTCCGGGCTCTTCAGCCCAAAGCCCGCCATGCTGATGAACAGGGTCGCGCTGGAACCGCGATCGTCCACCGCCATGTCGCCCCAGGGATCGTTGATGGTGGCACCGGACCAGGCCGCGACCATCTTGCCGTTGGGATCGAGCACGATCACGCAGCCATCGCCTTTGGTGGCGGTGGTGCCGTCGGTGCTCGGCGTGCTGCCCACGATGATCCAGCCGGTCTTGAGCATGGTCATCGCGGTGGTCAGGCCGACGCCGCCGGGGCACTCGGGCAGCTTCTGCGGCAGGTTGGCCACCAGGTAGGTCTGCTTGGTCGAGGGGCGATAGCCGACGATGGTGGTGCCAGTGCCCTGCAGGTTGGAGATGTTGTTGAAGTTGTCCACCAACACATCGTCTTTCTCGATCTTCCCCGCCGATACCGGCGCCACCACCACGGCATAGGGATTGAGGTCACCGTTCTCGGTGACCGTCGAGGCCAAGGTCACGTGGTGGTGGATGGTCTCCAGCACACCCTTCGACTCGTTCGCGCTGGCAACGCCCGCCACCAGCGCCAGCAACAGGCACACGCCCCGCCACGAATCCCGCGCTTCCTGCAAGTCACTCTTCATCACATCACGCATGTCATTGGCCTTCAGAACAGAATATTGGTGCGCAGGCCCAGCACCAGCTCGTTCTGGACGCGGTGCGTGGGATTGCTGGGATTGACGACGCCGCCACCTGGGTTGAACACGTACTGCAGGTCCGGCTGCAGCTGCCACCAGGGGCGCAGCTGGTACTGGTAGGTAGCCTCGACATAGGTTTCCGAACCGCGGACCGGATTGAAGCTGTACGGATCGGAGATGGCCGCATAGGTGGCCACATCGCGATCCGCACCTTGCGCGCCGCTGGTCACGTGCACATAGCCCATGCCCACGCCGAAGGTGTCGTCCGCGCGATTGCGGAAAGGCTCGTGATAAACCAGGCCCGCATTCATGCTCGAGCGGATCAGGTTGCGGTCGTTCTGCGGCGTACCCATCAGGCGCGCGAACACATTGAGCGTGTTGTTGGGATCGGCGGCGTTGCGCCACAGCATCTGGTCGGCCACCACGTACATCGAGAAGTTGCCGCGATGGTTGGCGGGCACGCCGTTGCTGGCCGGGCTGGCCAGCGGCTGGCCGTTCACGTCATAGCGCTGGTCGGCAAAATTCTCCGTGTCGTACCACGCGCCGATGCGGTACGTGCGCGCCAGCGGCTGTGACTCGCCCGGCTCGACCATGCTGCCCAGCGACGGATAGGCGTACTGCAACTCGGCCATCACCAGCCGGCCGCCGCCCAGCGGGAAACTGGTACCCGATGCGTTCACCTGCTGCGGATCACCGTTGTTGTTGCTCACCGGGCTACCGTTGAACACACCCAGCAGCAGGGTGATCGAGTTCACCGGCCGATAGCGCAGGCGTATGCCGAGCGCCGACAGCGGATAAGCCGGGCCGCCGCCGGGCATGTTGTAGGACGGCAATGCCGGCCAGCCGAACATGGTGTTGACGAAGTACGCCGCGTTGTTGCTGACGATGAATTCCTGGTCGACGCTTTGCTGGCCGACCTTCACGTCCAGGCGATCCTCTTCGAGGAATTTCTGGTCGTACCACAGCTCCCACAGGCGGGTCGCGCGATCGGCTTCGATGCCGCTGGCCGTCTGCAGGGTCTGCAGATTATCCGCGCTGAGGTTCTGGCCATGGATCTGCAACGCGCTGATGTTGAACAGGCCGCCGTACCAGCCGAAGGCGCGTCGCGTATCCATCTGCATGACCATCTGGGTCAGGCCGTCGTATTGCGCGCCCTTGCGGCTGCCGCCGCTGACGTTGCCGAGCACTTCGCTGGTTTCCTGGATGGCCAGTGAGATGCCGTATTTGCTGAGGAAGGTGCGCAGGCCAAACATGTCGCCGAGCATGTAGTTGCTGCGCTTGAGATTGCTCAGGAAGCTGGCCTGGCTGGTGGTCTGTCCATTGGCGTCCTGCTCCGAGCTGATCGGCACCGACAGCGGCGGTGGCGCCGCCAGCAACGGCGACGACGCCAGCAACGCCACCGCGAACGCAACGCCCACGCCGACCGAAGCCAGGCGGCATCGTCCCGCGCCCCCGGCGGCTGCGCGCCACCGCTTGCGAACCACTCCCTTCAGCATCACCCCACCCTATCGTCGTTGATCTTGCGGATCGCGCTCGCCAGGGAGCGCCCGGCGGCATCGTATTGCAAATCATTCTTACTCTCAAACGGCAAGAAGTTACGAATCGCCAGCGAAATCAACAGCTAAGGCGGTGCGCCTGATTTTGCACAACGAGATGCGCCCGCTTGCCGCAGCACCTGGTTGCAGACAGTGGGCACAAAAAAAGGGCGGCGCCTGCGCACCGCCCTTGCTGCTTCCCCGTGGCAGGGAAACTCAGTGATTGATGGCCGGCGTGGGCGCCGGCGTGGCCGGAACCACGGCAGCCGTCGAGCTCGTGTCGAACTTGCCGCCGTAAGGCAACACTTCAGCGGCAAGCTTCGGGTCGGCCTTGATCATGCCCACGGCGTCAAACAGGATGTGCGCCGTTTCCTGCAGCTGCGGATCGGCGGCCTTCTTGGCTTCGTCTTCCTGCTTCAGCTCGGACTTGAGGCTGCGCTCGTTGGCGTTGAGGCCATCGTCGAGCACCACGCTGTCGTCATCGCCCACGTCGCCATCGATGGCCTTGTGACGCGCACGGAAGTCGGCCTGGATGGCGTCCTGCTCCTTGCGCTCGGCCTGTCGCTGGGCGAAGTTGAGCGAGACGGAGGTCTTGTCGCGCATCTTGCGGTACTGCGCCAGCTCGTCGAGCATCAGCTTCCACGCGGGCGACTTGGCCGTACGCGCATCGTGCTTGGCCTGCAGCGGGCTCAGGTAGGCCTTCAGGTCGGCCACCGGCTTGTAGTCGGCCGGCGGAATCTGCGTCCACGGCAGCGCGTTGTCGTAGGTGGACTCGCCGAAATCCTTCTCGTCGCCGTTCTTCGGATACTGGATGTCCGGCGTCACGCCCTTGAGCTGGGTCGAGCCGCCGTTGATGCGGAAGAATTCCTGGATGGTCATCTTCAGCTCGCCGTACTGCGGCTTTTCCTTGGTGCTGTGGGTGAAGCGGTCCAGGTCGACCAGGTTCTGCACGGTGCCCTTGCCGAAGGTCGGCTGGCCGATGATCAGGCCGCGGCCGTAGTCCTGGATCGCTGCGGCGAAGATCTCCGACGCCGAGGCCGAACCGCGGTTCACCAGCACTGCCATCGGGCCACTCCACGCCATGCCCGGATCGTCGTCGCCCTGCACCTGCACTTCGCCACGGGCGTCGCGCACCTGCACCACCGGACCCTGGTCGATGAACAGGCCGGTGAGCTCATTGGCTTCGGCCAGCGAGCCGCCGCCGTTGTTGCGCAGGTCGATCACCACACCTTCGACGCCGGCGGCCTTCAGCTCGCCAAGCAGCTTGGCCACGTCGCGGGTGGCGCTCTTGAAGTCCTTGTCGCCCTCGCGGCGCGCGCCGAAGTCGGAATAGAAGCTGGGCAGGTCGATCACGCCGATCTTGCGGCTGACATCGCCGTCCTTGATCTCGATGACCTTCTTCTTGGCCGCCTGCTCCTCGATGCTCACCTTCTGGCGCACCAGGCTGATGAGTTCGTGCTTGCCGTCCACGCCCGCGTCGGCCGGCAGGATCTCCAGCCGCACGGTGGTGTCCTTCTTGCCGCGGATATGCTTGACCACGTCGTCCAGGCGCCAGCCGATGACGTCGACCATCGGGCCGTTGGCGCCCTCGCCGATCGCCACGATGCGGTCGCCCACGTGGATCTTGCCGGACTTGGCCGCCGGGCCGGCCGGCACCACTTCGCGGATCGCGGTGTACTCGTCGCGTGCCTGCAGCACGGCGCCGATGCCTTCCAGCGACAGCTTCATGGAGATGTCGAAATTCTCCGCCGCGCGGGGGCCGAGGTAATCGGTGTGCGGATCGGTGGATTCGGCATAGGCGTTCATGAACGACTGGAACGCGTCCTCGCCATCGAGCTGCTTCACGCGGTCGATGTAACCGGCGTAGCGCTTGTCCAGCGTCTTGCGGATCTCGTCATCGGTCTTGCCGGCGAGCTTCAGGCGCAGCCAGTCGTTTTCGGTGCGCTGGCGCCACAAGGTATCCAGCTCGGCCTGGTCCTTCGGCCACTCGGCCTTCTTGCGGTCGAAGTTGTAGCTCTCGTTCGCCGAGAAGTCGAAACCCTTGGCGAGCAGGCCGCGCGCATAGGTCATGCGCTCGATGGCGCGCTGCACGTACAGGTTGAACATGCCGAACGGGCCAGCGAGATCCTGGTTCCAGATCGCATCGTCCAACTGCGTTTTCAGCGGCTCGAACTTGGCCAGGTCGGCCTGCGTGAAGAACACCTTCTCGCCGTCGAGGCTTTCGAGATAGGCCTTGTAGATCTTCTGCGACATCGCATCGTCGAGCGGCTGCGCGTCGTAGTGGAAGCGGGTGAGGAAGCGCGCGGAAAGCTGCGCCGCCTGCGCCTGCGACACCGTGGGCTTCAACGGCAGTGTGGAGAACTTGCGCGGTGCGCTGTCGTCGGTGAGGTCAGCGGCGGACTGCGCATGGACGCCAACGCCAGTGACGGCAAGGGCGAGCAGCAGGGCTAGCGAGGGACGCAGTTTCATAGGTTCTCTTTAGGCGTGCTCAGTGACGCCCGCGGCGTGAGCCTGCAGGTCGGCGTGGTAGGACGAACGCACCAGCGGACCGGAGGCGACGTGATGGAAGCCCATCGCCTCACCGGCCTCACGCAGGGTTTCAAATTCTTCCGGCGTCCAGTAGCGGATCACCGGGTGATGATGCGGGGTCGGCTGCAGGTACTGGCCGATGGTGATCATCTCGACATCATGCGCGCGCAGGTCGCGCATGGTTTCCAGCACCTGCTCCAGGGTTTCGCCCAGGCCCAGCATGATGCCGGACTTGGTCGGCACGTCCGGATGCTGCGCCTTGAAGCGCTTGAGCAGGTCCAGCGACCACTGGTAGTCGGCGCCCGGACGCACTTCGCGATACAGGTGCGGCACGGTTTCGAGGTTGTGGTTGAACACGTCCGGCGGGAAGTCCTTGAGCACTTCCAGCGCGCGTTCCATGCGGCCCTTGCCGCGGAAATCCGGCGTGAGGATCTCGATGCGGATGTTGGGGCTGGCGTGGCGCACCGCGCGAATGCACGCGGCGAAATGCTCGGCACCGCCATCACGCAGGTCGTCGCGGTCCACCGAGGTGATCACCACGTACTTCAGGCGCATGTCGCGGATGGTCTCGGCCAGGCGCGCCGGCTCCAGCGGATCGGGCGCGGCCGGGCGGCCATGGGCCACGTCGCAGAACGAGCAGCGGCGGGTGCACACCTCGCCCAGGATCATGAAGGTGGCGGTGCCCTTGCTGAAGCACTCGTGGATGTTCGGGCAGCTGGCTTCCTCGCACACCGTCACCAGCGAGTTTTCGCGCAGGCGCGACTTCAGCTGCTGCACGGCATTGCCCTGCGGCAACCGCACGCGGATCCAGCTGGGCTTGCGCAGGGTGGGAACGGCCGTGTCGAAACCCGCGCGATTGAGCGCGATCTTGTCGTTACCGAGCTGCTTGTCGACGGCGGGGGCGCCGCCGACCACGCTGATCGGGATGGCCTTGGAAGTGGAAATTTCGCTCATGTAGGTAAGCCTAGACCGCTACACGAGCGGGTAGTTCAGGAAGGATGGGGGCAGCCGGCTCGGCGTCGAAACCAAACTGGCGGCAGAACTCCTCCACCAGGGCGTCCTCGACGTCCGACAGGCGCGACGGACCGCCCAAGTCTAGCACTTGAGTGACCGCCAAACCCTTGTAACCGCAGGGGTTGATGCGGTGGTAGGGCTCCAGATCCATGTTCACGTTGAAGGCCAGGCCGTGGAAACTGCAGCCGCGCCGCACGCGCAAACCCAGGGCCGCCACCTTGGCGCCAGCCACGTAGACGCCCGGGGCGCCTTCCAGCCGCTCGGCGCCGATATTCCAATGCGCCAGCGTATCGATGATGGATTGCTCGATCTTGTTGACCAGCTCGCGCACGCTGACGCCAGCACGGCGCAGGTCGATCAGCGGGTAGGCCACGATCTGGCCGGGGCCGTGGTAGGTCACCTGGCCGCCGCGATCCACCTGCACCACCGGGATATCCCCTGGCGCCAGTACATGCTCGGCCTTGCCGGCCTGGCCCTGGGTGAATACCGGGTCATGCTCGAGCAGCCACAGCTCGTCGGGCGTGTCGGGGCCGCGGTTGTTGGTGAACTGGCTCATCGCCTCCCACGTCGCCGCGTAAGGCTGGCGACCGAGACGACGGACTTTGAGCGGCAGGGACATGGGGGACTGAACCTGGTGGGGCGGGGTCTGAAGGAGATGCGGCCGGGGTACGGCGAAGCCAAGAGGGGCCCGGTCGCGAAGCGCCATGGCGCATCACGACCCGCCCAATGGCGCACCTACAGCGTGTAACGGATATCCGGATCGGCCCGCAGCGTTACATGGGCCAGGTCGTACTGCTCGCGGTTGTCGCAGCGGAAACTCACCGTCACCGACAGAAAGTTGCCTTCCCGCGAATGACGGTGCTTCACCGTCTCATGCAGCACGTGCAGGCCGATGCCTTCGAGGATCAGCGGCACGCGGGCCTTCAGGTCCGCGCTGGCATTGCCCATGGCGGTGATCTCGAACTCACCGGGAAACTGGAAACCCTGGCCTTCCTGCTGGGCTTGGATCGAATCGACATCGCGCATGAGGCTGTCTCCCTTACTTGGCGTCGGGCTTCTTGTCGCTATGGAACCACAGCATGATGCTGTCCCACAGGCGGCCGAAGAAACCGGCCTGAGGGGCATCGGCCAGGGCGATCAACGGCACGTTCTGCACCGGCTGGCCATCGAGCGTGATGCGCAGCGTGCCCACCTGCTGGCCCTTGGTGAACGGGGCGATCAGCGTGGCCGGAATGTCCATGGTGGCCTTGAGCTTGTCGTAGTCGCCGCGCTTGACGGTGACCAGCACGTTGTCGGACACGCCCAGCGGCAGCTCGTTGCTCTGGCCCTTCCACAGCTTGGGCGTGGCCAGCGGCTTGCTGGCGTCGTAGAGAGTGTGGGTTTCGTAGAAGCGGAAGCCGTAGTTCATCAGCGCCAGCGCGGCATCGGCACGGGCCTTCTCGTTGCTGGAGCCCATCACGATGGCGATCATGCGCGAATCGCCCTGCTTGGCCGAGGCGGCCAGGCAGTAGCCGGCGGCGGCGGTGTGGCCGGTCTTGATGCCGTCGACGGTCTGGTCACGCCACAGCAGCAGGTTGCGGTTGTGCTGCTTGATGCCGTTCCACTCGAAATCCTTGATCGCCGAGATCGCATAGTCCTCGGGGAAGTCGTGGATCAGCGCGCGCGAAAGAATCGCGATGTCGCGTGCCGTGGTGTAGTGATTGGCGATCGGGTAGCCGGACGCGTTCTCGAAGTTCGAATTGGTCATGCCCAGCTGCTTGGCGTAGGCATTCATCAGGTTGGCGAACGCCGGCTCCGAGCCGGCGGCATGCTCGGCCAGCGCGATGGCGGCATCGTTGCCGGACTGGATGATCAGGCCATACAGCAGGTCCTTCAGCGGCACCTGGCTGTTGAGCTTGAGGAAGCTGGTGGAGCCGTCGGTGCCCGCACCGCCGCCGCGCCAGGCGTTCTCGCTGATGTTGACCGGGTCGGTCATGTGGATCTTGCCGTTGGCGACCTCGGCCGAGATCACGTAGTCGGTCATGATCTTGGTGATCGAGGCCGGCTCCACGCGCACGTCCGGATCCTTGGACGCCAGGATCTGGCCGGTGGCGTAATCCATCAGCACCCAGGTCTTGCCGTCCACATCCGGCGGCGGCGGGACCGGCGCCTCCGGCGTCACCGGGCGCGGCACCGGCACGGGCTTGGGCGGGGTCTGCTGGGCGAAGGCGGTGCCGACAACCAGGGCGGCGACGGCAAGCGAGGACAGGGTACGGCGGAATAGGCTCATCGTTCGATTCGATCCAGTGCTGTATGGCGGCGCCGGAGACGCCGCAAGAATTCAATGCATCAGTCTACCGCGACCTGCGGCTTGGGCAGCCCCATGCCCTCGATGCGCGAGGTGACGTCGTCGGCCTGGTCAACGCTGACGAGCGGCCCAACCCGCACGCGGCGGATATTGCGACCGTTGATTTGGGCATCCACCACCTGTACCGGCGCAAAATTGGCGGCGCGCAGTTGCTGGGCCACCCGCTCGGCATTGCCGACGTCGGAGAATGCGCCCACCTGCAGGTAAATCCCTGGCCCCGGGCTGGCGGGTTTGGGCGGCGGCGGTGGCGGCGGCAGGGTTTGCGCGTCGAGCGGCTGGGTGGGGTCGATCGCGCGCACTTCCACCAGGCCGGTGCCCTTGGGCCATACGCCGATCTTCACCGCCGCCGCGAAGGACAGGTCGATCAGGCGGTTGTCGTGGAACGGACCGCGATCGTTGATGCGCACGATCACGCTCTTGCCGTTCTCCAGGTTGGTCACCCGCGCGTAGCTGGGCAGCGGCAGCGTCTTGTGCGCGGCGGTGAACTGGTACATGTCGTAGTCCTCCAGGCTGGAGGTCTTGTAGCCGTGGAACTTATTGCCGTAGAACGAGGCAATGCCACGCTCGACATAGCCATTGGGACTGGCCAGCACGTTATAGGTCTGCCCCAGCACGCTGTAGGGCGACTTGTTGCCGTACAGCGCACGCGGCTCGACCTTGGGCACCGGCTCCGGCAGCTTGCTCACGTCCGGCGGCGGACCACCGGGCACGCTGTCGCTGCCGTCGCGGTAACGGCTGCTCTGCGGGCGGCTGGTGTCGTCATAGATGCCGCCACGCGACGAGCCGCCGCCGGAGGAAACCGTACCGCGCGAACCCGAGCCCGACCCCGTCGAGGGACGGGTCTTGCCGCCGCTACAGCCGGCCAGCAACGCCATCAGCAAACACGGCAGCGCGTGCTGCCACCTCATTGCGCGCTATCCGTCACGCCTGCCCCCTGGGCAATCGCCTGCGCGAGCTGATGCACCGCCAGCGCGTACAACGGGCTGCGGTTGTACTTGGTAATCACATAGAAATTCTGGAAGGTGAACCAGTATTCCTTGCCGTTTTCGCCATCCAGCGACTGCAGGCTGCTGGGCTGGCCCGGATTGAGCAGCTGCCCGGGCGCGTAGCCCCAGGCCTCCAATTGCTCCAGCGCCCACTGCGGCGAGGAATCCTTCACCGTGATCGGCTTGGCGGCGCCATCGGCCTGCGCGCGCGCCGCCACCGGGCCGCCGGTCTGCCAGCCATGCTTGGCGAAATAGTTGGCCACGCTGGCGAAGATGTCCGGCAGCGAGTTCTTCAGGTCGATGCGACCGTCGCCATCGGCATCCACGGCGTAGTCGCGGATGCTCGAAGGCATGAACTGGCCCCAGCCCTGCGCGCCGGCATACGAGCCGGTGAGCGTGTCCAGCGGACCGGCCAGATGGTTGTCCGGCAGTTCCAGCAGGGTCTTCAGCTCGCCACGGAAGAAGCTGGCGCGCGGCGGGTAGTACAGGCCCAGCGTCACCAGCGCGTCGAGCACCTTGTACTTGCCGGTGTTGCGGCCGTAGGAGGTTTCCACGCCGATGATGGCCACGATGTACTCGGGCGCCACGCCGTACTGCCGGCCAATGCTCTCCAGCAACCCACGATGCGCGCGATAGAACGCGATGCCGTCGTTGATACGCTGGGGCGTGATGAAGATCGGCCGGTAGTCTTTCCACGGCTTGGCTTCGGCCGGGCGGCTGATCGCGTCGAGGATGCTCTGCTGCTTCCTGGCGCCATCGAGCAGTGCGTTGAGCGCCTGCGGATCCTTGCCGGTGTCCCTGGCCACTTCGCTGACCAACTGGTCCTGGCCGGGATGGGTTTGCGCAAGGGCGGGCATGCATGCAGCGGCGACGAGCAGGCCCAGCGTGGCGACAAGGCGACGAGTCGGGAGCGACGCGGAATTCAAGTGCATGAAGGACTTCGCTGTCGTGAACGGCTTCGCGCAAAGCCTAGCACGCAAGCACGCGCAAACCGGCCCCGATCGAACACTTTTTGCGCCAACCTCAGTCGTGCACCTTGCGGTTGGCGTGGATCGACATCAGCACGCCGAACCCGGTCAGCAGCGACACCGCCGAAGTGCCGCCATAGCTGATCAACGGCATCGGCACGCCCACCACCGGCAACATGCCGGCCACCATGCCGCCATTGACGAACACGTACACGAAGAAGCTCATGCCGATCGCACCGGCCAGCAGGCGCGAATAGGTATCGCGCGCCTCCATTGCAATCCACAGGCAACGGCCGATGATGAAGGCATACAACAGCATGATGCCGATGACGCCGACCAGGCCGAACTCCTCGGAGAACACCGCGAAGATGAAGTCGGTGGTGTGCTCGGGCAGGAAATCCAGGCGCGACTGCGTGCCGTGCTGCCAGCCCTTGCCGAACAGGCCGCCGGAGCCCACCGCGATCTGCGATTGGATGATGTGCCAGCCGTTGCCCAGCGGATCGGATTCCGGGTCGAGCAAGGTGCGCACGCGATTGCGCTGGTATTCGTGCAGGAAATGCCAGGCCACCGGAATCATGCCGCCCACGACGGCCAGCAGGCTGCCGATCTTCCACCAGCGCATGCCCGACAGGAACAGCGCGAATGCACCGGCGGCACTCACCAGCAGGGCGGTGCCCAGATCGGGCTGCTCGGCGATCAGGCCCGCGGGAATCGCGATCAGGATGCCGACCGTGACGATGTCCTTCCAGCTCGGCGGCAGCTGGCGCGGGTGCAGATACCAGGCCACCATCATCGGCATGGTGAGCTTGAGCAGTTCGGACGGCTGGAACGACAGCACGCCCAGATCCAGCCAGCGCTTGGAACCGCTGCGCACTTCGCCCAGCGCCGCCACCACCAGCAGCAAGGCCACGCTGCCTGCGTAGAGCCAGGGCGTCCAGCTGCGCAAGACGGTCGGCGGAATACGCGAGATCAGCAGCAGCAACATGCCGCCCATCACGAAGCGACCGGCCTGGCTGAGAATCATCGGCATGCTGCCGCCGCTGGCGCTGTACAACGTCGTCAGCCCGACGCCGGCAAGCACGAGCAGGCCAAAGGCCAATGGCAGGTCGATGCGCGGCCGCTTCATCAAGCGGCGCAGGAAGCTCACCAAGCGGTCCTGGAGGGCGTCGATCATGGGTTGCCACCGTCATCGGGCTGGGCCGTGCTGGAACTGTCCGGCGGCGGTCCGGCAGGCATGTCGGCCGGCGTGGCCACAGGTATATCTTCCGGTACCTCCGGCACACTCGACGGCCCCGCCGGGACACCCTCCGGCGCGCTCTTCGGCGGCACCGAACCGCCCGTCGCCGCGATCCATGCCTCCATCACCTTTCGCACGATGGGGCCGGCATCGTCAGCGCCCCAGGCGCCAGCCTCCAGCATCGCTACCACCGCGATACGAGGCGCTTCAGTCGGCGTGTAAGCAATGAACCAGGCGCGATGGCGCGCCGCGAGGTAGGCCGTGTTCTTGTTGTTATCAACTTCGTTGCTGCGGCGAGAAAAGCGCTCGGCGGTACCACTCTTGCCGGCAACCACGTAGGGGAATCCGATAAATACACGCTTGCCGGTACCGCCGGTCACCACGGCCTCCATGCCCTGGTTCACTACATCCCAGTCATGCGGTTTACGAATCAGCGAGGGGCCGGTGGGTGGATTGGGGAGCGGGACCGGATGTTCCTTCACGGCTGCGGTGGCCATGACCAACCGTGGCTCGTACGGTATGCCATGTCCCGCCAAGGTCGCCGTGGCATGCGCCAGTTGCAACGAGGTGACGTTCCAGTAGCCCTGACCGATGCCCGCAATCACGGTTTCACCCTGAAACCACGGATACTTACTTCGCGTCGCCTTCCACTCGCGCGATGGCAGGATGCCTTCAGCCTCCCCAAGTAGATCGATGCCGGTCTTCTTGCCAAAGCCAAGCCCACCCATCCACGAGCTCAGGCGGTCGATGCCCATGTCCAACGCAAGCTTGTAGAAATACGTATTGGTGGAAAGCTCAATGGCACGCACCATGTTGGTCACGCCAGTACCACCTACCTCAGCATCACGGTAACAACGCTGCTGCCCCGGTATGCAGAACTGGCCGGTCGACAGCACGGTGTCTTCCGGCCGGCGGATGCCCATTTCCAGGCCGCCCAGCGCCAGGAACGGCTTCACCGTCGAACCTGGCGGATACGCACTCTTCAGCGCGCGGTTGAGCAGCGGCTTGTCTTCGGCCGTCATATAGGCAGTGTAGTCAGCCTTGCTGATGCCATTGACGAACAGGTTGGGGTCGTAGCTCGGTACGCTGACCATCGCCAGCACCTGGCCATTGCGCGGGTCGATGGCAACAGCCGACCCGGGCCTGCCATCGAACGCCTCGGTGGCGGCCTTCTGCACACGCACATCGATGCTCAGGTAGAGGTTCTTGCCTGGCGTGGGTGGATGCGTTTCCAGCACCGCCTGGGTGCGGCCATCGGCATTGACCTCGACCAGTTCATAGCCGGGCTCGCCGTGCAGCGTGTCCTCGTAGGATCGCTCCAATCCGCTGCGTCCCACATGGCTGGTGCCCTTGTAGCGATCCGCATCGAGCCGGTTGAGGTCGTCCGCATCGATGCGACTCACATAGCCCACCACATGGGCGAACAGCGGCCCATACGGGTAACGCCGGGTGAGGTACGGCACCACGTCCACGCCCGGGAAACGCCAACGATTGATGGCGAAGCGGGCGATCTCGTCTTCGGTCAGGTGCAGCTTGAGCGGCACGCTGTCGAAACGGCGATTCTGCTTGAGCTGCTTCTTGAAGGTTTCGATGTCGTCGTCGCCCAGCGGCACCACGGTGCCGATCTCGGCCAGCATCGCCTTCATGTCCGGCACCTGCTCGGGCACCACTTCCAGGCGAAAGGCGGGCACGTTGTCGGCCAGCAGCACGCCGTTGCGATCGAAGATCAGGCCGCGCGCGGGCGGAATGGCGCGCGGCTTGATGCGGTTGTTTTCCGAGCGCAGCGCAAACTCGTCGTGCCGCTGCACCTGCAGGTAGTGATAACGCGCCACCAGCGTGCACAGGCCCAGCAGGATCAGCACGAAGCCCGCCAGCGCGCGGCGCTGGAACAGCGCGCTCTCGCCGCGGGCATCCTTCATGGAGCGTCGTCGCTTCAGCGCCATGGTCGCTACTGGATGCGCAAGCGCATGCGCAGGTCATCCATGAGCAGGAACAGGAACGGCCACAACGCCGCACCGACGAACGGCGAAATCCACCAGCTGGCCGGCGGCAGTGACTCGCCCGCAAAGGTACGCACGATCAATAGCAGGATGCGGTCGTTGACCAGCAGCGCGAGCACCGCCAGGGTCTGCTGCCACATCGGGAAGAAGCGCAGGCGCGAACGAAAGCGCAACGCGATGAACACCAGCGCGCACAGGCGCATGGCCTGCTCGCCCAGCAGCACGCCATCGAGCAGGTCCGCGCACAGGCCGATGATGAAGGCCGTGCCCAGGTTGACCCGGTCACTGGATTCCAGCGACCAGTACAGCAAGAACAGCGCCGGCCAATACGGCTTGAATGGCTGCAGCGGCGCCGGCAATGGCACCAGCATGGACAGCAAGGCAAACACCAAGGTGCCAACGAACCACAGCAGGCTTATGCGTTGCTTGTTCATGGCTGCACCGGCGTCGAACTGGCTGCCGCGGGTGCCGCGACGGGCTTGGGATCGGCCGCACGCGGCGGCGTGGCGCTGCTGGCGGCCGGCGCGGGGGCCGGTGCCAGGTCGGACGGTGGTCCGGCCGTCGCACCCGGTTCCGGCGGCCCCACCGGCTCGGCCAGGTCATGCAGCAACAGCACGTCCTCGCTGCGATCGAGATCGGCCGTGGGGCGCGCACGCCCTTCCAGGAACATGCCCGAGGGCGACTGCTCCACGCTGGTGATCTCGCCCACCGGGAAGCCGGGCGGGAAACGCCCGCCCAGGCCCGAGGTGAGCAGCTTGTCACCCGCATGCACGTCGGCGGCCATGGAGATATTGGGCAGGCTCAGCTGGTCACCTTCGTGCACGCCATAGGCCACGGTGCGCAAGCCCGTGCGCTCGATCACCACCGGGATGGCGTGGTCCGGGTCGGTCACCAGCATCACCAGCGAGGTGCGCGGCATGACTTCCACCACCTGCCCCATCACGCCGTGCGCATCGATCACCACCTGGCCGGCCTTCACGCCATCGCGCGCGCCCACGTTGAGCAACATGCGGTGACGGTAGGCGCCCAGGTCCACGTCGATCACGCGGGCCAGCTGCACGTTGAGTTCCAGGCTGTGCTGCGTATCGAGCAGTTCTTTCAGGCGCTGGTTCTGCTCGGCCACGGCGGCCATGCGATTGAGCTTGGCGTTGGCCAGCAGCAGGTCTTCGCGCAGGCGCTGGTTCTGCTCGGTGAGCCGCTTGCGATCGGCAAAGGCCACGCTGAGCGTGCGCATGCCGGCCGCCGGCAGGCCGGCCAGGTGGTAGATCGGCTCAACCACCACCGAGGTGGCATAGCGCAGGCGCCAGATCCAGCCATTGCGATGGTCGAGCACCATCAGCACCATGGCCAGCGCGAGATACAGGATCAGCCTGAGTGTGCCGGCTACGGTGCCGGCGAACAGGGGCGAGGATTCCTCGCGCGCGAGCGCCATGGCCTACCCTGCCCCCGTCGGTGACTTATTCGGCAGCGAAGAAATCGCTGCCGTGCTGATCGATCAGCTCCAGCGCCTTGCCACCACCGCGCGCCACGCAGGTGAGCGGCTCGTCGGCCACCTGCACGTGCAGGCCGGTTTCCTCCGAGATCAGGCGATCGAGGTCGCGCAGCAGCGCGCCACCGCCGGTCAGCACGATGCCGCGCTCAGCCACGTCCGAGCACAGCTCGGGCGGGGTCTGCTCCAGTGCCGACTTGACCGCTGCCACGATGCCGGACAGCGGCTCGTGCAGCGCTTCGAGTACTTCGTTGGAGTTGATGGTGAACATGCGCGGCACGCCCTCGGCGAGGTTACGGCCGGAGATCTGGATCTCCTTGACCTCGCTCTGCGGGAACGCGCAGCCGATTTCCATCTTGATGCGCTCGGCGGTGGATTCGCCGATCAGCGTGCCGTGGTTGCGGCGCACGTAGTTGATGATGGCCTCGTCGAAGCGGTCGCCGCCCACGCGCACGGACTGCGAGTAGACGATGCCGTTGAGCGAGATCACCGCCACTTCGGAGGTACCGCCACCGATATCCAGCACCATCGAGCCACGCGCCTCATGCACCGGGATACCGGCGCCGATCGCAGCGGCCATGGGCTCTTCGATCAGGAACACGTCGCGGGCACCGGCGCCTTCGGCCGATTCCTTGATGGCGCGGCGTTCCACCTGGGTGGAACCGCACGGCACGCACACCAGCACGCGCGGGCTGGGACGCAGCATGCGCGACTTGTGCACCTGCTTGATGAAGTGCTGCAGCATCGCTTCGGTCATCGAGAAGTTGGCGATCACGCCATCCTTCATCGGGCGCACCGTGGCGATGTTGCCCGGCGTACGACCCAGCATCTTCTTGGCATCGCTGCCCACCGCCGCCACGGCGCGCGGGCCGCCCGGACCACGATCCTGGCGAATGGCCACCACCGACGGTTCATTCAGGACGATGCCCTGGCCACGCACATAAATCAGCGTATTGGCGGTGCCGAGATCGATGGAAATGTCGTTGGAGAAAAATCCGCGAAACTTCTTGAACATGGGTCCGCCGTGCATCGGCAATGGCTAAAAAGTGAGCGCGCCAGTCTAGACAGCAAACCCCCGTTCCGCAAGGACAATCTCGTTAAGAAAGCCTTGTTATACGCGGTGATATGGGCGTTTTTGATGGCATGTGACCCAGTCCGCCTTCGCAAGAAAGTCGCGGTTTGGGCCATATGCCGGTATGATCTGGAACTTTGGGCCAGGCTGGTACTGTCGCCAGCTGGCTACCCGTTCATCTGCCAGGGAACATGCTCGCGCCATGTCTGCCGTCATCTGCGGATCGCTCGCCTACGACACCATCATGGTGTTCCAGGACCAGTTCAAGAACCACATCCTGCCCGATCAGGTCCATATCCTGAACGTGTCGTTCCTGGTGCCGCGGATGCGCCGCGAATTTGGCGGCTGCGCCGGCAATATCGCCTACAACCTCAAGCTGCTCGGCGCCGACCCGCTGCCGGTGGCTACCGTGGGCCAGGATTTCGGCCCGTATCGCGCCCATATGCAGAAATGCGGCATCCGCCTGGACTATGTGCGCGAGTTCGACGACCAGTTCACGCCGCAGTGCTTCATCACCACCGACCTGGACAACAACCAGATCACCGCCTTCCATCCGGGCGCCATGCTGAGCGCGCACGAGAACCACGTGCGCGACATCCCGGAGATCAGCTTCGCCATCGTGGCGCCGGACAGCCGCGACGCCATGCTGCAGCACGTGGACGAGTTCGCCGCACGCGACGTGCCGTTCATCTTCGACCCGGGCCAGGCCATGCCGCTGTTCGACGGCGCCGAGTTCCGCTCGATGATCGAGAAGGCCACCTACGTCATCGTCAACGACTACGAGTCGCAGCTGCTGCAGCAGCGCACCGGCTGGAGCGCGCAGGAGATCGCCTCGCGCGTGCAGGCTTATATCGTCACGCAGGGTCCGCGCGGCTCGCTGATCCACACTGGCGGCACGACGCATGAGATCCCGCCCGCCCGCGAACGCCGCGTGGTCGATCCCACCGGCTGCGGCGACGCTTACCGCGCCGGCCTGATCTTCGGCCTGATGAACGGCAAGGACTGGCCGACCGTGGGCCGCATGGCCTCGTTGATGGGCGCGCTGAAGGTCGAGCATCCGGGCACGCAGAACCAGCGCTTCGACTACGCGCAGTTCGCTGCCGAGTTCAAGGAACAGTTCGGCTACGCGATCGACTGATTCAGCTCGCTACTCGATCGCACCCGAGGCTCCCGCGTGGGGGCCTCGTTCGTTTCAGGCCACCCGAAAGCCCATGGTGGCATTCACGGCGTCCTGCCAGCCGCGGTACAACTGCTCGCGCTCCGCTTGCGGCATCGTCGGCACGAAGCGTCGATCGACCTGCCATAGCTGGGCGATCTCCTCGCAATCGCGCCAAAAGCCCACCGCCAGTCCGGCCAGGTAAGCCGCGCCCAGCGCCGTCGTTTCCTGCACGCGCGGACGCAATACCGGCACGCCCAGCATGTCGCTCTGGAACTGGGCCATGAAGTCGTTGGCAATCGCGCCACCGTCGGCGCGCAACTCCTTCAGCGCAATACCCGCATCGGCTTCCATCGCGGTGAGCACGTCGCGCGATTGATAGGCCATGGATTCCAGTGCCGCGCGCACGAAGTGTTCCTTGCTGGTGCCGCGGCTGAGCCCGAATACCGCACCCCGCACGTCGCTGCGCCAGTACGGCGCGCCAAGCCCGACAAAGGCGGGCACCACGTACACGCCCTCGCTCGATGCCACGCGTTCGGCATAGGCCTGCGATTCACTGGCCTTGCCCAGCATGCGCAGCCCATCGCGCAGCCACTGGATCACCGAGCCGGCGACAAAGATGCTGCCCTCCAGGGCGTACTCCGTGCGATCACCGCGTTGCCACGCGATGGTAGTGAGCAGGCCGTGCTTCGACGGCACCGCCTTCTCACCGGTGTTCATCAGCATGAAGCAGCCGGTGCCATAGGTGTTCTTGGCCATGCCCGGCGTGAAGCACGCCTGCCCGAACAATGCCGCCTGCTGGTCGCCCGCGACGCCAGCGATGGGAATGCGGGCACCGAAAAACTGCACCGGCGCCGTATGCGCATACACCTCGCTGCTCGAACGCACCTCCGGCAGCAGGGCACGTGGAATATCCAGCATCTGCAGCAGATCGTCGTCCCAGCAACGCCGATGGATGTCGTACAGCAACGTGCGTGCCGCATTGCTGACGTCGGTGACGTGGGCTGCCCCACCACTGAGGTTCCAGATCAGCCAGCTATCGATGGTGCCGAACAGTAGCTCGCCACGCTCGGCGCGTTCGCGTGCGCCGTCGACATGGTCGAGGATCCAGCGCAACTTGGTGCCGGAGAAATAGGCATCGATCAGCAAGCCGGTCCGCTCGCGCACGAGCGACTCGTAGCCATCCGCACGCAACTGCTCGCAGATGGCCGCGCTCTGTCGCGACTGCCACACGATGGCGTTATGGATCGGCTGGCCCGTGGCGCGATCCCACACCACCGTGGTTTCGCGCTGGTTGGTGATACCGATGGCGGCGATCTGCGCCAGGTCCACCTGGACCGTCGCGAGCAGTTCGGTCACCGTCACCAGGACGCTGGTGAGGATTTCGCGCGGACTGTGTTCCACCCAGCCCGGCTCGGGAAAGATCTGCGGAAACTCGCGCTGGGCCGAGCCCACGACGGTGCCCGTGCGATCGAACAGGATCGCACGGGAGCTGGTCGTACCCTGGTCCAGGGCAAGGATGTAACGCTGATCCACGTCGAGCTGCTCCACCGCGCTTGTCGATCAGAGGGCAAGCGTAGCAACAACTTCGGCGCATCGGCTTAGCGATGCATCGCCTTGACCGTGGGCTGCATGCTGCGATCGATAAAGGCCCGCGAAGGCCGGTGTTTTTCAAAAGGAGCAAAGACAAACGCCTTCCCGGCTGGGAAGGCGTTTGAGGGATAAAGCCCC
>NZ_JAKWJS010000004.1 GCF_022761115.1 Dyella sp. RRB7 | reverse complement strand
GTGGATCACCTCCGCACCCTGCGACTGGATGATGCGGCGCATGATGTTGATGGCCGCGTCGTGGCCGTCGAACAGGCTCGCGGCGGTGACGAAACGCAGGGGGCGGGTTTCCGCCTGGGCGGCGCTGGCGGGAACGTGCTGGGCGGGGGAACTCATGGGGACTCCAAGACTGCGTATGCGTCGAGTTCCCGATTTTAGTGGATGGTTACGTTCGGAACATGTTGCGGCGCAGAGCAGCCCTGGTTCACGACGGTTTGGGGGCCGTTGCCGCAGCGACCGTGCGCACGAGTATCGTGCGCGCCTCAGGCGTCGCCGAATGGCAGGTTCGGCGACGACACCACCCGTTCGCCCACCGTCTCGCCACGCAGGAAAGCGAGCGAGGCGTCGATCACTTCCGGCGCGTCCAGCACATGGTGATGTCCCAGCCCCTGCGTGGTGAGCAGGCGCGCGCCGTGCCAGTGGCGCGCGTAACGTTCGCCTTCGGCCCAGGGCACGTCGCGGTCGTCCAGGTCGTGCACGATCAGCGCCGGCTGGCCGAGCGAATGCAGGTGGCGGTGTACCTGCAGGTCGTGGATGTTGGTGCCGGTCATGCTTTCGAGGCTGTCGTGCAGGCGCTCCCGCAGATGCTCGCCCAGGTGCACGAATCGCGTGAAGCGTTGCGTGGCCGCCACCGGATCGGCCGCCGGTGCGATCAGGATGAGTTTGTCCGCACGCCACGCATCGCCCTGTGCCAGCGTCACGGCGGCGCCGCCCAGCGAGTGGGCAATGGTCAACGCGGCATTGCCGAAATGCCGCCCGACATCGCGCACCGTGTTGACGAAATCCGGCAGCGAACAATAGCGGCCGCCACTCTTGCCATGCCCCGGCTGGTCAAACGCCACCAGCGCATAGCCCTGCGCGCGCAGCGACGCCACCCACGGCAGGTAGCGCAGGCCAAAGCTCGACCAGCCGTGCACCAACAAGGCGTAGGGCTGGCGTGCGGGGTCGCCCCATACATAGGTGGCAATGCGCTGGCCGCCGATGTCCAGCTCACCCTGCAGCATGTCCTGGCTGGGCTGGGCGCGCTGGGCACGCGCACGGCTGCTGGCAAACGGCGTGACGAACAGGCGCACCGCCTGATCCACCGTGCGCGCCGGCGCCAAGCGGCTGCCGAGCGCAAAACCGACGCGCACGGCCCCCAATTTCAACGCTTGCGAGGCCGGATGGCGTTTGGCGGCGTTGGGCGTGGCGTGGCGATTCATGGCGCAGTGCTCTTGACGGGTGGGATGCCATAGCTGGCAAGCAATCGCTCGAAGCCCACCTGCGCGTGACGGCTGGCTTCGTCATAGCCGAACAGGCCGGCGTCGTGATGCAGGCACAGCATCAGCGCATAGATCTCGAAAGCGAGCTGGGGCGCATCGGTGTCGGCGCCGAGTTCGCCGTTCTCCACCGCATGGCCGATGGCGCGGCACAGCTCATCACGCCAACCGTGCTGCTGCTGTACCACGGCGTCGTGCAGCGGGCCTTCGCGGCCGTCGTATTCACCGGTGGCGGTGAGCAGCACGCAGCCGCTGGCATAGTCGTGCCCCCACTTGATCCAGTTGGCCACCATGGCCCGCAGTCGTGGCAGCCCTCGCGGCAACGTCAGCGCCGGCCACTTCACGTTCTGCAGGAAGCGCAGCTGGGCCGCCTTGAGCACGGCCAACTGCAGATCCTCGCGGGAGCCGAAGTGGGCAAACACGCCGCTCTTGGACATGCCCACCCGCTGCGCGATGACGCCGATGGAAAGCCCCTCCAGCCCCTCGACGCGGGCCAGTTCGAAGGCGTGGTCAAGAATCAGCTCGCGCGTGGTGGCGCGCTTGCCCTGGGGCGCGATGGTGCTCATGGCGCATAAATAGCACGACCGTTCGTTCTTTTCCAGGAGCGTCGATTTATGAACGAGAAGCGCAACTTCCCCCGCCCGAACCTGAACAAGCCTGCCCCTTGGGGTCAACTGAGCGTGAAAACTCTCGTTTCCCGCCATGAGGCCGCAGCGTGCGGCAACCACCAGGAGAACGTCATGCAGAGCATTACCCGCAAACTCGCCCTGCTTGCTGCACTGGGTATCGTCAGTGCCGGCGCCGTGTATGCCCCGACCGCCGCGGCCGGCGTTTCGGTGGCGGTGGGCATCAACGTCGCGCCGCCCGAGCCGCCATACGAAGCCGTGCCGCCGCCGCGCCCGGGCTATGTGTGGGCGCCGGGCTATTGGCGCTGGGAAGGCCATCGCCATGTATGGGTGAGCGGCTACTGGATTCCCGCCCGTCCGGGCTTCGTCTATCACCACGCCCGCTGGGAACAGGCCCATGACGGCTGGCATTTCCACGAAGGTTATTGGGGCCACTGAGCCGGCAGCGACTTGCGGCCGTCGCCCGGCCTCCCATCGCCTGCCGGGCCAGGCACATAGCGCAAGCGGACCGGCCGGCGGCGCGCAAGTGACTCGACCGGCATTCGCAAGTCCTTGCTAGTCCTGCCAAAAGGGGGACATCGCGGCACGCTCCAGGAAAGGTAAGCCTCAGCAAGTCACGGCATCTTCTCGCGGTACTACTCTCTCTTTCACAAAGGCAGCTTCCCCTATGTCGATTCGTCTAGTCGCCCTTTGCGCGATCACCTTGATGGCCAGCGGTTGTGTCGTCGAGCAGCCCGCCCCGCGCCCCCGCCCGGTAGTGGTGGAGCGCGAGCCCGCCCCGCGCGAATACGTGGAGGTGGTCGCGCCGCAGCCGCCGCCGGTCGAGATCGTGGAAACCGAACCGGCGCCGCGCCCGGGCTATATCTGGGCCCGCGGTTACTGGCACTGGAACGGCCGCCAGTACGTGGCTGCGCGTGGTCACTGGGAAGCCGTGCGTCCGGGCTACCACTACGTGCACCCGCACTATGAGCACCGCAGCGATGGCTGGCACCTCAATGTCGGCGTGTGGGTGGCTGGCTAAAACCACCACCCGTCGCCATGGACGCCCCGCACTGCGGGGCGTTTTTTTGCCCGGGCGGCCGCCATACGGAAGCGACTTGCTGCGCCGCGGCAGCAGTTTGCCCCGGCGCGTATTAGAATTGCCGACTTGATTCATCGCCCCAGCCCCGCTGGGGCGTTTGAGTTTCAGGCCGTTTCAAGCCTTGGCGGGACCGCGCTGGACCGTTCCCGCCTCCATTCCAAAGCGCCGTCCCCAAGGCGCTCAAAACGTGGAGTCACCGTTCCAATGATTTTCGAAACCATCGCCAAAACGGGTCACGAAGAAGTCGTCTTCTGCCACAACCAGGACGCCGGCCTGAAGGCCATCATCGCGATCCACAACACGGTGCTGGGCCCTGCGCTCGGCGGCCTGCGCATGTGGCCGTACAAGAGCGAGCAGGACGCGGTGAACGACGTGCTGCGCCTGTCACGCGGCATGACCTACAAGAACGCCGTGGCCGGCCTGAACCTGGGCGGCGGCAAGGCCGTGATCATCGGCGATCCGAGCAAGGACAAGTCCGAGGCGCTGTTCCGCGCATTCGGTCGCTTCGTCAACTCGCTCAACGGCCGCTATATCACTGCCGAAGACGTGGGCATCGACGTCAACGACATGGAATACGTGTTCCGTGAAACCGAATACGTCACCGGCGTGCACCAGGTGCACGGCGGCTCGGGCGACCCGTCGCCGTTCACCGCGTTCGGCACGCTGCAGGGCCTGATGGCCGCGCTGCAGGTCAAGCACGGCAACGAAGACGTGGGCAAGTACAGCTACGCCGTGCAGGGTGCCGGCCACGTGGGCAGCGAGTTCATCAAGCTGCTGCGCGAACAGGGCGCCAAGGTGTTCGTCACCGACATCAACAAGGATGCCGTGCAGCGCTGCGTGGATGAGCTGGGCTGCGAAGCCGTGGGCCTGGACGAGATCTACGACGTCGACGCCGACGTGTACTCGCCGTGCGCGCTGGGTGGCACGCTCAACGAGCACACCATCGACCGCATCAAGGCCAAGATCATCTGCGGCGCGGCCAACAACCAGCTGGCCACCGACGCCATCGGCGACGAACTGCAGCGTCGTGGCGTGCTGTACGCACCCGACTATGCGGTCAATGCGGGCGGCGTGATGAACGTGTCGCTGGAAATCGACGGCTACAACCGCGAGCGCGCGATGCGCATGATGCGCACCATCTACTACAACCTGGGCCGCATCTTCGAGATCTCCAAGACCCAGGGCGTGCCGACCTACAAGGCGGCCGACCGCCTGGCCGAAGAGCGCATCGAAGCCATCGGCAAGATCAAGCTGCCGACCATGGGCAACCATGGCCCCCGCTTCGCCGGTCGCATGCGCGGCCAGTAAGCGGCAACAGCTTCACCTGGAAGCGCCGGCCCTGTGGCCGGCGTTTTCTTTTGGCGGGTATTGGCTCCCACTGGAGCGCGACAGCGCTTATGCTGGCGCGCATGTCTGCTGCCTCCCTCGCCGACCGCTGGCGCCACCTGCGCGGCTCTGACCGCTACCCCGAATGCCTGCGCGTATTGCTTGCGCTGGGTGGCGTGGTGACCTGGTGTTTCGCCACCGGCCATATCGATACGGTGATTTCCGCACTGCTTGGCGTGATCGCCTGCGCGCTGGCGGAAACCGAGGATCACTGGCGCAGCCGCCTGGGCACCCTGCTGGTGACGCTGGCCTGCTTCGCGGTGTCGTCGTTCGCGGTGCAGTGGCTGTTTCCCTACCCGCTGCTGTTCGCCATCGGCCTGCCGCTGTCCACCTTCGTACTGGTGATGCTTGGCGCCATCAGCGAGCGCTACGCCACGGTGGCGGGCGCCACGCTGCTGCTGGCGGTGTACACCATGATCGGCGCCGACCAAGGCGGCGCGACGCTCCATCCATGGCACCAGCCCTTGCTCCTGCTGGCGGGCGCCGCCTGGTATGGCGTGCTGTCGCTGCTGTGGAGCGTATTGGCGCCGCAACAGGCGGTTCGGCATGCGCTGGCGCGCCTGTTCGACGCACTGGCTGCGTATCTCGAAGGCAAGGCGGCGCTGTTCACCCCGGTGCATGGCGTGGATCGCGAAGCGCTGCAGCTGTCCCTGGCGATGCAAAACGAGCGCGTGGTGGAAGCGCTCAACGAAACGCGCCTGATGCTGATCGACCGCATCGGCTCGCGGCGTCCTCGCGGCGCCACCGCCGCTCGGCTGCGCTTGTATTTCATGGCGCAGGATATCCATGAGCGCATCAGCTCTGCGCATTATCCCTACGACGTGCTGGCCGAGGTGCTGTTTCATAGCGACCTGCTGTTTCGCTGCGAGCACCTGTTGCGCCTGGAGGCGCAAGCCTGTCGCCAGCATGCCGATGTGCTGCGCCTGCGCCGCGAAACACCGGTCACCAGCGACTCCCATGCGGCGGTGGAAGACCTGCGTGGTGCGCTGGCCGCGTTGCGCGAGCTGACGCAACCACCCGCCGCCCATCTGCTGCGTACGCTCGATGCCCTGGTGAGCAACCTGTCTGCCATCCAGGCGCAGCTGGCGGGCGAACCGCGCGCCGGCATGCCCGCCGCCGGCGCGGAAAGCGCGCTGCAAAACCCCGCCCCCCTGTCGCTCGGCGAGGCCTGGGGGCGTATTCGCATACAGCTGACGCCGCGCTCGTTCCGCTTCCGTCACGCGGTGCGGCTGGCCATCGCGCTGCTGGTCGGCTACGCCGTGCTGCATCTGGTCCATCCGCGCAACGGCTACTGGATTCTGCTGACCACACTGCTGGTTTGCCAACCCAGCTACGGAGCCACGCGATTACGGCTGTTGCAGCGGGTGAGCGGCACGGTGATCGGACTGCTGCTCGGCTGGATAACGCTGCGCCTGCTGCCATTCGGGCCATGGCAGATGCCGCTGATCGTGGCGTCGGGCGTGATGTTCTTCGCCACGCGCCTGCGCCGCTACCCCACGGCCACCGCCGCCATCACGCTGTTCGTAGTGCTTTGCTTCAACCAGGTAGGCAATGGTTACGACGTGATGCGGCCACGGCTGCTCGACACGCTGATCGGCGCCACCATTGCCGCGCTGGCGATGCATTTCGTGCTGCCCGACTGGCAGGGCCGCCGCTTCGATGAGGTGCTGGCCGACATGGTGCGCAGCGATGCGCGCTATCTGTCCCGCATCATCGCGCAGTACCTCGACGGCCGACGCGATGACCTGGACTACCGCGTGGCCCGCCGCGACGCGCACAACGCCAACGCGACACTGAGCACCGTGCTGGCCAACATGCTGCGCGAACCGGGGCAGCATCGGCGGGGCAGTGAAGTGCTGCTGCGTTTTCTGGCCGCCGCCCACACGCTGCTGGGCCAGCTCTCGGCGTTGGGCGTGAACCGGCAGGCCATCACGGCCGTCGCCGCGCGCGAGGCGGTGACACAGGCCGGGACGCTGGCCGTCGACGCACTTGAGCAACTCGCCGATGCGTTGGCCAACGGGCTCGACGCCATGCCGGTGGCCGGCAATGCCTCGCTCACCGGGGTGCTCGCCACCCAAGATGGTGACGACACCACCCGACTGGTGCTGGGCCAACTCGCCCAGGTGCTTGCCCAGCGCGACCGGCTGGCCGAGCTGGCGAACGACTTGCACGGCGGTTGAACTCGCGCGCCGCTTGGTGCGACGCGCAAAGGGTTGTCACGTCGGGCGCGTTACCATTCGCCCGATTCGTTTCTCTGGAGTACAAGGCATGCGTCCGTTCCCGCTGGGTGAAGAGCTCGATATGTTGCGCGAGAGCGTGCACGCATTCGCCGAAAAGGAGATCGCCCCGCGCGCGCATCACATCGATCGCGAAAACCAGTTCCCGCCCGACCTGTGGCGCAAGCTTGGCGAGATGGGCCTGCTCGGCATCACCATTCCCGAGGCCTACGGCGGCAGCGGCATGGGCTTTCTCGCCCACCTGGTGGCGATGGAAGAGATCTCGCGCGCGTCCGGCTCGGTGGGCCTGTCCTATGGCGCGCATTCGAACCTGTGCGTGCAGAACATCTTCCACAACGGCAACGAGGCGCAGCGCCGCAAGTACATCCCCAAGCTGTGCTCGGGCGACTACGTGGGCGCGCTGGCGATGAGCGAACCGGGCGCCGGTTCCGACGTGGTCGGCTCGATGAGCTGCAGGGCCGAGAAGAAAGGCGACGTGTGGGTCGCCAATGGCTCGAAGATGTGGATCACCAACGGCCCGGATGCCGACGTGCTGCTGGTGTACATGCGCACCGCCCCGCGCGCGGCCGGCAGCCGCTGCATGACCGCCTTCATCGTCGAGAAGGGCATGCCGGGTTTCAGTACCGCGCAGAAGCTCGACAAGCTCGGCATGCGCGGCTCCAACACCTGCGAACTGGTGTTCGAGGATTGCGAGATTCCCGCCGAGAACATCGTCGGCGAAGTGAACGAAGGCGTGCGCGTGCTGATGAGCGGCCTGGATACCGAGCGCCTGGTGCTCTCGGGCGGCCCCATCGGCATCATGCAGTCGGCCATGGATATCACCCTGCCCTACGTGCGCGAGCGCAAGCAGTTCAACGCGCCCATCGGCACGTTCGGGCTGATGCAGGGCAAGGTGGCGGACATGTACACCGCGCTGCAGTCGTCGCGCGGCTTTGCCTACATGGTCGCGCAGCAGTTCGACAGCAACGTGAGGTCGCGCATCGATCCCGCCGCGTGCCTGCTCAATGCCTCGCAGAATGCGGTGAAGGTGGCGCTGGAAGCCATCCAGGCGCTGGGCGGCAACGGCTACATCAACGAGTACCCCGCGGGCCGACTGCTGCGCGACGCGAAGCTCTACGAGATCGGCGCCGGCACCAATGAAATCCGCCGCATGCTGATCGGGCGCGAGTTGTTTCACGGCAAGGCGTAAGACCTTTTCCCCTCCCCCGAAAGGGAGAGGGGAAAAGCGGCGCGCCTAGAAATTCAGCCGGTAGTTGAGCATGCCCATCATGCCGTCGCCGCGTTGTCCGAAGTACTGGTCCATGCCGAATTGCAGGCTGGAGCGGGCCGACATGGTCCAGTCCAGGGTGAGTCCCGCCTGGCTCTGGTAACGCGAGAGGCCAATGCCGCCGACCGGTGCCCACTGGTCAACCCCGGTGAAGCTGGCGTCGAACACATCGCCATGCGTGGCAAACGCCTGCTGCCACTGCAACCGACCCTGCAGGCTCAGGCTGCCGCCACCGGCCAGCGACCAGGTATGTCCGGCACGCACGCCCACGCCAGCCTGCCAGCGCTCCACCGTCTGCGAGGCCGACTTCAGGCCAAATCCGTCGCCGCCGAACTCGTTGAAGCCATCGCGCTCGATGCGGGCGTACTGCAGATTGGCGAAGGGTGTGAACTGCACGCCACCGAGCGCAGCGTGGTAACCGCTTTCGCCATAGGCCACGTCATAGCGACCGTTGGTGTCGCTGGCGACACCCGCCACGTCGCTGCCCAGTTCGAGGTGGCGGCGCATGTCTTCGCGGTAGGTGCCCACACCAAGGCGTCCCATGGTGTACCAGGCATCCTGCACGAAGCCGGCATAGAGCATGCCTTCGACGGCGCGACTTTGCCCCTGGTCGGCGTATTCGGCCAGACGACCCAACCCCTGGCTTTGGCTGACCGCAAAACCGAACACGCCGTTGCTGCCGAAGCGGCGATCCTGGCCGACCATCCAGCCACTGAGGTCATAGCCCACATCGCCATAGCCGCTGCGGCTCATGCTGCCGTGATAGCCCAGGGTCTGCGCCCAGCCTCCCGTGGCGCGCGTGGTCACGAGATCATCGAAATGATCGGACAGCGCACGCGTGCCCGCGTCGATGGCCTCGAAGGTCATCTCCGCACTGGCGGCGTGTAACTGGCCCGAGAGGCTTTCCAGCGAGCGCTGCAATGCTGCGGTGGATGCGGTCTGTTGCAGGCTGGCAGCACTGTTGACGAAGCCGGTGGGCACGGGACCACCAACTCCGCCACCGCCGGCCTGCGCGACCTGCGCATTGATCTGGCTGAAGGCATTGTCCACGCGCTGGGCCGCGCCGAACGAGGCCGCGGTGTAGTTCATGCCGGCGACGGCGCTGGCCTGCACCTGGCTCACATTGAGCCACGCGCTGCTGCTGTTGTAGTTGAGCGTGGCGCTAAGCAGCACGCCCTGGGCAACATCGAGGCCCGAAAATTGCCCGGTCAATCCACCAGTAGCCGTCAGCACCTCGGTGTGCGCGTTGGCCACGTAGCCCTGCTTGGCGCCGATCACGTAGAGATCGCCACCGGCGAGGAACGCGTTGCCATCGACGCGCAAGGCCGAGCCCAATTCCAGCGCCAGTCGCCCATTCTGCGCATTGGTCGGGGCCAGTCCCTGGTAGTAACTGCCACTGACATGCACGTCACCACCGGCCACGACCAGCGTGCCGGTGTTCTGCACATCGGCGCCGAAGCTGTGCGCATCACGCATCACGGCGTCGACGTTGTCGATATACAACGGCCCGGGAATGGCCGGTGCCGACAGCGTGCCGTGCACGACGCGCGTGGTGCCCTGGTAGGTAAGCGTGTTGGTCAGCGTCAGCGTGCCGGTGCCATCCTTGATCAGGCCGCCCGCGCCGCTGATGGGGTTACTCCAGGTGGAGTTGGTATTGAGGATGACATCGAAGTCGCCCCAGTCGAACCGGCCCGGCCCCTTCACCGCCTTGCCCACGTCAAGCAGGCCATAGCCATACACCGGATCCACGCCGGGCGCGCCGAGATCGTCGGCGGTGCCCAGCAGGGTCTGACGAACCTGGTCGTTGGTGAAATACGGGAACGCCTGCCATACCAGCGCCGCCGCGCCCGATACCTGGGGGGCCGCCAGCGAAGTGCCTTCCACGATCCAATAGGTTTGCTTGCTGGCCGTGTCGTCCTTGCCGCTCACGATCACGTCGCCCGGCGCTGCCAGGCAGTAGTTCATGGCGACGCCGCACTGGTTGGAATAGCTCTCCAACTGGGTTGGATTGTTGCTGTTGACCGCCACCACGGTGAGCCAGCCTTTCTCGAGGTCGGCGGCGCCCTGGAGGCTGGGCAAGGCAGCGATCGTGCTGGGGTTGGCCTGCGAGTCATTGCCCGCGGCGAATACCACCAGCCCACCCCAGCTATTGATGTAGGTGCTGTAGGCGTCGTGGAAGCTTTGGGTGGTGGCCGTATCGGACGCACTCCAGGTGATGCCGCCCCAGGAGTTGTTCATGACCTTCACGCCGTTCTTGATGAGGTCGGCATTGATGGACTTGAACGGGGATGCATCGATGCTGGTAACCGTGGACGGCGGCGTCTTGCCATCATCATCGGGCGCCTTGTCCGAAATGATACGCGCCGACACCAGGCTGGCACCGGAGGCGATGCCGCCGGCGAACTTGTCGAAGGGCTTGCCCGCAGCGATTTCCGACACCCAGGTGCCATGGCCGATAACGTCGTCGATGGCCGTGTTGTTGGTGGACGGATCGATGTAGATCAGCTCTTTCGTCACCCGTCCGGCCAGCGCCGGATGGGTGCGCATGACGCCCGTGTCGACGATGCCGATGGTGATGCCCGTGCCATCGAAGCCTGCGGCATGCGCCGCATAAGTATGGGTGATCGACAGCTGCGCATCCGCCGGCGGCTGGTTTGCCGGCGGGGTGGTGGGTGGGCTGGTGGGTGGCGTGGTCGGAGGTGTAGTGGGTGGTGTTGTCGGCGGACTGGTCGGGGGCGTATAGCCGGATCCAGGGGGCGTATAGCCAGGGCTTGGCGGCGTATAAGGTTGCGACGGCTTGACGTTGCCGTTACCACCTCCACCGCAAGCGCTCAATCCCAGCGCCATCCATACCAACACGGAAACCTGGCGGTACCGCAGTCCGCCCAAGCTACTATCCATAGCCTTCCCCTGCGCCCATCCGGGCGATCCATTGCATCCTGGCGTGGCGTTTCCCTTCCGGGCTCCGCCCGCGCCTCCTGAGGATATGTTCGCACAACCTTGCGGGGAAAGTTTCCACGCCGGTTCGTATGGATTGAAGGGCAACAGGGGCCCGTACAACAGGAGCACTCGCCAGCCTGGGGCAGCCCAAGCCGGCCTATCGGGGCTTTATCGCGAGCCCTCCACGCTCCCCGTCGGGACGTGGAAGCAAGGCGTGTGGTGCCGTGTCAGAACGACAGGCGATAGTTCAGCGTGTCCATCTTGCCGTGGTCATGCTGGGCCACGTATTGGTCGAGGCCGAGTGACAGGGTGGAACGCCGCGACATGATCCAGTCCAGGCTCATGCCGGCATCGCCGCCATAGCGCGACAGGCCGATGCCGCTCACCGGCGCCCATTGGTTGAGCACGGCAAAGCTGGCATCGAGCACGTCGCCACGCATGCTGAAGGCGCGTTGCCACAGCAGATGCGTTTGCACGCTCAGGCTGCCGCCACCGGCCAGCGACCAGTCATGGCCGGCGCGCAGGCCGGCACCCGCCTGCCAGCGCTGCACTGTTTGCGAGGCTGCCTTGAGGCCAAAGCCGTCGCCACCCAGCTCATCGAAGCCATCGGTCTGGATATTCGCGTACTGCAGGTTGAGGTATGGGGTGACCTGCAGGCCACCCAGCGACAGGCGGTAGCCACTCTCGCCATAGGCGATGTCATAGCGCCCGTTGGTGTCGCTGGCCACGCTTTCCACATCGCTGCCCAGCTCGAGGTGGCGGCGCATGTCCTCGCGATAGCTGCCAACACCAAGGCGCCCCAGCGCGTACCACTGGTTCTCCACCAGGCCGCCGTAGAGCATGCCCTCGACGGCACGGCTCTGGCCCTGGTCGGCAAACTCATCGAGGCGCCCCAGGTTCTGGCTCTGGCTGACCGCAAAACCAAGCACGGCATTGCTGCCGAAGCGGCGGTCCTGTCCCACCATCCAGCCGCTCAGGTCGTAGCCGACATGGTCGTAGCCGCTGCGACTCATGCTGCCGTAGTCGCCGAGTGTCTGGGTCCAGCCGCCCACGGTCGATGCATCGCCGAGCTGGTCGAAACGGCTGGAAAGCGCGCGCGTGCCGGCATCCATGGCGTCGAAGGTCATGGCGGCGCTGGCTGCGTGCAATTGTCCCGAGAGGCTCGACAGCGACTGCTGCAGCGCGCTGGCCGTGGCGGTCTGCTGCAGGCTCGCCGCGCCGTTGACGAACGATGTCGGCACCGCTCCGCTGGTGGTGCCACCCTGCCCCGTCTGGGCATTGATCTGGCTGAAGGCCGCATCCACGCGTTGGGCTGCCGCGAAGGAGGCCGGGGTGTAGGTCGCCCCGGTCACCGCCGTGGCCTGTACCTGGCTGACGTTCAACCAGGCATCGTTGGCGTCGTAATTGAGCGACGCGGTGAGCAACACCCCCGTGGCCTCGTTGAGCGCGGAGAACGTACCGGTGAGGCCGCCTTTGGCCGTCAATACATCGGTATGTGCGTTGGCCTGGTATCCCTGGTTCGCGCCGGTGACGTACAGATCGCCCCCGGCAAGACTCGCCGTGCCGGTGACCTGCAACGCCGAACCCAACGACACGGCCAGGCGCCCCGCGCCCTGCTGGAGGTAATTGCCGCCCACGGTGACATTGGTACTGCCCACCGCCAGCACGCCCGCATTGGTGACCGAGCCACCGATCGTTGGCGTGCTGCTCAACACGCCTTGTGCGCCGATGCTCACGCTGGAAGCCAGCGAGTTGGCCACCAGCATGCCGCCCTGTACCTGGGTGAGGCCGGTGTAAGTGGAGGGCTGGGTGAGGGTCAACGTGCCGGTGCCTTGCTTGATCAGGCCACCCGCGCCGGAGATGGGGTTGTTCCAGTTGGACGTCCCGCTGAAGCTGACCGTGACATCGCCCCAATTGAATTGCTCGGGACCGTTCACCGCCTTGGCCACATCCAGTTCGCCATAACCGAAGGTGGGGTTGGGCTGCGAACCACCCAGCGGGTCGGCCGTGCCCAACAGGGTCTGTCGTACAAGGTCGTTGGTGAAGTAGGGATAGGCCTGCCACACCAGTGCGGCGGCACCGGAAACCTGTGGCGCGGCCAGCGACGTGCCTTCGACAATCCAGTAGGTCTCGTTGGCGGTGCTGGTGTCGCTCTTGCCACTGACGATGACGTCGCCGGGAGCCCCCAAGCAATAGTTCATCGCGACGCCGCACTGGTTGGAATAGCTATCCAGTTGCGTGGGGTTGTTGCTGTTGATCGCCACCACGGTCAGCCAGCCCTTCTCCAGGTCCGGCGCCAGGCTGGGCAGCGAGGCCAGCGTATTGGGATTGGCCTGCGAATCGTTGCCCGCGGCAAACACCACCAGGCCGCCCCACGAGTTGATGAAAGTGTTGTAGGCGTCGTGATAGCTCTGCGTGGTGGCGGTGTCGGTCGAACTCCAGTTCGCCACGCTCCAGGAGTTGTTCATCACCTTCACGCCATTGGCGATCAGGTCGGCGTTGACCTGGCTCAGTGAGATGTTGTCCGAGCTGGTCACCGTGGTCGTGGTGGTGGAGCCGTTATCGTCGGGCGCGTTGTCGTCGATGATGCGTGCCGAGACGATGTCCGCCCCCGGCGCGATGCCACCGACGAACTGCCCGAACGACGCACCCGCGGCGATTTCCGCCACATAGGTGCCATGTCCGTTCGCGTCGTCGACAGCGAGGTTGTTGGTCGTCGAATTGACGTAGGTCAATTCCTTGATCACCCGGCCCGCCAGCGCTGGCTGGGTGGCCATGACGCCGGTATCGACCACGCCGATGGTGACCCCGGCGCCGGTATAGCCGGCCGCATGCGCCGCACTGGCATGGGTGAGGGTCAGCTGGGCATCCACGGGAGGCTGGGCCACGCTGGACGACGAGGGTGGCGTCGACGGCGGCGTTGATGGCGGCGTCACCGGTGGTGTCGGCGGCGTCTGGGTCGATTTGACGTTGCCGCCACCGCCACCGCACGCGCCCAAGCCCAGCGCCAGCCACACCAGCACCGCCGCGCGGCGGTACCGCAAGCCCTGCATACCCATATTCATGGAGTCCCCCACCCCTCACCACGTAGCGTGGCAACCGTTCAAAAGCTCGCCCCTGGCCCTGCGACCCGGGCAGGCAAATAGTCGCACAACGAAATCGCAACTAAATGTCGGCAAGATCGCGCTGCTATCGCAAACAGCCCCGGTTTGCCCCTCCCGCGGGGGCACTGCGATAATTGACCGGTTATCAGCCGGGCAGCCCCTGCCCCATCAAGTACTTGCGGAGATCCCCATGTCGGACGTCAGCGTTGTCATCGTTGGTGCCAAGCGCACAGCCATCGGCTCCTTCCTCGGCCAGTTCACCGGCGTGCCCACTCCCACCCTGGGTGCCACCGCCATCCGTGCCGCACTGGAGCAGTCGGGCCTGGCACCGGCGGAGGTGGGCGAGGTCATCATGGGCTGCGTGCTGCCCGCCAACCTCGGCCAGGCCCCTGCCCGCCAGGCGTCGCTGGGCGCCGGCCTGCCGGTCGGCACCGGCTGCACCACCATCAACAAGGTGTGCGGCTCGGGCATGAAGGCGATCATGCTGGGCCATGACCTGATCAAGGCCGGTTCGGCCGCCATCGTGGTGGCCGGCGGTATGGAGTCCATGACCAATGCGCCGCACATGGTCAACGCGCGTACCGGCATCCGCTATGGCGATGGCACGCTGGTCGACCACATGGCCTGGGATGGCCTGACCAATCCCTATGACGGCAAGGCCATGGGCGTGTTTGGCGAGCTGTGCGCGGACAAGTACCACTTCACCCGTGAAGAGCAGGACAAGTTCTCCACCGAGTCGGTGGAACGTGCCAAGGCCGCGCAGCAGTCCGGCGCCTTCGCCGATGAGATCGTCCCGGTCACCGTCTCCAGCCGCAAGGGCGACGTGCAAGTGGACACGGACGAGCAGCCGGGCCGCTCCGACACCAGCAAGATCCCGACGCTGAAGCCGGCCTTCCGCAAGGAAAACGGCACCATCACCGCGGCAAGCTCGTCCAGCATCTCCGACGGCGCCGCAGCCGTCGTGCTGCTGTCGGCGGACGACGCCAAGGCCCGTGGGCTCAAGCCGCTGGCCCGCATCGTGGCGCATGCCACCCATTCGCAGGAACCGGAATGGTTCACCACCGCCCCGGTCGGCGCCCTGCACAAGGTGCTGGAGAAGGCCGGCTGGAAGGTGGGCGACGTCGACCTGTTCGAGATCAATGAGGCCTTCGCCGTGGTGGCCATGGCCGCCATGCGCGAGCTGGACATCCCCCGCGACAAGATCAACGTCAACGGCGGCGCCTGCGCACTTGGCCATCCGATCGGCGCCAGCGGCGCCCGTCTGGTGGTCACCCTGCTCAATGCACTGAAGACCCGCGGCCTCAAGCGTGGCGTGGCATCGCTGTGCATCGGCGGCGGCGAAGCCACGGCCGTCGCGGTGGAGCGTCTGGACTGATACGCTGTCACCGCGGCTGGTTGGCCATCCGCCCATGAAAGCGGGTTAACCGGTTTCGTCGCTTTACATACAAAGATGTGGCGCATTTTCCACGAAAGCGCTATTAATACGCCCGCCAAACGGCATTCCACGGCAAAGGAGATTCAACATGAAGTTCACGCGTACCCTACTCGCCTCCGCGCTCGTCGCGCTGCTGGCGGCTTGCAGCAACGGCGCGCAGGATTCCGCGCAGGATGCTCAGAAGTCCGCTGACCAGGCTCAGCAGGCTGCTGACCAGGCTCATCAGGCTGCTGCAGCTGCGACCGCTGCTGCCCCGGCTGCTGCTCCGGCCTCGACCGCTGCGGCTCCGGCTGCGGCTCCGGCCGAACAGCCGGCTCCGGCACCGGCTTCGACCGCCGCTGCACCGGCTGCTGCTTCGACCGCTGGTCACTAAGCAGTTCCGTGTACTTCCGAAAACCGGCCGCCTTGTGCGGCCGGTTTTTTTTGTGCGGCCGCCATGCTGCGTTGCCGATTTAGCCCGCGCACGCCGACCGCTATCATCCCGTTTTCTTTCGAACGGCAGCCCCCATGAGCGTCATCGCCTCGCAGATCGACCCGCGGTCACCCGATTTCCAGGCCAGCAGCACGCAATTGCGCGGCCTGGTGGAGGACCTGCAGCGCGAGCTGGCGCGTAGCGCCGAGGGCGGCGGCGACAAGGCCCGCGAGAAGCACACCGCCCGCGGCAAGCTGCTGCCGCGCGAGCGCATCCGGGCCTTGCTCGATCCGGGTTCGCCGTTCCTGGAGCTGTCGCCGCTGGCCGCCCATGGCATGTACGACGACGCCGCACCCGCCGCCGGCATCATCACCGGTATCGGCCGGGTGAACGGCCTCGAAGTGGTGGTGGTGGCCAACGACGCCACCGTAAAGGGCGGCACCTATTTCCCGATGACGGTGAAGAAGCATCTGCGGGCGCAGGAAGTCGCGCTGGAAAACCGCCTGCCGTGCATCTACCTGGTCGATTCCGGCGGCGCCTTCCTGCCGCTGCAGGACGAGGTGTTTCCGGACAAGGAGCATTTCGGCCGCATTTTCTACAACCAGGCACGCATGTCGGGCCTGGGCATTCCGCAGATCGCCGTGGTGATGGGTTCGTGCACGGCCGGCGGCGCCTATGTGCCGGCGATGAGCGACGAAACCATCATCGTGCGCGAGCAAGGCACCATTTTCCTTGGCGGCCCGCCGCTGGTGAAGGCGGCCACCGGCGAGGTGGTGGATGCCGAGGCACTGGGCGGTGCGGACGTCCATACGTCCGTCTCCGGTGTGGCCGACCATTTCGCCGAGAACGACGCCCACGCGTTGTCGATTGCCCGCGACATCGTCGCCAGCCTCAACCGCAAGAAAGCGATGCCCTTGGCGCTGCGCCCGCCCGTCGAGCCGCTGTATGCACCGGAAGAACTCTACGGCGTGATTCCGCAGGATACGCGCCGCCCGTTCGATATCCGCGAGGTGATCGCGCGCGTCGTCGACGGCTCGGAGTTCCATGAATTCAAGGCGCGCTACGGCAAGACGCTGGTGTGCGGCTTCGCGCATATCCACGGTTACCCGGTGGGCATCATTGCCAATAACGGCATCCTGTTTTCCGAATCGGCGCTCAAGGGCGCGCACTTCATCGAGCTGTGCAACCAGCGCAACGTGCCCTTGGTGTTCCTGCAGAACATCACCGGCTTCATGGTCGGCAAGAAGTACGAGAACGCAGGCATCGCCAAGGACGGCGCCAAGATGGTCACGGCGGTGGCCTGCTCGCATGTGCCCAAGTTCACCGTGGTGATCGGCGGCAGCTTCGGCGCGGGGAACTACGCCATGTGCGGCCGCGCCTATGGCGCGCGCTTCCTGTGGATGTGGCCCAACGCGCGCATCAGCGTGATGGGCGGCGAACAGGCCGCCTCCGTGTTGGCCACGGTGCGTCGCGACGGCATCGAGGCCAGCGGCAAGAGTTGGAGCGCGGAAGATGAGGAAGCCTTCAAGGCCCCCATCCGCGACCAATACGAACGCCAGGGCCATCCCTACTACGCCAGCGCTCGCCTGTGGGACGACGGCATCATCGACCCGGCGGATACGCGGCGGGTGCTCGGCCTGGCCATCTCGGCGTCGCTCAACGCGCCGATCGAGCTGCAGCGCTACGGCGTGTTCCGCATGTAAGCGCGTGGCCTAGGCAAGACTTTGCGCACTACCTATCACCGTCGCCTCGATACGGTGCAAGTCGAGCACCACGATGTCGTTATGCCCCTTGCGCAACCACGCGGCAGGGCAATACAGGCGTTGCTGCGGGCCGATGCGCCAGTAGCGTCCCAGCAACTGGCGATTGACCCAGACATAGCCTTTGTCCCAAGCGCTCATGTCCAGATAGCAATCGCCGACCTCGGCCAGCTCAAAGCCGACCCGGAAGAACAGGCCGGGTTGGCCGGTCGGCTCACGCAATGGGCGAAGCGCGGATAGACAATCCGGCGCCAGCGGCAAGCTGTGGACATCCCAGCCCTGCACGGCCTGCCCATCCACGCGGATGGCGCCGAGGATGCCCTTGCGGTCGGCCATCGCGGCGCCATAGCCCACGTGTCCGAAGCTATCCACCAGGATATCGAGCATGGCCTCGTCGCCAGGTGGCAGCGCGATCGGCGCCTGGGCCCGCAACCCCGGCTTCTGTACGCGCGACAGATAACCCAGATAGCGGCCACCATGGCTGATGGTCGCGTAGTCACGCACCCCGTCGACCTCCAACGTGGCGCCGCCACGCAAGCGGCGGCGATACAGCACCATGCCGTGGTCCTGCCCGAACAGCAGCTCGTTCGCCTCGGGCTGCTCGACATGGCGCGCCGCGGGCAGGTTGCCCCACAGCGAGGCCCATGGCTGCGCCTTCAACTCGGGTAGCTCGATGGCGGGTGGGGTCGAGGGAGGCTCGGGCAGGCGCTGGCCCAATGCCGCGCCGATCATCTTGCGGAATCGATGATAGTCGGCCGTGGCCGCGCCACGCTCATCGATCGGTGCGCCATAGTCATAGCTGGTGATCACCGGTTCGAAGTTGCCGTAGTCGCGATGGGCGTTGGCGCCGGCGCCGAAACCGAAGTTGGTGCCGCCGTGCACCACGTACAGATTGAACGAACGCCCCTGCTTGAGCAGTTGCTGCAACGTATCGACATAGTCGCCGCGCTGGAACGTGGCATCGCCCCAATGCGTCAGCCAGCCGGGATAACCCTCGCCCACCCACACGGGCGCATCGCCAGCGAAGTGCTGGGCCTGGGCGAAGTCGGTATCACCATCCAACCCTAACGCCGTGCCGGGCAGGTAGGTGCGTTCCTGGTTCAACTGGCTGAGGCCATCGGAGATGGCGAATGGACCTTCGATACCGCGCTCGCGCCACATCGAGCGCAGCTGCTCCAGATAGGCCAGGTCATGCCCGAACGAGGCGTACTCGTTCTCGATCTGCACCATCAGGATGGGGCCGCCGCGACTGGCCATCAGTGGCGCGATACGCGGAGCGATGGCATCGAAATAGCGCGTCACCGCCTGCATGTAGCGCGCGTCGTTGCGATCGCGCACACGCATATCCGGCTCGCGCAGCAGATAGGGCGGCAACCCGCCGTAGTCCCACTCGCCGCAGATATACGGCCCCGGCCGCAGGTAGACCCACATGCCGTGCGCGGCGCAGCGCTGAATGAAATGGGCGAAATGGCGGTTGCCGCTATCGAGATCGAACACGCCCGGCTGCGATTCCAGCGCGTTCCACATCAGGTAGATGGCGATGGTGTTGAGGCCCATGGCCTTGGCCATCTGGATGCGATGATCCCAGTAGTCGACCGGGATGCGGATCGGATGCATCTCGCCGCTGCGGATCTGGAACGGCTGGCCATCGAGCAGGAAATGCTGCCGGGACAACGCGAAGCGGTGTGGCCGTCCATCCGGCCTTGCATCGCTGACGGGGCCCAGCGGGGCCGTAGCGGCCATAAGGCGTTGCCCCATCGCCGCGAACGGCATCAAGGCGGTCAGGCGTAGAAAGTCCCGTCGCTGCACGGCTCGCTCCTTTTTCCGGCAGGTGTTGTCGTCTGAGTGGGGCAGCCACGCGTCTGCGCAACCGCCCCACTCCGTTCCCTTAGCTTCCCGAATCCGGCGTCAGCTCCAGGGTCATCACCTGGAACGGCGCCAGCGTCAGCGTGCTGGGTTGGTCCGCGTCCAGCTGCAACACCGGCTTGCCCGCTTCGTCCTGCCATGGACTGCGTGCGCTGAAGCGACGCGCGGTACCCGGCGGCAACTCCAGCTGGCGCGCAAGGTCCACCACCACCAATTGCGCCTTTGCGTCGGGGTTGCGCATGGTGATGATCGCCTTCTTCGGCGTCCATGATGCCCAACCATAGACATCCAGCCGCGCCGGATCGCCGCCGATCCAGTGAGTGTCGCGCAAGACATCCGCGTTGGCCCGTGACCAGCGCGCCGCCTCCGCCAGCACATCCCAGTCCTGCGTGCTGAGCAGGTCGGGCGTGATGTACATCTCCTGCAGCTGCGTGCCGCTGCCGAAATACGAGCGCACCTCGTTGGCGAAGTCATGACCCGGATCGGTGTTGAGCCGGCGATTCTCCTTCGCGTAGATGATGCCGTGGAGCATCAGCGAGTTCAGCGGATACAGCGGCCCCTTCACCACGATGTTGTGGTACGTCTCGCGGTCGCGATAGGTGATCCAGCGCTCGCGCTTGCTGCCCACGCCGGTGAGGTCATCGTCCTCGCCATCGCGCCAGATCGAGTCCGCATAGCGCAGCCAGAACGGCGAGGCGGTGGTGCCGGTGGTGAGGTTGATGAAGAGATCGGGCTTGGCGTCACGCAGGTCATCGATCAGCTGGATCGCCGCGTCGAAATCGCTGCTGAAGCGGCTGCCCGGAAATACCTTGTCGGCATTGCCGGTGCCGTCGAACTTGAACTGGTTGATGCCGTCGTTCTTCACCAGCTCCATGGTGGCGTCGTGGAAGCGCTGGTAGTACTTCGGCCCCGACAGGGCCAGGCCACCGTCGATGATTTCGTAGCCGGCCGCCTGCCCGTTCCTGACACGCTCCTGTTTGGGCGGCCCGTAACCGCCCCAGGGTGACAACCACATGCCCGGGGCGGCGCCGTACCTGGCCGCCGCGTCGCGCAGCGGGGCGAAGCCATGCGGAAAATCCTTGCTGAAGTGCCAGCTGCCGCTGCGATCGTCCCAGCCATCGTCGAACAGGTAGGAATCGAGCTTCACCCCGCGCTTGACGCTCAGCTCCTCGCCGAAGGCATGGATGCGATCCAGTGCCTGCGCCTCGGTATACGGCGTGAAGTAGCCAATGTCGTACCACGAGTTGTAGTGCAGGAAGGTGCGGTACGGATGAGCGCGCTCGCGCTCGATATAGGTAAGAAAGTCACGCCGCAGCTGGTTGTCGTGGGTCACGCCGACCACCGCCGAATAGGTGATCGATTGCCCCTTGAGCAGCGGCAGGCCGCGCTCGATCCACAGCCGCACCTGCCTGCCGTGCACTTCGCTCGACGAAAGCGGATGCTCGAAACCGAAGTAGTCATGCCCCGCCACCACCGGCGAGCCCTGCACGGTGCCCACCACCTCGGCATCGTCGGCCTGCGCCTGCAGCAGGGAAACCTTGCTGATGTTCTCGTCCTGCTTGAGCGCCGTGACGGTCACGATGGCGCGCAGATAGTCGGAACCCTCGCGCTGCACCCACTGCCAGTCGATACGGAAGCGCCCGTCGGCATCGCCGAAGGTCGCCTGCACGGCCCGGCCAGGTAGGCGTTCAGCCAGGCGCGAGGCCTTGGGATCGGCCTTCAATTTGATTTCTTTCGGTGGTGTCAGTACCCGCAGATCAGCCATGCCCAGCTTGCTGCCATCGGCCATGGTCAGCTCGATCGGCGCGGTCAGCGGCAGGGTCTGCCGATTGATGCGGTCTGTCACCGTCATATCGGCCACGCGACCGTCACTGAGCTTCCAGCTTGCCGCGATCGCGGCATTGCCGAATTGCCCGTCGGCGGCAAACGCCGGCGACATCGACGCCATGCATCCCGCGAGCAGTGCTGCTGTCAACGCGCGGCGCATGGGAGCATCAACGGCGCGCTGGAAAGAAACAGAAAACATGCCAGGACAACCTCTCGGGCAAGTCCGGTCGGATACGAAACACCCTAACCAACCGGAGTGGACATACACCGCAACCGACGGTCGCGGCCATGGAGTGCGGCGCCCGGGCGGGCGCCGCAGGGGGATTTACTGGAACGTATAGCGCAATACCAGCTGGGTCGTACGCGGCACCTGCCATGTGGCCGCCCCATAGCTCGGGTTGAGCGCCCAGACGCCATTGGTCGGCAGGCTGCCGGTGTCATAGATCTGGTTGGCGTCGATCTTGCCCTGGCGGTTGGTGATGTTCTGCACCTGCAGGTCCAGGCTCAGGTGATTGTCCGCATTGATCGCCCAATCGTAGCCAACGCCCAGGTTCCATTGCCAGAAGAGCGGCAGCCGGCCGGCGCTGCCCAGCGGCGCGGGCACGCCGTTGCAATAGTGGCTGGCCGCGCCATAAAGCTCGGCCGGATTATTGATGTCGGGATAGGTGCCCAGGCAGCTCAACGGCTCGCCGGTATGCATGTCGAGCGTGCTGCCCACGCGCAAACCGGAGCGGAAGTAATACACGCCGTTGATGTTGAGCGAGTGGCGGATATCGCCGGCCAGATCGCCGCTGCCGTACTCCATCAAGCCCGGAAAATCCCAATAGATCTGCTCGCCGGGGCCGGTGCCGGTACGCGTGCCCAGGTTCAACAGGCCATCGTCGTTGCCGTACAAATGCGCCCACGTATAGCTCACGTCGAGAAAGTAAGGCTCGTCGCTGGTGCGTTGATGGGTCAGCTCCAGCGTGAGGTGTCCATACTTGCGCTTGGGCGCGGGACCGAACACGTTGCCGGGAATGGTGAGCTGCTCGAGCTTGCCGTCACCGTTGTAGTCGCGGGTAAACACCTGGGCGATGCCCGGATTGAAGATGGGGCAGCCGCTCACATCGACGTAGTTGGGAAATCCATGGGCGTTGGCATAATCGGTGATGCCCTGGTCATAGCAGGTGTCGTCGATGATGCGCTTGAGCGAACTGAAGCCGACCTCGGCCTCGCCCGACCATGCACCGGCCAGCTGCTGCTGCAGGTACACCTGCAGCTCGTACTGGTAAGGCGCCTTGATGTTGGAGGTGGCCACGTTGTAGTAGGTCGGCGCCTGGCCGTTGATCAAGGTGGACTGCGGCCCGATCTGGGTCAGTCCGGTGGGCGCCATGGTGACCGGGTCCATGCCCGTGTAGGTGTAGTAACGATGCCATTCGTATACCGCACCGGCGGCACCGTTGTTGACGCTGGAGGGAATGGCCAGCGCGTACTTGCCCAGGTTCACGCCCAGCTTGGTCGAGCTGTCGCCGTGCACGTCCCACGCCAGGCCCAGGCGCGGCGAGGTGATCGGCATGCGCAGGAAGTTCTGTCCGTCGACGTTCTTGTTGATGAACGTGTCGAAGCGCGCGCCCAGGTAGATCACCCAGCGCTCGGCGACCTGCCAGTAGTCGTCGATGTAGGCCGCCTTGTTGACCGTTGAGAATGCACCGCCCGTGCGCTCGTAGAACTGGTCCACGTAGCTGCCGTTGGCGGGTGCGGGCGAACCGTTGGGCAGGATCGAACCGGGCCGGTCGTAGTAAGTCCACTCGCCGCCATCGGTGGTGGTGATGGTGTTGTTGATGTAGTGCTTGTAGTGCTCGGCACCGATGGTGATCTTGTGGTCGCCCAGGTTCCAGCTGAAGTCGCCCTTGAAGCCACGGCGGTAGTACTGGAACGGGAACAGCTGGTTCGGCGTGCTGGTGACGCCGATGTTGCGCGAGATGTTGGTGACCGGATCCACCTCGGTGACATAGGGCAAGCCGGTGCCGGAGTCCGACGTGGGGCTCAACGAAGACTGGCTGAGATAGCCGCCCATCAGGCGCAGGCTCATGTCCTCGTTGATCTGCCAGTGGTAGTTGCCGATCAGGAACTGGTTCTTGACCTTGGTCTGGTTCCAGCCGAAGTAGTCGCCCACCGAACTCGGGTCGTAATCGGTATCGAGCTTGTACTGGTTGCTGAAACTATTGTTCCAGTCCTTGTAGCCGGCAATGTTCAACGACTGGTTGTTGGTGATGTTCCAGGTCAGGTTGAGCAACGCATTCTTGTCGCGGTCGGTGGTAAGCGACTGGAAGTTCTGCGAGTACGTCGTGAACTGGTTGTTCGGGCTATTGCCCAGCATGGCGAAGAAGAACAGCTTGTCCTTCACTATCGCACCTGACGCCCACAGGTACTGGCCCGATGTGGCGGCCTGGCCCGAGGGCGTGCCCGGCGCCGGGCCCTGATAGCCGGGCGGCAGGCCCGTGACATTGGCGCCGTGCGTATTGGCCGAATCAAATTCGTAATAGCTGCCATCGGAGGCGAACGAATCGTGCCGGCGCGGATTCAGCAGGCGCGAGGTGGGCGGCGTGAAATACAGCGAGTAGCCCGCCTGGAAATCATTGCTGCCTTGCCGGATGGTTGCCGACATGATGCCGCCGGTGGCATTGGTCCAGCCGACGGAGCCATTGCTGCTGAGCACCTGCACCGAGCTCAATGCTTCGGACGGCAGCGACGTCGCCCCCAAGCCGTTGTAGTCGTAGGTGGTATCGAATTCGTTGAAGTAGTAGCGGTTCTCGGCCGGGCTGGCGCCGCCCATCTGCACCAGTCCGGTGGTCTGGTCGTCATAGCGCACGTTCGATTTCAGTCGCGCAATGCTTTCCAGGCTGCGGCCGGTCGGCAGCTGGTTGACCGTATTCATGCTGTAGATATTGGAAACTTCCGGCGTGCTGACGTCGATCGGCAACACCTCGGTATCGTGCGAGGTGGCACTGACCGTCACGCCGGAGAGATTGGTCGCGTTGGCACTGGCGGCTGCCGTGGCGGCGGCGGATATGGCCGGTACCGGCGACTGCACATTCGGATTCACTGTGACGGTACGCGTTCCTACGGCCTGACCGCCCTCGCTCACTGTCACCACGTACTTGCCGGGGTTGAGGCCGCCAAGACTGTAGCGGCCGTCATCGTCCGGCTGGATCTGCTTGCGATAACCCGTGGCGGGATTGCTCACCTCCACGGTAACGCCCTTGCCGGTTGGCTCCTTGCCGTAAAGGCCGCCCGTGATCGATTGCGCCTGGACCACCCCACCGAGCGCCAGCGCCAGCCCCAATGCCAGCACGGTCTTCCTGATACAGCGAGACTTGCTCCCCACTCCAGCTGCGTACATGCCTTGACCCTCATTTGTGTGTACTGGGCCACGCTGTCCGATGACTCTCCCCGACAGCGAAGCCCGCTACGAAAACGCCACGGATCACTCCTTCCCCGCGACCCCACATGGTTCCCGCCCGCCACGCGCCCGCTCCCGGCGCGCGACGTCCTGCTCACGCTCCCTGGCGTGTCACTTGCACACGTGCGCCGAGTGCCTCGACATCGGCCCGTCGTACGAATCCGGTTTCCTCGTTCATCGCATTGGCCGCGCCGCAGGCCACCGCCAGGCGCAGGGCCTGGTCGAACGGCAGGCCGCGCTGTTGTGCTACTGCGAGCCCGGCCAGGAAGCAGTCCCCCGAGCCCACCGCGTTTTCGCTATGCCGCAACGGCAGCGATGCATGCCACACCGCGTCGCCGTCGAAGCCCACGGCGCCCAGCGCACCCAGCGTCACCACCGGTCGCTCGGTGCCGCGCCCGTGCAGCGCGCGGACCAGCTCGGCAGCCTGTGCCACCGTGTCCACCGCCTTCCCGGCGAGCTGTGCGGCCTCGTCGCGGTTGGGCTTGATAAGCCATGCGCCGGCATCGGCCACATGGCGCAAAGCCTCGCCGCTGGCGTCGACCAGGCAGGGCAGCCCGTTGCCGCCGGCCTGGCGCACGATCTGCGCATAGGTATCGGCGTCGAAGCCGCGTGGAAGGCTGCCGGAAAGCACCACGGCATCACTACCATCGATGGCTCGCCACAAGGTATGCAGCAGTTGCCTGCACACGGCATCGGAAAGCAGCGGGCCCGGGTCGAGCACTTCGCTGATGCGCCCATCGCGCTCGCGCAGCGCCAGGCATTGGCGCAATTCACCGGTGGCCTCCACGCCGTGGAACAGCACGCCGCGCTCGCTCATGCGACGTGCGATGAAATTGCGATGCATGCTGTCGACCAGGCCCACCAGTTGCACCGGCTCACCGAGCGCGGCGATGGTCTGCGCCACATGCACGCCTTTGCCACCCGGGTAGCTGCGTACGGCGGTCGCGCGCTGCACGCTGCCCGGCTCCAGCACGTCGAGCGTCACCAGACGATCGATCGCCGTATTGAAGCCGCCCACGGTGATCACGGCGCGCCCCCGAGCAACTCGCGTACCTCGGCCTCGCTGCCCTGGCGAGCGGTGCCGCCGATGCCACGCGTGGAGAGCGAGCCACAGGCGCTACCCCAGCGCAGGCTGTCATGCAGCGACCTGCCGTGCCGCCACGCATGCAGGAAACCGGCATCGAACGAATCGCCCGCGCCGGTGCTGTCCACCACCTGCACCGCATGCGCGGGCACCGCCAGCAAGCTGTCGTCGTCCTGCAGGGTGATGCAGCCCTCGCTGCCGAGCTTCACCACGGTGCGGGTGTGACCGTTGGCCAGGGCACGCAGCGCATCCCGCGGATCGGACTTGCCGCTGATCGCGCAGGCCTCGCGTTCGTTGGGCAGGAACACGTCGACCAGCGGCAGCAGCGCAAGCAGTTCATCGCCCCAGCGCTGTCGCGGGTCGAAGCCAGGGTCCAGCGAGATGGTCAGTCCGAGCCCACGCGCACGGGCAAACAGCGCGTACAACCCGTCGCGCAAATGCTCTTGCAGGTAATACGACGACACATGCAGGTGACCGGCGCGCGCCAGCAGTTCGTCGCCCATGTGCTCGGCGCGCAATGCGCCGATGGCGCCGGCATAGGTCACCAGCGCGCGATCCTGGCGTGACGACAGCGCCACGGTGACGCCCGTCTGCAACGCGGCGTCCCGCGCGATGGGCGAGACGTCGATGCCCACGTCGCGCATCGCATCGACGCAGTAATCGCCCCAGCCATCCTGCCCCGTGACACCGGTGAAGACCACCGGATGACCCAGCCGCGCCAGGCCCATGGCACAGATCATCGACGAGCTGCCAGGCCCCTGCCGGAAACCCGTTGCGAGCACTTCACCGCCGAACTCGGGCAAGCGATCGCAACCGGTGAACACCAGGTCCACATTGATCTCGCCGGCCACCAGCATCGGCTTCACGCGCCCTGCTCCCCGCCATGGATGGCGAACGCCTGCACCACGCGGGTGAGCACGCCCTGCGCCGGTGCATCCGGTTGCTGCCCCAGCGCGAGACAGCGGAACAAGGCCAGCAACTGGCCCACCACCACATGCACCATCGCCTGCTGCACGTCATCCACGCGGGAAAGGCCGGGCAACTCGATGGCCAGGTCGCCAGCACCGATGACATCGGCGGGAATGCCGTCACCCACCACGATGCGCATGCCGCCCAGCCGCTTGCGCGAAATCTCGCGCAGCAAGTCGAGCTCATAAGCGCGCACGGCCGGCGTGCCGGAAAGGAACGCCACCACCGGGCATGGCCGGTCGAGCCACGACATCGGCCCGTGACGCAGGCCCAGATAGGTTTCGCACATCGCGCTGACTGCGCCGCCGGACATTTCCAGCATCTTCAGCGCCGCCTCGCGCGCGGCGCCGAACGAGCAGCCGCTGCCGAGATACAGCGCCGCATCGAAATCCGCCGCACCGGCCACGGCCAGCGCATTGCCGTAGCGTTCGAACACGGAGCTGGCGATATTGGCCGAAAGATCCGCCAACTCGACTGGCGTCTCGTCGGCAGCGACATGCAACAGGCCGGTGCCGGCCAGCAACAGGTTGGTGAAACTGCTGGTCATCACCAGGCTGCGATCGTTGGTGCGCGGCGACAACTGCAGCACGCGCACGCGCGGCTCGTGGCGATAGCGCGTCGCCAGCTGTCCCTGCGCGTTGCAGGTGATCACCAGGTGCCGGTAGTCCGGCTCCGCTTCCAATACCTGATCGACCACGCCCGCGCTTTCCGGGCTGTCGCCGGAGCGCGCGATCGACACCAGCAGGCCCGGTCCGCCCGGCAGCGTGCCGCGGCGATGCGTGAGCAAGCTGCCTGCGGCAATCGCCTGACTGGGAATGCCCAGCCCAGCCTGCAGCGCCGGTGCCAGGCATTCGCCCACATAGACCGAGCTGCCGGAGCCGGTCAGCACGAGATGCCGGGGCGGTGTCGCCAACAGCTCGCGCAGCATGCCGCGCGATGACGCGTCGGCCAGCCGCGACGCGGTATCGCGCCAGGTTTCGGGCTGCTGCAGCACCTCGCGCAGAGTGTCGGCATAGCCAAGCCGCTGCTGCTCGGCGGCCGGAGCGGCCTTGAGCGAATCGAGGGTTGGAACGATCACGGCGGGTTTGACAGGCATGGTCATCTGATGAAATATGATGTAAAACGAAATAACACGAAAGCTCACTACCAAGGTATTCGAAATGAAACACAACTTGCAAGCGCCTTCGTTTTCTTCCACCAAGCTGGCTTCGCTGGCCCTTTCGCATGGCAAGCGCACCCGCCTGTGGCGCCTGCTGTACGGCAGTGGCCCGCGCAACGGCTCGCTGCTGGTGCTGCCGCTGGACCAGGGTCTGGAACATGGCCCGACCGACTTTTTCCCCCACCCGCCGGCCGTCGATCCGAGCTATCAGTTCGAGCTCGCCGAGGCCGGTGGTTTTTCTGCCATCGCGCTGGGCATCGGCCTGGCCGAGAAGTACATGACCGAGTACTGCGGCCGCGTGCCGCTGATCCTCAAGCTCAACGGCAAGACCAATATCCCCAGCGATGCGGAAGCCACCTCGCCGCTGTTCGCCTCGGTGGAGGACGCCGTGCGCCTGGGCGCCGATGCGGTGGGCTACACCATGTACGTGGGCTCGCCGCGCCAGCACGACGAGTTCCGCCAGTTCGAAAAAGTGCGCCAGGACTGCGAGCGCTACGGCATGCCGCTGGTGCTGTGGTCATACCCGCGCGGCAGCGCGATCAACGGCAAGGGCGGCACCAACACGCTGTATGCGCAGGACTACGCGGCGCGCGTGGCGCTGGAGCTGGGCGCCGACATCGTGAAGCTGCACGAGCCCAACGACAGCGTGGCCAACGTGCCCACGCCCTACGACAAGCTGCATGAAGACGCCGCCGCCCGCTGCGCCCGCGTGGTGCGTTCGGCCGGCCGCACCATGGTGCTGTTCTCCGGCGGCGAGAAGAACGACGACGACGCGGCGGTGCTGCGCAAGGTGGAGTTCTACCTGCAGAGCGGCGCCAGCGGCGTGATGTTCGGCCGCAACATGTGGCTGCGCCCGTTCGACCAGGCGGTGGCTCTCACCCGCCAGGTGCACGCCATCATGGCGCGTTATCCGCGCTGAGCGGAGGGCCTGCGATGCTTCACGCAAGCCCACGTGACCGGCGTCGATTCGACCCGGAGCACCGCCATGCCCTCACCGTCACGCGTAGCGGCTGCGGCTGCTGCGCGCCGCCGATGCTGGCGGGCGGCAGTGGCAAGAATCCGCTGCAGACCGCATCGACGCCGCATGGCGAGGATCTGCGCCTCGCCGATTTCCAGCCGCGCAGCATGCTGCACCTGCCGGTGACGCGGGTGGAGAAGCCGGCCTTCCCGGTGATCGACGTGCACACGCACCTGAGCTGGATGAGCGAGACGCGCAGCGGCGTCTCGCTGGGCGAGGCCATGACCTATTTCGCCGATCCCGCCGAGCTGTTGCCGCTGATGGACCGCAAGGGCATCCGCACCATGGTCAACCTCACCGGCGGCACCGGTCGCGGGCTGGAGCAAACCATCGCCCGCTTCGACGCGGTGGCGCCGGGGCGTTTCCGCACCATGACGGAGCCGTCGTTCGCGCTGTTCGCGGAACCCGACTATCCGCGCCTGCAAGCCGAAGCGATCGAACACGCGCAGCGCATCGGCGCCGCCGGCCTGAAACTGCTGAAGACGCTGGGCCTGTACCTGCGCGAAGGCATCGACCAGGGTGCACTGGTGGGCGTGGACGATGCGCGCTTCGCCCCCATGTGGGAAACCTGCGCCGCGCTGAAGCTGCCGGTGTTCATCCACACCTCCGACCCGGAGGCCTTCTTCCTGCCGGGCGACAGCACCAACGAGCGCTACGAGGAACTGGCGCGGCATCCGGACTGGTCGTTCTATGGCCCCGAGTACCCGAGCCATCGCGACCTGCTGGCCGCGCGCGACCGGGTGATCGCGCGCCACCCGCAGACCACCTTCGTGCTGATGCACGTGGGCAACCAGGCCGAGGACCTGGCGACCATCGCGCAATGCATGGAGCGTTACCCGAACGTGCACGTGGACATCAGCGCACGCATCAGCGAACTGGGCCGCCAGCCCCGCGCGGCTCGGCGCTTTTTCGAGCGCTACCAGGACCGCATCCTGTTCGGCACCGACGCCGTGCCGGCGCCCTACGGCAACAACGTGCCGCAACAATTGCTCGGCGACGAGCTGTACGAGATCTACTATCGGTTCCTGGAGACAGAGGACGAATATTTCGATTACGCTCCAGCGGCCGTGCCGCCGCAGGGGCGCTGGTCGATCTACGGCGTCGGCTTGTCGCAAGAAATCCTGCGCAAGATCTATCACGATAACGCCGCCCGCTTGCTTGGAATGGACCCATGACGACACGACGCAAGGCTGCCCCGCCCCCGCCGAAACTGCTGGTGGAAGAGCGCCGGCGCCGGATCGTCGACATGGTTGCGCAGCACGGGCGTGTCACCGTCGATGAACTGGTGGCGCTGTTCGATATCTCGGCGGTCACCATTCGCGCCGACCTGGAGGCGCTGGACCGCGCCGGCGCCATCAGCCGCTCGCACGGCGGCGCCCTGCCCGCGGTGCCTGCGCAGCTGGATACGCCGCTCAACATCAAGGAAACGCGCCATCACGCGCAGAAGCGCCGCATCGGCCAGGCCGCCGCCCGGCTGATCGAGGACGGCGACACCATCATCCTCGACTCCGGCTCCACCACGGTGGAAATCGCGCGGCAGATCCGCCAGCAGAAATGGAGTTCGCTGACGGTGATCACCAACGCGCTGAACATCGCGATGGAACTGTCCGCGCTGCCCGCGGTGCGGGTGATGATGCTGGGCGGCCTGCTGCGCCAGACCTCCTACTCGCTGGCCGGCCCCGATGCGGAACAGGCGCTGTCGCGGCTTTCGGCCGACCGTTTGTTCCTGGGCGTGGACGGCCTCGATCCGGAGGTGGGCGTGACTACGCCCGACCCGCTGGAGGCCTCGCTCAATGCGCTGATGATCCGCGTGTCGCGACAGACCGTCGCCGTGCTCGACGCCAGCAAGTTCGGCCAGCGCAGCCTGTCGGTGATCGCGCCGGTAAGCAGCCTGGGGCTGGTGATCAGCGATACCGCCGCGCCCGCCGAATACGTGCAGGCGCTGGAGTCCCAGGGCGTCAAGACCCTGCTGGTGTAACCCAGCTCAGCGGGGCGGGCGCAACGCCGAATCGCGCAGCGCCGCCTCGTGCTCCACCTCGTCGTGCGCGGCGATGTCGAGGTTGTCCATCAGGCCGTGGCCCGGTGGATGGCGCGAGACAGTGGGAGGCACGGTGACCTCCGTACTGTCACCGTTCGACAACGAATCGTCCTCATGGGGCGTGGTGCGCATGGTCGGCTCCGACTGGGTCGGTGGATTTTAGCCAGCCCGCCGGCACCGTGCACAGCTTCCGCCGCGCAGCGCAGGCGGCATACACTGCACCTCTGACCTACAGGGGACCCGTCAAGGATGATCGTCGGTATCGATCTTGGCACTACGCATTCGCTGGTCGGCATGTACGGGGACGAGGGCCCCGTGCTGTTTCCCAATGCGCTCGGCGACTACCTGACGCCGTCGGTGGTCAGCGTGGACGACGACGGGCACGTCATCGTCGGCCAGGCCGCCCGCGACCGCATGGTGAGCCACCCCGGCGCCAGCGTCGCCACCTTCAAGCGCTGGATGGGCACCCCGCGCGAGACCCGCCTGGGTACGCGCAACTTCCGCCCGGAAGAACTCTCCGCGCTGATCCTGCGCTCCCTGATCGCGGATGCCGAGGCCGCCACCGGCCAGAAGGTCACCGAGGCCGTGATCAGCGTACCGGCGTATTTCTCCGACGCCCAGCGCAAGGCCACGCGCGCGGCCGGCGAGCTGGCCGGCATCCGGGTGGAACGGCTGATCAACGAACCCACCGCCGCCGCACTCGCCTATGGCTTGCAGGAGAAGCACGACGGCGCCCGTTTCCTGGTGTTCGACCTCGGCGGCGGCACGTTCGACGTGTCGGTGCTGGAAATGTTCGACGGCGTGGTCGAAGTCCACGCCAGCGCGGGCGACAACTTCCTGGGCGGCGAGGATTTCCTCGACGTGCTGGAGACGGCCTTCTGCGCCGAACAGCAGCTGGCCGTGGACGATCTTTCGCCGCAGGAGCGGGGCCAGCTGCGTCGCCGCCTGGAGCTGGCCAAGCGCGAATTGGGTGCGGGCAGCGAAGCACGCGTGGAATGGAAGCGCGGCGAGCAGGTGTTCGACTGGCGCATCGATGAAGAACGTTTCGCCAGGCTCAGCGAAAACCTGGTGCAACGCATGCGTACCCCGCTGGAACGCGCCATGCGCGATGCGCGGCTGCAGCCCACGCAGCTGGACGAGATCGTATTGGTCGGCGGCGCCAGCCGCATGCCGCTGGTGGCGCGGCTGGTATCGCGCATGTTCGGCCGGCTGCCGCTGCGCCACGTCAATCCCGACCAGGCGATTGCCCTGGGCGCCTGCGTCGCCGCCGGCCTGAAGGCGCGCGACACGCGCCTGGACGAAGTGATCCTTACCGATGTATGTCCCTACACGCTGGGCACCAAGGTGTCGCGCTGGGACGAAAACGGCAAGGAGCAACAAGGCTTTTTCGCGCCGATCATCCATCGCAACAGCACCGTGCCGGTGAGCCGCGAGCAGGTGTTCCAGCCCGTGCGCGATCACCAGACCAAGCTCACGCTCGAGGTGTACCAGGGCGAGAACCCGATGGTCGAACGCAACATCAAGCTGGGCGAGCTGGACATTCCACTGCCGCCCAAGCGCAGCGTGGCGGACAACGCCATGAACGTGCGCTTCACCTACGACATCAACGGCGTGCTGCAGGTGGAAGCCGTGCTGATCGCCACGCAGCAGCGCTATGAACTGGTGCTGGAACAGAACCCGGGCGTGCTCGCGCCGGCGGAGATCCGCGCACGCCTGCAAGCGCTGGAGAACATCAAGATCCACCCGCGCAACAAGCAGGAAAACGTGGCCATCATGGCGCGCGCCGAGCGCCTGTACGAGGAATACGTGGTCGCCCGCACCCAGCTGCAGCAATGGATCGCCCATTTCCGCGCCATCCTGGAGAGCCAGGACGACCAGTTGATCCGCGAGCATCGGCGGCAGTTCGGCGAGGCGATGGATGCGCTGGAGGCCAGCGTATGACCTCGCCGCTGGAGTGGTTTGGACTGCCCAGCGATGCGGACGAACGCGAGATCAAGCGGGCCTATGCGAAACGACTGAAGACCGTGCGGCCGGATACCGATCCGGCAGGCTTCCAGCAGTTGCACGACATGTACCAGCACGCGCTGGTTTGGCGGCAGCATGTGGTGGAGCGGGCTACCGCGGAGCCCATCCGCACCGAGCCGGAAGCGCCATCGCCGCCGCCGCAACCCGTCGCCCCGCCGACCGAGGCGCCCAGCCAACCGCGCGCGCCGTTGCCGCCCCAGCCTGCCCCACCCTCGGTGCCGCACCTGCCGCAAGCGCCCCAGGGCCAACGCCCTTCCCAGAGTTCACCTGTGCCGCCGCAGCCGTCGCCGGCGCCGCCATCGCTACCGCACGCGCCACGGCCGCCGCAGGCACCCGTGCAGCCATCCCCGCCGCCACGCGTGCCGGCGCCAGCTCCGCTGCCTCCCAAGACACCTGCGCCACCACGCGGCCAGTGGCATCCCGTGCAGTTCACCCAACCGGTGGCCGCCGAGCCGCCCGCGCCGCGTTTCGATCCGGATGCCTTCGTGGCGGACTATCTCGACGCCGCCGTCTGCGCCGATGCGGCGAACGTGCAGGGCTGGCTGCAACAACGCCAGGAGCTATGGTCGCTGCGCACCAAGCACGAAGCTGGCCGTGCCGTGTTGCAGCGGCTGTTCCGCGACCCGCCGCCGATCAGCATGAGCACCTTCGAGGCGACGCTGCAGTTCTTCGACCTCGACCACGCGCTCGCCGGCATCGATCCGCTGCAGCTACAGAAGCTTCGGGTCGCCATGCAGGAACGCCATGCGCTGGTAAAGAACATCGGGCCAGGCACTCAATCCTGGGGCGCCAGCCGGCAACGGCTGGACGTGACGCAGTTCTTCCACTGGTTCTGTGAAGTAGCGGAAGCGGGGCATCATGATGTACTGGCCGCCAACCTGTATGCGCAGCCCGCACTGCGTTCGCTGACGGTGCGGCAACAGGCGGCGCCACGCCTGCTCGAACGCCTGTTGCGCGAACGCCCGCCGATGCCGCAGGACTGCGCCAGCCTGCTGCTGAACGTATTCGGCCTGGGCCCGTTGCTGACGCAGCGCGGGCAGCACCCGGGCGAGCTGGTCGCCCACCTGCATATGCAATGGCTGACGCTGCCGCGCAATATCGGCAAGCTCACCCTGCAGGTGAAGGAGCCCGGTGAGCGCTTTGGCGATCCGGCCAAAGCCACTCGACGCCTGCGCTGGCTGCAGCGACCGTTCCAGTGGTGGTGGATCACGCTGGCCGCGCTCGTGCCCAAACTGCTCCACTCGATGGGACTGTTCGCGTGGCGGTTCAGTGGCGGCGTGCCGTCGCGGCTGGACGAGTTCTTCGATCCCAGGCTCACTCGCTTCTGCATCGCCACCGCCGACCGCAACCGCGTGACCCGGCAACGTGTATGGGTGGGCGCAGTGCGCTGCGCGCTGCTGCTACTGATAGGCGCAGGCATCACGGCGTGGATGCTCGCCTCCGGCGCCCCGACCGGCGACAGCGACGCGTGGATGCCGCTGATCATCGGCGGCGGCATCACGGCATGCTGGCTTTACTACCTGAGTTTCACCGCGCTATTGCTGTGGCAGCAACGCCCCGAGCAACCCGTGCAGCCGCGTCCACTGCTACGCCTGGGCTTGATCCCGGCGCTCGTGGCCGCAGGCCTCGCGCTGAGCCTGCTGGCCGACCAGCTCGTTGCCGCACAGGCCTTGCTGTTGTCGGTGGCCGCGCTCTCGTACCTGCGCTACCAGCGCCGCAATCCGCGGCAACGGCAGTTCAGTCCCATCACCAACGTGGTGGTGCTGATTTATATCGTCGGCATGGCCGCCTGGGTCGTGCTCCGCTTTCCCGTGGTATCGGCCGGCCTCGCGCTTGGATACTGGCTGGCCGACCTGGCGCGGCAACGCAAGCAACTGCAATTGCGTTATCGCCCACCGGCGGCCGCCTTGCCGGTTCCCGCCGACGCCGGCTAGGCGCTGATCCGCGAGGCTTGCCGCGGCACGGGTCAATGCATGGAGCAACTCATTGTCAGCCTCCCCCATTCGGACGTCCGGCGCTGCATTGCCCAGCGCATGCGATGGGAGTAGCGTGATTGCGCTGCATTTCCACGCAGACGATCGAGGTGCCGCCATGACGACGCGAAGGCTTTGGACGCTCTGTTTACGCGGTCTCCCGCTATCGCTGGGCATGGCCTTGGGGTCAGTCCACGCCAGCACGGATGTACCCCTGCCGACCATCCCCCTGGATACCCCCGTGGTGTCTGGCAAGGTGGTGAGCTATAGCGCCACGCCCGATGTCCCCAATAGCCGGAGCGACACCTTCAACACGCCCGAGGACGATGGCCGTCCCGGCGAGTACTTCTTCTATCTGGGCGCCCTGGCCAACCAGCGTCACGATTACGAGCACGCCATTGCCATGTACAAGGTTGCTGCCTCGTGGGCGTACAAGCCGGCCGAGTACAACCTGGGCGTGCTCTATCTCAACGGCCACGGCTCGCCGGTGGATCTGCCAAGGGCCATGGCGTGGTTCGCGCTGGCCGCCGAACGCGGTGAAAAGCAGTACGTGTACGCCAAGCAGCTGCTGTACGCACACCTGACACCGGAGCAGTTTGCGCAGGCCAATGAGATATGGCGCGAGCTGCTGCCTACCTACGGCGATGCAACGGCGCTGGTTCGCGCCAAGGCGCGTTGGCGCGAAGTGCGCTACTCCGCCACCGGCTCACGCGTGGGCTCGGCAGCCACCCATCTGGTTGTCGGCGGCATGGTAGGCATGGCCAACCATCAGGCACCGACCAACTATGACGTCGGCACCGGCGGCATGATTGCCACCACGCCAGGCGAAGTCACCGGCGTGCACCAGACCGATGGCGTCATCGCCTATCAGCAGCTGCGCGCGAGCGATGATCCATACGACCCGAAGTTCCAGAGCTACCTGTACTCGGGCACGGTTACCGTCGGCATCCTCACGCCAGTCAAGGTGAAGGACGCCGAGCTTCTCAGGGACAACGGCACCCCACCGCCGGATCATCCGTGAACGCCTGAAGCGTCATCGATGCCCCTTAACGGATGCATCGGACACGCCGTGGAGACGCCACGCCGGTGTACAAGACCGCTATCGCCATGACGCCGCGCCATGCAGCGCGATCGGCGCCTTGGCTTGCGCGCCCCGCGTTTGGTGACAACCATCACGCTTTGTCCGGCTGAAGCTGCATCGGATCTAAACGCAAGAACTTGCCGCCTCCAGCCGAAAAGTCGCTGTCATGCAACGACGCTTAGATCACGGCGGGTTACGGCGCAGGCATCGGGGAAAGCGTCGGCTCCATCACGCTCGTCCACCTCGCCGCTAACCAGGCTACGACGCATGCCAGCGGGCATGCGCGTCATTGATGGCACTCCAACGACAAGGGAATTCGTTTTATGGACATCCGCAACAGTTGGTCGGCAATTGCGCGAAACACCGCTTCCGCGGCTTTGCTCTGCATGAGCCTGTTCGGCGTCGCCGCCGGCGCACAGGCCGCCACGGCAACCACCACGCAGACGCTGATCGTCGAGCCCGACCAGGGGCTGACACCCATCTACAACCTGATCCAGTCGGCCACCAGCAGCATCGACATGACCATGTACGAACTGGTCGATACGCAGGCGCAGAGCCTGCTTTGCCAGGCCGCCGAGAACGGCATCGCGGTGCGCGTGATACTCGACCAGAACGATGAGTACTCCAACAACCTCAGCGCCTACAACCAGCTGCAAGACTGTGGCGCGAACGTGGTCTGGGCGTGGACGAAATACGAAGCCACGCACCAGAAGACCATCGTGGTCGACGGTAGCAAGGCGGCGATCCTGACGCTGAACCTGACCAGCCGCTACTACAGCACCTCGCGGGATTTCGCGGTCATCGATGTCGACGCCAACGACGTCGCCGCCATCGAGAGCACCTTCAATGCGGATTTCCAGGCCCAGAAGATCACCCCGCCAGTGGGCGACGACCTGGTCTGGAGCCCCACCAACGCCAAGACCCAGTTGCTGTCCGTGATCAACTCCGCCCAGACCAGCCTGCTGGTCGAAAACGAGGAGATGAGCTACAGCACCATCGTCAGCGCGCTGGAGAGCGCTGCCAAGCGTGGCGTCAAGGTGACCATCTGCATGACCAACGACGACAACGACTACAAGAGCGAATTCAACGCGCTCAAGAAAGCCGGCGCGCACATCAGCACCTATGCGGAGACGGCATCGCTGTACATCCATGCCAAGGCGATCGTGGCCGACTACGGCACCTCGACCGCGCGTGCGTTCGTCGGCTCGGAGAATTTCTCCTCGGCCTCGATCAACGACAATCGCGAACTCGGGCTGATCACCACCGATCCGACCATCCTCGCGCAGCTCAATACCACGCTCAGCAGCGACTACGCGGGCGGCACGGCCTGGTAAGACATGAGGTACGGCAGCCGGGGCGTGCAGAAACACGCCCCGGCTGTTTCGCGTACGGGATTCACTTGGCGCGCGGGCGGAATTCCAGCGGCTGGGCGTCATGCGCCGCAGCGGGGGGCTTGGGACCGCATGCACCACAGGTACTGCAGCCATCGCTGCAATTGCCGGTCGCCTGCTTCGGCTGCAGTCGACGACCCAGCGCGCGCTGCCAGGCCGCATGCGCGGGTTGATCCAGATGCAGCGCCATGGCCGCCAGCCAGCGATTGGTGAGCTGCGGCGCCAGCTTGCGGAAAGTGATCAGCGCGCTGACCAGCACCAGCACGCCGATGACCACGTATTGCGCGAGCAGCCCGGTACTCATGTCAGCAGGTTCGCGATCTGATAGGTGAGGAACGAGGCCACGTAGGCCACCGCGAACATGTAGCCGAACGAGATGGCCACGTTGCGCCAGGAGTTGGTCTCGCGACGGATCACCGCCAGCGTCGACATGCACTGCGGCGCGAACGCAAACCACACCAGCAGCGACAACGCGCTGGCCAGCGGGATATTGGCCGCCAGCGCCTGGGCCAGGCCGGCGCCGTCGGCGCCATCACCACCCACCGCATAGACCGTGGCCAGCGCCGCCACCGCCGTCTCGCGCGCGGCAAACGCGGGAATCAGCGACACGCTGATCTGCCAGTTGAAGCCCAGCGGCGCAAAGAGGTATTGCAGGCCACGCCCCATGTAACCGGCGAAGCTGTAGTCGATGGCGGGGCCGGTGGCGCCAGCCGGCGGCGACGGGAAGGTGGAGAGGAACCACATCAGCACGGTCAGCCCCAGGATCACGCCGGTGAGGCGCTTGAGGAAGATCATGCCGCGCTCCCACAGGCCGATCATCACGTCGCGCGGCTTGGGCAGGCGGTAGGACGGCAGCTCCATCAGCAGCGCATGCTCGCTGCGATCGCGCCGCAGGCGCTTCATCACCCAGCCCACCGCCATCGCGCCAAGCACGCCAGCCGCATACAGCGCAAACAGCACCAGGCCCTGCATATTGAAGATGCCGAACACGCGCCGGGTGGGAATGAACGCGCCGATCAGCAGCGCATACACCGGCAGCCGCGCCGAGCAGGTCATCAACGGCGCCACCAGGATGGTGGCGAGACGGTCGCGCGGATCGGTGATGCTGCGCGTGCCCATGATGCCGGGAATGGCGCAGGCGAAGCTGGAGAGCAGCGGGATGAACGAACGCCCGGTCAGGCCCACCGACACCATCAGCCGGTCGAGCAGGAAGGCCGCGCGCGGCAGGTAGCCGGATTCCTCCAGCACCAGGATGAAGAAGAACAGCACCAGGATTTCCGGCAGGAAGCCGATCACCGTGCCCAGGCCGCCGAACACGCCATCGACGATAAGACTCTGCAGCGGTCCGGCCGGCATCCAGGCCGTGGCCTGCGCGCCCAGCCAGCCGAAACCGTCGCCGATCAGGTCGGTCATCGGCTTGCCGGCGGCGTACACCGCCTGGAACACCAGGAACATCACCACCGACAAGATCGCCAGCCCGAACAACGGGTGCAGCGCCCAGCGATCCAGCGCATCATCCAGTTCGGCCGTGGCGCGCGGCATGCTTACCGTGGCCGCCAGCAGTTCGCGCACCTGCCCATGCAGGTCAGCGCGGCTGGCCGCATCGTCCGCCTGCACCGGCGCGGCCACCGGCATCTCGCCATCCACGCGCTCGATCAGCGCCTTCACGCCGTCACGGCGCACGGCTACGGTTTCCACCACCGGCATGCCCAGCCGGCGCGACAACTCGGGCACATCGATGACGATGCCGCGCCGCCGTGCCGCGTCCATCATGTTCAGCGCAAGCACCACCGGACGCCCGAGGCGTTTCACCTCGAGCACGAAACGCAGGTGCAGGCGCAGGTTGGTGGCGTCGGCCACGCAGACGATCAGGTCCGGTGCCGCCTCGCCGGGATAATTGCCTTCCAGCACATCGCGGGTGATCTGCTCGTCCGGGCTGTTGGCGTCAAAACTGTAGGTGCCCGGCAGATCCAGCAACTGCAGCACACGGCCGGACGGCGCCGTGAAGCGGCCCTCCTTGCGCTCGACGGTGACGCCAGCGTAGTTGGCCACCTTCTGGCGGCCGCCGGTGAGCTGGTTGAACAGCGCCGTCTTGCCGCAGTTGGGGTTGCCCACCAGGGCGATGCGCACGGTGCCCGCGCTCATGCCGCCAGCTCCGCACGCACGATCACCCGGGCCGCCTCGGCGCGTCGCAGCGCAAAGCGGGTCGAGCCGATCTGGATCAGCAACGGGTCGGCGCCCAGCGGCCCCACAGCCACCAGGCGAACCGGCTCGCCCGCCACAAAACCCAGGTCGCGCAAGCGCTGCGCGATCAGGTCGGAAGCATGAGCATCGTCCACTCGGTCCACCACGGCAGTTGCCCCTTTCGGCAGGTCGGACAGGCGCACTGGTCACCAACTCAAATAAGAATGGTTCGCATTGTACAGCAGTCTCACCGGGCCTGCAGCGCTCCCGGTGGGAAACAGGCTGTTTATGATGTGCGTCTTTTCCCGGGAGCCCCGCATGACCGACACCATCCACATCGCCGACCACGCCGGGGTCCGCCGCATCACGCTTGACCGTCCGCAAGTTCATAACGCCTTCGACGACGCGTTGATCGCGCAGCTGACCGCCGCGCTGGACCAGGCCGGCCAGGACGCCGGCGTGCGTGCCGTGGTGCTCAGCGGCGAAGGCGCAAGTTTCTCCGCCGGCGCCGACCTGAACTGGATGCGCGGCATGGCCCAGGCCAGCGAAGCCGACAATCGCGAGGATTCGCGCCGCCTGGCCCGGCTGATGCGCACGCTGCAATACCTGCCCAAGCCCACCATTGCCCGCGTCAACGGGGCGGCCTACGGCGGCGGCGTGGGGCTGATCGCCTGCTGCGACATTGCCATCGGCGTGGACAGCGCGCGGTTCGGCCTGACCGAGGTGAAGCTCGGCCTGGTGCCGGCGGTGATCTCGCCCTATGTCATTCACGCGATCGGCCTGCGCCACGCGCGGCGGCTGTTTCTTACCGGCGAACTGTTCGACGCGGCCACCGCCTTGCAGATCGGCCTGCTGCATCAATGCGTGACGGCCGGGCAGCTCGATGACGCCGTCGACGCCACGCTCAAGCTGCTGTCGAAAGCCGGCCCGTTGGCGCAGGCCGAAGCCAAGCAGCTGGCGCTGCGCGTGGCCGGTGCGGATGAAGCGAGTGCCGCGCAGCTGGATGAAGCCAACGCGGCGTTGATCGCGCGCCTGCGCGTGTCGGCGGAGGGCCAGGAAGGGCTCGCCGCCTTCCTCGGCAAGCGCGCGCCCGCCTGGTGCACGCAGGGCTAACCTCGGCCGCGACATACTCGACACGTTTCCGCCCATCGCCCAAGGAGCGAGGCCATGCTGGACCACGTGGGATTGCAGGTTTCCGGCTACGAACGCAGCCGCGAGTTCTATCGCCAGGTGTTGGCGCCGCTGGGTGGCGCGCTGGTGATGGAAGTCACCGCCGAGCAGACCGGCGACGGCGACCACGCCGGCTTCGGCATCGACGGCAGGCCTACTTTCTGGATCGGCACCTCGCAGCACGGCCATTCGGTGGGGCCGGTGCACATCGCCTTCAGCGCCGCCAACCGCGCCGCCGTCGATGCCTTCCACAAGGCCGCGCTCGCGGCCGGCGCCAAGGACAACGGCGCGCCCGGCCTGCGGCCGCACTACCACCAGCATTACTACGGCGCCTTCGTGCTCGATCCGGACGGGCACAACATCGAAGCGGTCTGTCACCAGCCGGCGTAACGGCAAGGCCAGGCCATCCTGTATGGGCAACCACGGCAGCCACCACCGACACCATGCCATATCCCATCATCAACATCGCCGACGTCGAACTGCAGCCCTTCCCGCCGGGCTTCGGCCCCAGCGGCGAGACCGCCGAGCGGTTCGAGGCGCGCATGGGGCGCTTCTCCGCCCAGTTGGGTGCGCAGAAGCTGGGCTACAACATCACCGCCGTGCCGCCGGGCAAGCGCGCGTTCCCGTTTCACTGCCATCGGGTTAACGAGGAGATGTTCTTCGTGCTCGAGGGCGACGGTGAAATCCGTATCGGCAAGGAGCGCTATCCGATCCGCGCGGGTGACGTCATCGCCTGTCCGCCCGGCGGTCCGGAGCATGCCCACCAGATCATCAACACGGGTACCCGCGAGCTGCGTTATCTCGGGGTGAGCACCAGGCAGTCGCCGGAAATCTGCGAGTACCCCGATACGGGCAAATATGGCGTGGCGGCGGACTATCCGCCGGCAGCCGATGGCACTCCACAGGGTTTTCGCATCATCAGCAAACCCGATATGACGGTGGATTACTGGGAAGGCGAGTAGCGCCAGCCCAGGCGGCTTTGCTGCGCCGCGCATCGGCTGCGGCGCGGCAATCTGCTAGGTTTAGCGACTTCGCACCGTCCCCGGAAGCCGCATGTTCGAGCGCGTACTCATTGCCAACCGCGGCGAGATCGCCTGCCGCGTGATCCGCACCTGCCGGCGCCTGGGCATACACACCATTGCCGTGTATTCGGAAGCCGACGCCAACGCCCAGCATGTGCGACTGGCCGATGAAGCCTGGCCGATCGGCGGCCCCCGCCCCACCGACTCCTACCTGCGCGGCGAGGTCATCCTCGACGTGGCGCGCAAGAGTGGCGCGCAGGCCATCCACCCCGGTTATGGCTTTCTCTCCGAGAACACCGCCTTTGCGCGTGCCTGCATCGAAGCCGGCATCGCCTTTATCGGCCCGCGCCCGGAAAGCATCGACGCGATGGGTTCCAAGGCGGCCGCCAAGGCGCTGATGGAACGGCACCAGGTGCCGCTGGTGCCGGGTTACCACGGCGCGGACCAGTCGCCCGACGTGCTCGCCGGGGAAGCGCGCCGCACCGGTTTCCCGCTGATGATCAAGGCGGCCGCCGGTGGTGGCGGCAAGGGCATGCGCATCGTGCGCAGCGAGAGCGAATTCGCCGACGCGCTCGCCTCGGCCCAGCGCGAGGCGGCCAGTGCGTTCGGCGATACGCGCGTGATCCTTGAACGCTACGTGGAGCATCCGCGCCACATCGAATTCCAGGTGTTCGGCGACACGCACGGCCACGTCATCCACCTCAACGAACGCGAGTGCTCGGCGCAGCGCCGTTACCAGAAGGTGCTGGAGGAAACGCCCTCGCCCTTCCTCGACGACGCGCGCCGCGCCGCCATGGGCGCCGCCGCGGTGGCCGCCGCCAAGGCGGTGAACTATGTCGGTGCCGGCACGGTGGAATTCATCGTCGGCCAGGACGGCGAGTTCTTCTTCATGGAAATGAACACGCGCCTGCAGGTGGAACATCCCGTCACCGAAGAAACGCTGGGACTGGACCTGGTGGAGTGGCAACTGCGCGTTGCCAGTGGCGAAGCGTTGCCGTTGACGCAGGCACAGGTCCATGCGCGCGGCCACGCCATCGAGGTGCGCCTGTACGCCGAAGACCCCGACCAGAACTTCCTGCCCGGCTCGGGCAAGCTGCTCAAGCTGCGCCTGCCGTCGCCATCGCGCCACGTGCGCCTCGATGGCGGCGTGATCGAAGGCGATACGGTGACAATCTTCTACGACCCGATGATCGCCAAGCTCATCGTATGGGATGAAAACCGCCCGCAAGCCCTGCAGCGCCTGCGCGACGCCTTGATGGCCAGCGAGATCGTCGGCCCCAAATCCAATATCGCCTTCCTCGAACGACTAGCGCGCCATCCGGTGGTGGTCGAAGGTCGCATCGATACCGGTTATCTGGATCGCCATCTCGATGAATTCCTCGCTGGCGACGCCACCCCGGACGCCGAGGTGTTGTTCGCCGCCACCGTCGCCGCGCTGCTGCACGATGAGCGCAGCGCGATCGCCAGCACCCGATCCGGCGCCGATCCGTTCTCGCCCTGGTCACGCGCCGACGCGTGGCGCGTGGGACATGCGGGCAAGCGCATCGTCGCGCTCTCGCTGCAAGGCCAGCGCCATGAAGTGGAAGCATACGGCCACGATGGCGACTACCGCCTGCGCCATGGCGATGCCCATGCCGAAGTGCACGGCGCGCGCCACGATGGCGACTGTCTCAGCGCACGCTTCAACGATGAGGCCCTGCGCCTGCCCGTGCGTGCCGACGCCGCGCGCGTCACCGTGCACGATGCCGCCGGCAACCGTTACGCTTTCGAACGCGCGGCCGCGTTTGCCTGGCAGTCGAAGGAAACCGGCGGCGGCAACCAGGTCACCGCGCCCATGCCCGGCCGCATCGTGCTGGTGAAGGCCGGCGCGGGCGATACGGTGGAAGCAGGCCAGGAGCTGCTGGTGATGGAAGCCATGAAGATGGAGCTGGCATTGAAAGCACCGCGTGCCGGCACCATCGAAAGCATCAGCGCCGCGCAAGGCGACTTCGTGGAAGCCGATGCGGTGCTGGTGCGCTTCGTCAGCTGACGCCCACCGCCATGTCAGCAGCGACCGGCTTGTTCGGCCTGGCGCTGGTTTGTGAAATGGGCTTCCATCCCTGGCCCCGGACACACCGACATGGCGCACGACGAGAATGACGAACGCTTCAAGCACTGCGAATCCTTGCACGCGAACATCCTGCCGTTCGAGGAACGCGTCCGGCAATTGAAGCGGCGGCGCCCCGAGTTGGCAGACAAGGACATGAGCTGCCTCGACCATATCGACATCGATGCCTTCCGGCAGCTGTTTCCGTTGCCCCCGACGCCGCCCATGGAGGACCTGATCGAGGCCGAGCACCGGGAAATGATGCGCCGCCTCAGCCTGCTTTCCGCCGAGGAACGCGAACGCTTGCTGTCCAGCGGCAAAGGGTTCATGTTGTGGGACTGACCTCAACCGCACCTAGCCAAAGCTCATGAATACCGACCATGTCCGCATCGTCGAAGTCGGCGCCCGCGACGGCCTGCAGAACGAAAAGACCCTGTTGCCGACCGACGTGAAGATCGCCCTGATCGACCGTCTCTCCAGCACCGGCCTGCAGAGCATCGAAGCCACCAGCTTCGTCAGTCCCAAGTGGGTGCCGCAGATGGCCGACGCGGCACAGGTCTATCAGGGCATCCGCAAGGTGCCGGGGGTGAGTTACCCGGTGCTGGTGCCCAATGAGCAGGGCTATGAGCGCGCACGCGCGGTGGGCGTCAACGAAATCGCCGTGTTCACCGCCGCCTCCGAGGCGTTCAACCGCAAGAACATCAATGCCTCCATCGACGAGTCGATCGAGCGTTTCATGCCGGTGCTGGCGCGCGCGAAGGCCGATGGCGTGAAGGTGCGCGGCTATGTCTCCACCGTGCTCGGCTGCCCCTACCAGGGCGAGGTGCCGGTGAGCGATGTGGTGCGCGTGGCGCGTCGCCTGCACGAGTTGGGTTGCTACGAAGTGTCGCTGGGCGACACCATCGGGGTGGGCACGCCGGCCAAGGCGCGCGCCATGCTGCATGCCGTGGCGCAGGAAGTGCCGATGGCGGCATTGGCCGTGCATTTCCACGATACCTACGGGCAGGCGCTGGCCAATATCCTCAGTTGCCTGGAAGAAGGCGTGCGTGTGGTCGACAGCGCCGTCTCCGGTACCGGCGGTTGCCCGTATGCCAAGGGCGCCACCGGCAATGTCGCCAGCGAGGACGTGGTCTACATGCTGCACGGCATGGGCCTGCACACCGGCATCGATCTGGACATCCTTATCGCCACCGGCGCCTGGCTGGCCGCGCAGCTGCACAAGGAAACCGCCAGCCGCGTCACGCGAGCGCGCACGGCCGCATAGCCCGCGCGGGCTGCCACGCGCCTGGATTCATCCCCTGCCCAGGCCATTTCGTCGCCGCCATCGCCGTTCCGTCGACGGGATGCCCACGGGCGCCGTGGGGCTGGCTATGCTCCTGCCCTGTCCAACGCATCCGGGGATCTGCACGTGATCAAGAGCCTGTTCTTCGTCGCCCGACTGGTGCTGGCGTGGTTCCTCGCCCTGCTGTTTGTGGCGCTGCTGGTCACCAACAGCGAGCCGCTTCGCGACAGCGATAGCGGCCCGATGGCGACGCTGCTGATCTTTATCGCCTTGATGCTGGTGGTGACCAGCGCGGTGTCGCATCTGCGCCGGGTGCGGTTGATCGCCGGCCATATCGACAGCGACACGCTGGGCAACCGGCAGCGGCGGCGGGTGGAGATTCCGTTCGAGGCCGACGAGGCCTTCGACCTGCTCGATGCCGCCATCCGCGAACTGCCGCGCACCGAGGACGTCGAAAGCGCGCGTGACAGCCTGCAGGTCCGCGCCAAGGTGGCGCGGCCCATACCCTACGGACGCAGCGCGTGGGGGCGGCTCAATCCGGGCACCTGGTTCGGCCATCTGCGCAACCAGATTTACGCCACGGTGACGCCGGGCGATGGCACCGGCAGCGTCACCCTGATCTGCGAACCGGAGGCTGCCGCATGGAGCGACTGGTTTCGCGTGGACGACGGCACCAACCTGGAGAATGCCGAGGCGATCACCCGCGCCATCACCCGCCGCGTGGCCGAGAAGCGGCGCCTGGAAAAGCTCCGCGCGACGCAGTCGGAGAGCGAGAAAGAGCGCACCGTGGCGCGCCTCAACCTGCTGCATGCGCAGGTCGAGCCGCACTTCCTCTACAACACGCTGGCCAGCGCGCAGTACCTCACGCGCACCGACCCGGTCCAGGCCGATCATATGCTCGGCCACCTGATCCACTACCTGCGCCACGCCCTACCGCTGACCGACGACGCGCTGTCGACGCTCGGCGACGAGCTGGAACGCACGCGCGCCTACCTGGAAATCATGCGGCTGCGCATGGGCCCGCGCCTGTCGCTGCAACTGGATGTGCCCGATGCCCTGCGCGCCGTGCCGCTGCCGCCGATGATGCTGCAAACGCTGGTGGAGAACGCGATCAAGCACGGACTGGAACCCAAGCCCGGCGGCGGCACGGTATGGATCAGTGCGCGCCGCGATGACGACGCCGTCGCCATCACCGTGGCCGATGATGGCCGTGGCTTCAGCGACGCCAGCAGCGGTACCGGCATCGGCCTGAAGAATGTGCGCGAACGCCTGCGCCTGATCTATGGCGCCGCCGCCTCGCTGTCGGTGGTAAGCAACGCGCCCGAAGGCGTGGCCAGCACCATCACCGTGCCGGTACGCGCCGCGTCCAGCCAGACGGGAAGCGCGCCATGACCACCGCGATCCTCGCCGAAGACGAGGCCCTGCTGCTCACCGCCCTGCGCGAGGCGCTGTCGCAGGCGTGGCCCGAGCTGGACATCGTGGCCGAGTGCGAGGACGGCGCCGGCGCGCTGGAAGCCATCGCCGAACGACGGCCGGACGTCGCCTTCCTGGACATCCGCATGCCCGGCCTCAGCGGCCTGGAAGTGGCCGCTGCCGCGGCCGAGGCCAGCCCGGCGACGCAGGTGGTGTTCATCACCGCGTATGACCAGTACGCCATCGACGCCTTCGAACGCGGCGCGGTGGATTACCTGCTCAAGCCCATTCGTGCCGAGCGGCTGGCCGCCACCGTGCAGCGGATCAAGACCCGCAGCGCGCCATCCACGGCCGATGCGGAAACGCTTGCGTCCCTGCTGCGGGAGCTGGCGCTGGAGCGGAACCAGAGCGCATCGCCGCTCACTTGGATCACCGCCAGCCATGGCCGCGAAACGCGCCTGATCATGGTGGACGACGTTGCCTACTTCCGCGCCGACAACAAGTACACGGTGGCCATGACGGCCGATGGCGAAGTGCTGCTGCGCACGCCGATCCGTGAACTGGCGGCGCGGCTCGATCCCACGCTGTTCAAGCAGATCCATCGTTCGACCATCGTCAACCTCAAGGCCGTCGCGTCCGTGGTGCGCGACGACACCGGCAAGGGCACGCTGCGCCTCAGGCAGCGCCCCGAGACGCTGGTGGTAAGCCAGCCCTTCATGGCCTTGTTCCGCAACATGTGAACCCCGCGAAACCGCTGCGCCTCGCGCAGCGCCGGAGACCGTCATGGAAAAACTGATCCTGCTGTTTTACCTGCTGCTGGCCGTTGCCGGCGGCGAACCTGGACGGACCGTGGTCACCCACGCCATCGTCGACGGCGAGGACGTGATCGACAGCCAGATCCAGATCATCGGCGAACTGGCCTCGTTTCACTGCCTGCGCAGCAAGACCGGCGTCTGCCACTACACCGTGTTGCCCAGCCGTTGCGCCACCACCGGCAACGGCTGCAAGCCGGCGCTCACCACGTTCAGCATGCGCGAAGGCGACACCCTGGTGGTCACCACCCTGCCAGCCGACTTCCGCAGCTGCGTGACGGCAAGCCCGGCCGCTCCCAGCGAATGCGCGCAACAGATGGCGAGCCTCACCCGCGCCACGCCCTGACCTGCGCCCTCGCCGCAGGACGCCCCGCCTCGCTAGAATCGAGGTTCGAGCAGGTGGGGAGCAGGCCATGCGGCAACATCGATGGATGAAGGGGGCGGGCGCGCTGGCGGCGTTGCTGCTGGCAGTGACGTCCAGCGCAATGACCGCCTCGCCCAAGGGCAATGTGCTGTTGCTCCCTGATCGCGTATGGACGGCCGACGGCGATACGTCCCACCCCGGCTGGGCCGTGCTGGTGCACGAGGACGTCATTGCCGCGGTGGGGCCGGAGGCCAGTCTCCATGCACCCGCCGGCACCCAGCGCATCGCCCTGCCCGGCACCACGCTGACGCCCGGCTTGATCGACCTGCACTCGCACCTGTTCCTGCACCCGTACAACGAAACCTTGTGGAACGACCAGGTGTTGAAGGAAGCGCAGGATTACCGCACGCTGGAAGCCGCCGCGCATGCGCGCGCCACCTTGCTCGCAGGCTTCACCACACTGCGCGACCTGGGCACCGAGGGTGCCGGCTTCGCCGACGTCTCGGTCAAGCGCGCCATCGACGAAGGCATGATTCCGGGGCCACGCCTGTTCGTGGCCACCCGCGCCATTGTCGCCACCGCCAGTTACGGGCCGGGGCCGCGCGGCTTTCGTCCGGACCTGGACCTGCCCGGCGGCGCGCAGGAAATCAGCGGCGTGGACGAGGCGATCCGCGCCACCCGCGAACAGGCCGGCCGCGGCGCCGACTGGATCAAGCTGTACGCGGACTACCGCGTCGGTGCCGACGGCAGCACCCAGCCCACGCTGTCACTCACGGAGATGAAGGCCATCGTCGATACCGCACACCTGTCGGGACGCCCCGTCGCGGCGCATGCCTCCAGCGACGAAGGCGTGCGGCTGGCGGCGGAGGCCGGCGTGGACAGTATCGAACACGGCTACGGCGCCAGCGAAGCCACCTTCCGCCTGCTCAAGCAGCATGGCGTGGCCTACGAACCCACCCTGACCGCCGTGGAATCGACCGCCGAATACTTCGAGCACTACGTACCCGGCCAGAGCGAACCCACCGCGCGCATGCGTGATGCCGAGCGTGCGTTCCGCACCGCGCTCAAGCTCGGCGTCATCATCGGCAACGGCAGCGACGTGGGCGTGTTCACCCATGGCGACAACTGGCGCGAACCGGCCAACATGGTGCGCGACGGCATGACGCCGACCCAGGCCCTGCACGCCGCCACCGACGTGGCCGCGCGCATCCTGCGCCAGCAGGACAGGTTCGGACGCATCACCCCGGGCCTGCGCGCCGACCTCGTCGCCTTCAACGGCGACCCGAGCACGCATATCGACGACCTGCAGCACCCCGCCTTCGTGATGAAGGACGGCACCATCTACCGCGCACCGCAAGCCACCCCATGACCGACGTCCTGATTCGCCCCATCGAAGCATGCGACAACCCCGCCGTCGCCTACATCATCCGCACCGTCATGCCGGAGTTCGGCGCCGATGGCCCGGGCTTCGCCATCCACGATGCCGAAGTGGACCGCATGTACGACGCGTACGCCCGGCCACGCAGCGCGTACTTCGTGGTGGAGCGTGATGGCATCGTGCTCGGTGGCGGCGGCATTGCGCCGCTGGAAGGCGGCGATGCGGACGTATGCGAACTGCGCAAGATGTATTTCCTGCCGGAAGCGCGCGGCATCGGCGCCGGCAGCGCGCTGATGCAACGCTGCCTGGACGCGGCTCGCGCACACGGCTTTGCACGCTGCTATCTCGAAACGCTGACCGGCATGGACGCCGCGCAATCGTTGTATCGTCGACATGGATTCACCACGCTGGATGCCCCCATGGGGGGCACCGGTCACTTCAGCTGCGACAAGTTTTTCATCCTGAACTTGTAAGAGGCACGGCATGGCCAGCCACGACGCTCGCATCGACGCTTACATCGCCAGGTCGGCGCCCTTCGCCCAACCGATTCTCGAGCATCTGCGGGCCGTGATCCACGAGGCCTGCCCGCAGGTCGAGGAAGACATCAAATGGGGCATGCCGTTCTTTGGTTACAAGGGCGCCCTGCTGTGCAACATGGCGGCATTCAAGCAGCACTGCAGCTTTGGCTTTTGGCAGCGCCGGGGCGTACTGGGCGAGACGGCCGAAAAAGGCATGGGCCAGTTCGGTCAGCTGACTTCGCTGAAGGACCTTCCGCCGAAGAAAACCCTCGTCGCCCACCTGAAGAAGGCCATGGCGTTGAACGAAGCCGGCATAAAGCCGAAACGCCCTTCGAGTGCGCCCAAACCTCCCGCCGTACTTCCCGAAGAAGTGGCGAGCCTGTTCGCACTGCGCGAGCATGCCGCCGCCCGCAAAACCTACGAGAACTTTCCACCCAGCGCCCAGCGCGAGTACGTGGAGTGGATCACCGAGGCCAAGACCGCAGCCACGCGACAGAAACGCATCGCCACCATGCTGGAGTGGCTGGCCGAAGGCAAGCGCCGCCATTGGAAATACACATCATGCTGAAAGCGCCGGTACTCCGTTTCGAGATCGACGACCCCGCCTCACCCGACGTCATACCGCTGATCCACGAGTTGGACGGCTATCTGTCCGAGCTTTATCCCACCGGCAATATCCAGCCGGTGGCGGTGGAAGCACTGCGCCAGCCCAACGTCACCTTCCTCACGGCGCGCGTGGACGATACGCCGGTCGCCTGCGGCGCCTGTGTGCAGCACGAGGACTATGTGGAAGTAAAGCGCATGTACGTACTGCCGGCCTGCCGGGGGCTGGGCCTGGGCAAGCAATTGCTGGAAGCGCTGGAATCACAAGTGGTCCGCACCGGTGGCAAGGTGGTTCGGCTGGAGACCGGCACAGCCCAGACCGAGGCGCTGGAACTGTACGAACGTGCCGGCTACCGTCGCTGCCCACCGTTCGGCGAACATCGCGCCAACCCGCGCAGCATCTGCATGGAAAAAAACCTCGCATGATCCGCATCGCCCATGCTGACGACGCCGCCGCCGTCCACGACATCTACGTACCGTCCGTGATCGAGGGCGTGGCCACGTTCGAGACCGAGCTGCCGGGTATCGAGGCGATGCGCGAGCGCATCGTCGGGCGCCTGCGCCAATATCCCTGGCTGGTCTGGGAAGAGCACGGCCGCGTGCTGGCCTACGCCTATGCCAGCCGCTTCCGCGAGCGTGCCGCCTATGACTGGATCGCCGAGACCTCGATCTACGTGCACGCCGATGCGCGCCGCCGCGGCATCGCACGCCGGCTCTACGCCGTGCTGCTGGATGCCATGACCCTGCAGGGCCTGAACCAGGCAGTGGGCGTGATCACCCTGCCCGGCGACGGCAGCGTCGCCATGCACGAAGCCATGGGCTTCGCCCCCGCCGGCGTCTGGCGCAGCGCCGGCTACAAGCTGGGCCAATGGTGGGACGTGGGCGTGTGGCAAAAGCAGCTGCAGGCGCCGGAAAACCCGCCCCGGCCCGTGCGTGCCTTCGAAAGCCTGCGCCAGGCCGGCGACTGGGCCGAGCTGCTGCGGCGCGTCAACGCCTGATCCCGCGCCAGCGACGGGGCGCCCGAGCGGCGCCCGGGGCTCCTCGGCTACCATTCCACTTTTGACTTACCCGGAAACTCCCCATGCAGCTCAATCAGGTCAAGGCGATCATCACCGGCGGCGCCTCCGGTCTCGGCCACGCCGTGGCGCAATTTGTCGTCGCCAACGGTGGCAAGGTCGCGCTGTTCGACGTCAACGAGGAGAAGGGCCAGGCCGCGGCCAAGGCGCTGGGCGGCCACTTCTTCCGTACCGACGTGACCTCCGAGGAAGGCGTCTACGCCAATGTCGCCGCGGCGCGCGATGCGCTGGGCGGCTTGAACGTGGTGGTGAACTGCGCCGGCATCCTGGGCGCCGGCCGCATGCTGGGCAAGGAAGGCCCAATGCCGCTCACCACCTTCGCCACCACCGTGATGGTGAACCTGGTGGGCAGCTTCAACGTGGCCAAGGCCGGCGCCAACCTGATGCAGGCCAACGAGGCCGGCGAAGACGGCGAGCGCGGCGTGATCATCAACACCGCCTCGGTGGCTGCCTTCGAAGGCCAGATCGGGCAGGCGGCGTACTCGGCCTCCAAGGGCGGCGTGGTCGGCATGACGCTGCCGATGGCGCGCGAGCTGTCGCGCTTCGGCATCCGCGTGGCGACCATCGCGCCGGGCATCTTCTGGACCCCGATGGTGGACGGCATGCCGCCGCAGGTGCAGGAGTCGCTGTCGGCCTCGATCCCGTTCCCGTCGCGCCTGGGCAAGCCCGAGGAGTTCGCCAGCACGGTGGGTTTCATCCTGGGCAACCGCTACATCAACGGCGAAACCATCCGCCTGGATGGCGCGGTGCGCTTGCAGCCGAAGTAATTCCTCCATCCACCTCATCGTCATGCCGGCGCGGGCCGGAATCCAGCACCTTTGCTTCGCCATTGAAGACACTGGATCCCTGCTTTCGCGGGGATGACGGCAACGAGACATCCCAACCATCCGGTCAGACATCCCATGAAAGCTTCCGACGTCAAGAAAGGCAATGTGGTCGAACACGAAGGCACCGTGTACCAGGTGCGCGACATCGAGCGCAGCGCGCCCACCGCGCGTGGCGGCAATGTCACGTTCCGCTTCACCATGTATTCGATCCCCGGCGGCCGCAAGTTCGACCTGAGCCTGCGCGCCGACGATGACCTCAAGGAAATGGACCTGGTGCGCCGCGAGGCGAACTTCTCGTATATGGACGGCGACGTGTTCGTGTTCATGGACAAGGAGGACTACACGCAATACCTGCTTTCGCCGGAACTGGTGGGCGACAACGCCGGCTATATCGTCGAGGACGTCGAGGGTTACTACGTGCAGCTGATCGACGACGCGCCGGTGGGCCTGCAGGTGCCGACCAGCGTGACGCTGACCGTGGTGGACACCGCGCCGGAACTGAAGGGCGCCAGCGCCACCAAGCGCACCAAGCCGGCCAAGCTCAACACCGGCGTCGAGATCCAGGTGCCCGAGTACATCACCAACGAAGAAAAGGTGTGGGTGAACACGCTCACCGGCGAGTTCGCCGGCCGCGCCTGATCCGCGCGCCTTCCGCAGCTTCCAGCGGCGCCCGTCCAAGGGCGCCGTTTTTTTTGCTTGACCATGGCGCGCCACTGCGGCAGCTTCGCGACATCATCCCCGCGCCATGACCGCCATGCCCTCCCTCACCCCACGGCGTGCGCTGCTGCCGTTGCTGCTGGCCCTGCTGGCCGGTTGCGCCCCGGTGCCGGTGCACAATCCAATCGCCCAATGGGTGCCCTCGCCGAACTTCGACCAGCGCCGACCGGTGCTGATCGTGCTGCACTTCACCAACGACGACTCGGCCGAACAGGCCCTGCAAACGCTGCGCACCCACAACAGCGGCGGTCCGGTCAGCTCGCACTACCTGATCGGCAACGATGGCCATATCTACCAATTGGTGGATGACAGCCAACGCGCCTGGCATGCCGGCGCCGGGCGCTGGGGCACCATCACCGACGTCAATTCGGCATCGATCGGCATCGAGCTGGACAACAATGGCGACTCGCCGTTTACCCAGGTGCAGATCGACAGCCTGCTGCGCCTGCTCGCCGACCTGACCGACCGGCTGCGCATCCCGCGCACGCAGATCATCGGGCACGAGGATCTCGCCCCTGGGCGCAAGGACGATCCCGGCCCGCTCTTCCCCTGGCGACAGCTGGCCAATGCGGGCTTCGGCTTGTGGCCGCGCGGGCCGCTGATCGATCCGCCGGCGGACTTCGACCCGTGGATGGCGCTGGGCCTGATCGGCTACCCCCTGGACAACCGCACCGCCGCGGTGCGCTCGTTCCACCACCATTTCCGCGGCATGGACGGCGATTCGCTCGATGCGCAGGACCTGCGCGTGCTGTATGCCCTGGCCCGCCAGTTGGGCGCAAGCTCGTAGCGGGTCATCCCATCGCGTTTCGTCGCATCCGCTTCAGCACGGCTGAGGCAAAATCAGCGAAACGTTTAGGAGCGAACGAAGCACCATGCCTGCCAGCGGCTACTCGCTACGCGCCACTGTCGTCGACAGCCTGATCACGGCCAAGCGTCCGGACGTGCCCGTGCGCGTGGTCGTGCGCAACACCGCTGCGGTGATCCTGCCGCTGGCCATCGGCATCGCCAGCGGCCATCCGGGCATCGGCCTGGGTATCGGCGCCGGCGCGCTGGACACCATGTTTTCGGACCAGCCCGGCCCGTATCGCCAGCGCATGACCCGACTGCTGCTGGCCTCGCTGGCGGCCGGCCTGGCCTCGCTGATCGGCTTCCTGATCGGCGACCAGTTGATCCCCATGCTGATTGCCACGGCCGCGTTCGGTTTCTGCGGCGGCCTGCTGGTGGTGTTCGGTGCCGACATGACCCGGGTGGGCATGACCAGCATGATCCTGCTGGTGGTCACGGCCGCCACCCCTCGCCCGCTGGGCGAAGCCCTGGGCGCGGCCAGCCTGATCTTTGCCGGCGGGCTGCTGCTCACGGTGTTCTCGGTGGCGGCGTGGCCACTGCAGCGCTACCGCCCCGAGCGCCACGCGCTGGCCGCGGTCTATCGCGGGCTGTCCATGCTGGCCCGGCAACAGGCGCACGACGATGCGGACGTGCCCGCGCTTACCGATGCCATGACCACGCTGCAGCACACCCTGCTGGGCCGGCACCATGCTCGTGGCCGCGCCATGGAAGCGTTCGGCGTGCTGCTGGAACTGGCCGAGCGCATCCGCCTGGAACTCACCGCCATGGCCGAGCTGCGGGCCAACCCCACCATCCACGCCATGTTCCGCGGCGACGCCGCGCGCGTGCTCGCCGCCGTGGCCGACGCCCTGGAAGCCGGCGACTCGCCCCAGCAGGCCGAGCACGCCCTGCAGACCCTGCAGGCCAGCGAGAACGCCCTGCTCGGCAACGGCGGCGACGCCGACGGCCTGGCCACGCACATCCATGCGCTCTCCGGCCAGCTCGCCGCTGCCGTGCGTAACGCCAACTGGGCCGGCAGCCGCGGCGAACTGCGCGCCGCCGCCGCCGAGACGCCGCTGCCGGCAGCCCTGCGCAGCAACTCGGCGCGGGCCACCTTGCGTGCCAATCTCACGCCGCACTCGGTAGCCTTCCGCCATGCGGTGCGTAGCGCGGTCACCCTTACCGCCACGCTGTTCGTGGCGCGCGAGCTGCAACTGCCGCATGGCTACTGGCTGCCGATGACCGCCGCCATCGTGCTGCGGCCGGACTTTGCCGCCACCTTCAATTTCGGCCTGCTGCGTGTGGTCGGCACCGTGCTCGGGTTGGTGCTCACCACCTTGCTGCTGCACATCACGCCACACGATGCCTGGGCGCATCTGGCCCTGATGGCGGTGCTGTGCATGGCGTTCCGATACCTCGCCACCGCCCACTACGGCGTCGCCGTGGCCGCGCTGACCGGTACGGTGGTGATCCTGCTGTCCTTCGAAGGCGTCAACTCCAGCGACGCGGTGATGGATCGCGTGATCAACACCGCCCTGGGCAGCGGCATGGCCCTGCTCGCCTATGTGTTGTGGCCGACCTGGGAACGGGGCCGCGCCCGCGCCGCGTTGTCGGACATGCTGGATGCCTATGCCGATTACCTGCACGCCCTGGCGCGCCCCGAGCGCCGCGACGGCCGGCGCGAAGCACGCACGGCCGCCCGCACCGCCCGCAGCAACGCCCAGGCCTCGCTGGACCGCATGCGTGCCGAACCGGCCACTCCGCCGGCCCTGCTGGAACTGGCCAACGCGCTGTTCGCCAACGGCAACCGCCTCGCCCGCACGGCAATGACGCTGGAAGCGCTGATCGACGACCACGACAGCCTGCCGGAGACGGCGGAGATGTGCGCGTTCGTCGATCATGCCGCCACCGCACTGCACGAAATCGCCGCGGCGCTACGCGCACAGCGCGCACCGGAACGGCTGCCCGATTTGCGCAGCCTGCAGCGTACCTATGCGGCGTTGCTCGGCATGGCGGAGGACCGCCAGGCGGCGGAGCTGCTCACCCGCATCAGCGATCGCCTAGTCGACAACGTCAACACGCTGGCGCATGTGACGGGACGCAATCCTCATCGGTCGACGGCGATGGTGTGATGCTTTGTGCGCCTGCTGCTTTTCGGCTGGCGACCACGCCCAAGAAGAAACGAAAGTCCCTGGTTCCCCGCTTTCGCGCGGATGACCAGCTAAAGCGCCCTCCGCGCCCAACGCGAATCAATCGCGCCGAGACGGCCAAGCCCCCCTTCCACCACATCGTGCCCCCCGCGACGCCCACGCGCACAAGACTTACACTCGGCGACATGCTGAAGATCGATACCCACGCGCACATCCTGCCTCGTGACTGGCCGAACCTTGCCGCCAAGTACGGGGACGACCGCTTTCCGGTGATGATCCATAACGATGGGCGGCATCGTATCTACAAGGACGGCAAGTTCTTCCGCGAGGTATGGGAATCGGCCTTCGATGCGCAGCAGCGCATCGACGATTACGCGCGTTTCGGCGTCGGCGTGCAGGTGGTTTCCACGGTGCCGGTGCTGTTCTCGTACTGGGCCCCCGGCTACCAGGCGCTGGAGCTGCATCGCCACCTGAACGACGAAACCGCGCGGCTGTGCGCCGATCATCCGCGCCATTACGCCGGCATCGGCACCGTGCCGCTGCAGTCACCCGACCTGGCCATCCGCGAGCTGGAGCGCTGCATCGACGAGCTGGGCCTGCAGGGCGTGCAGGTGGGCTCGCACTGCAATGACTGGAACCTGGACGCGCCGGAGCTGTTTCCATTCTTCGAGGCCGCCGCGGACCTGGGCGCCGCCGTGATGGTGCACCCGTGGGACATGATGGGCACGCCCAGCATGCCCAAGTACTGGCTGCCATGGCTGGTGGGTATGCCTGCCGAGCAGTCGCGCGCGGCCTGCTGCCTGGTGTTTGGGGGCGTGCTGGAACGGCTGCCCCGGTTGCGGGTGATGCTGGCGCATGGCGGCGGCAGTTTTCCCTGGACCATCGGCCGCATCGAGCATGGCTTCCGCATGCGCCCCGACCTGGTCGCCACCGACAACCCGCGCAACCCGCGCGAATACCTCAAGCGCCTGTATTTCGATTCCTGCGTGCACGACCCCCAGGCCCTGCGCTATCTCCTGGATGTGACCGGGGTCGAGCGCGTGATGCTGGGTACCGACTATCCTTTCCCGCTGGGGGAGCAACATCCGGGCAGTGGCATCGAGGCGCTAGGCCTGGATGACACCGACCGTGCGCAGCTCTTCCACGGTACCGCCCTGGAATGGCTGGGGCTGCCACGACACCGATTCGAACCCATCGCCCAGGAGCAGGCATGAGCTTCTTCCGCAACATGATCGTCGCCAGCGCCCTCGTGCTGGCTGGCGCGGCCCACGCCACCGACATCAGCATGGCCGGCGGCAGCGTCACCTTCAGCACGCCCGACCAATGGGTCGGCATCATGGAAACCCAGGGCGACCCGGAAGTACGCGTGTTCCAGGTGCCCGACCCCTCGCCCACCGCCAGCAGCAGTCTCGCCCGCGTCACCGTGACGGTGAAGCAGGTGGCCGATGCCAGTGGCTACCAGCAGTACGTGAACGGCGCCATGGGCAAGGCCAAGGGCCTTACCGGTTACCAGGCCGGGGCCGGCCAGGGCCCGGGCAACTTCACCTATACCGCGCAGGAAAACGGCGCCGACTACACCTATAGCGAGCGCTACTGGCTCAAGGACAACCATGCCATCCAGCTGCGCTGCGTGCGTCCGTCGCAAAGCCAGGCCGGCGCGGCCTGGAAGGCCAGCTTCGACAAGGGCTGCGATGCCATCGCGGCACGCCTGAAGTAACCTGTCGCACCGCGTCGCGCCCTCTGCGGGCGCGACTTCCCGCACGAGAGTCCCCGATGTCCGCACCGTACGAAGCCACCCTTGCCTGGGCGCAGGCCCAGGATGCCGCCGATCCGCTGGGCGGCTTCCGCGACCAGTTCCTGATCCCCCCGCACGAAGAGCGTGACAGCCATTATTTCTGCGGCAACTCGCTGGGCCTGCAGCCGCGCGCCGTGCGCCCCGCGATCAGCGCCGAGCTGGATTACTGGGGCGAACTGGGGGTGGAAGGCCACTTCAAGGGCCGCCTGCCGTGGATGGACTATCACGAGTTCGTGCGCGACGACCTCGCCGCCGTGGTGGGCGCACAGCCTTCCGAAGTGGTGGCGATGAACACCCTGGGCGTGAACCTGCACTTGATGATGGTGAGCTTCTATCGCCCGACGCCGGAACGCCACGCGATCCTGATCGAAGCGGGCTCGTTTCCCACCGATCGCTACGCGGTGGAGTCGCAGGTGCGCTTCCACGGCTTCAACCCGGCCAGTGCGCTGATCGAGCTGGAGAGCGACGAACCGAACGGCACGATCTCGCTGGATGCGATCGAGCGGACACTCGCCGAACATGGTTCGCGCATTGCCCTGGTGATGCTGCCGGGCATCCAGTACCGCACCGGCCAGGCCTTCGACCTGGCCGCCATCACCCGCCTGGCCAACCGCCATGGCTGCATGGTCGGCTTCGACCTCGCGCACGCGGTGGGCAACCTGCCCTTGCAGTTGCACGACAGCGGCGCGGACTTCGCCATCTGGTGCAGCTACAAATACCTCAACGGCGGCCCGGGCGCGGTGGGCGGCGCGTTCGTGCATGAGCGCCATGCGCGTACCGAGCTGCCACGCTTTGCCGGCTGGTGGGGCCACGACAAGACCACGCGCTTCCAGATGGGCCCACGCTTCGTGCCCACCTATGGCGCCGATGGCTGGCAGCTGAGCAACCCGCCCATCCTCGCCCTCGCCCCGCTGCGGGTGTCGCTGGAGATCTTCCGCCGCGCCGGCATGTCGCGTCTGCGCGAAAAGTCGCTGCGGCTCACCGGTTACCTGGAGTGGCTGGTGCAGAGGCAGCTCAACCACGTGCTGGAAGTAGTGACGCCCACCGACCCCGCGCGGCGCGGCGCGCAGCTTTCCATCCGCGTACTGGGCGGCCGGGAGCGGGGACGCGCGCTGTTCGAGTACCTGATGGAGCACGGCATCATCGGTGACTGGCGCGAGCCCGACGTCATCCGTATTTCTCCCACGCCGCTATACAACCGGTTTGCCGACTGCCTGGCGTTTGCCGAGGCCGTGAAAGCCTGGGCCGCCCTCGGCGCTTAAGCCGCCGACAGCCTGGCAGGAGCACGACCAGACGCGGACACGTGCCTGTCCGTCATCTGTCCGCGGACAGCCATCCCGCCAGAGGCTGGCGGTGTCTTATCTCGATAGATCAAGCGTCTGGCCGAATCCAGGCTGCTGGCACGCCGCTTGCTGCCAATTTCCGCGACACCCCAGACAAGGAACAGCCATGCACACGTCCACCCTGCAACGACTGGCCCTGATGATCACGCCGCTGCTGGCGATCTCCATGGCCCGGGCCGCAACGCCTGAGGACACCATCCCCACCGGCGATGAGCTGGTGCTCACCATCACCGCCCTCGACACCAAGGTGTTCGACGCCTACAACCACTGTGACCTGAAGACCTTCGGCGACTACTTCAGCACCGACGTGGAGTTTTTCCACGACAAGGCCGGACTGATGAACTCACGCGACGCCGTGGTGAATGCCACTCGCCAGTACATCTGCAACAAGGTGCGACGCGAGCTGGTCGGCACGCTCGAGGTGTATCCGATCAAGGGCTATGGCGCGATGGAAGTGGGCACGCATCGCTTCTGCCAGATCAGCACCGACAAGTGCGAAGGCGTGGGCAAGTTCCTCAACATCTGGCGCTACCAGGACGGCAAGTGGGAAATGACGCGAGTGATCAGCTATGACCACCGTGAGGTTGCCAGCACGCAAGGCAAATAGGCCAGCGGCGAACCGAAGTGCCGCGTCACCATCGTGACTGCGGCCCCCTCATGGCGAGGACGCCACGGCCTGCACGTTCCCGGACTCGCGCTTCCCTTCGTCGATGCGGATGGGAGTTCTCAGGTAGCGCTTGAGGTCAAGCGCAGGTCGTTCGACCAGACGCCATGAGGCGAAGGCACAGGCCAGCGTGATCGCCATCGAAACGGACAACGACAGCGCATACGCGTGGCGTATGCCGATAACGGCAATGACCGCCTGCTGGACCATATAGGCGTAGATATAAATGCCGTAGGACACATCGCCGTAACGGCCAGCCTCCCTGAGCAGGGGCGTGGAAAGGCTACCGAAGCCGATGACCACGAAGGGCAGCAGCACATAGACCGCGGCGTATTGGCGATCCAACACAACCAGTGCAGCTGCAAGCAGGGTCAGGCATGCCAGCGTCAGGAGGGGATGCCGTTCCCATACCTGCCGCCAGCGTTGCAGCAGCACGCCGTAACAGAAAAAGCAGCCGTACTCGCATCCGAAAGCGGGCAGCGGAAAGTTCGCGAGCGGATTGTGCTGCACGTCGAACACCCCAAAGATGTAGATGGCATACAGCAACACACCGGCCAGCAACACGTAGCGGGCGCGCCTGAGCAACAGTCCGCAAACGCAGGCAACGATCAGGATGGCGTACCACTTCACCTCGATGGGTATGGTCCAGAGCGAGCCATTGACTACATGCCAGGGATTGCTCTCGAACACGCCCGGCAAATAAAGCTCGACCCGAAGGCATAGCTGCAGCAGGTATTTCCACGTCATCTCCGACCGGAAGTACTCGCCCAGGGACAGCCGGGAAAAAACCGGCCCCACGCAAAACACCGTCAGCATCACCACAACGGCCAGGCCAGGCCAGATGCGCAGGAAGCGTCTCGCGGCGAAACGCCACGCATGCGGATCGCGGTCCCAGCTCTGCGCGACGAGATAGCCGCTGACCGAGAAAAATATCAGTACGCCGAGCGTACCCAGCGTAAACAGCCCGAAAGGGCGCGGCTCTGGCCTGAAGAGCAGCGCATACTGGTGCGAACAAAGCACCATCGCCGCCGCAGCAAGACGAACGAAATCGAAATTGTTTGCCGTATGCCGCGACGCCATATATCCGGATTGCCCCTGGACCATCCCAGCGTTATCGGGCATAGGCCCGATGGAAGTCAAATCCCCATGACCGGTGCTTTCCTACTGCTGGCCCAGACTGGTGGCGTGCCGTACCTGCCCCTCTCCGCGCACCACATAGCGCTCGATGGTGAGCGACTCCGCCCCCATCGGGCCATAGGCATGCAGGCGCGTGGTGGAGATGCCGATCTCGGCGCCCAGCCCCAGCTCGCCGCCATCGGAAAACCGCGAGGAGGCGTTGACCATCACCACGGCCGAGCGCAGCGACTGCACGAAGCGTTGCGCGGCGGCAGCGTCCCGGGTCGCGATGACTTCGGTGTGATCCGAGCCGTAGCGGCGGATATGGGCGATCGCAGCGTCCATGTCAGCCACCACGCGGGCCGCAAGAATCAGGTCGAGGAACTCGGCGGCGTAGTCATCTTCACTGGCGGCCTTGGCCTGCGGCACCAATGCACGCGTGCGCTCGTCGCCGCGCCATTCCACGCCACGCGCCAGCAACGCCTGCGCCGCCTGGGGCAGAAAATCCGCAGCGACATCCTGATGCACCAGCAGGGTTTCCAGTGCGTTGCACACGCCCGGACGCGAGGTCTTGCCATCGATCAGCAGGTTGAGCGCGAGCGCCAGGTCCGCCTCGCGGTCCACGTAAAGGTGGCACACCCCCTTGTAGTGCTTGATCACCGGTACGCGCGCGTGTTCGGTGACGAAGCGGATCAGGCCTTCACCGCCGCGCGGAATGGCCAGGTCGATGACGTCGGTGAGCTGCAGCAGCTCGACCATGCTCTCGCGCCGCAAGTCTTCGACCAGCGTGACCGCCGCCTCCGGCAGGCCATGCGCGCGCAATGCCTCGTGCAACGCCGCGGCAATGGCCGTATTGGAATGAATGGCCTCCGAGCCGCCGCGCAGGATCACTGCATTGCCCGCCTTGAGGCACAGCGCCGCGGCATCGGCCGTGACGTTGGGGCGTGCCTCGTAGATCATCGCCACCACTCCCAGCGGAATGCGCACGCGCTCTACCGCGATGCCATTGGGCATTGTCTCGCGGCGAGTGACCACGCCTACGGGGTCGGGTAGTTCGGCCACCTGACGCAAGGCCTGGGCGACGCCCGAAACTCGCGCCGCATCGAGGCGCAGGCGATCGAGCATCGCGCCCTGCACGCCTTTGTCGGCAGCCAGCTGCATGTCACGCGCATTGGCGGCAAGGATGGCCTCGACATGCCTTTCCAGCGCGGCTGCCATGTCGTTCAACAATTGGCGCTTGCCAGCCGTGTCGAGGGAGGCGATGCGCGGCGCCGCATCACGACAGGCGAGCGCCAGTGAATGAATGTCGCTCATGCGTTGACCTCTCCCGCCGTCTCGCTGTCGCCCAAGGTGACCAGGTCGTCACGGTGCACCACCTCGGCCCCGTAGCTGTAGCCGAGTGCTTGCTCGATCTCGCGGCTGTGCCGCCCGACCAGCCGTCGTGCCTCGCCGGCGCCGTACTGGCAAAGGCCGCGCGCCACCGGCATGCCGTCGACGTCGACAATCTCCACCAGGTCGCCGCGATGGAAGTCGCCATGGATCTCGACCATGCCACCGGGCAGCAACGAAGCGCGGCCGCCGGCCAGCGCACGCACCGCGCCGGCATCCACACGGATGCAACCGCCGGCAGCTGGCGCATGGCGCAGCCAGTACTTGCGCGCCTGCATGCGGCTTCGCCCCGCCGCTACCAGCGTGCCGCGCAGGACACCCTGCGCAAGCGCATCGACGGTGGCGGCCTCGCGGCCACTGAACAACGCGGTGGGAATGCCGGCCGCCGCCGCCTTGATCGCCGCCTCCAGCTTGGTACGCATGCCGCCGGTGCCCACGGCGCTGCCGCTGCCACCGGCCATCGCCAGCACGTCGGCGGTCAATGTCTCTACGTTGGCTATCGGCGTGGCGAGCGGATCGCGCCGGGGATCGGCGCTGTACAAGGCATCGATATCGGAGGCGATCAACAACACGTCCGCGTCCACCAGCGCCGCCACGATGGCAGCCAGGTTATCGTTGTCGCCCAGCTTGAGTTCGTCTACCGCCACCGTGTCGTTTTCGTTCACCACCGGCAGCACATCGAGGGCTAGCAGCTCGCGCAGCGTGGCGCGCGCATTGAGATAGCGTCGGCGGTTGCGCAGGTCGTCATGCGTCAACAGCACCTGCGCGACCGGACCGGGACTGAGCGACTGCCACAACGCGATCATCGGCGCCTGGCCCAGCGCCGCCAGCGCCTGGCGCGCCGCCAGGTCGCCGCCTGCTGGCACATGCTGCCTCAGCAGCGCGCGGCCGGCGGCCACCGCACCCGACGACACCAGCACCACCTGCCGCCCCGCCGCGCGACTGGCCGCGATAAAGCCGGCAAGCGCCTGGGCATAGCGGGTGGTCAAGCCGCCGCCATCGGCCGCCAGCAGGCTGCTGCCGACCTTCAGCACAGCCCGCCGCCAGGCGGGCAGCGCCTGCGCTTGCAGTGCGCGTGACGACACGCCGGCGCTCATGCAGTCACATCCAACGGTCTGGCCATATAGGGCGTGGAGACAACCATCATGCGAACGCCGCTACCTTGACCCCAACGGCCATGTTTGGCATTTCCCGCACTGATGGCTCCCACGCCTTTCACCGTTCAGCCATCCAGCTGGCTGAGTCTGGCGCGCAACTCATCCAGGCGCAGGTCATGCCCCGAACCGGGCGAGACGCGCGCCGCCAGGCTGGCTTCGGGCGTGCGGCCCGCGCCAGCGGAAGCCGCCGCATCCGCCGCGGCACGATAGGCATCGCGGAACGGCACGCCGGCCGCCGCCTGCTCGATCGCCACGTCGGTGGCGTACATGGCCGGCTCGATCGCCGCGCGCATGGCCGGCTCGTTCCACGCCATGCGCGCCAACAGGTCGGGCACCAGTTCCAGCGCGGCCAGGCCATGACGGCAACCGTGGAACAGCGAGCCCTTGGAGAACTGCAGGTCGCGCTGATAACCCGACGGCAGTGACAGCAACTGCTCGATCTCGGTGCGCGCGGCCGCCACGCTGGCGTAGCTGGCACGCAGCAACTCGACTACATCCGGATTGCGCTTGTTCGGCATGATGGAGCTGCCGGTGGTGTATTCGGACGGCAACTTCACGAAGTCGAACTCGGCCGTGGTGAACAGCGACAAGTCCCAGGCCAGCCGGCGCACATCCAGCAGCGCACCGGCAATGGCTTCCAGCACCGCCATTTCGAATTTGCCGCGCGACAACTGGGCATAGATCGGCGAGATCTGCATGCGCGCAAACCCCAATGCCGCGGTGGTGTGCTCGCGGTCGAGCTTGAGATTGACGCCGTAGCCGGCAGCCGTGCCCAGCGGATTGGCGTCGATCAACGCAACGGTCTGCCGTGCACGTAGAGCGTTGTCGATAAAGCCCTCGGCGAAACCGGCGAACCACATGGCCGTGGAAGACACCACCGCACGCTGCAGATGGGTATAGCCCGGCAGCGGGATAGCCGGCTGGGCGGCGCGATCGAGGCAGACGGCCGCAATGGCGCGGCAATGGTGCTCCAGCGCCGCCAGTTGGTCCTTCAGCCACAGGCGGGTCGCCACCAGGATCTGGTCATTGCGACTGCGGCCGGTGTGCACGCGACGGCCGGCATCGCCTAGGCGCTCGGTCAGGCGTGCCTCGATGGCCGAATGGCCGTCCTCGTAACGCTCGTCGAGCACGAACTTGCCGGCCTGGAAATCCTGGGCCAGCACGTCGAGCTCGCGCTTCAGCGCAGCCGCCTCATCGGCGCTGACCACGCCAATATGGGCCAGCCCTTCCACATGCGCCTTGCTGGCGGTGATGTCGTGCAGGAAGAACTCGCGGTCGAGCAGCACGTCGTCGCCGGCAAGAAACTTCATGATGCGGGCGTCGATCTTGATGTTGGATTTCTGCCACAGCGGCTGGGTCATGGGGTTGTGTCCTGCAAATGGAATGGTGCGCAAGTCTTTTGACCGTCATCCCCGCGAAGGCCGGGATGACGGTCAAGTGAGCGGGATGGCGGTGTATTCGTCCATGCCGATCGCCCGGTTGATGTTCTGCATGGCCTGGGTCGCCGCCCCCTTGAGCAGGTTGTCCAGCGTCGCCACCACCACCACGCGCTTGCCATCGGTCGAGACGGCAAAGCCGCCGATCTCCACGTGGTGCTTGTTGGCGATCTGGCTGACCCACGGCGCCTCGTCCAGCACGCGCACCAACTTCTCGCCTGCGTAGGCGCCCTGGAAGCGCGCCACGATGTCATCGCGCTTGACCGGGCGCGCCAGGTAGAGGTTGGTGGTGACGGTAAGCCCACGGAAATGCGGCGCTACATGCGGCATGAACTCCACCGGCAGGCCGAGATGGCGGCTGGCTTCCTTCTCGTGCATATGGCCGGTCAATGAGTACGGCATCAGGTTGTCGCGCAGCTTCTCGGGGTCGTTACGATCCGAGGGCGTGGTACCCGCGCCGGAATAGCCGGACACACCGAAGCTTACCGGCGGCGCCGCCAGCAGATCCTTCAGCGGCGCGATGGAAAGCTGGATGGCCGTGGCGTAGCAGCCCGGGTTGCTGATGCGCTTCTCGCCGCGCCAGCGCTGGCGGGTCAGCTCGGGCAGGCCGTAATACCAGCGCTCGTCGAAACGATAATCGGCGGACAGGTCGACGATGAGCGTCTCGGGCTTGGCCTGGTCGATCGCCTCCACGTAGGGCGCCGCCTTGCCATTGGGCAGCGCCAGCACCACCACGTCCGCGCCCTGCGCCGCCACCGCGGCGGGGTCGAGGTTCACGTAACGCAGTTCACCGCTAAAGCCGTCCACGTGATCGGCCACGCGCTGGCCATCCAGCTCGCGCGAGGATACGAAGGCCAGCTCCAGCGCCGGATGGGACGCCACCAGGCGGATCAGTTCGGCGCCGGTGTGGCCGCGCGCGCCCACGATGCCGATGCGTTGCTTGGCTATGCTCATGGCCTTAGTCCACCAGGGTCGGTTGCCGCGTGGCGCAGTGCGCGACGCAACGGGCAATCGTGTCGAAGTCGTCGATGCCGTACCAGAACACTTTCCAGCGCGGCTGCTTGAGGCAACCATCCGATTCGGCGTAATAGAAATGGTTGACCGAGTTGCCGTGGCGCGAACGCCAGAACAGCTGCGGATTTTCCTCTCGCATCACCTGCCACACGGCGCGCCCCAGGCCTTCGCCCTGGGCATCATCCAGCACCGCGAACTTGTCCAGATACGGCAGGCCGTCTTCCATGGTGAGGATCATCGCGGTGCGATAGTTCTCGCTCACGTAGATGCGGAACGGCCGGGTGCGCTCGAAGTAATCGGGCACCAGCGCGCGGCCGAAGCTCGACTCGATCAGCTCGCGCATGCGCGCCAGGTCGATGCCGTCCCACGACTCGAAACGCCGCACCTTCTCGCCGCGACGCACCAGCGTGCCCGAACCCTTGTGGGTGAACAGCTCCTTGGCCAGTTCGGACGGCTTGGTGATCGACACCGACGACGTCAACGGCAGGTCGGCCAGCAAATCGGCGATCTGCTCGATCTTCAAACGCATGCCGCCATTGATCCACGGCTGCGCCATCAGGTGCTCGAACTCGGTGCTGAGGTTGATCGAGTCGATGATCTTGCCTTGGTCGTCCAGCAGCCCGCCGGTACCGGTGAGGAACACGATCTTGTACGGCTGCAGCACACGCACCAGTTCGTTGGCGGCGAAGTCGGCATTGACGTTGAGGATCTGCCCTTCTTCCGTCTCGCCCAGGCTGGCGATCACCGGAATGGAGCCGGCACGCAGGCTCGCCTCGATCGGTGCCAGGTTGATGTGGCTGACCTTGCCGACCAGGCCGTAGGTGTCGCGATCCAGATAGGTAGAGGTAAAGACACCGGACGGTACCGAGGTGGCACGCGTATCCATGGTCTGCAGCGCCTCGACCAGGCGCAGGTTCTGCTGCTGGAACACCTTGCGCACGATCGCCAGCGCCTTGGGCGTGGTCACGCGCAGGCCGTTGACGGTCTGCTTCTCGATGCCGGCGGCCGCCAGCTCCTCATCCAGCTGCGGGCCGGCGCCGTGCAACACGATCGGCGTAAGACCCACCTGCTGCAGGAAGGTGAGCGACGAGGTGAGCGCCGGCAGGTCGTCGCGCAGCACTGCGCCACCGACCTTGACCACGGCGAAACGCTTGGCGTCGAGCTGGGAAAAGCGCTTGAGGTATTGCTGGATCTCCTTCGCGCTGCCCATGCTCGAAAGCAGGCGCACGATGGTTTTCCGGGTGTGCTTGTGGGCTTCCACGATGACTTAACTCTTGTCGATGATGCGGTAGATGGTTTCGGCGTAATGCTGCAGTTGGTCCAGCGCGACCCATTCGTCGGCGGTATGCGCCTGCGCGATGTCGCCGGGGCCATAGACAAAACTGATATAGCCGGCGGCGGAGAACAACGCGGCCTCGGTCCAGAAATCCACGGCGTTGCCAATGGGAATGTTCAACTCGTCGGCGAGGTCGCGCGCCGCAAGCCGGCGCGATTCCGCCGTGGCGGTATCGCCCGCAGGCAGCGAGTCACCGCGGAACAGCTCGGCGTACTCCACCGGCAATGGCTCGACGAGGGTACGGAACGTCTCCAGCAGCCACTCCGGCTTCATGGTGGGCAGCGGACGGAAGCCGAAGCGGATATCCGCCGTGGGCGCGATCATGTTGGCCTTGATGCCGCCTTCCACCTTGCCGATATTGAAGCGCAGGCCGGTAAGACCACCAAAGCGCTCGTGCGCCTGCTTGTCGACGAAATCGAGCGCGGCGTTGCCCCAGCGCATGGCCTGGTGCAGGGCACTGTCCGTCGGCTTCAACTCGCCCGAGGCATGCCCGGCGCTGCCCTTGAAACGCATCTGCACCGAATGGATGCCACGATGCGCCAATACTGCTTCACCCTTGGTCGGCTCGGCGACGATGATGGCGTCATAGACGGGCTTGTCCTTGAGAAAGCCCGCGATGCAACGGGGGTCGTTCGCTTCCTCATCGGTGGACAGCAGCAACGCCATGTCACCTTGGGTGACATTGGCCACCGACACCAAGGCCGCGGCCGCCCCCTTGATGTCGCAGGCCCCCAGGCCGATCGCGCGATCCCCGGTCACACGCAGCGTGTGCGGATCAGCGCTCCAGTGCGGCGAATCGGGCACCGTGTCCAGGTGCACGTTGAACAGTACCTTGGGCTGGCCACGCACCGCGTACAAGGTCACGGCGCCCGCGCCATAGTCGGTGACGCGGATATTGAAACCCGGCAGGTTGTCGCGCAGGTAGTCGAAGATGCCGCCGGTGCCGATCTCGCGCGGCGGATTGCGCGTGTCATAGCTGACCAGCGCGCGCAGGTGTCGGAGAGTGTCGTCCAGTAGTGCGTTCATGCGATCCGTCTTGTGTGGTTATCGCTTCAAGGTTTACCAGCACGTCATTCCCGCGAAGGCGGGAATCCAGTGTCTTTGCACGTCGCCGCGAAAGACGCTGGATCCCTGCATGCGCAGGGATGACGCGCAAAGATCAGCTGCGATTGACCTCGGCCCACAACGTGCTGCTCATGCCGAACAGCTTGATGAAGCCCTCGGCCTCGGCCACGCCCCAATCGGCCGACTGGGCATAGGTTGCACCCTTCGCATTGAGGATATGTGGCGAACGCACCTCCACCGCGGTGACCTGGGCGCCGGAGGTCTCCAGCACCACTTCGCCGTTGACGCAACGCTGGCTGGAGGCGAGATAGGCTTCCAGGTCGGTCTTGATCGGATCGTGGTAGAAACCCTCGTACACCACTTCCACCCACTTGCGCGCCACCTCCGGCTTGAAGCGGTTCTGCTGCTTGGTCAGTACGGCCTCTTCCAGCGCGCGATGCGCGGCGAGCAACGAAACCAGGCCCGGGGCTTCGTACACGATGCGGCCCTTCAGGCCGATGGTGGTGTCACCGGTGTACATGCCACGGCCCACGCCATAGGGCGCGAACAGCTCGTTGAGCTTGGCCAGCAGCTTGGCGCCCGGCAGCTTTTCGCCGTTGAGCGACACGGCTTCACCCTGCTCGAAGCCGATCGTCACCGACAGTTTTTCGGACGGCCATTCGGCGCGCGGCTTGCACCAGCCACGTGCGCCCTCGCCCGGGGTCTTCCAATGGTCGATCTCGCCGCCGGACAGCGTCACGCCCAGCAGGTTCTCGTTGATGGTGTAGCTCTTCTGCTTGGCGCGCACCTCGAAGCCACGCTCCTCCAGATAGGCCTGCTCGTAGGCGCGCGTCTGGGTATGCTCCTTCTGGATCTCGCGGATCGGCGCCACGATGTCGTAGTCACCCAGCGCCTTCACCGCCAGGTCGAAACGCACCTGGTCGTTGCCCATGCCGGTACAGCCATGCGCGATGGCCTTGGTACCCAGTTCCTTGGCGCGCGCGATGGCGGCATCCACGATCAGGTAACGGTCGGACACCAGCAGCGGGTACTGGCCCTGATACGCCTCGCCAGCCTGCACGAACGGCTTGACGAAGCCTTCCCAGATGGCCGGGCCACCGTCGACGGTGACATGGCTGGCCACGCCCAGCTCCTTGGCGCGCTGCTCGATATAGGCGCGCTCCTCGGCATCGACGCCGCCGGTATCGGCGAACACGGTATGCACGGCCCAGCCGCGCTCCTTGAGATAAGGCACGCAGAAGCTGGTGTCGAGGCCACCGGAGAAGGCGAGAACGATATCTTTGCTCATGGCTTGCAGATCCTGGATGGAAGGCTAAACGGAAGGAATGTCAGGCGGATTCAACGACGATGCGCGGTTCGCAGCGCACCGGAAAATTCACGGAATTGGCGATGAAACAGGCATGGTGCGCCGGCTCGTGGGCGGCCTCGGCCTTGGCCGGGTCGCTGGTGGCGCTGATGGTCACCACCGGGCGCAACACCACCTCGGTGAAACGGCCGCCGTGCGCGTCGGTTTCCATGCTGCCTTCGGCGCTATCGACGTAAGCGGTCACCACCATGCCCGCCAGCACGGCTTGATGCAGGTAGGACAGCATGTGGCAGGTGGACAGTGCGGTCACCAGCATGTCCTCCGGGTTGTGCTTGCTGGCATCGCCGCGGAAGGTAGGATCGGACGAACCCGCCAGCGTGGGCTTGCCGGCGACGCGAATCTCATGCTCGCGGCCATAGTCCCGATAGCCGCTGGTGCCGCTGCCGCGATTGCCGGTCCAGGTCACGTCCACTTGGTAGTGATGCGGATGTCCGTTGCTCACGGCCTGCGCTCCTCTATCAACGACATGAGATCGGCCAGCGCCGCGTCGCCACGCGCATCACGCTGGCGCAGGCCATCGATGACACCGGCGCGATTCGCAGCCGGATGGTTCTGGCTCAGCTTGAACTTGCCTTCGATGCGGTCGATGGTGATCTCCAGCCCGACGATGGCGCGCAGCAGTTTTTGCGTGTGATCCGCCGGTGCATCCGACACATGCCAGGGCCTGGGCTGATTGGCCTCATGGCGATCGGTGAGACGCTCCAGCAACTGGCGCAGCCAGTCGGCATCCTCGATCACCCGCAGGCGCCCATGCACATGCGCCACGGCGTAGTTCCAGGTGGGAACCTCGCGCCCCGTCTCATGCTTGCTCGGATACCAGTTCGGGCTCACATAGCCCTCGGGCCCACGGAAGATCACCAGCACCTCGGCTCCGTCGGCGCCGGCAAGCTCGTTGCCGCGCGCCACATGACCGTGCAGCGCCGTCTCGCCCGCCAGTTCCAGCGGCAGATGATTGGCGGACAGGCCACCCTCCCCCTGGATGACCAGGGTGGCGAAGGGATACGCGCGCATCAGCGCATGCAGCATGTCGCTGCGCGTTTCCCTGAAGGGCGCGGGCAGGTACATGGAAGGGCTCAGCCCTGGCCGATCAGCGAGGCCATCACCGCCTTTTGCACGTGCAGGCGGTTCTCGGCTTCGTCGATGGCGATGCAGGCCGGCGAATCCATCACCGCATCGGTGGCCTTCACATTGCGGCGCAACGGCAGGCAGTGGCTGAACAGGCCGTGGTTGGTCAGCGCCATCTTCGCCTCGTCCACGATGAAATGCTTGTTGGCCTCGCGGATCGGCTTCTCCTGCTCCCAGCGGCCGAAGAACGGCAGCGCGCCCCAGCTCTTGGCATAGACCACATCGGCGCCGCGGTAGGCTTCCTCGATGTCGTGGCTGACCTTGAGCGAACCGCCGTTCTCCTTCGCGTTCTGGTAGCCGAACGCCATGTAGCGCTCGTCCAGCACGTAGTCGGGCGTGGGACACAGCAGGGTCACATCCATGCCCATCTTGGTGGCGATCAGCAGCGCGGAATTGGCCACGGCGGTATTCAGCGGCTTGGGGTGGTAGGTCCAGGTGAGCACGTACTTCTTGTTCTGCAGGCTGCCCAGGTGCTCCTTCAGCGCCAGCGCGTGGGCCAGCTCCTGGCATGGATGGGTGATGGTCTCCATGTTGATCACCGGCACCGTGGCGTATTTGGCGAAGGCCTTGATCACGTTGTCCTGGCGATCGACGGCCCAATCCTGGAACTTCGGGAAGGCACGCACGGCGATCAGGTCCACATAGCGCGACAGCACGCGCGCCACTTCGGCAATGTGCTCCTCGGTATCGCCATCCATCACCGTGCCCACCTCGAACTCGATCGGCCACGCATCCTTGCCCGGCGCCAGCACGATGGCATGACCGCCCAGGTGGAACGCACCCAGCTCGAAGCTGGTGCGGGTGCGCATGGAGGGATTGAAGAACATCAGCGCCACCGACTTGCCGGCCAGCTGCTGGCCGCGCGGGGAGCGCTTGAAGGCGGCGGCCTGTTCGAGCAGCGCGTCGATCTCGGCGCGGCTGTAGTCCTGGGTGGTCAGAAAGTGGCGAAGCGTCATGAGGTTCAATGCCTTTGTCGAATCGTTCGGCCCTGGGGCCGGTGCTCTGGGCGGGCCATCCCGCATCAAATCAAAATCCGGAAACAAAAAAACCCGGCTGCAGGCCGGGTTTTGTCGTCGATACACATGAAACGCGTGCGACAGCCTACCCGGCCGAATGTCGGACCAGCGGTCGGCGCGCACGCGACGTCATGCCAGCGGCCATGCGGGCGCTGGTGAGTACGGTGGCGGTATAGACGGCTGCGGACATGGGTGTTCCGGGTGGTTGAACGCGCATCATGACGGGATTCTCGCTGCCGCGCAACAAGCAACGGGGCCCCGAAAGCAGACCGCCGCCCGAAGGCGGCGGTTCAAGGGGGTCAATCGGCCGGTGAGACGCTCACCCGGATCCGCAGGCGTTCGCCCGGGTCGTAGCTGAGCCGCGACAGGTACACCTCGCCCCGATAACGGTATTCCACGTCATAACCCATGATGCGGCGCTGCTCGCTGACGGCGGCTACCTGGCGGCAGTGGGTCTCGGTGGTCTGGTATTCGCCACCGCCACTGGCCGACACGCTGTTGCCCACCGCGCCACCGGCCACCGCGCCGGCCACCGTGGCGGCGGTACGGCCGTCGCCATGCCCGATCGTGCTGCCCAGCACACCGCCCACCACCGCGCCCAGGATGGTGCCGGCGGCGCTGCCCTGCGGCGGCGCGCTGCGCACCACCTGCTGGTCGTAGCACTCCTGCCGGGGCACTTCGGTGCGCGCCACGCCGTAGACGGGGTCCACGCGCAGCACGTCCGCCCAGCCGTAATGGGTGTTGTCGTCGTTCTGGTTTTGGTTCGGGCTCGGATTCTGGTTCGGGTACCGCGCATCCTGCGCAAACACGCTGGTCGCCATCAGGGCTAGCACCAACGCGGGGAACAACAATTTGGTCATTGCGACCTCCGCAAGGGGCGATTGGGGCGCATCTATGCGCCTCATACCATCCATTGCAACAAATTCACTCTGAATCGACGCTTAGAACTTCCACTAAAGCCCGCGCCCCGGCGGCCGCGGTTCATCCGCTCGCCCTCCCTGGGGCGGGCTGCCCCGGGGCGGCATGGCCTGCGGCAAGGCGCCGGGCTTGTTAAGATGCGCGACCGGCCTGCGCCTAGCCGCGCCTGCTCCCACCGCCCGGACCTCTTGCCGATGCCGATTTCGCTCCACAACAGCCTGACGCGCCGCGTTGAAACGTTCACGCCACTCGATCCCAACCGGGTGACGATGTACCTGTGCGGACCGACGGTCTACAACTACGTGCACATCGGCAATGCGCGTGGCCCGGTGGTGTTCGACGTGCTGGCGCGCCTGCTGCGCCGCCATTACCCGCACGTGGTGTACGCCCGCAACATCACCGACGTCGATGACAAGATCAACGCCGCGGCCCAGCAGCTGGGGGTGGGCATCGAAAGCATCACCGGCCGCTATACCCAGGCCTATCGCGAGGACATGGCCGCGCTGGGCATCGCCCCGCCGGACGTGGAGCCGCATGCCACCGCGCATATCCCGCAGATCATCACGATGATCGAGCGGCTCATCGCCGGTGGGCATGCCTATGCGGCTGAAGGCCATGTGCTGTTCGAGGTGGATTCCTTTCCGGCCTATGGCGCGCTTTCGGGCCGCGACCCGGAAGAGCTGCTGGCCGGCGCCCGCGTGGAAATCGCCCCGTATAAGAAAAGCCCCGGCGACTTCGTGCTGTGGAAGCCCTCCACGCCTGACCTGCCCGGCTGGGACAGCCCCTGGGGCCGAGGCCGGCCGGGCTGGCACATCGAATGCTCGGCGATGAGCGAAGCCCACCTGGGCGACACCATCGACATTCATGCCGGCGGCGTCGACCTGCAGTTCCCGCATCACGAGAACGAGATCGCTCAATCCACCTGCGCCCACGGCGGCAAGGTGTTTGCGCGCTGCTGGATGCACAACGGCATGCTGACCTTCAGCGGGCGCAAGATGTCCAAGTCGCTGGGCAACGTGATGCTGGTGCACGAGCTGCTCAAGCAGCATCCGCCGGAAGCCTTGCGCCTGCTGCTGTTGCGCGGCCATTACCGCCAGCCGCTGGACTGGTCGGAAAGCGCCGTCGCGCAGGCCATCAGCACGCTGGATGGCTGGTATCGGGTGCTACGCGACCTGGTCGATATCGAAGTCGACACCGGCCATCTGCCGATACCGGCCACGGTCGAGGCCGCGCTGTGCGACGACCTCAACACGCCGCAGGCCCTGGCCGAGCTGTCCCAGCTGGCCGACGCCGCCCGCCAGGCGGTTGGCGACGATGCCCGGCGCGAGGCCAAGGCGGCCCTGCTGGGCGCCGGCGCCCTGCTCGGCCTGCTGCAGCAGGATCCCGAAAGCTGGTTCAAGCAGGCCGGTGACGCCTCGGAAGTCGACGAGGCGCGCATCGAGGCGCTGCTGGAAGAACGCCGCGCCGCCCGCGCGGCCCGCGACTTCAAGCGCGCCGACGCGATCCGCGAAGAGCTGACCGCAATGGGCATTGCCATCGAAGACGGTGCACAGGGCACGCGCTGGAGCGTGGTGAAAGGGTGACGCCCGGCAAAACGCGCGATAATGCGCCCATGAATGCCATTGCCACATCCAGCGCCGAACAGGCGCAACAGGACATCGTCGACGAGTTTGCCTTCTTTGGTGACTGGACCGAGCGATACCAGTACCTGATCGACCTGGGCAAGCAGCTGCCGCCCTTCCCCGAGGCACTGAAGACCGAGGATCACCGCGTCCACGGCTGCCAGTCGATGGTCTGGCTGGTACCCAGCGGCAACGCGGAGCGGCTGCATTTCCAGGCGGCCAGCGACTCGGCCATCGTCTCGGGCCTGATCGCCCTGGTGCTGCGGGTGTATTCGGACCGCTCCGCCCGCGAGATCGTGGCCACCGAGCCGCGCTTCATCGAAGCCATCGGACTGGCCAAGCACCTGTCGCCCACGCGCTCGAACGGCCTGGCGGCCATGCTGGCCAAGCTCAAGGCATACGCCGCAGCCACGCTGGCCGGCTAAAAGCCATGAAAAACAAAGCCCCGCACGCTGGCGGGGCTTTGGCCTTGCATCCATGAGCGCGTTGCTCAGTCGCCCATCTGCTTCTGCAGATGTTCGCGACGCTCCTGCGCGTCCAGCGACAGCGTGGCGATCGGACGGGCGTCGAGGCGATCGATGCCGATTTCCTCGTCGGTCTCCTCGCAGTAACCGTAGCGGCCTTCCTCGATCCGGCGCAGGGCCTTGTCGATCTTGGAAATCAGCTTGCGGTAGCGGTCGCGCGTGCGCAGTTCAAGCGAGTTCTCGGTTTCGCGAGTGGCGCGCTCGGCTTCGTCGCCCACATCGCGCACTTCGTCACGCAGGTTTTCCATGGTCTGGCGCGACTCTTCCACCAGCTGATCGCGCCATTCGCGCAGCTTGTTGCGGAAGTAGGCCAGGTGCTTGGGGTTCATGTACTCCTCGTCGTTCGAGGGACGGTAACCCTTGGGCAGGTCGATCGTGGTGGTGGAAGGCAGCGCGTAGCGGCCGTCTTCGCGGGTGATGCCGTTATCGAGAGTTGCAGGATTGTTCATCGAGGACTGCTGGGCTATCTGCTTTTTGGGAGTGGTATGACGAGCGGTGGCACTGGCTACTTTACCCGTAAGCGGCAAGGGAGCGTGCTTGACCTGCCCGGTGGTCACCGGCACGGCCTTCGTCGCGGGTGCCGGCGCCGCCTGCTTGGCCGCGGTGGGCTTGGCGGGCGCTGCCTTGGCAACCGGCGCGGCCGGTGCTGCCTTGGCCGTCTTCACCGGTGCGGACACCGGCTTGGCAACGACCTTGGGTGGTTGTTTCTTGGCGGGCGCCACCACCTTGGTGGTGGGCTTGGCCACTTTCCTCACTGCCGCCTTACTGACCGTGGGTTTCTTGGGCGGCGCGGCTTTCTTGGCCGGCGGCTTCGGGGCGGTTTTTTTCGCAACGACGCGCTTGGCAGGGGCCTTGGCCGCTACCTTTTTGGCCACCGGCTTCTTCGCCACAGCCTTTTTGACCGCGGCTTTCTTGGCCGCCGGCTTCTTGGCCGGAGCCGACTTGGCCGCCGGCCTGGGCGCGGCAGCCTTGGCGCCACCTGCCTTCTTGCTAGCCTTCACGTCTTTCACCTTGCCGGCAGGCTTTCCTTTCTGCGGCTTGGTGGCTGTCGCACTACGCGTCGTTTTCGCCATTTCCCTTCACCATTTTGGCCTTGGCGGCCGGGTGTTATAGCCCATGTGCCTTACACCGGCAACCGTGCTTCTGGAATACTTGCAACACTACATGCCGCAAGCTGTTTCGGCAGCGTCAATCCGTCGTGACCCGACTCATACTTCTACTGCTTGGCTTCTACAAGCGCTGGCTAAGCCCCCTGCTGGGTCAGCGCTGCCGCTTCCATCCCAGCTGTTCCGATTATGCACGGATTGCCGTCGTGCGCTTCGGTCCCATGCGGGGAGGCTTGCTGGCGGGCTGGCGCCTGCTGCGCTGCCAGCCGTTGTGCGAGGGAGGGGAAGACCCCGTGCCCGAGCAGTTCACTTTCCGCCGTTGCCGTACCCCTGGAGAAAATCATGTCCACTGATTGGCTGATCAAGAACGCCGAACTGGTCAACGAAGGCCGCCGTTTCCATGCCGATGTGCGCGTGAAGCAGGGGCGCATCGACACCATCGCGGGCGACATCGACGCCCGTCCGGGCGAGCAGGTGGTCGACGCGAGCGGTCTGTGGCTGTTCCCCGGCATGATCGACGACCAGGTTCACTTCCGTGAACCGGGCCTTACCCAGAAGGCCGACATCGCCCACGAATCCCGGGCCTGTGCCGCCGGCGGCATCACCAGTTTTATGGAGATGCCCAACACCAAGCCGCCCGCGCTGGATCGCGAGACCCTGGAAGCCAAGTACGCCCGCGCGGCGGAAACCTCAGCGGTGAACTACGCGTTCTACATGGGCGCCAGCAACGACAACCTGGAAGCCATCCGCAGCCTGGATCCGCACGCTGCGCCAGGCATCAAGGTGTTCATGGGCGCCTCCACCGGCAACATGCTGGTGGACAACCCGGACGTGCTCGACGGCATCTTCCGTGAAGCGCCCACGCCGATCATCACGCATTGTGAAGACACGCCGATGATCGATGCAAACCTGGCCAAGGCCCATGCGAAGTACGGCGACGCCATTCCGGCCTGGGAACATCCGCTGATCCGCTCGCGCGAGGCTTGCATCAAATCCACGCGCCTGGCGATCGAACTGGCTAAGCGCCACAACAGCCGCCTGCACGTGCTGCATATCTCCACGGCCGATGAGCTGGCGCTGTTCCAGCCCGGGCCCGTCAAGGGCAAGCGCATCACCGCCGAAACCTGCGTGCACTTCCTGCATTTCGACGACCGCGACTATGAGCGCCTCGGCTTCCTGATCAAGTGCAACCCGGCGATCAAGACCGCTGCGGACCGCGAGGCGATCACCCAGGCACTGGCCGAAGGCCGCATCGACGTGCTGGCCACCGACCATGCCCCGCATCTGCTGGAAGAAAAGGCCCAGCTGTACGACAAAGCGCCCAGCGGCCTGCCACTGGTGCAGTTCGCACTGCAGGCGGCGTTGCAGCGCGTGTTCGAAGGCAAGCTGACGCTGGAACGCGTGGTGGAAGCCGTCACGCATGCGCCGGCCACCCTGTTTGACGTCAAGGAACGCGGCTTCCTGCGCGAGGGCTATGCGGCCGACCTGGTGTTGGTCGATCCCAACAAGCCGCATACCGTGCGTCGCGAGGAAGTGCTGTCCAAGTGCGCCTGGTCGCCGTTCGAGGGCTATACCTTCAACAGCTCGATTGCCGCCACCTTCGTCAATGGCCAGCGCGTATGGGACGGTGCGGCGATCGATCAGGGCGTACGCGGGCAGCGGCTGGCCTTCGTACGCTGAGTCCGCTAGCGGGAATCGCCATGCGCTGATCTGTTGGCCTGCATCTGCATGACGCAGGCCAACACACTGCTAAAGACTCACTGCCGCTGGCCGAGAACCTCCTTGCTCGTCTATAAGCGCAACGCTTCACTGGTGGCCATCTGCAACACCGGAGCTCATGGGCGGGCCTGTGTCCGTCCCCGAGGAACCGTCATGCGCAACAATCAGCCTGTCAGCCAGCACGAGTTCGAGGTGCCGGACGGCGCCACCTTGATGTCGACCACCGACACCCGCAGTCACATCACCTATGCCAACGCGGCATTCGTGCAGGTGAGCGGCTTCTCGCACGAGGAAATCCACGGGCAGCCGCACAACCTGGTGCGCCATCCGGATATGCCCGTGGAAGCCTTCGCGGATATGTGGGCCACCATCAAGGGTGGCGAGCCGTGGACGGCGCTGGTCAAGAATCGTCGCAAGAACGGCGATCACTACTGGGTGCGCGCCAACGCGGTGCCGGTGGTACGCGACGGCAACCAGGTCGGTTACATGTCCGTGCGAACCAAGGTAACGCGCGACGAAATCGCCGCAGCGGAAGCGTTGTACCGCGACTTCCGCGAAGGCAAGGCCGACCGCCGGCGCTTCCACAAAGGGTTGATCGTCCGTACCGGGTGGATGGCATGGACATCGCTGTTGCGTACCATGCCGGTGCGTTGGCGCATCCGCCTGGCGTGGCTGACGCTGGTACCGGCCATGACGCTGGGCGCAGCGCTGCTCGGTATCCATGGCACCACCCTGGCGGCGCTCGCCGGCATCTCGGCGCTGCTCGCCGCGCTGGGATGCTGGTGGCTGGAATCGCAGATCTCGCGTCCACTGGAGCGCGTGCAGCAGCAGGCGCTGCAGGTCGCCTCCGGCGCCCGCCATCATTGCGACCATCTCAACCGTGTGGATGAGATCGGCATGACCCTGCGCACCATCGGCCAGCTTGGCCTGATGTTCCGCTGGCTGATCGACGACATTGCCGAACAGGCGATCCAGGTGCGGACCGCCAGCAACGACATTGCCCGAAGCAATGTCGACCTGCGCGCGCGCACCGGCCAGGCCGCCACGAATGTGCAACAGACCGCCGCCTCGACGACACAGATGGCAGCGACCGTGGGCAGCAACGCCGAGACCGCGGCGCAGGCCAGCCAGCTTTCCGGCACCACCAACCTGGCGGCCAACCAGGGAGGCCGCGCCGTGGCCGACGTGGTCGACACCATGAATGGGATCAGCACCGGCTCACATCAGATCGCCGAGATCGTCAGCGTGATCGACAGCATCGCGTTCCAGACCAACATCCTCGCGCTCAATGCCGCCGTCGAGGCCGCCCGTGCCGGCGAACAGGGGCGCGGTTTCTCCGTCGTCGCCGGCGAAGTGCGCGCCCTGGCGCAGCGCAGTGCGCAGTCCGCGCGGGAGATCAAGCACCTGATCCATGCCAGCGTGGAGCAGGTCGAGTCCGGTTCGCGGCTCGCCGATGAAGCCGGCAAGGCGACCGACGACATCGTCGTGCAGGTGCGGCGGGTGAGCGAACTGTTGGCGGAAATCAGCGCGGCCACCGCCGAACAGAGCAGCGGCATCGCCCAGATCGATCGCTCAGTGAGCGATCTCGACCAGATCACGCGCCAGAACGCCGCGCTGGTGGAACAGGTCGCCACCGCCTCGGAAAGCCTGAAACAACAGGCAACGCGCTTGGCCGAGGCGGTCGGCGTTTTTCGCTGAGCCGCCCGGCGTCGTCGATTACGGCACGGCCTTGAGCGTAATGCTCACCGGTCCGTTCTCGCCGGAACGACCCAGCACGCTCACGCGCGTATCGTTGACGGCCAGCAATTTGTCGCCCTGCTGCAAGTGCACGTTGATGGTGAAATCCACGCCATCGCGCAGGTCGGCCGGGTCATAGCTCAGCATGAAATCCAGCGGCGATGCACCCACGGGCTGGATGCGTTCTTCCGCCACCGTGCGTGCGGCGACGTCCTGGCGACTGACGTCGGCCAGCGTCACGATTACCACGGCATCGGCCGGCACCCCAGCCGGCAAGTCGTAGCGCACGTCGCCCACCAACGTCCTCATCAAGGCCTGATGCACCGGGGCTGCCGGTGCGCTGGTCGTGGTCGTCGGCTGGGAAGCCGCTTCCTTGTGGTGGAACGGGAGCCACGAGCAGGCAGACAACGCAAGCGTGGCAACAGCCAGCAAGGAAAGACGGAACGACATGCGGATCTCCAGACGATGAAAGCCCGGCAACGGGCTTTCATCATGCTAACAGGGCTTGCTTGAACAAGCGGCTCAGGCGCAGCCCTTGCCCGCATAGCCACCGGCCACGCCCTTGCTGGCATAAGCGACGGCATCATGCGGATGCAGGCTTTCCTGGTGCTCCACGCGGATATGGAAATCACTGAGGCCGGCATCGGCGTCGAGCGCCTTCTGGATGCGACGCGCGGCGTCTTCGCAGAACATCAGGTTGCTGCCGTTGGCGAGCGCGAAGGCCTGTTCGTCCTCGCGCTTCACTGCCGTCTGTACCGGCGTGCCCAGGGCCTGTTCGGTCTGGTCGATCAGGCTGATCAGGTCGAAGTTGGCACCCTCGCTCGGCCGCACGCGCAGGCGCGCCACGCTGCGCTGCGCATGCGGGGTGGCCACGATGCCCTTCTCGCTGCCCAGCCAGGCCAGCACGGCGGCGTGGTCGACCGGCGAGGAAGCATCGAAATCCTTGGCGAACTGGTCCTGGATCAGCTGGCGCGAAAGCGCCGCCGACGCGGGACAGGTCGAGGAATAGACCACCTCGGTGCCGAACTCGAGCAGGAATTCATCGCCGACCAGGCTGGCCTCGATGCATACCGGGTAGGCGCGCCAGCCGCTGTTGCCGCTGCGCAACGCGGGGCGACGCACCAGGTGCTCGAAACGGATGCTCAGGCAGGCGCGGTCGGACAGGTCCTTGTGCGAATCGAGGAACCCGCGCAGCAGGTCGTGCAGCGAGTTGGCGCTGAGGGTCTGCGTGCTCAACGCCTGCTCCACCAGCAGGTACAGGCGCGACATATGGATGCCGCGCTTGTCCGGCCGGCGCAGGTTGACGAAGGCGCCGACGCGCGCGCTGGCGCGCTGCACATCGCCATCACCCGCATCGAAACGCACCGGCACCTCGATGCCGTCCATGCCGACCCAATCCAGTTCACCCACCAGGTGCGGCTGGGCGTGGACTGCCACGTCGGGCAGCAGGCGGGCGGTGTTTTCCTCGGTATACATGGGTAATCCTATGGTCCAACGGGCGGGCGGGCCGCCGCAGCGACATCAATCTTGGGGCAGCACGCCGGCCTCGCAATAGTCGCGTGACGGAAACGCTGTGGTTCAGCCGGCCTGGTTGCGCCAGGCGCGCGCAGCCTGCCAGGCCTGCCAGGCCACGGCCGGGCCCTGGCGCCCCTGCCCCTTGCGCAGCACCGCCAGCGGGTTGGCCGCCTTGCGCGCGCGATCGACCAGCGTGCGGCCGTGGCGGGATTCCAGCCCGCGGAACGCGCTGAGCGGCCCCGGCAGACGCTCGGACTCGCGCCAGGCGGCATCCAGGTCGTCCAGCTGGGCGCGAATGGCGTCCTCGCGGGCGGTGCTGGCCGTACGCAGCTCGGTGCGGCTCAGGCCGTAGCGGGCCAGCCTGGCCATCGGCAGCGGCAGGCGATCGCGCTCGGCGTCCTCTTCCAGCCGCAGCAGGGCAAACAGCAAGTGCGACAACGTCGCGACGCGGGCCGCACGCCCGGATGAGGCGCCCTCGCCAAACCACCAGGCGGTTTCCAGCTGGGCCAGCGCCCCATGCAACAGCGAGCCGGCGGCCAGCTGGGCCTGAAAATCGGCGGCCGTGCCCTCCTCCAGCTGGGCCATGGCGGCAAGCACCGGCGCCACCCACTGCTCGCCGGGCAACGCGTGGGCACGCTCGTCGTCGAACAACACCTTGGTCAGCGGATGACGCCCACCACTGGCGGCGGCCCCGGAAAGCTCCTCGGCCCACCAGTTGAGCTTGCTCGCCGCCACCTGCGGCTCACGGATGCCGTAGGCGGCCGCGAGCAGTTCCTGCTCCAGCGCGGCCAGGGCGATATGGCCCGGATAGGTGTCCGCATCGACGAAGGCCAGCGCGATACGCTGCTGCGGCTGTACCGCGAGCCACTTGTCGATATAGCTCTGCAGCGCGGCATCGCTCATGCGGTCACCCGGCATGGCTGCAGGCGAGCGGCCAGCTCCGATGGGTGATCGAGCACCAGATCGGCGCCCCACTGCGCCGGATCGCCGCCATCGAGATAGCCCCAGCGCACGGCCACCGTGTACAGGCCGGCGGCTTCGCCAGCAAGCACGTCGCGGCGATCATCGCCCACGAACAGGCAACGGGCCGGATCGAGCCCGGCGCGCTCGCAGGCGAGCAGCACTGGCGCAGGGTCCGGCTTTTTCACCGGCAAAGTGTCGCCCGACACCACCGCGGCCACCCGCTCACCCCAGCCGATGCGCTGCACCAGTTCGTCGGTGAGAAAGCCCGGCTTGTTGGTGACGATGCCCCAACTCAGGCCCTGGGTCTCGATCGTTGCCAGCAGCTCGTCGATGCCGTCAAAAGGATGTGTTTGATGCGCCATCACCGCCTGGTACAGATCCAGGTAGCGCGGCACCAGCGCCAGCAATGCGGCTTCTTCGATCGCAGGGAAGGCGCAGCGCAGGATGGCACGCGAGCCGCGCGATACCACCTCGCGCACGGGCTCGAACGCCGGCACCGGCACCTGCATTTCTTCGCACTGGGTTTTCAGCGCCGCGTAAAGATCGACGGCACTGTCGAGCAAGGTGCCGTCCAGATCGAACAGCACGCCCTGCACTTGATCGGGGAAGGACTTCATGCGGGCTTACGATCGCAGGGAGTCCCCGCGGGACGTGCGCTGATCAGGTAATTCACCGCCGTGAAGCGGCTGAGCCAGGCCTTGCGGTTGAGCGGGTTGTAGCCGAGGCCGGACACATCCTCCAGTTCCAGCCCGGCGTGGCGCATCAGGCGACCCAGCTCCGACGGCTTGAGGAACTGCGCGTAGTGATGCGTGCCGCGCGGCAGCATGCGGGTGATGTACTCCGCCCCCAGGATGGCCGCGCCGAAAGCCGCCGGCGTGCGGTTGAGCGTGGACATCACCACCACCCCGCCCGGCTTCACCATGCGCGCCAGGTCATGCACCAGCGCAGCGGGATCGGGCACATGCTCGATCAATTCCATGCAGCACACGGCATCGAAGCTGGCCGGTTCGGCGGCCGCCAGCTCGGCCGACGACTGCACGCGATAGTCGACATCCAGGTTCGGCGTTTCCAGCCGCGACTCGTGCAGGTGCAGGCGCGCGATCTCGATCACCTTCTCGCCCAGATCGATGCCGGTGACGTGCGCGCCCGCGCGGGCCAGCGCCTCGCTGAGCAGGCCACCACCGCAACCGACGTCGGCCACGCGGGCGTTGCGCAGGTCCACCCGCGCGGCCACGTAAGCAGCACGCACCGGATTGAGGTCATGCAGCGGACGGGACTCGCCATCCGGGTCCCACCAGCGCGCGGCCAGTTTGCCGAAACGGGCGATTTCCTCGGGGCTTACATTGGCTGCGGCTTGCATCGAAAGCATCCTTAAAACGTTGCGCAGAGCTTAACGCGCCTGCCATTCGTAGACCGTGATATCCCAGCCGCCACTCACATGGGCCGGGTCTTCATGCGCGATCGCCAGCGCTTCGTCCATGTCGTTGGCGAGCAGCAGATAGGCGCCACCGGACTTGTCGCTGAAACCGCCGGACATTTCCAGGCGTCCGCCTGCACGCAGGCCCTCCAGGAAATCCTTGTGCGGCTGCACGATCGCCGGGTCGAAATGGGGGCGGCGCATGGCCATGACCAGATAACGATTCATAAGAACCTCAACCCACGTCGATCGCGGCAATACGCTCGCGCCAGGCATGCGTCTTGGCCAGCACCGCGTCGGCATCGATGTCGGTAAGCACGCGACCGGCAAGCTTGCGCACGCCATGGATCCACACGTCGCTGACCTGGTGACGGCCGGTGGCATAGGCCAGCTGCGAGGCGATATGGAACAGCGGCTGCGTCTCCAGGTCGGACAGGCGCACGGCGGCGAGGTCCGCCTGCTTGCCCACCTCGATCGAACCGATCTTCGACTCCAGCCCCATCGCGCGCGCGCCATTGAGCGTGGCCGCACGCAGCGCATAGGCCGCGTCGAAGGCGGCGGCGTCGCTGGCCACGGCCTTGGCCAGCAAGGCCGCCGTGCGCATCTCGCCGAACATGTCCAGGTCGTTGTTGGATGCGCAGCCGTCGGTGCCCAATGCCACGTTGACGCCGGCCTGGCGCAGCTTCTCCGCCGGGCAGAAGCCCGAGGCCAGCTTGAGGTTGGATTCCGGGCAATGCACCACCGACACGCCCGCTTCCGCGCAAGCGGCGATTTCGCCGTCGGTGAGCTGGGTCATGTGCACGGCGATCAGGCGGTCGTTGACGATGCCGAGCTGCTGCAGGCGCTGGAACGGGCGCAGGCCGCTCTTGGCCTTCTCCTCCTCCACCTCGTGCGCGGTCTCGTGCGTATGCAGGTGTACCGGGATGTCGAGCTGGTCGGACAGCACGCGGATGCGTTCGAAGCTCTGGTCCGACACGGTGTACGGCGCGTGCGGCGCGAACGAGGTGCCCACCAGCGGGTCGCCGATAAAGCTGTCGTGGACCTCGATGGCGCGATCGAAGTATTCGTCCTGCGTCTTGGCCCAGGCGGTGGGGAACTCGATCACCGGCAGGCCGACCACGGCGCGAAAACCCATGCGCCGATAGGTGGCGCCGATCACGTCGGGGAAGAAATAGTTTTCGTTGGCGCAGGTGGTGCCGCCGCGGATCATCTCGGCCACGGCCAGCTCGACGCCGTCGCGCACGAATTCCGGCCCGATCACCTGGCCTTCCACCGGCCAGATGTGCTTCTGCAGCCACACCATCAGCGGCAGGTCATCGGCCAGGCCGCGCAGCAGGGTCATCGGGTTGTGCGTATGCGTGTTGACCAGGCCGGGGATCAGCGCATGCTCGGCCAGCACCACGCGTTCGCGCGGCGCATAGGCGGTGCGCGCTTCGCCGAGGGGCAGCAGCGCCACGATGACGCCCTTGTCGACGGCCACCGCATGGTGATCCAGCACGACGCCATGGGGTTCCACAGGCACGACCCAGCGCGCTTCGATCAGCAGGTCGATGGGTTGCGGGGTGGTCTGGCTCATCCTGGGCTCGCTTTTCGAAAGTGGGATACGACATGGGGCGGATCACCTTGCGGTGGCCGCCCCATGGTTGCCTATCGGCGTGACGAATGATCGCTCGTCATTCCTGTCTTCGCAGGTCTGGCGAACTGGCAGCGGCACGGGCGATGCCCGCGCGCCAGTTCATCACTTCACGCGGCTGACGTATTCGCCGGAACGAGTGTCGACCTTGATCACTTCGTCCTGGTTCACGAACAGCGGCACGCGCACCACGGCGCCGGTCTCGAGCTTGGCCGGCTTGCCGCCGCCGCCCGAGGTGTCGCCGCGCAGGCCCGGATCGGTCTCGACGATCTTCAGCTCGACGAAGTTCGGCGCCTGCACCGAGATCGGACGGCCGTTCCACAGCGTGACCACGCACTCTTCCTCGCCCTTGAGCCACTTGGCGGCATCACCGGCGGCGGCCTTGTCGGCCTGGTGCTGCTCGAACGACTCCTGGTGCATGAAGTGCCAGAACTCGCCGTCGCTGTAGAGGAACTGCATGTCGGTATCGACCACGTCGGCGCCTTCGAAGGACTCGCTCGACTTCAGGGTCTTTTCGGTGGTGCGCCCGTTGAGCAGGTTGCGGATCTTGATGCGGGTGAACGCCTGGCCCTTGCCCGGCTTGATGAACTCCGCTTCGACGATGACGTAAGGGTCGCCGTCCACGATGATCTTCACACCGTTCTTGACGTCGTTGAGACCGTAACTGGCCATGCAATGTGCTCCAAATGGGTAGGCTCGGCGGCGGAGGCCCGGATCTTTCCGGAGGAACCTTCGCTCGCCGCGAACAACGGCTAAAATAAACAGTTTGACGGGCACTGGCCCGACACAGGGCCACATATGATAACCGCAAGCCCCGGCGCCCGCACGACACCCGCCACAACGCACCAGGCCGATTGGCGCCAGCTATGGCGCGAGGCCATCACCGACGCCAACGCATTGCTGGCCATGCTGGGCCTGGAGCACCTGGCCAGCCGCCTGCCGGCCGATGATGCCGGCTTTGCCCTGCGCGTGCCGCGCGGCTTCGTGTCGCGCATGCGGCCGGGGGACGCGCGCGACCCGCTGCTGCTGCAGGTGCTGCCGCAATTGGCCGAACTGGACCAGGTCCCCGGCTTCAGCACCGACGCCGTCGGCGACATGGCCGCGCGCTCGGCCCAGGGCGTGCTGCACAAATACGATGGGCGCGCGCTGCTGATCGCCAGCGGCAGCTGCGCCATCAATTGCCGCTACTGCTTCCGTCGCCATTTCCCCTATGGCGACGAGATGGCCGCCGCCGGCCAGTGGCGCAAGGCGCTGGAGCACGTGCGCCAGGACACCTCGATCCGCGAGCTGATCCTGTCCGGCGGCGACCCACTGTCGCTGGCCACCGCCAAGCTGGAAGAGCTGACCCAGGGCCTCGCCGAGCTGCCCCACGTGATTCGCCTGCGCATCCACACCCGCCTGCCGGTGGTGCTGCCCGAGCGCATCGACACCGCATTCCAGCGCTGGCTGGCCGACCTGCCGCTGCAGAAGGTGGTGGTGCTGCACGCCAACCACGCCAACGAATTCGACCCCGGCGTGGACGCCGCCTGCGCCCGCCTGCGCGACGCCGGCGCCACGCTGCTCAACCAATCGGTGTTGCTGGCGGGCATCAACGACGACGCCGAGATCCTGGCCGCCCTGTCCGAGCGCCTGTTCGCCGCCGGCGTGCTGCCCTACTACCTGCACCAGCTCGACCGCGTGCAGGGGGCCGCGCATTTCGAGGTGGACGACACCCGTGCCCTGGCCCTGCTCGAAGCCCTGCGCCAACGCCTGCCCGGCTTCCTGGTACCCAAGCTGGTGCGCGAAGTAGGCGGCGAAGCCTCCAAGCGGCCGCTGTAACAGCCCGGCGCTACAGTTGCGGGTTCGGTCACTTCCGGAATATTTCCGCTGGCAGTGACCTGCGGAATCCGCTACAACCACGAATGGCCCGCGCCCTGCTGTCACGGCAGGTTTTACCCTCAGCAGCGGCGAACAATGGAAAGCTCGACGTGCCTATGAAAACAGACCAGGTCATCAAGATCCTTTTCATCGAAAAATCGGTCGAGGATGCGGAACAGATCATCAGCCTGTTGCGCAACAGCGGCATTGCCGTGCGTCCGGCCCGCGCCACCAGCGCCGAGCAGATCACCGCCGCGCTGGACGAGCTGGGTCCCGACATCGTGCTGTTCGATCCCGCCATTGGCTCGCTCGACCTGCGCGAAGTGGCGCGCATGCTCGACGCCCACGGCCGCGACCTGTCGCTGATCGCGCTGGTCGGCCAGGTGGACAACGCCATCATCACCGACCTGTTCGTCAGCGGCGCGCGCGCCGTGGCGCTGCGGCCGCAACCCAAGCAGCTGATGGCGGTGATCCAGCGCGAGTTCGACGCGCTCAACGCACGCCGCCAGCTGCGCCGCCTGGAAAACGCGCTGCGCGAATCGGAGCGCCGCTGCGATGCGCTGCTCGACTCGTCCACCGATGCCATCGCCTACGTGCATGAAGGCATGCATGTGCGCGCCAACCAGGCCTACCTGGATACCTTCGGCTATACCGACTTCGACGACCTGCTCGGCCTGCCCGTGCTGGACATGGTCGGCCCTACCGACGCGGAAGAATTCAAGAGCACGCTCAAGGGCCTGTCGCGCGGGGAAAAGCCGCTGGGCCCGATCGAACTGCAGGCACGCCGCGCCGACGCCACCAGCTTCAAGGCCAGCGTGGAATTCGCCCACGCCACGTTTGAAGGCGAGCCCTGCCTGCAGGTGGTGTTCCGCCGCCAGCAGGTCGACGCCAACATGATCGAGCAGTTGCAGCGCGACCCGGTCACCGGCCTGTTCAACCGCGCGCGCATGCTGGAATGCATCGACCAGGCCGTGGCCGCCGCCACCGAAGGCACCAAGGGCCAATCGCTGCTGCTGATCGAACCGGACAACTGGCAGGCCATCGTGGCGGGCGTCGGCCTGGCCAAGGCCGACGAGCTGCTGGCCGCCTTCGCCTCGCGCGTGGAAGGCCAGCTTGGCGCCCACGACACCGCCGGCCTGCTGGCCGAGCACACCGTCGGCGTGCTGCTGCATACCCGCAACGACGAGGGCATCAAGCAGTGGATCGCCGGCCTGCAGCAGGCCATCGCCAGCGGCATCTTCGACCTGGGCACCCGCTCGATCACGGTCACCGCCAGCATCGGCGGCAGCCTGCTGGGCGAGAAGAACGCCAACACCGAACTGCTGCTCAACCAGGCCAGCCAGGCCCTGCGCAACGCGCAGAGCCAGGGCGGCAACCGCAGCGACCTGCATGACCCCGCCGCGCGCGAGAAGGCCGACGAGGAGCGCGAGCGCTACTGGCTCGGCGTGCTGCAGGAGGCGCTGACCCAGAACGACTTCGTGCTCTACCACCAGCAGAGCATCAGCCTGCAGGATGCCGAAGGCGAGTTCTCCGAGATCCTGCTTCGCCTCAACGGCCCGCAGGGCGAGGTGTTGCCCGGCTTCTTCATGCCGATCGCCGAAAAGCACAACCTCACGCCGGCCATCGACCGCTGGGTGCTGAACCAGACCATCGAGGCGCTGCGCGCACGCGACAAGATGGGCTCGCCCTCCACCTTCTTCGTCAAGCTCACCTCCGGCTCGCTGCATGACGCCGCGTTGCTGCCTTGGCTGGAGGAGCGCCTGAAGAAGGCCGCGCTCAAGCATGGCCAGCTGGTACTGGAAATGACCGAGAGCAAGGTGGTGACCTCGCTGCGCCCGGCGCAGGAATTCATCCAGGCCTGGAAGAAACTCGGCGGCCAGTTCGCGCTGGAACAGTTCGGCTCGGGCCTGAATTCATTCCAGTTGCTCAACCACATCGAAGTCGACTACCTGAAGATCGACCGCAGCTACATGGCCGACCTGCCGCAGCAGCCCGAAAGCCAGAAGAAGGTGGCGGAGATCTGCCGCCAGGCGCGCGAAATGAATAAGCAGACCATCGCCGAATGGGTCGAGGACGCCGCCAGCACCTCGCTGCTGTTCGCCTGCGGCGTGGATTTCGTGCAGGGCAACTTCCTGCAGGAGCCGCAGCGGTTGATGTGATCTCCGGTTGCCCCTTTCCGGCGGACCTGATTGGCAAGCCCCGTCGTCATTCCCGCGAAAGCGGGAATGACGAGCAAATAACGGCCAGCCATACCTCACCCTCTCCCCCGAAGGAGAGGAAGAGAAGACAAACAAAAACCCCGCGGATCGCTCCGCGGGGTTTTTGTGTTGCATCGGTGTCGCGCCGGAATTACTCGGCAGCGGCAGCCTTCTTCGCGGCCTTGGCGGCGGAGACGGCGGCGATGTCTTCCTTGATGCGGGCAGCCTTGCCTTCCAGGCTACGCAGGTAGTACAGCTTGGCGCCGCGGACCTTGCCCTTGCGCTTCACTTCCAGCGAGTCGATGGCCGGGCTGTGCGCCTGGAACACGCGCTCCACGCCGGTGCCGTGCGAGATCTTGCGCACGGTGAAGGCCGAATGCAGGCCGCGGCTGCGCTTGGCGATGACGACACCCTCGAACGCCTGGACGCGCTCGCGGTTGCCTTCCTTCACCTTCACGTTGACCACCACGGTGTCGCCAGGGCCGAATTCCGGCAGCTGGCGGGTGATCTGCTCGGCTTCGAACTGTTCAATGAGTTTGTTCATGGCAACACCTGTTTGATAGCAATTGCTGCAGTCACGGTTCGACTGCATCGTTGTGCCGCGTCTGCGATCGTGCATGCTCGCGGCGGAATTCATCCAACAGCGCTCGGGATTCTGCATCCAGCGCGCGCTGCGCCAAAAGGTCGGGACGTCGCAACCAGGTTCGTCCCAGCGATTGCTTCAGGCGCCAGCGGCGAATGGCCGCGTGATCACCGGAAAGCAACACATCCGGTACATCGCCCAGTGCGTCATGCACCGGTTTTGCATAGTGCGGGCAATCGAGCAGGCCATCCGAAAACGAATCCTGCTGCGCCGATTGCGCGTCGTTCAACGCGCCTTCCTGCAAGCGGCCCACGGCATCGATGATCACCGCGGCACCCAGCTCACCACCAGACAGCACATAATCGCCGATGGAGAGCTCCTCGTCGACCTCGTGCGCCAGCAGACGCTCGTCCACACCTTCGTAACGCCCGCAAAGCAAAGCGATGCGCGGCAACTTGGCCAGCGCTTCCACCCTGCCCTGCGTCAGCCGCGCTCCCTGCGGACTGAGGTAAATCACATGCACCGGTTCCGGTGCCGCCTCGCGCACGGCCTTCAAGGCCGCCCGCAAGGGCTGGATCAGCATCACCATCCCGGGCCCGCCGCCGCAGGTGCGGCCGTCCACGGTGCGGTAATTGTCGGTGGCGTAGTCGCGCGGGTTCCAGGTTTCCACCTGCAGCAGCTCACGCTGCTGGGCCCGCCCCACCACACCCACGGCAGCACACTGACGCATGAAGTCGGGAAACAGCGTGACGACATCGATGCGCATGATCCTCAACCCTTGGTGCCGCGCCAGGCGCGCTCAGAATTCAGGATCCCAGTCCACCACCATGCGCCCGCCGGACAAATCCACCGAACGCACATAAGAACCCTGGACGAAAGGAATCAGCCGCTCGCGCGATTCATCCCTTACCACCACGACGTCGTTGGCACCGGTGGCGAACAGGTGAGTGACCCGTCCCAGTACCACGCCTTCCGTGGTGACGACCTCAAGACCTTCGAGGTCGACCCAGTAATACTCGTCCTTGCCGGGAGGTGGCAGCAGCTCGCGGGCGACATAAATGTCTTGCCCCACCAGCGCCGCCGCCGCGTCGCGGCCATCCACTCCAGGAAACTGGGCGATAAGCCCCTTGCCCTGCGGACGACCTTTCACTCCCGCGATCTCGGTTGCCACATCCGGCGCCGTTACGAGCTGCCAGGGTTGGTAACTGAAGATCCGCGTGCGGGGCTCGGTCCAGGATTCGATCTTGAGCCAGCCCTGCACGCCATACAGCCCGACGATGCGTCCGACCAGGACGCGCCGACCGGCTGCCGTCATGCTCAGGCCGCCTGCTGCTTGCCGGCTTCCTTGACCAGGGCGGCGACCTTGTCGGTCAGCTGCGCGCCCTTGCCCACCCACTCCTGCACGCGGGCGAGGTTCAGCTCAAGGCGCTTGTCCTTGCCCGAGGCTACCGGGTTGTAGAAGCCCACGTTCTCGATGCTACGACCGTCGCGCTTGCTGCGCTGGTCGGTGACAACGACGTGGTAGAACGGACGGCCCTTGGCGCCGCCGCGCGAAAGACGAATCTTGACCATAAGTAAAAGCTCCAGAATTGCCGGGATGCCGGCAGCACGCACGAGGCCGTGCGCGGTAAACGCGGCATTTTAATGAATTTGTAGAAAAAAGGAAGACCTGGCAGGCAAAAACCGGCCACCAGGACCGGTCGGGCCGTTCAGCCTCAGCGCATCGGCGGCAAACCGCCACCCATGCCGCCCATGCCCTTCATGGCGCCGCGCATCTGCCGCAGCAGGCCCTTGCTGCCGCCCTTGGACAGCTTGGACATCATCTTTTCCATCTGCATGTACTGCTTGAGCAGACGGTTGACGTCCGCCGGCTGGGTGCCCGAACCGCGTGCCACGCGGGCGCGGCGCGAGCCGTTCAACAGATCCGGATGGCGGCGTTCCTTCTTGGTCATCGACTGGATGATCGCGACCATGCGCTTGATCTCACCGTCGTTGACCTTGGATTTCACGCTATCGGGCAGGCCCGACACGCCCGGCAGCTTGTCCATCAGGCCGGCCAGGCCGCCCATGTTGGTCATCTGCTCGAGCTGGTCGCGCATGTCGTTGAGATCGAAGCGCTTGCCCTTGATGACCTTCTCGGCGAGCTTCTGCGCCTTTTCCTGGTCGACCTTGCGCTCCACTTCCTCGACCAGCGACAGCACGTCGCCCATGCCGAGGATGCGCTGCGCCACGCGGTCGGGATGGAACGGCTCCAGCGCATCGGTCTTCTCGCCGGCACCCAGGAACTTGATCGGGCGGCCGGTGACATAGCGCACCGACAGCGCGGCGCCGCCGCGGGCGTCGCCATCGGTCTTGGTCAGCACCACGCCGGTGAGCGGCAGCGCCTCGGCAAAGGCCTTGGCGGTGTTGGCCGCGTCCTGGCCGGTCATGGAGTCGACCACGAACAGGGTTTCGACCGGGGTGATCGCGGCGTGCAGCGCCTTGATCTCCGCCATCATCGCCTCGTCCACGTGCAGGCGGCCGGCGGTGTCGACCAGCAGCACGTCGACCACTTCGCGGCGCGCGGCGGCGATGGCGTTCCTGGCGATATCGACCGGGTTCTGCCCCGCCTCGGACGGGAAGAACTTCACGCCCACCTGCTCGGCCAGCGTGCGCAGCTGCTCGATGGCGGCCGGACGGTACACGTCGCAGCTCACCACCATCACCTTTTTCTTCTTGCGCTCGGTGAGGAAGCGGGCCAGCTTGGCCACCGTGGTGGTCTTGCCCGCGCCCTGCAGGCCGGCCATCAGCACCACCGCCGGGGGCTGCTGGGCCAGGTTGAGCTCGGTATTGGCCGTGCCCATCAGCGTGGTCAGCTCGTCGCTGACCACCTTCACCAGCGCCTGGCCCGGCGACAGGCTCTTGAGCACTTCCTGGCCCACCGCTCGCACCTTCACGCGCTCGATCAGCGCCTGCACCACCGGCAGGGCCACGTCGGCCTCCAGCAGGGCGATGCGCACTTCGCGCAGCGACTCGCGGATGTTCTCCTCGGTCAGGCGACCGCGCCCACGCAGGCGGTTGACGGTGGCGGATAAGCGTTGGCTGAGCGACTCGAACATAGGGATGCGGCGACGTAAGAGGATCGCAGAGTATAGCGGAGGTCGGCCCGCGGGCCCGCATCGCCCGCCAAACCGCGTCAGATGGCCGCCCGCTGCACAGCCACCCGGCTTACCCCCTACACTTCTCGGTCATGGCCACCACTCTCTTCGCCCTGCTCGCCATCGTGCTCTACCTCACCGCTGCCGGAGGGCTGGCGCGGCCACTGCTGAGCGGCGGGCAGCCACTGAGCCGCTCGGCCCTGTCGCTGGCCGGCGCGGCGGTGCTGATCCACGCGGGCATCCTGCTGAGCATCCATCGCGGCGCGCTGGATCTGCATTTCTTCGCGGCGTTGTCGCTGGTGGCCTGCGTGGTATCGGCACTGACCCTGGTGGTGAATATCTGGCGCCCGGTGGCGGCATTGGGCGTGATCGTTTTTCCGCTCACCGCGCTGCTGCTGGCACTGGATACCTTTGTGGCGCAGCCAACCTCGCCGCAGCCGCTGGAATGGCAGATCAAGCTGCACGTGACGGTGGCGTTGTTCGCCTTCAGCGTGCTGTCCATCGCCGCCGCGCTGGCCATCCTGCTGGCCATCCAGGAGCGCGCGCTGCGCCACCGGCAGCTCGGCCCCTGGCTGCGCGCGCTGCCGCCGCTGACGTTGACCGAAACGCTGCTGTTCCGGCTGATCGGCGCCGGCTTCCTGCTGCTGTCGCTGACCTTGCTCACCGGCATCCTGTTCGTGGACAACCTGTTCGGCCAGCATCTGGTGCACAAGACGGTGCTGTCGATCATCGCGTGGCTGGTGTTCGGCGCCCTGCTCTATGGTCGCTGGCGGCACGGCTGGCGAGGGCGTAGCGCGGTGAACCTCACATTGATCGGCATGGGCGTCCTGCTGCTGGCCTTCTTCGGCACCAAGGCGGTGCTGGAACTGATCCTGCATCGCACGCCCTGAGCGCCATGGCCGCCGACCAGTACGTGCTCACCCTGTCCTGCTCCGATCGCGCGGGCATCGTGGCGGCGGTGTCGGGGCATCTGGCCGGGCGCGGCTGCAATATCGTGGAGGCGCAGCAGTTCGGCGATGCCGAGACGCAACGCTTCTTCATGCGCCTGGTGTTCGAGTCCACCGGCCTGTCGCCGGATGTCTTGCGCGCGGGCTTTGCCAGCGTCGCCGATGCCTTCGCCATGCAATGGACGCTGCGCAACCGCACCCGGCATCGACGGGTATTGCTGCTGGTGTCGAAGTTCGACCACTGCCTGGCCGACGTGCTGTATCGCTGGCGCATCGGCGAGTTGCCGATGGAGATCGTCGGCATCGTGGCCAATCACCCGCGCGACACTTATCGCCACCTGGACTTCGATGCCATTCCGTTCCACCACCTGCCCACCAGCAAGCACGACAAGCCGGCGCAGGAAGCACGGCTATGGGCACTGATCGAGCAAAGCGGTGCCGAACTGGTGGTGCTTGCCCGCTACATGCAGGTGCTGTCGAGTGAGCTGGCGAGCCGGCTGTCCGGCCGCTGCATCAACATCCACCACTCCTTCCTGCCCGGCTTCAAGGGCGCGCGACCGTATCACCAGGCGCATCGGCGCGGCGTCAAGCTGATTGGCGCCACCGCCCATTTCGTGACCGCCGACCTGGATGAAGGCCCGATCATCGAGCAGGACATCGAGCGGGTAAGCCATGGCGATACGCCCGATGACCTGATCCGCATCGGCCGGGATATCGAGCGTCGCGTACTGGCGCGCACGCTGCGGCTCTATCTCGACGATCGCGTGCTGCTCAACGGCGGCAAGACCGTGGTGTTCACTTCCTGAGCTGGAGACCTCCGTGGAACTGATCGGCATGCTTGACTCGCCCTACGTGCGCCGCGCCGCGATTTCGCTGCGTTTGCTGGGCATTCCGTTTACGCATCGCTCGTTGTCCGTGTTCCGCAACTTCGACGCATTCCAGTCGATCAACCCGCTGGTGAAGGCGCCCACCCTGGTGCTGGACAACGGCACGCAACTGGTGGACTCCAGCCTGATCATCGACTGGGCCGAGAACACCAGTGATCGTCCCAGCCTGATGCCACGCGAGCCCGCCGCACGACTGCGCGCACTGCGCCTGATCGGCCTCGCGCTTGCCGCCAGCGAGAAGAGCGTGCAGATCGTGTACGAGCGCCAGCGCGCGCAGGACAAGCGCGACGAGGATTGGCTGCGGCGCGTGCGCGGCCAGTTGCACGCAGCCTATGACCTGCTCGAGCGCGAACTGGATGGCGTCGAAGGCTGGCTGTTCGGCGATGCACCAAGCCAGGCCGACATCACCATTGCCGTGGCATGGGGTTTTACCCAGCTGGTGGTCGCGGATACCGTCGATGCAGCGGCCTATCCGCAATTGGTGGCGTTCTCGGCGCGCGCCGAGCAGCATCCGGATTTTGCGGCGCTGCCACCGGTGTAAGCGCCTCACTCCCGCTTCCTTCTGGAGAGCGGGAGTGAAAAACACTAACGGCAGGCGTCGATGCCCTGCGAGAGCCGCTCCACCGCCACCACTTCCATGTCGCCCACTTTTCCCTTCTTCGGCGCATTGGCCTTGGGCACGATGGCGCGCAGGAAGCCGTGATGCGCCGCTTCCTTCAGGCGTTCCTCGCCATTGGGCACGGGACGGATTTCGCCGGAAAGGCCTACCTCGCCGAACGCGATGGTCTTCTCGGGCAGCGGTCGATCACGCAGGCTGGACAGCACCGCCAGCAGCACCGGCAGGTCGGCTGCGGTTTCCTGCACGCGGATGCCGCCCACCACGTTGACGAAGACGTCCTGGTCATACGCGGCCACGCCGCCATGTCGATGCAATACCGCCAGCAGCATGGCCAGGCGGTTCTGCTCCAGGCCCAGCGCCACGCGCCGCGGATTGCCCAAGGAGGATTGATCCACCAGCGCCTGCACTTCCACCAGCAACGGACGCGTACCCTCGCGCGTCACCATCACCGCGCTGCCCGAGGTCGGGCCGCTGTGGGCGGACAGGAAGATCGCAGAGGGATTGGGTACTTCGCGAAGTCCCTTCTCCGACATGGCGAATACGCCCAGCTCGTTGACTGCGCCAAAGCGGTTCTTGAACGCACGCAGCACACGAAAGCGGCTGCCCGATTCGCCTTCGAAGTACAGCACCGCGTCCACCATGTGCTCGAGCACGCGGGGACCGGCGATACCGCCCTCCTTGGTCACATGGCCGACCAGGAACACCGACGTCCCCGTTTCCTTCGCAAAACGCGTGAGCTTGGCCGCCGACTCGCGTACCTGGCTCACCGAACCCGGCGCGGCGGTGAGCAGTTCGGTCCAGATGGTCTGGATGGAGTCGATCACCAGCACGCGCGGGCGATGGGCCAGCGCCTGCTCGATGATGCGTTCGATGCAGGTTTCCGCCAGCGCATGCAACGGCGCCAGCGGCAGATCGAGCCGCTGCGCGCGCGACGCCACCTGGGCCAGCGATTCCTCGCCGGTGACGTAGACACTGGGCAGCTGCGCGCCGAGCGTACCCAGCATCTGCAACAGCAAGGTGGACTTGCCGATACCCGGGTCGCCGCCGATCAGCACCACCGACCCATCGACCAGCCCGCCGCCCAGCACCCGATCGAGCTCACCGATGCCGGTGAGCGTGCGCGACTCGGCCGTGAGCGCCACCGACGTCAACGGCGTCACCTTGGGCGAGCCCGCCGCGGCCCCGGCGTAACCACTGGTGCTACGCGCGGCGCCCGCGGATTTCACCGCCGGCTGCACCACGAATTCGCTCAAGGTATTCCAGGCGCCGCACTCGATGCACTGGCCTTGCCACTTGGAATGCTCCGCCCCGCAATCGGTACAGACGTAGGCGGTCTTGGCTTTGGCCATGTGGATGTCCCAGGAAGGTGGCGCAATTCGAGCAAGCTTAGCGGGCGTGCATCGCAAACAGCGAGACGCCCTGGCCGCGGTCAGTGTTCGTCTTCGACAAACAGCACGCGACGGGTCATGCCGCAGGTGAGGTCATAGGAGATCGTGCCCGCCCGTGCGGCGATGATCTCCACCGGCAGCTCGGGCCCCCACAAGGTGACGCGGTCGCCCACCTTCGCCTCGGATGCCTGGCGCAGGTCCAGCGTGATCAGGTCCATCGAGACGCGACCGATCAACGGCACCAGCTGATCGCCCACCAGCACGGGCGTGCCGGCGGCCGCGCTGCGTGGATAGCCATCGCCATAGCCCACCGCCGCCACGCCCACCGGCATGTCCTCGGGGCAGGTCCAGGTGCCGTTGTAGCCGATGTGCTCGCCCTTGGCGATGCGATTGATCGCGATCAGCCGCGTGCTCAAGGTCATGGCCGGGCGAAAGCCAAAATCCGCCCCTGTCTTGCCATCCACCACCGAGAGCCCGTACAGCAGGCCGCCGGTACGCACCCAGTCACCGCGCGCCTCGGCCCAGCCAAGCACGGCAGCGGAATTGGACAGCGAACGCGGCCCGCGCAGGCCATGCGTCGCCTCGGCAAAACGGGCGATCTGCGCCAGGGTCTGCGAGCCGCCGAAAACTTCCGACTCGGCGAAATGCGTGAGCAGGCCGATCTCCGGATCGATACCCGGCATCGCCGCCAACTGCCCATGTACGAACGCCACCGCCTCCGGCGCGAAGCCGAGCCGATGCATGCCGCTATCCACCTTGAGCCACACGCGCAGCGCGCCACGTGCCGGCGATGCCTCGTTCAGCCAGTGCAGCTGCGCTTCGTGATGGATCGCCGCATCGAGGTTCAAGCGCTGCATTTCCGCGATATCGCTGGCGCGATCCGGGCCGGATAGCACGACGATGCGCTGGCGATGGCCCGCCGCGCGCAGGCGCAGGCCATCACCCAAGGCGGCCACCGCGAAGGCGTCGGCAGCGCCATCGAGCGCACGCGCCACGCGCTCGAGTCCGTGCCCATAGGCATCGGCTTTCACCACTGCCATCACCTTCGCCGGCGCGGCCAGCTCCTTGATGCGAGTGAGGTTATGGCGCAGCGCGCCCAGATGGATGGTGGCGACAGTTGTACGACTCATGCCTGCTTGGCGCGGAACGACGGCGCGATAGGTAACTTGAAGGGAACGGGCCTGCCAGCCCGGGCGTGGCATGAAGCTTAGCAGCCGCGCCCGATCCTGGCGGACTCAACGGAGCAGCAGCGTAAGTCGCGGGGACGACATGCCCCGGGCACGCTCATGGCAATCTCCGGGCGACTGGCCACGCATCCCTCAATGGTTATCGCGGCTATCGCAGCGCTCGATAGCGACGCGACGAGCCTTGTCGTACTCCGGCCGGGTCATGGCGCCCGAGGCCAATGCGTTCTGCAAATCCGTCATCTGCTTGCCGCAGGTGTCGTTGTTCTGCACGACCCGGGTACTGCTGCCGCAGCCGGCCAGCGCCATGCAGGAGCCCATCAAGCACGTCAGGATCAATGATCTGTTCATGGCAGCACCCGGTCAGATGACACCCATCACCAGCAACACGATGAGGACGATGAGAAGTACGCCCAGCCCACCGCTGGGCCCATAACCCCACGAACGGCTATATGGCCACGCAGGCACGACACCAAGCAGAAGCACCACGATCACCAGCAGCAGGATCAGCGACATGTGTTTTACCTCGTTGGGAAAATCGCCTACGAGGCTGCGCCCAGGCATGTGAATCTCCCAGGTGCATGATGTGCACGGCGTGCATAGAGCGCCCCTGGTACAGGCGGGATTCCGCAAGCGGAATGGTGCCTAAACCCATCGGCACGGCATCGCGGCCACTCCACCGTGGTGGAATGGCACGCCGGATCGTCGTGCGGATCGCCAGCTTATTCGAAGGCGCCGACAAAGGAGTCGGGCGCGTAGTTCTCGAACTTGGTGTAGTGCCCCAGGAAGGTGAGCTTCACCGTGTCGGTCGGGCCGTTACGCTGCTTGCCGATGATGATTTCGGCGAGGCCCTTGTCCGGCGATTCCTTGTTGTAGTACTCGTCGCGGTAGATGAACATGATCACGTCCGCGTCCTGCTCGATAGCGCCCGATTCGCGCAGGTCGGACATCATCGGGCGCTTGTCGGCGCGCTGTTCCAGCGAGCGGTTCAACTGCGACAGTGCGATCACCGGACAGTTGAGTTCCTTGGCCAGGCCCTTCAGCGAGCGCGAGATCTCCGAGATTTCGGTCGCGCGATTTTCCTTCATGCCCGGCACCTGCATCAGCTGCAGGTAGTCGATCACGATCAGGCCAAGGCCGCCGTGCTCGCGATGCAGTCGACGCGAGCGCGAGCGCATTTCCACCGGCGAGAGACCGGGCGTATCGTCGATGAAGATCTTCGCCTCGGAGAGCAGCGCGATGGCGTTGGTGACGCGCGGCCAGTCCTCTTCGGCCAGGTCGCCGTTACGCAGGTGCTGCGCGTGGATGCGGCCGACCGAGGAAATCATGCGGAAGGCCAGCTGCGAGGCCGACATTTCCATCGAGAAGATCGCCACCGGCTTTTTGCCACGCATGGCGACCGCTTCGGCGATGTTCACCGAGAACGCCGTCTTGCCCATCGAGGGACGCGCCGCGACGATGATCAGGTCGGAGGGCTGCAGGCCCGAGGTGAGCTCGTCCAGATCGGAAAAGCCGGTGGAAACGCCGGTGAGCTGGCCCTTGTTCTCGAAGCGCTCGGACAGGATGCGGAACGCGTCCTTGACCGCCTCGCGCATCGACACCGTATCTTTCTTGCCGCGGGCGCCCGACTCGGCGATCTTGAACACCGCCTGCTCGGCGCGTTCGAGCACCTCCTGCACGCCCATCCCTTCGGGCCGATAGCCGTCCTCGGCGATGCCCGTGCCGGCGTCGATCAGCTGGCGCAGCACCGACTTCTCGCGCACGATTTCCGCATAGGCGGCAATGTTCGCCGCGCTCGGCGTGGTGTTGGCCAGTTCGATCAGGTAGGAGGCGCCACCGATCATCTCGCCCAGGCCGTTGGCCTCGAACCAATCGCCCAGGGTCACCGCATCGCACGGCATGCCCTTGCCCGCCAGCTCGGTGATGGCGCGCCAGATCAGGCGGTGGTCCTTGCGGTAGAAGTCCTGCTCGCTCAGGCGATCGGCCACCTTGTCCAACGAGTCCGGGGACAGCATCAGGCCACCCAGCACGGCCTGCTCCGCGTCGACCGAATTCGGCGGCACGCGCAGCGCGTCGATGTTGGAAGGAGGCTTGCGCTCGGAACGACCGCGGCGCTCCGGGCGATCGGAACGATCAGAAACGAAGGGCATCAAGATTCCTCGCAGCGGACCGGCACGCATTCGCCGGTGGCATGACGTTGGGTACAGAGCATACGCGGCGCCATCTCAGGTCGCGAGACCATAACTCTGTGGATAAGCTGTGTGCAGCAGTGGATAAGTACTGGCACAAAAGCAGACGGGCGCCCAGGGGCGCCCGTCCGGGTACAGCATTGGCGATGGGACGGCTTACTTTTCGCCGACCACGATCACCGCGACCTGGGTCTGCACGTCGGCGTGCAGCGCGATCACGGCGGTGAACTCGCCGGTGTTGCGGATCGGGCCTTCGCCCTGGATCACTTCGCCCTTGTGGACGTCGTGACCGGCGGCCTGCAGGGCCTCGGCGATTTCGCGCGGGCCGACCGAGCCGTACAGCTTGCCTTCCGGGCTGGCGTTCGCGGTGATCGTCACCGAGACGCCTTCCAGCTTGGCCTTGCGGCCTTCGGCGCCCGACAGCTGGGCGTGGGCCTTGGCTTCATACTCGGCGCGACGCTTCTCGAAGGCTTCGAGGTTGGCGGCGGTGACCGGCACGGCCTTGCCCTGCGGCAGGAGGTAGTTACGGCCGTAACCCGGCTTCACATTGACCTTGTCGCCAAGGTTGCCGAGGTTGCGGACTTTCTCGAGAAGAATGAGCTGCATGATGGTTCCTTTTCGTTAGCACCGGTGTGGCCCGGCGCAGCCGTGGACGGTTGTCCGAAGAGTTGAATCACGCCCGGCTTTCGGCCGGGCGTGAGCCACGATCAGACGTCGTGGTTGTCGGTGTACGGCAGCAGGGCCAGGAAGCGAGCGCGCTTGATGGCGGTCGCCAGCTGACGCTGGTAGCGGGCCTTGGTGCCGGTGATGCGGCTGGGAACGATCTTGCCGTTCTCGGTCACGTACTGGCGCAGGGTGTTGAGATCCTTGTAGTCGATCTCTTTGACCTTTTCGGCCGTGAAGCGGCAGAACTTGCGGCGGCGGAAGAACTTGGACATGTCTGTGCTCCTGATCAGTCGTCGCTGTCGCGATCGTTGTCACGGTCATCGCGGTCGCGACGGGCCGGACGCTCATCACCATCGCTGTCGTCGTCGCGACGGCGCGAGGACTTGGCGTCATCCTTTTCCTTGCTCTTGAGGATGAACGACTGCTCGGTGTCGGCCTCGTCGCGACGGATCACGAGGTGGCGCAGCACGGCGTCGTTGAAGCGGAAGCCCGACTCCAGCTCGTTCAGCGCGTTCTGGCTGACTTCGATGTTGAGCATGACGTAGTGAGCCTTGGCCAGGTTCACGATGGGGTACGCCAGCTGGCGACGGCCCCAGTCTTCCAGGCGGTGGATCTTGCCGCCGTCGGTCTCGATCAACGCCTTGTAGCGCTCGATCATCGCCGGAACCTGCTCGCTCTGGTCAGGGTGGACCAGAAACACGACTTCGTAATGTCGCAGGGACATTGTTGGGTAACTCCTTGTGGATGCGGCCGTTATGGCCTCGCAGCCTCCCGCCCTATGCGGTGAGGCAAGGTTCCATCCGGTCCCTTGGGGAACGGACAGAAGCGGAATTGTAAGGTAGTTAAGAGGATGGAGGCAAGTGGTTGAAAAACCGGGGCTTACCTAGCGCCGCGCGGGCCGGTGCGAAACGGGCCGCCTCAGCCGACCGTAAAGCTCTCGCCGCAGCCGCACTCGCCGGTGGCGTTGGGGTTGTGGAACACAAAGGCCGCGTTCAACCCCTGGCGCTGGAAATCGATCACCGTGCCGTCGACCAGCGGCAGGCTCTTGCCGTCCACGATGAGCGGCACGCCGTCCACGTCGACCAGCTGATCGCCCTCGCCCACGGCGTCGGCCAGATCGACCACGTAGCCGAAACCCGAGCAACCCGTGCGCTTGACGCCAAAGCGCACGCCCGCGGCGCCGGGGGTACCGGCAAGGAAATTGCGCATGCGTTCGCTGGCGGCGGGGGTGATCGTGATGGTCATGGGCAGTGCAACTACCGGTGGTTTCGATGGTCGGAGTCGGGTGCGAAGGGTCGCTACCTGAACGATGCGTACATTATCATGCCGAGTTCGTCTTACGCGTCCGATATGCGGCGCCCAGCAGGAGTTTCAATCCATGACGGTGGTTAGCGTCAAACAGGCTCTCTCCGGCAGCATCGAAGCCGGCAGCATCGTGACGGTCCGTGGCTGGGTCCGCACCCGGCGCGATTCCAAGGCTGGCCTGTCCTTCGTGAATGTGAGCGACGGCTCCTGCTTCGACCCGATCCAGGCCGTGGTTACCGACCAGCTGGCCAATTACGAGAGCGAGGTGAAGCACCTCACCGCCGGCGCGGGCGTGATCATCACCGGCACGCTGGTGGCCTCGCAGGGCAAGGGCCAGCGTTTCGAGATCCAGGCCAGCGACGTGGTCGTTACCGGCTTCGTGGACGATCCGGAAACCTACCCGATCCAGCCCAAGCAGCATTCGATGGAGTTCCTGCGCGAAGTGGCGCACCTGCGCCCGCGCACCAATCTGTTCGGCGCGGTCACCCGCGTGCGCCACACCATGATGACGGCGATCCACCGCTGGCTCACCAGCCAGGGCTTCTTCTGGATCAACACGCCGATCATCACCACCTCCGATGCCGAAGGCGCGGGCGACATGTTCCGCCTGTCGACGCTGGACCTGGCCAACCTGCCGCGCACCGAGAACGGCAAGATCGATTTCCGCAAGGATTTCTTCGGCCGCGAAGCCTTCCTTACCGTGTCGGGCCAGCTCAACGTCGAGGCCTACTGCCTGGCGATGAGCAAGGTATATACCTTCGGCCCCACCTTCCGCGCCGAAAACTCCAACACGCCGCGCCACCTGGCCGAGTTCTGGATGGTGGAGCCGGAAATCGCCTTTGCCGATCTCAATGCCGACGCCGATTGCGCCGAGGGTTTCCTCAAGGCGATCTTCAAGGCCGTGCTGGAGGAGCGCCCGGACGACATGGCGTTCTTCGCCGAGCGCGTGCAGCCCGATGCCATCAGCCGCCTCGAAGCCTTCATCGCGCAGCCGTTCGAACGCATCGACTACACCGAGGCGGTGGAGATCCTCAAGAAGTCCGGCCAGAAGTTCGAGTTCCCGGTCGCCTGGGGCATCGACCTGCAGACCGAGCACGAGCGCTATCTGGCCGAGAAGCACGTCGGCCGCCCGGTGGTGGTGATGAACTACCCCGAGCAGATCAAGGCGTTCTACATGCGCCTCAACGACGACGAAAAGACCGTCGCCGCGATGGACGTGCTGGCCCCGGGCATCGGCGAGATCATCGGCGGCAGCCAGCGCGAGGAGCGCCTGGACTATCTCGACCGCCGCATGGTCCAGTTCGGCCTCGATCCGGCCACCTACGGCTGGTATCGTGACCTGCGCCGTTACGGCACCGTGCCGCACGCGGGCTTCGGCCTCGGCTTCGAACGCCTGCTGGTCTATGTGTGCGGCTTGTCCAACATCCGTGACGCCATCCCCTATCCGCGCGCGGCGGGGACGGCGGAATTCTGATCCGCACGACCCTCTTATGCGCTATCGCCTGATCGCTGCCACCGCCCTCGTCTTCGTCGCCGTTTTCATCGGCGGCTGCCACAGCGTGAAAGCGCTGGTGCCGCCGAACCTGCGGCCCCCCGAAGACAGCAGCACCAGCCTCGACCAGGCCAAGGCCAAGTTGCAGCAGGCCACCCCCTGCTGCACCACGTTTGCGGATTTCTCGTTCCAGAACACGCTGCCCTGGCAGCCGAAGAAATTCGTCCTGGGGCCGGGCAGCATGGTCGCCAACCTCAATGGCGAGCGCAGCTATTTCCTCGCCTTTGCGTTGCCGCGCGAAACCCAGTTTCCCTATCGCATCGCCTTCAAGTCGGAATTGAACGGGCGCTGGCTGCGTGCAAGCTATCTGTTCGCCCCCACGGCGGTGGTGCTGGACGATGCATTCCAGCCGATCAACACACAGGACGTAGGCCTGTGCGAGCACATGGGCTGGACCGATGAAAGCACCGGCGCGTTCGGCAGCATCGAAGTCACCGACAAGCGCGCGCGTTACCTGGTGCTGTACAGCTCGGCCAAGCAGCAGGCGGGCAGCACCTACTGGGAGCAATCCCCGGCGGCGTTCTCCGCCGAAGCGCCGGTAAAGATGGCGGCGGCCGGCACCTTCAAGGTGCCGCATGGCCCGGATGGCACCGTATGGCTCGGCATGATGGACAAGACCTACAAGGATGCCGTCGACAACGCCATCTGTGCCAAGCCCGCGCCGGGCAACGGCGTGCTGAGCACGCTGCGCAACGTGATTCCGCTGCCCGGCGCGTCGGGCAGCGGCAACGACAGCAAGACCGATACGTCCAACGGCACGGACAAGAACAGCAACCCTCCGTCGGACGCTGGCAGCTCGTCGAAGAGTTGACGACGCCACTCCCGGCCCACCCAAGACAGGCACGGCATGATCGCGTTTTACCTGACACTTCTGATGGCCGGCGTCGCCTGCTTTCTGCTGCATTTCGCGGCGCAGTACCGCGTCGCTTCGCTGCTGCGCCGCAAACATCCGCACGAGTGGCAGATCATTGCCGAAGCCGATGGCCAGAAGGCCAGCCTGCTGCGCACCTGGATGCGCCTGCAGCTGGCGTTGCGCTCGCCGGTGTTGCCCGCGCTGGAAGACCACGCCGTCACGCGCTGGCGACTGGCCTGGCGCTACAGTCTGTGGGTGGCCTGGGCCTGCTGGTTCGGTGCGCTCGGCATCCAACTCAACGCACGCTAGTTTCACTCCCCTAAGGAGCCCGTCATGTTGCTGGACCTGAGTGGACGTCATGCCCTGGTATGCGGTGCTTCGCAGGGCATCGGTCGCGCCAGCGCGATCGAACTGGCCGAGCTGGGCGCCAGCGTCACCGTGCTGGCCCGTTCGCCCGATGCGCTGAAGGCCGTGGCCGATGCCCTGCCCCATCGTCACGGCCAGCGACACCGCTGGTTTGCGGTGGACATGCAGCAGACGGACAACCTGCGCCTGGCGCTGGCCGACATCGTGGCCGATCAACCGATCGACATCCTGGTCAACAACACCGGCGGTCCGCCGGCCGGCCCGGCCTATGCCGCCGACACGGAAGCCTTCGAGACAGCCTTCCGCCAACACCTGCTGGCCGGCCAGACGCTGGTGCAGGCACTGCTGCCCGGCATGAAGGCGAGTGGCTACGGGCGCATCGTCAACGTCATCTCCACCTCGGTGAAGGAGCCGGTCGCCGGCCTGGGCGTGTCCAACACCGTGCGCGCGGCCGTAGCGGCGTGGGCCAAAACGCTTGCGGGCGAACTGGCGGCCGATGGCATCACCGTCAACAACGTGTTGCCCGGCTACACCCGCACCGCCCGGCTGGATAGCCTGCTCGCCGCGCAGGCGCGCAGCAGCGGCCGCAGCGAAGACGAGGTGGCGCAGGCCATGCTGTCCACCGTGCCGGCGCGCCGCTTCGCCGAGGCGGCGGAAGTGGCCTCGGTGGTGGCGTTCCTGTGCACGCCGGCGGCCGCTTACGTCAACGGCGTGAGCATTGCGGTGGATGGCGGACGGACGCGCTCGCTGAGCTGAGCGCGCCAGGATACGCCTGCGTCCGGTGCAATTGGCCGGCACTGGCCTTAAGCTTGCGCCGATGCCAAACCTGCGCCTCGCCAACCTGATCGACGGTCGCCTGCAGGCGCCACGCAATGATCGCTGGCTGGACGTGTTCGAGCCCGCGATCGGCCGGGTGTTTGCGCGATGCCCGGACTCTTCGCCTGACGATGTCGCCGATGCCGTGGCCGCTGCGCAGCGCGCCGCTCCCGGCTGGGGCGCCACGCCCGCCGAGCAGCGCGCCCGCTTGCTGCACCGGCTGGCCGACCTGATCGAGGCACGCCTGGAGGATTTCGCGGCGCTGGAGTCGCGCGACAACGGCAAGCCACTGAGCCTGGCGCGCAGTCTCGATATTCCACGCGCCGTGTCCAACCTGCGCTACTTCGCCGCCGCCATCGTGCCGTGGAGCAGCGAATCGCACGCGATGGAAATCGGCGCGATCAACTACACGCTGCGCCAGCCGCTGGGCGTGGTCGGTTGCATCAGCCCGTGGAACCTGCCGCTGTACCTGTTCACCTGGAAAATCGCACCGGCACTCGCGGCCGGCAACGCGGTGGTGGCCAAGCCGTCGGAGATCACGCCCTGCACCGCCGCCCTGTTGGGTGAGCTGAGCATCGAAGCAGGCTTCCCGCCCGGCGTGCTGAACATCGTGCAAGGCCGTGGCCCCAGTGTGGGTCAGGCCATCGTCGAACACCCGGCGGTGAAAGCGGTGTCGTTTACCGGCAGCACGCGCACCGGCGCGCAGATCGCCACCGCCGCGGCGCCGCAATTCAAGAAACTGTCGCTGGAACTCGGCGGCAAGAATCCTGCCGTAGTGTTCGAAGATGCGGAGCTGAGCGATGCGAACCTCGACACCATCGTGCGCTCGGGCTTCGCCAACCAGGGCGAAATCTGCCTGTGCGGCTCGCGCCTGCTGGTGCAGCGCTCCATCTACGACGCCTTCCGCGAGCGCTACCTGGCCCGCGTGCAGGCGCTGCGCGTGGGCGATCCGCATGACAGCGCCAGCGATCTCGGCGCGCTGGTATCGCGGGAGCATTTCGACAAGGTCCTGGGCTGCATCGCGCAGGCGCGCGCCGAAGGTGGCCGCGTGCTGTGCGGTGGCCATGCGGTGACGGTGCCCGATCGCTGCGCCGAAGGCTGGTTCGTGGCGCCCACGGTCATCGAGGGCCTGGGCAATGATGCCGTCACCAATCAGCACGAAATCTTCGGCCCGGTGGTCAGCCTGATCCCGTTCGAGGACGAGGACGACGCGCTGGCCATCGCCAACGGTTCCGGCTATGGCCTGGCCGCCTCGGTGTGGACGCGCGAGCTGTCCCGCGCGCACCGCTTCGGCGCGCAACTGGACTTCGGCATCGTGTGGATCAACTGCTGGCTGCTGCGCGACCTGCGCACGCCCTTCGGCGGCACCAAGCAATCCGGGCTTGGCCGCGAAGGCGGCACGGAAGCGCTGCGCTTCTTCACCGAACCGAAAAACATCTGCATACGCTATTGAGAATACCGCCGTGAAAAGCCCGCTACAGAACCTGATCGACAGCAACCGTGCATGGTCGGCCGCCGTGCGCGCGCAGGACCCGCGATTCTTCGAACGCCTCGCCCAGCAGCAGGCGCCGAAGTACCTGTGGATCGGCTGCTCCGATTCGCGCGTGCCGGCCACGCAGATCGTGGATCTGCCGCCGGGCGACATCTTCGTGCAGCGCAACGTCGCCAACGTGGTGTCGCATACCGACCTCAACTGCCTCAGCACCATCCAGTTCGCCGTCGACGTGCTCAAGGTCGAGCACATCCTGGTGGTGGGCCACTATGGCTGCGGCGGCGTGCAGGCGGTGCTGGACGAACGCCGCCTCGGCCTGGTCGACAACTGGCTGCGCCATGTCGGCGACGTGGCGCAGAAGCACTCCACGATGCTGTCCTCCATCGACATGATGCACCTGCGCAACAGCCGCCTGTGCGAGCTCAACGCGATCGAGCAGGTGGTCAACGTCTGCCATACCACGATGGTGATGGACGCCTGGGAGCGCGGCCAGAAACTGTCCGTGCACGCCTGGTGCTACAGCCTGTTCGACGGCCACGTGAACGATCTGGGCATGCACGTCAGCGCACGCGAGGAGTTGTGGCCCGCCTACCAAAGCGCGCTGCAGCGCCTTGGCACCGTGCCCGAGTTCAATCGATGAGCGATGTCGTACGCACCGAACAGGCGCCGGCGCCGGTCGGTGCCTATCCACACGCACGGCGCGTGGGCGACCTGCTGTTTCTCTCCGGCGTGGGTCCGCGCACGCCGGGAACCAACGTCATTCCCGGCAATGTGCATGATGCCCAGGGCACGCTGGTCGGTTACGACATCGAGGCACAGTGCCGCCAGGTGTTCGCCAACGTCCGCGCGGTGCTGGAAGCCAGTGGCGCGCGCTGGGAGGACCTGGTCGACGTGACGGTGTTTCTCACCGACATGGCACGCGACTTTCCCATCTACAACCGGCTTTACGCGGAGTACTTCGCCGGCGTCGATGCCTGCCGCACCACGCTGGGCATCACTGCGCTGCCCACGCCGATTGCGATCGAACTCAAGTGCATCGCGGCCTTGCGCCGCTGAGCCGATGCGCAAACAAAAACCCCGACGTGGTGGCGTCGGGGTTTTGCGCAACCGGGCTGATCGAAGATCAGTGGCTGGCCGTGGTGGCCGGCAGCGTGGCCTTGGCCGACTTCTTGGCGGACTTGCCGCCCGGCTGACCGTTGGTGGTGGTGTTCTTGTTCTTCTTGTGATGCTTGCCGGTAGAAGCACTGGCCGGCTGGGCCGAAGCCGACTTGGTCGCGGGCGCCGCCTGCGGGGCAGCGTCCTGAGCCAGCACGGAACCAGTAAGGGCAACACCCGCCACAAGCAGGGAAGCGATCGCGAACTTACGCATGTTGATTAGCCTCGAACGTCTGATGCCGCGGACCCGGCCGGAACCCGGCTGACACGGGTGGCGCGACAGCTAAAACATGGCATGTTTCAGCGCACTTCGAAACCGGGTTGATCATCGCCGGAAGCGAGATTCCCGCGCGGCGGAGCTTGACTTTGCAACTCCCTAACGCCGCTCGAAGCTTCTTGCGCTCAACCCAGACACGCGCGTAGCAGTTGTTCGATGGTCTGCTGCAACATGGCCGCCTTGGCTTCGTCGTAGGCGAAGCTGTCCTCGTCCATGTAGTTGAGCTGCGCAAGCTCCAGCTGCACCGCCTGCACGCCGGCCTGCGGGCGCCCGTAGTGGCGGGTGATATAGCCGCCCTTGAAGCGTCCGTTGACCACGAAGCTGTATCGGGACTGGCCTTCCAGGATGGACTGCAACTTCGCCTGCAACGCGGGCGTGCAACTGGCGCCATCGGCCGTGCCGAGGTTGAAGTCGGGCAACTGGCCTTCGAACAGCATGGGCACGCGACTGCGGATGGAATGCCCTTCCCACAGCACCACGCGGCCATGCTCGGCGAGCAGGCGATCAAGTTCTTGCGATAGCGCGCCATGATAAGGGCGCCAGAATTCGTTTACCCGCCGTTGAATTTCGTCCGCCGAAGGCTCGGCGCCATCGCGATAGAGCGGCTGCCCGTCGAAACCGATGGTTGAAACAAGGCCGGTTTCGCGCCGCCCCGGGTACAGCGCCTGACCGTCGGCTGGACGGTTGAGATCGATCACGTAACGCGACGCCACCGGCCGCAGCACGCTGGCACCCAGGGCGTCGGCCAGCGGCTGGTAGAGGCGGCCGACATGCCAATCGGTATCCACCGAGCGCTGCGCGGCCGGAAGCATACGGGCGCTGATCGCGTCGGGAATGGCACTGCCATCGTGCGGCAGGCTGATCAGTAGCGGCGCGGTGCCGCGATGCAGGGTGTAGGTGCTCATGAGGGAAGTCTAACGGTGTCGAGGTCTACGACATCAGCACCAGCTCCTCGGCGGAGCTGGGATGAATGGCCACTGTGTGGTCCAGGTCGCGCTTGCGCAGGCCCAGCTTCATCGCTACCGCGAAGCCCTGCAGCATTTCATCCGCGCCCAGGCCCAGCACGTGCATGCCTACTACTTGCTCGTCATCGCCGACGCAGATGATTTTCATCAGGCTCGGTGCCTTGCGACCCGCCACCGCCCACTGCAAGGGCGTGAAACGGGCGCGATGCACACGCAGCTGATCACCGTGGCGTTCGCGCGCCTGGGCCTCGGTGAGGCCCAGCTTCGCCATCGGCGGTTCGGCGAACACCACGCTGGGAATGTTCTCGTAGTCGAGGCGACTCTCCGGTTGCCCGCCGAACAGGCGATCGGCCAATCGCCGACTGGCAGCCACGGCCACCGGCGTGAGTGCCTGGCGCGCGGTGACGTCGCCTATCGCGGAAATGCCGGGGACGCTGCTGCTCTGCCAGGCATCGGTGACCACGTGGCCCTCTTCATCCACCTGCACGCCCGCAGCATCCAGGCCAAGCTGGTCGCTATTGGGTACCCTGCCGACGGCCCACAGCACCGCGTCATAAGGGCCGCAGCTGCTGTTCACGCCGTTGTCCAGCACCAGGCCATCCGTGCCGCGATGCAGGCCGCCCGCCACCACCTGACGGGTGATCTCGATGCCCTGCCCGCGGAGATGTTCTTCCAGCGCGTCCACCAGTTCCGCATCGAAACCCGACAGCAGGCGGTCGCGCACGTGCAACGTCACTTCACTGCCCAGCGCACGCAGCAGGCCGGCGAATTCCACGGCGATATAGCCGCCGCCGACGATGGCGATGCGCTGCGGCAAGGCCCGCAGGGCAAAGATATCGCTCGACACCATGCCCAGGTCGAAACCGGGTACGTCGAGCCGACGCGGCCGGCTGCCGGTGGCGATGATGATTTGTCTGGCGCGCAGTTCGCGGCCGCTGGAAGTCGCCACCGTATCCGGCGCGACAAAGCGGCCATGCTCGGCAAGCACCTGGATGCCGGCGTCGGCCAGCCGGCTCGCATAGCGTTCCCGAATGCCGCCGATATAGGCCTGCCGCAGCTGGCGGAAATGCTCCCAGTCGAGCGGCCCCGGCGTGGACGCGAAACCATAGTCCAGCGCCAGCCGTTGTCCCTGCGCCAGTTGCGCGGCAGACCACAGCGCCTTCTTGGGCACGCAGCCGACATTGACGCAGGTGCCGCCGAGCGCGCCGGGTTCCAGCAGGGCCACGCGCGCGCCATGGTGGGCAGCGCGCAGGGCCGCCGCCAGCCCGCCCGAGCCGCCGCCAAGTACGATCAGATCGAAGGTGTCGGCCATGCTTGTCTTCCTGGTGGCTGGCTAGCTTGCAGCTTGAGGGTTACACGCCGAAGCGTGCTGGCGCGTAAGGCGCGGGATCGATCATGGGAGTGCCGCCACGCAGCTGTGAAGCCACCAACTCGCCGGTGGCTGCCGACATGCTCACGCCGAGCATGCCGTGCGCCGTGGCATAGGTCAGGTTGGACCAGCGCGTACTGGGGCCGATGATCGGCACCTCGTCCACGCTCATCGGCCGCCAGCCCCACCACTCTTCCAGCAGTTGCGGCCCCTCGGGCTGGTACAGCCCATCGGCGGCACCGCGGCGCAGGGCATCCAGGCGGGTGCGATTGAGTCCTTCGGCATAACCGGAGAATTCCATGGTGCTGCCCAGGCGGAATCCGCTGTCCCAGGTGGTGACGCATACCGACGCCTCGCGCAGCACCAGCGCATGACGCGGCGCCAGCGTTGGGCGCGTGTAGGTGAGCGAATAGCCCTTGCCCGGCTGCATGGGCAGATGCAGGCCCAGCAGCTTGCCCATCAGGGGCGACCACGCGCCCAGCGCCATCACCACGCGGTCGCCGCGGAAGACGCCGCGCGTGGTGCGCACATGGTCGATGCGTCCGTCCTGGGTGCCGAAGTGATCGATGCGCGCGGCGGTCTCGATCGAGCCACCCAGCTCCACCACGCGTCGCGCCAACTCCGCCGCGTAGCGGTCGGGGCGCAGACGGGCGTCGCCCGGATGGAACAGGCCACCGACCACGCCGGGCTTCAGCGCCGGCTCCATCGCTTCCACCTCGTCGCCATGCAAGCGCTGGACTTCCACGCCGAGCCGATCGAGTACCTGCGCGTGATGGTGCTCATCCGCCTGCAGCGCGCGGTCGGTGCGGTAGACGTAGAGCACGCCGCCTTCGCCGAACTCGCAGTCGAGCCCCTCGTCCCTCACCAGCCCCGGCAACAGGGCGCGTGAGTGCTGCAGGATGGCCGAGCGCGCCTGCGCGGCTTGTTCGAAGTCGCGCCAGTTGCAGTGCCGGGCAAAACCCAGCAGCCAGCGCAGGCGGCGTCCATCGAAACGGGGATTGATATAAAGCGGCGCATCGGCGCGGAGCATCGAGCGCAACGCCACGCCAAGCATGCCGGGCATGGCCAGGGGCGGGGCATGGCTGGGGGTGATCGTTCCGCAATTGCCGTGCGAACTGCCGCAACCCGGGGTACCCTGCTCCAAAACCCGCACGGTAGCTCCGGACTTTCGCAGGTAGTAGGCACAGGCCAGGCCGACAACGCCGCCGCCAAGAATCAACACATCACTGCGTGAAGCATCCATGAGGCTATTCTAGCGTCGCTGTGCCCAACCCTCACCCTGGGGAGTGAGCGATGTACAGGTATGTGGCGAAGTCCGACAGGATAGTCAGCGCTTGGCGCATGGCGGCAGCCGGTGCCGTGGCCTGTGCCTTGGGCCTCTCACCGAATCTCAGGGCGGCGGGCCAGCAACATCCCGCCACGGCGTCTTCGGAGATGCAGGTCTCGCGCGACCTGTTCACCGAGACGGCGCACATCAAGAACGAACTGGCGCGCTACCTGTATCTGCGCGAAGTCATGCCGACCCTGACCCGGGCCGATCGCATGATCGACCAGCAGCTGCTGGCTTCCCTGGAGGACGAACTGGGCCTGTACGACGAGGCCATCATCGATTTCCCGTTCGACAACCGGGTGCAGACGCCGGTGCCCTTGCCCGCGCCCAACGACTGGCAGGCCAACGATGCGGCCGAGGAAATCGCCAAGCTGGCGACCAACCGCCGTATCGTGATGATCAATGAAGCGCACCACGATGCGCACACCCGCGAGCTCACGCTCGCCCTGCTGCCCAAGCTGCGGGCGGAAGGGTTTACCTATTTCGCCGCCGAGGCGCTCAACAACACCGACACCGGGCTGATGGCGCGCGGCTATCCCACCACCAGCTCGGGCAGCGAGTATCTGCACGAGCCACTGTATGGCGACATCATCCGCGAGGCGATCCGGCTGGGCTTCCAGGTGGTGGCCTACGAATCGGACGCCGATGCGCTGGCCGATCGCGAAGCCGGGCAGGCGCAACTGCTTTATCGCAAGGTGTTCGCCAAGGACCCCAAGGCGCGGCTGTTCGTGCATGCCGGCTACGCGCACATCGACAAGGCGCCGGGCAACCTCGGCGGCACCATCCAGCCCATGGCGATGCAGCTCAAGCAGCTCAGCGGGTTCGATCCGCTGTCCATCGACCAGACGCGCTGGCGCGACATCGGCCCGATGCCCAGCACCGACCTCTATCGACAGCTGATCGTGCAGTTTCCGGTGGACCGCCCTTCCGTCCTGGTCAGCCGGGAGAGCGGCAGCGTATGGACGTCGGACCCGTCGCGCCACGACGTCGATGTGGTGCTGCCCCCGGCCGGCCACCAACGCCGGCCGCACTGGCTCGGCCTGATCGGCGACGTACGCCAGGCCAGGGTGATCTCCAGCGAGATGTGCCAGCGCCAGCTGCCGTGCGTGGTCGAGGCGCGTTACGCCAGCGAGAGCGATGACGCCATCCCGGCCGACCGCTACGTGTTTCTCACCCAGGACAGCATGAACACCCTTTACCTGAGACCGGGGCAGTACAAGCTGACCGCCTGGGATCGGGACGGCCACAACTTGAGCCTGCGCAATCTCACCGTCGATCGACCCGGCTCATGAAAACGCGAGACCCCACCTCGCGTAGTCGCTAAGAACTTTCTTCCAACTTATTGATTTGCTAACCTCGGCCGCGACCCATGCCGAGGGGATGCATGATGTACCCGGGTGCCGCCGATCCGTCCTTATGCTCGCCAGCACCGTGGCGTGTTGCGCGCCATGTGCTGCTGGGCGTAACGGTCCTGTTGCTGGCCGCCTGCGCCAGCAGTGCCCGGCGGCCGGAGCCCACCTATAAGGATTCCCGCTCCTCGCTGGCTGACCTGCCGGCACGGGCGCCCTCGGGCAGCGCGGGTACCGCCAACGACGTGCTGTTCCGCGCCATTGCCCTGGTCGGCACGCCTTATCGCTGGGGCGGCAATACCCCCGATGGCGGTTTCGACTGCAGTGGGCTGGTCGATTACATCTATCGCAACGCAGCCGGCCTGATGCTGCCGCACAGCTCGCGCGAGATGTCGCAGATAAGCGGCCAGCGCGTCCGCACCATGACCGACCTGGTCAGTGGCGACCTGGTGTTCTTCGGCGGCAACGACGGCATCAGCCATGTGGGCGTCTACGTGGGCAAGGGCCGCTTCGTGCATGCCCCCAACAGCGGCGGCACGGTGCGCCTGGACGATATCGACGGCCCGTACTGGCGCGATCACTTCGCCTTCGGCAAACGCCTCCTAGACTGAGCCATGGCCCGAAAGGCGGCGGCTATCGTTGCCATTGGAAAATTGAATTGTACACAATTTAATTTTGCGCTTACCATTTACCCCATGAAACGGAAGCCCACCCCTGATCAACTGCTGCTGGACCAGCAACTGTGCTTTGCGCTGTACGCCGCCTCGCGCTCCTTTACCGGGCTCTACCGCCCGTTGCTGGAACCGCTGGGGCTGACCTACCCGCAATACCTGGTGATGCTGGTGCTATGGGAGCAGGACGGCCTCACCGTCCGCGAACTGGGCCAGCGCCTGCAGCTGGATTCGGGAACGCTCACGCCGTTGCTGAAACGGCTGCAGACGGCGGGGTTGATAAGCCGCCAGCGCCGCACCGAAGACGAGCGCGAAGTGGATATCCGGCTCACCGAAACAGGGCTTGCCCTGCGTGAACCGGCCAGCGCCATACCCGCCTGCATCGCCGGGCACCTGAATATGTCGCTAGGCCAGATGCAACAACTGCGTGATCAACTGAAACACCTTGCGCGGCAACTCCAACACTCCACCACCGAGGATTGACCCATGAGCATCAGCAACATTCTCTATACCGCCACCGCCACCGTCACCGGCGGCCGCGAAGGCCACGCCAAGAGCGACGACGGCGTGCTCGACCTGCAGTTGGTCGTGCCCAAGGGCCTGGGTGGCCCGGGCGGCGCCGGCAGCAATCCGGAACAGCTGTTCGCGGCCGGCTATGCGGCTTGCTTCGAGGGCGCCGTGCGCTTCGTCGCCCGCCAGAAGGGCGTCACCCTGAAGGACGCTTCGGTGACGGCGCATGTGGGCATCGGCCCGCGCGAACCGACCGGTTTCGGCATCGCCGTGAAGCTGGACGTCAGCCTGCCGGGCCTCGACCGTGCCGTGGCGCAGGAGCTGGTGGACGTGGCACATCGCGACATCTGCCCGTACTCGCACGCCACGCGCGGCAATGTGGATGTGCAGATCACGCTGGTGTGAGCTGACCCGCAGGGACAGAAACGACAACGGCGCCGTGAGGCGCCGTTGTCGCGTTGCATGAAGGGTTCAGTGAGCCTCAGCGCCCGGGGGATGGGCGTGGCCGTGCTGGATCTCTTCCTCGGTGCCTTCGCGCACTTCGTTGAGGGTGACATCGAAGTTCAGCGTCTTGCCGGCCATCGGGTGGTTGAGGTCCACGTCGACCGTGGTCATGCCCACTTTCTGCACCACCACCACGCGGTGACCGCCTTCCTTCAGCGCCAGCACCGTGGTCATGCCCGGCTTGAGCTTGGCGGCCTGCTGGAAGTACTTCTTCGGCACGCGCTGGACCATGCCTTCCTGGCGCTCGCCGTAGCCTTCGGCCGGGGCCACCTCGACCTGCAGGCTGTCGCCCGCGACGTGGTCTTCCAGGGCCTTTTCCAGGCCGGGGATCAGCTGGCCATGGCCCAGCAGCACCCACAGCGGCTCGTTGCGATCGAGGGAGCTCTCGACCTTTTCACCGTCCACCGTCAGCGTGTAGTGGAGCGAGATGACCTTGTCCTTGCCAGCCTTCATTGCATGTCTCGTGATGGATCAAAACGGGGATTCTAGCAGTCCATCCGGCTAGCCGCCCGCCTTGGCGGCTGCCCGCCCGAAGCGCACGCCATGGGCCTCGGGCCCCAGCCAGGCCAGCCCGGCCAGCAGCACCGCCACCACGGCGATCCACAGCGACATGGCAAAGGCCAGGTCGCCGCCATGCCGCTGGGCGATCCACAGCTGGGCGTTGGCGGTGACCGCCGCCAGCAGGTTGCCGGTCTGGTAGGCAAAACCGGGCAGCGTGCCGCGCACCTCGTCGGGCGACAGCTCGTTCAGGTGGGTCGGCACCACGCCCCAGGCCCCCTGCACCATCACCTGGATCAGGAACGCCCCCAGCGCAAGCAGCAGCAGGGAACCGCCGTGGGTCCACAGCGGGATCACCGGTATCGCCAGCAGCGCGGCCAGGATGATGGCCCGGCGCCGGCCGATGCGCTCGGACAGCGCGCCGAAGAACAGGCCGCCCACCAGCGCGCCCAGGTTGAGCATGGCCACCAGCATGAAGGCCGCGCCGGAGCCGGTGGGCAGGTGCAGGCTCACTTCCTCGAAGGTGTGGTACAGGTCCTGCGAGCCGTGGCTGAACATGTTGAACGCCATCATCAGCAGCATCAGGTAGATGGCGAGCTTCCAGCGGCCGCGCATGGCCTCGAACAGGCCGCGCTTCTGGCGTACGGCCTGCCCTTGCCGCCATACCTCCGACTCGGGCACGGTGCGGCGGATATACAGCACCAGCAGCGCCGGCACGGCGCCGACCACGAACAGGCCGCGCCAGCCGATGTGGTCGATCAGCAGCCAGTTGGCCAGCGCGCCCAGGAAGAAGCCGCATGGGTAACCACTCTGCAGCAGGCCGGAGACCAGGCCGCGCGCCTTCGGCGGAATCGACTCCATCGCCAGCGAGGCGCCAATGCCCCATTCGCCGCCCATCGCCACGCCAAACAGGAAGCGCAGCACCAGCAACATGGTGAGCGAGGTGGAAAACGCGGTGGCCAGTTCGAACAGCGAGAACAGGATCACGTCGAGCATCAGGATCGGCCGCCGGCCGTAGCGATCCGCCAGCCGCCCGAACAGCAGGGCGCCGAGGGGACGTGCGGCCAGCGTCAGGAACAGGCCGTAGGTGACATCCTGCTTGTCGGCATGAAACTCCTGCGCCACCGCCACGATCACGAAGGTAAGCAGGAAATAATCGAACGCATCCAGTGTCCAGCCCAGGAAGCTGGCCAGCACGGTATGACGCTGGGTGGTACTGAGCTCCCGCAAGGGCGCGAACGGCGACATGTGCAGCTCCATCACGATGATCGTGTCCGCCCGCGCGGCACGCTGGGCGCCAAGCGAACCATCATGACCGTTGCGACGCAAGAGCGACCATGGGCGCGGATAGCGCCATGCCGGCCCCCATACCGGGCTTCACGCCGCACAGTCATGGCGTCGGCTGACATGGCGACCATGGATGTCACCGCCCATCGACGCATTGCCGCGTCTTACGATCACCGGCTCCAGCGCCGCTACGTCATGCGCAAGCTCACTAGGGACCCCGCGTATGCCGCCACTGCCGAACTGATCGCCGAGCGCCCGATGCCGTTGTTCGATATCGGCTGCGGCATCGGCCTGCTGGGGCAGTACCTGCACGCGTGCGGCGTCACCGCGCCTTACCTGGGCGTGGATCACGACCCGCGCAAGATCGAGGCCGGCCTGCGCGCGCTGCGCCGGTCGGGACTGGAAGGGACGCTGCGGCTGCTCCAGGGCGATGGCGCCGTCGCGCAGGCGTGCCACGGCCATGTCGCATTGATCGACGTGCTGCACTACCTGCCCAAGGCGGGCCAGCGCGCCGTGCTGGAGAACGCCGTCGCGCACCTCGCCCCACGGGGCCGGCTGATCGTGCGCAACGTGCTGCGCGAATCGAGCTGGCGCTTCCACCTCACACGCGTATCGGAGTTTTTCCTGCGCATCAGCGGCTGGATGAGCGTTGGGGCGCAGCACTATCCCAGCGCCGCCGAGTTGCGTGCCACCCTGGAAGCGGCAGGGCTGCAGGTGAGCATACGGCCACTCCACGGCGACATGCTGTTCGACAGCTATCTGGTGGTGGCCCAGCGCCCGCCCTGAACGGCAGGCACAAGCCAGCAGGCGCGGGCGCCCCGATTGCGCTATACTGCGCGGCACGGCATCTCGCCGTCCCTCCCTCATTGAATACTGCAACGCGGTTCGAAGAACGCTCCGGGTTGCTCAGGAGCTTCCATGTCTTTCGAATCGCTGGGCCTTGCGCCCGCGTTGTTGCGCGCGCTTGCCGATCAAGGCTACGCCACCCCCACTCCCATCCAGGCCGCGGCCATTCCGATCGTGCTCGAAGGTGGCGACCTGCTGGCCGCCGCACAGACCGGCACCGGCAAGACGGCCGCGTTCGCGCTGCCGCTGCTGCAGCACCTTTCCAACGCCGGCGCCACGCAGACGCGCCGTCCGCGCGCCCTGGTGCTTACCCCGACCCGCGAGCTGGCTGCCCAGGTGCATGACAACCTGCGCGACTACGGCAAGCACATGCGCATCAGCAGCACCACCATCTTCGGTGGCGTCAGCATGGGCCCGCAGATGCAGGCGCTGCGTCGTGGCGTCGATGTCGTCATCGCCACCCCGGGCCGCCTGATCGACCACATGCAGCAGCGTTCGATCGACCTGTCCGGCGTGGAAGTGCTGGTGCTGGACGAAGCCGACCGCATGCTCGACATGGGCTTCCTGCCGGCGCTCAAGCGCATCCTGGCCGCCGTGCCGCGCCAGCGCCAGACGCTGCTGTTCTCGGCCACCTTCGCGCCGCCGATCAAGGCGCTGGCGATGCAGTTCATGCATCAGCCGCGCGAAGTGTCGGTGACGCCGGCCAACTCGGTGGCCACCACGGTGACGCATCACGTGCATCCGGTCGACGCCGCCAAGAAGCGCGACCTGCTGCTGCATGTGCTGTCGCAGGACAGCCGCCGCCAGACGCTGGTGTTCAGCCGCACCAAGCACGGCGCCGACAAGCTGGTGAAGTCGCTGGAAATGGCCGGCCTGCGCGCCGCCGCCATCCACGGCAACAAGAGCCAGAATGCGCGTACCCGTGCGCTCAGCGATTTCAAGACCAATCGCATCACGGTGCTGGTGGCGACCGATATCGCCGCGCGCGGCATCGACATCGACCAGTTGCCGATCGTGATCAACTTCGATCTGCCGATGGTGGCCGAAGACTACGTGCACCGCATCGGCCGCACCGGTCGCGCCGGCGCCGACGGCATGGCGGTGTCGCTGGTGAGCCATGAGGAAGCCGGCCTGCTGCGCGACATCCGCAAGCTGCTCAAGCAGGACATCGCCATCAGCGACGTGCCCGGCTTCGAGCCGTCGCATCCGCTGCGTACCGATGCCGCCGCACCGAAGCCGGTGCAGGGCCAGCGCCAGGCACGTCCGCCGCAGCGCCAGGGCAAGCCGTCGTCGTCGCATCGTCCGCATGGCCATGGCTATGGCCAGTCGCAGGGCGGCGATCGCCCGGTCGAAGGCAACCGCAATCGCCAGCGCAGCCGTCGTCCGGCCGCCAAGGCCTGATGCACCGCCCTTCCCTCTGGGCCTGATTTGGCGCCGGATCTCGGCCGGGCGCTTTGCTTGTCATTCCCGTGAAAGCGGGGATGACGGCGTGCCGGCCGAAACACGACGCTAACCGGGCACCGGGGGAGGGAAATCAGTCCGCGCGAATGCGTGAGGTGAGGACGTGGTCCTCCCACACGCCGGCAATCTGCAGGTAGCGCCTGGCATAGCCTTCGCGCTCGAAGCCCAATCGTTCCAGCAGGCGCCCGCTGCGTTCGTTGCGCGGCATGTAGTTGGCCATCACGCGGTGCAGGCCCAACTCGGTGAAAGCCCACTGCAACGCCCCATCCAGTGCTTCCTGCATCAGTCCCTGCCCTTGCCGGTGCGCGGCGATGCTGTAGCCCAGATGGCTGGCCTGGAACGCACCGCGCACGACATTGGCGAAGGTGAAGCAGGCGATGATCTCGCTTCCCGCCAGGTCCAGCACGAAGAACGGGTAAGCCCGATCGAAACGGATCGCCGCGCGCGATTCGGCCAGTGTCTGCACGCAATGCGCCAGGGTGTAGTACGACGCCTCGCGCAGCGGCTCCCACGGCGCCAGGTGCTCGCGGTTCTGTTCGCGATAGTGCAGCAGGTACGAGGCGTCCGAGGCATCCGCCAGGCGGACCAGGCATCGTGCCGTGGTGATCGGATGAAACACGCTCACAGGCGACCCAACGCCCTGGCGTGATGGCGCAGATGGTCATCGATAAAGCTGGCGATGAAGTAGTAGCTGTGGTCGTAACCGGCATGCCGGCGCAGCAGCAGCGACTGCCCGCCTTCGGCACAGGCCTGGTCGAACAGTTCGGGCTTGAGCTGGGCGGCGAGGAAACCATCGGCCTCGCCCTGGTCGATCAGGATGGTGCCGTCGAAGCCGCCCCGCCGCACCAGTTCGCAGGCGTCGTAGTCCGCCCACGCCGCCGGGTCGCCGCCCAGATAACGCGGCAGCGCCTTCTGCCCCCACGGCACCTGCGTGGGCGCGACGATCGGCGCAAACGCGGATACCGAGCGGTATTGCTGCGGATGACGCAACGCGATGGTCAACGCGCCATGCCCGCCCATCGAGTGGCCGGTGATGCCGCTGCGCTCGCGATCCACCGGAAAGTGCCGCGCCAACAGCGCCGGCAATTCCTTGGCGACATAACTGTGCATGCGAAAGCGCGATGACCAGGGCGCTTGCGTGGCATCCACGTAGAAACCCGCGCCCTCGCCAAATTCCCAGTCACCGGTGGCGCCGTCGAAGCCGGTATGGCGCGGGCTGGTGTCGGGCATCACCAGGATCAGCCCCAGCTCGGCGGCGAGGCGCTGCGCGCCGGCCTTGATGGTGGCCGTCTCCTCCGTGCAGGTAAGGCCGGCCAGGAAGTACAGCACGGGACAGACTTCATGCGCCGCCTGCGGCGGCTGGTAGAGCGCAAAGCGCATCGGCCCGCCACAGCTTTCCGACTGATGCCGGTAGAACCCTTGCACGCCGTCGTGGCAGCGCTGTTCGGAGATCGTTTCGATCTCTGTCATGGCCGTTCTCCCTGTCATGGCACAAACGACGATGATAGAGGCAGCGGCTGAACTCAGCGTTCCTGATCCGTGGGACGGATCAACACTTCGTTGATGTTGACGTGGGCGGGACGCGACACGCAGAACACGATGGCATCGGCCACGTCGCTGCCTTGCAGTTGGCGCATGCCTTCGGCCCAGGCATTGGTGGCGGCCTGCACCTGCGGGTCGCCGATATGTTCGCGCAGCTCGGTCTCCACCACGCCCGGCTCGATCACCGTGACGCGGATGTTGTGCTGGTAGACCTCGCGCCGCAGCCCCTCGGAGAAACCCACCACGCCGAACTTGGTGGCCGCATAGCCGGCCGCGTTCGGGTTGGCGACGCGCCCCGCCGTGGAGGCGATGTTCACGATATGGCCGTCCCGTCGCGCACGCATGCCCGGCAGCGCCGCCTGGGTGGCCGCGATCAGGCCAAGCACGTTGAGTTCCAGCATATGGCGCCAACGACCCAGGTCGGCCTCGGCCACCGGCTCCAGGTACATCACGCCGGCGTTGTTCACCAGGATATCCAGCCGGCCGTAGCGCGCCTCCGTCTCGGTCACCACGCGCCGGGCCTCGGCCTCGGAACTCAGGTCGGCCACCAGCACGGTCGGCGCGGCGCCCAGCGCCTGCAGTTTCGTCGCCAGGGCTTCCAGCCGGTCGCGCCGCCGGGCGACGATCGCCACGCTGGCGCCCTCCTCGGCCAATGCCAGCGCAGTGGCCTCGCCAATGCCGGAAGAAGCGCCGGTGACCAGCGCAACACGACCCTGAAGACGTCGAGACATGGGTTTTCCTCTCCTAGGGGGGATCGAGGCTGAACAAAAAGCCCGGCTTATGCGGGGCAGCCTGTTACAATAGCCCCATTCTCCCGCATGCCGCTGTGCATGCCATGTCGAGGTTCCCCCATGTCCTCCCCGTCTTCCGATTCCCAGCCGGCAGCCGTCGGCTTTGCCGCGCTTGGCCTGCAACCCGAAGTGCTGCGCGCGTTGTCCGATGTCGGCTATGAATCGCCATCACCCATTCAGGCCGCCACCATTCCCCCGCTGCTGGAAGGGCGCGACGTGCTCGGCCAGGCGCAGACCGGCACCGGCAAGACCGCCGCGTTCGCGCTGCCGATCCTCTCGCGCATCGACCTCAAGCCCGGCAAGCCGCAGGCGCTGGTGCTGGCACCCACGCGCGAATTGGCCATCCAGGTGGCCGAAGCGTTCCAGCGCTATGCCGCCCATATGCCCGGCCTGCAGGTGCTGCCGATCTACGGCGGCCAGAGCTATGGCCCGCAGTTGCACTCGCTCAAGCGCGGCGTGCAGATCGTGGTGGGCACGCCCGGCCGCGTGATCGACCATCTTGAGCGCGGCACGCTGGATCTGTCCGAGCTGCGTTTCCTGGTGCTCGACGAAGCCGACGAAATGCTGCGCATGGGCTTTATCGACGACGTGGAAAAAGTGCTGCAGGCCACGCCGCCGCAGCGCCAGGTGGCGCTGTTTTCCGCCACCATGCCGGCGCCGATCCGCAAGATCGCGCAGCATCATTTGAAGGAGCCGGTGGAGGTGACGATCAAGTCGTCCACCACCACCGCCGCCAACATCCGCCAGCGCTACTGGTTCGTCAGCGGCATGCACAAGCTCGACGCGATGACGCGCATCCTCGAAGCCGAGCCGTTCGACGCGATGATCATCTTCGCGCGCACCAAGCAGGCCACCGAGGAACTGGCCGAGAAGCTGCAGGCACGGGGCCTCGCCGCCGCGGCGATCAACGGCGACATCGCCCAGCCGCAGCGCGAGCGCGTGATCCAGCAGCTCAAGGAAGGCAAGCTCGACATCCTGGTGGCCACCGACGTGGCCGCGCGTGGCCTGGACGTGGACCGCATCAGCCACGTGATGAACTACGACATTCCGTACGATACCGAAAGCTACGTGCACCGCATCGGCCGCACCGGCCGCGCGGGCCGCAGCGGCGAGGCGATCCTGTTCGTGACGCCGCGCGAGAAGGGCATGCTGCGCGCGATCGAACGCGCCACCCGCCAGCCCATCGAGGAGATGAAGCTGCCGACCGTGGAAGCGGTCAACGACGTGCGTATCGGCAAGTTCAAGCAGCGCATCAGCGACACGCTGGCGGTCGGCGAGCTGGAGCTGTTCCAGCAGTTGATCGAACAGTACGAGCAGGAACACAACATTCCCGCCATCGAGATCGCCGCTGCGCTGGCGCGTATCGCCCAGGGCAACCAGCCCCTGCTGCTGACGCCGCCGCCCAAGCGCGAGTTCGCGCCGCGTGAGCACGCCCCGCGCGAGCATGCCGACGCCCGTCACGCCGCACGCGAACACAAGCCGCGCGATCGTGACAGCGCCCCGCGCGAGTTCGTCGCCCGCCCGGTGCGCCCGCACCACACCGAGGAAGGCAAGCGCACCTACCGCATCGAAGTGGGCCATGAGCACGGCGTGAAGCCGGGCAACATCATCGGCGCGATCGCCAACGAGGCGGGCCTGGAGAGCGGCTTCATCGGACGCCTCAGCATCCGCGGCGAATACAGCCTGATCGACCTGCCCGATGGCATGCCGGCGGAAGTGTTCCAGCACCTGCAGAAGGTGTGGGTAAGCCAGCAGCAGCTGCGCATCAAGGAATGGGACGGTGACGACAGCGGCGCCAACGAGGCCCCGTCGCGCAAGCCCGGTGGCTATCGTCCTGGCGGCTTCAAGAAGCCGCACGGCGGCAAGCCGCGTCCACACGGCACGGGCAGCAGCGGTGGCAAGCCGCCGCGCCGCGCCAAGTAACACCCCAGCGGTACAACCCGTCATTCCGGCGCACCCGGAATGACGGGAGGCGTGACCATCGTTCGACTGGCGTGACGCATCGTTCACCGCGCGCACGCTGCAATTTCGCGCCGAGCCCATACCCTAGGGCGGTCCCCCGAGGTAACCGCCATGACCGCCCTGCCCAGCCTGTACATCTCCCACGGCTCACCGATGACCGCGATCCAGCCGCGGCAGGTGGGCGAGCGCCTGGCTGAACTGGCACGCGCGCTACCGCGCCCCAAGGCCATCGTGATCGCTTCCGCGCACTGGCTGGCCCGTGAGCCGCAGGTGGGCGGCGCCACGCGACCCGAGACGATCCACGATTTCTACGGCTTCCCGCAGGCGCTGTTCGAGATCCAGTACCCCGCCAAGGGCGACCCGGCGCTGGCCGCACGCGTCACCGAGCTGCTCGACCAGGCAGGGCTGCCCACCACGCTCGATCCCACCCATGGACTCGACCACGGCGCCTGGGTGCCGCTACGCCTGCTCTACCCGGCCGCCGATATCCCGGTGGTGCCGCTGTCGATCCAGCCCCAACTGGGACCGGCGCACCAGTATGCGGTGGGTCGTGCGCTGGCGCCGCTGCGTGACGAAGGCGTGCTGGTGATCGGCTCGGGCAGCATCACCCACAACCTGCACGATTTCCGCGCCGGCTACAGCGAGGAACGCGAGGCGCCCTACGTGCGTCCCTTCATCGAGTGGATCGAGCGCAAGCTGGCCGAAGGTGACGTAACCGCCCTGCTCGACTACCGCCGCCAGGCGCCGTCCGCCGAGCGCGCGCACCCCACCGACGAACACCTGCTGCCGTTGTTCGTGGCGCTGGGCGCCGCGGGCGAGTCGGCCCAGGCGCAGCGCATCAATGCCGGTATCGAGTACGGCCTGCTCGCGATGGATATCTACCGCTTCGACAGCAAGGCCCGCTGAGCGATCAACCCGCGCCTTCGGATGACGGGCCCAGGCCAAGCCAGTCATCGGGCGTGAGCGGGGCCATGGCATGCGCGATGCGCGCCTTGTCGCATTGCGGACTGGCCGCACCGAACTCCCACGACGGTTGCACCTCGCGGCACACCGAGGGCCGCTGCTCGTAGATACCGCAATGGGCCGCCTCGCCTACCGTGCCCACCAGCGCGGTGCAGCGCGGCCGGGAGGCTTGCGTGCCGCGCATCACCAGGCGATGCGGGTCGAGTGTCTCGGTCAAGGCCGGCGGCACCACGCCGCCCAGGGCGGCATCCGCCTCGGACCAGTGGAAGGCCACGCGAAAATAGGCGCAGCAGGCGCCGCAACGCAGACACGGATGCAACATCGAGGTCGTTCAGAGCGCACCCCAAGGCGCGCAGCCCCGCTAGTTTAGAACCACAACGTGGCCTCTGCGTCCCCGCTCTATGGCTCGCCAGCGAAGGTATTGCAGCTGGCCATGTCGCCGCTGTCGAAGCCGGCGCGGAACCATTTCACGCGCTGGGCCGAGGTGCCATGAGTGAACGAATCGGGCACCACGCGCCCCTGCGCCTGCTGTTGCAAGGCGTCGTCGCCGATCTTGCTGGCGGCGTTCAACGCGGACTCGATGTCACCGGGCTGCAGCCACTGCAGGCGCTGCTGGCTGTGGTTGGCCCAGATGCCGGCGAAACAGTCGGCCTGCAGTTCCTGCCGTACCGACAAACCGTCCGCGCCTTCCATGCGCGCGCCACCGCGACGTGCCTGTTCCACCTGATCGAATACGCCGATCAGCTTCTGCACGTGATGCCCCACCTCGTGCGCGATCACGTAGGCACGCGCAAAATCGCCCGAGGCGTGGAAGCGATCCTGCAGCTCCTGGAAGAACGCCACGTCCAGGTACACCCTCTGGTCACCCGGGCAATAGAACGGCCCTACCGCCGTCGACGCCGAGCCGCAAGCGGTATTCACGCCGCCGCTGAACAGATCGAGCTTGGGATCGACGTACTGCTGGCCATGCGCGGCGAAGATGTCGCCCCAGGTCTTCTCGGTGGAACCGAGGATGGCGCTGACGAAATCCTTGGTCTGCGGGTCGACCTGGGCCGGTTCACCCGTGGGTGCGGCCACCTGCCCGCCACTGTCCACCTGGCTGAGCAAGGCCGTGGGGTCCTTGAAGAACACCAGCCCCAGGATCGCCAGGATCACGATGCCGCCCAGCCCCAGGCCGCGTCCTCCGCCAAAGCGTGGACCGCCGCCACCGCTGTCGACCTCGACGTTCTCACTGCGCTCGCCCTTCTGCCAATCCATATGACGGCCCTCGCTCGCGCACCATGGCGGTGCCACCGGCTGACGATACCGCCTTGCCCCCTCTCCCGCCACGTGCCGTCGCTGGCTACAGTGAGCCACCTTTTTCGCGAGCCCCGCCATGACCCAGCACCTTCCCGCCATCGTTGTCCTGCTTACCATCCTGCTGCAGGTCGGCACCCTCTGGGCCAGCGGACGCGCGCGCGAGAAGTACGGCATCAAGGCGCCGGCCATCAGCGGCCACGAAGGCTTCGAACGGGCCTGGCGGGTGCAGATGAACACGCTGGAAGCCACGGCGATTTTCCTGCCCACGCTGTGGCTGGCCACGCAGTACGGCTTTCCGCTGTGGGGCGGCGTGGCCGGGCTGGTGTGGGTGTTCGGTCGCGTCTGGTATGCGCTGGCCTATCTGCAGGACCCGGCCAAGCGCGGCCCGGGCTTCATGGTGGCGAGCGCGGGCTGGCTGGCGCTGCTGGTGCTGGGACTCTGGGGCCTGCTGCGGGCGCTGCTGGCAGGCTGAGGCGAATCGGGCCGGACCGGCCCGGATCACTCGACCGGACGGACCCGCAAGCGCTCGATGCGCGCGCCATCCATCGCCGTCACTTCGACATGCAAGCCTTCGCTGGTGAAAGTGTCACCCACGTTGGGCAGACGGCCCAGCTGCTGCAGTACATAGCCAGCCAGGGTGGAGAAACTGTCGTCGCCGCTGAGCTTGAAACCGAGCAGGTGTTCGACGCGGCGCAGATCCAGGCTGGCGTCCAGCAGCCAGCTGCCATCGCCTTCCTGCACGGCGGATGGATCACTGCTTTCCTCATCGGGAAATTCACCGGCGATCACTTCCAGCACGTCGGTGGGGGTGACCAGACCGAGCACGCTGCCGTACTCGTCCACCACCAGCGCCACCTGCAGGGGTGAGCGGCGGAATTCCTCGATCAGCCGCAGCACGCTGAGCGATTCGAGCACGGTCAGCGGCTTGCGCACGACCTGTTCCACGTCGATGTGGCCGTGTTCGAGCAGGCTGGCCAGCAGGTCGCGCGAGGACGCCACGCCCACCAGCTGATCCAGGTCGTCGCCGGCCACCGGCAACCACGCGTGGCTGGAGGCCATCACTTCGTCACGCAATTGCTCCGCGTTTTCGCGCGGGTCGATCCAGCTGATTTCGGGGCGCGGCGTCATGATGGAGCGCACCGGGCGGTGCGCCAGATCCAGCACGCCCTGCACCATGGCCAGCTCGTCCTTGCCGAACACCGCCACGGGGCTGTCGGTGGTGGTCGCCGTGGCCTTCGATGCATCCGCGTCGTCGTCGCTACCGGCGCCGCCCAACAGGTTGATCACCGCCATCGCGGTGCGGTCGCGCAGCGTGCGGGCGCTATTGAACAGGCTGCGCCGACGATTGCGCCGCATGGTCTGGTTGAAGGCCTCGATCATGATCGAGAAGCCGATCGCCGCGTACAGATAACCCTTCGGGATATGAAAACCGAAGGCTTCGGCCACCAGGCTGAAACCGATCATCAGCAGGAACGACAGGCACAGGATCACCACCGTGGGCCGTGCGTTGACGAAGTTGGTGAGCGGCTTGCTCGCGCTGATCATCAGGATCATCGCGATCACCACCGCGACCATCATCACCGACAGGTGATCGACCATGCCCACGGCGGTGATGACCGAGTCGAGCGAGAACACCGCGTCGAGCGCCACGATCTGCGCCACCACCAGCCAGAAACGGGCCGGCGCGCGCTTGGCGGCGTCATGCTCGTCGCCGGCCTCGAGCCGCTCGTGCAACTCCACCGTGGCCTTGAACAGCAGGAACGCGCCACCCAGCAACAGGATGATGTCGCGCCACGAGAACGAGATGCTGCCCCACTGCACGATGGGCGCGGTGAGCTTCACCAGCCAGGACATCGCCCCCAGCAAGGCCAGGCGCATGACCAGGGCCAGCGAGAGGCCAAGCACGCGGGCCTTGTCGCGATCCCGCGCCTGCAGCTTGTCGGCGAGAATGGCGATGAAAACCAGGTTGTCGATGCCGAGCACGATCTCCAGCACCACCAGGGTGAGGAGACCGGCCCACGCCGTAGGGTCGGCCAGCCAGTCGAATGCAAACATGGGTCGGCGCCTGGGCGCCCGCTTCCTCCTTGGGACTGCCCGCCACTATACAGGGCGACTTTGTGAACGAGGCGACAGCCAACCCCTACCGTGCCAAAGGGCAGGATTGCGCGGGCGCGGCGGCAACGGCTAGCGTGTAAGCGTCGGGTGTCGAGCGCGCTGCGCCTGGCGGCCATCCTTCAAGCACGTGCAACCGCAGGACCCGCCCATCGATGGATGCGACCCGCCAGAACCCCGCCTCCGTTTCGCCGTCATCCACTGCGCTGGCGTTACCGGCACCGGGCATCTGGCACGCCCTCGGCCTGATCGCGCTGTACTTCGCGCTGCAACTGGCGGTGGCGGGAACGATCAGCCTGACGGCGGGCTTGTGGTCCGTCCTGCGCGACGGCGACGGACTCGCCGCGGTGATTACGCAAGGCCGCGCCTGGCTGGCCCATTCCAATGCAAGCGCCATCGCAGTGATGATCACTCTGCTGATCTCGGCGTCGCTGATCCTGTACCTGGTCCGCCGCAGGTGGCCGGCGCTGTGGACCCGTCCGGACCCGCCCGGGTTCGGCTTCGCCCCCTCGCCCGAGCCCCAGCTGTACTTCGCCGCCATCGCGCTGGGCGTGATGCTGCCGTTCGTCGGCGGCATGCTCACGCAGTGGCTGGCGCATGGCCACGAGGTGAGCCAGGACATCAAGCAGCTGGGCGCCAACATCTCGCTGGGCTTGCGGCTACCGCTGGCGCTGCTGGTGGTGAGCCTGGGCCCGCTGGTGGAGGAGCTGCTGTTCCGCGGCGTCCTGCTGTCGTCGCTGGCCCGCCACCTAGGCAGTGGCTGGGCCATCGTGCTCACCGCGGCGATGTTCGCCTGCGTGCACCTGCCGGACCTGTCCTTCCTCTGGTACGCGCTGCCCAACCTGGCGTTGCTCGGCCTGGTGCTTGGCTGGCTACGCGTGCGGTCAGGCTCGATCTGGCCAGCGGTGCTGGCCCACGGCGTGAACAACCTGCTCGCGGTGGTTTCCTGGTTTGTAATGGCGCCGACGCATTAGAAAGGAGCGGTCGCTCAGGCGTCGATCAGCGAACGCGCACGCAACAGTCGCGCGGTTTCGAACACCGGCAAGCCCATCACGCCGGAATGACTGCCATCCAGGTGCTCGATCAACTTGGCTCCGTGGCCCTGGATCGCGTATGCGCCCGCTTTGCCGAAAGGCTCGCCCGTGGCGATATAGGCGGCGATGGCCGCATCGCTCAGCTCAGGCATGCGCACGCGTGAAAGGCTGGTGTCGCTCCACTCCCCGGCATGGCTGACCAGCCACACGGTGGAGATCACCTCGTGCACGCGACCGCTCAGGCGGCGCAGCATGCCGGCGGCGTCCGCCGCGTCGACCGGCTTGCCGAAAACCTCGTCATCCAGCACCACCTCGGTATCCGCGCCCAGTACCACCGCGTGTGGATCGTCCAGCGCGGCCAACCCTGCCCGGGCTTTCTCCCGGGCCACCCGGCTGACGTATTCGCGCGGCGTTTCGGCCAGCGCGCGGTGCTCCGGCACATCCACGTCGACGACGCGAAAGTCCACGCCGATCTGCTCCAGCAACTGGCGACGGCGCGGCGATTGGGAGGCGAGATAAAGCATGTGAAACGATCCGGGCGACGAAACGGATGCCTACGGTCGCATATCCCCAGTGTCGAGGAAACGCTGGTGCCAGGAAAGCGCCTCGGCCAGCAGGTGCGGCGTATGTTTGCCACGGCTGTCGCGCATGGCGCGGTCGAAATAATCCTGCAGCAGCGGCTGGTAGCTGGGATGCGCGCAGCGCTCGATCACCACCTTGGCGCGCTGGCGCGGCGACAGGCCGCGCAGGTCGGCCAGTCCACGTTCGGTGACCACCACGGCAACATCGTGCTCGGTGTGGTCCACATGGCTGACCATCGGCACGATGCACGACACCGCGCCATTCTTGGCCGTGCTGGGGGTGAGGAAACACGACAGGAAACCATTGCGCGCGAAATCGCCCGAGCCACCGATGCCGTTGATGATGCTGGTGCCAGCGACATGGGTGGAGTTGATGTTGCCGTAGATGTCGGCCTCGACCATGCCGTTCATGGCGATGCAGCCGAGCCGGCGCACCAGCTCCGGATGGTTGGAGATCTCCTGCGTGCGCAGGATGATGCGCTTGCGGAAGAAATCGATATTGGCCAGGAAGCGTTCGATGCCGGCCGGGCTGAGCGAGAACGAGGTGGCCGAGGCCACCGTCAGCACCTCGTTGGCGAGCAGGTCGAGCATGCCGTCCTGGATCACCTCGGTGAACGCGGTCAAGCCGCTGAAACCGCCGTCGCGCAGGCCCGCCAGCACCGCGTTGGCGATATTGCCCACGCCCGACTGCAACGGCAGCAGTTGCGGACTGAGGCGGCCCTTGGCGATCTCATGGCGGAAAAACTCGATCAGGTTCCCGGCAATATCGCGCGAGGTGTCGTCGAGCGGGGCAAACGCGCTGTTGCGATCGGGCGCGTTGGTTTCCACCACCGCGATGACCTTGTTGGGGTCCAGTCGCAAGTAGGGCTCGCCGATGCGGTCGTCGGGCTTGAGCAATGGAATGGGCTTGCGATGCGGCGGCAACGCGGTGCCGTAGTACACGTCATGCATGCCGTCCATTTCGATCGGCTGCCAATGATTGACCTCGACGATCACCTTGTCGGCCAGATCCAGCCAGGTCTTGTTGTTGCCCACCGAGGAGGACGGCAGCAGGCTGCCATCGGGCATGATGGCGGTGGCCTCGACGATGGCGAGGTCGAGCTTGCCGAAGAAGCCGAACCAGGCGTATTGCGCGACGTGGCTGAGATGGATGTCCAGGTAATCCATCTCGCCGCGATTGATGCGGGCGCGCAGCTCCGGATCGGACTGGTACGGCAGGCGCAGGTCGATGCCATTGGCGCGCGCCAGCGCACCATCCAGTTCGGGGGCGGTCGAGGCGCCGGTAAGCACGCGTACGCGGAACGGCTCGCCGCGCTCATGGGTCGCCACCATCCTCGCGGCGAGCGACTGCGGTACCGCCTTGGGGTAGCCGGCACCGGTAAAACCGCTCATGCCGATCGTCATGCCCGGTTCAATCAGTTCGGCCGCCTGTGCCGACGTCATGACCTTGCTGGCGAGGCCCGCGTGGCGGATACGCTTGTCCATGGTGGTTTCTCGTGCGTGACAATCCCACCATGGTAACGCCGTGCCACGTCAAACTCTTGGCAAGCTAGACGATGGTCTGATGCGGGAACCGGCCTAAAACGCGAGGCTGTACCCGCGGAACTGCTCGTCACGCTTCCAGCCCAGCGATTCGTACAGCCGCTGCGCCGCTGCGTTGGTGTGGGCGGTGGACAGCGACATCCCCACCGCGCCGACCGCGCGCGCGTAATCCACGGCTTCATGCATCAATGCCGCAGCCACTCCACGCCGACGCGACGCAGGTGCGACAAAAAGATCATTGAGCAGATAGGTACGCGCCGCGCGCACCGAGGAGAACAACGGATAAAGCTGGACGAAGCCAGCCCCCTCGCCTGTCTCGTTCACGGCCAGCAGCACCACCGATTCGTGATGCTGGAAACGCTCACGCAAAAAGCGTTGCGCCGCGCCAATATCAGCCGGCTGGCCGTAGAACTGCCGATAGCCGTCGAACAGCGGCGCAATAAGGTCGAGATCATGGATGGTGGCCTGGCGCACCGTGATGGACATGCCCGGTTCCTTGGGATTGGCGAAGATGCGGCGAGTATGCGGCAGCAGTGGCATGCGGGCACATGACCACTTTGTTTGTTGCCGAACTGCATCCCGTGCGCGACCACGGGAGAACCCCTCAGGCGCGGTGGTACGGGTGACCGGCCAGCAAGGTGGTGGCGCGATACAGCTGTTCGGCCAGCACCAGCCGCACCAGCATGTGCGGCAGCGTGAGCGGCCCCAGCGACCATGTCTGGTCGGCGCGCGCGAGCACGTCGGGCGCGTGACCGTCCGGTCCGCCAATAAGAAAGGCCAGGTCGCGCCCGGACATGCGCCACTTCGCCAGCTGTCCGGCCAGCTCTTCGCTCGACCAGGTCTTGCCGCGTCCATCCAGCGCCACGACGTGGATGTCGCGCGGCAGCGCGGCAAGAATCGCCGCACCTTCGTCCAGGATGGCGCGCGCATCGTCACGGCCCTTGCCGCGCACGCCGGGCTTGAGCTCGACCAGCTCCAGCGGCAGCTCGTGCGAGAGCCGCTTGCGATACTCGGCAAAGCCCTCCGCCACCCACGCGGGCATGCGTTCACCGACGGCGATCAGGCGTGCACGCATGAAGGAAAACGGGTGAGTAGGGAAACAACCGACACGTTCACGCGCGCGCCAATGGCGCGCGTGACGGGTACCGCCAGCACACGGGCCATCAGCCCACGCTAACGGCTTCGGCGTCGATGTCGCGGTCGCCCACCGTCCACAGCCTTTCCAGGCCGTAGAACTCGCGGATGCGCGGCAGCATGACGTGCACGATCACGTCACCCAGGTCCACCAGCACCCATTCGGCTTCCTGCTCGCCTTCCACGCCGAGCGGCATCACGCCCGCCTTCTTGGCGAACTTGACGACTTCGTCGGCGATGGATTTGACGTGGCGCGCGGAGGTGCCGGAAGCGATGACCAGCAGATCGGCGATGGAGGTTTTGCCACGGACGTCGATTTCACGAACATCCTTGGCCTTCAGTTCGTCGAGCGCGTCGATGACATGCTTGCGAACGACCGCCGTGGTGGCGGGTTTGGTGCTGCGCTGGGAGATCTGACTCAAGTGCGGTTGCCTCGATGCGGGATCGATACGCGGGATGGCGCGGGCGCAGTATAACGCCCTGGCTTGAAGCCCACGTCAAGCGAGGCGGTGACGGGCCTGGGCATACTCCTGTAACAGGGTCGTCACCAGCGCGGCGGCCGGCATGGGGCGCGACAGGGTGGCGGCCTGCCCGCACCATTCCGAGATCAGGTCGCCCCGCCCTGCGGCAGCGGCGGCACGGCGCAGCGGGGCGGTCAGGGCATTCATCACCGGATAGGCCGGAAGCCTTGCCTCGTAAGGCTTCATGGCCTCGACATAGTGGTTGCGCAGGCCGCGCGCCGCGCGCCCGGAGAAGCTGCGAATAGTGGTGATGCGTACGTCGTCGGCCTGCGCCAGATCCTGTTTCCAGGCCTGGGCCGCCGACGATTCCGGGCAGGCCAGGAAGGCCGTGCCGAGCTGGCTCACCGTGGCGCCCAGCAGTTCGGCCGCCAGCATGCCGCGGCCATCCATGATGCCGCCCCCGGCGATCAGCGGAATATCCACGGCGCGCGCGGCCAGCGGCAGCAGGGCGAACAGGCCGATCATGGCCTCCTCCGGCTCGTGCAGGAAGGTACCGCGATGGCCACCGGCCTCGGCGCCCTGCAGGCTCACCGCATCGGCGCCCAGCTCGGCCCAGGCGCGCGCTTCCGCCACCGAGGTGGCGGTGCCGACCACGGTGATGCCCCGTCGCTTGAGTTCACGCAGCTGCGCTGGCGTCAGCAGGTTGAAGGTGAAACTGGCCACCGCCGGGCGCGCCTCGCATAGCGCGGCAAACTGGTCGGAAAAGCGCGGCGCCCAGCGTTCGGGAAGGCTGCTGCGTATGGCCAGCCCTTCGCGCTCCATCAGCGTGTCGAGCGTGGCGCGGGCGAAGTCGATCGCCGGCTCGTCTTCGTGGAAGTCATCGGGCAGCACGAACAGGTTCAGCGCGAACGGCCGGTCGGTCAGCGCGCGGATTTTTGCGGCGTCGTCCAGGATCGCCTGCGGTGCGAGATAACCCGCGCCATGCGAACCGAGTCCGCCCGCACTCGATACGGCGGCCACCAGCGCAGGCGTGGATGCGCCCGACATGGGCGCGAGAACCAGCGGCTGGGTCACGCCCAGGCGCTCGAGGAACAGGGAGGACATGGTGTCAGGTCCGCTACGCATCGCAGCGCATTACACCACGTCCCACGGCAAGGCTCTCCTGGCAGGGAGAGCCTTGCCGATCAGAGGCGCTCAGTGGCCGCTGGATGAAGCTTCCGCAGGCTTGCTGGTGGTGCTGTGCTTCTTGTGATGCGTGGTGCTCTTGGTGGCGTCGCTGGTCGTGCCCTTGGCGTCGCTCTTCATCGCATCGCTGCTGGACTTCATGGCGTCCGAGCTGGACTTCATGGCGTTCTGGCTGGCGTCCTGGGCGGACTGCGGCGGGGTCGCGCTCTGCGCCATGACCGGCGACATGGCCACACCGAAGACGACGGCGGTCGCAAGAGCGAGTACGGCGTAACGGGAAACTTTCATAGGTACGTATCTCCTGAAGCGGTAGGGTAACCGTGCGGCAAGGCCGCACTTCCATGGAGCAACCGTGGCCGCCCTTCCCGGGCGGCTCCGGCGATCCGGCACCGGCTTGCGCCAGCGCCGGCCATGCCACATCAGCAGTCCTGCCCGATGCGAACGGGTCGTCCCTGATCCGTGAAACCACGACCCGGGCGCGTGCGGCTCACTGCTCAATCGCGCCCCTCATCGGGGCAAGCGTATACCCGTGCACGGCACGGGAATGTGTCATGCCGCAATGCTCATTCAGCATCAATATCGGCAAGCCGGAAGGATTGCTGCGCTGCTTCAAGCGCCGCCGTACCGCTCATCAGCCGCGACTTGGAATAGCCCATCCCATGGCCTGATTGAGTTCGAACGATCATCGTCATGATCGCCGCGCGATGGCTCGCCGACATCAGCGTGTTGCGTCGCAACAGCTCATCCAAGCCCATCACCTGGGCTGCAGCAGGCGGCCGCCCATGGCGGCATTGACGGCAACCACGATGGCGACGGCCAGCGCATGCATCATCAAATCGGTGGCAGTCGAGTCGAAGGAATGACAGATCTCCAGCAACCCGGCCGATGCGGCCGCGCTGGCCAAACCGATCATCACCGCCGTAAGCACCGGCCGCAGCGGACAAGCCCGACGCAGCAACAGGATCAGCAGCGCCGACAGCGGTATCGAGAAACTGATGATAAAGACCAGGCAGTCGTTCGCTTCGGGCAGGCTGGCCACGTGCGTGGCCGGTGCCACCCATTGGCGCAGGCAGCCCATGCCGCTGGCGCTCACCCAAAGCAACAGGCCCGGCAGAGGCAGCCAGGCCCAGCGTGCCGAACGCCCCGGCACGCCAAGCGCGAAAGCAGCCCAGGCGGCGCACACGGCGGTGATCACGGCGCCGATGCCGGCCATGGCCAGGTCCGGCGTGCCGCTCCAGCGCCGGAGCATGCCGGCGATGCCATAGTGCGCCAGCAGCCAGGTCGCAATCGCCGCGACGGCCAGCAGCCAGCCCGCCGTGCGCAGCCACGGTGGCGGCAACCGCCGCACCGGCGTGAGCTGTTCGCCCAGCGACTGGATCAGTGACTCGGTGAGTCGCGGCTCGGACATGATGCTCAGGGATCTCCATGGAAACGGGTGCGCAGCGCCTTCAGGGCGCGATGCAGGTTCACTTTCAAGGCACCCGACTGGCGCCCGGTAATGGCAGCGGCTTCGGCCAGCGAGCGCTCCTTGAGGCCTAGTTGTTCGACGGCCTCGCGCTGTCCTGGCGGCAGTGCCGCAATGGCCTCGCGCAGGCGGCGTGCGTCTTGTTCCCGCTCGGTCGACGCGGTGGCGTCATCCACGTCGGCATGCGTATCGAACGCATGCTCGTCATGCAGTTCGCGCCGCCCCCGCCGCCCCTGGCTGCGCAAGGCGTCGACCGCGCGCCGGCTGGCGATGGCGCTGAGCCAGGCATCGTAGGAACGGGCCGGATCATAGGTGTGACGGACGCGATGCACGGCGAGCAGGGTTTCCTGCACCACATCATCCACATGATCGATCGGCACGCCCTGGCGCCGCGCGGCAGCACGAATCAACGGCACGGACTCGGCCAGCACCCGCTCGTAGGCGCGCCGGTCGCCCGCTTGCGCCTCCGCCATCCACGCTGCGCGTCGTCGTTCCGGCGAATCGCTGGCGCTGGTGGTGACGTCGCTCACGGCAGCATCGGTCCTTGCCCATACGGGAAAGACGCTATCTAGAACCATTGTGCCGGTAGTGGTCAAGCTGGGAGGCATGGGCGCAGGTGTTGGCGGGTCTTCCTGGTATTCGCGCCGGTCGGCCCATGCGTTACTTCCGCCAGACAGGTAACCGCCAGCCGGTAGCCATCGAATAAGCCCACGAACCCTCAAAGGATGTTGCTGCATGCTTGTGCTGATCCTCGCCTACCTCGGTGGTGTGCTGACCATCCTCAGCCCGTGCATCCTGCCGGTATTGCCCTTTGTGTTCGCCCGGGCCGACCGTCCGTTCGCGCGCAATGGCCTGCCCATGCTGCTGGGCATGGCGCTGACCTTCGCCCTGGTCGCCACATTGGCGGCGGTGGGCGGCGGCTGGGCCATCCGCGCGAACCAGTACGGCCGCATCGTCGCCATGGTGGTACTGGCCATCCTCGGCCTCACCCTGCTCTCCAGCCATCTGGCGGAATGGATCAGCCGCCCGTTCGTGGCGCTGGGCAACAAGCTCACGCAACGCTCGGATGCCGAGGGCGATTCGGTGTGGTCCGCCGCGGGCCTTGGCGTCGCTACCGGCCTGCTGTGGGCGCCGTGCGCGGGACCGATCCTCGGGCTATTGCTGACCGGCGCAGCGCTCAATGGCGCCAGCGTGCAGACCACCTTGCTGCTGCTCACCTATGCCGCTGGCTCGGCAACCTCGCTGGCGCTGGCGCTGATCATCGGCGGACGGGTGTTCGCCTTGATGAAGCGCTCGCTGGGTGCCGGCGAGTGGCTGCGGCGTGCGCTTGGCGTGCTGGTGCTGGCTGGTGTGGCGATGATCGCGCTAGGTGTCGATACCGGCTTGCTGACGCGCGTGTCGCTGGCCAGCACGGGCGGTATCGAGCAGAAGCTGATCGACGCCACACGTCCCGCACCGGCAGCGCAGCCGGTGGTGCAGGCTGGCGAACCGCTGCCGATCGAGGGCGAGCTGCCGTCGCTGGCGGGTGCCACGCAATGGCTCAACAGCCCGCCACTGACGGTGCAGTCGCTGCGCGGCAAGGTGGTGCTGGTCGATTTCTGGACCTACTCCTGCATCAACTGCATCCGCGCGCTGCCCTACGTGCACGCCTGGGCCGACAAGTACAAGGACCACGGCCTGGTGGTGATCGGCGTGCATGCGCCGGAGTTCGCCTTCGAGAAAGAACCGCAGAACGTCATCAAGGCCGTGAAGGATCTGGGCGTCGACTATCCGGTCGCGCTCGACAACGACTACGCCATCTGGAAGGGCTTCAACAACGAGTACTGGCCCGCGCATTACTTCATCGACACGCAAGGCCGTATCCGTCACCACCATTTCGGCGAAGGCGACTACGCGCAGAGCGAGGACGTGATCCGCCAGCTGCTCACCGAGGCCGGCCAGAAGAACCTGCCGGGCGGTTATGTGCAGCCGGGTGCGCAGGGTGCCGAAGCGGCGGGCTCCGGCGATGCGACACGCTCACCGGAAACCTACGTGGGCTATGCCCGCGCGGAGAACTTCGCCGGTGGCCGGGTGGCCCACGATGACGCGTGGACTTATCACGCGCCGGCCACGCTGATGACCAACCAGTGGGCGCTGGACGGCCGCTGGACGGTGCGCGACGAGAACGCCGTGCTCGAACGCGCCAACGGCCGCATCGTCTATCGCTTCCGCGGACGCGACCTGCATTTGGTGCTGGGCCCTGGCAACGACGGCAAGCCGGTGCGCTTCCGCGTGTCGATCGACGGCAAGGCGCCCGGCGCCGATCACGGCATGGACACCGATGCCGACGGTAACGGCACCGTTACGGCGCAGCGCCTGTACCAGCTGGTGCGCCAGGCCCATGGCACCGGCGAACGCACCTTTGAAATCACCTTCCTCGACCCGGGCGTACAGGCCTACGCCTTCACCTTTGGTTGATCCACGCATCCTACGTGTTGGAGGTTTGCCATGTCCCGTACCCAGGACATCGTAAGGCTGGAACGCCGCCGCTTTCTGCGTGCGGCGATCACCGGAGGCGCCATGGCGGCCGTGGGTGGCTTGCTGCTGCCACGCCTGTTCGGGCGCGCGCCATGGATTGGCGATGCCATGGCGGCGGCGCCAACGACACTCGCCGCGCAAGGTCAGGACGTGTTGCTGGAGTGCTTCGCCGACGATGGCCGTCACCTGGGGTCATGCCATGTGCGCAAGCTGGTACTCACCGAGGCGCAGTGGCATCAGCGGCTGTCGGATGACGCTTTCTATGTCATGCGCCGCGACGGCACCGAGCGCGCTTTCAGCGGACAGCACGAAAAACCCGCGGTGCCAGGCCTGTACCGCTGCCCGGGCTGCGATACCGCGTTGTTCGATGCCGCCACCCAGTTCGACTCGGGCACCGGCTGGCCCAGCTTCTGGCAGCCCATCGCCAAGACCAATGTGATCGAGAAGCTCGATACCAGTTTCGGCTGGGAACGCACGGCGGTGAGCTGTGCCGGCTGCGACAGTCACCTCGGCCATGTGTTCGACGATGGCCCGCCGCCGACGGGCCTGCGCTATTGCATGAACTCGGTGGCGCTGCGTTTCGTGCCGCACCGGTCCTGAGCGACGCCATGGCCGAGGGCGCTCAGGCGTTTCGGTACGGCGCCAGCACCGCCGGGTCGTCAAACAGGCCGCAAGGCAACAGGTAGCGAGGGTCGCGTCCCTCGGCCAGCAATTCGCGCACGCGCGTGGCGGAAATCTCCAGCGGCGTCACCGCCAGCTCGATCACCTTGCCGGCCGGCAGCGCATGCAGCATGGCGGGGTCCACGACGCGGCGCGACGCCGCTTCCTGTTCAAGCACTTCAGGCAGGGCTGCGTCGACGCCGGGACGACTGAGCACGCCGATATGCGCCACATCGAACAGCTCGCGCCAGCGATGCCATGACGGCAGGCCGGCGAAGGCATCGGCGCCGATCAATAGCAACAGGGGCCGATCGCCCTGCTCCGCGCGCAGTTCGAGCAAGGTATCGATGGTGTAGGACGGGCCGGTGCGCGCCAATTCACGTGTATCCAGCGAAAGCCGCGATTGCTTCTGCAGCGCGGCGCGCAACATGGCCACGCGCTGCGCCGCGCTGGCGATCGGTGCCGGGCGATGCGGCGGCACGCTGGCCGGCATCAGGCGCACTTCCGCGTCGAGCAGCTCGGAGGCTTCCCACGCCACGCTGAGGTGACCCAGGTGCACGGGGTCGAAGGTGCCGCCGAAAATGGCGAGGGGACGCGTCATGAAAGGGCTTGCGCGGCGCGCGGCTCGGCCATGGCGGCAATCAGGCGCTCGGCCTCCAGCCACGGATCGCCCTGCTCGCGGCCCTTGGCCATGCGATCGATTCGCGCGGCGCGGGCCAGGCATTGCAGCCAGTGTTCGCGTGGCGCGCGACGCAGCGCCTTGCGGAAAAGTTGCTCGCGCGCCGGCCACAGGCGTTCGGCGCGCGCCTGCGCGGCAAAGTCACGCGCATTGGCCAGGCGCAGCGCCAGTTGCAGCTGATTGACCAGCCAGCCCATCAGCGCGATGAGTTCGTCGCCTTCCGCATGCAGGCCATGCAGGATGTGCAGGGCACGGCCGCCATCGCCGGCGAAGGCGGCATCGGTGAGCTTGAAGGCGTCGTAGCGTGCGCTGTCGGCGACCAGGTTTTCCATTTCCGCCGCGTCGATCTTGCCCTGGCCGTGCAACACGACCAGCTTGTCGATCTCCTGCGCAGCGGCCAGCAGATTGCCTTCCACGCGTTCGGCCAACAGAGCCGCGGCATCGGGCGTGGCGGAAAGACCACGCGACGCGAGACGCGCGCCGATCCAGCCGGCCCACTCATTGGGACGCGGCGCATTGAACACCACCAGTGTGCCGGCGGCGTCGAGGTTCCTGGTCCAGGCGCCTTCGTGCTTGCTGCTCCACTCGGTGGCGGTGATCAGCAAGGTCACATCCGGTGGCGGGTTGGCGCAGAACTCGTTGATGGCCTTGGCGCCTTCGGTACCGGGCCGCCCGGTGGGCAGGCGCAGGTCCAGCAAGCGTCGCGTGGCGAACAGCGACATGCCGGCGGCCGCGCGCGCCAGATCATCCCAGTCGAAATGGTTGCCGACGTCGAGCACTTCGCGTTCGGCATAACCGAGCTTGCGGGCCTGCGCGCGCAAGGCATCGGCCGCCTCCAGCACCAGCAGTTCTTCACCGGCCAGCAGGTAGACCGGGCGAAGCTGGTCGGCCGTCAGCGACTTCTGCCATTGCATGGCATTGAGCGGCATCTCGCAGCGTGCTCGATCAGTGCGTGCTGGACGCCGGCGCCGGCTGTGTTTCCTGCGCCGCCTGTTCGACTGCGGACTGCGCCGTCTTTGCCGGATGCCGGCCGGCGGCCTGCAGGCGGAACATGATGGCCTGCACCGCATCGTCGTTCAGGCTGGCGTGGATCGCATCGATCTGTGCCTGCGTACCGATCGTATTGGTCGCGTCGTAGCTGAATTCGCGCTGCAGGTCGATGCGCTGGCGCGGCACGATCGGCTGGCCGGTTCCGTCATGCACTTCGAACTGCACCTGGTAGCGCACCGTGTATTCGGTCACTGCCGCCGCTCCGTTCACCGACAGCGTATCGGTGCTGAACGCCGCCACCGGCACATTCAACTCGGCGACGCCGGTGGCCGCGTGTTCTTCCACGGTGGTGCCCGAGGCCGCCAGCGTGCGCGAAAGCATGCGCTGCAAGTCGTTGTTGCCGCCAGCCACGGTCACATGGACGCTCTGCATGCCCGGCGGCAGCGCCACGCTCTGGCGCAAATGGAATCCGCACGCCACCAGCGCGAGGGTGGACATCAACAACAGCGAAGCTTTGAACACACGACTCATGGATTTCATCCTGCGACGATGTTGACGATCTTGCCCGGTACCACGATGACCTTGCGCACGCTCTGCCCTTCGAGGAAGGCGACGACCTGCGGATGCGCACGGGCCAGCGCCTCGGCCTCTTCCTTGGACGCGTTGGCGGCGACCTCGATGGTACCGCGCAGCTTGCCGTTGACCTGAACGGCCAGCGTCAGCGAATCGCGCACCAGCGCGGCGCTGTCGACCTGTGGCCAGGGCTGGTCTTCCAGCACCGACTCCGGATGGCCCAGCACCTGCCACAGCGCATGGCTGACGTGCGGCACCACCGGGTTGAGCAGCAGCACCATGGTTTCCAGCGCCTCGTGGCGCACGGCGCGGCCTTGTTCGCTCTGGTCGCTGAACTTGTTCAGCGCGTTGAGCAGTTCCATCAGCGCGGCAATGGCGGTGTTGAAGGAGTGGCGGCGACCGAAATCGTCGGTGACCTTCTGGATGGTTTCATGCACCTGGCGGCGCAGCGTCTTCTGGCCGGCATCCAGCTTGGCCACATCGACCACCGGATGATCCGGCTGCGAGGCATGCGTGGTCACTTCGCGCCAGAAGCGGCGCAGGAAGCGGGCCATGCCTTCCACGCCGGCCTCGCTCCATTCCAGCGACTGCTCCGGCGGCGCGGCGAACATGGAGAACAGGCGTACCGTGTCGGCGCCGTACTTGTCCACCATCGCCTGCGGATCGATGCCGTTGTTCTTGGACTTGGACATCTTCTCGGTGCCGCCGATCTTCACCGGCTGGCCGTCCGCCTTGGAACGCGCACCGATCACGCGCGCCTTGTCGTCGCGCTCGATCTCCACGTCGGCCGGGTTGATCCACGTTTTCGACAGGCTGACGGTCGTCGAAAGCGTGCCGTCTGGCCGCACTTCCCTGGACTCCACTTCTTCCTCACGATAGAACGTCTCGGCGATCACCATGCCCTGGCACAGCAGGTTGGTGGCCGGTTCGTTCGCCTGCACCAGGCCCGCGTCGCGCATCAGCTTGTGATAGAAGCGGAAGTACAGCAGGTGCAGGATGGCGTGCTCGATGCCGCCGATGTACTGATCCACCGGCAGCCAGTAGTTGGCGCGCTGGTCGACCGGGTCTTGCGCGCCGGGACTGGTGTAGCGGGCGTAGTACCAGCTCGACTCCATGAAGGTGTCGAAGGTGTCGGTTTCGCGCTCGGCCGGGCCGCCGCACTGCGGGCAAGTGGTCTGGCGCCAGGCGGGGTCAGCCTTGATCGGCGACTGCACGCCGGAGAACGCGACGTCCTCGGGCAGCACCACCGGTAGCTGGTCTTCCGGCACCGGCACGGCGTCGCACTTGGCGCAATAGATCACCGGGATCGGGCAGCCCCAGTAGCGCTGGCGGCTCACGCCCCAGTCGCGCAGGCGCCAGTTGACCCGACGCGCGCCCTTGCCTTCGCGCTGGAAGCGCGCGGCCATGGCTTCGAAGGCCTGGTTGTAGTCCATGCCGTCGAATTCGCCGGAATTCACCAGGTAGCCGCGTTCGGTGAAGGCGCTGTCTTGCTGGATGCTCTGTTCGAACGATTCGATGAGCTGCACCGCCGCCGATGTTTCGTACGCATCCACGCTGCCGCCACCCAGCGCCGCGCGCACGGGATCGGCGCCCACGCCCTTGGACAGGTCGTGCTGGATCGCGGCCACCGCGTCGAGCACGGCGCGATCGACCACCACCATCTTGATCGGCAGGCTGTATTTCTGGGCGAATTCCCAGTCGCGCTGGTCGTGGCCAGGCACCGCCATCACCGCGCCGGTGCCGTAACCCATCAGCACGAAGTTGGCCACGAACACCGGGATCTTCTCGCCGGTGAGCGGATGGATGGCTTCGATGCCGGTATCCATGCCGCGCTTTTCCTGCGTCTCCAGCTCGGCCTCGGATACGCCGCCGTGCTTGAGTTCTTCCAGGAACGCGGCGAGCCTGGGGTTGCTGTTAGCGGCCTTCAGCGCCAGCGGATGCTCGCCGGCGATGGAGACGAAGGTGACGCCCATCAGCGTGTCGGGGCGCGTGGTGAACACGGTGAGCGGCTCGCTCTCGCCCGGCACCTCGAAGTGGATTTCCAGGCCTTCGCTGCGACCGATCCAGTTGCGCTGCATGGTCTTCACCGCATCGGGCCAGCCCGGCAGCGTGTCCAGGCCGTCGAGCAGTTCTTGCGCGTAATCGGTGATCTTGAGGAACCACTGCGGGATCTCGCGCTTTTCCACCAGCGCGCCGGAGCGCCAGCCACGGCCGTCGACCACCTGCTCGTTGGCCAGCACGGTCTGGTCGACCGGGTCCCAGTTCACCACCGCGTTCTTGCGGTAGGCCAGGCCCTTCTTCATCAGCCGGGTGAACATCAGCTGTTCCCAGCGGTAGTACTCCGGGCGGCAGGTGGCGAACTCGCGGGTCCAGTCATAGGCGAAACCCATGCGCTGCAGCTGCCCGCGCATGTGTTCGATGTTCTGGTAGGTCCACTTGGCCGGCGCGGTCTTGTTCTTGATCGCGGCATTCTCGGCCGGCAGGCCGAACGCATCCCAGCCCATCGGCTGCAGCACGTTCTTGCCGTTCATGCGCTGGTAGCGGCTGATGACGTCGCCGATGGTGTAGTTGCGCACGTGGCCCATGTGCAGCGCACCCGACGGGTACGGCAGCATGGAGAGGCAGTAGAACTTGGGGCGCGAGGCGTCTTCCTTGACCTCGTAGGCGCGCTGGTCGCGCCAATACTGCTGCGCGACGGTTTCGACCGCCTGCGGCTGGTAGCCCTGCTCGTTGCCCTCGTGGGAACCCTGATCCTGAATGTCCTGCATGTGTCCGGCGCCATGTGTGTTGCGGGCTGCCACCGGCCTTTCCGGTGGCAGCTGGGGGAACGCGGCAGACTAGCAGAATTGAGGCTGGGCCAGCGCAAAAAGCCGGTCCAGCCGATCTAACGCGGCGCGCGAACAGCCCGTGGAACGACAACGCCGCGATCGCGCACGGGGCGCCGCGCCACGAAGGTCAGGGGCAGGCCGGATGCTGGCCGGCCGCCAGCGCCTGGGCCACCGCACCGATCTGCCCGGCCAGCTGCGCCATGGCACGCTGATGTCCCTCGACCAGGCTGTCGTAGCCGCCGCTTACCGGCTCGCTGATGCGGCTGGTGCAGGTCAGCGCATCGCCGCCCTTGAGCGGACGCACGCTCCAGGCGGCATCGACGAAAGCGTAGCCGCCCGGCACCGAATCGAACCGGCGCACGTCCAGCTTGATCCGCAGCGAGTCCTTGCCACTGCTCGGCAAGCCGGTGACATCCTGGGCATGGAAGCCGCGCATCAGGTCGGCCGACAACGCCCCACGCAGCTCATCGCCCAGGGGGGCGATCCAACGCTCGCCCTGCAGCACGGCCACGCCCTGCCCGCCCTGGCGCACGACCAGGGCCGGCTGGTCGACCTGGGCCGGCACGGAAACGGGCAGCAGCTCGAACAGGAAGCCGGCTGGCGTGGCCGGCTCCACCACTTCACCCGCCGGCGGCACCAGCGTGTAGAAGTGCGTCGGCGGCTTGGACCCGCAAGCGCCCAGGGCCAGGGCGGCGACGCAAGCGGCCACGATCAGGTATCCCGCGCGAATCATGGCTTGCTCCCTTGTGGCGGCTGGCTGGCTGGTGGGGTGGAAACGGGCGGCGCCTGCTCCACTGGCTTGGCATCGGCACGGCGGCCGCGCAACAGCGCGTCCGGATGGTCGCCCAGGTAATCGGTCAGCACACGCAGCGAACGCGCGGCGCGCTGCAGTTCCTGCAGGGTGCCGCCCAGGTTCTGCTGCAGCGGGGAGTCGGGCGACAGCGCGTTGTTGGCGCTGCCCAGCGTCTGCTGCGCCCCCTGCAGGGTGCTCTTCATTTCCGGCAGCACGTCGGTGTTGACCTGCTTGAGCGTGCGGTTGAGCTCGGCCAGCGACTGGTCGAGGTTCTTGCCGATGCTGTCGAACGGGATCTTCTGGACCTTGCCCACGATATCGGCCAGCTGCTCCTGCAGCTTGTCGAAGCTGCCTGGCGCGGTGGGAATTTCCAGCGGCTTGGCAGTGCCGTCGAAGGCCACCTTGGGCGCCTTGGGCAGGAAGTCCATGGCGATATACAGCTGCCCGGTCAACAGGTTGCCGGTACGCGCCTGCGCACGCAGGCCATGCTCCACCAGCCGCCCCATCATCTGCGACATCCGCTCGTCGTCGCCACGCGACTTGGCCAGGGCCACCAGCTTGTCGTGCGCCTTGCCCAGGCGGGCCGGATAGACCACGGCGCCCACCACGGTGGAGAACGCCTGGGTCTTTTCATCGAAATCGAGGTTGACCGACACCACCCGCCCAAACGGCACGCCGAGGAACTCCACCGGCGCATCCACCGCCAGCCCACGCATGGACTGGTCGAAACGCATGCGGATGTAGTGCGGCTCGCCATCGGGCGGCGCCATCGCGGTGCCACGGTCGTTGAACAAGGTGTAGGCGGCGTTCTCGTCGGCAGGCGTCGCGTCGTGCGGGCCCGGTGGATCCTGGAACGCCACGCCACCGGCCAGCACCGTGGCCAGCGACTGCGTGTTGACCTTCAGGCCATCGGCGCCCAGCGACACGTCCACGCCGCTGGCGTTCCAGAAGCGCGTCGACTTGGTGACGAACTGGTCGTTGGGGGCATCCACGAAGATCTGCACCGAGACACTCTTGCCGTCGCTGTCCAGGTGATAGGACGACACCCGCCCCACCTGGATGCGGCGGTAGTAGATGGGCGAACCGATATCGAGCGAGCCCAGGTCATCCGCATGCAGCTCGTAGGTCTTGCCCGGCGCGCCATGCGTCACCGTGGGCGGAGCCTCCAGGCCGGTGAAATTGTCCTTCGGCTCCTGCGACTCGCCCACGTCGGCCCCGATGAAGGCACCCGACAGCAACGTATCGATGCCCGACACGCCGCCCAGGCCGATGCGCGGACGCACCACCCAGAAGCGCGTATCGGCCGTGGCGAAGCCCTCGGCACTCTTCTCCAGCGCCACCTTGGCGACCACGCGGGAGCGGTCCTCGCTCAGGCGCACGGCGGTCACGCGGCCGATCACCACGTTCTTGTACTTCACCGGCGTCTTGCCCGGGTCCAGCCCCTCGGCGCTCTGGAAGCTGATGCTGATGGTGGGACCGGCCTGGATCCAGGCATGGATCACCAGCGAGAGGCCCACCAACGCGGCCAGGATCGGCACCAGCCACACCAGCGACGCATTGATGCGCGGGCGCTGCACCACCGGCTCGGGCAGGTCGGCGTCGGTGATCGGCTTGTTTTCGTCAGTCATCGAAGTCCCTGCCATCCCAAATCAGTCGAGGGTCGAACGTCATCGAGGCCACCATGGTGATCACCACCGTGAGGCCGAAGAACACCACGCCAGGCAGCGGTTCCACCTGGCTGAAGAAACCGAACTGCACCAGCGCCGTCAGCAGCGCCACCACGAACACATCCAGCATCGACCAGTAGCCGATGAACTCCACCAGCCGGTACAGCCTGCCGCGTTGGCGCTGCGCCCACTGGCTGCCGCGCTGCGAACTGATCAGCAGCAGCCCCAGCGCGAAGAACTTCAGCACGGGCACCACGATGCTGGCGGTGAACACGATGATCGCCAGGTCGGGCGACCCCTTCACCCACAGCTCGATGATGCCGCTGAGGATGGTGTTGTCGTCCACGTCGCCCACGCTCACCGTGCGCATGATAGGCAGCACATTGGCGGGTATATAGAAAAAGAACGCCGCCAGCAGCAACGCCCAGGTCCTGGTGTAACTGGCCGCCTTGCGCCTGTGCAGCGCCGAACCGCAGCGCGGACAGGCGGCGTCTGGCACCTTGATGTCACGGCACACCAATCCGCAGACATGGCAGCCGATCAGGCCGAGCTCGCCGGCGCGCGGCAGCGGATTCATGCCCCACGCTCCCGGGTGAGATCCCACAGCCCGCGCACGTCGATGCTGGCGAACGCCGTGATGACCAGCATCAGCACGCCATAGGCAAAGATGCCGGGATTGGCGATCACCTCGAAATACATGTGCGCCTTGACGATGGCCACCAGCGTGCCCAGCACGAACACCTCGCTCATCGTCCAGGGACCAATGTGGTATAGCGTCACCATGGCCAGCCGGAACCCCGGCGCACGCTCACCCTTGCGCGCATAGAGCAGCACCCAGCCCAACAACAGCATCTTGCCGATCGGAAAGAAGAACAGCGTGCAGGCGGCGATCACCGCCACCACCTGCGAATGCTCCCGCCACATCATCACGATGCAGCCCCACAGCGTGGTGCTGATCAGCTGGCCATTGAGCCCCAGCGTGACGATCGGCCAGATGTTGGCCTGCAGGAAGGCGATCATGGCCGTCAGCACCAGCGCCAGCATGCCCCGCACACCCAGCGCATGATGACGTGCCAGGATGGCGTCGCAGCGGGCACACCGGGCCACTTCACCCCACGCCAGCACGCGCCGGTGATAAACCGTGTCGCAGTGCTCGCAGATCCACAGCATGGGAGGAGCGATGTCGGGTTTGATGCCTGGGGCTGGCATGGTCATCGGGGGATTTTCGCAAATATCGCCGCCAAGCGCTGATCGGTCTTTCGGCACAGACATCTTGCGTTCGGCCCCCCGCTGTTCTGGCCGATGACCTCGACGCCCTTGATATGCTGGGCAACGCCCTGATCTGTGGGCCATTCGTCAACGGGAGTTCCCAGTGAGTGCCACGACCGCCCAGGCGCACGTTTTTGAGGTGCGCGAGGACAATTTCGAAGCCGAGGTGCTGCAAGCCTCACTGACCACGCCGATCCTGGTGGACTTCTGGGCAACCTGGTGCGGCCCCTGCAAGACGCTTGGCCCCATGCTGGAAAAGCTTGCCGCGGAGTTCAACGGCGCGTTCCGCCTGGCCAAGGTCGACGTGGACAAGTCGCAGCAGCTGGCCGCCATGTTCGGCATCCGCAGCATTCCCACGGTGATGCTGGTCAAGGACGGACAGGTGCTGGACGGCTTTGCCGGCGCCCTGCCGGAGGGACAGCTGCGCGAATTCCTCACGCGCCATATCCAGCCGCTGGACGGCGCGGGCGATGCCGAGGCTGAGCCTGCGGTGGCCGAATCCCCCGAGGAAGCCATCAACCGCCTGCAACAAGCCATCGCCGCCGAACCGGACCGTTCCGAACTGAAACTGGACCTGGCGCTGGCCCTGATGCAGGCCGGTCACGTCGAGGCTGCCGAGGCCGAACTCACCGCGCTTCCCGCCAACCTCGCCACCGAGGCTCGCGCCGTGCGCCTGCGCAGCCAGTTGGACCTGGCCCGTGCCCTCAAGGGTGCGCCGTCGCTGGCGGAACTGCAGCAGCGCGTACAGGCCGATGGCACCGACTGGGCCGCCCGCGACCTGCTCGGCGTGCGCCTGTTGCTGGAAGGCGATGCCGCCGCCGGCCTGGATCAATTCCTGGCGATCCTGGAACGCGCCCGCGACTGGAACGACGGCCAGGCCAAGAAGCGCCTGCTTGCTGCATTCACCACGCTGGATGATGGCGAACTGGTGGGGCGGTATCGCCGACGGATGGCGTCGCTGCTGTTCTGAAGTCCGCAATGCGGACACGACACGGCCCCCCCATGGGTGGGGCCGTGTCAAAACGTCAGTTCACCGCAGGAGGCTCAAGGCGAGCCGATGGCAGGGCCGGCACCCTGCCCGATATTGCGATCCAGGAACTGCGTCACCCGCTGGAACAACTCGGCGGTATTGGCCTCGTCGTAGAAGCCATGCCCCTCGTTGGGCTTGTACACCCATTCGTGCGCGATCCCACGGCTTTGCAGGGCGGCATGCAGGCTCTGCCCCTGCCTGGGCGGCACACGCACATCCGCGCCACCCACGACCAGCATCACGCTGGCCTTGAGCTTGTCGAGCTGGTTGACTGGCGAGTGCGAGGCCAACTCGGCCGGATCGGTGCCGAGCGCCATGCGTAGATAACTCTTGCCGACGGTGCGATCGGAAATATCGCCATCGGTATACATCATGGACAGGTCGTAGACACCCACGTAGCCGATCGCGCAGCGATAAAGGTCAGGCTCCTTCACGGCCCCTTCCAGCGCGGCGTAGCCGCCATAGCTGCCGCCAAAAATGCAGATGTGGCCTGGCGTGGCAATGCCTTGTTCAATCGCCCAATGCGTCGCATCGGTAACGTCGTCCTGCATTTTGCCGCCCCATTGGCGGAAACCGGCATGCTCAAAGTCGTGTCCGTACCCGCCCGATCCGCGGTAGTTGACCTGCAGTACGGCATAGCCACGCGTGGCCAACATCTGCACGTAAGGATCGAACTGCCATTCGTCACGCACGCCGAATGGACCGCCGTGGATATACATCACCAACGGCAGGTGTTTCGCCTGCTCCTTGCCCGGCGGCATGCTCAGGTAGCCATGCAGGGCGAGGCCATCGCGAGCCTTGAACTCGACCGGCTGCATCGCCGCCATCTGGCTCGGCTTGATCCACGAGGCGCGCTGCAACAGGGGCGTGGCTTTCCCGGTCGCCGCGTCCCACAGGTAGAACGTTCCCGGGTCCATGTCCGACGACGCCAGCGCCACGGCTTTGCTGCCGTCCTTGGTGGTGGAGACGATGTGCACGCTTTCGCCGGGCAAGGCGTGCGACAACGTAGCGATCGCCTTGATTGAGTCCGCACCGGCAACGATGGCCTCGACCGCCGGGGTCGAAGGCATCGAGTACACGCCAACGACGTCCCGCCGGTCCAGGCTATGAACCAATCCGGTCATGTCGGTGCTGGCGCTGCTCCACACGGGCGACTGCATCGTCTTGGTCGCCGCATCCCAAGGACATAGCGCGCTGACCTTGCCGGCATCCGCGCATGACATGTACACGAGGGTGTCGTCTTGATTGAACGTCATCGGGTAGGCGACGCCGCGCTCTCCGTCACCCTGGAACAGCAGCGTCCACGGCTTGCCGTCTCCCTCGCGGTAATAGACCTGCTCGTAGTCATGGCTGTCCACGCCCGAGGCGAACCGCACCACGCCGTGATGATCGGCCAGCAATGAAGCGTTGCGCACAGGCGCCGTGGCGACCTGGTGCTTGGTGCCGTCACGGACGTCCATCAGGTAAACCTTGGTGAAGGCACCATCCGCACCGCTGTCCCAGGGACTGACGCCAATCAGCACGTGGTTGGGGTCGTCGCGCAGCGTGGAGATCAGCTCGGCGCTCGCGCGCTCGGATTCCGTACGCTGGATGTGCGAGCCGGTCGAGCCTGCTCCCCCTGCCCGGTAACCAAACAGTATGTCGGCGCCGCTTCCATCGGCATTCACGCCGAAGATCTCGCCGGTGGAGAACGGCCGATCGAAACCGGAGACCTCGGTGCCTTCGGTGTAAAGCACCCGGTGATCGTTCACCCACCAGAAATCGACGATCTGGTTGCCTTCGCGTGGATGAATCATCCCGCCTTTCTTGTTGATCAGGTCGATCAAGGCAAGAAGTGGCTTGCCGTCGACAACGGTCGTCGCGGCAAGATAGCGACCATCATCGGAAATCTTCACCGCACCGTATTGCTCATGGCGCGCGAGGTCGGCAAGCGGCACCTGTTCCGCGAACGCGGAACACGTCAAAAGACAAAGCACGCAGCCCACTGCGCGCCTAAGCAGCTTTTTCATGAACTCCCCCGTTTGGACGCGGCGTCCCTCGCGCCGTCGTTTGCGCAGGAGTATAGCCGCGAAATTTTGCGTTCCATAATGAGCACTGGCCGACCCTGCGAGTGGGCTCCGTAGGAATCTAGCGATGCCCGGCCGACTTAGGCGCACCATCCATACGCGGCAGTATGTCTGGGTTATGCTGGCCGCCTCTCCTCAAGAAATCCGTCATGCGCGCATCCACCTTCCGCCGGCTGATGAACCTGTGGCCGCCGTTTTTCTTCAACAGCATCCGTGTGCAATACGTTGCGGAGGACTGGTCCGAAGTCCACGTCGTGCTGCGCCTGCGGCCGTGGAACCGCAACTACGTACGCACCCAGTTCGGCGGCAACCTGTTTGCGATGACCGATCCGTTCTGGATGCTGCTGGCCATGCACCAGTTGGGCGATGACTACTATGTGTGGGACAAGGCGGGCGCCATCGACTTCGTGTCGCCGGGCAAGCAGGACGTGTACGCCCGCTTCAAGCTCGAGCCGGCCGTGGTGGATGAGCTGCGCGCCGCGGCGGCGGGAGGCGAAAAAGTCCTGCGCTGGTTCGAGGTCGCGGTGAAAACCGCCGGCGGCGACGTGGTGGCGCTGGTCCGCAAGCAACTCTATGTGCGGCTGAAGCCCAAGGCGCGGGCGGGCGCCTGATGCACCCGCCTCAATCCTGCTCGAAGCGCGCCAGCTCCTGCAGCTCGGCCTGCGCACGCTGTACGCTGCCGCCGGCGGCCTGACGGCTCAAGACATTGGCCATCCGCTCATGCCCGGGACGGCGCGACCAGGCGATGATTCCGCCGAACACCAGCAGGCAGGCCACGCCGCTGGCGATGAAGCTCCAGACCACCACCGGCGCGCGCACCCACAGGTCCACGCCCCACCAGTGGTCGAACGACACCAGTGCCAGCGGAATCCAGACAAAGCAGCCGAGCGCGCCGAACACCGGCGCCTCCACGCCCACCCGCCATGCCCGCAAAGCCGCCAGGCGCTTCTGGATGACCAGCACCGGCAAGCCATAGTCGACGCGACCGATCAGGTAGAGGTTGCGTGCCCCTGCCAGCACGAGCATGAGGCCATAACCATGCAGCATCAGCCCGCACGCCAGCAGGTGCGGGTTGTCGCGGCGGGCGCTCCAGAAGCCCGCGGCCAATACGATCAACGCCACCCCGCCAGCCATCTGCAGAAGCTGGCCGAACCACAGCGGACGCAAGCGCCGCCGCGCGCGCGTCGCGGCCGTGGTCTGCAGCCACTGCAGGTTGAGCGCATGTTGCTGTTCGAGCCGGCGATCGATCTGTTGCCAGGCCAGTTTGAAGTCATCGAGTTCCATGGTCAGGTCTCCTCGCTAAGCGCCATCTGCGCCGCCTGCTCGCGCAGCTTCTGTTTCACACGGCTGATCTTGGTCGCCACGTTGGTCTCGCTGATGCCGAGCACGTAGGCGATCTCGGCATAGCTGCGGTCTTCCAGGTACAACAGGATCAGCGCCCGGTTGAGCGGATCGAGCTGGCCGATGAAGCGGTACAGCGCGGCAAGGCGCTCGTCCGGCTCATCGATGGCATGACCGCCGATGCTGTCCAGGTGGTGTGCCTCCAACGGTTCGAAGTACACCTGGGCGCTGCGGACGCGTCGACGCTGCGAGATCGCCACGTTCAACGCGATGCGGTACATCCAGGTGGAAAAGCGCCCAAGCCGCTCGTCGAAGCTGGAGAAGGCACGCCAGAGCTGGGTGCAGATCTCCTGGGCCAGGTCATTGCGCTCCTCTCTGTCGCGGGCATAGGCACCCGCCACCTTGAGCACGATGCCCTGGTGTTCGCGCAACAGCGCCTCGAACCGTTGTTGGTATTGCCTGTCCGTCATGACCATCCGCACCTTGTCGCTAACCGATGATTCGCGCCACGCCGGGGAAAATCACAGCCCGTCCCCGGCAAGGGCCACCCAGCCCCGGTCAGCGTCTCGCCTACAATGCGCCCTCCTTCCCCCGGTTCCCCCAAGCCATGCCGCGCCTGCGCCTCAAACGTTATCTGTTCACCGGCCTGCTCACCGTCATCCCGCTATGGGTGACCTGGGTGGTGTTCAAGTTCGTGCTGGGCATGTTCGCCGGCGTCGGCGCACCGCTGGTCACGGCCCTGCTGGCGACGTTCTCGCCCAGCTCACCCAAGGCCGCGGCCGCGCTCAACAGCGACGTGATCCTGTTCGTGCTGGCCCTGCTGCTGACCCTGGTGGTGCTCTACGGTATCGGTTGGCTGGCCAACCGCATGATCGGCAAGCGTCTTATCGATGGGTTCGACGCGGTGCTGGCACGCATCCCGGTGGTGCAGACCATCTATGGCGGCACCAAGAAGTTGATGGCGGTGCTGCAACAGAAACCCTCGGGCGTGCAGCGCGTGGTGTTGATCGACTTTCCACGTCGCGGCATGAAGGTGGTCGGCTTCGTCACCCGCGTGATGGTGGAGGAAGGCAGCGGCCGCGAGATGGCGGCGGTGTATATCCCCACCACGCCCAACCCGACGGGCGGCTACCTGGAAGTGGTGCCGGTGGACGAACTCACCCCCACCGACTGGACCATGGACCAGGCCATGGCATTCATCATTTCCGGTGGCGCCGTCGCGCCTGATACCTTGCCGGCTTCGCCTGCCAGGCTGCGCGACCACGACCAGGACCCTGCATGAAGCCACGTCAGCTTTTCCTTTCGACCCTGCTGGGACTTGCCGCCATGGGCTCGCACGCAACCGACTGGACCACGCCCGCCGAAGCCGCGCACTTTCGCACCACGCCGGACATGGTCACCACGCTGGACTACCTGCAGCGATTGGCCCAAGCCGCGCCAGGCAAGATCAAGCTGGAGACCTACGGCACCTCGCCCGAAGGGCGTCCGATGACGGTGGTGATCGCCAGCGGCGACGGCAGCTTCGACCCCGCCGCCGCGCACGCCAAGGGCAAGCCGGTGGTGCTGCTGCAGGCCGGCATCCATCCGGGCGAGATCGAGGGCAAGGACGCGGGCCTGATGCTGCTGCGCGACTTCGCCGTTACCGGCAAGCTGCCGCACCTGCTGGACAAGGTGGTGCTGGTCTACATCCCGGTGTTCAGCGTGGATGGCCATGAGAATTCGTCGCCCTATCACCGCATCAACCAGAACGGGCCCGAAAGCATGGGTTTTCGCGGGCAGTCGCAATACCTCAACCTCAACCGCGACTACATCAAAGCCGATGCGCCGGAAATGCTCGACTGGTTGAAGCTGTGGCAGCGCTGGCAGCCCGACCTGTTGATGGACATCCATACCACCGACGGCGCGGACTACCAGTACGACCTGACCTGGTACCTGGAAGACCCGCACAAGCTCGACCCGGCGGTGAGCGCATGGCAGCAGGACCTGTTCGTCAACAAGGTGATGCCGGCGTTCGAGCGGCGCGGCCACCTGCCGTCGATCTACCTGGAACTGAAGGACGGCCGCGACCCGCGCAAGGGCATCGAGAACTTCGGTTCGGGCCCGCGCTTTTCCACCGGCTACGCGGCGCTGCAGAACCGCCCGGCGCTGCTGGTCGAGACGCATATGCTGAAGTCGTACGAGAACCGCGTGCGTAGCACCTACGACCTGGTGGAACTGACGCTGGAACAGGTGGCGCGGAACGCGGACACGCTGCTCGCCGCCAACCGCAAGGCCAATGCCGATGTAATCGCCCGCGCCGCCGATGCGCACGCCAGCGTGCCGCTCACCTTCAAGGCCGATCCCGCGTCCACGCCTTACGAGTTCAAGAGCTACCGCTTCAGCATCACGCACAGCGATGTCTCCGGCAGCGACTGGATCCAGTACGACCCGAGCCACAAGCAGAGCTACACCATCCCGAACTGGAACGGGCTGCTGCCGGACCTGTCGATCACGCCGCCGGCGGCGTACGCGATTCCGGTGCAATGGACGGCGATCATCGGCAAGCTCGACGCGCACGGCATCGCATACCAGCGCACCACCCGGCCGCTGACGATGCATGCGGGTGCCTACCAGTTGGACAACCCCCAGTGGGCCTCCAAGCCGTTCGAAGGCCACCTGATGCTGCGCGACTTCACGCTCAGCGAAACCACGCGCGACGTGGTGCTGCCGGCCGGCTCGGTGATCGTGCCGCTGGACCAGCGCGACGCCAACGTCGCCATCCAGCTGCTGGAACCGCAGGCGCCCGACTCATTGCTGCGCTGGGGTTTCCTCAACGCGATCTTCGAGGCGAAGGAATACGGCGAACCGCGCGTGGTGGAAAAGCTGGCGCGCGAGATGATGGCCAAGGACCCGGCGCTGAAGGCCGCATTCGAGCAGAAACTGCATGACGATGCCGCGTTCGCCGCCAGCCCGGAGGCGCGACTGATGTTCTTCTTCGAACGTTCGCCGTGGTACAGCTCGCAGCACGTGGGCGAGTATCCGGTGTTGAAGCTGGATGCCGACGCGTTGAAGCAAGCCCAGCAATAACACAAGGTAACGAACGCCTCTGGATCCCCGCATTCGCGGGGATGACGAGGGAGGTCGAGGTACGTCAGGCCACGACTTCAAACGGCCGCATCATCTCGTTGGACGCGTGCTCCAGCAGGTGGCAGTGCCACACATAGCGCCCGGCATAACCTTCGAAGGTGATGATGTAGCGCGTGACCATGCCCGGATACACCTGCGCCGTGTCCTTCCAGCCGGCCTCGTGCGGCGGCGGTGGCTGCGCCGGCCCGAGGTAGCGCAGGGTCTTCGATGCCACGTACAGGTCCACGTCGAACGGCCGGCGATCGAGGATCTGGAAGCGCACCAGGTGCAGATGAATCGGATGGGTGTCCTCGGTCAGGTTCACCAGGCTCCAGATTTCGGTGGTGCCCAGGCGTGGCTTCTCGCTCACCGGATCGTGCCAATGCTTGCCATCCAACAGCATCAGCATCGGATCGGACACGCAATTGGCGTATTCGTCGATGGTCAGCACGCGGGTCTGCGTTGCCTTGGACTCCGCTATGCGCGGCACGTCGCGCAACACCGCCGGCACGCGGCTGGCGTCGCTCACCGTGCCGGCGGCCACCTGGAAGCGCATCAGCGGCAGGCTGTCGTTCATCAGCTCGATGGCGCCACCGGCCAGCGCGGCAAAATCGATCACGAGGTCGGCCCGCTCGCCCGGCGCAAGGAACAGGCTGGTCTGGCTCGCCGGCGCCGCCAGCAGGCCCTGGTCGCTGCCGATCTGCAGGAACGGCCGCTGCCCGCGCAGGCTCAGGTGGAAGAAGCGTCCGTTGGCGGCGTTGAGCACGCGGAAACGGTAGCGGCGCGGCTGCACGTCATGCCGCGGCAACAGCGCGCCGTTGACCAGCATCGCGTTGCCGAATACTTCGGGCACCCACGGCGCATCGCTTACGCCCGACGTCGGGTAATAGAGCTGGCCATCCTCGGTCAGCAGGCGATCGCTCAACACCAGCGGCAGTTCGTGTTCGCCATCGGGCAGGCCCAGCGACAGTTCGTGCTCGTCGCGCAGCAGGAACATGCCAAACAGGCCGGCGTAGAGATTGAGCCGCTCGATGCCCATGGTGTGGTCGTGATACCACAGCGTCGCCGCGTCCTGGCGGTTGGGATAAGTCTGCCGCCGCGACTGTCCGGGCACCAGCCAGTCCGTGGGATAACCGTCGTCGGCCGCGGGCACGCGCGCGCCGTGCACATGGACCACGCCACGCACCTCCGGCTGATCGGCCTCGGCGCCGCAGATATGGTGATCGATCGGCAGGAAGTGCCTGTCCGGCAGGCGGTTGATCCATTCGACATGCAACGGCTGGCCGCTGCGCGCCTCGATGGTCGGCCCGGGCATGCAGCCGCCGTATGTCCATAGCCGCGTGGGCGGCAATTGGCGATGCAGGCGTTGTTCGCTTTCGCGCATCGCGATGCGCAGCGTCGCGCTAGGGTCGGCACGCAACACCGGCGGCACCGGCAGGGGGTCGACGAACGGAGTCAGCCGCGTGGGATCGAGCAGGCGCGGCACGCTGGTCTGATCAGCGACCGGATGCTTGCAGAGTGCGCCGCCACCCGTGCCCGAAGGCATCGCCATGGGCATCTGTCCGGCATAGGCACGCCAACCGAGCGGCAACACGCCGGCGCTGACACCCCAGGCCATGCCCTTGAGAAAACGTCGACGTGCGGGATGCAAGCTCGGCAGCTCCTTTCGCGTGAATCCTGACGACAACGCCCCGGACACTGTCCGGGGCGTGCGAAATGCCAGTGGTTCGCTCAGCCGTGCGGCGTATGCGGCTGGCTGGCCCACGGCCAGGGCGACGGCTGCTGCTGCGGCTGGCCGGTCTGTTCGTCCAGGATCAGCTTGCGGCGCGCCGGTAGCGGCTGGAAGAAGTCGAACATATGTTCCAGCGAGCCGGCGATGGCATCGAACGAACCACCGCCGATGCGCTTGCCGTGCAGCCAGTTGTCCTCGACGAAGCGCGTGATGGACGACTGGTCGGTCAGCGTGTGGTCGACGAAGTTGCTGCGTGCCCACGGCGAAACCACCAGCAGCGGCAGGCGCGGACCGTGGCCGCAACGGCCCTGCACCGGCTTGCCATTGCTGGCGATGCCGGGCAGCGTGCTCGGCGCCTTGCACACCCCCGCGCCATCCAACGCATCGGAAGCGGTCGCCGACGCATTGATGCGCGGCGCGGCCTGGTGGTCGTACCAACCGTCGGAGTCGTCATAGGCGATCACCACCGCGGTATCGCGCCACTCCGGCTGCTGCTGCAGGAAGTTGATCACGTGCACCACGAACTGCTGCTCGTCCAGCGGATCGGAATAGCCGGCATGCCCATCCTGGTAGCCCGGCGCCTTGAGGAAGCTCACCGCCGGGAAGTTGCCCGCGCTCACCGCCGCGTAGAAATCGTTGATGTCGTACTGGTGATTGGCCGCATCGCCCTGGTGGCCAATGGTTGCCACCGAGGTCGGCCGCACGTGGGTGGGGTTGGCGGTGGACGGGTAGTACTGGAACGGCTGGTGGTGCGGGATGTAATCGCTCTCGCTCACCTGGGTCACCGTGGAAAGCGTCTTGCGCTTGCAGCCCGTGCTGCCGTTGGTGTTCACCTGGGTGAGATCGAAGCCACCCTCGAAGAAGCCCCAGGTTACGCCCGCATCATTCAGCAGGTCACCGATATTGCGGCCGCCGAACTGCACCTGGTTGCCGGTGGGCGAGGAGCACACGTCACCGATCGGATCGGCATCGCCGAACAGGGTCAGGCCGCCCTGGCCATCGTTGACCTCGTTGGCGGTGCCGTTGAGCGTTTGCGTCACGCCATTGGTCTGGCCGGAAACCAGGTTGATCGCGCCCGGCGTCGACGGACCGAAGGTAGTACCGTAGCTGTTGTCGTTCAGCGCAAACCACTGCGCGTAGTTCCACATCGCGGTGACGGTGTTGCCGTCGTAATACCCCATCACCTGGCCGGCGCCGTCCTCGTCCGCGGGCGCGCCCGGCAACGTTTCACCCGAACCGGTGAACTTGGGGAACAGATCCATCGCGCCGCCGTCGAACGCCTGCTGCTCCGGGCCATAGGCATGATCCTGGTCGGCGGTGGCCGCCTGCGTGCGATCCAGGCGGAACGGATTGATCGCAGCGCTGCCGTTGGCGCTGTTGGCCTTGGTCGGGTTGCTGGTAAGCAGGCTGGCGCTCAGGCCATTCACGTGCGGCGTGAACGGACGTGCATAGAAGGCCGGCTCACCCGGAAGGTTGGCGGCGTTGGGATAAGTGCCGAAGTAGTGATCGAAGGAGACGTTCTCCTGGAAGATCACCACCAGGTGCTTGATCGGGGTGGCCGTTCGACCGTCCTTGCCGGGCCAGCCCGCCGCATCGGATGCGGTTTCGGCATGAACGGGGATCTGCGCAAGCGAAATAGCGGAAAGGCTCAGAATACACGCGGCAAGACAGACTGCGAGTTGGTGTCGCATGGAAGGCTCCCTACGGTCGCGGGTTGTGCGCTTCCCCTCAAGCGCTGGAAGCCCGGACGATAGGCGGCCAAGGTGACAGGCGAATAACAGCCGGCAGGCGCATTTTCCTGCGCCCTTCACTGCTTTGCGGCTTAGCGCAGCAGGCTCGCCAGGGTCGGCGCCAGCAATACGTTGAGAAGTCCCGCCAACACCATCGCCAGGCTCGCCACGCTGCCCTCTTCCGTGCCCACGTCATAGGCCTTGGCAGTGCCGGCACCATGCGCGCCCACACCGAACAGCGCGCCACGCGCCAGCGCCGAACGCAGCGGCAGGCAACGCAGCAACAACTCGCCCAGGGCAATGCCCGCCACGCCGGTGATCACCACGAACAAGGCGGTGAGTTCCGGCACGCCACCGATATCCGCCGATACCAGCATGGCCAGCGGCGTGGTGATGGAGCGTGCCAGCAGGCTGCGCCTTACCGAATCATCCAGCCCGCACCACGTGGCCAACACCCAGGCGCTGGCAATCGCCATGGCGCTACCGCCCAGCACACCCGCCATCAGCGCGGGCCAGTGGGCGCGGATCAACGCGCGGTAGCGGAAGATGGGCAACGCGAACGCCGCCGTGGCCGGCCCGAGCATCAGCACCAGCCAGTGCGTGTCCTGGATATAGACCGGATAGTTCATGCCCAACGGCAGGCCGAGCAGCGCCAGCAACAAGGGCACGGTGAGCAGGGGCGAGGTCCACCAGCGCGGATGGCGGCGATAGACCGGCTTCAGCGCGTAATAGCCGCCCACGGTGACGGCCAGCCAGACCAGCGAGAGCAGCTCAGCGCGCATGCCGCTGCCTCCAGCGGAACATCAGGTCGACCAGCAACGCGGTAGTGCCCATCACCAGCACCGTACCCACCACGATCACCACGAAAATGCGCACACCCTGCTGCCGCAGCAAAGGCAGGTGCTGCCATACCGCCATCACGGCGGGAATGAAGAACAACAGCATCTCCGCCAGCAACCAGTCCGCGCCGCGACGCAGCCCCACGGCCGGCACCACACCGCTGAGCAGCAGGAGCAGCAACAAACCCAGCGCCAGCACGCTGCCGGGCACCGGCACATGCAGCCGGCGCACGCATTGGTCGCAGGCAAACCAGAGCAGCACGATCAACCCCACCTGGCTCCAGCGGGCCAGCCGGGGCCGGTGCCAGCTGAGCCAGCGCAGTCGGACATGCAGGGTAGTCATGTGGCAAGGCTAGTCCCGGCCAAACTATGATGGAAATGAATTGTTTCCATCACTTCCATTCCCAATAGGCATACCCATGGACTTGCGCAGCCTGCGCTATCTGGTCGAGGTGGTGAGGCACGGCGGCTTCGCCCGCGCGGCCGGGCATGCCCATGCCAGCCAGCCCACCTTGAGCAAGTCCATGGCCCAGCTTGAGGACGAACTGGGTACGCGCCTGCTGGAGCGCGGCCGGGGTGGCGTGCGCCTCACTGCCGCGGGCGAGGTGGTGCACCGCCATGCGCTGGCGATGCTGGCCGAATCGGCGCGCCTGCACGAAGAACTGGACGCGCTGCGCGGCCTCAAGCGTGGCGAACTTCGGCTGGGCCTTCCGCAGCTGGGCAGCAGCGTGCTGTTCGCGCCCCTGCTGGCACGCTATCGCCAGCAGCATCCGCATATCGACATCCACCTGCGGGAACAGGGCAGCCGACGGCTGGAACAAGCGGTGCTGGCAGGTGAACTGGAAGTAGCCGCCACCCTGCTGCCCGTCGGCGAAGGACTCGACCATCAGTCGGTATGCAACGAGCCGATGTACGCGCTGCTGCCGCGGACACATTCGCGCGCACAGGCCAAGCGCTTCCGCCTGGCATGGTTGCGCGAGACGCCGCTGATCCTGTTCGAGGAAGGCTTTGCGCTCAACCGGCTGATCCGCGAAGCCTGTGCCCGCCATGGCGTGGTGCCAAGGGAAACCGTGCGCAGCGCCCAGGTCGACTTCATCCTGGCGCTGGTGGCGGCCGGCGCCGGCATCGCCCTGCTGCCGCGGCTGACCATCAAGGAGCGCTCCCTCAGCGGCCTGGTGGCGTTGCCGCTGGCCGCCAGCGACCTGCGCTGGAAATTGGTGCTGGCCTGGCGCCAGGGCACCACCCTCTCTCCGGCCGCCCGCGCCTGGCTGGATCTGGTGGCAGGGGTTGCACCGCGCCCCTGACCTTTGACACTGTCCCGGGCATGACTTGCGGCATAGCCTGAAAAGTCGTTCTTGCGATCCCGTGGTCACGGGGGCTTCGCGATCGCGTTCACCATCGGCCGCCCATGCGGGCGCAGCACAACAGAGGGAAATCCATGACCAAGCCGTATATGAAGCCCATTGCGCTCGCAGTGAGCCTTGCCTTGTCGCTCAGCGCCTGTGGCAAGCATGAGCAGGCCGAACAGGCCCCGGCCGCCAGCAGCACCGCACCGGCCGCTGCCAGCACCACCGCCGCCGCCCCGGCCGCGCCCAAGAGCGTGTTCGACATCAGCGAGCTGGACAACGGCATCCAGGCCTGCCAGGACTTCAACGGCTTCGTCAACGCCAAGTGGGTCGCCGCCAACCCGATCCCGAACGACCGCAGCCGCTGGGGCGCGTTCGACAAGCTGGCCGACGACAGCCTCAACACGCAGCACGAGATCGTCGACGCCGCCGCCAAGGATGCCGCCAACGCCAAGGCCGGCTCCATCGAGCAGAAGATCGGCTATCTGTATGCCGCGGGCATGGACGACGCCGCCATTGAGAAGGCCGGCTTCGACCCGATCAAGCCCAAGCTCGACGCCATCGCCGCGCTCAAGAGCGGCAAGGACGTCGCCGACTACATCACCAAGAGCTTCGCCGATGGCGACATGCAGGTGTTCCAGTTCGGCTCCGGCGCCGATTTCAAGGACGCCAAGATGCAGATCGGCTACGTCTACCAGAACGGCCTGGGCCTGCCGACCAAGGATTACTACCTCGATCCGAAGTACCAGGAAATCCGCGACGCCTACGTCGCGCACATCGCCCAGGCGCTGCAGCTGACCGGCGTGTCCGAGGCCGACGCGAAGAAGCAGGCCGGCCAGGTGCTGGCGTTCGAAACCGAGCTGGCCAAGGCCTCGCTGGCCCCGGTGGAGCTGCGCAAGCCGGAGAACCAGTACCACTTCGTCAGCGTCAAGGACGCCGACAAGGTCACCCCGCACTTCAACTGGGATGATTTCTTCAAGGCCCAGGGCGTGACCATCGACAAGGGCTTCTCGCTGTCGCAGCCGAAGTTCTTCGCCGAGTTCGACAAGCTGCTGGCCAGCGGCCCGATCGACCAGTGGCAGGCCTACCTGCGCTACCACACCATCGACGACGCCTCGCCGTTCCTCAGCAAGGCATTCCAGGACAACAAGTTCGACTTCTACGGCAAGACCCTCGCCGGCCAGCCGGAGCAGAAGCCGCGCTGGAAGCGCGTGCTCGGCGGCGTCAACGAGTCGATGGGTGAAGCGCTGGGCCAGCTGTACGTGGCCAAGGTGTTCACGCCCGAAGCCAAGGACCGTGCCAAGGAACTGGTCGACAACGTGCGCAACGCGCTGAAGGCGCGCATCCAGAACCTCGACTGGATGAGCGACGAGACCAAGGCCAAGGCCATCGCCAAGTGGGATACCTTCCTGCCCAAGATCGGCTACCCGGACAAGTGGCGTGACTGGTCGGGCCTGGACGTCAAGCCGGGCGACTACTACGGCAACGTGGAAGCCGCCGCCAAGTTCAACTACCAGTACGACCTGGCCAAGATCGGCAAGCCGACCGACCGCCTCGAGTGGGGCATGACCCCGCAGACGGTCAACGCCTATTACAACCCGACCGACAACACCATCAACTTCCCGGCCGCGATCCTGCAGCCGCCGTTCTTCTATGCCAACGGCGACGACGCGATCAACTACGGCGGCATCGGTGCGGTGATCGGCCACGAAGCCAGCCATGGCTTCGACGACGAGGGCAGCCAGTTCGACGGCGAAGGCAACAATGTCAACTGGTGGACCAAGGACGACAAGGCCAAGTTCGAGGCCCGCACCGCCAAGCTCGTGCAGCAGTTCAACGACTACACGCCGATCAAGGACAAGCCGGATGCGCACGTCAACGGCGAGCTGACCCTGGGCGAGAACATCGCCGACCTGGGCGGCCTGAACGTGGCCTACGACGCGCTGCAGGAAGCGTTGAAGAAGAACCCGCAGGAAGCCGGCGAGAAGATCGACGGCTACTCCGAAGACCAGCGCTTCTTCCTCAGCTGGGCCCGCGTGTGGCGCGGCAGCGTGCGTGAGAAGGAGGCCTTGCTGCGCCTCAACACCGACCCGCATGCACCGGCCTCGCTGCGTGCGATCGGCGCGCCGTCCAACATGGAAGCGTTTGCCTCGGCATACCAGTGCAAGCCGGGCGACGCCATGGTGCGCCCGACCGACAAGCAGGTGAAGATCTGGTAAGCCACTGACCGCCACAGCGGTTGCTTGAGAAGGCGTCGCGCGCAAGCGCGGCGCCTTTTCTTTTGCCTGTTGCCTCCTCCCCTTTGAACCTGCTTTGCGAACGCCCTATGACCCGGCATCCCCGCGAAAGCGGTGATGACGACGTGCCCGAAGGATTCGCAGCCGAGAGTCAACGCCAATCAGGCCCGGAGGGAAGAGGAAGCCAGAGCGATCAACCGCTACGCGCGCGCCTCGCCTCATACGCCTTCAAATGCGCATAGGCCAGGCGCAGCATGGCCAATTCATCCGGCGCAGCACCCGATCGCGCCAGCAGATCACCCACCACGTGATCCGCCTCGATGGGAGCCCCCTGCTCAAGGTCGCGCATCATCGATGCGCTCAGTGTCGAGCCGGTTTCCGTCAACACGCCCAACGCGCGGGAGAGCACCGAATCGCTCGGCTCGTGACCGTTGTGCGCGGCGACCGCACGGCAGTCATCGAGCAGCCGCAGCGTTGCCTGCAACCCGCCAGGGGCTTCCAGGATATCGCCCACCGGTGCGCGCATCAGGCAAGTGATGCCCGCCAGCGAGGCGAGGAAGACCCACTTGTCCCACATGTCCTGCAGGATGGTGGTGCTCAGGCGCGGCTCGAAGCGGGCCCCCGACATCGCGTTGAAAATGGTCTCTGCACGCGGTGAACGCGATCCGTCGCGCTCGCCGAAAGTGAGGCCGTGCGACTGGTTGAGATGCCGCACCGTACCCTGCGCGTCCAGCGTGGCGGCGATCACGCATTGGCCGCCCAGCACACGATGCGCGCCGAAACGGGCGTCGAGCAGATCCAGGTGCCGCATGCCGTTGAGCAAGGGCACGATCGCCGTGTTCGTCCCCACCGCCGGCGCCATGTCCTCCATCACCTGCGACAGGTGATACGCCTTGCAGCTGAGCAGGATCAGGTCATAAGGCCCACCCACCTCGCCGGCCTGCACGGTGGGCGGTGCTGGCAAAACCGCATCGCCCAGGCTGCTGCGGATGACCAGGCCGTGTTGTGCCAGTTGTGCCGCGCGGCCCGCGCGTACCAGGAAGGTCACGTCCTGGCCGCTTTCCAGCAGGCGCCCGCCAAAATAACCGCCGGTCGCGCCAGCGCCGATCACCAGAATTCTCATCGCACGGTTCTCCCTGACACCAGGCGATCAAGGCTACCTCAACCGCCGTGCCCCGCCCTCCCTGCCACGGGCCATGCCCAGGAAAGGTGTTGCAAATCATTCTCATTAAAAATAACATTTGCTAAATGATTGGCGGCGTCAGGGGGCGCCCACACGCGACCGTTGCACGGCACCCGCCATGCAGCACACCGCGCGCCGCCAAGCACCACCCACGAACCCATCCGGACGAAGCCCGCTATCGCCAGCTCGTCATGCCGGCCGTCAGCGGATGGTCGCCGACGGCTCCATCCCTTTTTCCACGAGCTTTCCATGGCCCATATCAAGAGTCGCAAGCATCCCGTCACCCGCACTGCCCTGAGCGCAGCTACCGCCGCCACCCTGATGACTGGCTTGGCGATGGCGCAGCCTGTACGGGCCGCGGACACGACACCGGATAGCACCACGACCACCACCACGACGGATACCAAGAACCTGCCCGGCGTGCAGGTCGAGGCAACAGCGGTGAACGATTACAAGGTCGACAAGGTCGCCTCGCCCAAATTCACCCAGCCGATCCTCGATACCACGCAGACCATCAACGTGATCAGCAAGGACCTGTTCCTGGAACAGGGCGCCACCACGCTGACCGAAGCGCTGCGCAACAGTCCCGGCGTGGGTACCTTCTACGTCGGCGAGAACGGCACCACCTCCACCGGTGACGCCATCTACATGCGCGGCTTCGATACCTCCAGCAGCATCTTCGTCGACGGCGTGCGCGACCTGGGCAGCATTTCGCGCGACGTGTTCAACACCGAGCAGGTGGAAGTGATCAAGGGTCCTGCCAGCACCGACAACGGCCGCACCGCGCCGACCGGCGCGATCAACATGGTCAGCAAGCAGCCGGAGCTGGGCAGCGGCGTCACCGCCTCGTTCTCCTACGGCAGCGCCGACCAGCGCCGCACGACCGCCGACTGGAACCAGGCGATCAGCAACACCTCGGCCTTTCGACTCAATGTGATGGGCCAGGACAGCGGCGTGCCCGGCCGCGACGAGGTGGAAAACAACCGCTGGGGCGTCGCCCCGAGCCTGGCGTTCGGCCTGGGTACCGCCACCCGCGTTTACCTCGACTACCTGCACGTGAAGCAAAACAACGTGCCCGATGGCGGCGTGCCGACCATCGGCCTGCCCGGCTACAGCAGCCCGGATCCGACGCGCCCCTTCCTCGCCAGCGCGCCCGAAGTCGACTCGTCCAATTTCTACGGCACCACCGCCGACCACGACCATGTCACCGCCGACATGTTCACCGCCCGCGTGGAACACGATTTCACCAGCGACGTCGCCTTGCACAACACGCTGCGCTGGGGCCGCACCGCCGAGGATTATCTGCTCACCTCGTTCATGGGCAGCGCCGCCAACCTGCTGACGCCCAACCCCAGTGATCCGTCCACCTGGACCATCGCGCGCAGCAACCCGACGTTCAAGCACCAGGACAACCGCATCATCACGGACCAGGCCAACGTCACCGCGAATTTCGACACCGGCGCCGTCACCCACAACCTCAGCACCGGCATCGAGCTGACCCAGGAGAAGGCCACCACGGTAGGCCTGGCGGCCCTCAACGGCAGCGCCTGGCCGGCGGCCAGCCTGTACGACCCGAACGAAAACGTCAGCGGCCTGATCTATGGCCAGACCGGCGCCTACAGCAATGCCAAGACCAACACCGCATCGGCGTATGTATTCGACACGTTGAAATTCGCCGAACGCTGGCAGGTGAACGCCGGCATCCGCCTGGACCACTACGACACCGACTACTACAGCACCGTGCAGTGCGGCGCCAGGGGCAACCCCGCGTGCGGCCCCCTGCCTACCGGCAGCATCGTGCCGGGCCTCGACGCGAAAACGGGCGACAACCTGTTCAACTGGAAGCTCGGCGTGCTGTACAAGCCGGCCCCCAACGGCACCATCTATGCCAACTTCGCCGTGTCGGCCGAACCGCCGGGCGGCAGCACGCTGGCACTGAGCAGCTCCGCCAACAGCCTGGACAACCCGAACCTGCAGCCGGAGCGCGCACGCACCACCGAGCTGGGCACCAAATGGGAAGTGCTCGACAGCCGCGTGCTGCTCACCGGCGCGCTGTACCAGACCACCGTCACCAACGACCTCGTGCAAGACCCGGTCACCCTGCTGTACTACCAGATCGGCAAGAAGCGCGTGCAAGGCGTGGAACTGAGCGCCGTGGGCAAGCTCACCGACAACTGGTCGGTGACCGCCGGCTTCACCACCATGAACGCCAGCGTGGTCAGCGGCACCGCGGTGGCCGAGGACGGTTCGTCCGACCTGGCCTATACGCCGAAGAAGGCCTTCACCAGCTGGACCAGCTACCTGTTGCCGTTCGGCCTCACCATCGGCGGCGGCGCGCGCTACTCCGGCGAAATGCAGCGCGGCACCGACAGCGCCATCGGCACACCGGCGTATACCCAGGCCTACTGGGTGGTCGACGCCATGGCCTCCTACCCGATCAACAAGCACTTCGACCTGCGCTTGAACCTGTACAACCTGTTCGACAAGGACTATGTCGCCGCCATCAACAAGAGCGGCTACCGTTACACCCCTGGCGCTCCGCGTTCGGCGATGATCACGGCCAATATCCGGTTCTGATCGACAGGCCACCGGCAGATCACGGAAGCCTTCCCCTTACGGGGAAGGCTTTCCTGTTTCACAGAGGTCACCATGCTGCTGCACGTCCCCAACATCCTCGACCGCGAACAGGTAGCCCGCTTTCGCCAGGCGCTGGACCAGGCGAACTGGACGGACGGCCGCGAAACCGTCGGCCCCCAGGGCGCCAAGGTGAAGCGCAACCTGCAGCTGCCGGACGCTTCGCCACTGCGCGAACAACTCGGCCGTGAAGTACTCGACGCCCTCGCCCGCCATCCGCTCTACCACGCCGCCACCTTGCCGCTGCGCACACTGACACCGCGCTTCAACCGCTACGAAGGCGGCGGGCAATATGGCTTCCATGTCGACGGCGCGGTGATGGCACTACCCAGCGGCGAACAACTGCGCAGCGACATCTCCTGCACGCTGTTCCTCGCCGAGCCGGAGGAATACGACGGCGGCGAGCTGGTCATCAGCGACACCTACGGCGAGCACGAAGTCAAACTGCCCGCCGGCGACATCATCATCTACCCCTCCAGCAGCCTGCATCGCGTCACGCCCGTCACGCGCGGCGCACGCATCGCGGCGTTCTTCTGGGTGCAAAGCCTGGTGCGCGATGACAGCAGGCGGCGCATGTTGTTTGAACTGGATACAGCCATCCAGACGCTTACGCGCACCGGTGCCGACGCGCAGGCGGTGGTGCAGCTGACGGGGGTTTATCACAACCTGCTGAGGCAGTGGGCTGAGAGCTGAAGCCCGGCGACCAGGCCGCACACACCGCGACGCAAGAAAAGACGAGTCGATGCGCAAAAACTTGCACGCCATTCTTTGAACTCAATCACTTGTCGCTGACGGAAGGCGCCAATTTTCCGACGGACGGCCATTCAATTACTCGCCCCGCTTGCCCAAAATAATAACGCGCTCGTCAGTTTAGAGACTGCTGCCGATCCATCACTGGCAGCACCTTTGATGTGATGCGTGGGGAATCCAAGGGGTCGCGGGACGTCGTCCAGCGAAAACACATAACGGCTTTATTGATGCCTTACGGGGGACACGATGCGTAAGCGTCGCGGGCAGGCAGCCGGGTACACGCTCATCGAAATGGCCGTGGTGGTAGTCATCGCCGCCATCATCCTCGCCTATGCCATTCCCGCCTACAAAAGCCTGCTGGCCGAAAACCGGATGAGCAGCGAGATCAATGATCTCCTCAACGACGTTGAGCAAAGCCGGTCGGCGGCCATCAAACAGGGCGTGCCTGTCGTGATCTGTCCCTCGAGCAATCCTACGGCTGCAACGCCCGGCTGCAGCGGAAGTGCCAGCTGGGGCACGGGCTGGATCGTGTTCACCGATATCGCACAGAACCAAACCTTCGCCACCTCGTCCGGCGATACCCTGCTGCGAGCGCATGCTGCTCTTCAAATGGGTGACACCATGACCGGTACCGTCGGCTCGAAAGCGACCGGCCCTTTTGCAGGCACGCTCACCTATCTCTCGTTTAATCGTATGGGTGCGGCATCGATCGCCGATGCTTCGAATTTTGCAGCCATAAGCATCCACGATGCCAGCAACACGGCGGGCTGGCGCCGCTGCTTGGTGGTTTCCCTGGTCGGAACCGCCACGCTGAACGCAGATCAAACCTCAGGGGTATGCCCATGATCCTGATCTCTCGATCCACGAACCGCGGCTTCACCCTACTGGAAGTACTCGTGGCGCTAGTCGTGATTTCCGTTGGCCTGCTCGGCATCGCAGCCATGCAGGCTTCCGCCATTACGAACACACATGCGTCACAGATGGAATCACTGGTTGCCATCGAGGCGCGCAGCATGGCTGACGCCATGCAAGCCAACCAGGCCTATTGGAATACCAACGCGGTTGCCAATGTCGCTGTCAGCAGTTCCGTCATTAGCGACAGCACGCTCGCGGGTTATGCATCAACTTACAATTGCGGCGCGGTGGCATGTTCGCCGGCCCAGTTGGCTGCCTACGACCTGAAGGCCTGGGGTAGCCAATTGTCTGCGCAGGTACCAGGCGCGACAGCGAATATAGCGTGCGCAATCGCCTCGCCCTCCGAATGCACCATCAAGATCACCTGGCAGCCAAAGACGGCCGTGGCCATAAGCCAGGGTACGCAGAGCACGGTTCCGACTACGGCAACCAACCTCACCTACACGCTGGTCAACCAGTTTTGATTGCTATGCGAACCCATACCCATCATCAACGCGGTGTAGGCCTGATCACTTTGCTGGTCGCACTGACGATCGGCTTGTTCCTTCTCGCTGGCCTGTTTCAAATCTGGTTGCAGACGCGCCAAACGTTCGGGGCACAGGGCCAGCTGGCGAAACTGCAAGACGACGAGCGCATGGTGCTGACTACCATGGCCAACACCATCCAGACCGGCGGCTATTACCCTGTCTACCTGAACTACTCGGCCACGCCACCCGCAACGCCCTATACGTCATCCTCGTTTACCAACACCGGTGTTTTTGCCGCTGCATCCGGGCAGTTCCTTTACGGAACACACTCCACCACGCCGCCGGGTGACACCCTGTACGTGCGATTCATTGCCGACAGCACTAGTACAAACAGCAACAACACCACCCTCGACTGCCAGGGACAAACCGAAACCACGGGCACGATCGTTACCAACATCTATCAGGTCAGAAGTGGTCAGCTGCAGTGCTCCACCGATAACGGAACGACCTGGCAACCGATTATCGGTGACGGTATCTACAACATGGAAATCGTCTATTGCGTGGACACGCTCGGCGATCAGACCCAAATGGAGTACCTCACCGCCGACAACATGACCACCAGCGACTGGACCAAGGTGGTATCGGTCAACGTCCAGCTCACCTTCAACAACCCGCTGTACGGACAACCGGGACAGCAGGCCCAGCTCAATCCACAGCTACTGCCCATCAACCGCATCGTCGCTATCAACCAGACACAGCAATAAGCCTCGCCACCCACAACATGACGAAGCCAGCGAGCCCTCCCATGAATTCCATTCAATGCCCCCCTCATTCTCAGCAGCGCGGCTATGTGTTGATCGCCAGTCTCGTGATGTTGCTGGTGCTAACCTTTCTGGCCGTCAGCATGTACCACAGCTTCAACGCGCAGGAGAACATGGCGGCGAACAGCAAGGAGAAATCGCGCGCATTCCAGATCGCGCAGAGCACGCTTCAATACGGTGAATACCTGCTCGCCGGAAACGCCTCATTCGTGCAGGGCAATAGCTGTGCTACGACGACCCCGCTAACGACGCCGACGATTTGCACCAACGCAGTGAACATCTTGCCTGCGACGGCCAGCACGCCGATGACGCTATCCAACGGACTGCCGTACACAACCATGTCGCCCGCGCTCACCATCAGCACCAGCGGAGGCGCGCCCAATACGTACTACGCGTACCCGCAGCTCTACATTCAATTCCTCGGTGTTGCGCCGGATGCAACGGGCCAGCTTTATCAGATCACAGCGCTGGCCTACGGTGGCAATCAGAATGCCGTGGCCGTGGTGCAAAGCACGTTTGAGACATCCACCGGCGTCCATAACCTAGGGGGGCTGTGATGAAGCTCAGGTATTCCACTTCGAACCGGTTTGTACTGCTGCTTGGCGCGGTCATTACCATCGCCGCATCGGGGATATCTCCCGCATTAGCGCAGACGTCGACATCGGGCAACGTCATCCAGGATAGCTTCACTGGTGGACAGGCTCAGCTGCCTTGGCAGCCATTGGGTAATGCGTGCCTGACAGCAGGCAGCAGTTCCAGCAGCGGCGTTGGGCAGATCCCAGCCTGTACGACCATCACTGACAACGCTGGCTACGGCGCGCTGCGCCTCACCGACGCCGCCAACAATGAAGCCGGTGCGGTCATCGACACCACCGCCTACCAGCCCAGCCAGGGCCTGGAGGTCACGTTCACTACGTACACCTACGGCGGCAATTCAGGCGGCAACAACGCTGACGGCGCGGATGGCATCGGCTTCTACCTGATCGATGCCACCAAGAGTCAGCCATCGTCCACATGGCATGTGGGCGCGTTCGGCGGAAGCCTTGGCTACAGTTGCTCCAACGTCAACAACAACACTGCCACCGGTACCGGCTACGATGGCCTCGCCAACGCCTATCTTGGCCTTGGTATGGATGAATTTGGCAACTTCCTGAATGCAGGCGACAACACCGGCACCGGTGACCAGGGTAACGGCACCAACGGTAACAGCACCACGGGCAGCATTGCCTCCGGCTCTGGTCCTGAGTATCAGCCCGGCCGCATCGGCCTGCGTGGCTACGGCAATATAACCAAGGCGGCGTTAACCGCAATCAATGCATCAGCCACGGATAACGATGTGAAGGCCACCTGCGCCAATGGTGGCACGTATTATTACAACCCCTACACTTACTACACAGTGTCCAGCACCGGCGCCAGCTACACGGGCACGCTCTATACCAAAAGCGGTTATTACTACAATTACTCGTACACTCAATACAACGGCAACTCGGCCAACTGCGACGGAACCTGCTATGGCAAATCTGGCAATAACTACGTTCAGCTGACGAGCAACACGGGCTATAGGAACAGCTCCACCCTTGCGGATTACGCGGCTATTCCTGGCGCTTTCGCCATTCTTCCCAACAACAAGCCTATCGCCTCGGAAACCGCCTCAACACGATCACAGGCAGTACCCATCACGTACCAGCTAAAGATCACGTCCGATGGCAACCTGAGCCTGAAATACAGCTACAACGGTGGCAACTACACCACAGTACTTCAGCCGACACCTATCACTAATTCGAACGCGAGCGTACCGACGAGCCTGTATTTCGGCTTTGGCGGATCCACCGGCGGCAGCAACAACGTGCATGAGATCACTTGCTTCGAAGTGACACCGGCCGACCAGTCGGCCAGTTCAGCCGGCCTCAATGTGCAACAGGCAGGCGAGTGGAAAACCACCACTCAAGTTTACTTGGCTTCCTACCACACCAATGGCTGGTGGGGCGAACTCACGTCGCAGAACCTAGTTGTCAACGGCAACACGCTTTCGATCAGCCCAAACATCAACTGGGATGCATCATGCGTGCTCACCGGAGGCGCGTGCAGCGCGACCAACGGCACGAACACGGCCCAGGCCACACGCAACTTGCTCACCTGGAACGATGCCACCGGCGCCGCCGTACAGATGGCCTGGGACAATCTCAGCTCCACTGAAAAGAGTGCTCTCAACGCCGGTGATAGCCAGGGTCAGAACCGCCTCGCCTACTTGATGGGCGATCGCAGCAACGAGATTCCCGTTGCCACCGGCCAGGCCACCGGCACCCAGATCTTCCGCGATCGCACCAGCGTGCTAGGCGACATCATCGACTCCAGTCCGACCTGGGTTGGCCCCCCAAGCGCGCCTTATCCGGCAGTATGGAAGGACCTGTTGTACCCGACTGCATCAATGAGCGAAAACGCCACGAACGCCGTCACCTATCCGACTTTCGCCAGCAACAATGCCACACGCCTCAACGTGGTCTATGACGGATCGAACGATGGCTTCATGCATGGCTTTGAGGCTGGCTCGTATGATGACAACGGCAACTACGTCAATACGTACAATGACGGTGCCGAAGTCATCGCTTATATGCCGGCCACGGTGATGGAGAGCATGCACAACGCCGCCAATGCCAGCACAAACACCGATTTCAGCTATTACAGCTACGCGCACAACTACTTTACGGATGCCACGCCCGGCACCGGCGACCTTTTCTACAACAATAGCTGGCACACCTGGCTGGTCAGCGGACTTGGGGCCGGTGGTAGCGCGATCTTCGCGATGGATATCACCGATCCGACCCAGTTCAGCAGCACCAATACCAGCGTGATCCTCGGCGAGTGGAACAGCACCACGCTGACCTGTGCCAATGTCACCAATTGTGGCAATAACCTTGGACAGACCTGGGGTACGCCGCAGATCCGTCGACTGCACAATGGCGAATGGGGCATCATCTTCGGCAATGGCCTCAGCAGCAGCACGGGCCACGCTGGCATCTACATCATGACCATCAGCGGCACTGGCACGCTGGATAAGGTCTACTTCCTCGATACCGGTGTGAGCGGCACGGCATCCAACCCCGACGGCATTGCTTACGTGACACCGGTGGACCTTGATGGCGACCACATCACCGACTACGTCTATGCGGGTGACGCCTACGGCAATGTTTGGCGCTTCGAACTGACCGACTCCAACCCCTCGAACTGGATTGTCTCCACTTATGGACAGACGGCGCCTACGCCGCTGTTCACGACACCAACCACCAAAACAGTGACTACGACGCCAAGCTCCGGTTCGCCGACCAGCACAGTGACCAGCGCTCCGGTGACGGTTGCCAGCCAGCCCACTACGCCTGATGGCTCGACGACCAGTGGCAACAAGACGACGACGGTTACCAACCAGCCAATCACCACGCAGCTGACGGTGCTGGCCGTGTCTCCCACCTCGACCGGTCAGCCCCGAATCATGATCGAGTTCGGTACGGGATCCACGGTGCCACAGTCATCCTCCGCAGCGGTCCAGTATGCCCCCGGACAGCAGGCCCTTTATGGCATATGGGACTGGTACATGGGACAAACGGGCAAGGTAAACGCACAGTTCGGCGGCTTAATCGGATCCACTGGCGCCCCCACCTCGCAGATCACGCTGTCCCAACTGCAGCAGCAGACGGTGACTGGCACGTATAGCGCTGCCCAGTCCGGTATCGGCCAGGGTGCGCGCACGGTCAGCAACAATGCCGTCTGCTTTGTTGGCATGACCTGCGCGACGACCAGCTCCAATGGCACCACCACGACGGCGGCCGGCACGATGCTTGGGTGGTACCTGAACCTTCCAGGCTTCAATGGCGTGTCCGGCGTGGGCGGCGCCAACCAGACAGAGCAGGTCATCTATAGTCCGCTCGAGACGGATGGCGCCTTCATTGTGAATACCGTCGTGCCTTCCAACAGCTCACCACTGACGTGCACCAGCACCAGCGCACAGGGCTGGACAATGGCACTGAATCCCGCCACTGGCGGCGCCTTCCTCACTTCCTTCTTTGCCGACAGCGCGGGTAGCTTCGTCAACGTGAATGGCCAGCCAGTCAGCGGCGTGGCACTCAATGGCACGGGTTCGCCTTCCGTGGTGACCTACAACAACCAGTACTACCTGGTGAGCCAGACGGTGAACGGTGCTGGCGTAGTCAACGAGATCCATCCGCCCGGCACGCTCTATACCAAACGCCTTACCTGGCTCCAGATCCACTAATGAATAGGCCAGCAACCATGTCGACCTGTCATACGCCCCAGTCTGGGACTGCGGCTCTCCAAGTGGCAAAAGGCGCGTTGCGTCTACGCCAATCGCCCTCCGGCAAACGACGCCTGTTCAGCGGCAAACCCGGCGGCTTCACGCTGATCGAAGCACTGATCGTGGTGGCCATCATGGCCATCCTCGCGGCCATTGCCTTGCCGACCTATCAGTCATACGTTCGGCGATCGCGACGCACTGCCGCCAAGACCACATTGCTCGATGTGGCACGGCGCGAGGAAGCGTACTACTCCACCAACAACAGCTACACGACGCTGGACAAATTGGGCTATTCCGGCCTGGTCGGCGGCTCGATTCCGGCACCGAGTAGCAACCAGGACTACTACAACGTCACCATCACGCTGCCCGACCCCAACTCACAGGTGACCGGCGCGAATGCGAGTTTTCTGGTGACCGCCACGCCCCAGGCGCTGGGTGGCCAAAATCAGGATACATGTGGCACCTACACCCTCACCGACCTGGGCATCCAGGGCAACACGGGTAATACGGATACCAATTGCTGGTGATGTATCCATGAAGCTGCAGTGGTCACGCAGCGCACTTCGACACGTGGGCTCCCCGGCGGCGAGGAGCCCATTTTCGTTAAGGCATGGTCAATGCCGGCCACACAGCGGATAATCGCGCTCTCTGTACCCAGCTGTAGCCCCTCATGTTCGTACCCGGTCAACGATGGATCTCCACCGCCGAGCCTGAGCTCGGCCTCGGCACTGTGCTGCGCGTCGAAGGACGGGGGGTGCAGGTGCTGTTTGCCAAGGCGGGGGTATTGCGGCCCTACGCCATCGACTCGGCGCCGCTGGTGCGCGCAGAGTTCCGGCCGGGCCAGCGCGTGGCTGGCAAGGGCATCGCCTTCTTGGTCGAGCGCGTGGAGGTTCGCGAGGAGCTGCTGGTTTACCGTGGCGAGGGCCGCGAGCTGGAGGAAGGCCAGCTCGATGACGAGCAAAGCGTCAGCCAGGCCGATGACCGCCTGATCGGCGGCCGTACCGACCCCGTCGCGCACTTCGAGCTGCGCCTGGAAGGCCTCAAGCGCCGCGCCGATGCGCGCCGCTCGCCTGCCTGGGGCCTGGGTGCCGCGCGCATTGGCCTGGTGCCGCACCAGCTGCGCGTGGCCGGCATTGCTTCCGCACGCCGGCCGCCCCGCGTGCTGCTGGCCGATGAAGTGGGCCTGGGCAAGACCATCGAGGCAGGCATGATCATTGCCCGCCAGCTGGCCACCGGCCGCGCCGGCCGCGTGCTGGTGCTATTGCCGGACACCCTGGTCTACCAGTGGTTCGTGGAGCTGCTGCGCCGCTTCAACCTCAGCTTTGCCATCTACGACGAAGAACGCTGCGAAGCGCTGGAGCAATCCGGCGACGGCAGCAATCCGTTCGAGGATGAGCAACTGGTCATCGCCGACTTCGGTTTTCTCGAGCAATCGCCCAAGCGCGCCCAGCAGTTGCTGGAAGCCTCGTGGGACTTGCTGGTGGTGGACGAAGCCCATCACCTGGCCTGGAGCCCCGAGGCCGCCAGCCCGCGCTACACGCTGGTGGAACAGCTCGCCGCCGCCACGCCAGGCGTGATCCTGCTCACGGCCACGCCCGAGCAACTGGGCCGCAGCGGCCACTTCGCGCGCCTGCGCCTGCTCGATCCGCAGCGTTATCACGATTTGGACGTCTATCTGTCCGAATCCGACACGTTCCAGAACCTGTCGAAGATCGCTGATCGCCTGCTCGCCGGCGAACCGCTCGACGACGTCCAGCGCAATACCTTGCGCGACGCGTTCGCCGGTGATGAAGCCCTGCAGGCCCCGCTGGCCGACACCACCAAGCCGGAGCATGCGCGCGACATCCTCGCCGCGCTGATCGACCGTCACGGCACCGGCCGCGCCATGTTCCGCAATCGCCGCGCCAGCATAGGCGGGTTTCCCAAGCGCCTGCCGGTGTGGCACCTGCTCGACGCCGATACGCTCAGTGACGCCGGGCGCCAGAGCCTGCTGGCCGAGTTCCATGCGGACATCCAGCAGCCGTCGCCGGCCATGGAGATCGACTACAGCGCCGACCGGCGCATCGACGCGCTGGTCAGCCTGCTCGAAGCCCATCCGCAGGACAAGTTCCTGTTGATCTGCCGCAGCCAGGCCAAGGTGCTGGCGTTGGAAGAGGCCCTGCGCACGAAGAGTGGCGTCGGCATCGCGCGCTTCCACGAAGGCCTAGGCATCGTGCAGCGCGACCGCAACGCGGCCTACTTCGCGCAGCCCGATGGCGCGCGCCTGCTGCTGTGCTCGGAGATCGGCTCGGAAGGCCGCAACTTCCAGTTCGCCCATCGCCTGGTGCTGTGGGACCTGCCGCTCGATCCGGACCTGCTGGAACAGCGCATCGGTCGCCTGGACCGCATCGGCCAGAAGCACGACATCAGCATCCATATCCTCGCTGTTGCCGACAGCGCGCAGCACATGCTGGCCCGCTGGTACGACGAGGGCGTGGACGCATTCCGCTCCAGCCCTGCCGATGGCCGCGAACTGCTGCGCCGCTTCGGCGATTCGATCGCGCGGCTGGCCGACCAGCACGCGCGCGGCGACGACAACCGCGACCAGGAACTGGACGTGCTGCTGGCCGAAACGCGCGCCGGCCACGAGGAAATGGCCGCGCTCATCCGCGATGGCCGCGATCACCTGCTGGAACTCGCCGCCAGCCGCGACCTGCATGCGGACGAATTGCAGCAGGCCTTCACCCGCGAAGAACATGACCCGGGCCGCGACGCCTTCATCCAGGGCCTGCTGGAGCGCTTCGGCATCCATGCCGAGGAACTGGGTGGCCAGGTGCTGCTGCTCGACCCGCAGTATCTGTCCACCGACGCCCTGCCCGGCTTCACCGAAGGTCCGCAGGCCGTCACCTTTGCCCGCGAGGTGGCGCTGGCCCGCGAAGAGCTGCCGCTGCTGCGGCTGGATCATCCGATCGTGCTGGGCGCGCTCGACCTCGCGCTCACCAGCGAGCAGGGCAATGCCGCCTTCCTGGTCGATGACGTCCTGCCGCCGCGCAGCGCGCTGCTGCAGGCGGTGTTCGTGCTCGAATGCGTAGCCGACCGCAAGCTCGATGCGGAGCGCTTCCTGCCGATGCAACCGATCGTCGTCACCATCGATACCCGGCTCACCGAACGTCCCGACTTCCGTCCCAGCGATATCGCCCTGCGCAAGGCGGCGGACCGCAGCATCGAAGTGCCGCGCTACCGCAAGTTCCTCAACAAGCTGGTGCCGCCGATGCTGGAGAAGGCCGAGTCGCTGGCCAGCGAACGCGCGCAGGCGAGCATCGACGGGGCGCTGGCGCAGGCGACGGAGACACTGGATGCGGAACTGTCGCGCCTGCTGGCCTTGCGCGCGGTGAATCCGGCCATCAGCGAAACCGAAATCGGCGCCGTTGCCGATGAACGCACGGCGTTGCTCAAGGCATTGCCGGCATCGCGCCTGCGCCTGGATGCGGTGCGCTTCGTGGTCAGCGCGGATTTCCTGGCGCTGCGCTGATTCTGCCAGCCATGGGTAGGAACGCACTCTGTGCGCAACCAGCAACTTTTGCGACTCTATCAAGACGCAAGGCGAGCGGGGTCGCGCACAGGGTGCGCTCCTACAGGGAGATTGCCTCGCACTCAGGCGGCGGCCGGTAACGCATCCTGCATCACGATGCGCTGGCGCACACCAAACACCTTGTAGGTCACGCTCAGCAGTGCAATCCACGCCGCGCCCACGTAAAGCGCCACGCGCGTATCCGGGCTCACCCCCAGCATCACCACCACGAAGCCCAGGAAAGCCAGGCACAGCACGCCGGTGAACGGCCAGCAGCGCAGCCGGAACGCCGCCGGGGCCTCGCCTCGCTGGCGCAGCTGCCGGCGGAAGCTGTAGTGCGCCAGCAGCACCATGGACCAGGTCCATACGGTGTTGAACGACAGGATGGACATCATGATGCCGAACACCTTGGCCGGCAGCAGGTAGTTCAGCAGTACCGCCAGCAGCAGCACCATCAGCGTGATCAGGATCGCGCGCATCGGCACGCCATGCGTGTTCACCTTCGCCAGCACCGCCGGCGCCTGCCCCTTGCTGGCCAGGCTATATAACATGCGGCTGCCACTGAAGGTGGTGCTGTTGAAACCGGACAACGCCGCCGTGATCACCACGAAATTGATCAGCCCCGCCGCCTGCGGAATACCCAGCTTGGCGAACGTGGTCACGAACGGACTGCCGTGCTCGCCCAGGCCGGTCCAGGGATAGATCGCCATGATCACGAACAGCGCGCCCACGTAGAAGATCAGGATGCGCCACAGCACCGAATTCACCGCCCGCGGAATGGTGCGCTCGGGCTGCTCCGCCTCGCCCGCGGCGATACCCACGGTTTCCACGCCGCCGAACGAAAACACCACCACCGGCAGCGCCAGCACCATGCCGGTGAGCCCATGCGGGAACCAGCCGCCGTGCGACCACAGGTTGGACAGGCCGGTCGGCTGGCCGCCATTGCCCCAGCCCAGGAAGATGATGCACAGGCCGCCGGCGATCATCGCCAGCACCGTCAGCACCTTGATCAGGGTGAACCAGAATTCCATCTCGCCGTAGATCTTCACGGTGAGCAGGTTCAACCCGCCGATCATCAGCACGCTGCCCAGCACCCATATCCAGCGCGGCCAGTCGGGAAACCACTCGTGCATATAGGCGCCCACGGCGGTGGCTTCGGCCATGCCCACGCCGACCATCAGCAGCCAATAGTTCCAGCCGGTGACGAAACCGGCGAACGGTCCCAGATAACGCCGCGCATACACGCTGAACGAGCCGGCCACCGGATCGCGCACGGTCATCTCGCCCAGCGCACGCATGATGATGAAGATCATCACGCCGCCAAACAGGTAAGCGAACAGCACCGAAGGCCCTGCCAGCTTGATCGCATCGGCCGAGCCGAGGAACAGGCCCGCGCCAATGGCCATGCCAAGCGCCATGAAAGTGATATGGCGCGGCGTGAGCCGGCGCTGGAGATGCTGCGTCATGGAAACTGCCGAGTGATTGCGAACGTACGCTCAGCGCCAGAGGCGGCGCTGCGGCTTGATGGGCAATTTGCCCCGCCAGTACTGGATAAGGATAAAGCCGCCCAGCATGCCGCCCAGGTGGGCGAAATGCGCAATGCCGGCCTGCGTGCCGGTCACGCCCAGCACCAGCTCGAACAGCGCGTAGAGCGTGACGAACAGCCAGGCCGAGATGGGAATGGGCAGGAAGATCAGCATCATCTTCTCGTGCGGGAACAGCATGCCGAACGCCAGCAGGATGCCGAAGATGGCGCCCGAGGCGCCCAGCGTCGGATAGAACCCGCCGGTAAACCACTTCACCACCACCAGCTGGGCCAGCGCCGCCATCACCAGGCAGACGAAGTAGTACACGGTGAAATTGCGTGGGCCGAACACGCGCTCGATCTGCCCGCCAAACATGAACAAGGCGAGCATGTTGGAGAACAGGTGCAGCGTGCCGCCGTGCATGAAGGCGTAGGTCACCAGCTGCCAGGGGCGAAAGCCCACCGATACCAGGCCTTCGCTGCTTTGGGCGATCTGATCGGGCCCCCACGGCCACAGGGCAAAGTGCATCAGCAGGGTTTCACCCATCACCTGCTGCAACAGGAACACCAGCACGTTGGCGATCAACAGATTGCGGGTGACAGTAGGGAGATCAAACGGCATGTCGGGGCCATTCCATAAGGCAATCCGCCCAAGCGTAGCTGCACCGGCCCGGCGCCGCCATGTTTGCGCCGCCCCCAAGCCGATCCACGCGGACGCCCGGCAGCCCTTGGCGTCGAGGACAAGCTCTGGTCTGCCGGTAATTTCCTGCGGTACGCGACGCCTCGGCAGGCATGCCCTTTCGACGCGTTTGCTGGCAACATCGACAACAATATTCCGTGCTCCATGTCGTTGTGGAAGGGCTATGCGCCAGCTGTGGTCGATCGTCGTGTTGAGCTTCGCGCTCTGCGCTTGCCAGCATCATCAGACCAATACCGGTACCGATAGCAGCGCTGGGGTCGGCGCGCTGCCGGCGTATAACGATTTCTCTCCGGGCATCGTCATCGACGACATGACCCAGCACGTGAAAGCGCTCTCTTCCGATGCCTTGCTTGGCCGCACCACCACCGGCGAAGCCGAACAGCGCACCACCGATTACCTGATCCAGCAATTCACCCGCATGGGGTTGGCACCCGGCAACAACGGCAGCTGGTTGCAGTCCGTGCCCTATGTGGCAGCGACCCTGCAGCATGCCGAGCAGACGCAACTCAGCATCGACGCCAGCGATGGGCGGTCGACACTCGACTTCGGCAAGGACATGGTGGTGGGCACGCTCGACGAGCAGGCACACGCCGCGCTCGCCGCCTCGCCGGTGGTCTTCGTCGGCTATGGCATCGATGCGCCGGGCGAGCAGTGGAACGACTACACCGGTACCGACCTGAAGGGCAAGACGGTGATCGTGCTGGTCAACGATCCCGGCTGGGCGAACCAGGACCCGAAGCTGTTCAAGGGGCGCGAATATACCTATTTCGGCCGCTGGACCTACAAGTTCGAGGAGGCGGCGCGCCAGGGCGCCACCGCCGCCTTCATCGTGCACGATACGGATGCCGCCGGTTATCCATGGAGCGTGGTGCAACGCAGCTGGAGCACCGCCCGCCTGGATCTTCCCAAGGGCGAGGAAGGCACGCCGCGGTTGGCCGTGGCCGGGTGGCTCACCACCGACGCCGCGCGCCAACTGTTCGCCCGCGCGGGCGCTGATTTCGATACGCTGAAACGGCAAGCCGCGCAGCGTGGCTTCACCGCCGTGCCGCTGCAGGCGACGTTGAGCGTCACCATCGACAGCACGATCAGCCACGGCGAATCCCACAACGTGGTCGCACGTCTCAACGGCACCACGCATGCCGACCAGGCCATCGTCTATTCGGCGCACTGGGACCACGTCGCCGGCGCCAGCGATGCGCGACAAGGCACTGTCGACAACGCGACCGGCGTGGCCGGCTTGCTGGAGATCGCCGAAGCCTTCGCGCATCGCGCTCCCAAGCCACATCGATCGCTGCTGTTCATCGCCACTACGCTGGACGAATCCGGACTGCTCGGCTCGCGCTACTACGTGGCGCATCCGGTGGTGCCGCTGTCCCACACCGTGGCCGACATCAACCTGGACATGCTGCCGGTGGATGGCCCGGCCAGTGCCCTGTCGGTCATCGGCTTCGGGCAATCGCAACTGGACGACTACCTCGCCGCGGCGGCCCGTGCGCAGCGCCGCGACGTGCTGCCCGATCTTCAGCCGGAGCAAGGCTTCTTCTTCCGCTCGGACCAGTTGAGCTTCGCCCGCGCCGGCGTGCCGGTGCTGTATGCGCGCTCCGCCGCCACCCGACCGGATGCAGCACCCACCGGCGGCGATCTGCCGCCGAAGGACGACCGCTTCGATCCGCGCTGGAATCTCAGCGGCGCCGTGGAAGACACCCGCGCGCTGTTCATGGTCGGCAGCCGGTTGTCGATGGAGGAGCACTTCCCGCAATGGAAGCCCGGCAGCGACTACCAGCGCCCGGTAAGCATGCAGGGACTGTAGGCACCACGCGCACCTGCACCACCCGCGTAGAATGATCCCATGAGCGACACGCCACGCCATGTACTGCTCGCGGGTGCCACCGGCCTGACCGGCCAGGAGCTGCTTGCGCTGCTGCTCAACGATGCTGGCGTCGCGCACGTCATCGCGCCCACGCGACACGCACTGCCAGCGCATCCCAAGCTGGAGAATCCGGTGGGCGTGGTCAGCCATCTGGCCTCCCAGCTGCATGGCCCGGTCGAAGCGGTGTTCTGCTGCCTGGGCACCACCATCCGCCAGGCCGGATCACGCGAAGCCTTCCGCATGATCGACTACGACCTGCCACTGTCGCTGGGACGTCACGCGCTTGCGCTGGGCGCCAACCACTATGTGGCGATCAGCGCCCTGGGCGCGGATACATCGTCGCGGGTGTTCTACAACCGCACCAAGGGTGAGCTGGAAGTGGCACTGCAAAAGCAGGGCTGGCCACGCCTGACTATCGTGCGCCCCTCACTGCTGCTTGGTGCCCGTCGTGAGTTTCGACTGGGCGAAGTGCTGGCCGCGCCCCTTTCGCGCGTTCTCCCAGGGCGCTGGCGAGGCATCGAGGCCGCCACGGTGGCGCGCGCCATGTGGCGGCTCGCCTGCACGCCAGGAAGCGGCCTGCGCATCGTCGAATCAGACGAGCTGCGCGAACTCGGCGACTGAGCTTCTTCAGCGCATAAAAAAAGGCCGCCCAATGGGCGGCCTTCGACTGACGAAGCAAGCCGGTGGTCAGCTGCGGGCGAGTCCGCCCGGGCGCTTGGCGCCGGCGAAACGCTGCGCCCAGTACGACTCGTCCAGGCTGTCCACGCGCACCGTCTTGCCGCGCGAGGGCGAATGAATGAACTGGCCGTTGGCGATGTAGATGCCCACGTGCGAGATGCGACCCTGGCCACGACGGCCAGCGGTGCGGAAGAACACCAGGTCGCCCGGCTGCATGTCGCCACGATCGACCTTCAGGCCGGCCAGGAACTGCGAGGCCGAATTGGTCGGCAGCTCCAGGCCCACGGCATGGGCGAACACGTAGCGGACAAAGCCGCTGCAATCGAAACCGGTGGAGGGATCGTGGCCGCCGCGCACATAACGGATATCACGCAGTTGCATGGCCAGGCCGATAAGCGTCTTGCGCAGCGCGGAGGTGTCATTGGCCAGCGCGGTAACCGCGGCCACGCCCGCGTTGGGCATGCCGTCGGCATCGAGATCGTCGTCTTCCGTGCCCCAGCCCGAAGCGGCCGCCTTGGCCGCCGGCGCATTGGCGCCCGGCTGGGTGGGAATCGCGGCCTGTGCCAGCGCGGCAGCCGGTGCGAACACCGCCATCTGCCCCATCAGGCTGGAAGAGACATTCACGGGAGCCGGCACATTGGCGTTGCCGGCGAGGGGTTCAGCGAAGAGCGGAAGGGATACGAGCAGTGCACCAGCAAGCGCAGCAGCAGCAATCAATCGCTTTGTTGGCATCTGGGACAATTCCCTTTGCAGTTCATGGTTTAAGCCGTCGGCGGAGCCGCTGGCCGTGATGGAGACGTGAACTTAGCAAAGGGTTGCGGGTCGTATGTTCGATTGGGGTTAACTGTACCCTGTCGTTTCGAAACTTGGCACGGCCTATGCATTTACATCAACTACATGATTTATAAGAATAAATATACCTAACGTGATTATTTTTTGATCAATTAGTGAACTAATTATTACGTTCGGTACCGTATGTTTCAGGTTTGCCTGAACGACCACCGAAGATCGCCGTACCGATGCGTATCTCCGTCGCACCCTCGGCAATGGCCAGCGGAAAGTCGCCGCTCATGCCCATGGAAAGCCGCGGCAAATCATGGCCTTGGGTGCGAGAAGCGTCCCGCAGCCGGCGCAATTGGCGAAAGCAGGCGCGCACCGCTTCCGGGTCGTCCGATGGCACCGCCAACGTCATCAGGCCGCGCACGCGCAACGTGTCGTAGCCACGCAACGCATCGAGAAAGGCCGGCAGCTGCGCCGGCGGCAGGCCGTGCTTGCTTTCCTCGGGCGAGGTCTTCACCTCGACCAGCACGTCGATGACACGCCCTTCGAGCTGCAGCCGGCGATGCAACGCGTCGGCCAGCTCCAGCCGGTCCAGCGACTGCACTTCGCTGGCAAGGCGTGCGACATCCTTGGCCTTGTTGGTCTGCAGATGCCCGATGACCACCCATTCGATATCGGCGCCAGCCAGCGCCGCCGCCTTGCTGCGGATCTCCTGCACCTTGTTCTCGCCGAAGCGTTTCAAGCCCAGCGCCATCGCCGCGCGTACGACCTCCGGGCCGAAGGTCTTGCTGACCGGCAGGATGGAAACCTCGGCAACATCACGGCCTGCCGCACGGCAGGCGGCATCGACGCGCGCTCGCACGGCAGCCCAGTTGGCCGCGAGGTAGGCGTAGTCGTTGGAATCGCTATGCATGGGCTGCCCCTGCAGTGTCGGGCTGGTGGAAGCGAAAAGCGTCACCCCTCCCCAGCCCTCCCCTGCAAGCAGGGGAGGGCGTAGATGACGGCCCCTCCCCCTGCTCGCAGGGGGAAGTCGGGTGGGGTCAGCCCTTGGCGCCTTGCTGGTAGTGACGCGCCACCACATCGGCCACCACCATCGACACCTTCTTGCCGGTGGGGATATGCAGGAACTCGTTCGGGCCATGCGCATTGGAATGCGGGCCGAGCACGCCGGTGATGAGGAACTGCGCCTTCGGGAATTTCTCGCCCAGCATGCCCATGAACGGGATGCTGCCACCCTCGCCCATGTACGCCGCCGGCGCACCGAAATAGGCCTGCGAAGCGTCGGCCACCGCCTGCTCCAGCCATGGCGACAGCTGCGGCGCATTCCAGCCGCTGCCGTCCTTCTCCAGCTTGAAGCTGACCTTGGCGCCGTACGGCGGGTCCTTTTCCAGCAGCTCCTTGACGAACTGGCCGGCCTTGGCGCCCGACAGCGTCGGCGGCACGCGCAGGCTCAGCTTCACCGCCGTCTTGGGACGCAGCACGTTGCCGGCGCTTTCCAGCGGCGGCAGGCCATCGGCACCGGTCACCGCCAGCTGCGGACGCCAGGTGCGGTTGAGCACCAGCTCGGTGAGGTCCTCGGTGACCGGATGCATGCCTTCCACGAAGGGGAACTTGTCGTATATCGCCGTGCCCAGCACCTCGGCCGACTTGCGGGCCTGCTCGATGCGCTGCGGCGGGATGTCGACGTACAGTTCCTTGGGCTTGATCGTGCCGGTCTGCGGATCTTCCAGGCGGCTCAGCAAGTCGCGCAGGATGCGGAAGCTGGACGGCACCACGCCCGAGGCATCACCCGAGTGCACGCCCTCTTCCAGCACCTGCACGGTCAGCTCGCCGCCGGTCATGCCGCGCAGCGAGGTGGTGAGCCACAACTGGTCGTAGTTGCCGCAGCCCGAATCCAGGCACACCACCAACGAAGGATTGCCGATGCGCTCGGCCAGGTGGTCGACGTAATACGGCAGGTCGTAGCTGCCCGATTCCTCGCAGGCTTCGATCAGCACCACGCAGCGCGCGTGCGGCACGCCCTGCTCGTGCAGCGCCAGCAATGCCGCGAGCGAACCGAAGATGGCGTAGCCATCGTCGGCGCCGCCACGGCCATAGAGCTTGTCGCCCTTCAGCACCGGCGTCCACGGCCCCAGGCCGTCGGCCCAGCCGGTCATCTCCGGCTGCTTGTCCAGGTGGCCATACAGCACGACGGTATCGTCGCCGGTGCCCGGCACCTCGATGTAGATGAGCGGCGTGCGGCCTTCCAGGCGCACCACTTCCAGCGTGGCACCCGGCAGCGCCGGCAGCTTGCTGCGCGCCCAGCTCTCCATCAGTTTCACCGCGGCGTCCATGTAGCCGTGCTCGACCCACTTGGGATCGAACATGGGCGACTTGTTGGGAATGCGGATGTATTCGACCAGCTGCGGCACGATCTCGTCGTCCCAGAGTCCGCTGACGAAACGGTTGAGGCGAGCGGTATCCATGGGGCAACTCCTGCAGCGGGGGAAAGCGGCGATTGTATCAGTGCCGGCGCGAAGCCCGCCGCAGCCCACAGGCCAGCGCATGCACGCGCACAACGCGCTCGCGGCAAACCTCACCCTGATCTGCCCTGCCGGCCGACTGCTACGGCCCGCCTCCCGGGGCAGAGTCGGGGCCGCGGCCCAGCATTGGGGAGGCCGCTTTCACTCAACGGGGAGTACCACCATGCGCAACAAGATCGCTGCCTTGCTCGTCAGTCTGGCCCTGGCCCTGCCGGTCTTCGCCGCTACGCCGGTGAACGTCAACAAGGCCGATGCCGCCACCCTGGCTAAGTCGCTGGACGGTATCGGGCATACCAAGGCCGAAGCCATCGTGGCCTGGCGCGAAGAGCACGGGCCGTTCAAGAGCGTCGACGAGCTGACCCAAGTGAAGGGTATCGGCGCGGCCACACTGGAACGCAACCGTGACGCCATCCTGCTCAGCGACACCGCCGCCGACAGCAAGCCAGCCCCGGCCAAGGCCAAGCCCAAGGCAGCCAAGCCCGCCGGTGAATAATCAAACCCATCAGCTAGTTGCGTTTAGAAACAGGCCGCCGGCCGGCCCTGGCGACGCCGGCCGGTTGAGCCTACACTCGCCCGCCTTGCTATCCGTTCGGGCCGTCATGATCGTTCCGCGTTACCGTATTGCCGCGTCCGGCATCACCGGCGCTGGCCAGGGGCTGTTTCTCGAACAAGACGTCGCTGCCGGGCAGATCGTCACGGCACCGGACGCAATCGAGCGCACGTACCGCTACGACGAGCTGACTGGCTCGCCCGAGCTGGCAGCGCAGCTGTACGCAAGCGCTCGCTGGTTCGAGGACCGCTACACGGTGTCCCCGGATTGGCCGGACGAGTGCTACATCAACCACAGTTTTACGCCCACCGGGTTGTGGCATCTGGGTTTCGTGTTCGCCACACGCGACCTCCCCGCCGGCACCGAGATCACCGTGGATTACCGCCACCTGCTGCCGCCCGGCGAGGAGGAGGCGTTTGTCGACACCGCGACAGGCCAGAAGATCGTCGGCCTGCCCTGGATCGAAAGCCTGACCGCGAGCACCCATGCCCTGGCTGCCTTGCTCGATGGCACCCGACTTGCTTGCTGATGACCATGATCGACATACCCGTGATTGAAACGGCGCGCCTGCGCCTGACCGCCCTTGCCGAACGGCATTTCGACGACTACGCCGCCATGCTGGCCGACCCGGCCAGCACCCGCTGGGTGGGCGATGGCCAGCCACTGGACCGCACCAATGCCTGGCGCTCGCTGGCCATGCTGATCGGCCACTGGCAACTGCGCGGCTTTGGCATGTGGGCGCTGGAATTGCAGGCCACCGGCGAGTTCATTGGCCGTGCCGGCCTGATGCGCCCCGAAGGCTGGCCCGACCTGGAGCTGGGCTGGATGCTCAAGCCGGACTTCCGCCACCACGGCTATGCCACCGAGGCCGGCAATGCCATCCTCGACTTCGCCTGGCGCACGCTCAACGCGCCACGCGTCATCAGCCTGGTGAAGATCGGCAACGAAGCGTCCGACCGCGTGGCCGAGCGCCTGGGCGGCGAGCACATCGAGGACATGGATTTCTTCGGCGCCCACAACCACGTGTTCGCCTATTACCCGCCCTACCCCGAACAACGCCGCGCCTGGGCATGAGCCTGTTGCAGCGCCTGCCCAGCGACGCACTGCATGGCGCGCCCTGCTCCGATGGCAGCGCCGTCATCACGGAGATCGCCCGCAGCCACGGTGGCGATGACTGGCGCTGGCGACTGAGCATGATCGGCCTGGGGCCGCATGACGTGGCATTTCCGGCACATGACGACATGCGCCGGCAATTTGTGCCGCTGGATGCCCCCGTGGACGTCACCTTTCCCGATGGGCGCACGCAACACCTGGACAGGTTCGCGATTGCGCACTTCGATCATCTCAATGATCCAGCAAGCTGCCTACCGGCATCGCCTACCCGTACTTTCAACCTGAAGCTGCGCGGCGATACCCAGGGCGAGCTGATGGCACGTCCCCTCAACGGCGCGATGGTGCTGCTCGCACCCACCGGCTGGCGCTGGTTCGTGCTGCTGCTTTCCGGTCAGGCCAACGTGATCGCCGATCACCACTCGCAGGCCCTCTCAGCCAATGACATGCTGTGGATCGACCCGATCCCCGGCCAGCCGATACGTATCGAGGGCGGTGGCGAATTGGTGTTGGCGCGCCTTCCCGTCGACTGAATCTCGCAGTCCAACAAAAAAGCCGCGTATGGGTCCGCCCCTGCAGCGGACACCCGGTCAACTCATCAGCCCCGAACGCCGCGACGGACCGCCGAGCGAGCGCGCGACATCCGCCAGTGCGAACAACCGCGCCGTGCGCATCCACCCCAGCGTCGCCACCACCAGCTGGCTCAGCAGGAAGCCGAGCAGCAAGCCGTGGGTGCCCACGGCGAGCGTATGCACGCGGGCCCATCCCAACAGCATGGCGATCACAAAACCGAGCAGCGTGATCAGCAGATAGCTCGACAGCGTGGAAAAGGGGCGCCGCAACAGCTGCCCCAATCCACGCAGCATGGCCAGCGTGGCCGAGCGCAGGCCGCCATCGGCAATGAATGCCGCACGAGCCGACTCCACCCATGCCTGCGCGATGACAACCGCCGCGCCGGACAGCCACCACGCGATGTGCTGGGCCAGCATGGCCTGCGATTCCAGCGTGGCCAGATCGACCCGGTCATCGGCCTTGTCCAGGCACAGCTGCACCAGCCCGAACGCCGCGGCATAAGGCGGCAGCGACCACAGCAGCAGGCGAAACATGCGGCCGTATTCCAGCAGCCCACCCTGCAGCAGCTGTGCGAAGCCGAGTGCGCGCCCCGTCCTGCCGCTTGCCACCACCATGCCGTTGAGCCAGGGCAGCAACAGCAACGCCAGCAACAGGCTGGCCATCAACGCACCATGCAGCGTGGCGTGCTGCTGGCCAAGCGCGGGTATGACATCGCTGAACATCAGCGCGTCGAACTGGCGCGCCCAATCGTGCGCATGCGTGGAGTGGTCGAGCAACCCACCCAGGGCCTGCATCAAGGGCAACGCGGCCACCGCCACCGGCAATAACAACAGCACTACCCACAGCAACAGCAGCCGCCACTGCAATGCGGCAAACGGCGCACTCGCCACCGCCGCCAAGTCGACACGTCGTGAACTCTTGTAGGCCATCACAGGGTCACCAGGAATGCGTAGAAAGCCTGCAGCACGGCGGCCACGTCGGCCGTCCAGCGCCGCGAGGCGGAGGTATCCGGCTTTACCGTGCGGCTGTCGTTGAGCTTGTTCGCATCGAGCAGGAGCTTCCGCTCGGGATCCAGCTCGGCCGATACCACCTTGGCCGGGCGCGTGAACACGAAGCGGGCCCAGCGGCGGTCGTCATCCCAGTGCAGGTCTTCGTGGCTGCCATCGGCGAAGGTCACGCGCAGCACCTGCGGCACCGGCGCACCATCGCGTACCACGGTGACGATGCTGCGCCACGGGAACGGCCCCGCGCCGCCCTTGCCGGCATCGGGATGGGATGTTTTCCAGGCTTCGCGTTGCTTGTCGACCGCCGTGTCACGATCGTCAGCCACCACTTCGCTACGCTCGCCCCGCTTCACCCAGCTGCCCGCCAGCGGCACCACTTCCTGGGTATCGATGGCGTCGACGCGATCGTCGATACGCGCGGTGCCATACACGTACTGGTCAAAGACCTCGTTGACGGCGCGGGCATTGCCGGAGACGTCGATCAGCACCGCACGCAGGTCGGCCACCGACGGGTGCCGGAAATGCCAGCGCCGGTAGTACTCGCGGAAGGCGCGCTCCATCACATCCTTGCCCAGGCGCTCTTCCAGGTCATGCATGGCGGTGGCCGTGCGCGAATACACCGTGCCGTAGCTGGAGCTGGAATAGCGATCCCAGCTGTTCTGGCCCAGCGGATCGTACGGTCGCGCCAGTCCGGCGCTCAGGCGCTCGAACGCAAACACATCCATCGATGGCGTGATGCCCGCGCGGCGCAGCCATGAACTGGGCACCAGGATGCGCTGGTTGCGCTCGCGCAGCATGCGCTCGTCCCAGTACTCGTTGATGCCCTCGTCGAGCATCGGCTCCTCGAACTCGTTCGAGGCCAGCAGGCCATAGAAGTAGCCATGGCCGAATTCGCGGATGGTGACAAAGTCGATGTCCCACTGGTCATAGGTCGCCGGATCGATCTTCGAATAACCCTCGGCGGTGAAGAACGTCGGGTACTCCATGCCGCCGGCTTCATCCGCGTTGAAGGGCGGCACCACCGCGGTGACGGTGCGATATGGATAGGCGCCCAGCGTGCGCGAGAAGTAGCCGAGCGAGTCGATGGTGGCCTTGAGCACAGGTGCCGCGCTCGCCGCGTATTCGGGCGGATAGATCACCTGCACGGCCACCTTGGGGCTGCCCGGCCCCTGCCAGCTGCCCTGCAGCACCTTGTAGTCCTTGGCGGCCACCCAGGCGAAGTCGTGCACGTCGCCCTGCACGAAGTGATAGGTGGTCTTGCCACCGGCGTCCTCGGGCTCCTCCTGCAAGGCGCCCACGGCGCCGACGGTGTAGTCGGAGGGCACCGTCAGGCGCACGTCGAAGTTGCCGAAGTCGGCGTAGAACTCACTGTTGAAGTGGAACTCGTGCACGTTCCACTGCACCTGGGTGGCGCCACGCTCACCGGGCAGTTCCAGCACGCCGATCTTGGGGAACCACTGCGCCACCAGGTTGAAATTCCCGAACCAGCCGGTGCGCTCGACCACGCGCGGCAGCTGGCTGACAAAGTCGATATCCAGCGTGAGCGTACCGCCGGCCGGCACCGGCTGGGCCAGGTCCACGCGCACCACGGTCTGGTCGGTGGCCGGGCCATCGTCGGGATGCACGAAGGTCCATTTCAGCGCGGTGGCTCCCTGCTGCACGCTGTTGAGGTCGATCCAGCCCCATTCGTTCTTTTTCAGCGCCGCCGCGCCACGCGAGTGGCCGTGCGCGGTGAGCACGCTGCGCTCGGTAAAGAACGTGCTGCCCTCGTTCTGGAATGCGTTGAGATACAGGTGCAGATAGATCTTGTCGACGGCGCGATCGCTGCGGTTGCGCCAGCTCAACTGCTCGTTGCCCTTGACGCTATGCCTGGCCGCATCCAGTTCGGCATCGATGCGGTAACTCACTACGCGATCGGACAAGGTCGGCTCATGGCCGGTGCGCTCGCCACCCCAGGCATCGACGGCACTGGCCTGGCGCGGTGCGTCGGCATGCGGCCTGGCCAGCGCAATCGGTTCCGGCGCGGCGGCAGGCGCCGCCGTCGACGCCGCCGAAGAGGGGGCATCCTGCGCGAACGCGGCCCACGAAAACGCCAGACACCACACCAGGGCCGGCCAGCGGCCCACCCGGCTTCCCATCGCTTTCCCCATGATGCCCTCCCCCGAAGGAACGCCCAGCGTGAGGCATCAGCGCGCCGCGCTCCTATAGGCCAAAGGTCATGGTTTTCCGTGCACCTGCCCTCGCTCCGGGAGCGACGAAAACGCAAGGCGGCAGGCTGCTCAGTACACGTCGCGGCGGTAGCGGCCGTCGTCGCGCAGGCGCTCCACCATGGCGTCGCCAAGCACCTCGCGAAGTACCGCATCGACACCCGGCGCCATGCCGTCAAGGCTGCCGCACACATAGATGGCGGCGCCCGCGTCCACCCAGGAACGCAGCTCGGCGGCGGCTTCGCGCAGGCGATCCTGCACATAGACGCGCACGGCGCCGTCACGCGACCAGGCAAGATCCAGGCGCGCGAGCTGGCCATTGCGCTGCCATTGCGTGATGTCGTCGCGATGGTAGAAGTCGTGCGCTGCCTGGCGCTCGCCGAACAGCAGCCAGTTGCGCGAGTGGCCCGCCGCGATGCGCGCCTTGAGCAAGGCGCGCAAACCGGCCAGGCCGGTGCCGTTGCCGACCAGGATCAATGGCCGTCCATCCGCCGGCATGTGGAAGCCGGCGTTCGCACGAATGCGCAGCGCAATCTCCGCGCCCGTTGCCGCATATTCGGTCAGCCAGCCCGAACCCACGCCCGGCGTACCGTCCGCGCGCTGCATGCGGCGCACCAGCAATTGCAGCGAGCCATCGGCGGGCAGCGACGCAATGGAGTATTCGCGATGCGGCAAGGCCTGCAGGCTGGCTACGAGCTCGGTTACGGATAGACCTCGCGCATCTTCGACGGCTGGCAGATGGCTGCCCGCCAGCCATTCCCGCAAGCTAGCGCGGCGGCCTTCATGCTCCACCCATGCCTCACCATCGAGCGAACTTTGCGTCAGCCAGCGTGCCACCTCGGCAGGCGCGTGCCGCGGCCCGATCTCCACCAGGTCACCGGCCTGCCACGCCGGGCTGCCTTCCAGCGGGCGCAGGGCCAGGTGGAAACACGGGCCGCCCAGGCTGCCGGGGTTGAGCAAGCGGCGTTCGAGCAGTTGCCAGCGCTGGTAGTCGGGGCGCTGCCAGTCCGGCAACTCGGTGGCGCCCGACAGCAGCGAGAGATGATGTTGCCAGTGGCGTAGCGCTGCCGGATCGCCGTTGTCCACTTCGACGGCATCGAACAGCGTCAGTGCGCCGCCCTGCTGCAGCCAATGCCGCAGCTGCCGGCCGAAACCGCAGAAGTCGTCGTAATCGTGATCGCCCAGCGCCAGCAGCCCGTAGTGCAGGTGCGCCAGCGGCAACGGCGCGCGCATGCAGCGAGTGACGAAGCGCATGGCGCCATCGGGCGCATCGCCTTCACCGGTGGTGCTGACCACGAACAGCATGCGACGCGCCTGTACCAGCGCATCGGCATCGAGTACGCCCAGATCGATCAGGCGCGCATCCATGCCGGCCAGCTGCAGACTCTGCACGGTTTGCCGCGCCAGCTGCTCGGCCGTGCCGGTCTGGCTGGCGTAGGCGACCCACAGGGGATCACGTTCGAAGGACGCACCCGGGGCCATCGCCGGCATCGATAAATGCCTTGCCTGGCGGCCACGCCACCACCCCAGCCATGCGGTGAAACCGAGCCACGCCAGCAGCACCGCACCAGCCGCCAGCCAGCATGCGGCGCCCGGATCGTGCCATTCCCACTCGCCCGCATGCAGGGTGGCCAGCCCACCAGCGATGATCGCCAACATGGCGCACAGCAGCGGGTTGCCCCACGCCATGCGCGTCGACGATGCGCCCGGCTGGCTCACGCGGCGAGCGCTGCGGCGAAGGCCGGCGAAAGACGTTCTTCCAGGCCGTGCTCGCCATGCAGGATAAACAGCACCGCCAGCCCGCGTTCGCGCGCGTAGGCAAGGCCGTGCTCGGGGCCCAACACAGTCATCAGCGTGCCCATCGGATCGGCCTGCATCGCACTGCCGGCCAGCACGCTGACGGAAGCGACCCCATGCGGCACCGGCCGTCCGGTGCGCGGATCGATGTGATGCGAGAAAGACCTGCCCGCCGCTTCGAAGTGCCGGCGATAGTCGCCGGAGGTGGCGATGGCGCGACCGCTCAACGTCACCACCTGGCTCAGCTGGTCCATGCGCTCCACCGTGCCCGTCGCGGCGCCCGGACGTTCGATGCCGATGCGCCAGGGGCGGCCATCGGGCTTCATCCCCTGCCCTTTCATCTCGCCGCCGACCTCGACCAGCCACGCGCCGATGCCGAGGCTATCCAGGTAGCGCCCCACCAGATCCACGCTGTAGCCCTTGGCCACCGAGGAAAGATCCAGGTACACGCCGCCGGGCTGATACAGGCTCTGGGTGGCGGCATCGAGCTTGAGCTTCCACCAGCCGATGCGTGCGCGCGCCACGGCAATGGCATCGTCCGAAGGCGGCTCGCGCCGGGCCGCTTCCGGGCCGAAGCCCCACAGGTTCACCAGCGGCCCCACCGTCGGGTCATACGCGCCGCCGCTGTTGCGCGCCACCTGCAGCGCATGGGCCACCACCTCGAAACACTCGGCGGGCAGCACCTGCCAGGTACCGGCGGGTGCGCGGTTGAAGCGCGACAACACCGACTGCGGCTTGTAGGTGCTCATCTGCTCGTCCACCCGATCCAGCCGCGCCTGGATGCCATCGTGCAGGGCGTGCAGCAAGGCATCGCTGGACAGCACCACACGCACGGACCAGGTGGTGCCCATGGTCTCGCCTTGCAGGCTCCGCACGGCAAGCGGCAATGTCATCGATGGCGTGAGAGTGAACATGACGCGACCACGTGGCGACGCATTACTGCGGCAGCACTTCCAGGGTGGCGGCATAGGACAGGCGACGCTGCCTGGCCGGCTTCACGCTGGCCTTGTCGTCCTGCGCGCTGGCGTTGATCCAGTACATGCCCGCGTGCGGCCAGTTGAGGCTGAACTTGCCGTCGTTGCCGGTGGTGACGTCGACTTCTTCCTGGGCATTGCGATAGCGCGTTTCGCCCGCGATTGCGCTGACCTTCAGGCCCGCTGCCGGCTTGCCGTCGAGCAGCAGTTGGAAGGTGGCCGGCTCGCCCACGGCCAGGTCGGTGAACTGCGTCACCGGCATCAGCTCAAGCCCCTTGCCCGTGGGCTTGAGTGCCACGGCGCTGGGCTTGCCGTTGGTGACGAAGGTTTCCACGCGATTGATCGACTCGGACACATCCAGGTTCTTGGCGCCGGCGGGAATCTCCCTGGCCAGGCTGGCCGCATCGCCGCGCCAGCGCTTCTTCTGGCCATCGAGGTCGTAGCTGGCGAACAGGCCGCCATTGACCACGGCAATCTTGTAGGTGCCCTGCTGGGTCAGATGCACGTCGAACACGCTGCGGTACTGGCCGGTAAGCGCGTTTTCCACTTTGGCCGTCTGGCCGTCCGGCGCGGTGATCACCACGCGATCGAGCGCTACCGGCATATGGTCGGGATAGAACAGGTCATTGGACACCGCGGCGTCCACCGTCACCCACGGGTCGGCGCCCGACACATTGGTGGCCGACGGCACCATCCACATCTTGTGCGCCTGCGCGGCCAGCGGCAGGGAGAGAGCCAGCACCAGCAGGCTCCCTTTCATCGAATGCTTGATCATGGTTTTCTCCCGTTATGGCGCAAGGTCGAGCTTGACGGCACCCAGTTCGCTGTTGCCCTGTGCGGCGAGTTCCTGCGGAGCGGTCGCCGGCCAGGTGAACGGCACGCGCACCACTTCGCGTCCACCTACTTCGCGCGCCGCCTCCACCACCAGCTCGTACTTGCCGGGGGCCAGTTGCCCCAGCGGCGCCTTGCCTTCGTGAAAGCTCAGCTTCTGGTCGCCGGCCGGGCGCGTGGCACCGGATACGCCATCGACCGGCATCTGCAGGTCGCGGCCGCCGCGACGCCACCACTGGCGCAGCTCGGGCAGCCACTTGGTGCCGGCGCCCTCTTTCGATTCCTTCTGCGCGTACCACACGGCCAGCTGCGCGGCGACGCTGTGGTCCTCGCGCTCCACCCACACGGCGGTGTACGGGCGGTGATACTCGGCCACATCGAGCTGGGGAATCTGCACGGTGACGTTGAGGTCGGCCGCCACCGCAGGCGCGGCGAGCAGCAGGGCGGGCATGGAGAGCAACAGGCGGCGCATGGGCATTCCCCGTCAATGGATGAAGATCAAGGCCAGCAACAGCGGCAGCACCAGACCCAAGGCCACCAACGGCCAGGTGGCGCCACGCTGGGCGGCGTGCATTTTGAGAAGCAGCAGGCCGGTGACCGAAAAGATCACACAGGCCAGCGCAAACACATCGATAAACCAGCTCCAGGCGGCGCCGGCATGACGCCCCTTGTGCAGGTCGTTGAGGTAGGCGATGACGCCGCGCGTGCTGCGCTCGTATTCCACCTTGCCGCTCTCGCGGTCGATGCTGAGCCAGGCGTCGCCGCCCGGTCGCGGCATCGAAAGGTAGATCTCGTCCGTCGACCAGTCGCCGGTGCGGCCGGCCACGTCCACATCCAGCGTGCCGGCGACCCAGTCGGCCACGGCGGTGGGCAAGGCCACGCCCTTGCGCTCGTCGTCGCCCGCCAGCGCATGCAGCAGGGGCGCCGGCAGCTGCGCATTGCGATGCACCGTCTGCGCCTTGGCCTCGATCTGCCCGGCATGGTTGAGCGTGAAGCCGGTGATGGCGAACAGCAGCATGCCGACCAGACACAGCGCCGAGCTGATCCAGTGCCATTGATGCAGTTGCTTGAGCCAGAATGCGCGCTGGACGCCAACCCGGTTCGCACCAGCCAAGTTTTCGCGCGACCGCGTCGCAGATTCCATGCCGTGCTCTTGCCTGTCCGATCCGCGCGGATTCTGCATGACGCGCCATGCAACGATGGCGCGCTCAAGCTGTCCCAGCACCTTGCCAGGGCGCTAAGCTGCCCGCTTGGGCGGCTTTCCCTGGCATCTGAGGCCGGGATCTTGCCACAAATGAGAATCACTCGCAATTTAGCGATTCCATTCAAGACCCTGCCGCAGCGTCCGGCCCCTACCCTCACTGGAAACCACATGCGCATATTGATTGCCGAGGATGACCCTTCCATTGCCGCTGGCGTCAGCGCGTCGCTGCGCCAGGGCGGCCACGCCGTGGATTGCGTGACCGATGGCGCCAAGGCCGATGCGGCCCTGCGCGACACGCCCTACGACCTGCTCATCCTCGATCTGGGCCTGCCCAACCTGGACGGCGCCGACGTGCTGCAACGCCTGCGCAAGCGCGGCACCGGCCTGCCGGTACTGGTGATCACCGCACGCGAGGGTTTGCGCGAGCGCGTGCGGGTATTGGACCTGGGTGCCGATGACTACCTGGTCAAACCGTTCGCCCTGGCCGAGTTCGAAGCGCGCGTGCGCGCCCTGCTGCGCCGCTATACCTCGCAAGGCGCGCCCGAACTGACCCTCGGCCGCCTGCGCCTGGACCTTCCCGGTCACCGCGCCTGGATCGACGACGCCCCGCTGGAACTGACCGCACGCGAATTCGGCCTGCTCGAAGCCCTGGCCGCGCGCCCGGATCGCGTCACCAGTCGCGCGCAACTGGTCGAGGCGCTGTGCAGCTGGGACGAGGAACTCACCGACAACGGCCTGGACATCGCCATCTACCGCCTGCGCCGCAAGCTGGTCGATTCGGGCACGCAGGTGCGCACCATCCGCGGCCTCGGCTACCTGCTCGAAGAATTGAAGGAAGGCGAGGAAAGCAAGGCATGAGCGACATGGCGCCCGAGCTGGATCGCTCCTGGCTGTACCGGATGATCGAACCCGACGGGCGCCCCAGCCTGCGACGCCGGCTGCTCTCCTCGCTGCTGGTGCCGTTGATGCTGCTGCTGGTGGTGGAAAGCCTGGTCACCTACAGCGGCGCGCTGATCTACTCCAACCACGTGCACGACCGCGACCTTGCCGACGACGCGATGACGCTGGCGCAAATGCTCAGCCAGGAAGACCTCGGCGGCCAGATCTCGCCGCAGGCGCGTTTCCTGCTCGAATACGCGCCCGAGGGCCACAATTACTTCAACGTCAGCAGCAGGAAACATGGCCTGCTGGCCGGTACCGCCGAACTGCAACCAGCCTCGCTGTCCGCCGCCACGCTGGATGGCGACCCCGCGCTGTACAGCACCACGCTGTACACCCATACCCAGAAGCGCCGCGACCTGCGCGCCGCCACCGTGCGCATTCCCAACCTGCGCGATCCCAGCGACCAGCTCACGGTCACCATGGCCGAAACCTTCCACGATCGCCACGAGCGCGCGCGGGAAATCCTGCTGTTGACCATACCCGCGCAAGCGATCCTGATCGCCAGCGTGTTCGTGCTGGTGCTGTATGGCGTGCGCGTGGGCCTGCGCCAGCTCGATCCGCTCACCGCGCGCCTGGCCGCGCGCGAACACGACCTGGCCCCCATCGGCGACGCCGATGTGCCGGTGGAAATCCTGCCGCTCACGCGCACCATCGACGGCCTGTTCGCACGCCAGCGCGGCATGCTGGCGCTGCAGGAACGCTTCATCGCCGACGCCGCGCACCAATTGAAGACACCGCTGGCCGGCCTGCGCGTGCATGTGGAACGCGCCCAGGCCGACCCCAGCAAGGAAACCGTCAACGACGCCCTGCAACACATCCTGCGCCTCACCCAGCGCGCCAGCCGCACCTCCAGCCAGCTGCTCGCGCTGACGCGGGCACAGTCGCCGGAACTGAGCGAGGCCAGTCCGCCCTGCCTGCTGGACCTCGCCCGCCTCGTACCCGAATTGCTGGGACTGCGCGTACACGACGCGATCGCCGCGGGCGTGGACCTCGGCTACGAGGGACCGCAGGAGCCGGTGTGGATCGACGGCGACCGCATCTCGCTGCAGGAAATGCTGGACAACCTGATCGACAACAGCCTGCGCTATGCGGGCCGCAACAGCATGCTGACGGTGGGTGTGGCGGTGGTCGCCAGCGGGGTCTGCCTAAGCGTGGAAGACAACGGCCCCGGCGTTCCGCCCGCCTTCCTCGAACGCCTGGGCGAACGCTTCTTCCGCGTGCCGGGCATGACCGAGGAGGGCACCGGGCTGGGCCTGGCGATCGTGCAGCGCATTGCCGAGCGTCATCAGGCGCAGGTGCATTACCTCAGCGGCAGCCAGGGCGGGCTGCGGGTGGAGATCGTGTTTCCGCCGGCGCGGACCTCGAAGGCGTAGCCGGAAGTGTTACAGGCCTGGCGCGCCGTCGCATTCGATGCGGGCATTCCCGTTACGCGCATGCGGTCCTACGTTCGATGCGCCGTACCTCCGAAATGGAGGTACGGCGCCATGTGTTGCTAGAACTGCTTCTTCACCCCGAGCCTGATCATCTGATCGTGCGCGTGCGGCTGGGTCAGGTAGTCGTATTCCGTGGTGATCAGCCAGTCGCCATGCAATTGCGCATCGCCGCCGAAACCGACCTGCATGCTATTGCCATTGGCGCTATAAGGATTGGTCAGGACATCCCAGGAACCGGCCGAGGGGATCTGGGCATAGCTCAGGTCCGTATGGGTTGCACCCTGGAAATCGTGGCCGAATTCCATGCGGAAGTGCGGAATCAGCAGACCCCAGCTCTCCTTGTATTCGCCACTCGCACGCACTCCCAGGATGGTCTTCGAGGTACGCACCAGCTCGCTTCCATAGCTGAGCGCTTCGGTGACGTCGCCGCGCTCCGAGAAGCCGTTCAGGCGTGACAGCGACCACTGCAGGCCGCCGTAGGGCGAGAGCAACCAGCTATTCCATTTGTACTCATAGCCACCGGTCAAGGAGGCGAACCATTGGTCGCCATCGCGGTGGCCAATCAGGTAGTCGCCCTTGTTCGAACCATAGCGTTGACTGTTGAAGCTCAAACCACCGCCGCCCAGTACGCCGTCGATAAAGGTGTGCGCCGACGGCGCGAAGCTGCCGTACATCGCCGCGCTGTAGCCCTGCGCAACGCTGCGGGTGCCGTCATTCGCGATGTCGCTGTCGTCATGGTTGTAGCCCAGGCTCAAGCCAAACACGCCCTGTGTGCCGATGCGCTGGTCGACACCGGCGGTCACGGCAATATTGTTCGAATCGAAGCCGGCCGCCTGGCGATAGGCATCGAAGGAACCGAAATTCGCCGTACCGCTGATCCAGACACCCAGCCCCTGGGGACCCTGCACTGTGCTGGTCGATGCATGGCTGCTTTGCGCATCCGGCGATGGTGACGTGCCGCCCACCGCGTCCGCCGCGCCGATGCCTGGACGCATAAAGCCCGTCGCCTGCGGCCACGACGCACTTCCTGGCGCGGCGCCATTCTGCGCCTGGCCCGGCGCGCCGTTGCCGCCCATGCCGCCACTCAAGGCTTTGCCATTGACGCTGAACGACAACGAGTTGCTGAAGAGCGCGCTGCCGCCGTCATGCAAGTTCTCCAGCCGGCCACGAATATTGTCGAACTGACTCTGCGCAAACATCTCCGCTTCAGTCGTCTGTGCATTGATCAGTCCAAGCACGTCCGGATTCTTGGAAGGATCCGGCTGCTTGCTCACCAGCACCAGGACATCGACCGTCACCGGACTGCCCGAAGCGGATGTCAGCAAGGCCGTGATCTGCACGAGTCCGGTGAACGTGCTCGACGGCGTATACGTCAGTGCCGTCGGCTGATTGAGCGAAACGCTGCCCGAGCCGCCGGGCGAAAGACTCAGCAGGGTCGATGCGGTATAGCCGCCCGCAACGATGCTGCCCAGATCCACCGATACCGGTGTGCCAGGCGTGGTGACGACCGTCTTCGTATGGCCTGCAGCACTGCCCGCCGCCGTAACAGTGACGGTGATGGTCGCTGCCTGCGAATGACCGAAGTTGTTGTCTACGACATAAGTAAACGTGTCGGTGCCCACGAAACCGCTCGCCGGCGTATAGGTGATCTGCTCACCGCTCGCTGATGCACTGCCGTGGGCAGGCTGCGAGGCAACGCTTATGCCGACGAATGGTTGCGGTCCTGTGGCACCGACTTGGGCATCAATCAGTACGGGTGTACCCGTCGTCGTCGCAACGGTGTGCGCGGCCGCGACCGGCACCGCAGAGGGCACCACCGTGATGGTCACCGTGGCAGGCGCGGATGTCCCACCCGGATTGGTCGCGGTGTAAGTGAAGCTGTCGGTGCCGCCATAGAAGCTGGACGATGGCGTGTAGGTCACGCTGTTGCCCGATACGGTAGTGCTGCCATGTTGCGGCACCTTCACGATCGCCACCGAGGTGACGTCGATGCCTGCGATCGCGCTGCCTAGATTGATGGTGGTCGCCGCGTTGTAGTTGGTATTCGCATTGACGTTGCTTGCCGTGGGCGGCGGCGGGTTGCTGATCGCCACCGCCAGGCTGACCGGTAGCGCGGCGACGTGGCTGCCATCGCCGGCCTGATTCGCCAGGACCGTGCATGTCCCCGCCGAAAGCGTGGTGACCGTGGCGCCCTGGATCGAGCACACCGCGCTTGACGAGGCGGCGATGGCAAACGCAAGCGGACTGCTCGAACCCGTGCCCGTTGCGGACACCGTGAAGGTGCCGCTCGGCTTGAACACCGGCGCCGCCGGGTTGGCGGCAAAATTCGTGATTGCGCCCACGGCCTTGGGCGTCACGCTGTTGGATGCCGCGGACGGTGCACTCGTGCCTGCCGCATTGGTGGCCGTCACCGTAAAGGTGTAGGCCGTGCCATTGGCGAGCCCGGTCACCGTGCAAGGGGATGCGGCGCAGGTTCCGGCCAGGCCACCCGGGCTGCTGGTTGCGGTGTAGCCCGTAATGGAATCTCCGCCGGTCACCGTCGGCGGCGTAAACGTCACCGTCGCCTGCGCATTGCCGGCGGTTGCCGTGCCGATGCCCGGCGCGGCGGGTGCCACACCAGCGATGGCGAACGACTGGCTCACCTGCGGCGCGGCCGGGTACGCATTGTTGCCGGCCTGGTTGGCATTGATGGTGCAGGTTCCCGGCGTCACCGGCGTCAGCACGCCGCCGCTGGTGATCGTGCACACAGCCGCCGTGCTCGACGAGAACGTCACCGGCAATCCGGATGTCGCGCTGGCCGTGAGCGTCGGCGTGGTGCCGAAATTCTGCGGACCCGGATTGGCGAAGTTGATCGTCTGGCTGCCTTTCGGCGTCACGGCATTCGATGCGGCAGACGGACTGCCAGTGCCAACCCCGTTGGTCGCCGTCACCGTGAAAGTGTACGCCGTGCCATTGGTAAGGCCGCTCACGGTACAAGGCGTATTTGCGCAAGTACCGGTGACGTTGCCGGGGCTGCTGGTGGCGGTATAACTGACGATCGGCGAGCCGCCCGACGTGGTCGGCGCGGTGAAATTCACCGTCGCCTGCTGGTTGCCCGCCGTCGCCGAGCCGATGGTGGGAGCGCCCGGCACGATCCCGTTGACGCTGAACGACTGACTCACCTGCGGCGCGGCCATGTACGCGCCATTGCCGGCCTGGTTGGCATTGACGGTGCACGTACCCGCCGTGATGAATGCAAGTACGCCGCCACTGGTCACCGTACACACGCTTGTCGTGCTCGACGAGAACGTTACCGTCAAGCCAGATGTGGCCGTGGCCACAAGCGTCGGCGTGGTGCCGAAGTTCTGCGTGCCCGGGTTGGTGAACGTAATCGTCTGCGCCGCCTTCGGCGTGACACTGTTTGATGCCGCCGATGGCGCGCCCGTACCTGCCGTATTGGTCGCGGTCACCGTGAAGGTATACGCCGTGCCATTGGTAAGGCCGGTGACGACGCAAGGCGTATTGGCGCAATTCCCCATCAGCCCACCCGGACTGCTGGTGGCGGTATAACTGACGATCGGCGAGCCGCCCGACGTGGTCGGCGCGGTGAAATTCACCGTCGCCTGCTGGTTGCCCGCCGTCGCCGAGCCGATGGTGGGAGCGCCCGGCACGATCCCGTTGACGCTGAACGACTGGCTCACCTGCGGCGCGGCCGTGTACGCGCCATTGCCGGCCTGGTTGGCATTGATGCTACACGTGCCGGCCGTGATGAACGTAAGCGCGCCACCGCTGGTGACGATACATACGGCCGTCGTGCCCGACGAGAACGTCACCGGCAATCCGGATGTCGCGGTGGCCACAAGCGTCGGCGTGGTGCCGAAGTTCTGCGTGCCCGGGTTGGTGAACATAATCGTCTGCGCCGCCTTCGGCGTGACACTGTTCGATGCCGCCGATGGCGCGCCCGTACCTGCCGTATTGGTCGCGGTCACCGTGAAGGTATACGCCGTGCCATTGGTAAGGCCGGTGACGACGCAAGGCGTATTGGCGCAATTCCCCGTCAGCCCACCCGGACTGCTGGTGACGATGTACTGGGTGATCGACGCACCGCCCGTGAAGGCGGGTGCCGTGAAGCTGATCGATGCCTGCCCTGCGCCCGCCGTCGCTGTACCGATGGTAGGCGCCCCAGGTACGACTGACCCGACCGCGAACAACTGGCTCACCTGCGGCGCTGCCGTGTACGTGCCATTGCCGGCCTGGTTTGCATTGATGCTACACGTGCCGGCCGTGATGAACGTAAGCGCACCGCCGCTGGTGATCGTGCATACCGCCGTTGTGCTCGACGTGAACGTTACCGTCAAGCCAGATGAGGCCGTGGCCGTAAGCGTCGGCGCCGTACCGAAGTTCTGCGGGCCTGGGTTAGCGAAGGTAATCGTCTGCGTCGCCTTCGGTGTGACGCTATTCGATGCCGGTGACGCCGTCCCGTTGCCGTCCGCATTGGTCGCCGTGACGGTGAACGTATAGGCGGTGCCGTTGGTAAGCCCCGTGATCACATGATTGAGCGCCGTCGAACCGGCGTTCGAGTCAACGCCGCCGGCGGGACTGGAGGTCACCGTGTAGCCGGTGATCGGCAAGCCGCCGTTACTGCCAGGTGCGGTGAACGTCACCGTGGCTTGCGCATTGCCGGCCGTGGCGGCAACGCTGGTCGGCGCGCCGGGCACGGTCGATGGCGTGACACTGTTGGACGCGCTCGACGACGAACCCGTACCCACAGAATTGGTGGCGGTAACGGTGAACGTATAGGCGGTGCCGTTGGTAAGGCCGTTCACAACACATGGCGAGCTGGCACAGGTGCTGGTCAGACCGCCGGGACTGCTGGTGGCCGTGTACTGCGTGATCGTGGCACCGCCGTTGCTGGCGGGCGCGGTGAAGGACACGCTGGCCTGCGCATTACCGGCCGTGGCGCTCACGCCAGTGGGCGCGCCCGGCACGGATGCCGCCGAGGCAATCGATACGTTGACAGTGATCGCGTTGCCGTTGCTGTCGGCAAAAGTGAATGAGTCGCTGGCGACCCCGTCGCCGTTATTGGTGTAGGTAACGGCATCGTTGAGGCTGTTCGCGGTCGCCGATCCATGCGATGGGTTCGAGACAATCCCGCCGATCCCAACAAGGCCGGGATCGGAATCGCAGGCCGTTGCGTTGATGCTGATCGTGCCGCCGGAGGCCATCGGCGAAGTGGACGGCGTGGTGTTGGCGTCGGGTACGTTGAAGTTAGGGCACAGCACCGGGCCGCCGGCATGCGCCAGGCCTGACCACATAAGCGCAATGCACAATAAAACCTGTACGCCATGCCAGCTCCACTGACGAACGCCACGGCGCGACATCGCCGATCCATGCGACCAAGAACGCTGCTGCATATTGTCACCCCTGTGCGGCACCCACCCCGTCATGGTGGCGGGCGCACTGACCTAGCGCGAAACAGTCGTTCAATCGTCCGTATGCGAATGCGTGTACACGCAAGGTGAAGCCGGCGTATGCGGACTAGAGACACGTCACGATCGCGTCACATCGTAGGATAAACATGGCTGCCATGTCAGCAAATGCTTGCCAAGCGGCCGTGGATAGGATCAGATTCGCGAGGTAGCAGCGGCTCGCCCTCATCGCCTACACCAGGGGGAAATTTCATGGCAGAAGTTTTTGTGGGGCAAGTCATGCCCAGCGGATACGCATTTGCGCCCAAGAATTTCGCGCTATGCAATGGACAAACCTTGCCCATCATGCAGAACCAGGCGCTGTTCGCCTTGCTTGGCGTGCAATTTGGCGGCAATGGCACCACCACTTTCATGTTGCCGGACCTGCGCGGACGCACTCCCATCGGCAGCAACGCCGCTTATCCGGTAGGCACCGCAACAGGGGCTGAAACCGTCAGCTTGACCACGCAGACGCTTCCGCAGCACACCCATCTCGGCTACGGCGCCACCGCCGCGGGCACCGAGCGCAATCCGGTAAACAACTTCTACGGCGCCGTCGCCAGCGAAGCGTTGTACGCCCCAGCCAGCGGCTCGCAAGTGATTTTGAACGCCAGCACGTTGTCCAGCACCGGTGGCGGACAGCCGCACGAGAATATGCAGCCCTTCAGCGTGATCAATTTCTGCATCGCGCTGAGCGGCATCTTTCCTTCGCGTAACTGATACCCGCGCATCGGAGCATAGCCATGAGTACACCCTACGTCGGTGAAATCCGGCTGTTTCCTTATACCTTTGCCCCGGTCGGCTGGCAGTTGTGCGATGGCAGCCTGCTAAGCATCTCGGCCAATCAAGTGCTCTATACCGTGCTCGGCATCACTTACGGCGGCGACGGCGTCTCGACCTTCGCGGTGCCCGATCTACGCGGGCGCGTGCCGGTTCACCAGGGCGCCGGCCCCGGCCTGACGCCGCGCGTGATCGGCCAGAAGGCCGGTACGGAGAACGTTACCCTGCTCAGCACACAACTGCCCGCGCACACGCACGGCTTTGCCGCGACCACCAGCATTGCGACCGTCAACGCGCCAGCGACGACGGCAGAGTTCGGCGGATTGAGTGCCGATACGATGTATTCGGGAACGGACACCGCCAATGTCGTTTCGCCAGCCAGCGCCACGATCTCGCAGGTCGGCGGCAACTTGCCGCACGACAACCTCATGCCCACGCTCACCGCGAGTTATTGCATAGCGCTGACCGGGATATTTCCGTCGCAGAGCTGATCGGCGCGCGCCCCAGGGAGAATTCCGCATGACCACACCGTATCTCGGCGAAATACAGATGTTCGGCTTCAACTTTGCGCCGTACCAATGGGCGACGTGTGCCGGGCAGATCCTGCCGATTTCGCAAAACACCGCACTGTTTTCGCTGCTTGGCGCGAACTTCGGCGGCGACGGCCGATCCACCTTTGGCCTGCCGAACTACGGCGGCACCACGGCCTGCAGCCAGGGCCAGGGCCTCGGCCTCACGCAGCGCGTGGTGGGAGAATCGTTCGGCAGCGAAAGCGTGACCTTGCTGCAGTCGGAAATACCGGCGCACAACCACAATCTGAATCTGCACGGCCAGCAGGACCAAAGCCTGCGGCATGGCGTACCTGCAAATGGCGACGTCTTGCTGCTGCCGGCCAACGCCTCGCCATTCGTTTCCCAATCCAGCCCCAATGTGAACTTTGCGCCGGGCATGATCGGCGTCGCTGGCCAGGGACAGCCGCACGAGAATCGCCAGCCACTGCTGGCATTGAATTTCTGTATTGCACTGGTGGGGGACTTTCCGCAACAGCCATGAGCCCGCCATCGCCGACCGATCTGCGCTTTCCGCCACCGCATCGACCCATCAGCAGGTTTTCCGAAGCCCTGCGTCGGCAGGGCTTCGGATGGCGCGCCGCGGAGCGAGGCGACATCGATTTCATGCGCCGCCTGTACGAAACGCTGCGCGCGGACGAGATGGCCTTGATCGCGTGGCCCGAAGGAACGCGCGAGGCTTTTCTCGACAGCCAGTTCGCCCTGCAACACCATCACTTCACCACGCACTTCGAGCATGCTGAATTCCTGGTGCTGGAGCACGGCGGTACCGCCATAGGCAGGCTCTATCTGCTGCGCGACGCGCCACGCTGGTCGATTATCGATATTGGCCTGCTGCCTGCGTGGCAAGGCCGCGGCCTGGGTGGTGCGCTACTGCGGCAGCTGCAGCAGGACGCGCAGGACGCCGATGCGCGGGGCTTGTCGCTACACGTGCGACTCGACAATCCGCGCGCCCATGCGCTGTATCTGCGGCTGGGCTTTCGGAGTGAAAGCGTCGACGGCATGCATCGACTCATGCATTGGGACGCGCCGTTGGCGAGCGCTCAGTTGAACACCGCCTGATACACGAACCCATCCTGATTGCGTGCCACCGGCACCAGGAAAATGCCGAAATCGCCGATGCCGGGGCTCTCCATCTGGTAGACACGCTGCGGAAACAGCACCGCCGACGAGTGATGAAACAGCAGAGAAAAGGGCGCCCGCACCATGCCGCGCACTGCCGGCGCAGGCAACGGCCGCGCCTCGATCAACACGAACGGCGATTTGCCGTGATCAAGATCCACCGTGAAGGTTTCATTGATGCGACCGGCAAAATGTTCCAGCGTGAGAATTTGCACGCCACCCTCCCCTGTGCCTCGGCGATGCGCGAGTGTCGCATGGAAGCACTACAGGCAACAGCTCCCGCAAAACGTCGCGCGGCCCCTTTGCAACAGGCGCGATCAGCGTGTTTCAGGACCACGTTTGACTCTTTGCCCGGGAATTTCCAAAAAAAACGGCGACGCATAAGCGCCGCCGTTGTCAAACATCCCCTGCATGGGAACTACTTGAGACAAACCATCAACCAACACCGCGGGGCATGCGCCCCGCGGCGTCGCATTACATCTGTTTCTTGGCCTTGGCCAGCAGCTGGTCGAGCAGCGCGATGGCCAGGTCGATCTCTTCGTGCGTGATGTCGAGCGACGGCGCGAAGGTGATCACGTTCTTGTACCAGCCGCCCACGTCCAGCACGAGGCCGATCTTCTTGCCGTTGTGCTCCAGGTCGCCGGCCAGGCCGATGTCGACCATCTTGTCCAGCAGCGCCTTGTTCGGCGTGAAGCCGTCGTCGGTGCAGATCTCGGCGCGCAGGGCCAGGCCCAGGCCATCGACGTCGCCGATTTCCTTGTGGCGCTTCTGCAGGTCCTTGAGTGCGTCGAGGAAGTGCGCGCCCTTCTCGGCCACGGTCTTCTCGTAGTCCAGCTCGTAACCCATCTTGATCACTTCCAGGCCCAGCGAGGTGCCCAGCGGGTTGGAGTTGAACGTGCTGTGGGTGGAGCCCGGCGGGAAGATGGTAGGGTTGATCATCTCTTCGCGCGCCCACAGGCCCGACAGCGGGTTGAGGCCGTTGGTCAGCGCCTTGCCGAACACGATCACGTCCGGCGTCACGCCGAAGTGCTCGATCGACCACAGCTTGCCGGTGCGCCAGAAACCCATCTGGATTTCGTCGACCACCATCAGGATGCCGTACTTGTCCAGCACCTTCTTCAGGTCCTTGAAGAAGTTCTTCGGCGGGATGACGTAGCCGCCGGTGCCCTGGATCGGCTCGACGTAGAAGGCGGCGTATTCGGCCTGGTTGACCTTGGGGTCCCACACGCCGTTGTATTCGGTTTCGAACAGGCGCTCGAACTGGCGCACGCACGCATCGGAGTATTCCTCCGGCGTCATGCCCTTCGGGCGGCGGAACGGGTACGGGAACGGGATGAACATCGCGCGCTCGCCGAAGTGGCCGAAGCGGCGGCGGTAGCGGTAGCTGGAAGTGATCGACGAGGCGCCCAGCGTGCGGCCGTGATAGCCGCCTTCGAAGGCGAACATCAGGCTCTTGCCGTTCTTGTAGTTGCGCACCAGCTTGAGCGAATCCTCCACCGCCTGCGCACCGCCGACATTGAAGTGCACGCGGCCCTTCAGGCCGAACTTCTGCTGCGCGTCGACGGCGATGGTCTTGGCCAGCTCGATGCGGGTCTGGTGCAGGTACTGGCTGGCGACCTGCGGCAGGATGTCGATCTGGCGCTTCAGCGTGTCGTTGAGGCGCTTGTTGCCGTAGCCGAAGTTGACCGCCGAGTACCACATCTGCAGGTCGAGGAACGGCGTGCCAGCGGTGTCGTACATCCAGCTGCCTTCGCCATGGCGGAAGATCTTCGGCGGGTCGACGTAGTGCACGGTGTCGCCGAAGGAGCTCCACTCGGCCTCGTCGGCGAGCAGCTGCGCGTCGGGAATCACGACGCCAGCGTTCTTGTCGTAAGCGTTCATCAGGGAAATCCGGAAACGTTCAAGTAGTGGGTTGAACGGGCAGCGCCCGTTCAGAGGGAAGAAACGGCCAGCGCAAGCGCGACCGGCGTGTGCTCGGCCAGCAGGCTGCCGTCGAGCAGGCGCGGCAGCAGTTCCAGCGCGTCCTCGAAGCCGGTGATCGGCACATAGGGGATGCCGGCGGCGCGGCAATGCTCGATCAGGCGGTGCTTGGCAAAGACGAAATCGACGCGGTCGGCGGCGCAGAAATCCGACGCACCATCGCCGATCAGCAGCGTCTTGGCGCCACCCTGGCTCGCCTGCGCGGCCACCGCGCACTTGCAGGTACCGCTGCGGCAGCCCTCGGCCTGGAACGGCGAGGTGAGCTGCCACTGGCGCGGCGGCGTGGCGGGGGCCAGGTGATTGGCGGCCAGCGGCAGATCGTCCAGGCCGTAACGGCCCAGGATCTTGTGGATGGCGTAATCGAGACCGTCGCTGACCACGCGGATGGGCGTATTCAACTCGCGCGCCTGCTTCACGAACGCCGGGAAGGCGTGGTCGATCCACAGCGAGGACAGGTGCTTGTCCAGCGCCTCGGGCGTCATGTCGAGCAGGCTGACCTGGCCGGTCATGCACTCGCGCGAGCCGATGCGGCCGGCGCGCCAGTCCTGCTCCAAAGTTTCCCAACCGGGGCGGCCAAAGCGGTCAAGCAGCGAGTCGATCACGTCCTCGACCGAAATGGTGCCGTCGAAGTCGCAGAGAATGGTCCAACCAGTCACAAGCGTGAAGCTCCGCATTGCAGAATGGCGACACCATAGGGACCCACCCCTTTCGGCCTCCTTTCTTTCCGAAAGATACTGCGCATCTGCCGGCGGTCCGCCGCTGGCCCAAAGCGTTTCATAAGGCTACCGAAGGCTAGCTCCGGTATGCTTGGCCGTCTCTTGGCGCTGCCGCCGGTCACAAGCCCACCCACTTGTTGCCTGAATATCCAGGAATTTCGTGTTTCAGCGTCGAAACAAACTGCCTACGTCGATCATGAAAACCGCATATCCCCGTCGCCTGCCCGCTGTCGGGCTGCTGGCATGGGGACTGGTCGCCCTCGCCGGCTGCGCCGTCGCCCCGGTACCCCAGCTCAAGCCGCCCGTGCCCGATGCCTGGCGCAATGCGCCGGCTGGCGTGGCGCCGCCGACGGCAGACCTGCGCGGCTGGTGGCAGGCGTTGGGCGATCCGCAGCTGAACGAGCTGATCGATCATGCCCTGCAGAGCAACCTCGATGTGGCCCAGGCGGCCGAGCGCATGCGCGCCGCGCGCCTGCTGAACCGCCACGCGCACGATCCCTATCTGCCCTCGCTGCATGGACGCACCAACGATGTGATCGACCCGGATACCACCGCGTCGTATTTCGTGGCCGGTTTCGATGCGGTATGGGAACTGCCGCTGTTCGGTGCCTGGCAAAGCGGCAAGCGCCTATCGCAGGGCCAGCTCGACGCGGCCGATGCCGCCGTGCGCGGTGCCCAGGTGTCGCTGGTGGCCGAAGTCAGCCGGCGCTGGATCGAACTGCGCTCCGCCCAGCAGCAGGCGCGCCTGCTCGGCGACATCGGCGATGCGCTGCAGGAAAAGCTGCGGCTGCTGAAGGTGCGCGAGCAACTGAAGCTGGTGTCGCCGCTCGAAGTGGCTCACGCCGAGGCCGAACTGGCACGTGCCCAGGCCGCCATGGCCGAACCGCAACAGACCATCAACAGCAGCGCCCAGCAACTGGCGGTGCTGCTTGGCCAGCCAGAACCCGATCCGCAATGGCTGCAGCCGGGCGCCCAGCCCCAGCTTGGCGAATGGCAGCTGACCACCGCGCCGGCCGACATGCTGCGCGCCCGTCCGGAAATCGCCAGCGCCGAGGCCGACGTGCTGCGCGCCGCCGGCGAGCTGGGCATGAGCCGCGCCGATATCTACCCGCACATCGGCCTGGGCTCGTCGCTGCAGTGGTCGGCCAATATCGCGGCCAACCACAGGGTGCACACGGGCGAGGCCATCTTCTCCTACGGTCCCATCCTCGACATTCCGCTGTTCGACTGGGGCCAGCGCGTGGCCGCTGCCCATGCCAAGGACCACGAACTGCGCGCCGCCGTGCTGGCGTACCGGCAGGCCGTGCTGCAAGGCGTGGCCGAAGCGGAAACCGCCATGGGTGACCTGGAACAGCTGCGCGGCCGCGAAACCGCATCGCAACAGGCCGCCCAGGCCGTGCAAAGCAGCACGGCCGCGCTGCGCAAGCGCGCCCAGCTCAACCTGAGCAGCAACCTGGACATGCAGGACGGGCTGATCGAAGGCCACCGCGCCCAGCTTGACGTGGTCAGCGCCATCGCCGCGCGCGACCTCGCCTACGTCGCGCTGTACAAGGCGCTCGGCGGCGCCGCGATGCCCAACCCACCGTTGCCGCGGAGCGTCGACTGATGGTGGCGCTCGCCCGCAAGACACTGATCTACGAATGGCGCCGTTTCCTGCCCGCCATCCTCGCGGTGGGTTTCGCCGGCCTGCTGCAGCTGCTGCAGGCCGCCTTGGTGCTGGGCATCTTCGGCAGCGCCAGCGTGTATATCACCGGATCGTCGGCCGACCTGTGGGCGGGCTATCCGGGTACGCAGAGCGTCAATCTCGGCCGCTCCATCGACAACGGCGTGGAAATGCGCCTGCGCATGGATCCGGCGGTGACCGCGGTCGAGCCCTTCCATTGGGTCGATGCCGATTGGCGTGGTCCCAACGACACTGGCGGCGTATCGGTGTTCGTCTCCGGCATCAACACGCGAGCGGACGGCATGCTGTTCGCGCACGCCCTGCCACCGTCGCTGCGCCAGCGCTTGAACGAACCGGATGCGGTGATCGTCGATCGCGCCGACCTCGACAGCCTTGGCGTCAGCGTGGGCGACAGCGCCGTCATCAACGGCCATCGCGTGCGCGTGGTGGGCGTGAGCAACGGCCTGCGCGCATTGGGCGGCGTCAACGTGGTGGCCTCGCTGACCACCGCCGCCGAGCTGGATACCGACCCCACCAATGCCAACCGCATGACCTATTTCGTGGCCAGGCTGCGCCATCCGGCGAATGCCCGCGAAGTCGCCGAACGGCTGCGCGGCAACCATGCGTTCGGCAGCTACGACGTGTGGACCGCCAGGGATTTCGCCCGTCGTTCGCAGCTGTACTGGATCTTCGATACCGGCGCCGGTGCTGGCGTGTTGTTCCTCGCCGGCATCGTGTTCCTGGTCGGCGCGGTCATCACCAGCCAGACGCTGGTCGCCGCGGTGATCGGCTCGGTACGCGAATACGCCACCCTCAACGCGCTGGGCGTGGGTGTCGGCGCCTTGCGCAAGGTGGTGATGGAGCAGGCCTTCTGGGTCGGTGCGCTCGGCCTGGTGGGCAGTACCGTGATGGGCGCCATCGCGCTGGCTTTCGCGCGCAGCCGCAGCGTGCCGGTGGCGCTCGGCCCGGGCGTCGCGCTGGTCTGCATCATGCTGAGCATGGCCCTGGCCATCGTGTCGGGCCTGGCGGCGATGCGCAGCCTGCGTCGCGCCGATCCGGCGACGTTGCTGAGGTAAGCGATGAACCAGCCGTCACCCCACACCATCCCGCCGGTATCGTTGCAGGCACGCCACGTCAGCAAGTCGTTCAGCTCGGGCCCGATCCACCACACCGTGCTGCACGACCTCACGCTGGACATCCGCGCCGGCGAGCTGACGCTTATTTCCGGTCCGTCCGGCTGCGGCAAGAGCACCCTGCTGGCCATCCTCAGCGGCCTGCAACGCCCCGACCAGGGCCAGGTGGTGGCGCTGGGCGAAGACCTGACGCTGCTCAACACGCGCGCGCTGGAACGTTTCCGCCTGCTGCATACCGGCTTCGTGTTCCAGGGCTTCAATCTGTTCCCGGCGCTCAACGCGCTGGAACAGGTGGAGCTGCCGCTGAGCTATCTCGGCCTGCCCCCGGGCGACGCGCGCCGCCGCGCCATCGCGTCGCTGGAGGAAGTAGGCCTGGGGCCGCGCATGGGCCTGCGTCCCTCGGAATTGTCCGGTGGCGAAAAGCAGCGCGTCGCCATTGCCCGCGCGCTGGCCAAGGAGCCGGGCCTGCTGTTCGCCGATGAGCCCACCAGCGCGCTGGACGCGGCCAACGGCCAGATCATCATCGACATCCTGCATCGCATCGCGCGCACGCATGGCACCACCGTGCTGTGCGTCAGCCATGACCCGCGACTGGTCGGCCACGCCGACCGCGTGCTGGCCATGGAGGATGGCCGTATCCTTAGTGACCGTGTGTCGTCACCGATATCGACGCCGACGTCAGGCATCGAGGAACCTTCAGCATGACCCTGCGTCCGTTTTCTTCCCTGCTCGCCCTGGCCGTCGCCGTGTCGCTGCTGGCCGCCTGCTCGCATGACGATGCCGGCCAGCAAGCGACGGCCGCTGCTCCCACCTATGCGGCGGTGGCGCGCGGACGCATCGACATCGAGGGCGGCATGCTCAAGCTGAGCATGCCACGCGATGGCGTGGTGGCCGAGATCAAGGTGCACGAGGGCGACCACGTGCATAAGGGCCAGTTGCTTGCCGTGCTCGACACCAAGCCCGCGCAACTGGCGGTGAGTTCTGCCCAGGCCGAGCAGCAGCAGGCCGAAGCGCAGGGCAAGCTGCTTGAGGTCCGCCTCAAGGCCGCGCAACAGCGCGCGTCGCGTCTCGCCGCGGCCGCGGCGGCCGGCGCCGGCGATGGCCAGAGCGCCGACGACGCGCGCGAAGCCGCGCAGCAATTGCAGGGCGAGCTGGACAACGCGCGCGCGAGCAGCGCCATGGCGGCACAGAAGCTCGACGCCGCACGTTATGAACTGGCGCAACGCAGCCTGCTGGCCCCGGTCGATGGACAGATCGTGGAGCGCCTGATCCAGCCTGGCGCCGCCGTATCGCCGCAGGGTGGCCCCGCGTTCGTGCTGCTGCCGGAAGAGGCCCGCCTGGTGCGCGCCGAGCTCAATGAATCGTTCGTGGGCGCCGTACACGAAGGCATGCATGCCCAGGTGGTCGACGACAGCGGCAGTGGCGCCCCCACGCTGAGCGCTCACGTGCAACGCATCGGCACCGTGTTCGGTCCCAGTGCACTGGAAGAGGACCCGATGATCCGCGCCAACACCCGCACGGTGGAATGCGTACTGGTGTTCGATCAACCGCCGCCGGACTCGCTGCGCATCGGCCAGCGCGTCATCGTGCAGTTCGGCGCTGACACCCAGCCGTCCGCCAAGCCGGGCGCCTGACCGGTCCGCGCATGTCCCGCCGCCTGCCCCTTCTTGCCCAGCTCACGCCGGCCACCTTGCTGGCGGTATTGCTGGGGACCGCATGCGGTGCCCATGCCGATGATGTCATCGAAGGACCCAACGACATGCTGGGCGTTGGCATGCAGCGCATGCCGGCATGGCTGGGATCGAGCGATCACCGCAACCAGCCCGTTCCGTATATCCAGGCGGAACTGCCCTGGCATATCACGCTGTCGACGCTCGACGGCCTCACGGTCGATCTGATCCACGGCGACCAGTGGCGCGGCGGCCTGTACGGCAATTACCTGTGGGGCCGTGATCGCGACGAACTGGGCCCGAAGCTTGGCGGCGTGGTCGACTCGCTTTCGCCGCGCATCAACGGCGGCGGCTATATCGAGTACCAGGCCACGGTGCCGCTCAACCTGGGCGCCACCTTGAGCCACGACACCCAGGGTGCCGGGGCCTACCTCAACGTGTATGCCGATTACGACCTGCCGGCCATCGGTTACTTGAACCACAGCGTGCAGCTGCAGTGGCAGGCGATGAACGGCCCGGCCATGCGGCGTTTTTTCCAGGTCACGCCCGCACAGGCGATCAAGCTGGGCGTGACGCCCTGGTCGCCCGGCGCCGGCAACCAGCAGATCGCCTTCGAGTACGACGCCTATATGCCGACCAGCCTGCATACCGGCTTTGCGTTCGCGCTCAACTACACGCGCCTGCTTGGCGACGCCGCGAACAGCCCGCTGGTACGCAGCTTCGGTTCGCCCAACCAGTTCACCACCACGCTGGCTTTCGTCTACCGCTTCTGACGGCGCGATGGCGAGCCGCCATGCAGTGACGATCAACGATCGTCCCGCGTCCAGATCTGCCCGTCCGCTTCGTGCACGGGGAAGCTGGCGATGGGCTCGTACGCCGGGGGGCAGGTCACCGCGCCGGTGCGCACGTCGAAGCGTGCGCCATGGCGCGGGCATTCCACTTCAAAGCCATGCACCTCGCCACCGGCCAGCTCGCCGCCATCGTGGCTGCACACGTCCTCGATGGCGTACAGGTCACCGTCGATGTTGTAGACGGCGATCGCGGTATCGCCATCCCACACCACCTTGAATTCGCCCGGCAGCAGTTCGCTGCGCGTGCCCACGAAGACCCATCCGGACAGATTCATGCAGTCACCTCGCGCAACGGCTTGCTCATCCACACGAAGCGCAGGTCGTCGCGCCGGGGGATGCCAAAGCGCGCGTCGCCATAGGGAAACGGGCGCGTCTCACCGGTGAGGCGGTAACCGCGACGCTCGTACCAGGCGATCAGTTCGGCGCGCTGCTCGATCACCGTCATGCGCATCGCCGCCAGCCGCCATGCGTCGCGGGCGACACGCTCTGCCTCGGCCAGCAGTGCGCGGCCCAGGCCGGCGGCCTGCAGCTCCGGATCGACCGCGAACATGCCGAAATAACCGTACCCACCCTGCTGCTCGATATGGCAGCAGGCGAGCAATACGCCATCGCGCTCGGCCAGCAGCACCAGGCTGCCGGGACGACCGATCAGTCCGGCGACGTTCTCCGTATCGGTGCGCTGCCCGTCCAGCAGGTGGGTCTCGGTGGTCCAGCCACGCTGGCCCGACTCGCCGCGATAGGCGGACTCGACCAGGGCAACGATGGCGGGCACGTCGGCAGCGATCGCCGCCCGATAGACAAGGGGGGAAGATGTAGGCATCCGCGCATGATAAAGCCCCGGCCCGGCGATCGCACCGCACGCATGACCTTCGACACTGTGCGTCGTGCGCCCACGCTGCCTAGCCTGTCCATTGGGGTCGTGTCGACTCATGCAGGCACCAACGGCCGTCCGGATGCGCCAAGCGCGTCCCATCAAGGGAGAATCCATGAAGAACCGCATTGTGAAACCGCTCGCGCTGGCCGTGGGCCTGGCGCTGTGCACCGGCGCGCTGGCGGCACCCTCCGGCGCCTTCGACGTCAAGGAGCTGGACACCAGCAAGGACGTCTGCAACGACTTCAACGGCTTCGTCAATGCCAAGTGGATCGCCGCCAACCCGATTCCGGCCGACCGCACGCGCTGGGGTTCGTTCGACTCGCTGCGCGAGGACAGCCTCAACGTGCAGCACGCCATCGTGGAGAAAGCCGCCGGGCAGGCCGCCACCGCCGCGCCCGGTTCGATCGAGCAGAAGATCGGCTATCTGTATGCCTCCGGCATGGACGAGGCGGCCATCGAGAAGGCTGGGTTCGATCCGATCAAGCCCGAACTGGCGCGCATCGCCGGCCTGAAGAACAGCGCCGACATCGTCGCCTATATCAGCGACAGCTACGCCCATGGCCATCCGGTGGCGTTCCGCTTCTATGGCAGCCCGGACTTCAAGAATTCCAGCCAGCAGATCGCCTACGCCGGCCAGGGCGGCTTGGGCCTGCCCACGGCCGACTACTACAGCAAGCCCGACTTCGAGAAGATCCGCGCCGCCTACGTGGCGCACATCGCCCGTACGCTGCAGCTGGTGGGCGTGAGCGAAGCGGACGCGCAGGCACAGGCCAAGGCGGTGATGGCGTTCGAGACGCGCCTGGCCGCCGCCTCGCTGGTGCCGACCGAGCTGCGCCAGCCGGAGAACCGCTATCACTACGTCAGCATCGCCGACGCCGACAAGGTGACGCCCCGCTTCGAGTGGGCGGCCTTCTTCAAGGCCCAGGGCGCCGAGGTAAAGGACGGCTTCTCGCTGTCGCAGCCGAAGTTCTTCGCCGAGTTCGACAAGATGCTGGGCGAAGTGCCGGTGAACGATTGGCAGGCCTATCTGCGCTTCCATGCCATCGACCAGGCCGCGCCGTACCTGTCCACGCCGTTCCAGCAGGAAGACTTCGCCTTCAACGCGCAGACGCTCAACGGCCAGAAGGAAATGAAGTCGCGCTGGAAGCGCACGCTCGACACCGTTGAGGGCGGCATGGGCATGGCGCTGGGCCAGCTGTACGTGGCGCAGACCTTCTCGCCCGCATCGAAGGCGCGGGCGCAGGAGCTGGTCAACAACCTGCGCGCCGCCTACAAGGCGCGTATCGAAAACCTGCCGTGGATGAGTGAAGCCACCAAGCAGAAGGCGCTGGAGAAGTGGGCCAGCTTCACCCCCAAGATCGGCTACCCGGACAAGTGGCGCGACTGGAGCGGCCTCAGCCTGCAGCCGGACAACTACTTCGCCAACGTGCAGGCCGCCGACAAGTTCAACTACGACTACATGGTCGGCAAGATCGGCAAGCCGGTGGACCGCACCGAATGGGGCATGACGCCGCAGACGGTGAATGCCTACTACAGCCCGCAGAAGAACGAGATCGTGTTCCCGGCCGCCATCCTGCAGCCGCCGTTCTTCAGCGCCACCGCGGACGACGCGCTCAACTACGGCGGCATCGGCGCGGTGATCGGCCATGAGATGGGCCATGGCTACGACGACCAGGGCAGCAAGTTCGACGCCCAGGGCAACAACGTCAACTGGTGGACCGACGAGGACCGCAAGGCCTTCGAAGCGCGCACCGACAAGCTGGCGGCACAGTTCGACAGCTACGAGGCGCTGCCGGGCAAGTTCGTCAACGGCAAGCTGACCATGGGCGAGAACATCGGCGACCTGGGCGGCCTCAATGCCGCCTACGATGCGCTGCAGATGGCGTTGGCCAAGAACCCCAAAGAGGCCAAGAGCAAGATCGACGGTTACACCCAGGACCAGCGCTTCTTCCTCAACTGGGCGCGCGTGTGGCGTGGCAACATCCGGCCGGAAGCGCAGCTCACCCTGCTCAACACCGATCCGCATGCCCCGGCGCAGTTCCGCGCCATCGGCGCGCCGTCCAACATGCCCGCGTTCGCCAAGGCGTTCCAGTGCAAGGCCGGCGACACGATGGTTCGCGACCCCGACAAGCAGGTGAAGATCTGGTAACAGCCCCTGTGCGATGACCGTATAGACAGAAACGCCGCGGCTCAACCGCGGCGTTTTTTTATCCTGTAGTTGCGCACGACATGCATCGTCGCAAAAAGCCGGGGGGCGTCACATGAGCAGCTTACGCACCTTGAGCAAGGCCGTGACAAAGGCGTCGATCTCTTCACGCGTGTTGTAGAACGCGAACGAGGCACGCAAGGTGGCGGGCACGTTGTAGAACTGCATCAGCGGATGGGCGCAGTGGTGGCCCGAGCGCACGGCGACGCCCTGAAGGTCGAGCAGCGTCGCCAGATCGGTGGCCTGCGCGCCCTCGATCAGGAACGAGATCACCGGCTCCTTCTCCTGCGCCTCGCCGAACAGGCGCAGGCCGGGGATTTCGCGCAGGCGTTCGGTGGCGTAGGCCAGCAGCTGGTGTTCCCACGCGTGGATGGCGTCGAAGCCGATCGAATCGTAGTAATCGATCGCCGCACCCAGCCCCACGAAGCCGGCGATATTGGGCGTGCCCGCCTCGAACTTGTGCGGCGGCTCGGCAAAGGTGGTGCCGTCGAAACGCACTTCGCGAATCATCTCGCCGCCACCGAAGAACGGCGGCATGGCATCCAGGTGTTCCTTGCGCGCCCATAGCGCGCCGGTGCCCGTCGGGCCCAGCATCTTGTGGCCGGTGAGCGCGTAGAAATCGCAGCCCAGCGCCTGCACGTCCACCGGGCGGTGCGGCACCGCCTGCGAACCGTCCACCAGCAGCGGGATGCCGCGCTTGCGGCATTCCCTGGCGATCTCGCGCACCGGATTGACCGTGCCGAGCACGTTGGACACGTGCGTGACGCAGGCCAGCTTCACCTCGGGCGTCAGCATCTCGATGTATTTCTCGACGATCAGCTCGCCGCGCTCGTTGATCGGCGCCGCCTTCACGGTGGCGCCGCTGCGCGCGGCCACCAGCTGCCATGGCACGATGTTGGCGTGATGCTCCATCACCGTAGTGAGGATGGCATCGCCCGCCTTCAGGCGCGGCAGCGCGTAGCTATAGGCCACCAGGTTCATCGCCTGGGTGGTGCCCGAGGTCAGCACCAGCTCGTTGCGCGAAGTGGCGTTGATGAAACGGGCCAGCTTGTCGCGCGCCCCTTCGTAGGCCGCGGTGGCTTCCTCGCCGAGCAGATGCACCGCGCGCGAGACATTGGCGTTGTGCTCGCGGTAGTGGTTGTCCACCGCCGCGATCACGCTTTCGGGCTTCTGACTGGTATTGGCGTTGTCGAAATAGATCAGCGGCTTGTCGTGCACCGTGCGCGACAGCAAGGGGAAGTCGGCGCGGATGCGCTGCACGTCGAACACGGTGGGAAGCGGTTGGGTCTGTGCATTCATCGTGGTGATTTCGCCTTGTAGCCCAGGGGCCTTCACGCGGAAGGCAGGTGCGCCATCAGCTGGTGATAGAGGTGTTCACGCAGGCCCTCCTCGGGCAGCGGCTCGAACACGGCGCGGCAGAACGCGGCCGTAAGCATCGAGCGCGCCTCGGCCAGCGGAATGCCGCGCGAACGCAGGTAAAACAGCGAACGCTCGTCGAGCTGGCCGACGGTGGCGCCGTGCGAGGCCTTCACTTCGTCCGCGTAGATTTCCAGCTCGGGCTTGGTGTCGATCTCGGCCTGGCCGGACAGCAGGAGATTCTTGCTGCTCAGGCTGGCATCGCTGCCATCGGCGCCTTCGGCCACCACGATCGCGCCACGGAATACGCCACGCGAACGCTGGTCGGCCACGCCACGCCACACCGATTCGGAGGACGTATTGAGCGCCTGGTGACGGATGGCCATCTGCGTATCGACATGCTGGCGCCCGCCGAGCACGAACACGCCGCGTGTTTCCAGCCGCGAGCGGTCGCCGGCCAGGTTGGCATGCAGGTCATGGCGAACGAGCGCGCCGCCCAGTTCCAGCACGTACAGCGAAGCCTGCGCCTGCGCATCCAGCTGCACGCTGTCGTGACGCACCAGCGTACTGCCGGTGGCAGCATCCTGCAGCGTCACCTGCCGCAGGCGGGCGCCCTTGCGCAGCACGATATCGGCGACCTGCGTGCCCAGGTGCTGCTGGTCGCCGCTGCTTGCGTGATGCTCGATCAGGGAAAGCTCAGCGTCCTCGCCCAGTTCGATCACATGGCGAACATGCCAGGCAAGATCCACCTCGCCGGGAGCGCCGATGAAGAGCAGATGCACCGGCTGCGCGATCTTTGCGCCCGCCGCCACCCGCAACACCACGCCGTCACCGGCCAACGCCGCGTTGAGTCGCGCGAACACGTCGCCGCCTTCGCGGTAGTGCCGTGACAGCGCGAAGCGCAGCGGCTCGGCGTCGCCCTGCAGGGCTTGCGACAACGGCTGCAGGTCCAGGCCGGCCGGCAGTGCATCGATGCGGGAAAGATCGGCGCGGAACACGCCGTTGACGAACACCAGCGCCGGTCCGTCGATACCCGGCAACGCGAAGGCACTGGCATCGACGGCACGCGATGCCGCCTGCTCATCACCCGATGCAAAGTGGCGCTGGCCCAGCGCGCGCAGCGCGGTGTACTTCCACGCCTCCATGCGCGTGTCCGGCAGGCCGGATGCGGCGAAGGCATCGAGATTCTCGCGCCGCGCCGCCTGCAGCCAGCCAATGCTGCTGCCGGGCAAGCGCGCCTGTGCCGCCGCTTCCAGCTGCGAGTCGACGAAGGGCGTGCGCTGCGGCTCGCTCATGCCGAGGCTCCGTGCAACACGGGGTCCTTGTCGGTGACCCAGGCATAGCCCTGCTCTTCCAGCTTCAGCGCCAGCGTCTTGTCGCCGCTTTCCACGATGCGGCCGTCGGCCAGCACGTGCACGAAATCCGGCTCGATATAGTCGAGCAGGCGCTGGTAATGCGTGATCACCAGGAAGCCGCGCTCGGCCGAACGCAGCGCGTTCACGCCCTGCGCCACCTGCTTGAGCGCGTCGATATCCAGGCCCGAGTCGGTTTCGTCCAGGATCGCCAGCTTCGGTTCGAGCACCGCCATCTGGAAGATCTCGTTGCGCTTCTTCTCGCCGCCCGAGAAACCTTCGTTGACGGCGCGATGCAGCAGCTCGTCGGAGATCTGCATGATCTTGAGCTTCTCGCGCACCAGCTTGAGGAACTGCATGGAGTCGAGTTCCCGCTCGCCGCGCTGCTTGCGCTGCGCGTTGAGCGCGGCACGCAGGAAGTAGGTGTTGTTGACGCCGGGAATTTCCACCGGGTACTGGAAGGCCAGGAATACGCCGGCGGCGGCGCGCGCTTCCGGCTCCAGCGCCAGCAGGTCGACACCGTTGAAGGTGACCGAACCCTCGGTCACCTCGTAGCCGTCACGCCCGGACAGCACATTGCCCAAGGTGGACTTGCCGGCGCCGTTGGGCCCCATGATCGCGTGCACCTCGCCCGCGTTCACGGTCAGCGTGAGTCCCTTGAGGATGTCCTTGCCCTCGACGCGGGCGTGCAGGTTTTCGATCTTCAACATGGCAGATTCTTCAGTTGGCGGCCCGTAGGCACGGCACGTTCAAAAGGCAACATTCGTTGGTAACAGCAGGGGAAATCGCGCGCAGGCGGCGGAAGTCATCCCACCGCGCCTTCCAGCGACACTTCCAGCAGCTTCTTCGCTTCCACCGCGAACTCCATCGGCAGCTCGCGGAACACCTGCTTGCAGAAGCCGTCGACGATCATCGACACGGCGTCTTCCTCGCCGATGCCGCGGCTGCGGCAGTAGAACAGCTGGTCGTCGGAGATCTTCGAGGTGGTGGCCTCGTGCTCGACGATGGCGGTGGGGTTCTTCACTTCCATATAAGGGAAGGTGTGGGCACCGCACTTCTTGCCGATCAGCAGGCTGTCGCACTGGGTGTAGTTGCGCGCGCCCTCGGCGCCCTTTTCCACCTTCACCAGGCCGCGATAGCTGTTGTTGCTGCGGCCGGCGCTGATGCCCTTGGACACGATCTTGGACTTGGTGCCCTTGCCGATATGGATCATCTTGGTGCCGGTGTCGGCCTGCTGGCGATGATGCGTAAGCGCCACCGAGTAGAACTCGCCCACCGAGCGGTCGCCGCGCAGCACGCAGCTGGGGTACTTCCAGGTGATGGCCGAGCCGGTTTCCACCTGCGTCCAGGAGATCTTCGAATCGTTGCCGCGGCAGTCGCCGCGCTTGGTCACGAAGTTGTAGATGCCGCCGACGCCGTTCTCGTCGCCCGGGTACCAGTTCTGCACGGTGGAATACTTGATCTGCGCGCGCTCCAGCGCCACCAGTTCCACCACCGCGGCATGCAGCTGGTTCTCGTCGCGCATCGGCGCGGTGCAGCCTTCGAGGTAGGAGACGTAGGCGTCGTCCTCGCACACGATCAGCGTGCGCTCGAACTGCCCGGTGTTGATGGCGTTGATGCGGAAATAAGTGGACAGCTCCATCGGGCAACGCACGCCCTTGGGCACGAACACGAACGAGCCGTCGGAGAACACCGCCGAGTTGAGCGCGGCGAAGAAGTTGTCGCCGGTCGGCACCACGCTGCCCAGATACTTCTGCACCAGTTCGGGATGTTCGCGGATCGCCTCGCTCATCGAGCAGAAGATCACGCCGGCCTCGGCCAGCTCCTTGCGGAAGGTGGTGCCGACGGAGACGGAATCGAACACCGCATCCACCGCCACGCCGGCCAGCTTGGCGCGCTCATGCAGCGGCACGCCCAGCTTGTCGTAGGTTTCCAGCAGCTTGGGGTCGACCTCGTCGAGCGACTTGGGGCCGGACTTGGGCGCGGCGTAGTAGCTGATCGACTGGTAGTCGATCGGCGCCAGCTTGAGCTTGGCCCAGTCGGGCGTGGGCATGGTAAGCCAGTGGCGATACGCCTTGAGGCGCCACTCGGTCATCCATTCCGGCTCTTTCTTGAGCGCGGAGAGCTGGCGCACGATGTCTTCGGACAGGCCCGCCGGCAGATAGTCGGTTTCGATGTCCGTGACGAAGCCCGCTTCGTAGCGGCGACCCAGCGCGGCGGCGACTTCGGCGTTGTCGCGAAGCGTCGTGGCGGAAAGGTCGCTGCGGTCGGTGGTTTCGGTGGTCATGGTCGTATTCATATCGTCGGGGGCAGTCACGGGCGTCATCCGATCAAGGTCGCATCGATGCGACGACTCGGTGGCTTGAGCATGTCGGACAGGCTGACGGCGCGCAGGGCGCTGTCGACCACGCTGTTGACGTGTTGCCAGTTGGATCGCACGCCGCATTGCGACTCGCGCTCGCACTGGCCTTCGGCCAGGCTGCATTCGGTCATGCCGATGGGGCCTTCCAGCGCCTCGACAATCTGCGCCAGGGTGATGTCGCCGGCGGGACGCGCCAGCCGGTAACCGCCATTGACGCCGCGGAACGACTCCACCAGCCCGGCATGGCCCAGCGACTTCAGCAGCTTGCTCACGGTGGGTAGTTCCAGGCGCGTCTCATCGGCGATCTGCGCCGTGCTGAGCACGTCGTCAGGATGGGCGGCGATGCAGGTCATCACCACCGTGGCGTAGTCGGTGAGGCGGCTGACGCGAAGCATGGGGAGCTGGGCCAGGGCTACGGAATCGGGACCAAAATGGTACTGATTAATGGCGATTGGGTCAATGTGACGACACTGCACCAAAAACGGGCGATCGCTTGGCGCATTGCTCTCTTCTAGAGCAACAACGACTATCCAATTCGGCGTACCGGCGGAATCCCCTCATCGTCATCCCCGCGAAAGCGGGGACCCTGTGCCTTTGCAACCCACTGAAGTCACTGGATTCCTGCTTTCGCAGGAATGACGGCACAGGGGTAGCCGACGCCGTATTCCATCCCTGGCCAACCCATGGCACGCATCGTGCTGCACCGCCACATATCGACGGCATGGGGAGCTGAGGGATGAAGTGGATTACGGCGATCATCAAGCCGTTCACCCTGGATGACGTACGCCAGGCGCTGACCGAGGTGGGCGTGACGGGCATGACCGTCACGGAGGTAAAGGGGTTCGGCCGCCAGCACGGGCACACCGAGCTGTACCGCGGCGCCGAATACGTGGTGGATTTCCTGCCCAAGCTGAAGCTGGAGGTGGCGGTGGCCGACGAGCAGCTCGACCATGCCATCGAGGCGATCATGGGTGCCGCGCGCACCGGCAAGATCGGCGACGGCAAGATCTTCGTCAGCGAGCTGGAACAGGCCATCCGCATCCGCACGCAGGAGGTCGACGTCGATGCGCTCTGACGGAAAAACCTTCAAGACCGTGCTGGGCCTGGCCGGCCTGTTCGCCAGCCTGCCCGCCTGGGCGCAAACCGCGGCGCCCACCCATATCGACAGCGGCGACACCGCCTGGATGCTTACCTCCACGGCCTTCGTGCTGCTGATGACCATCCCGGGACTGGCGCTGTTCTACGGCGGCATGGTGCGCGCCAAGAACCTGCTGTCGATCCTGATGCAGTGCTTTGCCATCACCGCGCTGGTGACGGTGTTGTGGCTGTTCTACGGCTACTCGCTGGCCTTCAGCACCGAAGGCATGCAGGCCGGCGTGACCAACCTGCACTCCTTTATCGGCGGGCTGGATCGCGTGTTGCTGGCCGGACTGAAGCCGGATTCACGCTACCAGACGGTGCCGGAAAGCGTGTTCATCATGTTCCAGCTGACCTTCGCCATCATCACGCCCGCGCTGATCATCGGCGCGTTCGCCGAGCGCATGAAGTTCAGCGCGCTGCTGTGGTTCAGCGGGCTATGGCTGACCATCGTCTACCTGCCGGTGGCGCATATGGTGTGGAGCGGGCCGGGCTCGTTCCTTGGCGATCTGGGCGTGCTCGATTTCGCCGGCGGCACCGTGGTGCATATCAATGCCGGCATCGCCGGCCTCATCGCCTGCCTGGTGATCGGCAAGCGTCGCGGCTATCCCAACGTGCCGATGCCGCCGCACAACCTCGGTTACACCGTGGTCGGCGCCAGCCTGCTGTGGCTGGGCTGGTTCGGCTTCAACGCGGGCTCGGCCGTCGCGGCCAACGGCAGCGCCGGCATGGCCATGCTGGTGACGCAGATCGCCACGGCCGCCGCCGCGCTGGGCTGGCTCGGTACCGAGTGGATCGTGCATCGACGCCCCAGCGTGCTGGGCATCGTGTCCGGTGCCGTGGCCGGCCTCGTGGCGGTGACGCCCGCGGCGGGCACGGCGGGTCCGGGCGGCGCGCTGGTGCTGGGCCTGGTCGCCGGCATCATCTGTTTCTTCAGCGCCACGCGCCTGAAGCACAAGCTGGGCTATGACGATTCCCTCGATGTATTCGGCGTGCACGCGATCGCCGGCATCGTCGGCGCCCTGCTCACCGGCCCGCTGGCCTCGCCCAAGCTGGGCGGTTTCGGCACGGTGGAATCGTTGTGGGGCCAGTTGTGGATCCAGGCCAAGGGCGTGGGCTTCACCGTGGTATGGAGCGCGGTGCTCAGCCTGGTGATCCTCAAGCTGATCGACTGGACGCTGGGCCTGCGCGTGGACGAGGAGCAGGAGCAGATCGGCCTCGACCTGGCGCTGCACGAAGAGAAAGCCTACAACCTCTCGTAAGCGCGGCACGGCTTCCTCTCCCCAACGGGGAGAGGAAGCCAGGGCAAAGAGCCGGTAAGCTGCGCGGCATCATCACTCGCCGCACGCCATGACTCCCGCTCCCGATCGCGCCGCCGCCCGCCTTGCCTGGACCCGCGCCACCCTCGGCGACGCCACGCTGACCCTCGAATCCGCGTCGTCGGACGCCAGCTTCCGCAGCTACTGGCGCACGCGCCACGAGGGCACCAGCTGGATCGTGATGGACTCGCCGCCGGCGCAGGAAGACCCGCGTCCGTGGCTGGCCATCGGCGAACGCCTCGCCGCTGCCGGCCTGCACGTACCGGCGGTGCGTGCCCACGATCTTGAACAAGGTTTCCTGCTGATCGAAGACCTGGGCTCACGGCTGTACCTGCCTGCGTTGAACGACGACAGCGCCGACCCGCTCTACGGCGACGCGATGGATGCGCTGCTGCGCATGCAGACGCGCATGGACTGCCGCGATTTGCCGCCGTTCGATCACGCGATGCTCGTGCGCGGGCTCGAAGTGATGCCCGAATGGTTCCTCCAGCGGCACCTGGGCCATACGCCCGACTGCGATGAATGGGACGTGCTGGAAGCGGCCTTCGACGTGGTGATCCGCAATGCGCTGGCGCAGCCGCGCTGCTTCGTGCATCGCGATTTCCACAGCCGCAACCTGCTGATCGTCGACCACAACAATCCCGGCATCATCGATTTCCAGGGCGCCCTGGCCGGGCCGATCACCTATGACCTCGCTTCACTGCTGCGTGATGCGTACATCGTCTGGCCGCGCGAACGCGTCGAAGGCTGGGTGGAGTCGTACCGCCGGCGACTGCTCGATGCAGGCATGATCGGAAGCGATATCGACCGCGAACACTTCCTGCGCTGGTTCGACCTCACCGGCCTGCATCGCCATATCCGCGTACTCGGCCAGTTCTACCGGCTGTGGTATCGCGACGGCAAGCCGGGCTATCTCGCCGACGTGCCGCGCGTTTATCACTACGTGATATCGGTAGCGCGCAGCTATCCGGAACTGGCCGATTTCGTGGCCCTGCTGGAGCGCCACACGGCAGGTCGCGACCTCACCCGGGTGGTCGCCGCATGAGGCACGCACTGATCTTCGCCGCCGGCCTGGGCGAACGCATGCGCCCGCTTACCGACCGCACGCCCAAGCCGTTGCTGCCCGTTGGTGGCAAGCCGTTGATCGAATGGCACCTGGAAAAGCTGGCCGCCATCGACGTGCGCTACGTGGTGATCAACACCTCGCACCTGGCCGATCAGTTTCCCGATGCACTCGGCGATGGTTCGCGCTGGGGCCTGCGCATCCGCTATGCCTATGAAGGCCCCACCCCGCTGGAAACCGGCGGCGGCATGCTCAACGCGCTGCCGCTGCTGGGGCCCGAACCCTTTATCGCGGTCAGCGCCGACATCTATAGCGACTACGACTATGCCGCCCTGCCCCTGCAACCCGCGGGGCTGGCGCATCTGGTGATGGTGCCCAACCCCGACTGGCATGCCGGCGGCGATTTCGTGCTCGATAACGGGCAACTCCACCAGGACGGCCCGGGCGAGCGCCTCACCTTCGGCAATATCGGCGTGTATCGCCCGGCCTTCCTGCAAGCGCAGACACCGGGCCGCTTCAAGTTGCTGCCGCTCTACCAGCAGGCCATGCGCGGCGGGCAACTCAGCGGCGAACGTTACGACGGCTTCTGGCGCAACCTGGGCAATCCCCACCAACTGGCTGAACTGGATGCGCACGTGCGCGTTAGCTGAGCGAAAGGTAGCCCGGCGCAAAATCCTGCCGGCTGGATGCTGCCGGACCTCGGCGGTATCCTAAACCGCCCGGTTCTGTAGTTCGCTGCGCGTCGCGCCAGACACCCCCGCCTGCAGGACCGTTCCGCTTCCCTGCAAGGTATCGATGATGTCCGAACTGTGGTCCCACCTGGTCAGCTGGTTTGCCGCGCATGGCGTGCTCCCCGTGCTGCAGTTCCTGCACCTGGAAGGCCTGGCTGGCGATCCCAGGGATATCTCCGCCTCGCTGCTGATCGCCACCTTCCAGTTGTGCGTCATCGGCCTCATCTTCCGCCCGCTGGAAAGCCTGGTGCCGGCGGAAAAGTGGGAAGACCGCAAGCTCACCAAGGTCGACTTCCAATACACGCTGATGATGCTGGTGGGTATCTTCCCCATCTTCAGCTTCCTCGTGCTTACCCCCGTCGCCAACTACTTCGGTGGTCCGGACACCGGTCCCAGCGATGCCAGCGCCTCGCCGCTGGCGATCACGCACTGGGTGCCCTGGCTCAAGCTACACCCGTGGCTGCTGTTTGGCTGCTACTACCTGGTCTACGACTTCGTTTACTACTGGATGCATCGCCTGCAGCACGCGTTGCCGTGGTGGTGGGCGCTGCACAGCATGCACCACAGCACGCGACAGATGAGCTGCTGGACCAACGACCGTGGCAGCCTGATCGATGGCTTCCTGCAGTCGATGATCCTGGCCGTGGTCGGCATCGTGATGGGCGTGGAACCCGAGCAGTTCGCATGGCTGGTGCTGGTGGGCGAGCTGGTGCAGAACTTCTCGCATGCGAACGTGCGCATCGACTTCGGTCCGGTGCTCGATCGCGTGTTCGTCGCGCCCAAGTTCCATCGCCTGCATCACATGCTGGTCGACCCCACCCGCCCCAACCTGCACAACTGCAACTTCGGCCAGGTCTTCTCGATCTGGGACGTGCTGTTCGGCACCTCGCTTTACGGCGAACCGCTGCGCCCCACCGGCGTGGGCGACCCGATGGTGGACGACGACAACAACCAGAACCTGATCGGACTGCACTGGAATGCATTCAAGCGTTTCTGGGGCGCCGTGCGCCGCCCGGCAGGATGGAAGTTCGGTGAAGTGGCGTTCGGCCCCAACTACGAGCCCATTCCGGTCGATCAGCTGGATCTGCATGCGCTGGGACATCATGTGATGCAGCCGGCACATCATCCGCAAGACGAATCCGCCGGGACGAATCCACCGGCAGTGGTTGCTGCCGAGACCGCCTCCACGGCCTGATCGCACGCCACACGAGGCAAACAAAAGGCCGCCGGGCAAACCCGGCGGCCTTTGCTTTGCACACGATCCATCCGGGACTTACAGATTGAAGTCGTATTCCACCTGGAACCGCGCATAACGCGGCGTATTGAAGTACTTCGGCAGCTTGTAGTTGGTGTAGGCCGTGCGACGACCGCTGTTGGAGATCGTCTCGTACGGCTCGTACAAGAAGGTCGGCGCGTCGTTGTTGAACAGGTTGATGACCGACAGCTGGAAGCTCAGGCCCTTGGCCCAGGACGGCTGGTACATCATGTTCGGACTGACGGTCCATACCCACGGCGTACGACCCGAGGTGCCTTCGGGACTCACCTTGCCATTGCAGACGTGGAACTGCGCGCCATAACCAAACTCGGTATCCAGCGTGCCGCCACCACCGCCATAGCAGCTCACCGGCGCACCGGATTGCGCCAGCAGGTTGAGGCCAGCCGACCATTCCTTGGTGAACTTGTACGCGCCATAGACCTTGATGCTGTGGCGACGATCATTCGGCAGGTAGCCGTTGGCGCCGACCATGATCTCCGGGAAGTCGAAGTCGGCGGTGGTGCCGGTGTCATCCTGGCCGTTCGACGACTTCACCAGGCCCTCGGTATTGCCGTAGCTCTTCGACCAGGTGTACGACGCGGTCACGTAGTACTTCTCGGTGGCCTTCTCCGCACTGAACGTGACGCCCTGGTACGAGCGCTTGGCGGCAGGCCCCAGCTGGTTGCCCGGAATGGTGATGTCGAAGGTCCTGGACGAACCATCCAGCGTGGTGGTCAGGCTGAGCGCGCTACCCGGGTTGTAGATCCAGCAGCCCACCATGCCTTCGGGCACGCTCCATTGGTCGCCGCCCCAGGCATCGGCGACGCCGTTCTTCTCGGCCAGCGCATAGAGCGGACGCGAATCGCAGGTGTCATCGATCGAGGTGCGCAGCTTGCGATAGGTCGCCTTGACGCCCACGGTCCAGTCGCTCAGGAAATCGACGTCGCTGTGCAACGTCTTCTGGAAGCCGAGGATGTACTCGTCCTGCACGTACGGCTTCAGATCCTTGCTGGCAACGGCCTTCGGATTCGGCGTGCTGCCGTCCTCGCCGTTGTACACGTAGTGACCCTCGCTACCCTTTTCGCCGACCAGCACCGGCGAACCGTCCGGGTTGATCGACGAGTACAGGCTGTCGTCCTCGGTATAGATCGACGCCGTGGCGGCGCGCAGCGCCACGTTGGCAGCCATCGGCAACGAATAGCGGCCCGCGGTGCCGAACACCTTCAGCGAGGAATCGCCATGGACGTCCCATGAGAAGCCCAGGCGCGGCTGCCAGATGTTGTCCTGCTTGACGAAGGTTTCGCCGCCGCCGTTCTTGTTGTTGAAGCTGTCGTTGCGGATGCCGCCGTACAGCAACAGCTTGTCGTTCACCTGCCAATTGTCTTCCAGGTAGTACGACTTCTGGCGAACGGTCACGCTACCGCCGGTACGGTAGTCGTAAATGATCACCAGACCGGGGGCCGTCGAGGTCGGCGCGGTGTAGTAGTAGTTGTAGGCGCCGCCGGAATAGGAGCTGCCCGCATCCGAAGACCAACGCTCGTCCGCGTAACCCAGGCCCAGCGAGTGGTCGCCAAGCTTCCAGTTCACGTCGAAGCGGCCGGCCTTGCGCTCGTCCTTGCCACCGTAGAGATCCACGCTGCTGGTGATGGCGCAGGTGGTCGGGCCCCACGGCGTGCCGTTGTAAGCCGTATAGGCGCAACCGGATGTCGGCGACAGGATGTTGCCGTCGTAACGCGTCGCCAGACCCGTCGGACTCACGGAGTAGGTGGAGTTATCGCTTTCCATCTTGCCGTATTGCGCCGAGATGGTCAGATCGTCGGTGAGGTAGCCGGTGTACTTGAGGATATTGGTCGGACCGCCGAACTTGGTGTGCAGGTCACCCTTGTAGCTGCCGCGTTCCACCTCGCCGTTCACATAGGCCGCGTTGTAGTAGTTGTACGTGGTCTTGTCCGGATTGCCGAACCCCGTGTATTCGAGGTGGTGGTCATCCGTAATGTTCCAGTCCAGCTTCACCACCCAGTACGGGCTCTTGGTGGTGTAGTTGTAGGCGGTGGCGGCACTGTAATTGTTGCTGTTGCTGGACGTGGAGGACGCGCCGTAGGTCGTGCCCGTGGCCTTCTCGAACTGGCCCAGGGCAAAGAGGAACAGCTTGTCCTTGATCAGCGGGCCACCCAGCCACGCCGTATAGGTATTGTCGTCCGCGCGGTTCTTGTCGTAGTCGCGGAAGGTCGTGCCGTTGGCACGCTTCACCGTGGGCTGCCGCTCGCGCGTCCAGTCGGGCGCCGAGGTCCAGCTGATGCCGCCCTTCCACTCGTTCGTACCGCGCTTGATGTTGGCGCTCATTACGCCGCCGGTCGAGAAACCGTACTGCGCGCCGTAACCGCCGGTCTGGACGTCCAACTGCTCGATGGCCTGGTAGGGCACCTGGCCGAACGACAGGTTGTTGTACAGGTTGGTGACGTTGAAGCCGTTGACGTAGTAGCTGTTCTCGGCCACGGAAGAACCGCCGAACGACGGCAGGTTGCCGAAGACCGAATTGCCCTGCACGGTGCCCGGCGTCAACACCGCCACCGCCACGATGTTGCGCGGCACCGGCAGCTGGTCCAGCTGGTCCGCCGTGAAGGTGGTGCGGCTTTCCACCGAGCTTACGTCAATCGCCGGTATGGCATTGGCCGTTACCGTCACGCTGCCCAGGTTGGAGGCATTGACCGTGGAGCCCTCGGCAAGGCTCACCTGCACCGTCTGGCCTGCGACCACGTTGGTGGTGGTCGAACTGAGCGTCTGGCCATCGCGCTGCAACTGCAACTCGTAATGACCGATCGGCAGGGAACCCACGCGGAACTTGCCGTCGGTGGGAACCGTCACGGTGCGCGTGACGCCCGAGTCGAGGTTCTTCACGACAAGGGTTTCGCCAGGAGCGTAGGCGGCAGTGCCGGTGATATCGCCAACCGTGCTCTGGGCAAGCAGCGTGCCGCTGGCCATGCACAGGCCGAGTGCGATCGCCAGACTGGTACGACGCAGCCCATGCGAACGCGTAGTGCTAAGGAACTTCATAGACAATTTCTCCCCGTAACGACCCAAAAAATTGGGCGCAAAAAACCACGCTCCGCCATCGTCGCGATGGCGGACTGGAAGTTGCTGTGTGTCTGTCGGACTCCCCCTCAGACCAATCACTAGCCCCACAACTGACGCAAGCTTTTGCGTCAAGGTCCCGGCGGGCTCGCACAAGGCTTGCATCCACAGGGACGTGGGTGAACTTATCGTTATTTCTTACGCACTGTCAACCCAAAAAGGGCGAAACCTTACGCCTTGCCGGCTGATATCGATATTTGCTTCGAAACCACTGGCATGGCTGCCCACGAGCTTGCGGTGGGCTCCCATGCCTCGGATAGAACACCCGTTGGCATGCAGGGAGGCTCCCGGCACCCCCTTCAAACAGGCAAAAGAAAAGGCCCGTGATGCGATCACGGGCCTCCGGGGAACAAACCTAAGATGCTGCTAGATCACGGCCGGCGAGCCAGCTCCGGGTTCTCGCGGGTCTTGGGCATCAGGTCCTGCTTGGACACGCCCAGCCACAACAGGATGGGGCTGGCCACGAAGATCGAGGACAGCGTGCCGACCAGGATGCCGATCAGCATGGTGATGGCGAAGCCATGCACCACCGGGCCGCCGATGAAGTACAGCGCGGCCATGGTGATGGCGGTGAACAGCGCGGTGATGATGGTTCGCGACAGCGTGTTGTTGATCGAGCGGTTGAGGATCTCCTCCGGCTCGGCCTTGCGGGCCAGGCGGAACAGCTCGCGCACGCGGTCGAACACCACCACCTTGTCGTTGATCGAATAGCCGATCACCGCCAGCACCGAGGCCAGCACGGTCAGGTCGAACTCACGCTGCACCAGCGCGAACACACCCACCGTGATCAGCGCATCGTGCAATTCGGTGACGATGGCCGCCACGGCAAAACGCCACTCGAAGCGGATGCCCAGGTACAGGCCGATGCCGAGCACCACGACCACCGCGGCGAGGATACCGTCGCTGCGAAGCTCGTCGCCCACCGTCGAGCTGACATAGTCGCGACTCTTGATGCTGACGTCGGCGCGGCCGGCCTTGAGCACGGCGGTGGTCACCTCGGCGACCTTGTCGAGGTTGATCTTGCCGGCCTCGTCCTTCATCGCCGCGGTAGGCTGGAAGCGCACCGACACTTCACGCGTGCCGCCCAGGCTGGCGACCAGCGAGTGCTCGATGCCGCCCTTGTCCAGCGCACCCTGCACTTCGGCGGTGGTCACCGGGTTCTGGTAGTCCACCACCAGCGACACGCCGCCGGTGAAGTCCAGGCCGTAGTTGAGGCCCTTCACGGCGATCAGCGCGATGGAGGCAAGCACCAGCAGGATGGCGATGCCCACGCTGAACTTCCTCATGCCGAGGAAGTTCACATTGGCGTTGTGGTTGAAGATTTCCATGGGTGTCTGTTCCTCTTCAGACCGACAGCGTCTTGAGCTTGCGGTGGCCGTGGATAAGCGCGGTGATCGCGTGCGTCACGGTGACCGAGGTGAACATCGAGGTCAGGATGCCGATCAGCAGCGTGACACCGAAGCCCTTGATCGGGCCCGAGCCCATCGTGGTCAGCGCCAGCGCGGCGATCAGGTGGGTGACGTTGGCATCGAGAATGGTGGCCCATGCCTTGTCGTAGCCGGCACGAATGGCCGCATGCGGCGTGGAGCCGTTGCGCAGCTCCTCGCGGATACGTTCGCAGATAAGCACGTTGGCATCGATCGCCATGCCCAGCGTCAACACGATACCGGCGATGCCCGGCATGGTCAGCGTGACGCCGATGGCCGACATCACCGCCACCAGGATCACCAGGTTGAAGAACAGCGCCACGTCGGCCACCAGGCCGAACAGCTTGTAGTAGAGGGCCGCCGCCAGCAGCACCAGCGCCAGGCCGATCATCACCGCGCGCATGCCCTTCTGGATGTTGTCCTGGCCGAGGCTGGGACCGATCACGCGCTCTTCGACGATATCCACCGGCGCCGCCAGCGAGCCGCCCCTCAGCAACAACGCCAGATCGGAGGCTTCCTTCGGGCTACTCATACCGGTGGTCTGGAACTGTTTGCCGAATACACCTTGAATTTGGGCGTAGCTGATCACCTCCTCGGTGATCTTGGGCGTACGCACTTCCTTGCCATCGACCGTCTTCGTATCGACCACTCGCTCGACATAGACCACGCCCATGTACTTGCCCACGTTGTTCGTGGTGAAATCAAGCATGCGCTTGGCGCCCGCCGAATTGAGCTCGATAGACACGGCAGGTCGGCCGGTTTGCTGGTCCGTCGTGCTATTGGCGTTGGTCAGCTGGTCACCGGTCACAATGATCTGCTTGCTGAGCAGGATCGGGCGATTTGTCCCGCGTTCGCGATAGAGTCGCGCATCCGGAGGAATGATCCCTGTGCGCTGTGCATCGGCGGCATCCTGCGGGGAGCCGTAACCAGCCCGATATTCGAGCGTGGCCGTAGCACCAATCAGCTTCTTGGCCTCCGCCGTATCCTGCACGCCGGCCAGCTCAACCACGATGCGGCTATCGCCCTGCTGCTGGATGATCGGCTCGGAAACGCCGAGCTGGTTGATACGGTTGCGCAGCGTGCCCAGGTTCTGGCGGATGGTGTTGAGCGACAGGTCGCGCAGCTTGTCCGGGCGCACCACAGCGTTGAGTACGAAGCGGTCGCCGGTGGCGCTGCCGTCCTGCGAGACAAGGTCGGGATACTCGGCCGCAATGGCATTGGCGGCAGCGGTCCGATCCTCGGCCGACTTCAACACGACCGAGATGCCTTGGCCACGCTGGGCGTTGCGCACTACCGACTCGTAGCGGATGTTCTTTTCCCGCAGCAGGCTGCGGATATCGTCCGCGTAGCGCGTTTCCTGCTTGTCGATCACGTCACTCTGATCGACCTGCATCAGGAAGTGCACGCCGCCCTGCAGGTCCAGGCCCAGCGGCATCGGCTTGGCGCCGATCGCGCTGAGCCAGCCCGGCACGGTGGACTTGAGGTTGAACGCGACCGTGTAGTCGTCGCCCACCGCCGCCTTGATGGCGTCGGCGGCGCTCTTCTGCACGTCGGCATTGGCGAAGCTGGCCAGCAGGTGATCGTTCTCGATCTCGATGCCGGTGTTGGCAATGTTCTGCTGCTTCAGCGCATCGACCACCTTCTGCTCCAGCGCGGGGTCGACCGTGCCGTTGCGGTTGGCCGTGATCTGCACGGCGGGCACCGGCAGGAACACGTTGGGCAACGCATACACAATGCCGAGCACCAGTACGATGGCGACCAGCGCATATTTCCAGCGAGGAAAATCACTCATGCCTTGAATCCGTCAAAAGCCGCGGTTCGAGGCCGACCGCGGCGATAGCAATGCGTCGTGGGTAACCGGAGCCCCTCCGCCCCGGCAAGCGTCCGTCAGGACGACTTCAGCGTGCCCTTCGGCAACACCTGCTGCACGGCGCCCTTCTGCAGCTTGATCTTCACGTTCGGCGCGATCTCGACCGTGATGAAGCTCTCACCCACTTCATCCACCTTGCCGGCGATGCCGCCGTTGGTGACCACCTCGTCGCCCTTGGACAGCGCCGCGACCATGTTGCGGTGCTCCTTCTGGCGCTTCATCTGCGGGCGGATCATCAGGAAATAGAACACCACGAACAGCAGGATCAACGGCAGGAACGTCATCAGCGGGTTCGGTGCCTGGGCGCCAGCGGCAGCCGGAGCTGCCTGGGCGATCACGAAGGACATCGGAAGATTCATCAGCTTGTCTCGTAAGTGGCGGTGCCAGCAGCAATTTCTGCCAACACCTGATAAAAGAACCGTGGATTATGCCACGCGCCCCCGGGCCCTGCATGCGCCACAAGGCCGCCCCGCCAGGAGTTCTGGCGGCGGGACACGCGGTTTGCAAGGGACTCGACCCGGCAACCGGGCGAAGGTTCCGAGGCTATGTACTCCTCCCCCTGCTTGCAGGGGGAGGCTGGGAGGGGGCCAAGCCGTCCGCCGGCGTGCCTTTCCCCTCCCCAACCCTCCCCTGCTTGCAGGGGAGGGAGAATGTAGGCTCAGGCCGCCACGCCGCCTTGCCGGCGTGCGTAGAACTCGGCCACGAAGTCATCCAGCCGCCCATCGGCAATCGCCGCGCGCAGGCCCGCCATCAGCCGCTGGTAATGCCGCAGGTTGTGCATGGTGGCGAGCTGGCTGCCCAATATCTCGTTGCAGCGATCCAGATGGCGCAGGTAGGCGCGGCTGAAGCCGTTGCTGCACGCATAGCAATCGCAACCTTCCTCGATCACCCGGGTATCGAGCGCGAACTTGGCGTTGCGGATGCGCAACGTACCCTCGTCGGTGAACAGGAACCCATTGCGCGCATTGCGGGTCGGCATCACGCAATCGAACATGTCGATGCCGCGACGCACCGCTTCCACGATGTCCTCCGGCCGACCCACGCCCATCAGGTAGCGGGGCTTGTCCGGCGGCAACAGCGGCACGGTGAAGTCGAGCGTGTGGTTGCGCTCCGCCTCCGGCTCGCCCACGGCGAGGCCGCCCACGGCATAGCCGTCAAAGCCGATGTTGACCAGGCCTTCGGCCGAGCGGCGGCGCAGGTTCTCGTACACGCTGCCCTGGACGATGCCGAACAGCGCGTTGGGGTTCTTCAGGTCATCGAATGCCCGGCGCGAACGCTCCGCCCAGCGCAGGCTCAGCTCCATCGAGGAGGACGCCACCTTTTCCGTGGCCGGATACGGCGTGCACTCGTCGAAGATCATCGCGATATCCGAATCGAGCACTTTCTGGATGCGCATCGATTCTTCCGGCGACAGGAACACCTTCGAGCCGTCCACCGGCGAGGCGAACGCCACCCCCTCCTCGGTGATCTTGCGCTTGTGCGCCAGCGAGAACACCTGGAAGCCGCCCGAGTCGGTGAGGATCGGCTTGTCCCAGCCGATGAACTTGTGCAGGCCACCGAACTGCTCCACCACCTCAAGGCCCGGCCGCAGGAACAGGTGGAAGGTGTTGCCCAGGATGATCTCGGCACCAACCTCGCGGATATCCCGTGGCGTCATCGCCTTCACCGAGCCATAGGTGCCCACCGGCATGAACGCCGGCGTTTCCACCGTGCCGCGGTCAAACGTAAGGCGGCCGCGACGGGCCGCGCCGTCGGTGGCCTGGAGTTCGAAAGTCATGGAAGTCATTCGGGGGATTATCGCGTGTCCGGGAGATTCGTGCTTTGGGGGGATCTGGTTCGACGGTTTTTTTGCTCGTCATCCCTGCGGAAGCAGGGATGACGAGCAAAGGTGCCCTAGCCGCCCCGCGGCAAAATCAACATCGCATCGCCATAGGAGAAGAACCGATACCTCCGCTCCACCGCATGCCGATACGACTCAAGCATGAAATCCCGCCCCGCCAACGCCGACACCAGCATCAGCAACGTCGATTGCGGCAAATGGAAGTTGGTCAGCAAACCGTCGATGCTGGTGAACTTGTAGCCCGGAAAAATGAAGATCTGCGTTTCACCGGCAAACGGTTGCAACTCGCCATCGCGGCTCGCGCTCTCCAGCGCGCGCACTACTGTCGTGCCCACCGCAAAAACCCGACCACCGGCCGCGCGCGTGCGGCGGATCTGCTCCACCAGGCTCGCGCCGACGTTGAGCCATTCGCGGTGCATCTGGTGATCCTTGATGTCGTCCGCGCGCACCGGCTGGAAGGTGCCGGCGCCCACGTGCAAGGTCACGTAACCGAACTGGATGCCGCGTTCGCGCAGCAGCGCAAGCATGCCTTCGTCGAAATGCAGCCCGGCGGTGGGCGCGGCCACCGCGCCGGGCTCGCGCGCATAGACGGTCTGGTAGCGCTCCAGGTCGCTGGCATCGGCGTGGCGCGCGATATACGGCGGCAGCGGCATTTCGCCGAGCTTGAGCAGCAATCGCTCCAATGGCTCGGGCGATTCGAAGCGCAGGCGGAAAAACTGGCCGTCGCGCCCCAGCACGATGGCGTAACTGCCATCGGCCAGTTCGATGCGGCCGCCTTCTTTCGGCTTCTTGCTCACCCCCAGCTGCACGGTGGCTTCATGTGCACCGGTGACACGCTCGATCAAAATCTCCACCGCGCCGCCGCTGTCCTTGCGGCCATGCAGGCGCGCCGGCAACACGCGGGTGTCGTTGAATACCAGCAGGTCGCCTTCACGCAGGAACTCGGGAAGGTCGCGGAACAGGCGATCCTGGCGCGACTGCGCCTCGACATCGAGGACCAGCAGGCGGCTGGCCGATCGTTCGGCCAGCGGTGCCTGGGCGATCAGCTCGGGCGGGAGTTCGAAATCGAAATCGGTCTTCTTCACGGCGGGGCTTGGACGTCGAATGGGGCATTATCGCGCAAAACCCCGATTCGACGGTCGGCCGGGCGGTCAGGCCGCCGTCTTGCGCCGCTTCCTCAGCACGAGCCAGCCCGCCAGCGCCCCCAGCAGCACGACGAAGGCGCCCAGCTCGTAAGGCATATGGCGCCGCACCGCATGCCTCACGGCAGCCACCTGCTGCGACCGCTTCAACGCGCGTGCGCGGTCGAAATCGGGTTCCTCGCAGTTACGGCCAAAGTCGTCCGCCCACTCGACGTAAGGCCCTTGCTTCACGTAGCGCTGGTAGAGCGCCGTGGCGCGCCGCATGCGCTCGGAAGGTTCGGTGGGCACCGGCTCGCCATAGCCTTGATAGTGGTCGTGGTAATCCGGCGGCCCTTCGAGCATCCAGCCGGTGGCCTGGCACAATACGGCGGCGAAAGCCTGCGAGCGCGGCGGCAGCAGGTCGGCCGCCGCGCTGGCTTCATCGGCCGCGACGTAGCGGTAGTGGAAACGCAGCGCCGGCTTGGCCACGCTTGCCGCGTAGCGCTGGCGTTCGCCGTCGGTGACAAAGGCCTGCTTGAGCGAATCGGGCTCTTGCCCGCTGCCACCCTGGTAGCTGCCGCCGTTGTCGTTGTAATCCGGGCCCTGCTCGTAGCCCAGGATTTCCATCCCGTCCTCACGCGCGATCTTGGCCGCGGCATAGAGCGCCTGCGCCTTGCCGATGGCCGTCCACGCATGCCCGCTGTCGTGGATGGCGGCGGCATAGGCGCGTGCCTTGGCGCGCAGGTTCGATGCCTGCGGCTTGCCGCTGTCGTCGTAACTGGCAAAGCGGGTATCGCCATCGACCGGGAAATACGCCTGTGCCTCGTCATACCGGCCGGCACGCATCAGGCGCCGGGCCAGCAACCAGCGCAGGTTGTCGCCCAGCGGGCGCAGGTCGCGGTAGTAGGTATCCGCATCCTTGCCTTTCGCTGGCACCGGCGTGGCCGGCACGCGCGCATCGACAAAGGACTTCAATTCGTCCACGGTCAGTACGCGCTCAGCAATGTAGGCCGCGTCGTTGCCGTAGCCGGCACCGGCGATTTCCTGACCCTCGTCGTAGACGTTGCCATCGCCGCCCACGCCGAGTGCGGCATCGTAGAGGTGCCCCATGGCCTCGACATAGTCGCCGCGTGCCAGCGCGAGTACGCCATGCTCGCCGGTAAGCAGCTCGATATTCCCGGGTTCGAGTGCGGGCTGTGCATCGCCTGTCCTGGGGAAGGCCTTGGCGGCCTCGGCATAGGCCGCGCTGGCCGCCGCGAGGTCGCCCTTCTGCAACGCCAGCTTGGCGCGCACCCAGGCCGCCAGCGGCCCGGATGACTTCTCTGCCAACCGCGCCGCCAGCTCGTAGCGCCCCGCCCCATAGGCCAGCGACGCAAGACGATCGGCTCCGGCCACCTTGTCCAGGCCACGCTGCTCGATGGCCTGCACCAGTTCGAGCAACGGGGGATCAGCTTTGATGGCGGTGTCGCCGGGCTGCTCGATGCGACGGTCGGCCAAATACCCAAACGCGTAGGCCACCAGCATGCGCTGCGCCACCGGATGGTCGACCAGCTCGACCATCTGTTGCTGGTTGCGCATGACCTGGCGTGCGATCGCCACCAGCGATTGCACGCCGCTGTCCGAGCCATGCCCCGCTTGCGCCGCGTATAGCATGATGGCGCGCCTGAGATCATCGATGGCGATGCCATCGCCGCAGTGGTTCGCGTCGTCGTACAGGTCACTCCATCTGCATGGCGTGCCGTGGCTGTAGAGGTAAAGCCGTGCCTCGTCGCCAAAGCTGGCAATGGCCAGCCCCTGCGTATCGGAAGCCCCATCCACGGCGCGTGTGCGCGCCAGCTGGAACGCCTTGGCGGCCGCTGCACGTTCGCGCTGGAAAGCGGCGGCATCATTCACTGCCGTAGCGTAAAAAAGGGCGGCATTGGCATGGATGCGACCGAGCATGTACGCCGCCCACACCGAGCGCAGCTTCGCCTGCTCCGGCGGCAAGGCGAGCACCTGCTCAAAGCTGGCCGTAGCGCCATCGTTGTCGCCTCGCGCAAAAGCGACTGCGCCGGCGGTATAGGCGCGCAGGTCGGCGGGGAGATCCTTGCCCTGATCGAAAGCCATCGCGCCGTCGGCCGCCTGCTTCAACGCGGCGACACGGTCGGCCTGCGCGGGCGTGAGTCCCAGCGCCTTGGCCTGGGCCGCCTGGTCGGTGCCTTCGGCGGAGACGCTCGTCACTTCCGGCGCGAGCTTGTCGGTCGGCTCCAGCAGGTGCATGGCTTCGAAGGCGAAGCTGTTCTGCGGTGTCGCCTTGAGCGTAGCTGCACGCTGATCGAGCAGCTGATTGGGAAACATCGGGCCACAGGCCCAGGCAACGGCACCGGCCAGGCCGAGGACCACCGCAGCGACTATCCATGGGCGCTTCATCATGGTTTTACCTTTCGAAGGGCGCTCCACGCCCTGATGGGACAAGTATGACGGATGGGATGTAAAGCGATGGCTGCGGCGACAGGACGCACTCAGCGGGCCGACCAGGCGTCGATATGCATGGCCGCCGGCCCCTGGCAACGCAGCCAGCCGATGCGCAGCTGCTGGCCCGCGCGCAGCAGGCCAGCCTGCGTGCGCAGCAGGAACATGCCCTGGCTCGTGCGCTGCAGCGCGAAACCGTTGATGCCATCGGCGAGCTTGCAGGCGGTGTCCAGCCGCACCAGCGAAGGCAGCGGCACGTCGGCATTGCCCGCATTCAACAGCAACAGGTCATGCAGGGGCGCTTCCCGACGCCCGCCCACCTGCGCCAGCAGCGACACCTTCAACGGCGTGCGTGCCAGCACCGCGCGCCAGGTAGCCGCGCTCCAGGCACGCATATCGTCGTCCGTGGGCAGGCGAAACCACACGATGCCGGCAAGCCCCCGCGGTGGGTTGGCATCCAGCGATGCAACGAATGCCTGCATGACCGAGGGATCGGCGAACAGCTCGCTGGCGTCATCGCCATGGACCAGCGTCGGCCGTTCGCTCTCGATGGCGGCGATGCGCCCCTGCGCATCCCACGATACCCGGGTGCCGTACGCAGGCAAGGCGACGCGCCAGGGCTTGTGCATGCGCCGGGCAAAGCTGGCCAGCCATGCACGCGCCTGTTCGGGATTGAAAAGACCGGCGCGCGGCGACTGCACCGCATGTACCTGCAGCACGGCTTCATCCACCTGGGCCAACAGCTTGTCCAGCTCGGCGCTGTCCAACCAGGTGGGCAGCGCGGTGATCGAAAGCCGCTCGCCCGAATGCAGCAGCGGACGCAACGCCGCGAGGAAATGCGTATAGGCAGGCAGGCGCGCCGTGGCGCCATCGTGGTCGATCTCGATGCCGGCGAAGGAGAGGCCGTGCGCGCGCCAAGCCGTCACGACATCCTGCACATGGGCCCGCAGTACCGCTTCATCCCACTGGGGCAGCTGCCCCTCGATCCGCACCACCGCGACCACCGGCTCGCCGGTGCTGGCAAACACGTTCCAGTCCGGGGTGAAGACGCGCCACTGCCCCTGTACATCCACTTCGGCCGCCAGCACCCGCCAGCCATGCACCACGTCGACATTCTTCTGCACGGCCTGCGCCAGTGCCGGCGTCCACTGCCGTTGCCATACATAGGCCTGGTTGCCGAGCGGCGCATGCCTGGCATGGCAGCCGGCCAGCCACAGCACCGCAAACCCGAGCAGCAGCCAGGGCAAGCGTTGCACCAGGTGGAGCATCCGGGACGACAAGGCGGCACTCGGGCGGAAAACGGTAGCGCCTATTGCACCCCAACGCCGGGACGCTGGCTATAGGGATTACAACCAGCCCTTCTGTCGGGCCAGGCGGTAGGCCTCGATGCGGTTGGTCGCCCCCAGCTTGCCGATGGCCTCGGACAGGTAGTTGCGCACCGTGCCATGCGAAAGATTGAGCTGGCTGGCGATGTCATTGGCCGACTGCCCTTCGCCGGCAAGACGCAGCACCTGGCGTTCGCGATCGTTGAGCGGGTCCGCCTCCGACCAGGCTTCCAAGGCCAGCTGCGGATCGATGGCGCGCCCGCCACGATGCACCATGCGCAACGCCTCGGCGAGGTTCTCGGCCGGCGCGTCCTTCAGCAGATAGCCGGATACGCCGGCATCCAGCGCGCGACGCAGAAAACCGGGACGCGCGAAGGTGGTCACGATGATCACCTTGATCGGCAGTTCGTGGCGCTGGATGCGTTGCGCCAACTCCAGCCCGGTGAGGCCAGGCATTTCGATATCGGTCACCAGCACGTCGGGCTTCAGGCGCTGCAACTCGCGCCATGCCGCCTCGCCGTCCGCGGCCGAGCCAAGCACCTCGATATCCGATTCGAGATTGAGCAAGGCAAACAGCGCGCCACGCACCATCGCCTGGTCTTCCGCCAGCAATACGCGAATCATGCGGCGCTCCTATGGGCACTGATGCCATTGCCATGGGCGGCCAGGCCGCCGCCATTGTTAGCGCTGATCTGCATCCGCAAACTGTCCGTACAAAGTGAATTGGCACGCTGGCCGAAGTGGCCCGAGCATGGCGTCATCGGAGAAATCCAGCACGTCATGTGGCATGCCGCTGTTGCGCCGTCCAGCCGGTGGCTGCTTCCCTGCCGGCTTGCGGTGTCTCGAAGAGCCGGTTGCGCTGCCGCAGCGGCACGGTGATCAACAGTCGCGTGCCGCGGCCCGCCGGCGAATCGACCTTCAACGAGCCACCCAGCGCCTTTACCCGCTCATGCATGCCGCAAAGGCCATTGCCGTGGTCGCCAATGCCACCGCGGCCATTGTCCGCCACGCGAAGTTCCAGCGTGTCGCCGACCAGCTCCAGCGTGACCCACGCCTGATTGGCGCGGGCGTGACGCGCGATATTGGTCACCGCCTCGCGCAGCACCAAAGCCAGGCCACGCTCCAGGTCCACCGGCAATGCGGCGGGAAGACTGCCGTAGTCGAGCGCGACGTCGGACGATTCGAGCAGCAGCTTGGCCGCGGCCAGTTCGGCGGCAAGATCGGTGGCGCGAATGCCGGTAACGGCCGAACGCACCTCCGCCAGCGCATGTCGCGCCACCCGCTCGGCCTCTTCCAGCTCGCGCCTCGCCGCGTCGCTGTCGCGATCGAAAAGCTTGCGCGACAGCTCCAGCTTCAAGGTGATCAGCGACAGCGTATGACCGAGCAGATCGTGCAGATCGCGACCGATGCGCTCGCGTTCGGCCGTGGCCGCCAGCCGGCGCACCTCCTCGTGCGAGAGGCGCAGTTCGACATCCTTCTCCTCGCTCATGCGCTCGGCATTGACGGCGATGCCCACGATGAAGCTGCTCACCGGCATCCACAGCACGGCCTGCCACGGGTAGTGCAACAGCCATGCCTCGAACAGGCAGATCGCGTTGAGCACGGCCAGCGCCGCCATGTAAGAACGCAGCGTCATCCGTCGACTGCACAGCAACACGCAGCCATACATGAAATAGGTCAGGCCACTGGGATACCAGGGCATCAACAGCAGGCCCAACGCCACCAGCATCAATGAATAGCGGTAGGTGATCCGTTGCGAGTCCAGACAGCAGCGCGCGTACAACAGCAGGAACACCGGATAGCTGAGCAGGGTCAGCAGAACCCAGCGCACGGTGAACTGGTCGAATACCGGGGTGATGAACACCCATATCGACCACATCAGGTGCACCGCATCGACCCAGGGCGATTTACCCTTGCGGATGCTGTGCGCCACCATCGAATCAGGCGCCGGAGTAAACCAGGCACGTATCAGTTTGCGCACCGCAACCACCTCCCCTGGTCACCACCATCGGCTCGCATCGTACTTCAACCCAGGCGACGCAGGCGGCGGGCGGCGAGCATGAAGAACACCAGGGCGAAGCCGGCCAGGATCAGCACGTTCTGCCACAACGCCGGCTGCCCCAATCCCAGGCTGCGCAGCGCCAGCAGATGCAGATGCGCGCTGGGCCACAGGGGCGCCACGCGCTGCAGCGCCGACGGCAGCATGGACAGCGGAATCCACAGCCCCGACAGGAACGACATCGGCAGATAGATCAGGTTGAGCACGCCCGGCGCACCCTGCCCCTTGACCAAGGTGCCAGCGAACATGCCAATCGCGCAGAACGGCAGTACGCCCAGCATGCCGGTCACCAACAAGGAGCCCGCCTGGATCAGCGTGACATGCACATGCGCCAGGCCCATCCCCATCGCCAGCAGCAGCACGATCACCATGCCCGCCGCCAGCATCGCCATCAGCATCTTGCCCAGCAGATAGGCCCCCGGCGGCATCGGCAAGGCGCGCTTGAGCGTGAGCAGTCCATTCTCGCGCTCCGCCGCCAGCGAGACGCCAAAGCCGAACAGGCCCGGGCTCATCACGCCAAATACGGCATAGCTGGCCAGCAGGTAGCGCGCGGCATTCGGATCGGCGCCATGATTCATCACGATGCCGAACAGCAGGTAGAACATCGTCGGGAACAGCGTCACCGGCAACAGGAAACCGGGTGCGCGGAAATAGCGAAGACACTCGCTGCGCGCCTCGGCGATATAGGCGCCCAGGGCACGGCGCCACGGCATGCGGCCATCGTCATATGTCCAGGTCGCGGCGATCTCATGGGTATGCATCAGGCAGCCTCCCGTTCGGTGTCCGGTTCGCGGGTGAGTTCGGTGAACGCCTCGGCCAGGCCGGCGCGCAGCACTTCCAACCCCGACAAGGCCGGGTCGGCATCCAGCAGGCGACGCAGCACGTTTTCCGGCGCGTCGGTGCGAATGTGCAAGCCGCCGCGATCGTGCTCCACCGCCGCCACATGCGGCCAGGCGGCAACGGCGGCCGCGTCCAGGTCGGTAACGCAGCGAATACGCGTCAAGGCCACTTTGGAACGCAACGCATCCACGCTGCCGTCGCTGAGCACGCGGCCCTTGGCGAGCACCACCACGCGCTGCGCCAGCGCCTCGGCCTCTTCCAGATAGTGCGTGGTGAGCACCACCGCGCAACCTTCGGCAACCAGGCCGCGAATAGCGACCCACAACTTCTGGCGCGCATCGATATCCATGCCCACGGTGGGTTCGTCGAGGAACAACAACTCGGGGCGTCCGCATAGCGCCATGGCAAATTGCACGCGCCGTTGCTGGCCACCCGACAGCGCGGCATAGCGGCGTGCCAGCAGGTCGGCAATACCTGCCAGTTGCGCGGTTTCCTGCAACGTGCGCGGCGCGGGGTAGTAACTCATGGTCAGGCGCAGCAACTCGGCCACGCTCAAGGTGGCGGGCAGCATCGCCGATTGCAGCATCACGCCCACGCGTCGGCGCGCAGCGATGTCCTGCGGGTCCTTGCCGAACAGTTCCACGCGCCCTGCCTCGGCGCGCACCAGCCCCAGCAGCAGGCTGATCGCGGTGCTCTTGCCGGCGCCGTTTGGCCCCAGCAAGGCAAGCAGTTCGCCGCGGTGCAGCATGAGATCCAGACCGTCCAGCGCTGTTAAAGCACCGTAACGCTTGACGACGCCAGCAAGGCTGGCAACAGCTTCGACAGACGCTTTCATGGCTCCTCCTCGTTGGCCGCCATGCTAGGCGGGGCAAGGGTTTGCCAGCAGTCGCCAGCGTCAGCCCGCGCAGGTGACAAGCGTCACCCGGGGTACCGGCGGCGACAGCGCCGCGCTATGCTCGGAAAGTCGTTGCATTGCCACATCCGTGATGGATCGCAGTGCGGCAAGGCCCTCGCGGGCCAGGGAAACGCTGAACAGTCACGCGTTTCCATCCAGCATTTTTGACACGTCGGCGCGCATGCCATCGGGACGGCAGGCAAGTCGACCTTTAAGGAGGAACCCATGGGCGTGATTGATCAGCTGCGCGAACTGCGCGAATTCGGCGGAGCGCCGCAGACCACCGGCCTGGACGACGCCACCATCGAGCGCTTTGCCGCCAGCCATCCGCAACTGGCACAGGCGATCGAGGAAGCCGTTGCGCGCCATCGCGAGCTGCGCGGCGAGCTGGGCGACTTCCTCAAGCTAGACGAAGCCGAACAGTTGGCGACAGCACAGGCCGGGTTCGTCAATTTCTACCCGGACGACGCGATCAATCCGTACCTGCCCGCCGCCGCGCGCGGCCCGTGGGTGGTCAGCCTCAAGGGCGCGGTGATCCACGACAACGGCGGCTACGGCATGCTCGGCTTCGGCCACAACCATCCGGCCATCGACGCCGCGTTGGCACGCCCGCAGGTGATGGCCAACGTGATGACGCCGAGCATCGCGCAGATGCGTTTCACCCAGGCGATGGATCGCGAGCTGGGCCGCCAGCGCGGCGGCAATCCGTACTCACGTTACCTGTGCCTGAACTCAGGTTCCGAAGCGGTGGGCCTGGCTTGCCGCATCGCCGACGTCAACGCCAAGCTGATGACCGATGCCGGTGCCCGCCACGCGGGACGCGCCATCAAGCGCGTCGCGGTGAAGGGCGCGTTCCACGGCCGCACCGACAAGCCGGCGCTGTATTCGGACTCCACCCGCAAGACCTACCTGCAGCACTTGGCCAGCTATCGCCATGAAGACACGCTGCTGACGGTTGCGCCCTACGACATCGCGCAGCTCGAAGCCGTGTTTGCCGATGCCGACAAGCATGGCTGGTTCATCGAGGCGATGTTCCTTGAGCCGGTGATGGGCGAAGGCGACCCGGGCCGCGCGGTGACGCCGGAGTTCTACCAGAAGGCCCGCGCACTCACCGAAGCACATGGCACGCTGCTGCTGGTCGACTCGATCCAAGCCGGCCTGCGCGCGCATGGCGTGCTTTCGGTCACCGACTACCCCGGCTTCGAGAAGCTCGCCCCGCCGGATATGGAAACCTTCTCCAAGGCACTCAACGCCGGCCAGTATCCGCTGTCCGTGCTGGCGGTGTCCGATCGCGTGGCCGAGCTGTACCGCAAGGGCATCTACGGCAACACCATGACGGCCAATCCACGCGCGCTCGACGTGGCCCTGGCCACGCTCAACGAGTTGAGCGACGACGTCCGCAACAATATCCGCGAGCGTGGCAAGGAGTTCGTGGACAAGCTCAACGTGCTGAAGAACGAACTGGGCGGCCTGATCACCAAGGTACAGGGCACCGGCCTGCTGTTCTCCTGCGAACTGGCGCCGGAGTTCAAGTGCTACGGCGCGCACTCCATCGAGGAATACATGCGTGAACGCGGCGTCGGCGTGATCCACGGCGGTACCAACTCGCTGCGCTTCACCCCGCACTTCCTGGTCAGCAGCGCCGAAGTGGACCTGGTGGTATCGCATGTGCGCCAGGCTTTGCTGCAAGGCCCGCGTAAACTCAAGGCCGAAGCGGCCTGAGCCGTGACCTGTTCCCCGCGACGAGCCTGACGACCGTCGCGGGGACGAATGGCAGGTCGCCCCTCCCTACCGGCCAGCCACAGGCATAGACTTGCCCCGCCGGCACTCGCCGGTCATCAAGGAGGGTACCCGCATGTCCTCGCGTTTGAGCCTGATGGTCGCCAGCGTCGCGCTGGCTTTTGCCGCCTCTACCGCCTTCGCCGCGCCGCAGGCCTCCACCAGCAGCCCGCCCGCCAAGAACTCGCAGCAGCAACGCATGACCGACTGCAACAAGCAGGCAACAGGCAAGACCGGCGACGATCGCAAGGCGTTCATGAGCAGTTGCCTCAAGGGCGAAGCCCCGGCCGCGCCAGCCAAGCAGACCCAGCAGCAGAAAATGACCGCCTGCAATGCCGATCCGCAGGCCAAGACCCTCAAGGGCGATGCCCGCAAGGCCTTCATGAGCAACTGTCTGAAGGGCGACGCCGCCCCGGCCGCGCACTGATACGCACCTGGCCGCAAGGGTGCCGGCAACCACCGGCACCCTTTCTTTGTGCATGACACATGGCGTAGGCGACAATCGCGGCAGTCCACTTGCCAGGTTGCCTCATGAAGATCGTCGAAGTTCGCCACCCGCTCATCCAGCACAAGCTTGGCTTGATGCGCCGCGCCGGCATCAGCACCAAGGAATTCCGCGAGCTGGCCTCGGAAGTTGCCTCGCTGCTGACCTATGAGGCCACCAAGGACCTGGAAACCATCGAGCGGACCATCGAGGGCTGGGCCGGCCCGCTGACCGTGCACCAGATCAAGGGCAAGAAGGTGACCATCGTGCCGATCCTGCGCGCGGGGCTTGGCATGCTGCCCGGCGTGCTCGACATGATTCCCGCCGCCAAGGTGAGCGTGGTCGGCCTGCAGCGCGACGAGGAAACGCTCAAGCCGATCGCCTATTACGAGAAGCTCACCGGCCGCATGGACGAACGCATCGCATTGATCGTCGATCCGATGCTGGCCACCGCCGGCACCCTGGTGGCCACGGTGGACATGCTCAAGGCCGCCGGCTGCAAGCGCATCAAGGGCTTGTTCCTGGTCGCCGCACCGGAAGGGCTCAAGCGCATCGAGGCAGCCCATCCCGACGTCGAGATCTACACGGCGGCCATCGACGATCATCTCAACGAGCACGGCTACATCCTGCCCGGCCTCGGCGATGCGGGCGACAAGATCTTCGGCACCAAGCAGCTGCCCGGTGGTTGAACGGTAACGATCAACACGTCGTCATTCCCGCGCAAGCGGGACTGACGAGCGAAAAACTGGCAGCCCACAGAAAGGCCTCGTCATCACCCGCGAGGCCTTTGTGCTGGTTGCGAGTGAGAAATGCAGCACAAAAGTCATTCGGCGGACACATTGCCGTGTCATTTTTCCCGCGCTTCTCCGCCCCGCTGAAATAACAGCAACATATTGTTTCAAAAGATATTTTTTATGCATTTTCGCTAAAGTTGCAGCTCGGTGAGCCGACAGCTCTTGCAGTTCCCTCACCTTGACTCCCCATGTTCAAACTACCGAAGTGGATTCCCCAACTGACGCTGCGCAAGCGCTTGCTGCTGCGCCTGCTGTCCATTCTTGGCCTGCTTGCCGTGATGTGTGCGGCGGGCCTGATGCAGCTGCACCGCGCGGATACCCGCATCCAGGGCCTGGTGGAAGGCTCGTTGAGTCCCGTCGCGGATGTCGGTCGCGTGCAAAACGACTACAACAGCAGCCTGCAGGCGCTGGTGCATGCCGTGTTATCGCAGTTGCCCTCGGCCGTGGATGACGCCCACACGCGTATCCATAGCGATCGCGTGGATGCCGAACGGCACTGGAAGCAGCTGCTGAGCAGCGAGCTGGCGGTGGAGCAGGCGCAGTCGCTCAAGCTGACTGCCACGCATCGCGCCGATGCCGACCGCACCATCGACGAGACGCTGGCCTTGCTCGACGCCGGCCAGTTCGATCTGGGTGCACTCAAGCTGAGCACCGAAGTACAGCCCGCCTACGAGCCCCTGCAGAGCGACTTCGCCAACCTGTTCCAGGCGGCGCTGGCCAAGGGCAACGATCAGGTGCAGACGCAGCGCCAGGCCGATCGACAAGGCATGATCGTGCTGATCGTGCTGCTAGCCCTGGCCCTGCTTTCCACCATCGCGCTCGACGGCGCGCTGATGCGCACCTTGATGCAGCGACTGAAGCTGGCCACGCAGGTGGCGCAACGCATCGCCTCCGGCACGCTCGGCGAAACAGTCGACGCCGGCGTGGACGACGAACTGGGCAAGCTGCTGCGCGCCCTCGCGGCGATGGATGCGCAGCTCACCCGCGTGTTGAGCCATGTGCGTGCCAGCGCATTGTCCGTGGACGAACGCGCACGCCACCTGGCGCGGGACAACCACGCGTTGAGCCACCGCACACAAGCCCAGGCCGCCAGCCTCGAGCAGACCGCGGCTTCGATGGAGCAGATGGCCGCCACGGCCGTACAGGGCGCCGGGCATGCCGATGGCGCCGCCAACGCGGCACGCGAAGCGCTGGGTCATGTGGAACAAGGCCGCCATGTCGCCGGCGAGGCGCTCCAATCCATGCATGCCATCGAACAGGCCAGCCGCGACATCGCCGAGATCGTCGACCTGGTCGACAGCATCGCCTTCCAGACCAACCTGCTCTCGCTCAATGCCGCCATCGAAGCGGCACAGGCCGGCGAGCGCGGGCGCGGCTTCGCCGTGGTGGCATCCGAAGTGCGCCTACTGGCGCGGCGCTGCGTGGAGGCCGGCAAGGACATCCGCCGCCTCGTCGCCAGCAGCAGCGAAGCGGTGGACGTGGCGCGCGGGCGCGTGGCGCTGTCGGGCGAAGCACTCGATGGCATCGTGCAAAGCATGGCGCGCGTGTCCGACCTGGTAGCGCAGATTTCCGATGCGGGCCAGACCCAGGCCAGCGGCATCACCCAGATCAATCGCACCGTGGTGGAAATGGACCAAATCACCCAGGCCAATGCCGGGCTGGTGGAGGACATCAACGTCACCGGCCGCGCCCTCAACACCGACGCCGAGGCGCTGATGCGCCAGGTTGCCTTCTTCCGTCTTCCCGGCGAACAGGAAGATGCTTATGGACCGACGCACGATGCGCGGCCCTCGCCCGCCATGAAGCCCACACCACAGGTCGCTACGGCGGCCTGAACGCAGCCAAGGCATGTCAGCCCATCTCGCCTACTACGACACCCCACCCACCATGCTCGAACGCGCACTTGCCGGCGGAGGCCTGATCCCAGTCTTCCAACCCCTGGTGCGCGTCGATACCTTCGAGGTCGTCGCGCACGAGGGGCTGAGCCGTTGCACCCCTATGCCCGGCAACTTCTCCATCCTCGACCTGCTGGACCTCGCCCGCATGGAGGGCCGCCTGGCCGACGTGGAACTGCACGCCGCCCGCACCCTGTGCCACGCCTTCGCCAAGCACGGCAGCGGCGGGCGACTGCTGGTGAACCTCAGCGCCCATGCCATCCTGCAGGACACGCTGCGGCCGGACGACGTGCTGTCCACCATCGTCGCCAGCGGGCTGGACCCTGCCCGCGTCACCATCGAGGTAACCGAGCGCGATGTGGTGGAAAACCCCGCCCGCCTGGCCCACGCACTGGGCTATCTGCGCGCGCACGGCATGCGCATTGCCCTGGACGATTTCGGCAACGGCCATTCCAGTTTCGAGATGTGGAACGAGATCCACCCTGACATCGTCAAGATCGACCGCTATCTCATCAATGGCCTGTCGCGCAGTGCCGGCCGGCTGGCGATCGTGCGTGCGCTGTGCCAGGTCGCCGAGACGCTGGGCACCGAGCTGGTCGGCGAAGGCGTGGAAGATCCCGCCGATCTGCGCGTGCTGCGCGACCTGGGTATTCCGTATGCACAGGGCTTCCTGATCGGCCACCCGGCGCCCGAACCGGTGAGCGAAGCCAGCCCGGAAGCCCAGCAGGTGCTGCGCGCGCCGTCCGTCGCCGTGTTGCCGCGCCCACGCGGCCCGGTCACGCAGCGCCCCACCCAGGTGCGCCACCTGCTGATGGAAGCACCCTTCGTGCATCCGTGGCAGACCAACGATGAAGTGATGGCGCTGTTCGTCGACCACCCGGAGCTGCACGCCGTGGCCGTGGTCCGGGACGGCCACCCCATCGGCCTGATCAACCGGCGCCTGGTCAACGAGCGCATGGCCCAGCCGTTCGCCCGCGAGCTGCTGGCGCGCAAGTCATGCACCGCCTTGATGAACGGCGCGCCGCTGATATGCGACGAACACCGCAGCCTGGAAAGCCTCGCCGATGTGCTGCGCGGCGAGGACCAGCGCTACCTGAGCGACGGCTTCATCGTCACCAGCGGCGGTCACTATCGGGGACTGGGTACCGGCGAGGCACTGGTGCGCCGCGTGAGCGAATTGCGCATCGATGCGGCGAGGCATGCCAACCCGCTCACCTTCCTGCCCGGCAATATTCCCACCACCGAACACCTGGAACGATTGCTCGACGGCGGCGAACGCTTCGCCGTGGCGCATGTCGACCTGACCGATTTCAAGCCGTTCAACGATCACTACGGTTATTCGCGCGGCGACGAGATGATTCGCCTGCTATCGAGCCTGCTCAGCGAACATGTCGATCCGGCGCTCGATTTCATCGGACACATCGGCGGCGACGATTTCGTGGTGCTGTTCCAGAGCGCTGACTGGACGGCACGCTGCCAGCGCGTCATCGACGCGTTCAATGCACGCTCGCCGCACCTGTTCGATGCCACCGACATCCAGCGCGGCGGCCTGCATGGCAAGGACCGGCGCGGCGAACCGCAGTTCTTCCCCTTTACCGCGGTGGTGATGGGCGCGGTCGAGCTGATTCCGCCGCTGCCGCAGCGGGCGCAATCCATCGCCATGCTGGCTGCGCGCGCCAAGCGCCAGGCCAAGCGCGCGAACCTGGGCCTGCATGTGCTTGGACGCACGGTGGCGCCCATGACCTGACGTCCATGGCCATTCCAACGCAAGCCGGAATGACCATGGGCCGCCGGTAGCTTCAGCCGCGGAAGCGATCCGTGGCCTGCACCAGTTCGGAGATGTTGCCGGGCTCGAAGGCCGAATGGCCGGCGTCCTGCACGATGCGCAGGTCGGCTTCCGGCCAGGCACGATGCAGGTCCCACGCACTGCGCATCGGGCACACCACGTCGTAGCGACCCTGCACGATCACCGCCGGAATCTTGCGGATGCGCTCGACGTTGCGCAGCAACTGGTCATCGTGCTCGAAGAAACCGCCGTGCACGAAGTAATGGCATTCGATGCGCGCGAACGCCAGGGCGAATTCGTCCTCGCCACTGGATTGGATATGTGCAGGATCCTGCCACAGGTAACTGGTGGCGCCTTCCCACACCGACCAGGCACGCGCCGCCTTCAACCGCACCTGCGGATCGCTGCTGGTGAGGCGGCGATGGTAGGCACTCATCAGGTCGCCATGCTCGGCCTCGGGAATGGCGTTGAGATAGGTTTCCCACGCATCCGGATAAAGCGCGTCGCAACCCTTCTGGTAGAACCACTCCAGCTCCCAGCGACGCAGCATGAAGATGCCGCGCAACACCAGCTCGGTGACGCGATCGGGATGCGTCTGCGCATACGCCAGCGCCAGCGTCGAACCCCACGAGCCGCCGAACACCTGCCAGCGGTCGATGCCCAAGTGCGTGCGGATGCGTTCGATGTCGTTGACCAGGTGCCAAGTGGTGTTGTCGGTCAGCTCGGCATGCGGCGTGGACTTGCCGCAACCGCGCTGATCGAACAGCACGATGCGGTACACCGCCGGATCGAAGAAACGCCGGCACTTGGGGTTGGTGCCGCCGCCCGGGCCACCGTGCAGAAACACCACCGGCTTGCCATTCGGATTGCCGCTCTGCTCGTAGTACAGCGTGTGCAGGTCGGAGACCTTGAGCATGCCGCTGTCATACGGTTCGATCTCGGGATAAAGGGAACGAAGTGCCTGCGACATGCTTATGCTCCTCAGCGAACGGGGGACGGCCATTTAGGCTAGCACGCCCCCGCCCGAAGGACCTGCGCTTACGGACGCCCCACCGTCAGCAGCGTGAAACTGTCGGGAACCACCGCGGGCCGGGCACCACCCGCGCTCGGCGGCGAGACCCATTGGGCCGCCGACAGGTACAGGCGATGCAGCTTGGGATCGAGCGCCAGCGTGCGCGCACTCGGCTGCGTGGAGATGTTGGCGATCACGCTGTAGTGATCGGCATCGTCCTGATGCACGGCGGTGATGGTTCCGCTTTCGCCATTGGCGCTGAAAGCGGTCGAGGTGGCCTCGTCAAACACCACTGCATCCGGCCCATCGCCAATCGGCACGCTGGCCACTAGTTTTCCATCCTGCGCATTCACCACGGCCATCTGCTGGTTGTCGCAGACGGAGAACAGGCGATGCTTCCGGTTGTCGATGGCGAGGCCGGTAGGCGCCTGGCACGAACCAAGCGACAAGGTGGTCATCACGGCATTGGTCAGGCTGTTGATCTCCACCAGTTGGGCGCGATCTTCCAGGTTCACGTAGACGTGACCCGCCTCGTCGGCGGCCGCAAATTCCGGCTTGCCCGGCAGCGCGACCGTGGTGACGATCTCGTTGCGGACGGGATCGATCACGCTGAACGAGCGACCCTTGCCGTTGAGCGTGAATACATGCTTCGAGGCGGCGTCATAAATGATCGCGTCCGGCTTCTCGCCGGTGCCCTGGATCACCGCGACGGTCGCCAGCGTATCCAGGTCGAATACCGTCACCGAGGCGCTCTGGCCGTTGCTGGTATAGCCATGATGCATGGCCTGATCGATGGCGATGCCGTGCACGCCCTGGGTCCCGGGAATCGTGCCGATCAGCTTGCCCTGGTCCACGTCGACCACCTGCACGCGATCGCCGCGGCTGATGAACAGGTGGCGGCGTTGCGCATCGAAATTCAGGTAATCCCAACCACCCGTGCCGCCCAGTTGCAAGCGTGACAGCACGCGGTAGTCTGCCGCCTGGGGGGCGGCAGCCACGTGGGGCGCACCGAGCATGAGCAGTGCCGAGGCCAGGGTCGCGCGGAGATATCGTTGCATGGACGGAATCATCGGAAGTGAGGTCCGTCGAGCATGCCGCAGCGGGCTTAGCGTCGCCTTAGCGCCCATGCCGGCAAGAGAGTGCCTGCGGGCACCCGCGCAGCCTTCCAGCGCTCACTCGAACAACTTGCCCGGATTGAGAATGCCCTTGGGATCGAACACCTGCCTGACCCCACGCATCAAGGCAATCTCCGCCTCGCTGCGCGTGCTCCCCAGGTAAGCGCGCTTGACCAGGCCAATGCCGTGCTCGGCCGAAATGCTGCCGCCATGGCGCCGCAAGGTCTCGGCCAGCAACTTGGTGACATGCTCGCACTGCGCGATGAACTCGGCCTCGGTGAGCTCGGCCGGACGCAATACGTTGATATGCAGGTTGCCATCGCCGATGTGGCCGAACCACACCACTTCGAAATGCGGATACTCCCGCCCCAGCAAGGCCTGGATTTCATGCAGGAAGGCCGGCAGCGCGCTGATGCGCAGCGAGATATCGTTCTTGTACGGGCGATGCGGCGCCAGGCTTTCGGTGATGCCTTCGCGCAGGCGCCACAGCGCGGCCGCCTGCGCCTCGCTTTGCGCCAGCACGCCATCGCTGATCCAGCCGTGCTCCACGCCCAGCTCGAACGCCGCCAGCGCGGCATCCTGCGCAGCGTTGTCCAAGTCGAACTCGGTCACCACGTAATACGGATGCTCGCCCTCGATCGCCCGCTGCGCCCCGTGCGCCAGCACGTGGCGCAGCGCGACATCGGTAAAGAACTCGAACGCCTGCAACGCCAGCTTCGAACGGAACAGCGCAAATACCTCCATCAGCGCGTCCATGCTCGGCAAGGCCAGCAGCATCACCTGCGACGGCGGCGGCGGGTCGGTGAGCCGCAGCGTCGCCTCCACCATCACACCCAGCGTGCCTTCCGAGCCGATCAGCAGTTGACGCAAGTCGTAGCCGCTGGAGTTCTTGATCAGCCCGCGATTGAGCTGCAACAACTCGCCGTTGCCCGCCACCACGGTCAAGCCTGCAATCCATTCGCGCGTGTTGCCGTAGCGGATCACGCGGATGCCGCCCGCGTTGGTGGCGATATTGCCCCCGATGGAACACGAGCCACGGGCCGCGAAATCCACCGGATAGATCAGCCCGTGCTCGCGTGCCGCCTCGTGGACGGCATGCAAGGTCATGCCCGCTTGCACGGTGAGCGTGCGATCTACCGCGTCGAAGCCGAGCACGCGGTTCATGCGCTCCAGGCTCAACACCAGCTCGCCGTGGGCGGCAACGGCGCCGCCAGACAGACCGGTACGCCCGCCCGAGGGCACGATGGCGACGCCATGCTCGTTCGCCCAGCGCACGATCGCCTGCACCTGGGCCACCTCGGCCGGCAGCGCAATGGCCAGCGGCGCCGGGGTCCAGCGGCGGGTCCAGTCGCGACCGTAGTGCTCCAGGTCGGCGGCATCGGTCAGCAGTCGAAGCGTGGGCAGCCGATCGGCGAGATCGGCCAGGCGGACATCGGTCATGAAGGCTCCTGGGATGTCCGTGCAGCCTGCCAGCGGCGGCCGGCAGCGTCCAGTGCTGCGACGCCGCAAATTGGTCTCAAGGTCTGGCATAGTGAAGGGGTACCCTCCTGCGCCATGGCCCATGAAGACCTCGTTTCCCAAACAAGACATCAAGGTGCTCCTGCTCGAAGGCGTCAGCCGCAGCGCCGTGGAAAGCTTCCGCCGCGCCGGCTACAGCCAGATCGAATTTCACGAAAAGGCCTTGCCGGAAGACGAGCTGAAAGCCCGCATCGCCGACGCGCACATCGTGGGCATCCGCTCGCGCACGCACCTGACCGACGAGGTGCTTCAGCAGGCTAAACGTCTAATCGCCGTGGGCTGCTTCTGCATCGGCACCAATCAGGTGGACCTTGGCGCCGCGCGCCGCCTTGGCGTACCCGTCTTCAATGCGCCCTACTCCAACACGCGCAGCGTGGCCGAACTGGTGATCGCCGAGGCCATCATGCTGTTGCGCGGCATCCCGCAGAAAAATGCTCTGTGCCATCGCGGCGGCTGGACCAAGTCGGCGGCCGGCAGCTTCGAGGCGCGCGACAAGGTGCTGGGCATCGTCGGCTACGGCCATATCGGCACCCAGATCGGCGTGCTGGCCGAAAGCCTGGGCATGCGCGTGATCTTCCACGACATCGAATCCAAGCTGTCGCTGGGCAATGCCCGCGCCGCCGACAGCCTGGACGATCTGCTCGAACGCGCCGACGTGGTCACCTTGCACGTGCCGGAAACCACCGCCACGCGGCTGATGATCGGCGCCGCCGAGCTGGCCCGCATGCGCCAGGGTTCGCTGCTGATCAACGCGTCGCGCGGCACCGTGGTCGATATCGACGCGCTCGCCGCCTCGCTCCGTTCGGGCCATCTCGCCGGCGCCGCGGTGGACGTGTTCCCGGTGGAGCCCAAGGGCAACGATGACGCATTCGTCTCACCGCTGGTGGGCATGGACAACGTCATCCTCACCCCGCATATCGGCGGCAGCACGCTGGAAGCGCAGGACAACATCGGCATCGAGGTGGCGAGCAAGCTGGTGCGCTACAGCGACAACGGCTCGACCCTCTCGGCGGTGAATTTCCCCGAGGTGTCGCTGCCCGAGCACCCGCACAGCCGCCGCCTGCTGCACATTCATCGCAACGTGCCGGGCGTGCTCTCGCGCATCAATGAGCTGTTCTCGGCGGGCAACATCAATATCGACGCGCAGTTCCTGCAGACCGACAGCGAAGTGGGCTACGTGGTGATCGACGTGTCCGCCGACGAAAAGCAGTCCGCCGCGCTCAGGGACAAGCTGTCGACGATTCCGGGGACGCTGCGCAGTCGCGTGCTTTACTGAGCCCAGGGCCTAGCGGCGGAACACGCGGAGGATGGCCTTCAGATTGCGCCGGTCCATCTCGCCCAGGCCCATCGCCGCACCGCGCGCCTCGGTCTCGGATCGATACAGATAGATCGTCTGGCCATACCGCCCCGGTATGGCCTCGCCCTCGGAAACCAGGTTCCAATGGCCACGCCACTGGCCATCAGGATCCGGGCCCTGGGCCCAGGTTTCGACGCTGATGGGACCCATGTGGGCGGCCTGACGGGACATCGATCCACGCTAGTCCTCCCGCTTGCCGGTTACAACACCGGCCCGCCGGATAACAAAACCGTGCGCCCGAAAGGTGTAGGGTCAGGGCGGTAGGTGTTGCCGTCGTGTGTTTACGCCGACCCACCTTCGACTTGCTCCCCCTCATCAGGAGCAGGCCAGGTCTCAACCAAGCGCCGCCCAGCAGCATGCCGCGCAACGTTGATCCCCGTCGAGACCGACGACTTGCCCCTGTGGCGGGTTCCGGCTCGCCTCCATGCGTTCCTGACGGCTGGCCCGTGACCGAATCACCCAGCGGCTCGATTCACACGAAAGCCAAGCTCCACCAGGCAATGCCCTGCCGAACCAAGCTCGGAGGCATCTGGCATGTATCCGCATTCGCTTCAGGCACCTGTCGCCACGCTGCTGTCCACCTTGTCGCTTTCGCGGCGGCCCCACGCCGCCGGCCACGCCCAAGCTCCCCCTGCCCAACTGACTCCCGACCAGTGGGGGCTGTTGCGCAGCATCAACCTGCGCAGCCCGGTCTGCGTCCTCGTGCCGGGTCATTTCGAAGACATGCGCCGGTTACTGGAACAACACCTCATCGCATTACGCCGGACACAGGTCTGGATCACCATGCGCGGCATGGAGTCCCTTTGGTACCACCGCCTGCATTGATCACCCGCCGCGCACTGCCTTCCCGCCACGGACACTTATGACCATTCCTTCCGTCATCGACAAAACCACGTTCCGCTACTGCGGCTACCTGATCCGCTGCACCGGCGAAAGCTTCACCATCACGCTGGCCGGCGACGAGGTGCTGTACCAGCCTTATCCCGGCTTGCGCGCCCGCTTGGGCAAGGCAACGTTCGGCCCCTGGATGCTCGAGCAGGCCAAATCCTTTGTCGATGCGCATCGCGAAGGAAAGGTCTGAGCATTTCGGCCGTTCCATGACCGATCCGCGCTCGCCGCCCGTGAGACCCGCAGGGCCGCATAGGCGTGGCGTCCCCGCTTAAGGCAATCCCCAGCCAGATGGCGTATGGTGGAGCCACGCCGTGTCGCCGTGTCCTGTCCATCGGTCATGGTTTCACCGCCCACTGAGTGAGCGCCTCGAGGTTTTCGAGGATTCGGAACACTGGTTTGCCGATCTGCGTAACTCAGATCCCATCGGGAGTATGGCGATGAATCCACCATCCAAGCACATATCCGTCGCGGATATTCACCTCGTCTATGGCGGCACGCAGGACCTCAAGCAGCGTCCCGCACCGGATGAGGCGACTCCCACCTATCGGACCACGTCCCACTTCGTCAGGGATTCATCCCACCCGGGCGTGTCCCCGGCCCGCCCGCTCGCGCCCAATACCCGCTATCGCCGGTAATGCGCAGGCGTTGACGCCCGGGCGTTCGCCGTTATCGCCGGCGCCTTGCACCATCGCACGTTGCAACGGGTACTGACTTTCACGCAAACAAAAACGGCGCCCCAGGGCGCCGTTTTTCATGTCACTTGCCGAATTGGTCGGGACGGCGGGATTCGAACCCACGACCCTCTGCCCCCCAGGCAGATGCGCTACCAGGCTGCGCTACGCCCCGACGATGCGGCAAGTCGATAAGTCTACCAGCTTAGCCGGTAGCACCGGAAGCCATTGGCAGTGGTTTTATTGCTCAGCGGCGCAGCAGCGCCAGCACCTCTTCCAGTTCCATGCGCACCTGGCGCACGATCTGGTGGGAGATGCTCGACTCCATGCGCGCCTGCGGGCCTTCCAGCCGTGCACGGGCGCCAGTGATGGTGAAGCCTTCGTCGTACAGCAGGCCGCGGATCTGCCGGATCATCAGCACATCGTGACGCTGGTAATAACGGCGGTTGCCGCGGCGCTTGACCGGATTGAGGGCTGGAAATTCCTGCTCCCAATAGCGCAGCACGTGCGGCTTCACGCCGCACAGTTCACTGACCTCACCAATGGTGAAGTAGCGCTTCGCCGGAATGGCGGGGAGTTCGGTGTTATTCCCTTGGTCCAGCATAGCCCTCGACTCGCACCTTGAGTTTCTGACCCGGTCGGAACGTCACTACCCGACGTGCGGAAATAGGAATTTCCTCGCCCGTCTTGGGATTGCGCCCCGGTCGCTGGTTCTTCTGTCGCAGGTCGAAATTGCCGAAACCCGACAGCTTGACCTGCTCACCCTTTTCCAATGCTTCGCGGACCACCTCGAAATAGGCGTCCACGAATTCTTTTGCCTCACGCTTGTTGAGGCCAACTTCGAGGAAAAGGCGCTCTGCCATCTCCGCCTTGGTCAGCGCCATCTTATCCTCGCAATCTCGCCTTGCATGCCGTCTCCAACGCTGCGACTGCTTCACGTATGTTACGGTCGGCGTCGTCGTCGGTAAGGGTGCGTGAAGCGTCCTGTAAAATCAAGCCCATAGCGAGACTCTTTCGGCCCGCTTCGACCCCTTTGCCGCTGTAACGGTCGAACAGGCGCAGCTCCTTGAGCTGGCCGCCCAGCGCCTGCCGGACCGCCTGCTCAATCTGTGACCAGCTGACCTCTTCGGGTACGTCCACCGCGATATCCCGGCGCACGGACGGGAAGCGGGGCACCGGCTGCGCCTTGGGCAGGCGGCGGCCCAGCACCGGTTCCAGTTCGAGCTCCAGCACGTGGACATCGGCGCCCAAGTCCAGGGCTTTAGCCAGCTGCGGATGCAGCGCGCCCAGGTAGCCGACGGTAACCCCATCACGGGTCACACGGGCGCCGCGACCCGGGTGCAACCAGGCCGGCAAGTCGTCGGCATGGACGGCCCAGCGCTGCGGCTCACCGCCCCAGGCGATCAGGGCATCGAGGTCGCCCTTGAGGTCATGGAAATCGAGCGTGCGTGCCACTTCGCCCCACTGTTCGGCGTGTGCCGTGCCGCAGGCCACCAGGGCCAGCGACGGGGTCTCCACCGGGGCAGGGGCCGCTTGTTGAGGAGTCCGGCCATGGATGGCCGGTTCTTCGCGGAGGGATCCGCCTGAACCAAAGACACGGCCCAGCTCGAACAGGCGCACCCGTTCCTGCTGGCGGGCACGGTTGTGCGACAGCGCCACGATCAGGCCCGGCAACAGCGAGGGGCGCATCACGGCCAGGTCGGCCGACAGCGGATTGGCCAACGGCACCAGCTGTTCGGTCATGCCCCAACGCTGAAGCAGGTCGTTGCCGACAAAGGCCAGGTTGACTGCTTCGTAGTAACCGCGGGCCGCCAGCTGCTCACGCACGGCCAATTCGTTGAGGCGCCCTTCTGGCTCGACCGCCAGGGTCAGTGCACCGGCCGGGGTATGCGTGGGGATATTGTCGTAGCCATGGATGCGCGCGACTTCCTCGATGAGGTCTTCTTCGCGCTCGATATCGAAACGACTGCTGGGTGCGGTGACCTGCCAGCCATCGGCCTGCGGCACCACCTGCATGCCCAGCGCGGTGAAGATGCGGGCGACTTCGGCGTCGGCCACGTCGACGCCCAGCACGCGCTTGAGCCGGGCGCGGCGCAGCGTCACCGTGGCCGGCTTCGGCAGGTCGGCCAGATTCTCCGCCACCAGCACCGGGCCTGCCTTGCCGCCGGCGATGGAGAGCAGCAGTTCGGTAGCGCGCTCCAGCGCGCGGCGCGGCAGCGCCGGGTCGACGCCACGCTCGAAGCGATGCGAGGCATCGGTATGCATGCCGAGCTTGCGCGCACGACCCATGATCGCGGCGGGCGCAAAATGCGCGGCCTCCAGGAACACATCGTGCGTGTCGTCGGTAACGCGCGAATCGAAGCCGCCCATCACGCCGGCGACCGCCAGGCCGTTCTGCTCATCGGCGATCAGCAGGAAGCCTTCGTCGAGCTTGGCCTCGGAGCCATCGAGCAGCTTGAGCGTTTCACCGGCGCGCGCGTGACGCACCACGATGTCGCCATTGAGCTTGGTGTTGTCGAACGCATGCAGCGGCTGCCCCAGTTCGAGCATCACATAGTTGGTGATGTCGACCACGGCGCTGATGGGACGCAGCCCGGCGCGTCGCAGGCGCTCGGCCAGCCACAGTGGCGTGCGTGCTTTCGGGTCGATGCCTTCGACAATGCGGCCAAGATAACGCGGTGCGTCGACACCGGCTTCCAGGCGAATGCCACGACGCGCCTCGCTGCTGACCGGCGCCGCCACCTGCTCGCCCGTCTTCACGTGGCTGCCGAACAGGGCGGCCACGTCATGCGCCAGGCCGAACAAGCCCAGGCAATCGGGACGGTTCGGGGTGAGCTTGAGCTCGATGCTGGCATCGGGCAGCCCCAGGTAGGCAGCAAGCGGCTGGCCCACCGGCGCATCGGCCGGCAGTTCCAGCAGGCCGGACGCATCGGCATCGATGCCCAGCTCCTTGGCCGAGCACAGCATGCCGAACGACTCCACGCCGCGCAGCTTGGCTGCCTTGATGTTGATGCCGCCGGGCAAGGTGGCGCCCACGGTGGCGAGCGGCACCTTGATGCCCACGCGCGCATTCGGCGCGCCGCAGACGATCTGCAGCGGCTCGCCCTGCCCCGCATCCACCTTGCACACCTGCAGCCGATCGGCCTCGGGATGCTTTTCGGCGCCGATGATTTCAGCGACGACGACACCGTCCAGACCTTCACCCAGCGGGGTGAGTTCTTCCACTTCCAGGCCGGCCATGGTCAGCGCATGGGCCAGTACCGCGCGGTCCGCGTCGATCTCGACCAGTTCGCGCAACCAGTTCTCGGAGAATTTCATGCGTATCGATTCCTGCCGCGATTTAAGCGAACTGCTTGAGGAAGCGCAGATCGTTCTCGAAGAACGCGCGCAGATCGGAGACGCCGTAACGCAGCATGGCGAAACGCTCCACGCCCAGGCCAAACGCGAAGCCGGTATAGCGCTCCGGGTCGATGCCGCAGTTCTTCAGCACGTTCGGATGCACCATGCCGCAGCCCAGCACTTCGAGCCAGCGCGTGCTGCCGTCCTCCGCATCCCAGCGAATGTCCACTTCGGCCGAGGGCTCGGTAAAGGGGAAGTAGCTGGGACGGAAACGCATGTCGAAGTCACGCTCGAAGAACGCGCGGATGAATTCGGCCAACGTGCCCTTGAGATCGGCGAAGCTGGAGGTCTCATCGACCAGCAGGCCTTCGATCTGGTGGAACATCGGCGAGTGGGTCTGGTCCGAATCGCTGCGATAGACCTTGCCCGGCGCAATGATGCGGATCGGCGGCTGGCGTCCCTGCATCGAGCGCACCTGCACCGGCGAGGTATGCGTGCGCAGCAGGCGGCCATCGCCGAAGTAGAAGGTGTCGTGCATGGCGCGCGCCGGATGATGCGGCGGGAAATTCAGCGCCTCGAAGTTGTGCCAGTCGTCTTCGATCTCGGGACCGTCGGCGCGCTGGTAACCCAGCCGCGAAAAGATCGCGCTGATGCGTTCCAGGGCACGGGTAATGGGATGGATGCCACCACGCTCGCCATCGCGGCCAGGCAGCGTGATGTCGAGCTTCTCGGAGGCCAGGCGGCGATCAAGCTCGGCCTGCTCCAGCACCTGCTTGCGTGCGGCCAGCGCATCGGCAAGACGATCCTTCACACGGTTGACCTCGGCCCCGCGCGCCTTGCGCTCGTCGGGCGACAGCGCGCCCAGCGCCTTGAGCGCGGCGGTCACGATGCCGCTCTTGCCAAGCAGGCCCACCCGCAGCGCGTCGAGCGCATCGAGCGTATCGGCCTTTTCGATATCGGCCAGCGCCTGCGCGGCGCGGCTATCCAGATCGTCCATAGTGATGCGCTTCTCGCTACTTCCCCTCTCCCCTTCGGGGAGAGGGCAGGGTGAGGGGCCACTCTTGCGTTATCGCCGATTCGAAGCGCGCTTCGATTGAAGATTGGGGCAAGCCGTGACCCCTCACCTCAATCCTCTCCCCGGAGGGGAGAGGAGGCAAACGTCGTGAGCACTATCCAAACAAAAACGGGGAGGAGGCGTTTGGCCTCCTCCCCGCTTGATCACATCATATCGTCAGTGCGCGATGCGCTAGACGATCAAGCGGCCAGACTGGCCTTCGCCTTCTCTGCGATCGCGCCAAACGCCTTGATGTCGTGCACGGCGATATCAGCCAGCACCTTGCGGTCGACGGTGATGCCGGCCTTGGCCAGGCCATTGATCAGGCGGCTGTACGACAGGCCGAACTGACGGGCGGCAGCGTTGATACGCACGATCCACAGTGCGCGGAACTGGCGCTTGCGCTGCTTGCGGCCGATATAGGCGTACTGGCCAGCCTTGATGACGGCCTGGTTGGCAACGCGGAAGACCTTGCGACGGGCGTTGTAGTAGCCCTTCGCGCGGCCGATGATCTTCTTGTGACGACGACGGGCGGTAACGCCACGCTTTACACGAGCCATGGTTTATCTCCTCGCCTTACAAGTACGGCAACATGCGTGCTACACCCTTGGTGTCGCAAGCCTTGACGTGGTTGGTGGCGCGGAGACCGCGCTTACGCTTGGTCGACTTCTTGGTCAGGATGTGCGACTTGAAGGCGTGACCGGCCTTGAACTTGCCCGACGCGGTCTTGCGAAAACGCTTCGCGGCCGCCCGGTTGGTCTTGATCTTGGGCATCGGAATGCTCCTTGAGTGGGGATTGGGACCCCGGTTTCTGACTGATCTGGCGGTGACCCTCTGGGCCACGCTTTCCGTCCTGCCACGATCGGTTCACGACCCGTCCATAGGGGTCGAACCGGCGATTATACGTGGGAGTGCCAGTCATTACCAGCCTTGCCCCCTGCGGAAAGGGGGCAAGAAAAAAGCGGCCCGCAGGCCGCTTTTTCGATTACTGCTTCTTCTTGGGGCCGATCATCATGACCATCTGACGACCTTCCAGGCGGGGGAAGGACTCCACCACGCCATTCTCGCCCACGTCTTCCTGGATCTTCTTGGCCAGGTTCTGGCCCAGGTCCTGGTGGGACATTTCACGGCCACGGAAGCGGATGGTGACCTTGACCTTGTCGCCCTCCTCGAGGAAGCGAAGCATGTTGCGCAGCTTGATCTGGTAGTCGCCCACGTCCGTGACCGGACGGAACTTCACTTCCTTGATCTCGACCTGCTTTTGCTTCTTCTTGGCCGCCTGGGCCTTCTTCTGGGCTTCGAACTTGAACTTGCCGTAGTCCATGATGCGGCAGACCGGTGGATCGCCGTTCGGCTGGATCTCGACCAGGTCCATGCCCGCTTCTTGTGCCAAGGCCAGTGCCTCGTCACGGGTCAGGATGCCTAGCTGTTCCGAATCAGCGCCGATCACGCGAACGCGCGGGACGCGAATCTCATGGTTACGGCGATTGCCCTTAGTGTCGGTGGTAGCGATACCACAATCCTCCAGAAGAGTTCTTAAAAGTGCCGGCCCGCGCGCTTAGCGACGGGTCTCGGCTTCCAGGCGTTCGATAAACGCGGCCAACGGCATGCTGCCGAGGTCCTCGCCCGAACGCGTACGCACGGAAACGGCCCCTGATTCCTTCTCGCGATCTCCGACCACCAGCAGGTAAGGGACTTTCTGCAACGTATGTTCGCGGATTTTATAGCCGACCTTCTCATTGCGCAAATCGGCGTGTACGCGGAAACCTTTATCGACAAGGGTTTGCGTCACTTCGCGAACATAGTCGGCCTGGGCATCCGTGATGCTGAATACGGCAGCCTGGACCGGCGCCAGCCAGGCCGGCAACAACCCGGCGTGGTGCTCGATCAGGATGCCGATGAAGCGCTCCATGGAGCCGACGATGGCACGATGCAGCATCACCGGGTGACGACGCTGTGAATTCTCGTCCACATATTCGGCACCCAGGCGCTCGGGCATCATGAAGTCCACCTGCATGGTGCCGACCTGCCAGGCACGACCGATGGAGTCCTTGAGGTGATACTCGATCTTGGGTGCGTAAAAGGCGCCCTCGCCCGGAAGCTCCACCCACTCTACACCCGCGGCACGCAGCGCGCGACGCAGCATTTCCTCGGTGCGATCCCAGAACTCGTCGGAACCGATGCGCTTCTCGGGACGTAGCGCCAGCTTGACGGCGATATCGGTGAAGCCGAAATCGGCGTAGACCCTCATCGCCTGCAAGTGGAATGCCGTGACCTCTTCCTCGACCTGCTCGGGCGTGCAGAAGATATGCCCATCGTCCTGCGTGAAGGCGCGCACGCGCATGATGCCGTGCAGCGCGCCCGAGGGCTCATTGCGGTGGCAGGCGCCGAACTCGCCGTAGCGGATCGGCAATTCGCGGTAGCTGTGCAGGCCGGTATTGAAGATCTGCACATGACCCGGGCAGTTCATGGGCTTGAGCGCGAACGTGTGCTTCTCCGACTCGGTGAAGAACATGTTCTCCTGGTAGTTGTCCCAATGACCGGACTTCTTCCACAACGACACGTCCAGCACCTGCGGGCAGCGCACTTCCTGGTAGCCGCTGTTGCGGTACACGCGGCGCATGTACTGCTCCACCTGCTGCCAGATGGCCCAGCCGTTGGGATGCCAGAACACCATGCCCGGACCCTCTTCCTGCTGGTGGAACAGGTCGAGCGCCTTGCCGATCTTGCGGTGGTCGCGCTTCTCGGCCTCTTCCAGCTGGTGCAGGTAGGCCTTCAGGTCCTTGTCGTTGAGCCAGGCCGTGCCGTAGATGCGCGTGAGCATGGCGTTGTTGGAATCGCCGCGCCAATACGCGCCAGCCACCTTCATCAGCTTGAACGCGCGCAGCTTGCCGGTGTTCGGCACGTGCGGGCCGCGGCACAGGTCGGTGAATTCGCCCTGCGTGTACAGCGAGAGTTCCTCGTTCGACGGGATGCTCTCGATGATCTCGGCCTTGTAGGTTTCGCCCAGGCCACGGAAGAAATTCACCGCCTCGTCGCGCGACTTCACGCTGCGCGTCACCGGCAGGCCTTCCTTGACGATCTTTTCCATCTCCGCCTCGATCTTCACCAGATCGTCGGGCGTGAACGGGCGCTCATAGGCAAAGTCGTAGTAGAAGCCGTTGTCGATCACCGGGCCGATGGTGACCTGCGCGCCGGGATACAGGCGCTGCACGGCTTGAGCCAGCAGATGGGCGGTGGAGTGACGCAGGATATCCAGCGCCTCCGGGCTCTTCTCAGTGACGATTTCGAGGCTGGCGTCATGGTCGATCGGGAAGCTGGCGTCCACCAGCTTGCCGTCCACCTTGCCCGCCAGGGTGGCCTTGGCCAGGCCCGCGCCAATGGAGGCGGCGACATCCTGCACCGTCACCGGATGCTCAAAGGGGCGTTTGCTGCCGTCGGGTAGCGTGATCTCAATCATTTTCGCACCTAAAGAACACGCTCACATTGCGTGCTTTTCGTGAGGAGTCCGGCCATGGATGGCCGGTTTTTGTTTGTCCGCCCGGATGGCGGACAAAAATAAAGGACGCCACGCGCCCTTCCTGAGAAACAAGGCGTGGCGAAATCAGCGTTGGGAAATCGTAGTTGCCATGTCACACGCTCGACCGGCGCCTTCGCGCGGGCCACCTTGTCTCTTTGAGTCCGTGGGGACGCTAGTTTAGCCCAGAGTGGGCTGTCAATTCAGCGGCAGCCACACCCAGCCGTCGCCGGACGATAAAATCGGCGTTTTCACCCGGGGATTCACGATGCGCATACTCATCACCGGCACGGCCGGCTTCATCGGCGCGGCGCTGGCCGAACGCCTGCTGGCCCGTGGCGACGAGGTCTACGGCATCGACAACCACAACGACTACTACGACCCCACGCTCAAAGACGCCCGCCTGGCACGCTTTGCCCAGCACCCGAACTACACCCACCTGCGGGCCGACCTGGCCGATGCGGACGCGGTGAATGGGGCCTTTGGCGCGTTCCGGCCGCAGCGCGTGGTCAATCTCGCCGCCCAGGCCGGAGTGCGCTACTCGCTGAAGAACCCGCAGGCCTACGTGCAGAGCAACCTCGTGGGGTTCGTCAACATCCTGGAAGCCTGCCGCCATGGCAAGGTGGAGCATCTGGTCTACGCCTCGTCCAGTTCGGTCTACGGCGCCAACCGCAAGCTGCCGTTCGCCATCGAGGACGCGGTCGACCACCCCGTGAGCCTTTACGCCGCCAGCAAGAAGGCCAATGAACTGATGGCCCATACGTACAGCCATCTTTACGACCTGCCCACCACCGGGTTGCGCTTCTTCACCGTTTACGGCCCGTGGGGCCGGCCCGACATGTCGCCGATGCTGTTTGCCGACCGCATCAGCCGTGGCGAACCCATCGACGTATTCAACTACGGCAACCACAGCCGCGATTTCACCTATGTCGACGACATCGTGGAAGGCGTGACCCGCACATTGGACCATACCGCCCTGCCCGACCCCGCGTACGACGCGCTGCACCCCGGCCCCGGCACGTCCAGCGCGCCCTACCGCGTCTATAACATCGGCAACGACCAGCCGGTGCAACTGCTGCGCTTCATCGAACTGATGGAGCAGCACCTGGGGCGCACGGTGGAAAAGCGCCTGCTGCCGATGCAGCCCGGTGACGTGCCCGACACCTGGGCCGACGTGTCGGCGCTGCGGCGGGACGTGGGCTACGCCCCGGATACCTCGATCGAGGAAGGCGTGGCGCGTTTCGTGGCGTGGTATCGCGAGTATTACCCACGCAACGAGTGACTACACCTGCAGGAGCGCGACAGGACCGCGGAGTGGCAACGACAGGGTCCGCGGTCGCGCACAGAGCGTGCTCCTACGGAAAGCTCGCTCAGAACGGCTTGGCGATCACCAGATAGATCACCGCCAGCAGCACCAGCACCGGCAGCTCGTTCATCACGCGTAGCGTCTTCGACGCGGGCAACACACCGCCCTGCCCGCTGCGCTTGAGCAGACGCCCGCTCCAGATGAAATAAACCAGCAGCAGCGCCACCAAGCCCAGCTTGGCATGCAGCCAGTGGGCATCGCCAAAATTCGGCAACACCCCCGGGAACACCCGCCAGCCCTGCCACAAGGTGAGGCCCAACAGGAAAGCCAGCCCGAACATGTGGTGTCCGAAGCGATACAGTCGCCGCCCCATCAACACCAGCCTGGCACGCACCGCCGGCTCGTCTCCGGCCTCGGCGATATTCACCAGGATACGCGGCAGGTAGAACACCGTGGCCATCCAGGCGATGACGAACAGCAGATGGAAGCTCTTGATCCACAGGTAAGTCATTGGCTGCTCCGTTGGCGCAAAAAGAAACGGCGCGAACCCGAGGGCCGCGCCGTTTCGTCGGTATTGGTGGGCGGTACAAGGATCGAACTTGTGACCCCTACCATGTCAAGGTAGTGCTCTACCGCTGAGCTAACCGCCCGGATCTCGCACGGCGGACCGCGCGAGCCGCGCAGTATACGTGGTCGGGCATCCGGCGACAACTGGTCCGGCCATGGCCTTGCGGAAACGGGTCAGCGCGTGGCCCGTTCCCGCAGCTGGTGGATCTGGTCGCGCAACCGGGCGGCCTCTTCGAATTCCAGGTTCTCGGCGTGCTTGTACATCTGCGCCTCGAGCTTCTTGATCATGGCCGAGGCCTGGTCGGCACTGAGCGCCGCGTAATCGGCGCCCTTCTCGGCCACTGCACGGCGCTCGCCACGGCTGCCACGGCCACGGCTCGCCCCTTCGCTGCGCGCGCCCTCCATGATGTCGGCGATGCGTCGCACCACCGACTGCGGCGTGATGCCGTGCGCCTCGTTGTAAGCCTGCTGCTTTTCGCGACGGCGCGCCGTTTCGTCCATGGCCGCCTTCATCGAGCGGGTGATGGTGTCGGCATAGAGAATCGCCTTGCCGCGCAGGTTGCGCGCGGCGCGGCCGATGGTCTGGATCAGCGAACCGGTGGAGCGCAGGAAACCTTCCTTGTCCGCATCGAGGATCGCCACCAGCGACACCTCGGGCATGTCCAGGCCCTCGCGCAGCAGGTTGATGCCCACCAGCACGTCGAACTCGCCCAGGCGCAGGTCGCGGATGATTTCCACGCGCTCCACGGTCTCTATATCCGAGTGCAGGTAGCGCACCTTGACGCCGTGCTCGCCCAGGTATTCGGTGAGGTTCTCGGCCATGCGCTTGGTCAACGTGGTCACCAGCACGCGATCGCCCATGGCCACGCGCTTGTGCACCTCGCCCAGCAGATCATCCACCTGCGTACGCACCGGGCGCACCTCGACCTCGGGATCGATCAGGCCGGTCGGGCGCACCACCAGCTCGACCACCGCGTCGCCGGACTTCTGCAATTCGTATTCGCGCGGCGTGGCCGACACGTAGATCGAGCGCGGCGCGCGCTGCTCCCACTCCTCGAAGCGCAACGGGCGATTGTCCATCGCCGACGGCAGGCGGAAACCGAATTCCACCAGCGTCTCCTTGCGCGAGCGGTCGCCCTTGTACATGGCGCCCAGCTGCGGAATGGTCACGTGCGATTCGTCCACCACCAGCAGTGCATCGGCCGGCAAGTAATCGAACAGCGTCGGCGGCGGCTCGCCGGGACCGCGTCGCGTGAGATGCCGGGAATAATTCTCGATGCCCTGGCAGTAACCCACCTCGGCCATCATCTCGATGTCGAAGCGCGTGCGCTGATCCAGCCGCTGCGCCTCGACCAGCTTGTTGTCCTTGTACAACTGCTCCAGCCGCTCCTTCAGCTCGACCTTGATGGTCTCGATCGCGTTCAACACGCTCTCGCGCGTACTGGCGTAATGGGTGCGCGGATACACGGTGTAGCGCGGCACTTTGCGGATGGTTTCGCCGGTGAGCGGATCGAACAGCGACATGTTCTCCACTTCGCCATCGAACAGTTCGATGCGTAGCGCTTCGGTTTCCGATTCGGCGGGAAACACGTCGATGATCTCGCCACGCACGCGATAGGTGCCGCGCTTCAGCTCCATCTCGTTGCGTGTGTACTGCAGCTCGGTGAGCTGGTGGATCAGTGCGCGCTGGTCGATGCGCTCGCCCTTGGCCAGGATCAGGCGCAAGGACAGATAGTCCTCCGGATCACCGAGGCCGTAGATCGCCGACACCGTGGCGACGATGATCGCGTCCTTGCGCGACAGCAGCGCCTTGGTGGCGGCCAGGCGCATCTGCTCGATGTGGTCGTTGATCGACGCATCCTTCTCGATGAAGGTATCGGACGCCACCACGTAGGCTTCCGGCTGGTAGTAGTCGTAGTAGCTGACGAAGTACTCCACCGCGTTGTGCGGAAAGAACTCCTTGAACTCGCCATACAACTGCGCCGCCAGCGTCTTGTTGGGCGCCATCACGATGGTGGGGCGCTGCACTTGCTGGATCACATTGGCGATGGTGTAGGTCTTGCCCGAGCCGGTGACGCCCAGCAGCGTCTGTGCCGCGAGGCCGGCCTCGAAACCCTCAGCGAGTTTGCGGATGGCCTCCGGCTGATCGCCGGACGGCTTGTAAGGTGAGACGAGTTCGAAGCGGTCAGTCATGGCTGTCATCTGGGGGCGCCTCGGCCCATTTTAAATCGACCCTGCTGACAGGGCCTGTCAGCAGGCTATGACGCGGGGCGCGTCGGGGCGATGACTGCTGCCAGATCGCAGGCTGATTAGCCTGACTGGCCAGGCAACGCGGGGGAGCGATGCATGAAGGCATGGCATGAACCGGTCGCACCGGGGCGACAAGGCGGCTTCACGCTGATCGAGCAGATACTGACGATGGTGGTCCTGGCCACCCTCGCCTGCATCGCCGTACCCGCCCTGGGGCAGCTGCGGGAGCGCAGCCAGCTGCAGGTGGCGCAGTCGGACATCCTGGTCGCCCTGCAGCACGCGCGAGGCCTGGCCATCCATACCGGTCGTCGCGCCATGCTGTGCCCTTCACGCGACGGTGCCCAGTGCTCCGACGAGTTGCACTGGGAAGGTGGCTGGCTGGTCGGCCACTATCGCAGCGAACGCGCCGATCAGCTGGACGGCGCCCCCAGGCTGGCCGCCGGCAGCCATCATCGGCTCACCATCCTCAGCACCACCGGCCGTCAACGCATCCGCTTCCAGGCCGATGGCAGCGCGGGCGGCAGCAATACCGGCTTCACGCTGTGCCGCCAGGGCCACACGGAAGGGGCGCTGGCCGTCACCGTGTCCATTGCCGGGCGCATCTACGGCTCAAGAGCCAGTGACGAACAAGCCCATCGCTGCGCGGACGGCGGCTAGCTCACAACCGCCATGGCCGGGGCTAGAGACAGGCCTTGGCCGTCTCGCGATAGGCGCGCAGCGCCAGCACCTCGACGCGCTCATGCAAGATCACGTCGGCGCCACTGGCCCGGCTCAGAACGATCAGCAACTCTTCGCTGCGGGTACTGCCGTTGGACACCGTCACCCGGAAGCCGCCCGGCGTCTCCTCGGCATGCGTCGTGGGCGAAATCTTCGACCACTGGGCAACCACGCAGGCCACGTAGTGGGAATCGAGCTTGCTGGTACTCGCCTGGAATGTGGGCTTGCCCTGCTCCAGACCACCCTCGCTCGCGCAGCCCGCAAGGAGCATCCCCATCAACGCCAGCATGCACAGTCGCATGGCACCCCTCCGTTGCCCCGGCACAGTGTAGCGCTCGCCAGGCGACGGCCGTCTTCTACGGGGGCGCACAAAAAGACAAGGCCCTGCATCGCTGCAAGGCCTTGTCGAAGATGGCGCCCGAAGCTGGACTCGAACCAGCGACCCCCTGATTAACAGTCAAGTGCTCTAACCAGCTGAGCTATTCGGGCGGGGTGAGCTGGATAGTTTGTATATCCAGGAGCGGGCTGTCAAGACTTCCGCGCCACCTGAAATCACTCAATGGGCCGTCGCCCCGGTCAGCACCCGGTAGCAGGGCACATACGCCGTGCCGCCCGGCAGCTTCATGCGGTCCTGCGCCACGAAGGCCTTGAGCAACTCATCCAGGGCGTGCATGACGTCGGCGTCACCATCGATGTCGAACGGGCCGTGCTGCTCGATGGCGCGCATGCCCTCTTCCTTCACGTTGCCGGCGACGATGCCGGAGAAGGCGCGACGCAGGTCTGCCGCCAACTCGTGGCGCGGACGGTCGCGATGGATGGCGAGCGCGCGCATGGCCTGATGGGTAGGGCGGAACGGCAGCTGGAACGCATACGGAATATTGAGCGCCCAGTTGAAGAAGAACGCATCCTTGTTGTCCAGGCGATAGTTACGCACCTTGTCGATGCCACGCACCATGGCACGCGCCACCGCCGCCGGGTCATCCACGATGATCTGGTAGTGCTGGGCCACGGCGTCGCCCAGAGTGAGGCGCAGGAAGCGGTCGATCTGCTCGAAATAGGCGGACGACTGCTTGGGCCCGGTAAGGATCAGCGGGAACGGCACGCCGGCATTGTCCGGATGTAGCAGGATGCCCAGCAGATAGAGGATTTCCTCAGCCGTGCCCACGCCGCCCGGGAACACGATGATGCCGTGCCCCATGCGCACGAACGCTTCGAGACGCTTCTCGATGTCCGGCATGATCACCAGGTGATTCACGATCGGGTTCGGCGATTCGGCCGCGATGATGCCCGGCTCGGTGATGCCGATGTAGCGGTTGTTGCGGCGACGCTGCTTGGCGTGGGCAATGGTGGCGCCCTTCATCGGGCCCTTCATGGCGCCCGGGCCGCAGCCCGTGCAGATGTCCATGCCGCGCAGGCCGAGCTGGTAGCCCACCTGCTTGGTGTACTCGTACTCGTCGCGCGAGATCGAATGACCGCCCCAGCACACCACCAGGTTCGGATCGATCTGCGGCTTGAGGATGCGCGCGTTGCGCAGGATCTCGAACACCACATGGGTGAGGCCGACACTGTCGTCCAGGTCGAAGTTGCCCTGCTCCATCTGCGTCGACACGTAGACGATGTCGCGCACCACGGCCACCAGCAGCTCGTTGATGCCGCGGATGATCTGGCCATCGACAAAAGCTTGCGCCGGCGCATGGGTCAGCTCGATCTTGATGCCGCGATCCTGCTGCAGCACCTGGATGTCGAAATCGGGGAATTGTTCGAGGATGGTGCGCGGATCATCGCTCATGCTGCCGGAAGTCAGCACCGCCAGCGCGCAGCGGCGCAGCAAGGCGTGCAGGCCCGAACCGCTGGCGTCGCGCAGGCGCGCGACCTCGTTGCGGGACAGGATATCCAAGCCACCGGCGGGGGAAATGCGCGCGCTGACGGTGGGGGCTCGACCGGACTTGCCGGCTTGGGTGTCATTCATTGAAACATTCTCCTGGCCGCGCCCTCGCGGCTCATACGTCCGCTCGGAACGTGGCGGACCGGGTAGCTTCCCGCGGCAGGCATGGCAGGGTCAAGCCAAAAGAAGGCCGGCGCCCTTACGGACGCCGGCCTGACTTCAAAACCTTTGCAAGCAAAAGCGCTTAGAAGGTGTACTTCAACGTCAACTGAACCGACCAACGCTGGGCAAGGTCATCGTTGTTGTTGATGTAGGTGGGCACGGCCAGAGGCGAATACACGCCGCCGGAATTGTAGTTCGTGCAGCTCGCCTTGCCACCGCAGTCGATGTTGTAGATGTACTTGCCGGTCTTTGCATCGATGCCGTAGTAGTCGGCAAGGTAACGACCGTTGCTACTGAACGGCTGACGCTTCTCGATACCCCAATGCTTGTTGAGCAGGTTCGTGAAGTTGTAGACGTCAAAGCGAACGATGCCCTTATTGCCCTTGAAGATGCCGGGAATCTCCTGACTGAAGCTCAGATCGATCTGGTTGATCCAGCCAGCGCGGTCAGCGTTGCGGCGGGCTACCTGCCCCTGGTGATCCTTCAGGTAATCGTTCTTCTGGATATAGGCATAAAACGATTCGATCAGCTTCGGATCGGTACCCGGACGGAACACGACATCACCCGGACGCGGGATATAGACTAGATCATTGGTGTAGCCGTCACCGTTGGCATCGTTGCCGAACGTCCAGCTATACGGGGCCGCCGAATGGCCGTCGTAGAAGATGCTGGCGCTGGTGGCGTAGTCACCCCAGAAGCGATGCTGCCAGTTCAACGATGCGATCACGCGACGCGGCACGGAATAGTTGGACGTGCTGGCAACGTTCTCGTTCGAGTTGTAGACCTGGCTGTACTGGTAGTTCGAGTTCGCCACCGACGACGTACCCGGATTCACTTCGGTCGCGTGGCTCCAGGTGAAGCCGATCATGCCCGACCAGTCATCCGAGAACGGCTTCTTCAGGGACAGGGCGATACTGTCCGCCTGACCCTTGCTGGTGTTGGCCAGATTGATGACCTGACCAGAGAACGCCTGGTTGGCATTCGCGCGAACAGACTGCCCCTTGGCTGCCGGGTCCAAGCCCTGCACCGCGTAGTATGAGTTGCGGCCATCAGGCGTCTGGAACGTCGGTGCGCCCAGATTGAGGTTCTGGAACCACACCGCATCGCGCTGATCGATGTGTTCCCAGTCGGCCGTCGCAATCAGGCCGTACCAGGGCAACTCACGATCAACGCCCAGGCTGTACTTCCAGGCGGTGGGAATGTGCCAGCCCGGCGAGATGGTGTTGACCGTCATCTGGCCCGCACCGATCGCGCCGTCGTTCTGGCCGTGCGGGTCGGGACTGAACGCCGGCAAAGGCTGACCGTTAGCACCATTGCAGGGTGCCGCCTGGGTCGGGCCGCAGTTGAACTGCGTCTGCGTCATGCCGGAGTTGGAGAAGATATTGCCCAGCCACACGCCCGGCTGATTGGTCACGAACAGGCCCGCACCACCACGCAGCTGGGTCATCAGCTCGGTGTTGAAGGCATAGTTGAACGACACGCGCGGCTGCACCACGCGATTGCCATTGATCGTGGTCTGGTTTGTGCGCCCGAAGCCACCCGTAGCCTGGCCCTTTGCGTTGACACCCGGCGGGGCAGCAAAGGTGGCGTTATAGAGCGGCTTGTCGTCCATCAGCGGAATGTCGACGCGTACACCATACTGCAGCGATAGATTGTTGGTGACCTGCCAGGTGTCTTGCAGGAAGACGCCCCACTGATTGAGGTTGTAGCGCGCAGCCACGTCGCCGAGGCTCAAACCGGTCGTCGGACGGTTGTAGCGGTACTGGTAGTAGTTGAGCAGGTTGAAGTTCTGCAGACCCGAGTTCGGGTTGCCGGTGATGTCGCGGAAAGTGTACGAGCCGAAATAGTTCTGCAGGAACAAGTTGTAATACTTGTCCTTTTCGTAATCGAGACCACCCTTCAAGGTGTGATCGCCCAGGTACAGCGTACCGGCCCAGGCCGCATTGAGCGTCTTGACCTTCAGCACATTGGCCTGGCTCGAATATTCGGTGCCGAACTCTACTGCCGGACCACCCGATGTCGTCGGATACACCGTGATATCGGGCATATCCACGCCGTTGTACGGGCCGCGATTCTGCTGGAAATTGGCATATGACAGCGTGGTATCAGTCGAGAAGATGTCCGACCAGTCGTCGTAGAAATGCAGCGCGTAGCTCTTGTTGTCGACGTTGGTCTTGTACCAGCCGCTGGACAATACGAGCTTGGTGTTGCTGCCCGTGATGATCGGCTTGTTTTCCTTCGTCTCGCTATAGGTAAAGCTGGCGCGATGATTGTCGGTAATGTTCCAGTCGACCTTGCCGAGGTAGCGCTTGTCGATCAGGTTGGAGTTGCCGCCGCCGACCGAGCCGATATCGGTCAGGCCATACTTTGCAGCGATGTCACGCACCTGCTGCACCTGCGAGCTGGTCAGGCCCTTGATCGGCGTCGCGGCGCCGGAATCTTCCGTGCCATAGGGGCTGCCCGAACCCACCTGCTCGCTCTTTTCCACCGAGGCGAAGAAGAACAGCTTGTCCTTGATGAGCGGGCCACCGACCGTGGCGCCACCGGTCCACTGGCGCTTGAAGCCGGCGTAGTCCTTGTCCTGCTCGTTCTGGCCGATCATGTCCGTGTTCTGGAACACGTAGTAGACCGAGCCATGGAAATCGTTGGTGCCGCTCTTGGTGACGGCGTTGATGTTGGCGCCAAGGCCACGGCGGGTGGCCACGTCGTAGTTCGCCGTCGAGATGTTGTATTCCTCGATGGTGTCCTGCGAGATCGGCGTGCCCAGCGTCGGCAGGCCATTCGCATTCAGGCCGAACGGATCGTTCGCACTCACCGAGTCGACAGTGATGTTGTTGTAACGGCTGTTCTGGCCAACGGCGGAGATTTCGCCACGGGCGCGATCGGTAATGGTGATGCGTGGATCAAGGCGCACGACGTTCTGAATCGAGCGATTCGGGGTCGGCGTGGCTTCCAGCTCACGACGCGAAATGTTGGTCGACAGACCCTTGTTATCCGGCGTGAAGGTCTGCGACAGCGTATTGGCCGAGACGGAGATGGCTGAAAGATTCTGTGCCGCCTGAGCAGCGCCCACCGTCAGATTGACCGCGGTGTCCTGCGCCAGCTGCAGATAGATATTCTCCTGCTCGGTCTGGGTACCATCCTTGGAAACCTTCACATCGAACGGACCACCCACGCGCAGACCCTGTGCCGAATAGCGGCCGCTGGCGTCGGTGGTGGTGGTCTTGGTGGTGCCCGAGGGCTCATGCACGATCTGCACGGTGGCGCCGGCCACCGGCTGGCCGCTGGCATCGAGCACGCGACCACTGATCGAGGAGGAGGTGTCCTGCGCCAAGACTGGCGATGCGGCAAGCAGCGCCGCAATGGCCACCGGCAGCAATTTATTACGCAAAGCGATGTTCATCGAGATTCGACCCCTAAGAGATTCGCAAAAAAACACGGGATCAGCACAGAGGAGTCCCATGCCCCTCCGCCACCGCCTTAAGTGACTGATACCCTGAGATTATTTGATTAGTCCGGGGTGCTCGGAGGTAGCCACCGGCCTGAACTCATCACGGCGAATGTAAGCGCATAATATTACAAATTCGTAACTTATTGACGTATTCCTCACAAAACTTGCGCCTCATGCGGGCTGTCCGCGCATGAACTTGCCGCTGGCGAGTGGCTGTCGCAGGGGCGAAAGTGGGGCCTCACGGCGTTGCTGCAGTACCGGGACCGACGGATGACAGGCGGCTCCTGCCTGGCAGCCAAATCCCGCTCAGACGTGAAAACCACTTTTTCGTGGGGCAAAAAAAAGCCGGCCCCCGAAGGGGCCGGCCTGGATCGGACATGTGGTCCGTTGTTGCTTAGAAGAACGAAACGCCGAAGGTGACCATGTAGGTGCGGTCTTCCAGCAGCGAGTAGTACGGCGTCGAGGTGTACAGCGCCTTGCCGGTCGTCGGGTCCTTGTACTCATTACCCGGGTTGCTGGCCAGGAACGCGCCAATGTTGTTGGCGTTGGTCAGCGCACGCCTGTTGGCCAGGTTGAACACGTTCAACTTGATGTACGGGTGACGCAGCCAATCGGCGAAATCCGGCAGGTTCACGCCAGCGTTGAAGTTGAACACGGTGTAGCCACCGACCTTCTCGGTGTTCATCCAGTCGCCGTAGATCGAGCCGCGGTACTTGGCGTCCAGGCTTGCCCAGAACGGACCGTGGTCGTAGCCGACACGCACGAAGCCGGAGTTCTTCGGCGTGTTGAGGAACGTCTTGCCTTCGGTCGTATACACGCCGTCGCCGAACGTGTTCACGTTGCCGTCGAGGATGGCCTTCTGGTACGAGTAGTTGCCGTACAGCGTCCAGTCCTGAGCAAACTTGTAGCTGCCCTCGGCGGTCACGCCGCGCATGTGCATCTTGGGCAAGTTCAGGTAGACGGTCTGCCCGGTGGTGTTGTCGTAGCCCGAGATCTGCTTGTTGTTCAGATGCGATTCGTAGGCATCGACGTTGGCCGAGACCTGATCCGCGTAGAAGCGCCAACCCAGATCCACCGTGGTGGCCGTCTCAGGCTTGTTGCCGTACTTGCCGGCGGCGGCATTGGCGGCGTTGGACGGGAACTCCTCAACGGCAACGTTCTGCAGCAGTGCGCCGTTGATCGGTGCGCGGAAGGTACGACCCGCGCCGAGATACAGCTGGTTCTCTTCGTTGATCTGGTACTTCACGCCAGCCGTCGGGCTGACCTTGTGGTACGTGGCACTGCCCTCGCCACCGAACTGGTTGTACTTGGCATAGGAGCCGGTGTTGCCGCTGCTGCCCCAGTTCTCGTAGTCGTAACCGCTACGCTGTTCCCACAGGTACGCGGCACCGGCGGTAATGGTCCACTTGTCGTCCGGCGTCCAGGTGTTGGTGGCAAACACCTTGCGGGTATCGGAAGCGGTGTACTCGCGATACAGACGCTGGATCACGCCGTTGGAATAGCGGATGAGATCCGTGGTGGCCCAGAAATCGGTCGGCACGCCATTGGCCGTCGGGGTGAACACTTCCTGCTGCTGCTGGCGGGGACGCTCGTACCAGAAACCGTATTCCAGGCTGTCGTTCTCGCCGAAGTCCTGGTTCAGCTTGGCGATGATGCCGGGACGGTAGGTGAAGGTCTGGGAGTCGTCGTAGGCCACGGCCGTGCCGCCGATCTTGCCGTCGTTGTTCACGTCAAGGTTGGCGTAGCCGATGTTGTTCTGGGTCTTGGTCGACTCGGTGAACGAGTAGCCGCCACCGCCGCCGCCGTTGCCGTACCAGAAGTAAGGCACCACCGACAGGCGCAGGCTGTCACTGAGCTTGAACTCGCCGTCCGCGCTGGCCAGCCAGCTGGTGAACGGATTGGTGTGAAGCTGCCAATAGTTCTTGGCATCGGTGATGTTGTTCGGGTTGTAGGTTGCTTCGTAGCTCTGGAAGTAACCGCCCTGAGCGACCTGGGCCTTGGTCAGGCTGTCGTAGCTGTAGTTACGCTCGCGGTTGTACTGGAACGAGGCGGAGACGTAGTTGTTGTCGTCGATCGTCCACAGCGCCTTGCCGTCGACCTTGGTCACGTTCAGGTCGCCCGGGCCGCGCCAGAAGTCGGAGGTGTTGTTCGAGTACGACAGCCAGGCGCGCACCGGGCCGATGTCACCCGTGTTGAAGCGCAGGAAGGTACGGCGATAGTCGTGGTTGCCCAGGCTCTGGGCGAAATCCACGCCGGCGGTATGCGAGGGGTCGATGGTCACCCAGGAGATGGCGCCACCGGCGGCACCCGAGACCGGGGTGTCGACGTCCGGGTAGCCCTGCAGCACGGTGATGTCACCCATGTTCTCGGTGTCGCCGTACTCGGTCGAATAGACCTTGTAGTTGCCGCTGTCATTGATCGGCGCGCCGTTCACGGTCGTACCGATTTCGTCGCTGGTGAAGCCACGGATCTGGTAGTTGCCGTTGGCCAGGCCGCTCACGTCGTCGGTCGAGGCATTCACGCCGGGAATGCTGTCGATCATCTGCACGAAGGTGCCGCCCGGCGCAGCCTTGACGATGGCGTCGCGGGTAATGGTCGAAACCGCCTTGGGCGCCGTCTGCACCGACATCAGGCCGCCACCCAGCGACAGGCTCTGCGCCTGCACCGTCACCGTGTTCAGCTGCTGCACGCGCTTGGTGTCGTTGGAGGTGGTGGTGTTGGAGGTGCTGGATGCGCCGCGCAGAACGGTCGCTTCCTTGTTGACGGTGGTCTGATCGGCCTGGCCGGCGGCGTCCTGCGCGAACGCAGAACCCGCTGCCATACAAAACACGACAGCAATCGCCATAGAAAGGTGGTTTCGTTTCATCATCGTCGATTCCAGAGGTAACAAAAATTATGTGTGCCGCCCGCCCGGAGGCGGCCAGCAATCGGTTGTGGGATGGAGGAGCGGCAACTAATAAGCAACTTCTTTCGAACCACGAAATATATTTCGTAACTCCTTGCTCAAAATCGCAATTTCATGCCACTTAACGTAATTTTAAACGTTTCCCCCGGGCGTAAAAAAGCCCGATCGGGTGAGATCAGGCGGAGACAGCTAAATCCAGTGATGCATTATCGATCGATGCCGCGAAATAACCTTCGGCGCACCCAATCAATACCCTAAGGGTTACATAAGTATTTTACAGTAAATTTACCAAGTGATCACGGTTGCCCGGCCAATGCCGGTCATGGCGAAATAATCCGCCTCTTTCAAGGATCATCTTTCGCCCCTGACTGGCGCATCCTTGCGCCTTGCACGCAAGGATGCGCATAGGGCGCGGCGGCCCTTATTTGCCCAGGTAGCGGGCTCGCTTGGCCGGCTTGAGCGTCGCCAGGTCGAGCATCACCAGCCCATCGACGCAGCCTGAAAAACCCGGGTCCTCGCCAAAGGCGAGGAACTGCACGCCCTCGGGCTCCACCAGATCAACATACTGGCGATACAGCACCGGCAGGCTCACGCCCAGGGCATCGAGATGATGCTTGAGCTTGCCCAGGCCGGCAGCAGGATCAAGACCCGCCAGGGCGCCGCGTACCAGATCGATCACCCCGGGCGACACTACGAACGGCTGCCGCGCCGAGGCCAGGCCAGGCGCGCCGAAGTAATGCTGGTGAGCGGCCGCGATCCACTCGCGCGCCTCACGCGGCAAGCTGACCGACATACTGACGGGGCCGAACAGGTAACGCAGCTCCGGATGTCGCTGCAGGTAGAGGCCGATGCCCTGCCACAGCTGGTCCAGTGCCCGTGAGCGCCAATAGGCCGGCGCGATGAAACTGCGCCCCAGCTCCAACCCCTGCGCCAGCCGCGACTCCAGCGCCGGCGAATAGCTGAACAGGCTGGAGGTATACAAGCCAGCCATGCCCCGCTCCTGGATCAAACGCCCGCCATGTCCCAAGCGGTAGGAGCCCACGATACGCAGCGCCTTCGGGTCCCACAGCACCAGGTGCTCGTAGTGCGGGTCGTAGACATCCAAATCGCGACGGGTGCCGGTGCCCTCGCCCACCTTGCGGAACGTCAGCTCGCGCAGGCGACCAATTTCGCGCAACACCACGCTGTCGGATGCGCCCTTGAACAGCAGCACCTGCTTGCCGTCATTGAGATCGGCCAGCTTCTCGGCCTGCGCCTGCAATTCGGCAGCGACGCGCTCGGTGGGCTCGGGATGCGCCAGTGGCGCCTGGCCACCGAAGATCAATCCGCGATGGCGCCCCACCCGATACACATGACGGCGCATGAGCTTGGCGGCACGCTTGGCGGAGCCGCCGCTGTGCTGCTCCAGTTCATCCGCCGAAACCAGCGCGCCCACGCTGAAACCGATACGTCGACTCACCGGCGAAATCGCCTCGCGCGGCAACATGGCCGTGCTTAGCGGCTTGGCCAGCATCGACAAGCCATAGAACATGGCCGAGTTGCGGGCCGCCACGTGGATGGGCAACACCGGCACGCGGCTATGCAACGCCAGCCGGGCGAATCCATCGGCCCAGCGACCGTCGCTGACGCCGGAGGGCCGGACGCGTGACACCTCGCCGGCCGGGAACACGATCAACGCTTCGCCATGCTCCAGCGCGCGATAGATCGCACGCATGCGCGAGGCCGCACCCTTGCCGAACACGTCGACCGGCAACAGCAGCTTGTGCAGTTGGGGGATCGACATCAGCCAGTCGTTCGCGAGGATGCGCACATCGCTGCGTACCGAACCCACCAGTTGCAGCAGGGTCAGCGCGTCCATCATGCCCAGCGGATGGTTGGCGACGATCAACACCCCGCCTTCGACGGGAATGTTCTCGCGTTCACGCGGGTTGACGAAGTAGCTGACGCCGAGCAGCTCGAGCGCACGCTCGACACAATCAAAACCTTCAGCCTCGCCGATCGCGTCGAGCGTACGGTTGAAGCCATCCTCATCGGCCAGACGGCCCAGCATGCCGGCGACCGGCCGACGGATCAGGGGATGTTGCGCCAACCATGGCAGACGTTCGGTGAGGGTCTGTTCAACACTGAGCATGACCGCCTCCTGGGATTTATCCCGAATGCTGGTAGCGGATTATGACAGCAAGGTTATGCGGAGAGGACCGAAAGATCACGCCATCGTCTTCGGCCTACGTTTCAAACGGCCAGATGCAGGTACGCCGCCACGCCGCCGAGGAACATCTGCACCGACAGCGCGATCAGCAGCATGCCCATCACCCGCTCCAGCGCGGTCAGCACGCTCTCGCCCAGCCAGCGGAACAGATAGGTGGAAAACAGCAGGATCACCGCCGTGGCCAGCCAGGCGCCCAGCAGGGCGATGGCCCAATCCGCGGTGCGCCCCGGCTGGGTATTGGTGAGCAGCAGCAAGGCCGCCATCGCCGAGGGGCCGGCCACGCCAGGAATCGCCATGGGCACGATGAATGGCTCGCCCTCGCCGGGCTTGCCGAAAATGCCGCCGCCGTCGGCCGGCGGAAACACCATGCGGATACCGATAAGGAACAGCACGATGCCGCCAGCGATGCTGATCGACTCCTGCTTGAGCTGCAGCACCTTGAGGATGTGCTGGCCGCCGATGAGAAAGCCGAGCAGCACGCCCAGCGCAATCAGCAACTCGCGCACCATCACCCGGCGGCGGCGCTTGGGCGCCACATCCTTGAGCAGGCTGAGGAAGATCGGGATGTTGCCCAGCGGGTCCATGATCAGGAACAACAGGATCGCCGCCGACAGCGTGGTCATCTGCGCTTCCATCTCAATGCCTCCCCTTACGCGCGATCATGCTGGCGCCCGCAAGTCGAGCACCGCGCCACGCGCGGTCTGCCCCTGCGCGCCCAGCAGATAGATCGCCGCTTCAGCCGTGGCGTCCGGCAGCGGATGGATGGTGGTGTCCTCGCCAAAATAGGCCGCGCGCCGCAGCGTGGTGCGCATCGGCGCCGGCAGCAAGGCATGCGCGCGCAACGATGTCTTCTCGGTCTCCTGGTGCAATATCTCGACCAGGCGCTCCAGCGCGGCCTTCGACACGCCGTAGCCACCCCAATGCGCGCGCTGCATCAGTGCGGGATCATCCAGCACGAACACGGCGGCACTGTCTTGCGCCTGGGTCAGCAGCGGCATGCACGCCTGGGTGAGCGCGAACGGCGCGGATACATTGATGTGCAACGCCCGCAGCCAGTCGTCCGGCTTGTGCACGGACAGCGGCGTGAGCCCATTGAAGCTGGCCGCCGCATGGACGATGCCGTCGAGTCGCCCGAAGTCGCGCTCCAGCCCCTCGGCCAACGCCTCGTAGTCACGCGGGGTGGCCACTTCCATGTCGAGCGGGTGAATGATCGGCTCGGGCAGGCCTTCGCCGATCATCGCGTCGTACAGTTGTTCGAGCTGGCGCTTGCGCCGACCGGTGATGACCACCGTGGCGCCCGCGCGCGAGGCGGCGCGGGCCACGGCGGCGCCCAGGCCACCATAGGCGCCGGTCACCAGCACCACGCGACCGGCCAGCGAGTCCGCCGTGGGCACCCAACCCTGCGGCAAGCGTGCAGAAGGCAACGACATCAGGAGCTTGCCCCCGCCACGTCCGCCGCCATGCGCGCCAGTTCACCGGAGGCCTTAAGGTCCTCGATGATGTCGCAGCCACCGATCAGCTCGCCTTGAATGAACAACTGCGGGAAGGTCGGCCAGTTGGCGTAATGCGGCAGCGCAGCGCGCACTTCCGGATCGGCCAGCACGTTGACGGCGTGGAAATCCGCGCCCGCATCCTTCAGCGCCTGCACGGCGCGGCTGGAAAACCCGCACATGGGGAACTGCGGCGTGCCCTTCATGAAGAGCACGATGGCGTGATCGGCCAATACGGCCTTGATTCGCTCGTTAACGTCCATAGTCTGTAGTTCATCATTACAATGCATGTAGACCGGTAGTGTATCAGTCGTGCATCGGCCGCCACCGGCCGCGTCGATCCGACCCCCATCCTCAGCCAACGCCCAGGAGCCCATCATGGCGATCGAACTCCCCGCCCTGCCCTACGAGAAGAACGCGCTCGAGCCCCATATCTCCACCGAGACGCTGGAGTATCACTACGGCAAGCATCACCAGGCCTATGTGACCAACCTCAACAACCTGATCAAGGGCACCGAGTTCGAGAATGCCGCGCTGGAGGACATCATCAAGAAGTCGTCCGGTGGCGTGTTCAACAATGCCGCCCAGGTCTGGAACCATACCTTCTACTGGCACTCGCTGAGCCCGACCGGCGGCAAGGAGCCGACCGGCAAGCTGGCCGACGCCCTCACCAAGGCCTTCGGTTCGGTGGAGAAGTTCAAGGAAGAGTTCACCAAGTCGGCCGTGGGCAACTTCGGTTCGGGCTGGACCTGGCTGGTGCAGCGCGCCGACGGCTCGCTGGGCATCGTCAACACCTCCAACGCCGCCACGCCGATCACCGGCAGCGACAAGCCGCTGCTGACCTGCGACGTGTGGGAACACGCCTATTACATCGACTACCGCAACGCCCGTCCGAAGTACATCGAGGCGTTCTGGAACCTGGTCAACTGGGACTTCGCGGCCAAGAACCTGGCCTAAGGCCTGGTAGCGATTCCAAAAGAAACGGGGCCTTTATGGCCCCGTTTTTCTTTCTGCGGTCGCGCACAAGGTGCGCTCCTATATATAGATATAGGTCATCGACAGGTCTTACTTGTCCGACAGCTGGCCCACGGCAGGCTCGGCCTGTTGGTCACGTCCCAGCGCATGTGCAATGCCAGCCAGCCGTTCGACCAGTTGGTCCGCGTTGGCCGCGCATACCGTGGCATGGCCCACCTTGCGACCCGTGCGCGGCTGCTTGCCGTAGTCGTGCCAATGCGCATCCACCGCTTCGAGCACCGGCGCCGCATCGGGCAGTTCGCCGATCCAGTTGAACATGGCCGACAGGCCACGCGCCGAAGTGTCGCCCAGCGGCAGCCCGAGCACGGCGCGCACGTGGTTCTCGAACTGACTGGTAAGCGCACCCTCGATGGTCCAGTGACCGGAGTTGTGCACCCGCGGCGCCATCTCGTTGCCGAGCAGCTCGCCGTCCTTCACGAACAGCTCCAGCGCGAACACGCCCACGTAGTCCAGCGCATCGGCCAGCGTGCGGGCCAGGCCGGTGGCGCGGGCCTGCAGCGCGGCAATATCGGGTGCCGGTGCCAGGCTCAGCGAGAGCACGCCATCGGTATGCCAGTTCTGGGTGAGCGGCCAGGTGCGGAAATCGCCATCGCGTCCACGCACGGCAATCACCGAAAGCTCGCGATCGAACGGCACGAAGGCTTCCAGGATCAATCCATGCGCGGAAGCCTGTCCACCCAGCGCCGCCCAGGCGGCGTCGGCATCGGCCAGGGTCTTGATGCGGAACTGGCCCTTGCCGTCATAACCCAGGCGCCGGGTCTTGAGGATGGCCGGGGCACCGATGAGCGACAACGCGTGATCGAGGTCGGCGCGGGTATCGATGGCCTTGAACTCGGGCGTCTTGAGGCCGCACTCGCGGAACAGGGTCTTCTCGGCCAGGCGGTCCTGCGCCACGGCCAGCGCACGCGGGGCCGGGAACACCGACACCTTGCGGGCCAGCCAGTGCGCCGTATCGGCCGGCACGTTCTCGAAATCGAAGGTGACCACGTCGGCCTGGGCGGCAAAACGCTCCAGCGCCTCGTAATCGCCCCAGTCGGCCACCACCAGCGGCGCCACCTGACCGGCGCAAGCGTCGGCGGCGCTGTCCACCACCAGGCTCTTCACACCCAGCGGCGCGGCCGCCAGTGCCAGCATGCGGGCCAGCTGGCCGCCACCGAGGATGCCCAATACGGGTTGACGGCGAATGGTCACGAGCGCGGATCCGGATGATCGAGCACGCTCTGCGTCTGGCGGGCGCGATAAGCGTCCAGCGCCTTGGCCAGCGAGGGATCATGCAAGGCCAGCACCGAGGCCGCCAGCAACCCCGCGTTCACCGCGCCAGCGCGGCCAATGGCCAGTGTGCCGACCGGAATACCCGCCGGCATCTGCGCGATCGACAGCAGCGAATCCATGCCGTTGAGCGCCTTGGACTGCACCGGCACGCCGAACACCGGCAGCCGCGTCTTGGCCGCCAGCATGCCCGGCAGGTGAGCCGCGCCACCGGCACCGGCGATGATCACCTGGATGCCACGCCCCACCGCCTCCTCGGCGTACTGGAAAAGCAGGTCCGGCGTGCGATGCGCCGATACCACCCGCACCTCATGGGCCACGCCCAGCTCTGCCAGCACGTTGGCGGCGTGCTCCATGGTTTCCCAGTCCGAACGGGAGCCCATCACCACACCAATGCGCAGCGGGAGGGAAGTCGAAGTCATGACCCAAGCCATCCAAAAGGGGTTATTGTACGGACTTTCCGCGTTTCGGCACGATCCCGCTCCCCATGGATAAACGCCTGCTCGACATCCTGTGCTGCCCCGTCAGCAAGGTCCCGGTCCGCCCCCTCACCCGCAACGAACTGGAAGCCCTGAACAGCGCCATCGGCGCCGGTCAGGTCCAGACCGTGGCCGGCGTCGCCATCGGCGAGGCGCTGGCCGAAGGGTTGATCACCACCGATCGCAAGGTGATCTACCGGGTCGAGGACGGCATCCCGGTAATGCTGCCCGAGGAAGGCATCGGCACCCTCCAGCTGCGGGACTTCCCGGCGGCCGCCTAGGCGCCCCCGCGCAGAACCCTGCCTACCGGAACGCATCGCACAGAACGCGATGCGGCGCATGACAGCGTGCCGGGATTTGGCTTATTGTAGGCTGGCGTATTCTCGTAGCGGGCTGATCGCACGTCGGCATCACTTCAGGGGTGGGGCGATGAAAGACGCCAGTGAACCTTCCAACATCGTCAGCCTGAGCCAGCGCCTGGACCCTTCCAGCGAGCGCGGAGGCGCCCTCTTGAACACCGTCCGGGACATCGCGGGCCGCCGCCTGCAGACCTTGATCAACGGCATGTTCGAGCATGTCGACGACGCCCTGTTCGACCTGGCCGAAAAGGCCGAGAACAACGCGGCGCAGATGCATTACTTCGACGGCATGCGCGAGGTGCGCAAGCGCCGCCCGATGGTGGAGCGCAGCTTCCTGGCCCAGGTGACGCGCGAGCTCGGCGACTTCGCCGCCAACTTCCGCAACGCATCCAGCACCCCCAGCGCGCCCACCCTGCCGATCGGCTCGGTGGAGCTGTCGCTGGTGGCCGACAACGAGCTGGAAGAATCGCTGGCCATCACCAGCATGATCGGCAAGAACGAAACGCGCCTGACGCGCGAACTGTTCGCCGTGAACCAGCGCCTGTCGGTGATCTACGGCGGCATCAAGATCGACGACGGCAGCAACCCGGTGGGGCCATCCGCCTTGTCCCAGGCGTTCCGCCAGGCCATGCGCGAGCTCAATGCCGAGATGCGCGTCAAGCTCATCATCTACAAGCTGTTCGACCGCTACGTGCTGGCCTTGCTGGACGAGCTTTACCAGGAGATCAACGCCGAACTGGTCCGCGCCGGCGTGTTGCCGCAGCTGCGCCACGAAGTGGCACGCGCAGGCAACGCGGGGCGGACCGCCAGTGGCTCGACGGCGGGTGGCACGGTCGCCGCTGGCGCGGAAGGCGCCGAAGGCGGTGCGTTCCTCGCCGAAGATGAAAGCGCCGCTTCCAACGAATTGCTGCAGACCCTGCGCACGCTGTTCAGCGCTCGCCGCGCCGCGCCGGAAACGGCCATGCGCGTGCCCGCCGGGGCGATCCAGATGCCCAGCGCGAACGAGTTGATCGGCGCGCTGAGCGTGCTGCAAAGCCAGGCCGCCATCAGCCAGCCCTTGCCATCGCACGCAGGCAATGCCCTGGAACTGGCCGGTGAGGTGCAGCAGCTCAAGGAGCACCTGTTGGCGCAGATCGGCTCGCTGCGCGGCGAACGGCCCAGCCAGGTGTCGACCATCGACGAGGACACCATCGACCTCGTCGGCATGTTGTTCGAGTTCATCCTCGAAGACCGCAACCTGCCCACCGACATGCAGGTACTGCTGGCGCGCCTGCAGATTCCGTATCTCAAGGCCGCCATTCTCGACCGCAAGCTGTTCGCGCATCGCCAGCATCCGGCGCGCCGCCTGCTGGACAACCTGGCCGACGCGGCCAAGGGCTGGTCGGCGGAGTCCGATCGCGACCATCGCCTGCACGACAAGATCAAATCCATCGTCGATCGCCTGCTGCAGGACTTCGACGACGACCTGACCATCTTCGAGCGCCTGTGCGTCGAACTGCAGGAATTCCAGGACATCAGCCGCCGTCGTGCCGAACTGGCCGAGCAGCGCGTGGCCGAATCCACCCGCGGTCGCGAGAAGCTGGAACAGGCGCGTCGCCGCGCCGCCCGCGAAATCCTCAGCCGTATAGACGGCCGTACCCTGCCGCCGCTGGTCCACGGCATTCTTTCGCGCGCATGGGCCAACTACCTGGTGCTCACCATCCTGCGCCAGGGCGAGGACTCCCCGGAGTTCCGCGATGCGCTGCGCTTCGCCAGCGATTTCATCGACAGCACCAAGCCGGCCCGCACGCTCGACGAGCGGCGCGCGCTGCGCCAGATGCTGCCCGGCATCGAGCGCGCCTTGCGCCGCGGCCTGGCCAATGTCGCCTTCCAGGAAAGCGACATCGACCGCCTGCTGGCCCAGTTGCACACCTACTATCGCCACCAGCTCGGCGAATCCGTACCCGAGGCCGAAGTACAAGCGGCGGAGGAATCCGTCTCGCTGCCGATCCCCGAGAGCATCCAGCCGATCGTCGAAAGCGAGGCGGAGCTGGCCAGGTCGGAACCCGAACCCGAACCGCCGATCGACACGCCGGAGATGCAGCTGGTCGCCGAACTCAAGCCCGGCACCTGGCTGGAATTCATGTCCGGCCCCGAGACGATCGAGCGCGCCAAGCTGTCGTGGATCAGCCCCATGAGCGGCCGCTACCTGTTCGTGAATCGCCGCGGCCTGAAGGTGGCGGATTACGCCCCGCACGAATTGGCCAACGCACTCGCCAGCGGCACGGCGCGCGTGCTCGAATCCACCGCCCTTTTCGACCGTGCGCTGGACGCCATCGTCGGTCGTCTCAGCCAACCCGCCCCGGCCAACAGCCCCGCGAACGAATGACCTCACATCCTCTTGCCCCGCCCTCGTCCGACCTCATCCGGGCGGACGTCGAGCGCACGTTTGCCGAAGATATCGGCAGCGGTGACGCCACCGCCGACCTGCTTCCCGCCGATGCCCGCGCCACCGCCACGCTGACCTGCCGCGAAGACGCGGTGATGGCCGGCATCGACTGGTTCAACGCCTGCTTCCGCCAGCTCGACCCCGACGTGCGGATCGAGTGGACCTTGCATGACGGCGAGCGGGCGCGCGCCGGCAGCGTGATCTGCCGTATCCAGGGCAATGCGCGGGCGATGGTGAGTGCCGAACGTTCCGCGCTCAACTTCCTGCAACTGCTGTCGGGCACCGCCACCGCCACCGCGGCTTATGTAGCGGCCGTCGCCGGCACCGGCGTGCGCGTGCTCGATACGCGCAAGACCGTACCCGGCCTGCGACTGGCCCAGAAGTACGCCGTGCGATGCGGCGGTGGCCACAATCACCGGGTCGGCCTGTACGACGCCATCCTGGTGAAGGAAAACCACATCATCGCCGCTGGCGGCATCGGCCCTGCGGCCGAGGCGGCACGTCGCCTGCATCCGTCGCTGCTGCTGGAGATCGAGGTGGAGAACCTCGACGAACTGCAGCAGGCATTGGCCGCCGGCGCCGACCGCATCATGCTGGACAACTTCACCCTGCCGCTGATCCGCGAAGCCGTCGCCATCGCCAAGGGCCGTGCCGAGCTGGAGATTTCCGGCAACGTGGACCTGTCGACCATCGGCGACTACGCCCGCACCGGCGTGGATTTCATCTCGGTGGGTGCACTGACCAAGCACGTCCGGGCAGTGGACCTTTCCCTGCGCCTGCAGCTCGATTAGCGGCGGTGGCGCACAGGATGCGCCCCCCCCTTCCAGCCCAAGCCTTGCAACCTGTCGGCCACGCCTACACTCTGGCGCCATGAGCGAACTCTCGGACCTGATCCTGCTGTTGGCGCTGCTGTCCGTCGTGGGACTCTGGCTGAAGCTCAGCCGCGCCCGCGAGCAGGCGACCCACGAGGCGCGCCTGCAATGCAAGCAACACGGGCTGCAACTGCTCGATGAGAGCGTGGGACTGCGTGGCGTGCGGTTGCATCGCGCCCGTAGCGGCCTGCTGCTTGAGCGCTGCTATACGTTCGAAGTGAGCATCGACGGCGACGACCGCGAGCCGGGCCGGCTATGGATGGTTGGGCGCACCATGACCGGGCTCAGTCTCCCTACCATCCAGAGTCACCTGCCCGGCATGTTGGCCGACCACACCCCGCCCACCGGCGGGGATAACGTCGTACCGTTGCGGCCCCGGCTTCCCCGGGACAGCCGCCTTCACTGAAGCGGGTTACTTGACCACCCGCAGGAACGGCGCGCTGCGCTTGGGCTTCTCGCCTGCGTCGTCGCCCGGAGGAGCCGGCGGCGTATCGTCGGGATCGGGCGAGGACGGCGGCGGCGCATCGCCCCCTTCCTCGGCGGGGAACATCATGCCCTGCCCGTTTTCCTGCGCGTAGAGCGCCAGCACGGCCTGGATCGGTATATGGATGCTGTGGCTGACACCCGAGAAACGCGCCTGGAAGCTGATCCAGTCATTGCCCAGGTCCAGGTTGGCCACCGCACGCATGGCCAGATTGAGCACCACCTGTCCGTTCTTCACGACCTGGGGAGGCACCCGCACGCCCTCGCGCCCCGCGTCCACCAGCACGTAGGGGGTGAGATTGTTGTCAGTGATCCAGTCATAGATCGCCCGCAGCAGATAGGGGCGATTGGAGGACATCGGCGGGAGCTTGTCGTCGGTCATTCAGAAGCCTGTCGGAGGCCAGTCCACGGAGTTACCCGCAGCCAGGCCAGGAAGATCGAAAGAGTGTAATGCGAGCTGAGGCAAGATGCCGCAGGGCTGTAGGATTATGCATGGGCGGGCGGCCCCCTGCAGGGACAGCCGCCCCAAGCAGAACGCTTGCCTGGAGGCGTCCTTTACGGGCGCATCGCCTTTTCCTCGGCGGTCATGCTGCGCGCATAGCCCTGGCTGGCAAACAGCCGCTCGCCGTAGTCGAGGATCGGCTTGCCTTCGCGCCCCAGGTCCACGCCCAGCCAGGGCAGGCGCCAGACCACCGGGGCCACCAGGCAATCCGTCAGGCTCATTTCGGGGTTCAGGAAGAACCGCGATGCCTTGAACAACGGCAGCGACGCCAGCAGATGCCCGCGCAGGCGCTTGCGGGCGGCGTCCGCCGGGCGGCCGCCCTCGCGAATGGTGTCCACTTCGGGCAGCCAATCCAGTTCGATCCGCACGGTGGCCAGGCGCAGGCGCGCCCGCGACAGCGGATCGATGGGCATCAACGGGGGGTGCGGGTAGCGTTCGTCCAGGTACTCGCAGACGACGGCGGTGTTGTAGAGGGTCAGGTCACGGTCGACCAGGGTTGGCGTAGTGCCGTAGGGGTTCAGGTCGAGCAGGTCTTCCGGGGGCTTGGCCGGATCCACCAGCACCCGCTCGTAGCTGACGCCCTTGGCGGCAAGCACCAGCCGGGTGCGGTGGCATTGGATGCCATCAGCGGTGGTGTACAGGGTGAGTGCGGTACGCGAACGAGCGCTTTGGACCATGCGCGATCTCCCCATCGACTTTGAGCAAGTACGGCGGCACCAGGCCGCCGTACCTCAGGCTATGGCGCGGCGTCCGCCTTAGTGGACGTCCTTCCAGTATTCCTTCTTTAGCAGATATGCCAGGAAAGTGAAGCCCGCCAGGAAAAGCAGTACCCAGATGCCGTAGCGCTGGCGCTGCAGCGCGGCCGGTTCGGAGGCGTATTCCAGGAAGTTGGTCAGGTCACGGGTGGCCTGCTGGTACTGGGCCGGCGTGAGCTTGCCCGGCTGGGACAGCTCAAGCTTTTCCACCTCGTCGCTGCCTTCCTTTTTCACCGCCGTCTGCACACCCTGCAGCTCCCACAGCGGGAACGGCATGGAGGCGTTCGGGAACACGGTGTTGTTCCAACCCACCGGACGGGTCGGGTCCACGTAGAAGGAGTTCAGGTAGCCATAGACCCAGTCGGCGGTCTTGGCGCGCACTTCCAGCGAGAGGTCCGGCGGCGCCTTGCCGAAGAACTGCTGGGCCGAATCTTCCGGCATGTGCGAGATCACCACGTCACCGAACTTGGCCCCGGTGAAGTTGAGGTTATTCATCACCTCGTCTTCGGAAAGCCCCAGATCTTCGGCCATGCGCGAGTAGCGCACGTACTTCAGCGAGTGGCAGCCCACGCAGTAGTTGAAGAACAGCTTGGCGCCGCGCTGCAGCGAAGCCTGGTCGCGGATATTGGTGCCGGCCGAGGGCAGGTTGCCCTCTTCCTGCGCCATGACCGAGGTGCTGCCAGCCAGCAGGCCGAACGCAAGCGCGAGCGAGGAAATGGTTTTCTTCATCAGGGACGGTCGCTTAGTCATGGTCGAACACCACCCGCTCCGGCACCGGCTTGGTCTTTTCCCAGCCGAGGTGCGTGTAGCACCACAGGAACACGAAGAACCCGAAGTAGATGAAGGTCATCACGCGGCCGAACGTGTTCTCCCAGAACGTCGCGTCCGACGGGACCCACTCGACGAGCTTCTCGCCGACCACGCCCGCGCCCACCAGGGCCAGCCCGATGAAGGAGCCCGCGAAGGCCATCAGCGCCACCTTGAAGCCGGTGCCGCGATAGCGGATGGAGCGCACCTTGCCGGCATCGATCCACGGCAGCAGGAACAGCAGCGCGATGGCGCCGAACATGCCCAGCACGCCCCAGAACGCCGTGCCGAAGAACGACGGGATCATGCGCAGGATCGCGTAGAACGGGGTGAAGTACCACGACGGCTTGATGTGCGTCGGGGTGACCAGGTTGTTGGCCGGGATGAAGTTGTCGTGCTCCAGGAACCAGCCCCCGAAGGTCGGCGCGAAGAAGATGATGAACGCCGCGATGACCAGGAAGAAGCCGACGCCGAACAGGTCCTTCACCGTGTAGTACGGGTGGAACGGAATGCCGTCGGCCGGCTTGTTCGGATCCCAGCGGTTGCCCTTGGGACCATGCTTGATGTCGACGCCGTCCGGGTTGTTCGAACCCACTTCGTGCAGCGCCGCCAGGTGCAGCACCACCAGTAGCAACAGCACCAGCGGCAGCGCGATGACGTGCAGCGCGAAGAAGCGGTTGAGCGTGGCGTCCGCGGGCAGGTAATCGCCCATGATCCATTCGACCAGGGTGCCACCGATGACCGGCACCGTGCCGAACAGCGAGATGATCACCTTGGCGCCCCAGAACGACATGTTGCCCCACGGCAGCACGTAGCCCATGAAGGCTTCGGCCATCAGCACCAGGAAGATCAGCATGCCCAGCAGCCACACCAGCTCGCGCGGCTTCTGGTACGAGCCGTACATCAGGCCGCGGAACATGTGCATGAACACGACCACGAAGAACAGCGAGGCGCCGGTGGAGTGCATGTAGCGGATCAGCCAGCCCCACTCCACGTCACGCATGATGTACTCGACCGAGTTGAAGGCTTCCGCCGCACTCGTCTTGTAGTTCATGGTGAGGAAGATGCCGGTGACGATCTGGTTGACCAGCACCACGATGGCAAGCGAACCGAAGTAGTACCAAAGATTGAAGTTCTTCGGCGCGTAGTACTCGGTCATGTGCTTGCGGTACATGGGCATCAGGCCCGGTGCCCGCTCATTGACCCAATCGCCGATACGCGTGAATACGTTGGCCATCAGCCGGCCTCCTTCGGATCCACACCAATCTGGATGTGCGTGTCGTCCACGAAGTTATACGGCGGCACCAGCAGGTTCTTCGGTGCCGGAACACCCTGGTAGACGCGGCCGGACATGTCGTAGCGCGACTTGTGGCAGGGGCAGTAGAAGCCGCCCTTCCACTCCGGATCGAACGGCTCGGGCTTCATCACCGGGACAAAGTCGGGCACGCAGCCGAGGTGGGTGCACAGGCCGACCAGCACCAGCCATTCCGGCTTGATGGAGCGGTTTTCGTTCTGCGCGTACTTGGGCTGCTGTTCGGCCGAACCGGCGTCGGATTTGGCGTCGACCAGGCGGGCGTCCTGGCTGGGCAGCGCATCAAGCTGTTCCTTGGTGCGGTTGACCACGAAGACCGGAAGACCTCGCCACGGATAAGTGACCTTCTGGCCCGACTCGATCTTGCTGATGTCGACCGTGACGGGTGCGCCTGCGGACTTGGCCCGTGCACTGGGCTCCCACGACTTGATGAAGGGCACGACTGCCGCGACGACTCCCACTCCACCAACCACTGCCGTGGTCGCTGTGAGGAAGCGGCGGCGGCCGTGATCGACGACTTCGTTCGCCATCAGGCTCTCCGGTACTTAATGCCATTGAGACTAGGAACTTAATGAGTTCCACAGGTGTTTGCCAAGCACGTCGACACATTCCGCAGCACAGAAAGCCTGCCGCGGATGCTGGAAAACCCTGTGACTCCCCCATAACAGCAGGCACGCGCGGTGCCAGCACGCGAAGCTACGTAGCGAGAGCTACGGGACTTCCGTTTCCGGGCACCCTGCGCACCGGGAAGCTCCCGGGACGACCCGCTTCGCAAGCGCCAGCAGAAACCGGCTCCCACAAAATCGCGTTAGTGTAGCGTCAGGGCATGACTCGTACAATAAAAGCGCCGCGCCTGTCTCACTCACGCACTATCCGTCCTAACGCCTTGCCACGAAACGCATAACGACATGAAACATGCCGCAGGCACGCTCGCCTTCATCGCCCGCTTCGTGGTCATCGGGCTCGCGGCTGCCTTCGTGATCAGCCTCGCCTGGCCCGGCGTAGGCAATCACCTGCGGCAACGTGTCGGCCTGGGCCAGGCGCGCGTGGCGACGCCTGCCGAATCCACAACACCCGCACGCAGCGGCGCGCCGCAGTCCTATGCCGACGCGGTAAGTCGCGCGGCGCCATCGGTGGTGAACATCTACGCCAACAAGATGGTCACCGAGCAAGCAGTGCAGATGTATACCGACCCGGTGCTGCAACGGCTGTTCGGTGGCCGCCCCGCCGGCCCCGCCTACAAGCGGCGCGAGCAAAGCCTGGGCTCCGGCGTGATCGTCAGCAGCCAAGGCTACGTGCTCACCAACAATCACGTGATCGCCAACGCCGACGACATCCAGGTGCTGCTCTACGACGGGCGGGTGGCCAAGGCGAAGGTGGTGGGCGCGGACGTCGAGACCGATCTGGCCGTGCTGAAGATCGACGCCGGCAACCTGCCGGTCATCCATATCGCCGACCGCTTCCCGGTGCGCACGGGCGATGTGGTGCTGGCGATCGGCAACCCGCTGGGACTCAACCAGACGGTGACCATGGGCATCGTCAGCGCCATCGGGCGACAGCTGAGCAGCGCCAGCCCCGAGGACTTCATCCAGACCGACGCGGCCATCAACCTGGGCAACTCCGGCGGCGCCCTGGTCAACTCCGAGGGCGAGCTGGTCGGCATCAATACCTTGCTGATCGGCAAGGCCGCCAATGCCGAGGGCATCAGTTTCGCCATTCCGGTGAGCACCGCCAAGAAGGTGCTGGACCAGATCATCGACACCGGCCATGTCGTACGCGGATGGCTGGGGGCGGATTACACGTTTGTCCCGGTGGCCGCCGATAGCGGCCTGCCTGCCGCCGCACGCGGCGCCCAGGTGACCGACATCTATCCAGGCGGCCCGGCGGCCCAGGCCGGCATCCAGCCGCACGACATCCTGCTGCGCATCGGCGCCGACGATATCGTCGACCCGGCCGACCTGCGCCGGCATGAGGCGGCGCTCAAGCCGGGCAGCAAGGTGGAAGTCTCCGGCCTGCGCAATGGCGCCCCCTTCCATACCGAAGTGATCCTGGCCCAACGCCCGCCGCTGACGCCTACCGCCTCACTGGATGGCTGATACGCCAGCCACCACCGGCGCCCGGCCGCCCGTCGCCGCCGGCCGGATGGCCTGGCCGTAGCGCTTGCGCAACGTGCCGACGCGCTCCACGTAGACCTGCGTTTCGGCATAGGGCGGCACGCCGTTGTAGCGCTGCACGGCCGCCGGGCCGGCGTTGTAAGCCGCAGCCGCCAGCCGCTCGTCGCCGTTGAAGGTGCGCAGCAGCAGGCCGAGGTAGCGCGCACCGCCGCGAATGTTCTGGGCCGTGTCGAAGGCATCGCGCACGCCCATGTCCAGCGCGGTGCCTGGCATCAGCTGCATCAGGCCCTGGGCGCCCTTGATCGACATCGCACGCGGGTTGAAGGCGCTTTCCGCATGGATGATGGCGCGCAGGAAGGCCTCGTCCACGCCGGACTCCCGGCTGGCCAGCTGGATCACGTCGGCATAGTCGATGAGGTCGAGCGCCACCGAATCCCAGTGGATGTTCGAGTGCAGGTTGCAGGCCACGCAGGTGGCGATATAGCTGAACAGCATGGTCACGGCATGACCCGGCTGTCCGGCGGGTCGCAGGTTGGTGTACTCCACGCTGCCGTCGTGATGGACCACCCGATAGACCGCGCCACGCAGCACCCTGTCGCCGGTAGCGGACACATCGGCCACCGGCTTGTCAGGCACGGAACCGCTGCGGGCCGGCGTGGCTTCGTTATAGCTCCACTGCCCCGGCTTACCGCCGGGCGCGGCCGCCACGGCGACCGGCGGGACGATGCGGGCGCTGGTTTCGACTGAGTCCGCCACCCAGGCCAGCGAGGCCGGCCTGGGCGGCGAGACAGCCCGGGCGGTCGACTCCACCGAATCCCGCACGCCCACCAGGGACGGAGCCAGCGCCTTGGGCGGCGCCTTGCGACGAACCGGATCGGGTGCCCCTGCCAGGCGACTGCATCCCTGGTAGCCCGCGGTAGTGCTGCTGAATACGATCTCGCCGGCGCTGCCGGTACAGCGATAGAGCGCACCGGCATGACCACGGACAGGCAGCACCAGCAGGCCGGCCGCCAGCAGGCAGCCGGCCACCGCCCGCCACAGCGCGGGGCGACGCGCTCGCCAAGGGAGCCGGTTGCTCACGACCGCCCCGATGACCGCCGCGCTACCGCGACGGCCGCTACCCGCTCAACCACCGACATGCATCCCCCTTCCGTACTCCCCTGTGCGCGAACCCGCCGGGCGCCAGGCTTGGCGGCAGTGTGCCCCTTGCCGGCAGCGGAGCCAAGCAGGACGCGGCCATTTCGTGCGGCAGGACAAACTTGCCCGGCCAGCGCGCCCTCGCCCGCGTCCGACCGGCCTCGCAAGTGCTTGATCCGCCTCATGCGTTGAACTGGCGGCCCCGCCCCCGGGCGCGTAAACTGCGCGGTTCGGCGGCCATCCCGCCGTCCATTCGAACCACGGTACCCAAAGCCCATGACCGGCAAGCTTTTCATCAAGACCCACGGCTGCCAGATGAACGAGTACGACTCGGCCAAGATGGCCGATGTGCTCAAGGCGTCGCACGGCCTGGAATTGACCCAGGATGAGTCCGAGGCGGACGTCATCCTGATCAATACCTGCTCGATCCGCGAGAAGGCCCAGGAAAAGGTGTTCAGCCAGCTCGGTCGCTGGAAGGAGCACAAGCAGGGCGGCAAGCCCGTGCTGATCGGCGTGGGCGGCTGCGTGGCGTCGCAGGAAGGCCAGGACATCATCAAGCGCGCGCCCTATGTCGACCTGGTGTTCGGCCCGCAGACCCTGCACCGCCTGCCCGAACTGATCGAGGCGCAGCGCGCCAGCGGCAAGCCGCAGGTGGACATCAGCTTCCCCGAGATCGAGAAGTTCGACCGCCTGCCCGAGCCGCGCGCCGAAGGCCCCACCGCCTTCGTCTCGATCATGGAAGGCTGCTCCAAGTACTGCTCCTACTGCGTGGTGCCCTACACCCGCGGCGAGGAGATCAGCCGTCCGTTCGACGACGTGCTGGTGGAAGTGGCGCAGCTGGCCGAGCAGGGCGTGCGCGAGGTGAACCTGCTGGGCCAGAACGTCAACGCCTATCGCGGCCCCACCCACGATGGCGGCATCGCCGACCTTGCCGTGCTGATCCACGCCATCGCGCAGATCGAGGGCATCGGCCGCATCCGCTTCACCACCTCGCATCCGCTGGAGTTCTCCGACTCGCTGATCGAGGCCTACGCCAACGTGCCGCAGCTGGCCAACTTCCTGCATCTGCCGGTGCAGGCCGGCTCGGACCGCATCCTCGCGGCGATGAAGCGCGGCTACACGGCGCTGGAATTCAAGCAGAAGATCCGCAAGCTGCGCGCGGTGCGCCCGGACATCTGTATTTCCTCGGATTTCATCGTCGGCTTCCCCGGCGAGACGGACGAGGATTTCGAGAAGACCATGAAGCTGATCGGCGACATCGGCTTCGACCAGAGCTTCTCCTTCATCTTCTCCTCGCGCCCCGGCACGCCGGCGGCCAACCTCGCGGACGACACCTCGCAGGAGGTGAAGCACGCCCGCCTCGCGCGCCTGCAGGCCACCATCAATGAGAACGCGCGCAAGATCAACGCGGCCATGGTGGGCACCGTGCAGCGCGTGCTGGTGGAAAAGCCCAGCCGCAAGAACCCCAACGAATTCACCGGCCGCTCCGAGAACATGCGCTACGTGAACTTCCCCGGCAACGCACGCATGATCGGCCAGTTCATCGACGTGGTGATCACCGAGGCGATGAGCAACTCGCTGCGTGGTCGGGTGCATCTGGCAGACGGCGTCGCCGCCTGACCTCACTACTCCCTCCCCTGCGTGCAGGGGAGAATTGGGGAGGGGTAAGGACGTTCCAAGCGCCAGAACATGCCCCTCCCAGCCTCCCTCTGCAAACATGGGGAGGAGCCAAAGAAAAACCTACCGAGACCCCATGACCAACGGCCTCAACCAACGCGACTTCTCCCTCGACCCGGAAGACAACGCCCGGCTGTCCAACCTGTGCGGTCCGTTCGATGAGCATCTGCGCCAGATCGAGCTGCGCCTGGGCGTGGAGATCAATCATCGCGGCAGCCTGTTCCAGGTGATCGGCGAGGACGGCGCCGCCCGCGCCGCCGAGAAGGTGGTGCGCGCGCTCTACGCTGTCACCGAGAACGAGTCGCTCAACGGCGCCAAGATCAATCTCCACCTGGCCGAGTCGGGTATCGACGCCATCGTCAGCGACGCCGCCGAAAGCGCCCAGGACGTGGCCATCAAGGTGAAGCGCGGCGTCATCAAGGGCCGCGGCCCCAACCAGGCGCGCTACCTGCACGCCATCACCACGCATGACATCAGCTTCGGCGTGGGTCCGGCCGGCACGGGCAAGACCTATCTGGCCGTGGCCAGCGCCGTCGAGGCGCTGGAAGCCAACCGCGTGCAGCGCCTGCTGCTGGTGCGCCCCGCGGTGGAAGCAGGCGAGAAGCTGGGCTTCCTGCCGGGCGACCTGAGCCAGAAGGTCGATCCGTACCTGCGCCCGCTGTATGACGCGCTGTACGAAATGCTCGGCTTCGAAAAGGTGGCCAAGCTGATCGAGCGCAACGTGATCGAGATCGCGCCGCTGGCCTATATGCGCGGCCGCACGCTCAACGACTCCTACGTGATTCTCGACGAGGCGCAGAACACCACCGTCGAGCAGATGAAGATGTTCCTCACGCGCATCGGCTTCGGCTCGGTGGCGGTTATCACCGGTGACGTGAGCCAGATCGACCTGCCGCGCAACGTGCGCTCGGGCCTGCGCCACGCCATCGAGGTACTGCGTGGCGTGGAGGGCATCAGCTTCACCTTCTTCACCTCGCGCGACGTGGTGCGCCATCCGTTGGTGGCCAAGATCGTGCGTGCCTACGAGGCCTTCGAACAGGCTTCCGAGGAGCCGCCGCGATGAGTTCGTCGCCCCTGGCGCTTTCCGTCGGTTATGGCGCTTCCCGCAAGGGCGTGCCCGCCCCCGCCAGTTTCCGGCTTTGGGCGGAGGCCGCCCTGCGCGGCGCCAGGCGCCGCAAGGCCACCGAGCTGGCCATCCGCATTGTCGACGCCGAAGAAGGCCGTGCGCTCAACCGCGAATACCGCAGCAAGGACTACGCGACCAACGTGCTGTCGTTCCCGGTCGAGCTGCCCCCCGGCGTGACGCTGCCACTGATCGGCGACCTGGCCATCTGCGCCCCGGTGGTGGCCCGCGAGGCGGCCGAGCAGGGCAAGCCGGCGCGCGACCACTGGGCGCACATGACCGTGCACGGCGTGCTGCACCTGCTGGGCTATGACCATATGGAGGATGCCGAAGCCGAGGCGATGGAGGCGTTGGAGACACGCATCCTGGCCGGGCTGGGCATTGCCGATCCCTACAATAGGTGAGCTTTAGCCCCCACTCCCCAAAGGGGGAGGGAAATGCCATTGCGGCCTTGTTCCTGAATCGTCACGGATTTTCCGCTAGACTGACTCTTCCGCCCGTCCACGGGCAGCATCCGCACGAGTAATGAACGAGGACCCTGGCAGTACCAGCGGCCCGGCTCACCGTAAGTGGTGGGATCGACTGGGCCACCTGTTTTCCGGCGAGCCGCGCAACCGCAAGGAGCTCATCGATGAGCTGCGCACCGCCCAGGCCAACGGCCTGATGTCCAACGACACCTTGACCATGGTCGAGGGTGCCATCAAGGTCACCGAGCTGAGCGTGGACGACGTCATGATCCCGCGCTCGCAGATCGTGATGGTATCGGCCGAAGCGCCACTGCCCGACATCCTCGCCACCGTGGTCGAATCGGGCCACTCCCGCTTTCCCGTGCACGGCGAAGACAAGGACGAGATCCTCGGCATCTTGCTGGCCAAGGATCTGCTGAAGTTCGTCGGCGACGGCAATCACTTCGATATCGGCACCGTGCTGCGCCCGGCCGTGCTGATTCCCGAATCGATGCGCCTCAACGTGCTGCTGGCGGAGTTCCGCCACACGCGCAACCACATGGCGCTGGTGGTGGACGAGTACGGCGGCGTGGCCGGCCTGATCACCATCGAGGACGTGCTCGAGCAGATCGTCGGCGAGATCGACGACGAACACGACGACGAGGACGAGCCCACGCTCATGCACGAGCAATCGGGCGGTGGCTGGATCGTCAGTGCACTCACCCCGATCGCCGACTTCAACGAGCAGACCGGCGCCAACTTCTCCGACGAGGAGTTCGACACCGTGGGTGGCATGTGCACCTCCGAGTTCGGCCATCTGCCGGAAGTCGGCGAAGAGATCGCCATCGGCGACTACCTGTTCCATGTCACCGAAGCGGATGACCGGCGCGTGCAGGCCTTCCGCGTCACCCCGCGCCGGGAAGGCTGATCGTGCCGCAACCGGGCAGGACGCCGATGAAGGCCACCACCAACACTCTTCGGCGCGTCCTGTCGGGCTTTGCGTTGCTGATGCTGGCTTGCGTGCTCGGCTGGGCGCCGCGTGCGCAAGCCGGCGTGGCCGATGCCCCGGGCAGCAACCTGCAGGTATCGCTGATCACTTACGGCCCGGGCGACACTTACTGGGAACGCTTCGGCCACGACGCCATCGAACTGCGCGACACCGTCAGCGGTGAGGCTGTCACCTTCAACTACGGTGTGTTCGACTTTGACGAAAAGGGTTTCCTGCTCCATTTCGCCGCCGGCCGCATGCACTACCTGATGGACGCCGCGCCAAGCGACGTCGACCAGCAGTACTACGTGCAGGTCGGCCGCTCGGTGACGCGCCAGCACCTGGCCTTCACCCCGGCCCAGGCGGCGGACCTGCGCGACTACCTGCTATGGAACCTGCGCCCGGAAAACGTGCGCTATCCCTACGACTACTACGCCAACAACTGCGCCACCCGCGTACGCGACGCGCTGGACAAGGCGCTTGGCGGCATCATCAAGCAACAACTCGAAGCGCGCCCCGCCGGCATGACCTACCGCCAGCAGACCGCCCGGCTGATGAGCGAGCAAGCGTGGCTGATGCTCATCCTCGACCTCGGCCTTGGCCCCTACGCCGACCAGCCATTGAATGCATGGCAGGAAAGCTTCCTGCCGATGGTGCTGCAGGTTGATATGCGCCAGGTGAAGGTTGTCGATGGCCAGGGCGGACAACACCCGCTGGTGCAGGACGAACAGCTGCTATCGCCGAACCAGCTCGCCCCCCCGCCCGCCCAAGCACCCGACCTGCGCCTGCCGCTGGCGCTTGCCGGCCTCGCCTTCGCCGCACTACTGCTGATCGCCCGCCGCTACGCACCAACCGTCTACGCCTTGCTCGGCTCGCTCTACTTGGTGTTGGCCGGCTTCGTCGGCATCGCGCTGTTGGTGCTGTGGACCCTCACCACCCATCACTCGGCCTGGGCCAATGCCAACCTGCTGCTGTTCAATCCGCTCGCCTTCCTGCTGGTGACGGCCCTGTGGCGCTCGCGCCGCGGCGCCATGCCCTCACGGCTGGTCGACGGCTTGATCGTGGTGCAGTTGCTGGCCGTGCTGGCAGCCCTGGCATTGCACCTGCTCCCCGGTGTCGTGCAGCAGAATCAGCCATGGTTGTTGTTCGCGTTGCCGTGCTGGCTGGTGTTGGCTTGGTGCCTGCGCCAGAAGCAAGCGCCGCGGGCCATCACCCGCTGAGCCTGCTGTCGTTGCCCTGTCTCATGCAGCAGCGCATCATTTGCCCATGAATCTGACCGCGCCGCCAGCTACCGATCCCTCCGCACCCCAATCCATGGTGATCAATTGCGTGGCCTATCGCTTCGATGGCCAGCGCATCGGCGATATCAGCCTGGATGACATCAGCGAGGTGCTCAAGCAGCCGGACACTTTCGTCTGGGTGGGACTGCATGAGCCCGATGAACCCCTGCTCAGCAAGCTGCAGGAAGAATTTGACCTGCATGACCTGGCCATCGAAGACGCCCAGCATGCGCACCAGCGCACCAAGATCGAGACCTACGGCGATTCGCTGTTCGTGGTGGTGCAGACTGCCCAGCTGATCAGCGGGCATATCGCCTTCGGTGAAACGCACATTTTTCTGGGCGCGCGTTACCTGGTTACCGTGCGGCACGGCGCCTCGCTCTCCTACGCCCCTGCCCGCCGCAACTGCGAACACAGCCCCGAGCTGCTTTCGCTGGGACCGAGCTATGGCCTCTATGGCGTGCTCGACTTCATCGTGGACAACCTGCTACCGATCGTGCGCGATTTCCGCGAGGAACTGCAGGAGCTTGAACAGGACATTTTCTCGGACACGTTCAAGCGCAGCACGATCCGGCGGCTCTACGACATGCAGCGAGATCTGATGACGCTACGGCTGGCCGTAGCCCCCATGCAGGACATCATCAGCCAGCTGGTGCGCCTGCATCCGCAACTGATTCCGGATGAACTGCGCGCGTATTTCCGCGACGTGTACGACCATGTGTTTCGCGTCAACGAATCCATCAGCGCCATGCGCGAGATGCTCGCCGCCGCCATCAACGTGAATCTTTCGCTGGTGACGTTTGGCCAGAATGAAGTGATGAAAAAACTCGCCGGCTGGGCCGCTATGCTTGCGGCCCCAACGCTGCTCACCAGTTGGTACGGGATGAACTTCACGCATATGCCCGAGCTGAGCAAGCCTTGGGCCTATCCGGCAGTAATCGTACTGGTTATAGGGGTGGTGGTAACAATTTACATAGCACTCAAGCGATCTCGTTGGTTCTGAGTATCGAGAATCCCCTAGTATCTCCTAAGGATGCTCTGATTTATTCCCCACATGATGCATCCCAGCGTCATCCCATCGAACCGCGTGCCCCCATGAAGCAAACCACGTTCGCCTCGTTAACCTTCGATGCCAAAAAGAAGCGCACGCGTCGCGAGGTGTTCCTGGCGGAGATGGAGCAAGTGATGCCGTGGTCGGTACTCGAAGCGATCATCGAACCGCACTACCCCAAGGCAGGCCGTCGCGGGCGGCCGCCGATGCCGCTGGGCACCGTGCTGCGCATCCACTTCATGCAGCAGTGGTACGCCTTGAGCGATCCAGGCATGGAGGATGCGCTCTACGAGATCGAGTCGATGCGTCGCTTTGCGCGGCTGGACTTGGCCGATGACGCGTTACCGGACGAGACGACGATCCTGAAGTTCCGCCGGTTGCTGGAGACCCATGAGCTGGCCGGCAAACTGCTGGAGGCGGTTAACGCCCATCTTGGCAAGCAAGGCTTGCTGCTGCGCCAGGGCACCCTTGTGGATGCCACCATCATCCATGCGCCGTCCTCGACCAAGAACAAGGACGGGAAGCGCGATCCGCAGATGCACCAGACGAAGAAGGGAAACCCGTATTTCTTCGGCATGAAGGCACACATTGGCGTGGACGTGGAATCGGGCCTGGTACACACCGTCACGACCACGCCAGCCCATGCGGCGGACGTGACGCAAACCGAGTGCCTGCTGCACGGCAAGGAAAAGAGCGTGTGGGGTGATGCCGGCTATACCGGTGCGGACAAGCGTGAAGGGCTAGCCGGGCGCCGGCTGACTTGGCACATCGCCAGCAGGCCGGGCGAGCTCAAGGCCCTTCCGAATGGCAAGCTGAAAGACGCCACGCGCTACGTGGAATACCTTAAGGCCGCGGTGCGGGCGAAGGTGGAGCACCCGTTCCGAGTGATCAAGCGACAGTTCGGCTATACGAAGGTGCGCTATCGGGGATTGGCAAAAAACACAGGGCAGGTGTTGATGCTGTTTGCGTTGTCGAACGTGTGGATGGCGCGGCGCCGACTGCTGGAGTTGACATGAAGGCCACGGCCCTAGTGAGGGCACGCACCCATCCGCCCTATGGCGCAGCCATTTTGATCTCGACGTATGCTCATGCAGGCAGGGTGATGCGTCGAATGTGATTAGTTCAGAGCATCCCTAAGGTAGGAGAACCATTTCTGCACATGTACATATCTGAGCCAGTCGGATACAGGCTGGATCGCCGCATTTTTATCACAATCAAATAAAGCCTCCGGGGAGAAGATGCACAACAGGCTAAGATACGGCATCGCCGCCATAATTCTCGTAGTAACCGCTTTTATATATTGGCCTGTCGTCCACGCCGACTTTGTATGGGATGACTGGCCGAGCTTTCACGACACACCGTGGCTCACCCAGGGAGACCAATGGAAGCACTATATCTTCCGCGACTTCAACTCCTGGGAACTCTATTTCCGACCACTGGTCGTTGCCTTCTTGACCCTGCAGGTTCGACTTTTTAATAGCGCACCAGGACCGATGCATGCGGTATCGCTTGGATTACACCTAATCAATACACTTCTGGTCGGGACGTTGTCGTGGCGTTGCGGCAAAATGATGGAGGGCAACGGCAATCGATTGATGTGGACGATGGCCGGCTGCATGACCCTCTTCGGCTTGCATCCCGCGCTAATCGAGCCGGTAGCTTGGATCGGCTGCCAGTTTGACCTTGTCACAACGATGCTGGTTTTGCTTGGCCTAGTTGCGAATGTATCAATCAGGCGTGACTTGATTCGCGCAACGACACTTACAGCAATCTTTTTCCTGGCCGCTTGCTCCAAAGAGTCCGCCGTTTCTCTCCCTCTATTGGTCGTCATTACCGACTGGGTTTTGTTTGCACGGAAATCGAACGAAAGCATGCCAGCGTCTTTCCGATCACTTCTCCACCGAAACTGGATTGCGTATGCAGGTATGTTCCTGGCGGGAATTATCTACCTCTGTTTTCGCCACTGGGCACTTGGAGGCATCAAAAATCCCTTCAATAGCGACACACCCGCCGCTTCCTTCATTGCGCACCTGCAGGAAGCCTGTTTTGTTTACGTGCGCTATCTAAGGACAATGGTTTGGCCCATCTATGGGATGAGTCCGATCCATCCCCTAGATGTCCAACCATTTACGTTCATCTCAGTCCAGTCGATTCTTACCGACATTTTGGCCCTCGGCATCTTCTTGCCTAGCTTATATTTAGCCATCAAGCGAGCATCATCGACAGCATGCATCATCTTAGCGGCAACTGCGGCACTTCTACCTGTTTTGCATGTGATCCCGCTTAGCTTTGAACGAAGCCTCTATCACGAACGCTATGCAACAACCGCTTTGGCTGTCGTTTGCAGCCTACTGCCTCTTGTGTGCTGGCCGCGGACTTTTTCCATCAAGAGGCTGCCACGAAGGCCGACTGTTACTCTATTTGCGGCGGGCATCTTCCTGTGGCTTGCATTTGCCATTGTCGACATTCGCATCATCCTGCCGATGTGGTCAAATGACACAAACCTTTGGCGCTGGGCGCTGGCAGTTAACCCTCAAGCCTCGCAAGCCAAGGACAATCTGCTGCATACGTACATCAAAAATAAGGACTACAGCCACGCCCGCGAACTGGGAAGTCAGCTGCTGGCCGACCCAGCGCCTTGCGCCAATTGCATGCTGATGATCGCCAAACTAGCAGTCAACGATAAGGATTCGACGCGAGCGGAAATAGCACTGGAACGAGCAAGACGTTCCCCTCTTCTCTTAATGGACAAGGGGATGCTAAGCACGTATTACGTTACGACAGGACAGATGCTCATCCTCCAAGGGAAATTGGACGACGCCGAGAATGTGTTACGCGCGGCAAGCTCACTCACACCGGCAGACCCCTTGACGGAAAGCACTCTGGAGGAAGTAATGTCGCTCAAACGCAGCCAACCATCCCAGAGTAATTCAACCCTCTCAAACTAACGTGCCTCAGCCATTTCAATCATCAGCAAACAAAGGCGACCTCCAGGGCCGCCTTTGTTTTTCTGTCGAGACCTATCACTATTAGTTCAATTTCGTTGCCGATGCATCCGCTGAAGTCCACTGCTTCAACCACGCATTCACCGTCTCATGCCACTGCACGCTGTTCTGCGGCTTCAGCACCCAGTGGTTTTCATCCGGAAAATGCAGCAGTTGACTGGGAATACCGCGACGCTGCAGTGCGGTGAATGCGCCCAGGCCCTGCGTATCGGGAATACGGAAATCCTGCGCCGAGTGGATCACCAGCATCGGCACACGCCAATCCTTGACATGGTTGACAGGGTTGAACTTCTCGTAGTTCTCCGGGTGCTCGAATGGCGTGCCGCCGTTCTCGCGCTCCTCGAACCATAGCTCTTCGGTGTCGTAGTACATGGCGCGTGCATCGAACACGCCGTCATGATCGACCAGGCACTTCCACGGCTCATTCCACACGCCGGCGATCCAGTAAATCATGTAGCCGCCGTAGCTGGCGCCGAGTGCGCAGGCACGGTCACCATCGAGGAAGCTGTACTTGGCCAGCGCGGCTTTCCAACCAGCCTTGAGATCTTCCAGCGGCTTGCCGCCCCAATCACCCGAAATGGAATCGGTGAAGGCCTGGCCGTAACCGGTGGAACCGTGGAAGTTGATGGTGACCACGGCGAAGCCCTGGCCCGCATAGGTCTGCGGGTTCCAGCGATAGCTCCAGCCGTTTTCCATCGCGCCCTGCGGACCGCCATGGATGATGAAGGCCACCGGGTATTTCTTGCCGGACTTGTAGCCAACCGGCTTCACCACATAGCCCTGCACCGTCTCGTTGTTCCAGCCCTTGAAGGTGAAGAACTCCGGGTCGCCCATCTGCGCATTCTTCAGGCGATTGGCGTTGTAGTGGGTAACCTGCTTGAGGCCCTTGCCGCGCAGGTCGGCAACGTAGAGGTCGGCCGAACGCTTGAGGTCATCGCGCTGAACCAGCAGGTGTGACTTGCCCAGCGCATAGCCGCCGACGGTGCCGTCGGTCACCACCGTGCTGACCTTGCCGGTGGCCACATCGATGGCGAACAGCGGATGCTGGCCGTTATCGTCCGCCGTGGCGTAAAGCGTCTTGCCATCATCGGAAACCTGCAGGCTGCCGGCGGAGCGATCCCAGTTTGGCGCCACTTCGCGCTTCTGGCCGGTGGCCAGGTCCAACGCCATGATGCCGAAGCGATCCGCCTCGGACACCGGCGTCTTCATGGCCAGGTAGTACAGCGTCTTGCCATCGGGCGAGGCCACCGGAAAGGCATCCCACGCCAGGTTGGCTGCCGTGAGGTTGCGCGGTGCGGCGGAACCATCGGCGGGCACGCTGTAGACGTCGAAGTTGGTCGACCACGGCTCGGCCTTGCCGGCGATGCGCACGTCGAAATAAACCGTCTTGCCATCGGGCGAGAAGCTGAATTCGCCATCGTCTCCGAACGGCTTGCTCGGCACGTCGCCGTCGATGCCGCGGGTCAGCAGCACCGGCTGCTCGGCGGCATGGTCCAGATCGGCGATAAAGAGCTGCGCGCGGCGACCGTCAGACCATGTGTCCCAATGACGCACGAACAGCTTGTCGTAGACGGTGCCGGAAGCCTTGTCCGCCGCACGGCCATCCAGGCGTTCCTTAGTGCAGGCCAGGTCGGCGCAGTCGGTGAAGACGCCAAACGTCAACAACGCCTTCTTGCCATCCGGCGAAAGCTTGTAGCCATCGACGTCGATCGGGGCATTCGTCACCGGTACGGCCTGCGCGGCCTGCGGGTCCACAACCTTGCCGGATGTACCCAGCGGACGACGCCACAGCTGCGCGACACCATCTTTCGGCGCCACGTAGTAGAAGGCGCTGCCATCCGGCGCCCAGCGCGGGCCGGAGGCCTTGTCGACCAGCCTGACCGGATCGCCGCCCTTGTCGAGATCCAACAGGTAGATCGAGGTGACGCCCTTGTTGGCCGCGTAGTCGGTGACGCGCACGGTATAAAGCGCGTAACGGCCATCGGGCGACAGCTGCGGGTCGCCGACGCGGTCCATCATCACCAGATCACGGATACTGAACGGATGCGGGCCGTGGTTCTCGACCTCGGCCGCTACCGCAGAGGTTCCGGCCAGCGCGAGCGCCAGCGCGACAAACAAGGGTTTCATCGGGGGGTTTCCTGGGTGCTACGAGTGCGCTGACGGTAAGAGGCGCGGCGGCCCGGCGCAAGCTCTTACCCCCTTCCAACCCGGGCGGGGAGGGAGATGAGGCGCAGCTATACCCCACCGCAGTACCCATGATCGACGCCACCGCGACAGCCGTTGCCCCCTCTGCTACCGGGGTCAGCATGCCCCCAAGGTCTGTACGTCTGTTCCTCTAACCAAGATATGGGAGCGCTTCTCCTTCTACGGCATGAAGGCGCTGCCAACGCTCCAACCTCGGTGATGAAGCGATGGATCAATGGCGTGTCGGAAATCCAATCCTAGCCGTGACGGGTATCACAAATTCTTGCGCCATCTTGATCGATGCAGGCCGACCCTGACATAACCCTTCGGTCTTGGTACAAAAGCTGCTGCGCTCGTCCCCGACATACCTTGGGGGGAGCTTGCCATGTCACGCCCGCGATTCAACGCAGGCTTTACGCTTATCGAGTTGATGATTGTCGTGGCCATCATCGCCATCATCGCGGCTATCGCCATTCCGCAGTATCAAACCTACATGGTGCGCGCGCAAATGACGGCTGCCCTGGCAGAGATCGATCCCGGACGAACCGCATATGAAACCCTAGTCAACCAGGGCACTACCAACGGTGCCGTCTACGCAAACGTAGACAACCTGGGGCTTGCATCTCAGACGTCTCGCTGTTCCACGATCTCAGCCATCACCCCTGTGGATGGCGCCGGCTACATCAACTGTGCATTGCAGAACAGCATTCTGCCACCAGGCGGATACATTCAGCTCAACCGTAATACTTCCGGGCAATGGTCCTGCGTCTCGAATGTAGATCCTAAATACCTGCCCGCAAGTTGCGTCAGCAGCTAAACAACGGAGTCGAAAGGTGACCAAAAATGTCATCACGTGACCACCATGGTCGCACCAGCGACGAGACGCACTATTCCCACGAGACCCGATCCGCAGTAATGGCAAGACAGTCCAGCGTCCGGCTTGTTGCTTAGTGCCAACCCCTGCACAATCCCACCACCTGCCTGCGGGCAGGGGCCTGCCAGAGGTAGTAGTGGCATACAAGATGCTGCAACTGCCACGAGTTTCCTGGTCGTTCCACGACAATTGTGGGGGACCGGATCCGCCTAGGGGGTACGGGACCGGGGCTCAGGGGCACAACCTACGGTTAGCTAACCAAAACAGAGGAACCACCATGAAGAATGCACAGAAGGGCTTCACCCTTATCGAACTGATGATCGTGGTTGCGATCATCGCGATCCTGGCGGCCATTGCTATTCCGCAATACCAGACCTACGTCGTTCGCTCGCAGGTCACCCGCGTGGTTGGTGAAACCGGCGACATGAAGGTTGCCGTTGAGGACTGCCTCAACGCCGGTGCAACCACCTTTGGCAGCCCGGCCAGCTGCGTCGACACCAGCACCTCCTCCGACCTCCTCTCGGGCAATAATGGACATCCGACCGTTGGTTCCTGGGGGCAGACCGCCACCATCACCGGCACCTTTGGTAACCATGCCAACTCTGCTCTCAACGGCGGCTCCATCGTCTGGACCCGCAATGCGAGCGGTGGTTGGACCTGCTCCGCCCCTGGCGTGGTGGCGAAATACGCCCCGGCCAGCTGTCCGTCCGCTGCTGCCGCCTCGGGTGGCTAAGCTGTAGCAATTCCGGACAGGAATCCTTGTTACGGATCAGCGAGGGCCGCCACCATGGCGGCCCTCGCCTTTTGACATCCACGAAAACAACAAGAGTCAAGCTCATGCGGCTACATTTCCGGCCCCTTACATACCCGATGCTGCTCACTCTTGGCCTGCTGGGCGTTGCTCTTATTTCGTTCTGGCCCGCATTATCCGGTGGCTTCATCTTTGACGACTATCCGATCTTTGCCGAGAACCCGGCCATTCACGTCGGTAGCTGGCACTGGCACGACCTGCAGCAGGTATGGGGGTGGTCACGCATCAACATACAGCGCCCCATTGCAATGTTGAGCTTTGCATTGAACTACGCATGGGGAGGCAGCACCTGGGGGTTCAAGGCCACCAATCTCGCGCTTCATCTGTTCAACACCATTCTGTTGATGATGCTAACTCAGCGCTTACTGCAGGTAGGCTGGACATCAACCAATAACTCCGAAGCCGAGCATCAACGTCGGCGCGTTACGGGTTATTGGGCCATAGGTATCGCAACACTGTGGGCCATCCATCCACTGCAAGTTTCCGCCGTGATGTACGTAGTGCAGCGCATGGAGTTGCTGGGCTTTGCATTCGTGCTGCTTGCGCTGCTGTCGTACTGGCGCGCGCGTCGCCGACAAATGGAAGGGCATCGCGCCTGGCCTTGGCTTGGCTTGTGCGCCATGCTGACGGTGATTGGCTATTACGCCAAGGAAACCGCCGTACTGGTGCCTGGCTATGCCCTATTGCTGGAGCTGACCCTGCTGCATTTTTCGGCTCAGGCGTCCACTACCCGCCGCGCTTGGAAAATTACCTACCTCGGCGGAGGCCTACTGGCGGCGCTGGTCTTCATGTTCTACCTGTTGCCGCACTACACCACCGATGCGGCTTACGCCGCACGCAACTACAACGCCTGGCAGCGCGAACTGACCCAGCTTCGCGTACTTTCGCTGTACATAGGCTGGATACTGCTGCCGCTGCCGAACCTGTTGCATTTCTACTACGACAATTACCCCGCTTCTCAAGATCTGCTACACCCCATCACTACCCTACTCGGCGGCCTGTTTCTAATTGGCCTTGTTGCCTTGGTTGTCGCCATGCGGAAACGTCGCCCCCTGCTCGCCCTTGGCATAGGTTGGTTCTTTGTGGCCCACGGCCTGACCAGTGCGCCAATTTCCTTGGAGCTGGTGTTTGAACACCGAAATTACCCAGCACTCTTCGGCATATTGCTGGCATTGGCCGATCTGCTATGGCTCTCTACTCGCTGCGCCGACCAGCGCGTCATCGTGCTGATCGCCGGCATATTGGTGCTCAACTTCGGCCTACTGACCTTTATTCGCTCTTCTATCTGGGGAAACAGATTGTTGCTGGCGCAAAACTTGGTCGATGACAACCCAGGCTCCGCTCGCGCCGCTTATGATTTGGCACGGCGCTACATGTTCATGGCACAGAACAACCCGAGCTCACCGCTCTATTCGCTCAGCATCAAGGAGCTGAGGAGGGCAACTACGCTACCCAGCGCCTCGCCCATGGCGGAAGAAGCCCTGCTTCTCGTCAATGCAGAACACCACGATCAACCAGATGTTCCTGCGCTTTGGGAAAGTTTTTTCGACAAGCTGAGAAACCGTCCGCTAGGTCCAGAGGCTTACCTCGCCCTGGACAAGCTGACAACCGAGCGCCTACAGGGAAAAACAGATATTGACGCCCAGCAGCTGGCGCGTGCCTATGAAATCGTCATTAAACGCGTGCCCGCCCGAGCCAACCTGCATGCAAGCTATGCGGAGCTTGGTGGTGCGGTGTTGCACGACACCAACCTGGCTATCCAGCACTGGCAGCAGGCGCTGCGACTCGACAAGGACGTTGCCGGATACGCCCGACAGCTCGCTAGCTACCTGCTGGAAAACCATCGATATCAGGAAGCCCAAGCGGTAATCGCCCAAGCCTGGCAGTTGCAGCCCACGCTGCGCAGCGATGCTGCGCTGCTCACCATGCAAAGCAAGGCCACAAAGGAACTAGCCGCCTCCCAACTCTCGGCTGGGCCGCTCCAATCGGCACATGAAGTCAACGGAGGCAGGCGTCAATAAAACATAAGACCAGGTCCGAACCATCGCGCGTGTACGCCGGTTATCCTTTATATCCGCCTTATTGGGAATATTTCCACGATACGCGACGGGATGGTCCAGCTAGAAAGCGGACGACTCAAGTCCCTAATCATCACGTGTCTCGCCCACGATAAAGTAAGCCATGCCGATCTATCCCGCCACATTCTGGTCCGTCATTGCACCGACGCCACCTCGAATTTGCAAGATGGATTGGCGCATCGAACATTGCAGGCTTCCCGATATCCCCGCCAAGCACCATGTCATGCATCGGCATGCTACAAATTCACTCATCTCGGCTGCACTGTATGTCGATCGATAGCTTCTATATAGACGCCCCACCGAGACGCAGCTATGTCAGATTGCCCTCTCTCATTGGCCTGGCGAGCGTATGCGCACTCCCTTCTCTCACCTTGGCACTTAAAAAAGCGCAGTCTCTCGAATGGGATCAAACAACGGTCATCCTCAGCAGCACCTTTCTGAGTCTCTTTGTCTTGACTGCGGCATACAGCCGCCTTCCCCGTCTTATCGTCACCGTTTTAACCATCTTGGCAATCATCGGAATAGGAGAGGTTGCATTCATCCGTGAATATGGCTGGACATTCGATGCCAACTCGATCTCCCTACTGCTAGAAACCAATCGTGCTGAAGCATCGGATTTCTTCAGCTCCCTGCCTTCTTTTCTGCTGCTGAGCTTCACCCTTCCGGCCATTCTCGGCTATCTGGCATGGCCAGAAAGCCGCGCTTATAACCGGCTATGGAGACCCCGCCTATTGGTCTATAGCGTGATCACATGGATCGCCATTACCTGTATCGCAGGGCTACCCACCATGGACAATTCCGGTGCACAAGCATCGACACCTGTATTTCCTATGGAAAAACGAGGCCAAGATAAAGCCATTGAAGCAACCTATCCCACAGGGCTCCCCTGGGTCATATATAGCTTTCTAAACGAACGGCGAGCATTGGTATCCGCAATCTCCAGAGACAAGGACTTCAGATTTACGGTCCACCCACCAGTAACGAATGGTCATCGACGTTTCTACGTACTAGTCATCGGCGAAACATCGCGTGCAGACCACTGGGGCCTAAACGGCTATCAGCGAGACACCACTCCGGAGCTCTCGCAGCGTGGTGATGTAGTGTCATTCAAACGGATGTATACGCCCTGGCCTTTTACACGCTTGGCGGTACCCCTGATGATCAGCCGCAAGCCAAGTACGATAGCCAGCCCTGCATTTGCAGAGGCCTCCATCGTCACCGTATTCAAGCAAGCAGGATTTCGAACCTCCTGGATTTCGCTCCAGGCGCCGGTAGGTTTTCACGATTCCCCCATTTCAACTTATGCCTACGAATCAGATGATGTTCGGTTCTTGAATCCTGTGGACTATCGCTATGAGGGCAAGCACGATGATGCAGCGGTCGCGGAGTTGCGGCAGCTCATTGATGCTCCCAATCAAAAAGACAACTTTGTCGTCATCCATACATTGGGCAGCCATTTCCGCTATACCGACAGATACCCGAGGACGTTCGCAAAATTCACTCCCGACGATCCGAATGGTACTCAGGCACAACTATTCAATCGAAATGACAAGCAAGTCCTGATCAACGGCTATGACAACACCATTCTTTTCACAGACCATGTCTTGAGCAGTCTCATTAACGAACTTGCCAGGCATGAGAACATGGAAAGCTGGCTACTCTATTCTTCAGATCACGGCGAGGCCCTTTTTGATGACTGCCGCATGCAGAGCGGGCATGGACAGTTTTCAAAAGCGACTCAACACCCCGCAGCTTTGTTCTGGCCTTCGCCGCTCTATAAGAAGTTGAATCAGGACAAGGTATCTCTTATGCAGAGCCGGCGGGACATGCTAGCTTCGACCGATATGTTTTTTGAAACCATGACTGATCTGGCTGGGATCACCGTAGATGGCAACCGCCCGAACAATAGCTTGTTATCTGTACATCCACGACTACCTAATGAAATCGAGCAGGTTGAAGTCGATTTTAAATGTCCGGCGGGCAAATTGTAGCGTGCATAAACTAGATGGAACTGACAGAGCGAATACGACTCCATCAGATATCTCGCGGACCGTACGGGCCATGAAAGATTCCTGTGGCCACACAAAGGAGGCCGCACACCCCGAACCTCAGGACAGCGGACCCAGTGTTCAACCGCCTCGGTCCAACCAAAGCTAGCCTGCTGTAAGCTGCTCTGGTCCATTTAACAACCTAGCCACGGCTGAACTTGTGTCAAGCGAGCCAAACCTAAAGGCTGGAACGATGCGCCGAACGCTGTAAGCTGCTGCCATCCCAGTCGATGCCGACTCCAGAACTTGTGGCGCATTTCTTTATGTCATCCCGTTCGGGCTGGCGCCTGCTAGCGCTGACCCTGCTCATTACCACCTTGCTCTATTGGCCTGGCCTTCACGGTGGCTGGCTGTTTGACGACTACCCAAATATTGTAGACAACAAGGGGGTCCAGCCTGATGACGCTACTGTCTCCTCGCTGATCAATGCTGCGCTTTCTTCGCCATCGAGCGAGTTCAAACGACCACTCGCCTCGCTGACCTTTGCCGTCAATTTCCTGCTGAACAGGCTGGACCCGTTCTGGATGAAGCTGACGAACCTGATCATCCACCTGCTCAATGGTGTGCTGGTTTTCCTGTTCGTCCGCGCGTTACTTCAGTGCGTGGCGCCCTGGACTATGGCAAATCCCGCGGACTCTGCGCAAAACATACGCGCCACATTGTTGGCTCTGCTGATTGCAACTGCCTGGCTGCTACTACCGATCAATCTTACCGCCGTGCTCTACGTCGTACAGCGAATGGAGAGCCTAGCCAATCTCTTCGTACTCGCCGGGCTGATCGGCTATATCCACGGCCGCCGCGTCATACTTGGCGAGGCGAATGGGCGCCTTTTCTCTCCTGGATTTCTGCTGTGCCTGGCAAGCATCACGCTTCCTGCGGGCCTGGGGGTGATGGCCAAGGAAACGGCAGTGATGCTGCCGCTCTATGCACTACTGCTGGAGTGGTGCCTGTTCGACTTTCGAAACCACGCCTCCAACACTCCACTTGGTACATCACCGGCAACGGACCATCGCCTCATTGCGATGTTTGTCGTGATCCTGGTGCTTCCTCTGCTCGCTGGCCTTGGCTATCTCCTACCCGAACTACTGAAGCCCAAGGTGTGGTCGACCCGCGACTTCACCATGGCCACGCGATTACTCAGCGAAGCACGTGTCATCATCGACTACATACTTTGGACGCTGGTGCCCACCCCACATGAGCTATCGTTTTATCATGACGACTTCGACGTCTCGACCGGGCTGCTGGCGCCATGGACCACAATGGCGGGCATCGTCTGCCTAGCCGCTCTCACGACCGCTGTTATCTGGCTTCGGCCCAGGCATCCCATCGCCGCGCTGGGTATCGCACTTTTTATCGGCAGCCATCTTTTGACTGGCACTATCCTGCCGCTGGAGCTTATCTACGAACATCGCAATTACTTCGCCAGCCTTGGCCTGCTGCTTGCCGTCGTGCCAGTCATTACGCCTTTGCCGCTCACACAAGCGACAGGACAACACGCCAAAAGTACAGTATTGCGCCCCCATGAGTGGCTGACTCATGGATTGGCCCTGTTGCCAATCACTCTACTGATGGCTTGGTGGACGTGGCAGACTGCCGCGACCGCATATGCCTGGGGAGAACCCCTGCGCCTCGCCAAAGAGCTGGCAAACCGGGCACCGGAATCACCACGCGCCCAGTATGAACTGGGGCGCACATATATCATCTATTCCAATTATGACCCTGGCTCACCCTATACCCGACTAGCCTATGAGCCGCTTGAGAAGGCCGCGAGCCTTCCCAAGTCTTCCATCCTGCCGCAGCAAGCGCTGATTTTCATGAACTCGCGAATGCATATGCCCATTGAAGAAACATGGTGGAACAGCATGATTGCGAAGCTAGGTTCCAGAAAACCAAGCATACAGGACGAAAGCTCGCTGATTGCACTAATGAACTGCATGCGCGAAAACCAATGTGATCTTCCCAGGCCCCTCATGAAAAGAGCGTTTGAGGCAGCTATCGCTCACCCTGACCCTAGCGCACGCATACTGGCCGCCTACGGTGAATTCGCGTGGAACCAGCTCGCAGACATCCAACTGGGCAAGCAAGAGATGTCTGCCGCGATCAAGGAAGCTCCAACCGAAACTGCATATCGCATAACTCTATTTCACATGCTTGTGTCAGAACGAAGATTCGATGAAGCACATAGGCAATTGAACGAACTCGAACGCCTAAACATCGGAGGCTATCTGGACGATAGGTTGAAAGTGCTCAAAGGCCAGCTCATGTCATCTGGCGAGTCCAAATGACACCCTCACCCCGGAACGCATTGATCGACGCACTGGCAATCGAGCAGCAACATCGCCACATATGAATACTGAGCGATCCAAAACACGCAAATCCTGGTGGCATTGGCTGCGAGTCGGCGGACTTATCTTGGGTTTCGGTTTCATGGCCTGGCTTCTGTCGCAGTTGCTTCGTGACCCAGCCCTTCTGAAAAGCCACTTTGATATGTGTGGCGCCCTGGCGGCAGTTACGGTCGGTGTCATTGGCAACCTTATCGTTGCCATAGCATTCAGCGACATGGTCTCCAAGTCGGCTCCATCGATCTCTTTCGAACGCCGAATCTCGGCCTACTATTACTCACAGCTAGCGAAGTACATTCCAGGCCAGATAGCCGCCCTGCTCATTCAGCGGTCCATTCTTGCCGGGCCACGCGCTTCGACAGCAACGATCATGTCGAACGTGGAGTTGATGATTATCAGCTGCTGGCTTTGCGGTAGTGCAGCAGTCGTCCTACTAGCGCACACGGTAAGTAACGCTGGCGCCATGTTCATTGCGGTCGTCGCGGTCGCAATAGGCACTTGGCTCATTAGGAAGGACTGGCAACCAGTCGTTCAGCAGCTGATCCGGCTAATCCCGCGATATCGCACCTTGCACCATGCTTATCCAGAGGCTCAATGCATTTCGCTGCCGCGATCGATCGCGCTGAGCACGGGAATGTTGGTACTCCCAACCGCCAGCAGCTATATACTCCTCACCTTAGGGATGAATATCGACTACACAGCAGCACTACCGCTGACTGTGTCCCTGATGCTTGCATGGGTAGCCGGGGTTCTAGCTTTCGTATTTCCTGCCGGCATCGGTATCCGAGAGCTTGTCTTCTACCTACTCGGTAAGACGCTCGCATCAACCCCTGGCGCGGAACTGATGGCCGAAGTGGCCATCGCCTCCAGACTTGTGCATGTGCTTATGGACATTGTCGGCGTTACGCTTTTTTTTGCGGCCAGAAAACTATACTCACGCCTAAATCGCTGATTTAAAATGGGCATGCATGACCGCTTCTTGCAACCGGGAAATACCGATTCAGCGGGTAATCCCCCCGCCAATTAGCTGACGTCAGAAGTGGAATTTTCTCGTAGTCTGACCCGAGGAGGTTCCATGAAGAAATCTCGATTCACCGACAGCCAGATTTTGACGGTGCTCAAGCAGGCCGAAGCGGGTACGCCGGTACCGCAGCTGTGCCGCGAGCACGGCATCAGCTCAGCAACGTTCTACAAGTGGCGCAGCAAGTTCGGTGGTATGGATGCCTCACTGATGTCGCAGCTCAAGGAACTGCAGGACGAGAACCGTCGACTGAAGAAGATGTACGCCGATGCCCAACTCAGCGCAGAGCTGTTGAAGGAGGCGATGGCAAAAAAATGGTGAGGCCATCTCAACGCCGGGAGATGGCCCGATGGGTGGTGGGAAGCGGGCGCACAAG
>NZ_JAKWJS010000003.1 GCF_022761115.1 Dyella sp. RRB7 | reverse complement strand
ACTCGCTCGGCCAGATCAGCCACGCCTTGTACGACGTGGGCGGCGAGTACCGCCGAAACATGTGATCCAGCCTTCACGCTGAATCCCATCCCCCTGGGGATGCAGGGAGGCGCCATGGACGGCGCCGGCCCTGAGGAGCAAGAGGCGAGTGCCAGCCCAAGCCTCGTTGTTCCTGGGCACGGCCCCCACGCCGCGCAAAGTCGTCGACACGCAAGGTGCACGACAGTTTCCTCGTGCATGATTCTTGTCGCACATGAATCGGCGGAACGCTCGTTGCGAGGCGGCGCTTTGGCGGCGTGTCGTGGCATGTGATGGGCGCGCAGGACGGCCAGGCGGGTGCCTGATCAGTCATTGGGACGTACCATGAAAATACCCATCCTGATGTATCACAACATCGCCCGGGTGCCGCGCGGCGTGCAGGTGTATCGCAGCCTCTACGTATCGCCGACATCGTTTGCGCGGCAGATGAGGTTGTTGAACATGCTGGGTTATCGCGGCATGTCGATGTCGGATGCGATGCCTTATCTGCGCGGGGAACGGCAAGGGCGTGTTGCCGTGATCACCCTGGATGATGGCTATGCCGACAATCTCGAGTCGGCCGCTTCCATCCTGCGCCGCCATGGCTTCACCGCCACCTGCTATGTGGTCAGTGGATTCATCGGCCAATACAACGCCTGGGATGCCGGCCGGCTTGGCATACGCAAGCCGTTGATGACGGTCGGCCAGTTGCTCGACTGGCGTGCGGCGGGCATGGAGGTGGGTGCGCATACTCGTACGCACGTGCGGCTGAGCCAATGCGATGACTCGCAGCAGCACGACGAAATTCAGGGTTGCAAGGCCGAGTTGGAGGATCGCCTCGGCGCGCGCATCACCCAGTTCTGCTACCCCTACGGCGACTACGACGAACGGGCCATCGGCGTGGTGCGGCGTGCCGGCTTTGAGGCAGCCACCACCACCGACCGTGGTCGCGCGGAAGCGGGCGAGGGCATTGATCTGTGGCGACTGCCGCGGATCCAGGTGGCACGTCATCATCTGCTTGCGCAAGTGGCGGCGAAAGTGCTGACCGGTTACGAGGACAAACGCAGATGAAGCTGCTGTTTGTCGGTACCAATCCGGAGAATACCGGCGCCGCCACGCATTTCGTGGCGTTGGCCAAGGCCATGGCGGAAGCCGGGCATCAAGTGGAAGGCATCGTCTCGTGCCATGGACTCATGGGTGAAGGAATGAAGGCGGCGCACATTCCCACTCACTTCAGCATATTCCGCAACGTCTACGATCTGCGCGGATACACCACGGTGCTGCGGCAGCTGCGCCGGGTTTCGCCGGACTGGTTGGTCGGCAATTTCGGCAAGGAATACTGGCCGCTGATCGCCTGCGGCCGCGCCACCCATACACCAGTCGCGCTGTTTCGCCATCGCGTGCCGCGTATGAGCCGACTTTCCGAATACTGCATTCCGCGCCTGGCGCAGCGCTTTATCGCGGTATCCGAATATGCGCGCGGTGCCTACCTGCGTTGGGGCGTGCCGGCTGACCGCGTATTTATCTCGTACAACCCGGTGGATACCCGGCAGTTTCAGCCGGATCCGGCGCAGCGCGCCATCGTGCGGCAGGAGTTTGGTGTTGACGATGCGGCCATCGTGATGGGCTATGCCGGCCGCATGCACGGCGGCAAAGGCGTCGTGCCGTTGATGCAGGCGGTGAATGAAGCCATGGCCGAATGCGCGACGCTGCATGCGCTATGGGTTGGCAATGGCCCGGAGGAACCGGCATTACATCAGCTGGCCGAACAGTGCGGGCTGGCGCATCGCCATCACTTCACCGGCTGGGTGTCCAACACCGATCGCTATTACAGCGCGATGTCGTTCCTGGCGTTTCCTTCGGTGCAGCCGGAAACCTTTGGGCGCGTGGCCATCGAGGCCGAGGCCTGCGGGATACCAGTGCTGGGCAGCGATATCGGCGGCATCCCCGAGACCATGCGGGACCAGGTCAGCGGTTATCTGATCGAGCCGGGCAACATCGCGGCGTGGCGGCAGCGCATCCTTGATTTGTGCGATGGCGAGCGTTGCCGGACCATGGGTGTGGCGGCGCGCTCCTTTACCGTCGAGCGCTTCGGCAATGCCGCGGTCGCCCGCGATTTTGAGGAGCTGCTGCGCTACGGCAAGGTTCCGGTGCATCACTAGCTCACGCTGCGGCCAAGCCAGGAACGCTGCGCTACCGTCCGCCGCGTAGCCTTGCTCAGTTGTCAATTCGCCAGGCGCGCGATCACCAGTTCCACCAGGGCCCTGAGGCGGGCGAGTCGACGCATATCGCGGTGATAGCCAAGCCAGGTGTCGCGGGAGGGTGGGTCTTCACCTAGGTCGATGCGCTCCAGCTCGCCATACGCGTCACCCAGCGGACGCGGCAGCACGGCCAGGCCCACGCCTTGTAGGCACATCCGTGCGTGGATGGCGCGTGCGTTGCTGCGAAATACCACCTGGGCCCGGGGCAACAGGCGTTGCAGCCACGCCACATCGGGCATCTCGCCCAGTCCGGTATCCATGGTGATCAATGCGGCATCGGCGCCGTCACCCGCCACGGGATGAGGCGTGCCTGCTTTTGCATAGAGGCCATACGGCATGCGCAGCAGTTTGCGCGACACCACGTCCGCTTCGGCAAACGGCTGGATGCGAAACGCCAGGTCGGCCTCGCGACGCGAGAGATTCAGGAAGCGCGTGTCCGTCAGCAGTTCGATGGTCACCCGTGGGTGGGTGCGCGAGAATTCCGCCAGCACGGGAGTCAGCATGGTTTCGCCGAACCAATCGGACGAGGTGATTCTCAGCACGCCATCCAGCTGTTGTTGCTGGCCGGCAAGTTGCCGCTGGAACGCCAGCGCCTCTTCCTCCATGCGCTCGGCATGGCTGAGTACGGCTGATCCTTCGTCGGTGAGCACGAAGCCCTCGCTCGTCCGCTGGAACAACGGCTGTCCTACCGACGCTTCCAGCGCGCGGAGTCGACGTCCCATGGTCGGTTGGGTCTGTCCCAGTTTGCGGGCGGCGGCGCCCAGCGTTCCCTCGCGGGCAATGGCCAGGAAGACACGAAGATCATCCCATTCCATACGAGCCACTCCTGCCGCTGATCGGCGCTGGCGCCCGGTCGGGACGCCACCCTTATGTCATGCAATTATGCATGGAAGTCGTGCCGTTTCTTTGGTTTTCATGCGCATTGCATGGGTATAGCTTGGCCGCCAGTTCAATGAGGTCCTGGTCATGACACATACACGTTCCATGCACGCTGCCGTTTTGGAGAGCCACGGCGCGCCGTTTCGTATTACCACGGTGGCACGTCCGGTCGCGGGTCCTGGCCAGGTGCTGGTGCGCATCGAGGCAAGCGGCGTCAATCCGCTGGACCTGAAGATACGCAGCGGCAGTGCGGGTCATGCGCGTCATCCGTTGCCGGCCATCCTGGGGATCGATCTTGCCGGTGTCGTCGAAGCCGTAGGCCAGGGCGTCACGGTTTTCCGTCCCGGTGACGAGGTCTATGGCATGACCGGTGGCGTGGGCGGCGTGCAAGGATCGCTGGCCGAGTACGCCGCGGTCGATGCTCAATTGCTTGCTCTCAAGCCCGCCAACCTCAGCATGCGCGAAGCCGCTTCGCTGCCGTTGGTGTTTATCACCGCGTGGGAGGGGCTGGTGGATCGCGCCAAGGTGCACGCCGGCCAGACCGTGTTGGTCCAGGGCGGTGCGGGCGGGGTTGGTCATATCGCCATCCAGCTCGCCCGTGCGCTCGGCGCCATGGTATTCGCGACGGGTTCGGCGGCCAGCGCAAAACCAATCGAGTCGCTGGGCGCGACCCCGATCGACTACACGCTGATCAGCGTGGAGGACTATGTCGCGATGCATACCGCAGGTCGCGGTTTCGACGTGGTCTATGACACGGCGGGTGGTGCAAGCCTGGATGCTTCTTTCAAGGCCGTTGCGCGTTTTGGCCACGTGGTCAGTTCGCTGGGCTGGGGCACGCATGCCCTTGCGCCGCTATCGTTTCGTGCGGCCAGCTATTCCGGGGTCTTCACTCTGTTGCCGCTGCTGACGGGCGAGGGAAGGGCTCATCACGGCGACATTCTGCGTGAAGCCACCCGGCTGATCGAGTCCGGAAAGATCCTGCCGCGAGTGGACCCACGCCATTTCGACCTTACCACCGTGGGTGACGCACACGCGTTGCTGGAACAGCGGCAGGCGCGGGGCAAGCTCGTCATCGACATCTAAGCCCATCGGCGAATCGCCGGATGCCGCTTATTGCCAGCCCAGCCCCAGGCTCTTCTGCAGCGACACGAAGTCCTTCAGCAGATCGGCTTGTCCTTCCACCAGGTTCTGCTGCGCACTGAACTGCGTGCGCTGGGTATCCATCAGGTCGATCAGCGATGATGCGCCCGCGTCATAGCGCTGGTGCATCAGCGTCTCGGAGCGGTTGGCCGACGCCTCGATCTGCCGCAGGCGCGCCACGCTCTCGCGCTGGTGCCCATAGCGGGACAGGGCGTTGTTGGCGTCCTGCAGCGCGGCGAGCACGGTCTGCGTGTATTTGGCCGCCGCCTCGTCGCGGCTCGCTTCGGCCTGGCGAATGCTGCTGTGGGTGCGTCCGAAATCGAACACGTCCCATTGCAGGTAGGGCACGCCGACCCAGGTGAACGCGCTCTTCTTGGTGAGATCAGCGGGGTTGACGCCGCTGGAACCGAGGAAGCCCAGCAGCGTCACCTTGGGAAACAGGTCGGCGGTGTGTTGGCCGATCTGCGCATGACTCGATGCCAGCCGGCGTTCGGCGGCGCGGATATCCGGCCGTTGCCGCAGCATGGTGGCCGGATCATCGATGGGCACGGTCGCCGGCAAGGTCGGCAGGGGCATCGGCTTGGACAGCTGCTGATCCAGCGCGCCGGGCGGTTGTCCGGTGAGCACGGCCAGTTGGTCGAGCGACTCGGTGATCTGCTCGTCCAGCGGAATCAAGGTGGCGCGGGTGTTTTCCACCTGGGTGGTCTGGCGCTCGACATCCGCATCGGCGGCGACGCCGCGCGCGCGGCGTTGCTGCACCAGCACGAGCGTCTTCTGCGCCAGTTCGGTGGACTGGTTGGCCAGCGCCAGGCGCTGCTGCTGGTCGCGCAGGTCGATATAAGCCTGCGCGACTTCGGCAGCCAGCGATACCTGGGTGTCGGCGAGGTCCGCCTCGACCGCCTCGGCCTGCGCCGAAGCGGACTCGGTGGCGCGTCGCGTTCCGCCAAACAGGTCCAGTTCCCAGGAGGCGTCGAAGTCGGCCGTATACAGTTGCAGCGGGCCGCGCCCGGTAGATGTGCCGTTGCTCTGGCCGGCCTGCGAGGCGTTGTTGCCCGAGGACTGCGACGATTGCAGCGCCGGCAGATTTGGGTCACGCATGCGCACGGCCGCCGCGTCGACCGAGACGCTGGGCAGTGCCTTGGTGCGCTGCTGTTGCAACTGCTCGCGCGATTGGCGCAAGCGGGCCTGTGCCGCCTGCAGGTCCTGGTTGTGCGCCAGCGCGGCATCGATCAGCGCATTGAGTTGCGGATCGTTGAGGGTGGTCCACCACTGGCTCGGTGCGGGCGACGAGGCGACGCCCGCGGCGGGCGTACGCACAAACGCATTGCCGTGCCCGGCGCCGGTGGGCACGTTGGGCGCGCCACGGTAGTCGGGGCCGACGGTGCAGCCCGACAATGTCGTGATGGACGCGAGCAGCGCCAGCAGCAGGGCGCGCGGCGCGCGTGATTCAAGCGTGGTCATTGCAAACATCCTCAGTGGCCCGCCGCTGCCGGCGCATAGTGCCTGGGCGTCTTCAGCAGCAAGGCGAGCGGCACACAGCAGAGCAGGGCGATGCCCAGCACGTAGAAAATTTCCGAATAGGTCATCACCAAGGCCTGTTGCTGGATCTGCGCCGCCAACTGGCCCAGGGCGCGCATCTTGGAGTACGCCATGTCGCCGGTTTGCGCGAACCAGCTGGCCGCGTTGGCGGCCATGCGCTCCTGGCCCAGCACCGAGTTGGCCGACAGCGACTCGCGGATGGTCGCCACATGAAACGTGTTGCGCCGATCGATCACCGTGCCGATGATGGCCAGGCCGATCGAGCCGCCAAGGTTTCGCGCCATGTTGTAGATGCCGGCCGCGTCGCCCGATTCCTCGCGCGAAACGGCCGCCATCGAGGCCTGGTTCAGCGGCATCATCGCCAGCATCTGGCCCGCGCCGCGAACCAGCTGCGACCAGAAGAAATCCTCGCCGACGGACTGCGCGGTCAGGTGGATATCCAGCATGCAGCTCGCCACGAAACACAGCAGGCCGGTGATCACCAGGATGCGAAAATCCACCTTGCCGAGCAGGCGCGGCAAGAGCGGCATCATCATGAATGCCGGCACGCCCGATACCAGCATGACCCAGCCCGATTGCTCCGCGTTGTATCCCGCGATGATGCCGAGAAACTGCGGGATCACGTAGATCACGCCGTACAGCGCCGCGCCCACCACCAGCACGATGAAAATCACGCTGGCATAGCGCGGGTTTTTCAGCAGGCTCAGGCGCATCACCGGCTTGGCGGCGGTGAACTGCGAAATGGCGATCAACACCATGCCAGCGAACGACAGCAGGCTGAGCCAGATGATCATGTCGGACTCGAACCAGCGCTCGCGCTGGCCTTCCTCCAGCACCACGGTGAGCGAGCTGAGCCCAATGGTGAGCCCGAAGACGCCCAGCCAGTCGGCCTTTCTCAGGGCTTCCCAGTGCGGCTTGTCCGACGGCAGGCCGGCCAGCAGCAGGGTGATCAGGCCGACGCACACCGGCAGGTTGATGAAGAAGCACCAGCTCCAGCTGATGTTTTCCGTCAGCCAGCCGCCCAGCACCGGGCCCAGCAGCGGCCCCAATAGCACGATCAGTCCAAAGGCGGTCATGCCGATCGGCATCTGCGACAGCGGCAGGCGGCTGCGGATGATGGTCTGCGCGGTGGGGATCATCGCGCCGCCGGTAAGGCCCTGGCCGATGCGGCCGATGATCATCGCCATCAGCGTGGTCGAGATGCCGCACATCATCGAGAACAGGATGAACAACACGGCGCAGCCGAGCAGGAAATTGCGCAGGCCGAACACGCGGGTCAGCCACGCGGCGAGCGGGATGATCACGATTTCCGACATCAGGTAGCCGGTGGAGATCCAGGTACCCTCGGTGCCGGTGGCGCCGATTTCACCCTGGATCTGCGGCAGCGCGGAGTTGGTGATGGAGATGTCGAGCGTGGCCATCAGCGCGCCCAGCGAACCGGCCGCTACCGCGATCCAGTCCGCCACGCTGGCGCGCTCGGGATGGCTGGCAGGCAGGGCGGCTGCCTCAGCCATGACGGCTTCCCGTCGATGCGGCCTCGGCGTCGTCGTGTGCCGGGCGGGTATCCACCTTCACCGTCACCGACAGGCCGGGCACCAGCAGTTTGCGGGTCTGCTCATCGGTATCCAGGCGAATGCGCACCGGCACGCGCTGCACGATCTTGGTGAAGTTGCCGGTGGCGTTCTCGGGCGGCAGCAGCGCGAACTCCGAGCCCGTGCCCGGGGCAAAGCTTTCGACCACGCCATGCAGCTCGGTGCCGGGCAGGGCATCGACATGCACGCTGGCGTGCTGCCCAGCGCGCATCTGGCCGATCTGGGTTTCCTTGAAATTGGCGGTGAGGTACACGCTCTGCACCGGCACTACCGTCATCATCCGCGTGCCGGGCTGCGCATACTGGCCCACGCGAACCGAGCGATCGCCCACGCGGCCCGCCAGCGAGCTGCGGATCAAGGTGTCTTCCAGGTCGAGCTTCGCCTGCCGCGCCGAGGCCTGCGCCGCTTCCAGCTGAGCGCGCGCCTGGGCGATCTGCGCATTGAGGTCGGCGATTTTCGCCTGCGCCTGATCCAGCGCAGCGGTGTCGGCGGCCAGGGCGGCCTGCGCCTGGTCGCGGTTGCTGATCAGCACCGACAGCTGGTCGCTGCTTTCCGCGCCGGACGTGGCCAGCGGCCCATAGCGGCGCACTTCGTCCTCCGCATGCCGGCTGCTGACCTGGGCTGCCTGTTGCTGCGCCTTGGCCTGTTCGATGGCGGCCCGCTGCTGCAGGATGCCCGCCTGCGCGCGCTGGATATCCGCCTCGCGTGCATCGACGGTGGCCTGGGCCTGGTCCAGCGCGGCCTGGTATTGCCGCCCGTCGAGCCGCACCAGCGGGTCGCCGGCCTTCACCGTCACGTTGTCGCCCACGTAGACGTCGGTGACATAGCCGCTGACCTTGGGCGACACCGTCATGCTGTCGGCGCGCAAGTACGCATCGTCGGTGCTCTGCATAAAGCGGCCAACCAGCCACCAGTAGCCCAGGGCTAGCACCGCGACCACGGCCAGCGCTATGCCGACAGGCAGCAGAATCTTGCCCACCTTCGATCGGCGCGAGGGTGGGGTGGCGGCATCTTTCGATGCGTCGCCGGGGGCGGATCCGGAGGGGGCGGGCATGAGGGTTCGTCCAATGTATTCCAGCTGGAAGATTTATTCCGATTGGAATAACTTTGTCAAATGATATATTCGCCGGGTGCAAGCAGGAGAACCGTGCATGAGCCAACCCAGGCGTCCCCGACGCTCCCAGGCCGGAGGCTACGCACGCGGCGATGAAACGCGTCAGCGGATCATCGCCGCGGCAGTGAAGCTGTTTGGCGAGCACGGCTTCGCCGGCGCCTCGACGCGCGACATCGCCGCCGCCGCCGGCGTCAACGCGCCCGCGCTGCAGTACTACTTCGAGAACAAGGAAGGGGTTTATCTCGCCTGCGCCGAGTTCATCGCCGACGATATCCGTACCCGCTTCGAGCCCGCCATGCGGCACGCGGCCGGCGTATTGAAAGGCGAAGGCGACATGCACGCCCTGATCGATGCGTTCATGAGCCTTCACGAAGTCATGCTGGATATGGTGCTGAGCGACCCACAGGCGTCCAACCGGCGCCTGTTCGTGGCGCGGGAAGTGGCTGGTGAGGAACCCCGGGTCGCTTCAACGCTGTTGGAGCAGCGCCTCAAGCAGCCGCTGAACAAGCTGCGACTTACCTTGCTCGCGCGCATCAGCGGCACCACCACGCGCGACCCGGTGACCCGGATACGCCTGCTCACCCTCAAGGGCCAGATCCTGCCGTTCTTCTACCCACCCGGAGGCTGCCTGGATGAACTCGGCTGGAAAGCGATCGACGCCGCCAAGGGCGCCCTGCTCAAGGCCACCGTGATGGAGCAGACGCATACGTTGCTGGAAAGCTGGCAATCCAGTCGTTGAACGTCGGCGGGTGCTCAGGCGGTGACTTCACTGGCCGCCACCGCCAACCCCGATACCACGCCCAGCGAGGGGTCGCCCAGCACCAGCGGAACCTCGGGAAAGCACGCCTGCACGCGCGCCTTGACGTGCGGTGAGCGCGAGGTGCCGCCGGTAAGAAAGACGCTGGCGGGCAGTGCGGTGAGGTCGGCGCGCACGCTGCTGAGGGTGCGCTCCAGCTGGCTCAGGAAGGTTTCGATGGCTGCGTCGAAATCATCGCTGCTGGTTTCCGCAGCCAGGCCCGGTTCAATGAAGTCCAGCTCGGCACGGTAGTTCGCGATACCGCTCAAGGTGATCTTGGTGCGCTCGGCCATCTGGTTGAGGCGAGTGGTGGCGCCCAGCTCCTGCAAGGCGCGCAGGCGCGGGCCATAGGGCGCGGCCACCAGACGATAGTTCTGCTTGCGGAACTCGCGCTGCTTGGGCAGGTTGTGCACGCTGGCCGCTTCCACGAACTGGTGCTGCGGCACGCGCACGATGTCCTTGCCCAGCAGTGGCATGAAACTGTGCAGGCTCACGCTCACGTCCAGGTCGGTGCCGCCCTTGGGCAGGCCCCAGTTGCGCGCAATCAACGGCGCCTGCTCGCCGCCGAGTTCCGCATGCGTCACGTCGGTGGTGCCGCCGCCGATATCCACGATAAGCGCGTGCTGCCGGGCATCCAGGCTCTTGTGATAATGCATCGCGGCCGCGGCGGGTTCTTCCAGAAAGCGCACCTGGTCGAAGCCGGCCACGGCAGCCGCCTCGCGCAGAATCTCAATCGCCTGCTGCGAACCGGCCGCCCCCATGGAGCTGCGAAACTCCACCGGCCGCCCGATCACCGCGCCACGTACCGGCACGCCAAACTGCCGGCTGGCGGTCAGGCGGATGTGTTCGAGGATATGCGTGGCGATATGCACGATCACCTTGCGCACCTGCGGGTCCAGCCGATAGCCGAACATCGACTTGGGCGACTCGATCAGGTTGCCGCCACCGCTTTCTAGATAACCCTCCACCGCCTCCTCGCCGAACAGCGCATGCTGAAAGCTGGCGACCGAGGCCGTGGCCTCGCGCGTCTGGTCTTCCATCCATTGCCGGCGCACCACGCGCAACGCCTCTTGGCGCAACTCCTGCTCACTACGCGACACCGGCACCTGCCCGCGCGCTGCTGCTGCGGCAGCTGCCTGGCGATGCTGGGTGCGGGCCAGGCGCAGCTGCGTTTCCAGCTGGGCTTCCAGCTCCGGCGTCAGCTCGAAGTCATTGGGGTCCGGCACCAGTTCAGGGAAAAATACCGCGGTGCGGAACTGCTCGGCCTCGCCGAAGCGCACCAGGGTCAGCTGGCCATGGATGATGGCGGCCGCAGCGGAATAGCTGGTGCCGAAGTCGATGCCGATATGCATGGGGTCACGTGGTTGTCGTATTGCAACCGGGCATTATGACCCGTCATGGCGGGCTGCCCAAGCACTGGTGGACGATAGTGCTGATTCGGCAGCACCCTTCGCAGTGCCGTCCGTCCAGTCAGGATGTCCATTTCCCCTTGTGGCTCATGTCCGGATGCTTGCGGAACACGAAGCTCCATCGCTAACGCACATCTGCCTGCACCGTGGTGAGGAACAACGAAAGATGCTCGCGGACGTGGGGCTTCATTTTGGAGACGGCAAGGGCGATCTGTGGATGGATGGGGGTAACAGCGGACTGGTGAAGCTCCATGTGGCCGCGACCAAGCAAGAGCCAATCGGTCGAGATATCCAGGACCTCGCACAGCAGCATCACGTTCTCAAGGGTCATGGCGCCATCGTGGCACCAGCGGCTGATGGCACTCTCGGTGACGCCGACCGCCGAGGCCATCGCGCTCAACTTGGTTAATCCGCGCGCTCGCATCGCAGTGCGAAGGCGCTCCCCCCGTGTCTCCGTCATTCCGTCTCTCCTAGACTTCACTGGAGATTGAAAGCGCTTTACAGCGAATCGATGCTCATCGAATCCGTGTCTAGCGGAAGTCGACGGCAACAGTGGGGAACCGCGCGTACCGAACAGGCTAATAGACCAATTGCGTTTTCCTGGGGCGTTGCGCCACACGCAATAAGCTTGAATGACACGAAATGTTTTGTGCTTGAGTGCGCGGTGATCACTGGCGCAAGCTCGCTGAGGAATTGCGGTGCCATGCCACATGCAATCCTTTCACAAGGCGAGTCGCCCATGCTCAATTATCGGCTATCGATGTGCGTCGTTGTCGCTTTTTGGGTTGGCATGGGTCTTTCGGCTTCTTACATCAAGTCACGGCGATTTCCTGACGGCTGCCGGAGGCTGAGTGAAGCCTGGCGTGAGCCGATAACCATGTCACGCTGGGCCATCAGCCTTTCAAACCTGCATTGCGTCCATGTCGATGTAGGCGTCTATCAGGCCTTTGAGTGGCGTGCTTGCAATTGCACGGGGAACAAATCCCCGATGTTAGTAAATGATTGCGTGCCAATAAAATCTGAGCGGCGGATCACGGGTTCACGGGCAAATTCTCCCGGCCGGTCGTTGATGCCAGGCCATCCAGGCGTTGCCTCTTTCAGCGAGCACTGCATCGGTGACGCAGATGGCTTATCGGCCCCTGTGGCTGCAACGGGTGTGGGCGCCTTGGATGAGCATCGCCGACGTCTGCTCGACGCGTTTCGCTTGCCTGTAGGTTTTCTCCAGGGAGGGCTCGCCATGACTTAGAAGATCACCGCCGTCGATACGGTCGGTTGCGTCCAGTCGCATCCGACGCATAGCTGACACCCATTTCATGTCCGTACCAGGCGGCTGCTTGAGATGCGCTTGGACGGTTCACCGTCCTCACTTGACCACGATCTCGTGGCCGGATCGGCCGTGCCAACGGCCATAGGAGAACTCATGAGCGATCAGAATATTCTGGTGCGTCGTCAGCGTCGCGCCCGCGCCGTCGAACTTCGTCGAAGCCCCGCCAGCTACAACGTGATCTTGACTGAAAAGGGAAAGTGGCTGAATGCCCCGGGTTCGGACTTCCTGTTTGCCTATCTGGAGAATGATTGGCCGGCAACGGTAACGGCTGCCGTCACGGCGGCATTCGAGGCCGCACTTGCGTTGTCTTCAACCATCAAGGCGGAGGTAAAGAAGACCAGCGGCCAGGAGGTCGTCAACGGCCTGTACCTCTTGAACCAGAGCGCGATGACCACGGCAATGAATGCCATTGAAGGCATGGGCCAAACCACGGTAAACCAATACTCCGAGGAAGGGTCCGGCACGGCGGTCAGCATTACCGGCGATTTCTTCTCCGCTATTCTTGGTGGATTGGGCGGCGATGTGACGCCCTTGCTTACTTACCTCACCACCGAGATGGGTGACGTCCAGGCGCAGGTGAAGAAAAGCACGGTAACGCAGAACTTCGGCACCGTGATCGGCATGATATCCGTGATGCCCGTGCTCAATGTGCCGGTAACGACCTTTCAGTACGTGTTCTCATCGCAAGAAGTCAGTACGTGGTTTGTTAGCGTGAATTGCGGAAGCGTAGAGCACCAGTCTTATGACTATTCGTACACCGTGGTTGAGTACAACTACGTTCCGCCATCGAAGTAAGCCCGTCGGGCATTGAGCGTTCGCTGGCCGGCAAGGCCGGCGAACGCGCCTACCTGCTGTAGCGCTTTGGTTCGCTACAGCCATTCGAGCCTGAATAAGCCGAACAGCCGACCGAGATACCGAGTGCCGCGCGCATCAATGGGCAGGCGACTGCTCGGCGCTGCTGGTTTGGCCATGGGTTCTTCGGCGTGATTCGATGGAGGTCATATGCTGAGTGTCAAGGTTAGTTTCTCGCTGCCAAACCCCTATCGCAACGAATTCGTATCGTTGTCCGATAGCGAGCACACGGTCGCGTTCAAGCTGGACGAGGGCACCAATGTCGCCCGCTCGGATTTTGTCGATCTCGGCGTGATTTCCTCTTTCGAGGGGCGCCGGCTGCTTGGCCAATTCAGCTTCGAATACACCTATGAGCCGGATCGACGTGTCATTACGGTCTGCGGTACCGATTTCGATTCCGCGGGGTCCATGTGTCTCACCACGGTGCCCCAGGGAACGACGGAGTATTGCCGCCAACGGAGCGCTGGCGGTGGCTTCGTGAGCGATGAACTGGCGGCCAACCCGCATTGGAACTACCTGACAACGCTGACGCCGGGGCTTCGGGATGTCTTCAGGGGCATCGTGAGAACCGTCAGTGACAGGTTGATTGACGCATTGAAAAAAGTACCCCAACTGATCGTGCAGGTTCGCAAGGATCCGCCCGAGATGTCGGCCGAGGAGCACCAGCAGTTCCTCACGGTGTATCGAGGCGGGAAATTTCTGGGTTTCCATGAGCCGGGGCGCCAGTATGGCCCCCAGGACGAAATTTTCACCGTGGATTCGGTGTTTGGCGGCGAAGTCACGCTCACTTATGGAGAGGCTTTCGCCAACGTCATTGGCAGTACCAATGATCCAAAGATCGCCGGCCTGTCATGGATACAGCTATGGGCGAATCAGTTCGGCACGTATCCCGTCGTTTGCACATCCTACCAATCCAACGGCTTCAACTGCGGGAACTCGCTGGTGGGTGGCCATGTCATTGGCGGAACCCACGCATCGATCGTTCCCCAGGGCTCGAACTCGGTATGGATACTGCCCATTTGCATACAGCACAACAATAACGACAATGTTTATATGCAGGCACTCAAGTACTTGAAAGGCATCTGGCTAAAGAACTATCTGGGCTCGTGACAGCCGAAGCATGGCCTCTTCCGGTGGAGAGCCCAACGTGGCCTCCACCTGGTGGCATCGCTAGTTGCAGCGACCGTGGTCGCTGGTGCAGATGTCGGGCGCGTCCGCTGCCTTTCTAAGCAGGGTTTCGTAAAGCGCTACGCGAAAGCGGACGCTAACTTGCAGCAGGCTCGACCAATAGCAGAGTACAAGCGCAGCCCCCAGGATTATCTCAGCCCAGCTCGGTTGCGGTGGCCAATGGAGGTCTTTGAACTGGATGTAGAGGGCGATCACGATGGGAAGCGCGCCCAGCTTTTCCAGGCTTCCAGTGAGCAACGGTAGTTTGTCTTTGAGGCGCTCATGGCGATGGGCGGCGTATTCCCCCATCGCTTCGAGTTGCTCTCTGGGAAATGTCCGCAGCCATTGAATGAGTTCGGCATGGTGAGGCATGTCGAAATCCAGCTGCTCCGCGTATTCGCAGCGCTCCTGGCGGAATCCGGGTAGCCTCCATGGGCGCTGGGGGATCACCGCGACAGCCATGGCGACGAGTTCGACGATCAACATCACCGCGGTGACCACCACGGTGTAGATCTGGTTATGGGGAAGCAGTTTGGCTAGAAGGAGCCCCGCGCCCCAGGCTGCAAACCCGATGAAATAGCCCCATTGAGTGCGCTTTGAAGCTTGCACCGACATGCTCGGATGCTGCGGTAGTGCCTCAATACGATCGTTCAACTCCCGAAAGGTCAGTTTCGCCGAGTCCATAGCTCCCCCTTTGTCGGGGTAAGCATAGGTGCGTACAGGGCTATGGCCAATAGGGCTGTCCGCTTAGCCGCAAGTGGCAAAGCGGCAACCGCTTATGCGCAGCTGCCAGTTGCCTCGCTACCTTCGGCCGGTCAAGCACGCCATCTCTCGTGGGGTTACATGGGTGACCCTTGCAGCGATGCAGTGAGGTGGCGCGGATCGCATGAGTTGCGGCTCACACGATCCGCCGAGTTGCTCAGTCATGGGCCGTTGGTGGAATGCTGGGGTCCGATGATTGCCCCGCGGCGTGTCGCGTTATGAGGACGGTGCGCCGCACCTGGACCATCCAGGGTCGTATCCGGCTGGATTACATCCCTACATGGAAATGGGTAGCTGCCTGCGCGCCCAGCGAAAAAACATGGCTGTGCGGTGTTATCGCTTTCGCAGCGGGTCGAGCAGCCCTTTCAGGCCGTTGTGATCGAGCTCAAGCGCCAATGCCAACAAGTGGCCCAGCTCACCGGGTGGAAAGCCCTTGCGCGCAAACCAGGCGAGATAGGCGCCGGGCAGGTCGGCGATCAGTCGGCCCTGGTATTTGCCGTAAGGCATGGTGACGGTCACCAGGCGTTGCAGGTCTTCTGGTTTCATGGGGCGAGCAACCGTGCGCGATACACCAATGCCTTGAACTCCGAGGCGTTCTCGCCATGGAGCACCCGCGCCTTGGTCGGCGAAGTCGCCGAAACGGCGAGGTGAAGCAGTGGCAAGTCATGCATGGTCGGGCTCGGCGGCAAGGGCCTGACTTTATTACCACTCCGCGGTGGTTTTACAAGCGTTGCGGCCGACGGACGATAGCCAGCCGTACATCCCAGATGGACCATTTGGAACGCAAAGGCACAGGCCGGCTCAGGTTCATTAGCCAACAGGCAGTGATGCCACCGCTCCGGTTGAGGCGACCGTCTTCAGGGATGCTTTGAACAAATCACTTTCGCCGCGCTGCCGATTCGAGTGATGTTGAGCCGGCGCCGAAGATGATGACGCCACGAAGAACCCACCTTGCATCAGGTGACGTTGCGCCCGTGAATGAGCCACGAGCAAGCCGAGGTCGACCGCGAAACCCTGCGAGGCGAACGGACGCTGTTCCATCGGAGCGGATCGGTCGAGGCAATGGTACATCTTGAGACCGCACCGAGCCGGCCGTCTTTAGGGCGCGTCTTATGTTTTGGATGCAGGGCCATGCATACGATGCGCACCGACAAAGTGAGGCGACAGTTCGCCTGATCATGTTGGTCTGCAAAGTCCGGAGAATCCAATAACCTATGAAGATCTTATTGAAACGCATCGCCCCCTGGGCGAGCGCGGCGATTCTCGGCTTGATGATGTCGCCCATATCTGCAAGCGACATTTCAATAGCTACGCCAACGGGTGGGTTGAGCCTATCTGATAGCAATGGTCTATCACTCGAAGCGGAGCATTTATCGATATCGCCTACGCATATCCACATCGAGTACGTCATTCGCAATGAAGGCGATCGCGACATTGTTCGCGAAGCGGCTTTTCACTTGCCGGCCTTTGACCGCGCGCCACTGGAGCAGGAAAACGCTCTGGACGGCGCCGACGTCAACAATCCACTGGCCCTGGTGGTAACGGTGGATGGCAAATCGCAAGCCGTGCGTACTGACAAAAAAACCATCGCCCCTGGGCAGGGCATGGTTTCGCCAATCAAGGTAACGCGTACATGGACGTAAACATTTCCTGCGGGCCGAGAGCTGACCATCGCACTGGATTACGAGGCGGCAGGGGGTGTCAATGCCATCTACCCCGTGTCGGCCAGCGACGCGCAGGCGGTCTGCATGAGCGAAGCGGCACGCAAAACCTTTAGTGATCGCACCAGCAATGCCAATGACCCCCAGTACGATGTCAAGCTGGATACGTCAAAGGACTCGCTGCCTGGCGGGCCGGTGAAGCACTTTACACTGGTGCTGGACAAGGCCACGCCCAAGGATCTGGTGTCGGTATGTTTTCCAGGGGCTCTTCAGAAGGAATCGAGCACCCGCTTCGTCGCCGAACGTGATGACTTCACTCCACCGAGCACGCTACGGGTACTGTTTCTCACAGCGCAGTTGCCAGAGCCAGCGATCCACGCCAATTCATCTTCCGCTGCGATTGGCAGGGATCAGGCACGCGACTTGATCTTTGCGGCACTTGGCAAACACCCGCTTTCATCCGTGCCGCTCAAGTGTATGGATATCCTTGACGGCGATGTTGACGTCGACCGCTGGGTATTCGATGTCCACGAAAGGCATGATGCCACTTGCGCTGGTGACCCGCATACTTGGCCGCGTCTGTTTTCCATCCGAGTCGACAAGCATGGCGGCGCGCTTAGCACCGACTATGACGACCCCGATCTTGATTTTCACTCGATGGCGCAATAGTTGAAGCCAATCAGGAGTGGGGCGCCAGGGCTATTTGTGAAGAGGCCCGCTAAGGTCGCCTTCTCCAGCTTGTGCGGAGTTTATTCGCGCATCGTGAGCACCCACGAGGAAATTCTTCTTCAATTCGTTGAATGACGAGTCCGCCGCGCTATCGCAAGGTGAGCAGGGCAGTTTTTTGCCAAGTAATTCTCACCACAGCAGGCATTTGATTCCTAGACCAGAACCCCAACGGGGGTTTCTGCTTCGGGACGCCAGCGCCTTGCTGCTAGACGTCGCCTGTGAACATGGCGCTGTTGGGTACGGCGTCCTCATTGGGCTTGATACGAACGAAGCCGGTTTCTACGAATGTGAAGGGCATGACTATCTGACCTGGCTCGCCGAGGAAATTAACTTCTCCGCTCCAGCTGTGCGGGGTAGTTCCTCGCCTTACAGGGCGAGAAATATTCGGCAATCGCTGGGTGGAGAAGTTCTGGCCGCCGTTCTAGCCTGGCGAGTTTCGCAAACCGACAGATGAGCCGACCGCTTCAGAGCTGGCGCCGGGAACATGGGATGCAGATCAGGAACAAGCATATGACCGACGATATGGAAACCTGGCTTATCGACATGGGCGGCGAAGTCATTTGGAAAAGTCGTCGCTAGGGATGGATTTCTGCGTAACGTCTACGGCGGCTAAGGGCGCCCTTGGTATCGTACGCATGAACTGCGGCGTTACTGTGCAATCGTTCTGGCATCGGCGCTCAATTGTTCGGGGTTTTTCACCCGCGGGGCGATGGTCGTTGGCGGCAAGGAATCAATGCACGGTCTTGGCAAGCTCCGCCTCGTCCCTGAGATAGGCCTCGCTGAGCGTGGCTTGTTTCCTGGCGATAGGCAGCAAGGTGGGGTAGAACTGCGTGAAGGTAGTGTCCACTGCGCCGTGATCGCGATGGCATGCGTAGCAGGCTGCCGTTGTCGGAATTTTCGAGGCGGGGGCGCCGTCCTCGATATCGAAGAATGCCCAGCCACCGTCGAAACGCGCCTTGTCCTTCACATGCATCTCCATGCCTTTGACGTCGCCGCTTTGGAAGTGGCCGCGATGATTGATCGAGCCTTTGGCCGATGATCCGCGAACCTCCAGCACGAACTGCGTCTTGTCCGGCCACGTACCGGTTTGGAGAAATACGCGGTAGGCCTCCGGGTTGACGAAGACATTGTCGAACACGGGGTCGGGCGAGGCGTTGGCTTTTTCGTTGTAGCTCATATCCAGGCCGGAGCTCAAGAACACCCACTCGCGATAGTCGGCAGGCGGAATCAGTTTGCCGTCTGCCGTATAGGTGGGTTCATGCGCGCCGGTTGTTGGGCCATCGGCAAATACCACCACCGGCAGTGCGGCGGCCGCGATGACAAGCAGGGCGAGCTGTAGAAACGTTGGCTTGACCATGTCACATATTCCTTGGTGGATTGGCGCCCGGCCGCGGTCGGGCCCGAACCCGGTCGATGGCGGTTCGTGCGGCGGGATAAGTGGATGGATTTACGAAACGCGGAGGTACGCGCTATGGCGTGGAGATAAGCTTCATGCCTGTTGCCGCCGGGTTGATCCTGCCGGGGCAGGGGGTGTGGGACCAAAGCGCTGGCAATAAGCGCTGGGTGAAACAGAAAAGCGTCGTTCGAACGCGCGGCGGAACGCATCGGCGCTTTGGTATCCCGCGGCGCGGGCGATGGCATCGATACGCAGGCCTTGCATCAGCAAGGTGCGCGCATGGTCCAGCCGCATGCGTTCGACGAATTTCGCCGGCGGCTCGCCAAAGGTCTGCGTGAAGCGCCGCGTGAGATTGCGCTGGCTCATGCCTGTGCGTTCGGCCAAGGCCGTTACCGAAAGGTCCGACCGCGGGTTGGCCAGCATCCACGCCAGCAGGCCACCAAATTCACCGGCGGTGCGTTGCTGCAACTGCAGGGGTTCGGAAAACTGTGCCTGATCGCCGGCCCGCCGGTAGTGCACCACCAGCTGCCGCGCACAGGCGATGGACACTGCCTCGCCCAGGTCGTCGGCAATCAGCTTCAACGCCAGATCGATGCCTGCAGCAATGCCCGCCGACGACCATAGGTTGCCGTCGTGCACATACAGCACATCCGCATCGACATGAAGCTGCGGGAAGCGCTTGCGCAACTCGTTGGCGTACTTCCAATGGGTGGCGATGCGCAGTGGGCCGTTCGCCAGTTCCGCTGCCAGGAACGCGCCCGTGCAGACACTGACCAGCCGGCGACTGTGGCGGGCGATGGCAAGCAGGGCTTTGCGCTGTGTATCGGACAACTGCAGCGACCGCGCGCCGCAACCTCCCGGGATGATCAGCGTGTCCGGCCGAAGATTGCTGTGCACGCTGCGATCCGCCACCACCCGCGTACCGTTCTCGGCCCGCACTATTTCGCCATCCAGGCTCCACAGCTGCAACCGATAACTGCCCGGCACCAACCCATTGGCAGCATCGAACGCATCCAGCGGGCCAAACACATCGAGCGCCTGAAACCCCTCAAAGAGGATCAGTGCAACCGTCCGTTCCCGTGTCGATGCCATAGGTTTCATGCCCGAAGTCTGCGGGCTGCGGCATTTGGCGTAAAGGACAGAAATCAGACCATTTGGGCCAGGGTTGGTTGGCCTGGCGTGTCTGCCATCGGTCTTCCTTCATGGCATCGAAAGAACGATACCGGTCACCCGCGGCCGGGAGGCATTCGGTGGCCTATATCCGATAACGCCTGTCGCAGCAGCGGCACGGCGTGATCGATGAACGCGCGCAACGCCGCGTTGTGTCGAGGGATGGCGTGGAACACCAGCTGGGCCGGAATGGTCTTCGGTTCAAAGTTTGGCAGCACGGGCACCAGGCGCCCTTCGACTACAGCGTCGACGATCTGGTAGCTCAACGCCTGGCAGATGCCACTGCCACGCATCGCTGCATCAACCGCGGCGCCCGCGCTGTTGAGCATCAGGCGCGGCTGGACGGCAATGGAAAAGGGTTTGCTTCGCGGCAAGCAGCGATCGACGAAGCGCCATAGCTCCTGGTCATGACCATCGGCGCCGATGCAGGCGTAACGCTGGAGATCTTCCGGGTGTACCGGGGCGCCGAACCTGTCGATATAGGCGGGCGATGCGCAAAGCATTTTCCTGAGTTCGCCAATGCCGACGGCCTTGACGCTGGAATCGGCCAGCCGGGCAATGCGCACCGCGGCATCCACGCCTTCATCGACCAGGTTGACCAGGCGATTCAACAGAAGCACACGCATGCGTACCCCGGGATGCGCCGCGAGAAAGCTCTCGACGACCGGCATCACCTTGAGCCGGCCAAACAGTTCCGGTGCGGTGATGGTCAGCGTTCCTTCGACGCGGCCTTCGATATCGGAGGGTGTCTCTGCTTCCTCCAGCTCCGCCAGAACCGTGCGATAGACCGCAAGGTGCCGCTCGCCGCTCTCGGTCAGCTTCAGGGTTCGCGCGCTTCGATGCAGCAGGCGTTCTCCCAGTCGGCCTTCCAGTAGCGCTATGGCGCGCGTCACCGTGGCCGGCGACTTGCCGAGAACACGCGCGGCGGCGGCCAGCGAACGCTGCTCCACCACGGCGACGAAGATCTGCATAGCGTCCAGACGATCCATGCTTTCACTTCATGAAATGATTTGTTGCATCATGGCTCACTTATTGCTCAATTGGAAACTATCTATGCTGGCCTCGGTGAACTGACGGAGGCGGCAGAGATGTCCATGCGTGACGGTTTCAATCGACGGTCGTTTTTGGCGGCGGCCGGGCTGGGGTTGGTGGCCGCTGCCGCCGGGGCGGACGATGCTCCGCAGAAGTTTCCCAAAGCACAGAGCCAGGCAACGCCGCGAGGCAAGGTGAACGACATGTCCGTACGATTTGGCACCCAGCAGGTAGGTGATGTCACGGTGTTCTATCGCGAAGCCGGTCCGGCGGATGCGCCGGTGTTGCTTCTGCTTCACGGCTTTCCGACATCGGGCCATATGTTTCGGGACCTGATGCCCGCGCTTGCGGATCGCTATCGCGTGATAGCGCCGGATCTGCCGGGTTTTGGCAACACCAAGGCGCCGCCGCGAGGCTCCTTCGACTACAGCTTCGACAAACTTGCCGAAGTGATCGGCGGATTCGTCGACGCGCTGGGCCTGGCGCGCTATGCCTTGTACATCTTCGACTATGGTGCGCCGACCGGACTGAGGCTTGCGATGAGGCATCCGGAACGGGTGAGCGCGATCATCACGCAGAATGGCAATGCCTACGAAGAGGGCCTGAGCAAGGATTGGGGCCCGTGGCAAACCTATTGGCGTGATCCGTCGCCGCAGAATCGCGAGATATGCCGCGCCTCGCTGACGGATGAAGCCATCCGCTTCCAGTATCAGCACGGTGCGCCGGCGGGACTCGTATCACCCGATGGCTACACGCTCGACACTTTTTACATGCACCGCCCCGGCGCGCAGGACATCCAGCTGGATCTCGTGTTGAGCTACCGTACCAATGTGGCGTTGTATCCAGCCTTCCAGCGCTACTTCCGTGAACATCGCCCGCCGCTGTTGGCGGTATGGGGCAAGAATGATCCGTTCTTCATTCCGCCGGGCGCTGAGGCCTACAGGCGCGACTTGCCGCTCGCCGAGATCCATTTTCTCGATACGGGGCATTTCGCTTTGGAGACTCACCACGCCGAGATTGCCGAGCGGATGCGTGACTTCCTTCATCGGAACGGGGTTGGCGGGTAGCCAGCGCCATGGGCGGGCGCGTGTCGACCAGGGACGATGGGAAATGGGCGCGTGGGGGGAATGCGGGCATCGGTAGTTTCTGCGATCAAAGCCATCGGCGCACTCCGGACCTGTAGTTCAAGTAGTCACCGGAGAAGCGCTCTGTCAGAGCCTGCTCCTCTGCCGGGATCTGGACGCGGTCCAGGTAGATTGCGAAAAGGAGGGCGCCCAGCAGGCCCGGCAGATTGCCCAGGTATATGGCCAATGCGAAGAGCTGCATGACCCGGCCGAGATACATGGGATTTCTGCTCCATCGGTAAGCCCCCGCGCGCACGATCACCGTCGTAGAACCAGGTGTCATCGGATTTACCGTGGTCCCTTGGCGCACGAATAACCCCTTGGCGCTCACATCGAGGGCTGTGCCAAGCGCGGCCAGCAGCAGCGCGCAACACGAGGCAATGCCATTAGGTAGCCAGATCGGCTCAAGGATCCGGGATGTCGCCAAGGTGGATAGCGCGATCGATACTGCCAAAGCCGGCGGTGGAATGCTCACTTCCCTGTCTCTTCCAAGTCATTGCGGGACGTGTATTTTAGGGCGGAAGCGGGCATTGCGAAGTTCCAGAATCTGCGACCCTTCGGTAGCTGGTTCGCCGGTCGGCTCCCATCCCAAGGCGCGATAGAAGCCATGAGCGCGCTGCGCCGGATCGAAGGGAGCGGCGAGCCAGATCCGCTCGGCACCTGCAGATCGCAGCCAGTCGACGACCAAGGAGAGAAGCTTCCTTGCAATCCCCTTGGCTTGGTAGGCGGGAAGCACCGAGAGCCCCAGTATCTCCCCGGTCTGCGCATCGCCCGCGCAGTGGCCCACAACCCGGGCATCATCTACACACTCCCAACTTCTTATCCGGCCGTTCGCGACATAAGGATGCACGGGCTCGTCACCATGCGAGTCTCGCCAGAGGTCTTGCAAACGCGCTTCGCGAAATTGCAGCTGCATCGTGGCTGTGATTTCCCAGTAGCACCCTGCAAACGTCGATCGTGGACGAGGTTCGCCCCGGGTCGCGGAAACAGATATTCCATTGCCTGGTGTTCCAAATCGCCGGAGGGTCATACATCGTGGCGCGTGGCGGTGCGTTTCTGTCATATTTTCGAATGCACGCCATTATTGGCGCAGATATGCTGGATGTCGATCTGACTTGAAGAGGTATGCCACATGCCTGCCATTTTTCGCCACTTCGCCATCAATGCCGACGACGTCGGCCGCGCAAAGATCTTTTACGAGGGAGTCTTTGGCTGGCGCTTCCAGCCATGGGGACCACCGGGCTTTTATCAGGTGAAGGACGCTGGCACCGGATTGCTGGGGGCGCTTCAGGAGCGCCGGGACATCGTCCCTGGCGTGCGCATGGTGGGATATGAGGCAAGCTTTGGCGTAGTCGATCTCAAGGCGACGATCGCCGCCATCGAAGCGGGCGGGGGGAAGATCGTCATGCCGCCGTACCGCATCGATGGCGTGGGTGAACTCATCTATTTCGAAGACACCGAAGGCAATCTCGTTGGCGCGATGCAGTACGACCCGGGGGTCTTCGATTGATTGGCGATGCCGACGGCTTGGATATCCGCACGCTGGCGGCGACCTTTCACGCCGGTACGTGGTTACAAGAGCATCGTCATGCCTGGGGGCAGCTTATCTTTGCGGCTACCGGTGTCATGCAGGTAATAACCGGGGATGCCACCTGGCTTGTCCCGACCACGCGGGCCATATGGTTGCCGGCGGGTATCCAACATGGCATCAAGATGCAGGGCGACGTCGCGCTTCGCACGATTTACATCAGCGCACACCGCGCTGCATCGTTGCCTGTGACACCGGTCGCTTTGGAAGTAGTGCCCCTGCTTCGCGAGTTGATCCTGCATATCCTGAAGATCGGGATGCTGGCGCCGACGCAGCCGGCACACGAGCGCCTCGCCGGCCTGCTTGTCGATCTATTGCTGGAGGCTCGAAGCGAAGACATGATGCTGCCGCTTCCGCGCACCGCCAGGGCCCTGAAGCTTGCTCAAATGCTGCTGAATGCGCCGGGCGAGAACCAAGAATTGCCCCAGCTGGCAAAAGATGTCGGTGCCAGCTTGCGCACCTTGCAACGACTATTTCCGCAGGAAACGGGCCTCACTATTGAAGGCTGGCGACAGAAGGCGCGGCTGATCCATTCCGTCACGCTCCTCTGCGCCGGCGACAGTGTGGCCCGCACCGCGCTCGAATGCGGCTATCTGAGCCTGGCCTCCTTCAGCGCGGCCTTCAAAAAACAGTTCGGGATATCACCGAGCCGGTATCGCTTGCGATAGCCCGCCGCGTGGGCGGGAAATGCCGGCATGTCGGTGCATCGCCAGAATCCGCGACTACGCGGGCAGTTCGTTACGAATGGACTGGTGCAGTTGCCACGACCATCCCTCGCCTTCGGCATGGAAGCTTCGGTACCAGTCGAGGCTGCCGCCGTAGACATGCAGGCTGAGGGCGGGGCGGTTCTTGGACAGGTTGCGGCAACGATGCGCATAGTCCGCATCGGAAAATACCAGATAGTCGCCGACGCCCGCGATCAATGTACTCCGAGGTTCCAAGTGAATGGCCGGCTCGGGCGTCAGCACGAAGGACTCCACCTCGAGCACGCCGTCGAGCACGTACTCCAGCCCCCACAAACCCTGATGGTCGTGGACCGGGGTGGCATGACCCGGCGGCCACAGGATCAACAAGGCTTCGTACGGGCCCGGTCCATCGACACCGAGCGGCATGCGCCGATAGGCCGGCAAGGTGCCGTTTGGCGAAAGATCCGCCGTGCGGGGGCAGCCCTGCCAGGTGGAGGCCGGCGAAAGCGCCTGGGCAATCGTGGCGACGTCCATCGCCTTGCCTGGATGAATGCAGGCATCGATCGTCGCAAGAACTCGTTTACTCCAATCCCCGATGGAAGTCGTGGGCACGTCGGACATGGAAAACTCACTGTGTTGGCGTACTCGGTGCGTAGGCAACCATAGGTATCGTTAAAGACCTGCTAGAAGATCGTGCGCAGGTGCAACAACGTCATGCACGTCTGGTTATGTCTTCGTTGCCGGGGTGCGGTTTGGTGCATCGGTCGACGGCGATCCCGGCCTGGCCTCGATGTGATCGGCGGGAAAGTGCGCGACGGGGGGGCTGGGGCAGTCGATCAGGACGGCTCCTCTGGCGGAGGCGTGGCAAGCTGCCCTTCCCAGGAAGCCACCGCGGCGGCGGCCACGGAGTTGCCCACGATATTCGTCGCCGAGCGCCCCATGTCCAGCACGTGGTCGACCGCCAGCACGAGTGCCATGCCGCTTTCCGGCAGATGAAAATAGGGCAGTGTGACTGCGATGACCGCTATGGCCGCCCGCGGCACGCCGGCCAGCCCCTTGGTCATGAGCATGAGCAGCCCGAACAGCGTGATCTGCTGTGCCCACGTGAGATCGATGCCATAGGCCTGCGCGATGAACAGGATGGCAAACGTGCAATACATCATCGCCCCGTCGAGATTGAACGAGTATCCGAGCGGCAGCACGAAGCTGGCGATGCGTCGCGGTATGCCAAAGGCCACCAGCTCTTCCAGCAGGCGCGGATAGGCGGCCTCGGAGGAAGACGTGGCGAACGCCAGCAGCAGCGTCTGCCGGATATCGGCAAGCAGTCGAATACTGCGCGACCCTATGATCAGCGTCAGCGCCGCGATCAGCAGCAACCACAGTACGCCAAGGGAGAGATAGAACCCCGCCACGAAACGCGCGTAGGTTCCCAGCATGCCGATGCCGTGGACAGCGATCGAGCTGGCCAGGGCGGCGAACACTGCCAGCGGCGCCGCCTTCATCACATAGTCGGTCACCCTGAACATGACGGCCGCCAGCTGCTCGACTAGCTCGACGAACCGTGCTGCCTGCTCCTTCAGCGAGGCCGCCGCCGTGCCTATGAACAGCGAAACCACCACCAGCTGCAGCATCTCGTTGCCGGCCATTGCCTCGACGATCGAGCGCGGGACCAGGTGCGCCATGAAATCCGCGAGGGCAGGGCGCGGCCCATCGGCGCCACTGGAAACCCCTGCGGGGATTTGCGCAAAGCCGGGCATGGCGTGCAGGGCCGCTCCCGGCTGCAGCCCATGCGCCATCAACAGGCCAACCGTGAGCGACACCCAGGAGGCGGCGATGAACCATGCCAATGCCTTGATGCCGACACGCCCGATCTCCGACACGCCGCCCATGCGCGTAATCGCCGAGACCAGCGAGGCGAACACCAGCGGCGCCACGATCATCTTGATCAGCCGCAGAAACGCCTCGGTGACAAGGGCGAGGCGTGCCGCGACGGCAATCGTCTGCTCGGGTGCCAGCGAGCGATGGCATGCCCAGCCAACGGCGACACCAAGCAGCGTCGCCGCCACCAGCGCCAGGGTGAGCCACCGCTGCCCCATGGCCAACGGCAGCCACGTCTTGCGCTCAGTCAATGCTAGAAACCTCCCCTTGCATGGACCAAGAGTACCGCAGCCAGACGCCTGGATGTCCAAACACGATGTCACCATCAAGCGCCCCGATTGGCATATAACCAGGCGTTCTACCGATATGCGAAATGCTCATCTGCGCGAATCTTCCCATTCGTCGCATTGCGGTTATTTCTATGGCCGAACCTATGTATCGACCCACGCGGGCCGCAAGAGACGGCGAACACCGCGCGTCGCTTGCGCTACCCATCACAGGACTCCCCATGAAGAACATCACGACATCCCCTGCCGACAAGAATACGGTCGACACACCGCCCGTGGACGAAGCGGTGGATCGCCAATGGGCCGATCTGCTGTCGCCCGCGCGGCGGCAGTTGATGCGTGACACAGGGCTTGCGGTAGGTGCCTTCGCGTTGGCCGGCCTGGCTGGTCCCGTCCTTGCTGCAGACGCCAAGGCGCCTACGGGCATTCCCGATGCGGGCAAGAACTTCGCGGAGCCGCCTCACAAGCCTGGCGAAAGCCCATGGGGATACGACACCTACAAGCAGCCCACACCAAGACCGGCGGGCGTGCGGCCCGGCGAAAGCCGGCTCCCTGCCAAGCCGCGGGCATACACCGATATCAAGAGCTATCACGCGCACATTTATTTCGACGAGGACAGCTACGAAAAGGCCGCGCTGATTCGGCGATGGTCCGCGGAACGCTTCCTGGTCGAACTGGGCGACTGGAATACCGAACCGCGTGGGCCGCACACCACGCCGTCGTTCTACTTCGGCTTCACCACCGACCTTTTTCCGAAGGTGGTTCCCTGGCTGCAGCTCAACAGCCTTGGGCTGACGATATTGATCCACCCCAATACCGTGGACCCTCGCGCCGATCATCTGTACTACGCGCTATGGGTCAATCGCAGCCAGCCGGTAAATGCCTTCGACTGGCCCACGCTTGAGCAGCGCAAAGAGCTTACCGTGGAGCAGATCTATCCCAATACGAAGCCTCATGTCGAGCTTGAGACATGAGGCGCCTGGCAGCTATTGGCCTGGTGCCTTCGTCGTCGTACAGCCGATAGGGCACGCTGCTTAGCGCGGCGTGTTTGGTTTCGCCGGCGACCAGGGGCCAAGCAGAAAGCCCCTTTGCTGCTAGTGCGTCAGCATGCCCAATGGCTTTCGCGAAGCGGGATCGGCTGCCCGAAAAAAGCGCAGGTGCTGACCACCTGCGCCTTGCTTCGTCTACATATCGGCAGATTACTTGCGCGGCGCGATGATCTCGCTCAGGTAATCGGGCGTGCCGTTCACGCGCACCAGGTGCGGGTACTGCAGGCCGTCGTGGTAGTCCACCGGCACCGTGCGGTAGCTGCCCTGGTACTGCAGCAGCAGCTGGATCGGTGCCTTGCTGTCCTTGGCTGCCGCGATGGCGCTCTTCAGCACATCGTTCGAATAGGTCTGGCCGTTCACCGCCACCAGGGTGGCGCCGGTGCTGACGCCGGCCTTGAACGCCGGGCCGTTCCAGCGCACGTCGTTGACCTGACCCTTGTCGTTCATGGTCAGGCCGATGGACCAGGCGAAGTTGTACAGATGGCGGGACGGTTCGGACCGGCTGTTGTACTGCTTTTCGTAGGCGCTTTCCTGGTCGGTATAGACCAGCTTCCAGCCGGTGGCGGCAATGCCGTTTTCCAGCGGCGGGTTGAGCGTGCCGACGCGCTGGTGCAGGAAGCTGGCCCAGTCGAACGGGGCCACGCCATTCAGTGCCGCCACCACGTCGTCGAAGGTATAGGTCTTGGTGACATAGCTGCCGTTGTCGACGCCGAAGAACGCGCGGGCGAAATCGTCCAGCGATTTCTGGTCGTGGGTCAGCGCGCGCAGTTTGGCGTCCACTTCCAGCCACATCATCTGGCCGCCGCTGTAGTAGTCCTCGCTCATCTGCCAGCTGCGGTACGGCAGGCTCGAACGGCGGGCCGCGGTCGGGTCGTTGGTGGTGTCTTCGAGCGTGCGCCACTGGAAGCCCACGCGGTTGCGGTCGTAGTTGGCCGCCACCATCGCCAGCGCATCGAGGAATTCCTGTGGCGACCACATGCCGGCGCGCGCGGTCAGCACGAAGCCCCAGTACTGCGTCTGGCCTTCGTAGACCCACAGCAGCGAATCGCCCATCGGTACGTTGAAGTTGGGCGTCCACAGGTCGGCCGGGCGGCGGAACTTGCCGTTCCACGAATGCGTGTACTCGTGGGCCAGCAGGTCGCGGTCGGGCGCGGCGTCCTTCCATCCGGTGAAGTAGTCGGTGCCGAGGCCGTCCTCGCTGGACTGGTGATGCTCGGTACCGTTGCCGCCCAACTGCTCCGACAGCGAGAACAGGAAGTCATAGTGGTCGTAGTGGTGCGAGCCGAACAGTTTTTCCGCCTGGGTGACCAGGGCGCGATGCACCGTCAGCTGCTCGGGTGTCATCTCCAGGTACTTGGGCTCGTCGGCGACGATGTCCAGGTGCACCGGCGTCTTGCCGCCCGGATTGAGATCCACCCGCTTGAAGTACAGGCCGGCGTAGATCGGCGAATCGACCAGGTTGTTGTACGTCACTGGCTTGAAGGTGACGGTGTCACCCGATTGCGAAGCCGTCTCCAGCGCGGTGCCGAACTGCCAGCCGTGTGCGAAGGTGACGCTGGGTGCGAAGGTGATGCCGCGCGAAAAATAGCCAGCCGGGTACAGCGACACCTTGCTCCATTCCATGTCCATCATGCGGTCGGTGATCTCGAAGCCTTCGCTGTCGGTACGGCCCGACAGGTACTGGAAGTCGGCATCGATCGAGGAGACGCCTGCGGGCACGTCGAGATGAAACGCGTACACGTCGTACTTGTCGCGCTTCCACATCAGCGGCTGGCCGTTGGCGGTGAGCTTGAGGCCGGCGAGCATCGCGATGGGGCCGGTCGGCGAGTGATCGCCGGGAATCCACTGCGGGTACAGCAGGGTCAGTGCGCCCGGCTTCACCGGGATGGTTTCATGGACGCGGAAGATGCCTTGCGCGGTGTCGCTGGCGTCGACATGAATATTCACCGTGCCAACGTAGGGCGCGTCCTGCGGTGGCGGCACCTCGGCGGCACGCGTTTCCTGGGCGAACGCGGTGCCGGCCGCAAGCGCTGTCGCTATGGCTATCGCAAGGCGTGAAAACGTACGAAGCGTGACAACCTGCGAACCAGCGGAAGGGACACGGGACATGGGGCAAAGCTCCGGCAAGCGAGTGGGTAAACCCGCAACTTAACACCACCGGTGCCGGCCAGGGCTAGAGGGGAGGGGCCTTGGCTTGAGCGGGTTCGGTCCTATCGCAAGGGGGTGGCTCATGCAGTGAGCGATGCAACGCTTGCAGGGCCGGCAACATGTCCGCAGGATCGCGCATCGCCTTGCGCGCCGCCCCCACCGCACGGCGTACCCCGCCTGGCATTTCGCCCTTTTCGATCAGTGCGACAGCGGGGGCGCGGCATGCCACCAGCGTGTCCACCCAATCCGCCGGCTGCGCTGCACGGAAGCGTCGCGTCACGAAGCGGCTCGCGTGGAAGGCAGGGCGTACCTGTTCCAGGCCAGCGATGGCCGCGATGAACGCATCGGGCGTTCGATGCGGCGTGGCCGGGTCGAGCGCTTCGGCAAGCGCGGCCAGGGCATCGGCAAGGCGCCGGCGCAGCACGCCGGTAGACCTTACCGGCAACACGAACCACGCGCTGGCGACACCGATGATGGCGCCGATGGCGATTTCCTCCAGGCGCGGCCAAAGCATGTGCAGTGCCGGCGTACCGGCAAAGCCCTGCAGCAACGCCAGGGCGATGGTGACGAACAGCGCCCACCAGGCATAACTGATCGGCCGCAGCCATACACCCAGAAAGACCACGAGCAGAATCATCACTGCCGTTGCCGTGTCATGGGACCCAAGGTGGGCACTGAGCACCAGGGCGGCCAGCGTGCCGCTCGCGGCGCCGAGCACGCGCAGCACGCTCTTGTAGGCCACATCCAGCCGCCCGCGATTGCCGCTGTTGACGATGAAGGCGGTGAGTACGATCCACGCCCAGCGCTCGGCGAAGAAGGCGTAGCCGACCACGAAGGACACGGCGAGCGCGACCGCCATCTGGATCGCCATGCGGGTGGATGCCACCGGGCGCAGGGCGCCATCGCGGGGAGGCGCGGGCATCGTCACGGTGGATGGCGGTGGGCGAACGGGCGTTTGCGACGGCGCCAGAAAATTCAGGCGACGGGCCAGCGCATGCAAGGCACTGACCCATAGCAGTGCCAGCAAGGCGACGATGACCGGTATCCACACGGCCAGCATATGGCTGACCTTCGTCGAGGGGATGTAAGGCGTGCTGAGCAGCGCAACAAAGGGCAGGGCGATCAGCGAGCCGGCCCGACTCGCCATGGAGCCAAACCGGCGCAGCCAGATCGAGAGGAACATGCCGCCGGTAAAGACGGCAGCGCCGATCCATGGTGCCGATTGCAACAGCAGGCCGACACCCACCGCAACCAGCGCCACCGCTGGCAGCGCCACGGCCGCCTCGATCCTGCCCTGGCGATCGCGATCGAGGTGGCTGCGCGAAAGCGACAGGCACAGCACCACCGCCAATACCGCCGGGCCCGGCTCGGGATCCAGCGCCAACGCACACCACAGGGTGCCGATGGCGGCCAGCATCGTTACGACCGCTTCCCGCCCTGCGCGCCGGAGTGCGGCGATGTCGATGGTCGCGCCAGGCGTACGTTGCTGCATTGGCTGATCTTCCATGCTTGTGACCCTGTCACCCGGTTAGGCCAGGGGATGCCCCGCGGTCACGGTGAAGTGATAGCTCAATGCGATATACACCAGATACAAGGCCAGGCCTGCCTGTCCACCACGACACAGGAAAGCGTGGAATGCGCTGAGCGATGCGTCCACCAGAACATTGTCGCTCGGCGGCATGCCGAGGCGTGGCGCGCCATGACGGTTCCATAGCCGGGTCAGGCAAGGAACGACCCATTGGTTGAACACGGGAGCAAGCCATACGGCGCATTGGAGTTCAACAAGCAGTAGCGCGCCATCAAGACCCAAGGATCCAAGCAGGTCGAGGATTGGCGCAATGCCCTGAAGTTCAGGATGCATCAACAACATCACCGCCGCCGCTGCAATAAGCAGACGCCAGATCAGTCCCCACCATGTCGGAAAGCGGCGTTTCATAAGAGAGATTCCTTTCCTCAAGAGCCACGTGCTTGTGGACATGAACGTTGGACTAGCTTCTACCGCCCGAGCGCCACCTGGGTGGCTCGCCCTTGAGCCAGCAGATGGCCAGGAGCAAGAGGGTGAGCACGCCAGCGCCAATGACGAATGCGGCGTGTTCGTTCTTGGGCGGGAACACGTTGCCGAGCACGGCCAGGGCTGCAATATAACCTGCGAAGACCAGCCAGCCCTGCCAGGCGCTGGGAAGGCCCCAGCCCCAGCCGTAGGTCTTGGCAGGAAACCAATATTTTTTCCGGTTATCCATGCGTTCTCCTTGAACCACGGTGATCGTATCGGGTGGAGCACCGGCGCCTGGTGCCGTTGGACGTCTTTGTTCGGTCGTGGATTCAGGGATGCCGTGACGCACTCACGATCGTTCCCGTCGAGTCGATCATGAAGAGCACTTCTTCCGTGCCGTGTTCATGGCGGACGATGTATTTGTCCCAGCCCTGATTGGTGACGCCAGCAAATTCGTAGGAGGTCATGGGCCCCAGTTTGGCGAGGTATATCTCACGCTGGGGTTTCTGTTCGTGCCGCGCCTGCGCCAGTGCGGGCGACATGCCGGTGGCGTCGTCCTGTTCGCTCAGCAGGCGATGGAGTGCCTTGTCGCTGCCGGGGAAGGGCTGCTGCGCACTGACCCGCGCAGCCAGGGCCGCCGAGATCTGGTTGGCCACCACGTCACTGACGCGCGACGCGGTGATGTCGCGGCCATTCTGGTGAAGCACCAGGGCCGTGGCCTGGCCTTGGGCTTCCGCGACGAAACTGATCTGCGCGTTGACCACCTTGGCGGCAAAGGTCGCGTTGCCGATGGGGATGAACGCCACTGGCGACTGGCCGCTCAGCTGTACGGACAACTGCGTGCCGTCCGGCGTGACCTTCACGACCGACAGGTCATTGAGTTTGTAGTTGCCTGCATAGCCGGCAAGTGGCCCGACATGAGCGATGGCGGGGCTGGCGGCGTTGGGCGGACTTACCTGCGCGGCAAACGCAACCATGCCTATCGACAGGCAAACCAGGGCCGTCGCCAATGCGCGCGTCCACTTCGTTGGCTTGAGCAACATGATGCTTATCCTTTGTTCGAGAAACGACTTGGATTCCGACATGGCCGTCACCGCGCCCAGATAGGCCGACTGGTTCTGTCCCACATCGATCAGGGTTTCGCAGTACGCCTTGATGTTGCCGCCGCCACGCAGCACGCGAGCATCGCAATCCACCTCGATGGCGCGGCGCAGCCGCAGCAGTTGCCACCACAGCGGAACATTCCACGGCATGACGACAAGCAGGCAGAGCGCCAGGGTGAGCAGCTGCGGGTCGTGTGCATCCAGATGCGATTGCTCGTGCGCCATCACCCACTGCTGCTGCGCAACCGGCGCTTGCATCAGCCAGATCGGCACGACAATCTTCGGACGCAACAGGCCGACGACCGCGGGCCCGACATCAGGGGTGACAAGGACGGGCTTGCCGCCAAGCTTCGCCTGCTTCCAACGGCGCTTTCGCCGATGCAGCATCACGGCGCTGAGGCAGAGCGCCGCCAGGAGTACGGCAGAGGAAGCCGCCCACAGCCGGGGCCATAGCGCATGGGTGTGACCAGGCAGGAGCGGTGCATCGTCCGAGCCAAGATCGATGATCGCGGCCGGCAACGGCACGGAGGTGGCATTGCGCAGCACCACGGGTATCGAGGGCGTGGCCGGCTTCATGAGATCAGGCACCTGCACCGATACCGAGGCCATGATGGTCGGTAGCAACAGCGACGCGAGCAGGGCCGCCGCCCAGACCCATCGCCCCGGCGATTGCCGTCGCCGCGCCGCATGTTCGGCAACCAGCGCGGCCACGCTCAGCGCGATGGTGACAACGATCACGTAGATCATCCAGGCAAGCATCACGGCTTCTCCTCGTCGGATCGTTCCGCCAGCAGCTTGCGCATGCGCTTGAGCTGATCGGGTGTCAGTTTCTGGTCGGACACCAGCTGCGAGAAAAGCAGTTCGGTGGAGCCCTTGAACAACTTGTTGGTCAGGTGGGCCAGGGCATTCTTGCGCGCCGCCTGTTGCTTGATGCTGGCGAAGTACCGATGGCCGCGGCCTTCCTCGTCATGCGCCACATAGCCCTTGGCTTCCAGCGTGCGGAGTACCGTCAGCACGGTGGTATAGGCCAGCTGGTCGGTGAGCCGCTCGCGCACCTCGGCCACCACCGAGGGGCCATGCTCCCATAGCACCTGCATGACATCGGCTTCGCGATCAGTAAGGGATATCTTCATCGCAACCGCCTACTAAGGGTTTAGTAGATGGTAACGCCGGGCGACGCCTTGTCAACTATGTCTTTAGTAGATAGGGCGGGCCGGCGCCGCCGCTCACCGTTGGCAATGCCGGCTAGATCGACACCTGCCGCCCGATGTCCACGACCTGGTCGGGCGGCACATGGAGGTAGTCGGTCACGCGGGCGCTGTTGCGCAGCAGGACGTTGAACAACCCTTCGATCCAGCGTGGCAGGCCGCGACCATCATCGCGCGGCACGATTTTCTCCATGCCGATGAAATAGGTCAGCTCGTGGGTTTCGATGGGGCAGCCGCGCGTGGCGATCAGCGACATCAGGGCCGGCAGGTCGGGTTTCTGCATGAAGCCGTAGCGGGCGGTGATGACCCAGAAGTTGGGCGCCATCTCGGCCATGCTCAGCCGGTCTTTCGCCGCGATGTACGGCGTGGACGCGACATCCAGCGTGACCGCCAGTACCCGCTCATGCAGCGCGTGACTGTGCCGCACGTACCACTGCATCACCGGTGGCGTATTGGCTTTGGCGCGGGTGAGAAATACGGCGGTACCCGGCACACGCGATATCCTGGCCTCGGCAAGGTCGGCGAAAAAGCTATCGATGGGCACCGGGTTTTCGCCAAGCCGCAGGGCGACGGCGGTAATGCCTTTGTGCCATACGTACATGATCGTGTAGACCATGGCGGCGAGTATCAACGGCACATAGCCGCCGTCGAACAGCTTCATCATGTTCGATGCAAAGAACGATGCGTCCACCACGAAAAACAGGCCGGCAATGGCGCCGCTGATGGCCAGGTTCCATTGCCAGATTTCGCGCATGGCGATAAACAGCAAACCGGTGGTCATCAACATGGTGGCGGACACGGCGATGCCGTAAGCGCCGGCAAGGTTGTCCGACTTGCCAAAGCCCAGCGCCAGGCCGATGGTCACCAGCATCAACACCCAGTTGACCCCACCGACATAGATCTGGCCGTAGCCTTCCTGCGAGGTCTGCCGAATCTTCAGCCGGGGCATCCAGCCGAGCTGGATGGCTTGCCGCGTCATCGAGAACGCGCCGGTGATGATCGACTGGCTGGCGATGATGGTGGCGACGGTCGACAGGATGATCAGGGGCAAGGTGAGCCACGGCGGGCACAAGCGATAGAAGATGTTGCCTTCCGTCGGTGCGCCGGCCAGTACGATGGCGCCCTGGCCCGCGTAGTTGAGCACCAGGCTGGGAAACACCAGGGTGGACCACGCCAGCTTGATCGGGCCTGCGCCGAAGTGGCCCATGTCCGCATACAGGGCTTCGGCGCCGGTGACGCACAGAAAGACGCCGCCCAACACCAGGAATCCGCTGCCGCCGCCATTCACCAGATAGTGGATGCCGTAGTACGGGTTGAGTGCCCACAGGATGGCCGGATGCTGCGTGATGCCCCATAGCCCCAGCGTGGCCATGGTCAGGAACCAAAGCGCCATGATGGGGCCGAAGGCCCGTCCGATCTTGGCGGTGCCCATCGGCTGCAGCGCAAACAGCGCCAGCAGGATGACCACGGTGAGCGGCAGCACATAATGTTGCAGCGATGGCGCGACGATGTTCAGGCCCTCCAGTGCCGATAGCACGGAGATGGCCGGCGTGATGGCGCCGTCGCCGTAGATCAGCGCGGCCCCGAACAGGCCGGTCGCGACGATCAGCGGGCGCTGATGTCGCTTGACGCCGAGCAAGGCCATCAAGGCGAGGATGCCGCCTTCGCCGTCGTTGTCGATGCGCATGGCGAAGCCGGCGTACTTCACCGTGGTGACGATGACCAGCGTCCATACCAACAGCGAGATCACGCCCAGTATCGTCGGCGCGGCATGGCCACCGGTCAGGTCGAGCACGGTCTTGAAGGTGTAGAGCGGACTGGTGCCGATGTCACCGAAAACCACCCCGAGTGCGCCGACGCTGGCAGCCAGCAGGGCAGGTTTCTTCCACGGTTCGGACGTGCTGGAGTGGGTCACGGCTTACCTGTTCGACGGCCCGGTTGAGAGAGACAGCGTACGGCAGTCTATCGAGATGGGGTGACAGTTCCGTCGACCTGGGTTGGTCGCAAGGAATCGCGATCGTGGTGGCCGGCGCCGCTTGGCGTTTACTTTTACGACTTGGAGTGGGCCGTTCGCGCATGTTGGGCCGCGCACAGCGCATGACGCCTGGCAAAGACGGTTCCGCGAAGAAACACGCATGCCCGGTGAGGAATGCGATGAACGGACAAAAGATACGTACGTGGATGACGGCCGCCGTTTTGCTCGTTGGCGGATCGTCCCTGCGCGCCGCCGATCAGGCCGCCAGCGCGTCGGTGTAGGCGAGCGAGAGCGCGGCGTTGACCGTGCTGGCCATCTGTTCGGCCAGTTCGGCGTAGCTGCCTGCGCGCGGCACGCGCACGCGCTTGGGGGCGGTGGCCAGCAGGTCGACATGGTGGTGCATGCCGGCATCGGCGACGCAGGCGAACAGGCAGGCGCGCGGTGAATCGAGGAAGACGCGCATTTCGATCCGCAGCGTGGCGGCGAATGCGGTTTCTTCCTGCGGAACCACCATGATGGAAAGCGAGCGGTTGCCTTTGCGACGGAGCAGGCGCAGGCATTCCTCCAGCTCGATGACCAGCTGGTACCCCGAGGGAAGTTCCAGGTCGCGCAGCAGAATGGGCTCCATCTGGGCCACCATTTTGCGCACCTCGTTTTCGATGCGTCCGAGAAAGCCCACCCGCAGCTCCTGGCGCGTGTAGCGCACCGGCATGGTGGACACCTGGACATCGTTCTTGCGTACCAGGGTGGAATGGTTGACGCGGGTAAAGCTCAGGCCAGCGGCTTCGTAGCTCTGCTTGGCATTGGCTCCGCTGATTCCGCCAAGCGCGGCCCAGGCCGCTTTGAGATAAGTGATATTGGGCGCCGGTTGCAGCATAGGTTTCCCACCTTGAAGAATTCGCCTGAAGCGTGCCGTGGGGCACGCGCCGGAGCGGCCTCGTTGCCGTGGCATACCGTGTTATCGGCGCCCGGGCGACAAACTTCAGTGCGTGTGACGGCGTGGTCGTCATGGCCTCCGCGCGCCGGGCAAGATGGCGGGGTAACGCCATCGACATGCGCCGATGCTGGAATGGCCCTGGCCTCGATGGCGGCATGCAACTGCGCACTTCGCGAAGGGAAGGTGGCACGACATGTCCAACACAAGCGCCGATCCGCTGGCGGCGATCAACCATATCGTCGTACTGATGCTGGAGAACCGGTCGTTCGATCACATGCTCGGTTTCCTCTATGCGGACAGCGGCAACGTGTCGACCGCCGGCCAACCGTTCGACGGGCTGACGGGCACGGAATCCAATCCTGGCGCCAATGGTGCGGCGCCGGTGACGGTGTTCAAGATTCCGCCATCGACGACATCCACCTACTTTCAGCCCGGGGCCGATCCGGGCGAGGGCTATAGCGCCACCAACGCACAACTGTTCGGCAGCGATACGGCGCCGACGCCCGCGGTGGCGACCAATCAGGGTTTTGTCGCCAACTTTGCCTACACGCTGGGTTGGGAAGCCACGGAGAAGTGGTCGATCCTCAGCGGCACGGTGGCGGCGGACATCATGGGCATGCATACGCCGGATACGCTGCCGGTGTTGTCTGCGTTGGCGCGCGGCTTTGCGGTATGCGATCACTGGTACGGCTCGGTGCCCACCGAAACGCTGCCCAATCGCGCTTTCGTGCATGCGGGCACCTCGCAAGGGCATATGGACGACACCACCAAGTCGTTCACGGCGCCGACCATCTACACCTCGCTCAGCAAACGGGGCGTGTCATGGATGATCCATGGCTACGATGCGGACCCGCTGACGCGCGTGACCTTCACCGACCTCGTCGGTGCGCCGGATGCCAGCTTCGGCCAGTTCACGGATTTCCAGGCGGCCGCGGCGAAGGGCACGCTGGCGTCTTACACCTTTCTGGAGCCGAGCTGGGGTTCCAGCGGCAACAGCCAGCATCCCAACTACGATGTCGCACTGGGCGAGCAATTGATCCATGACGTGTACGTCGCCCTGCGCAACAGCCCGGCGTGGAACCAGACCCTGCTGATCATTACCTACGACGAACACGGCGGCTGTTATGACCACGTGCCGCCGCCCCTGGGCGCAGTGCCGCCGGATGCCACGGCGGGCGAGCATGGTTTCGATTTCAAGCGGTTCGGCCCGCGCGTGCCGACCGTGCTGGTCTCGCCGCTGATTCCCGCGGGCACGGTGTTGCGCGTGCCCGATGGCGCCACGCCGTTCGATCACACCTCGATACTGCGCACGGTGGAACAACGCTGGAACGTACCGGCGTTGACGGCCCGCGATGCCGCCGCTCCAACGGTCGGGGCTGTGCTCAGCCTTGCGGCACCGCGCACGGACGATCCGCTCGCCGGCGTCGTGGCGCCTCGCTCGACAGGCGCCAACCCCGCGGCGGGCCAGCCGTCGCATTTGCAGCAGGTGTATGCCGCGCTGGTGGCGCAGCTGCCGGTGCCTGGCCAGGCGGAAGGCTCCCAGCCCGAGCTGACCGCGCTGCACACGGAAAGCGACTACCACGGCTACATTCGCCGTCGCCTTGAGGCATGGAAGGCTGGGCGTCGCCACGGGCAGGCATGACCTTTGTCCTAGGTGCCGGCAGCCCAGCCCTTGCTATAACTGTCGCGTCAGGGATTGCTGCTCTGGATCGTCATGCCGGCGAACACCGGGCTGACGGGAGAGAGGGGGCTTCGATCGTTCATTGGGGCAGGTTCGCCCGCGTCACTACCTGCATGACCAGCCTAGGGAGAGGAAACGCATGACCCGATTGAAGATCCGGCCGCTGCTGGCGGCTTGCCTGCTGGCGACGATGGGCACCGCCACGTCGGCTGCCGATAACCGTCAAGGCAACGATGCCATGCTTGGTTTCACCAGCGCTGGCGCCGCCGCGCAGCAGAGCCTGGAGCAGCGTTTCGATGCGCTGCTGGACCCTGCCGACCAGCGTGAATGGCTCAAGCAGATGTCGTCCGGGCCCAACCAGGTCGGTGCGCCGCACGACAAGGCCAATGCCGAATTCATGCTGGCCAAGTTCCGCGAGTGGGGCTGGGATGCCCATATCGAAACCTTCAGCGTGCTCTATCCCACGCCGAAGAAAGTGGTGCTGGAGCTGCAGGGGCCGCACCCCTATACCGCGAAACTCAACGAGCCGGCGGTGGCGGGCGATGCCACCTCCAGCATCCAGGACGGCGTGTTGCCGCCCTACAACGTCTACGGCGGCGATGGCGACGTGACCGCGCCGCTGGTCTACGCCAACTACGGCATGCCGGACGACTACAAGGAGCTGGCCCGTCGCGGCATCGACGTGCGCGGCAAGATCGTCATCACCCGCTACGGCGGTGGCTGGCGTGGCCTCAAGCCCAAGCTGGCGCAGGAGCATGGTGCGGTAGGTTGCCTGATCTACTCGGACCCGCATGACGATGGCTATGCGGAGGGCGACACCTATCCGCAGGGCGGCTGGCGCCCGGCCGATGGCGTGCAGCGCGGTTCGGTGGCCGACATGCAGCAATACCCCGGCGATCCGCTCACGCCCGGCGTGGGTTCGACGCCCGAGGCCAAGCGGCTGGCGTTGAAGGATGCGAAGACGCTGCTGAAGATTCCGGTGATACCGATCTCCTATGCCGATGCCACGCCGCTGCTGCAATCGCTCACCGGGCCGGTGGCGCCGTCCCGCTGGCGCGGCTCGCTGCCGCTGACCTATCACGTAGGACCCAGCACGGCGCCGGTGCACCTGACGGTGCTGTCCGATTGGGGGCAGAAGCCGGTGTACGACGTGATCGCCGTGCTCAAGGGCTCCACCGAGCCGGACCAGTGGGTCATCCGCGGCAATCACCACGATGGCTGGGTGTTTGGCGCGTGGGATCCGCTATCGGGCAATGTCGCGTTGCTGGCCGAGGCCAAGGCCATCGGCACGCTGTACAGGCAGGGCTGGCGCCCGCAGCGCACGCTGGTCTATGCCAGCTGGGACGGTGAGGAGCCGGGCCTGCTCGGTTCCACCGAATGGGCGGAGACGCATGGCAAGGAGCTGCAGCAGAAGGCCGTGCTGTATCTCAACTCCGACACCAACGGCCGCGGCTTCCTCAGCGCCGGTGGCAGCCATTCGCTGCAGCACCTGGTGAACCAGGTGGCCGACGGCGTCACCGATCCCGAGACCACCGTGAGCGTGCGCGAACGCATGCGCGCCCGCCTGCTGGTCGACGGCAGCAGCAAGGACGCCAAGCCCGCCATCAAGGAAGAAGCCACGTTGGCGGCACAGGGCGGCGACGTGCCGATCGGCGCGCTGGGCTCGGGCTCGGACTTCAGTGCCTTCCTCGAGCACCTGGGCATTGCCTCGCTGGACCTCGGCTTCAGCGGCGAGGACGACAACGGCGGCATCTATCACTCGGCCTATGACTCGTTTGATCACTACGCGCGCTTTGGCGACCCCACCTTCGCCTACGGCGTGGCGTTGTCCAAGGTCGCCGGGCACATCGTGCTGCGCACGGCGGATGCCAGCGTGGTGCCGCTGCGCTTCGGCGATTTCAGCGACACGCTGGATCGCTACGTGGATCAGCTGCACAAGCTGCTCGATACCACCCGCAAGGACACCGAGCAGCAGCACAAGCTGCTCGACCAGCGGGCTTTCGCGCTGGTGTCGGACCCCACGCGTCCGGTGGCGCCGCCCGCGCGTGATTCCGACGTGCCGGACATCCAGCTGGCGCCGCTGGATCAGGCGGCCAAACAACTCAAGCAGAGTGCGCAGGCTTATGAAGCCGCTTATGACGAGCGCGCTGCGGCGGGCTTTGATCTGTCGGCCGGGCAATTGCGCGAGTTGAATGCCTTGATGGGCCAAATGGAGCAGGCGCTGTCCGACCGCTCGGGCCTGCCTGGGCGCCCATGGTTCCAGCACATGATCTACGCACCGGGCATGTTGACCGGCTATGAAGTGAAGACCGTGCCCGGCGTGCGCGAAGCGCTGGAGGCGCGTCGCTGGGACGAGGCCAACCAATATGCGGTGGCTACCGCCAAGGTGCTCGACCGCTACCGTGCGCAGCTGGATCATTTGACGGCGTTGCTGAAGAAGGCGTCTTAGTTCCCTGTGACCATATAACCCTGTTCTGTCAGGTCCTTTCCGTCATTCCGGCCTTCGCCGGGATGACGGGAGGGGCGTTGCGGTGCTTCCAGTGGACTCAATCAGCGCCTTCGCTCAAATAGCCAGGCTTGCGATGCCGGGGCAATTGCTTGATCTCCCACTCGGCACGTGACGCCGCAGCCCTGTCCGCATAGGGCCGCGCACCGATCAGCCGCAGCGGCGGGTGCGATCGCGTGTAGCGGGCGCCACGGCCGGCGACATGGGCCGCGTAGCGTGCATCGAGGTCGTTGGTGATGCCGGCATAGAACGAGCCGTCGCGGCACTCGATCAGATACAGCCACCACGAGCCGCTGCGCGCTTGCACGGCGTCATCGCCAGTGCTCATGGATCGGCTCGCGAATCAGGCATCGCCTGGCGGTGGCTTGTGCTCAAGACGCGGGCCTGTGCCGAGGCGTTTGCGGAAAGATCACCTTCAACATGGCCATGGTATCCACGCCGGCCGCGCTGCAAATGCGTTGCGCGCCAAGCAGTTCGTGCCTGTCGGGTTGTCCCTGCAGCGCCTCGCTGCAGGTGTCGTGGGTGCGATTCATCAGCCAGATGACGTGTGCGGAATAGGCGCAGTAGGCGACCAGGAGGCAGATCGCGATTCGACGTAGCGGTTCCATGGCGGCCCTGGTGTTTCGCGCGGCGGGTGGCGATGGCCAATGATGCCGCGATCGATATCGCAATGTCTTGCGGTCGAGACGGGCGTGGCCGGCTTGGAGTGCGCCATCGAGTCACCTCGCTGTCACGCAGGGTTGCTTGAATCTCCCCCTTCACCAAGACGGGCGCGGCTTTGCTGCGCCTTTTCATTATTCCGGGGGCTAGTCATGAAGAAAGCGTGGATGGTCTTGTCCGTCGCCAGTTTGCTGTGCGCATCCGTCGCGCATGCCGCCACCTCGCGAACCAGTTGGGTGGTTTCGCAGATCTACAACTATAACCATCCCTTTGCGGCTACCGACAGCGCCGACCTGGCCACCAAGATGTCGACCATGGCGGCCGATGCCTTCGACTTCTATCGCGGTACCGATCATATTTTCTACCAGGACATGCTGACCCTGCCGGCGTCGAGTTATGCGACCACGCAGACCGGCTACACCTGGATCGGTGGCGACGCGCATATCGGCAACTTCGGCGCGTGGCAGGACAGCAGCGGCAACAACGTGTTTTCGGTGGATGATTTCGACGAGGGCTATCTTGGCCAGTACGTATGGGACCTGCGTCGCCTGGCCACCAGCATGGTGCTGGCCGGTCGCGCCAACGGCATCGCGGACAGCGACATTACGACCGCCATCGACACCATGGTGGGCGCGTATGTCAGCGAAATGAACAATTTCACGGGCGGCAACGCCGAGCTGAGCTTCCAGCTCAAGAATGGCAACACGTCCGGCGCGGTGCAGAACACCATCGGCGATTCCAAGAGCGATAGCCGCGCCAGTCTGCTCGGCAAGTACACGCAGGTGACCGGCGGCGTGCGCAGCTTCCAGAACATCGCCAATACGCTGGTGGCGGTGGACAGCACCACCTACAGCAACATCGCCGCCGCGATGAACAGCTACATCAGCTCCATCGCGTCGTCCAAGCAGTACGCCGCCAGTTACTACCAGGTGAAGGACATCCATCAGAAGCTCGGATCGGGTGTCGGCAGCCTGGGCAAGCTGCGCTATTACGTACTCATCGAAGGCCCGTCCACATCGACCTCCGACGATGTAATCCTGGAACTGAAGCAGGAAACCGCCAGCGCCTTGGCCGAGGTGGACAATGGCCAGCTGCCCGCGGCGGATTACAACAACAACGAAGGCAATCGCGTGGCCATGACGGCCAAGGCGCAGACACTCAACGCCGACGTGCTGATCGGTTATGCCACCATCAACGGCCAGGCCTATTTCTTCCACGAGAAATCGCCGTTCGAGGAAGATTTCGACTACACCAAGCTGACCAGCGCCGGCAAGCTCAATACCGCCGCGACGTATCTTGGACAGGCGCTCGCATCGGCTCATGCGATTTCCGATCAGGACTACAACAGCGCCATCGTGCCTTACAGCATCGACAAGCAGGTGAGCAATGCCGTCACCAGCACCAGCGGGCTCGAATCGGAGATTTCGACTTTTGCGTTCAACTATGCCGCCCAGGTGAATCTGGATTGGCAGTCTTTCGTCAGCGCCTATAACGCGGGCACGCCGTTGTACTAGGGGCGCTGGGTAGGAAGTTTCGACCGAGCGTCAATGCCGTTGAAGGCAAGCACGTGGTCGCGCCGCGAGAATGTCCGCCTCTGCGAGAGGCGGACATCGCGCCAACCGCACATGGCACTCACGATGCCGGCGTCGACGCCGAGGCTTTGCTGGCCAGCAGCGCCACGATCCAGCCGAACAGCAGCATGGCGGCAAGGTTGGCGATCAGGTTGAAGACGGTGAAGTGGGGCTTGGCGTGCAGGGCCGATAGCGGCACCACCACGTAGTTCATCACCACGAAGATCACCGCGCCGTAGATGACGCCCCATACGGGCCATTGCCTGGCTAGCGCGGCGCGGCGGCGCGTCGCCAGCACGAAGATGGCGGCGATGATGATCGACATCGCCCATTGCAGCAGCAGGCCAAGCCCGGCGACGGATAGATCGCCGGCCAGCGCCGATTTGCCGAGCACGCCCCCCGCGATGTACTTGAGGATCACGACAGGGTGGTAGCCGCTGATCAGCGAGGCGGCCCCGATGTCGACGGTGCCGGCGATGAATCCGCCCCAGAGCGCGGCGGCGAGGGCAGGGTGGCGCTTGCGTGGCATGACGGTCTCCGAAGGTGTTCGGGGTTCTTGCAACACGGTTGAGCTTCCAGCCCCGCTCACTCTAGTGAGCTGCCGGTGGCATGGCGATATGACTTCCCGCAGGGGAATGCCCGCGCTGGCGAAGCTTGCGGCTACCATTGTGGGCATGCTTTTTTCCGATCCACTCGCAAGTCCCGCCGAAACGCTGGTGGCCGAGCTGCGCGACTACCCCGAGTGGCATCGCGGCCGCGAGCGCTATGGCGTGTGGATCGCCCCGGTCGAGCAACCGGCCCTGCTGGCGTATATCGACGAGGCGCGGCGCCGGCTCGGCGACCTGCTGCATCCCAGCCCGCAACGACAGCCCCACTTGACCGTGTTCGTCTGCGGTTTTCATCAGCCCTGCGCGGTTCATGACGATGACTTTCCGCCGGATCGGCTGCAACGCCAGATCATCCGGCTGGAATCCGCTATCGGCACGCCGTGCACGTTGCCGCTGGCGGCGCCTGACAGCTTCGCCAGTGCGGCTTTCATTCCGGTGGGCGACCCCGAGGGTCGGCTTGCCCAGTGGCGAGTGTTGCTGGGGCATGCCAGTCGCGAAGTGCGGCAGGCGGCCTATGTGCCGCATCTCACCCTGGGGCTGTATCGGCGCAGGCTGGGCGCGGATGCGTTGCGGCAACGACTGGCTGCCATCGAGGCTCCCAGCGTGGCGTTGTCCATCGGCCAGCTGCATTACGTGACCTATGACGCGCGCAGCCAGTTTGGCCCGCTGCATGTTCAACACCGTTCGGTGTTGGCGGCGCCCGGCAAGACGACGGCGCCAGCGCGCTAGCTCCCGGCGAAACGCACGGCACGAAGGTCGCCTTCGTACCGTGCATCACTTGACGCCATGGCAGACTTGCTCAGCCACCGGACGATGAGGCACTCGCAGGCGCGCCGCTCTTGCTGCCCTTGCCACTGCCTTTGCGCGGCCCGGGACCTTGCTTGCCGTTGGGATTGCGGTACAACGCATCGGCCAGCTGCTTCTGCTCGGGCGAAAGCACGGCGTACAAGTCATTGAAGGACGACGACAGCTTCTTCATGTTGTCCGCATGCAACTGCGTGAGATCGGCGTAGGACTTCATGGCGTCGGGCGCGCTCATGGTGGCGATGTTCTGTGCCCGGTCGTGGAAGGCCTGGTCCGCCTTCTGCGCGTTGTCGCGCATGGTCTGCGCGAACGCATCCCACTGCTTGGACTGCTGGTCGGTGATCTTCAGCTTGGCATGAAGTTCGGTGATGCGTCGTTCGACGGCATCGGCCCGCTTTTGCGCATGGTCCTTGGCGGTCGCGGGTGCGGAGGATGCGTTGGAGGTTCCGGTGGTGGGCGAGGTCTGCGCCCAGGCCGGTGCCGTGAGCAGCGCGACGGCAAGCACGGCCGGCGTGGCGATACTGCGAAAGGTAGGGGTCATCGTCAGATGCTCCGATTCAAGGGTTCGAATGGTTGAGCTGGGCGCCTGGCATCACGCTCAGTAGCCGTCGTCCTGGTAGTACACGACACCGGGAGGCGGCGGGGGCGGCGGTGAGGTGTAGACCACCGTCGGTGGCGGTTGTGGCGTGCTGGCGCCCACGATGGCAGCGCCGGCAGCCACGCCCAGCAGGGCACCGGCCACCACGGCGCCGGTGTCGTCGTGGCCGCGATAGTGACGGTCATAACCGTGGTAGCGGTCGTAACGCGGTGGCGGTTCATGGCGGTGGTATTGCGCCAGCGCCGGCAGCGGCATGGCCACCCAGGCGGCAGCGATGCAGGCGGCGACGATCTTGTGATGCAGATGGAAGTGCCTGTTGTGGTTCATCAACGTTCCCTCCGGCAGCGCGGCGGTGTGTCGCACGCAGGCAAGCGTAGGGCGATGTATGTGCACGGCAGCTCAACGGATTTCCATGCCCAGCCGGCGCCGTTGGTTTCCGTTTGCCTATGTCGGCACGGTGTGAGCACGGGAGGGGCAGCATCTTCTCCCGACGCAGCGGTAGCGGCGTGACAAGGTTGTTAATGGGGGCGCGAGCTTTTATTGCTTCCTTGGGAGAAACCAGGGCGATTGCGGTAGGCTGTGCCGGTTTCCCTGGTTGTTTTTGGCATGAGCCCCCGTCGATCCGCCCCCGCCGATATCCAGCCCGACTTGCTCGGCGGTGGATCGAACACGCCGACCGAAATCCATCGCCTGTTCTTTGCCCTGCTGCCGAACGAGGCGACAGGCCGCCGTGTCGAGCAGGCGGCGAACGAGGTGGTGGCGGCGCAACATCTGCGCGCGCGGATGATCCGGCCCTCGCTCTACCACGCCACGCTGCATTTCCTTGGCGACCATCCGATGCTGCGCCCGGATATCGTCCAGGCCGCCGTCGCTGCGGCAGGCAAGGTGCGCGCAGCAGCGTTCGAGCTGGTGCTCGACCATGCGGCGGGGTTTCATGGGCGCGAGCCGCCTTGCGTACTGCGCTGCACGCAGGTACCTCCTGCCTTGCAAGCGCTGTGGCAGGATTTGCAGCAGGCGTTGATACTGGCCGGGTTGGGCGCGCATCTCTCACGCAACTTCACGCCGCATGTCACGTTTGCCTACAGCCGTGGTGTGCTGCCGCAAGCGGTGCCGATCGATCCGATCAGCTGGCGGGTCGAGGGTTTTGCATTGCTGCACAGCGTGATCGGCGGCGGGGAATACCGCACTCTCGATGCCTGGCGTTTTGACCCCGTATAGCAGCGGGTATACCGCAAAAAATCGTGCGGCCCGGGCCGCACGAAGGGACGGGAACACGACATACTCACGGTTTCTTCCGATCCTGGTGAGAGGCTTCATGTTCAAACCCCTGCTTGCTTCATGGTTGGCCGTCTCGGTCGCGCTGCCTGCCATGGCGACCACGCTGGACCCCGACCAAGCCCAGGCGCGCGACATCTTCAGTCAGCTCATCGCGTTCAAGACCGAGATCGGGCAGGGGCAGGTGCCGGTGATGGCCAACTACCTGGCCGACCAGTTCCGCGCCGCGGGTTTTCCCGAGTCGGACATCCACATCATTCCCTATGGCGAGACTGCGGCCATGGTGGTGCGCTATCGCGGCGATGGCACGGGCGGCAAGCCGATTGCGCTGATGGCGCATATGGACGTGGTGACGGCCAAGCCGGAAGACTGGCAGCGCGACCCGTTCAAGCTGACCGAGGAGAACGGCTATTTCTTCGGGCGCGGCACCGAGGACATCAAGAGCGGCGTCACCGCGCTGGCGGCCAACTTCATCCGCCTGAAGAAAGAAGGCTTCGTGCCCACCCGCGACCTGATCATCGTCTACACCGGCGATGAGGAAACTTCGCAGGACACCATGGACGATCTGGTGAAGCATCACCGCGACCTGGTGGATGCCGAGTTCGCGCTCAATACGGACGCCGGTGGCGGCGAGTTGAGCGACACCGGCAAGCCGCTGGTGTACGGCCTGCAGACGGCCGAGAAAGCCTACGCCAGCTTCGAGCTGACCACGCATAACCCGGGCGGCCACAGTTCGCTGCCGCGTCCGGACAACGCCATCTATGAACTGGCCGATGCACTCAAGAAAGTGCAGGGCTACCGTTTCCCGGTGATGTGGAACGACACCACGCTGGCCTCATTCAAGGTCCTGGGCGCCACCACGCCGGGCACGCTGGGCGAAGCCATGCGCGCGTTTGCGCAGAACCCGCACGATGCGGCCGCTGCCGAGGTGCTGGCCGCGGAACCGTCGGAAGTGGGCAAGACCCGCACCACCTGCGTGGCCACGCTATTGCGCGGCGGGCATGCGGATAACGCGTTGCCGGAGTCGGCCACGGCCACCATCAACTGCCGCGTGTTCCCCGGCGTGGCCATCGATACCGTGCGCAACACGCTGCAGGACCTGGTGGGCCCGAAGGTCGAGGTGAGCCTCGTTGGCAAGGCGGTATCCAGTGATCCCTCGCCGCTGCGTCCGGATGTGCTGGCGGCCGTCACCCAGGCCGTGCACAGCATTCGCCCGGGCGTGCCGATTACTCCCGTGCAGGAGTCGGGCGCCACCGATGGCCTGTATTTCCGTGCCGCGGGTATTCCCACCTATGGCGTGGGCGGCCTGTTCATGCAGAACAGTGATGCGTTTGCGCACGGCCTCAACGAGCGCATTCCGGTGAAGTCGTTCTATGACGACCTGGCTTACTGGCACGCGCTGCTGATCGATCTGGCCGGCAAGCCGGCGTCGAAGTAACGCCCTTAAACTCCGCCCCCTGCGTGCAGGGGGAGGTTAGGAGGGGGGCGATCGAAAGTTTTTGAGCGAGTGGGCATACCGAAGGTCATGCTGCGAGTTACCCTGTAAAGGCGCATCATCGCGTCCCCACAGCTGACTGAAGGAGTTCGTCATGCGGCCGACCGTTCTTGCAGTGCTGGTATCCCTGGCTTTTCCCGTCACCGCCGCCCTGGCCGCCGCGCCAACCGCGACGGGCAGTAGCGTTCCCGCCTATGTCACCGCAGCGATCAACGACCCGGCCCGCAAGGATGATGCCCCCAACGACGATCGTCGCAAGATCGCCGACCTGATGGCTTTCGCCGAGGTGAAACCGGGTGAGGCAGTGGTGGACCTGATTCCCGGCAGCGGCTATTTCACCCGGGTGTTCAGCGCCATCGTTGGCCCTAAGGGCCGCGTGTACGCCGTGTGGCCGAATGAATATGGCAAGGAAGCCCAGTCCGACGTGCAGGCATCCAAGGCGCTGGTGGCCAATCCGCATTACGCCAACGTGGGCGTGCTGATGGTGCCGGCGGCGCAGTTCAAGACCCCGGAGAAGGTCGACCTGGTATTCACCTCGCAGAACTACCACGACTATCCGGACAAGTTCATGGGGAGCGTCGACCCGGTGTCGTTCGACAAGCAGGTCTTCGATTCGCTCAAGCCCGGTGGCCTGTTCGTGGTGGTGGATCACGTGGCGGAAGCCGGCTCCGGCATGCGCGACACCGATACGCTGCATCGCATCGACCCGGCCATCGTCAAGCAGCAGGTGGAGTCGGTCGGCTTTGTGTTCGACGGGGAAAGCGACGTGCTGCGCAACCCGGCCGATCCGCACAACATCAAGGTGTTCGACAAATCGATCCGTGGTCATACCGACCAGTTCATCTATCGTTTCCGCAAGCCCGGATGATCGTTTGACTGATTCACCACGAAACCACGCGACGGAGGGCGCAGCGGCGCCCTCCCATGATCCACCTCCCACGCGCCCCCAGCGTCCCGACGACGAGGATTGCTGCGGCCAGGGCTGCGTGCCCTGCATCTTCGACCTCTACGACGAAGCGATGGGGCGCTACCGCGAGCAGCTGGCCGCCTGGAAGGAGCGTCACCCGGGCGAGTCGCCCGACTAGCGCACCTGCCTATGGCGCCAGGGCCGGCATGAACTTGAACGACGGCGTGGCGACAAACTGCGCCGATGTCTCGCCCGAGTACACCTGCCCGTTGGCCAGGGTCAGCTTCATCACCGGCGCGCCCGGCTTCAGATCCAGCTTGTGCAGGTCGACCCAGAAAGTATCGGGGCGCGTGGCCGAGTCGAAGTAGTAGATGAGGTTTTTCTGGTCCGCCACGGTGCGCCAGATGGTGGATGAGAGATTGGGCTGGTCCGCCGTGCTGATGCCCAGCGGCACGCTCACCGCACGCTGCACGCTCATCACCTCGGCCACCGCCTGGTAGGCATACGACTGCCTGGGCACGCCGGCGATGTAGTTCGGGTCCAGTTGCTTGGGCACCGCGTCGAGCAGGAACGATGCACGGGCAAAGCGGTCGGCGGCGCGGTTGGTGCCGGGCAGGAAGGTGAGGCCGCCGATGCTCTCCCAATACTCGTACAAGGCCAGTTGCTTGGCGTAGATCGGCGAGTTGGTCATCACCTTGTACTGGCGGCTGTGATGGATCACCAGCTTGCCGTCGATGTATTCGAAGATGGCCGAATCGCCGCTGGCATCGGACAGCGACATGTGGATCGTGACCGGCTTGCCGTTGGGCAGCGGCGGGGCAAGGATCTGGAACGGTTCCGCGGCAAGCGCCTGCACCGCTTCGTCCACGCTGGCGAAGTTGTCCAGGATGTACTGTCCCCACAGGCTGATGGCCAGGTGCGGGCGTTGGCGGTCCGGCGCGCCGAAGTCGGTTTCGGCCAGGTACAGCGCGTTCATCACCAGGCCTTTCTCGTTCATGCCATCGGTGCTGCCGATGTCGTAGCCGGCGGCGATCACGCTGCCATAGCGCGAGGTCCAGTGGGGCGAATTCGGCCCCGCACTGCCGTCGCGCTTGATACCCGCAGGGAATACCCAGAGGTTGGTGCGCATGTCCTCGGACCAGTCCATGTTGCGGCCGGTGATCACGGTGTTGTCCGCGCCCACGTAGAGCGTGCGGGTACAGGCAAGGGCCGGGTGGGCAGCCATCGACGTGGCGAGGGCAACAGTGAAGGCCAGCAGCGAATGGCGCATGGGTTTGCCTTGAATGTGGGGGAGGGCATCGACTCGTGTGGCAACAGACTACGCTCAACATGAAGGCACCGTGTAGCGCCATGTCGTCGGGTTCTCGCCCCTGTCGGTGTGGCGTTTTACACTTGCGCCCCTGCTTTTCAGGATCGCCCCATGTCCCTCTTGTCACTGCGTACGCTTCTGTGCGGTTTGCTGCTACTCGCCACCCAGGCCTGCTTCGCCCAGGCGCCGCGCACGGTGTTGCTGGAAGACCTGACCTGGACGGAGATCCGCGACCAGGTACAGGCGGGCAAGACCACCATCATCATTCCCATCGGTGGCACCGAGCAGAGCGGGCCGGGCATCGCGGTGGGCAAGCACAATGCGCGGGCGGCATTGCTCTCGCGGAAGATCGCCGAGCGACTGGGCAACGCACTGGTCGCGCCGGTCGTCGCCTATGTGCCGGAGGGGGGCTATGCGCCGCCCAGCTCGCATATGCGCTTCCCGGGCACCATCACCATTCCCGACGCGGTGTTCGAGCAGATGCTGGCATCGGCCGCGCAGAGCTTCGCGGTGCACGGTTTCAGGAACATCGTTTTCCTGGGTGACCATGGCGGCTACCAGAAGGACCTCGACCGCGTCGCGGCGCAGTTGAACAAGGCCTGGGCCGGCAAGGCGCGGGCCATCGTGCCGCCGGAGTATTACGCTGCCTCGTCTGATGGCTATGCGCAACAGTTGCGTCAGCGCGGCTATCGCGATGACGAAATCGGCACGCATGCCGGACTGGCCGACACCTCGTTGCAGTTGGCCGTCGATCCGCAGATGGTGCGGCTCGATCGGTTGCAGCACGGGCCCAAGCTGGGGCCGGCCGATGGCGTCTATGGCGGCGATCCGCGCCGCGCCTCGGCCGAACTCGGTCAATTAGGCATCGATGCTATTGTGTTACAAACCGTCAATGCCCTGCGGAAAGATACGCAGGCGCGTTGATGCCCCCGCGGGGGCTCCTCCGACTTTCACTCCTATGTTGTCTGCCCATGGCCATCGCTAACTCCTCACGTTCCTCCCGTCTGTTCCGCCTGGCATCGTTCGCACTCACTGCGGCGTGCGTGGGCGGTCATGCCTTCGCGGCATCGTCCGTCACCACCGTTCCCGGCATGCCGCCGGTGGTCAATCCCGCCGACATGTACAGCGAGGCCGGTCTCAACCACCTGAGCCCCGCGGTGGCGAACGACCTGCAGCGCGTGTACGTGCCCAACCTGCGTTCGAATGATGTGTACGTGATCGATCCGGCCACCTACAAGGTGGTGGACAAGTTCAAGGTGGGCCGCAGCCCGCAGCACGTGGTGCCCTCGTGGGACCTGCGTACGCTGTGGGTGACCAACAACGCCGAACGCGGCACCGACGGCAGCCTCACGCCGATCGATCCGCGCACCGGCAAGCCCGGCGCGAACATTCCGGTCGATGACCCGTACAACATGTACTTCACGCCGGACGGCAAGGAAGCCATCGTGGTGGTCGAGGCGCATGCGCGCCTGGATTTCCGCGATGCGCACAGCATGGCCTTGCATTCGAGCCTGCAGGCGCCGGAATGCAAGGGCATCAACCATGCCGAGTTCGCCATCGATGGCACCTATGCCATCTTCACCTGCGAGTTCACCGGCAAGCTGACCAAGATCGACCTGGTCAAGCGCCAGGTGGTGGGTTACCTGGACCTGGCCAAGCACGGCATGCCGCAGGACATCCGCGCCTCTCCCGATGGCAAGACGTTCTATGTGGCCGACATGATGGCCGATGGCGTCTACCTGATCGATGGCAAGAGCTTCAAGCAGGTCGGTTTCATCAAGACCGGCGTGGGCACGCACGGCCTCTACCCGAGCCGTGACGGCACCAAGCTGTATGTCGCCAACCGTGGTTCCAACAAGATCCACGGCCCGCGCAAGGGCCAGGGCAGCGTGTCGGTGATCGACTTCGCCACCCAGAAGGTGGTGGCCAACTGGCCGGTGCCCGGCGGCGGCAGCCCGGACATGGGCAACGTCAGCGCGGACGGCAAGACGCTGTGGCTGTCGGGCCGCTTCGACGACGTGGTCTACGCCTTCGACACCACCACCGGCCAGGTCCATTTCGTCAATGTGGGCCAGGAGCCGCATGGCCTTACCGTTTGGCCGCAGCCGGGTCGTTACTCGCTGGGCCACACGGGCATCATGCGCTGAGCCGCTGAGCGCACGCTCCCGCTGACACCCGCAACGCCTGCCCTGGCCGGGCAGGCGTTTTTTTGTCCGCCGCGGGCGACAGGGGCGCTGGCATTTTCCGCCAGCGTCCCCACATCGGTGACTTCCCTGCAGAGGTCGCCCCATGATCCCCTTCTCCGTACTCGATCTGGCACCGGTCACCGAAGGCAGCAACGCCACCCAGGCGTTTGCCAATACGCTGAACCTGGCGCGGCGCGCCGAGAAGGCGGGTTACCAGCGCTACTGGCTGGCCGAGCACCACAACATGCCGGGCATCGCCAGCGCCGCCACGGCGGTGTTGATCGGTTATGTGGCGGGTGGCACCTCGACCATCCGGGTGGGCGCGGGCGGCATCATGCTGCCCAACCATGCGCCGCTGCAGGTGGCCGAGCAGTTCGGCACGCTGGCCTCGCTGTACCCGGGGCGTATTGATCTTGGCCTGGGGCGGGCGCCGGGGACCGACCATGCAACGGCCCGCGCACTGCGCCGCTACTTCGACAGTGCCGATACGTTCCCGCAGGACGTCGCCGAGCTGCTGGCGTTCTTCGAGCCGGCCACGGCCGACCAGCTGGTGCGTGCGGTGCCGGGTGCCGGCATCGAGGTGCCGGTGTGGCTGCTGGGCTCAAGCCTGTTCAGTGCCCGGCTGGCGGCGGTGATGGGCTTGCCGTTTGCGTTTGCCTCGCACTTCGCGCCCGATGCGATGGACGAGGCGCTGGCGCTGTATCGGCGGGATTTCCGTCCCTCGAAGCGGCTGGCCTCGCCCTACGCGATGCTGGGCATCAACGTGGTGGCGGCCGGCAGCGATGCCGAGGCACGGCGTCTGTTCACCACCCAGCAGCAGAGTTTCATCAACCTGCGACGTGGACGGCCGGGGCTGATTCCGCCGCCGATCGACGATATCGAAAGCTATTGGACGCCGACCGAGAAGTTCGGCGTGGAGCATGCGCTGGCCTGCGCGGTGATCGGCGATGCCGATACGGTGAAGCAGGGCATCGAGGCGTTCGTGGCCAGGCACCGCCCCGACGAATTGATGGTGACTGCCAACGTGTTCGATCACGAGGCGCGCTGCCGTTCGTTCGAGATCGTGGCGGAAGTGCGATCACGCATCGCCGCCGCGGCGTGACCGGTCAGGGCGTCGCGAAGTTTTTCTGCAGGTCCTGCCGGCACCGCGCGAGCAACTGCGGCGGGAACTGCGCGACTGGGTCGTCGGCGTAGCCGATGCCGGTATCGAGCATGCCCTGCTCGGCAAGCAACTGGCAGGTGGCCAGCCGCTGGGCGGCGTGCAGCACGCGGCTCATGGGCAGCGCCAGGGCATCCTGGCGGGGGCCGGCGTGTTCGACCAGCGCATCCAGCACGGCAGGCGGCAGGTCCCAGTGCTGCCCCGCCTGCACGGTGAGCTGGCGGGCGATGCCGGCGCAGTCGGCGACAAAGGCCGGTGAGCAGGCCGTCAGCGTGCCTTCCACGTCCCGATCGAGCAGGCGCGCCACCGCACCCAGCCCGCTGTAGCCCACCAGGCCCGCCAGATAGGCTTCGAACGGGTCGCATTGCCCCTTGCTGAGGAACACGGCCGCGTGCGCGCAGCGTTCGGCGTGATCCCACAGCCGCTGTCCTATCACCTGGCCGCCCGCGCCGGCGCTGGCCATCAGGATGGGTTTCATCACATAGGACGACACCACGTGGCGCAGGCCGATCTGGCCCAGCAGCACCACCGCATGTTGAAGGCTGCCCACCGGGTGCGCGGTGCGGTAAGTGACGCTGCCGGTGACGCGCATGACTTCGCCGACCAGTACCGGATCACGCCGGATCAGGTTGGCCAGCTGGGCCCCGTTGAGGTCGTCGCTTTTCATCGCGCGCATCAGCTGGGGCAGCACGCTGGGCATGCGCGGCAGGCTGCGCACGTCGAAGCGGCCGCTGTCGCACAGCTCCTTCAGGCGCTGCAGCGCGGACTGTTCGCGGGCCAGCCCGGCGCTGTCCGCTGTGCTGACGGACAGGTTGAGGATATGGCGGTGGAAGCATTCCTCGATCTCGTCACCCGATACGGTGCCCGGCGATGCTTCGACGACGTCCGGCATCTGGTGGTCGGCCGCAGGCTGGCGCGGCGCCGGTGCGGCAGGCGCGCGCTCACGTGCGAAGAATCGCCACCAAAAGCCCATCATCGTGCTGCTCCGCTCCCCATGATCCCGCTGCCGCTTCGCTTCCGTATCGGCATGTGACAGAAAAGATGTAGTGTGGATAAACGTTCTTGCGACGCGTCGCTCAGTCTTGCGGCGGGCCCTGCAAGTGCTTGATCCAGCTCGTCGCCGCCAGGCCGGCACGGCGGCCACTGGCGAAGCAAGCGGTGAGCAGGTAGCCGCCGGTGGGGGCTTCCCAGTCAAGCATCTCGCCCGCGCAGAACACGCCGGGCAGGGCGGTAAGCATCAGTCGATCGTCCAGCGCCTCCAGGCGCACGCCACCGGCGCTGCTGATGGCTTCCTCGATGGGCCGCGCCCGCGTGAGCCGTAGCGGCAGGCGTTTGATGGCGCGGACCAGGGTATCGGTGTCGTGGAACTGTTCGCGGGTCAGCACTTCGTGCAGCAAGGCGGCCTTTACGCCGGTGAGGCCAGTCTGTCGGCGCAGGTGATCGCTCATCGAGCGACTGCCGCGGGGCTTGGCCAGGTCGTGGCGCAGGCGTTCCAGCGCGCGGTCGGGGGCGAGATCCAGCGTCAGCGTGGTTTCGCCATGCGCGGCGATGGCGTCGCGCAGCGGGCCGGAGAAGGCGTAGATCAGGCTGCCCTCGATGCCGCCGGCGGTGATCACGCATTCGCCCTGGCGCGAATGTTCAATGCCGGCGGCATCGCGGAAATGGATCGCCACGGGTTTCAGCGGGGCGCCGGCGTGGCGGCTGGCGAGGTGCTCGCTCCAGCCGATGTCGAAGCCGCAATTGGAGGGAACCAGCGGCGCCACCGCCACGCCTCGCGCGGCCAGCCACGGCTGCCATGCGCCATCGGAACCCAGTTGCGGCCAACTGCCACCGCCCAGGGCCAGCACCACGGCATCGGCATGGATCGCCTGTTCGCCGTCGGGCGCGGCCATGCGCAGCGAACCGTCGTCGTTCCAGCCCAGCCAGCGGTGATGCACATGAAAGCGCACGCCGCTCTCGCGCAGGCGGTGTACCCAGCCGCGCAACAGCGGGGCGGCTTTCAGGTCGCTGGGAAAGACCCGCCCCGAGCTGCCGACGAAGGTTTCCACGCCCAGGCCGCGCGCCCAGGCGCGCAGGTCGTCGGCGTCGAAGTCATCCAGCCATGCGCCGACCTCGCGAGCACGGGCGCCGTAGCGCTGCACGAAAGCCGGCTTGGGCTCGCCATGGGTGAGGTTCATGCCACCCTTGCCGGCGATAAGGAATTTGCGCCCGACCGAGCCCTTGGCTTCGTAGAGATCCACCGCCAGGCCCGCCGCGCGCGCGACTTCGGCCGCCATCAGCCCGGCGGGGCCGCCGCCGACGATGACCACGCGGGTGGAGGGGGAGGGCACTGGCGACATGTCGGCCGGCTCAGTGAGGCAGCGTGGCCGTCATGCGGCGCTGCGGTTCCACCGATACGCTGGTGGTTTCGCTCATCACCTGTAACTGGCCGTCCTGGATCAGGCACTGCAGGCGCATGCCGCGTTCGGACATGGCGGCCAGCGTTTCCACCGTCTCGGCGGGGATGTCCAGCACGGTGAGGTTGCGGTTGCGATGCAGCGTGCCGGCGAGCTTGTCCCACCAGATGTCCGCGCTACGGCCGCTGTAGTTGATCACCACCACCTGCTGCGCGCGGCCGCAGGCCTTGCGGATGCGTGCCTCGTCCGGCTGGCCCAGCTCGATCCATTGTTCGATCTCGCCGGTATACGCCTTGCGCCACAGCGCCGGCTCGTCCTCGTCGCTGAGGCCCTTGCCGAATTCCAGGCGGTCATCGGCGTACAGGGCAAACGCCAGCAGGCGCACCATCAGGCGTTCGGCCGTTTCGGAGGGATGCCGCGCCACCGTCAGCGCATGGGTGGCGTAGTAGTGCCGGTCCATGTCGCTGACCTGCAGCTCGGCCTTGTAGATGGTGGCATTGAGGGCCATGGGGTACGCCTGGGTAAAGATAACTGCCCATTGTACGCGTCCGGCGCACCCCGCTGCGCTCCTACAGGGAGCGGGGAAGCCCTTCCAGCAACGGCTTGAGCAGATCCATCGGCAACGGGAACACGATGGTGGAGGCCTTGCCGCTGTTGGACATGTCCGACATGGTCTGCAGATAGCGCAGCTGCAGCGCCTGTGGCTGCTGGGAAAGCATGGCGGCGGCGTCGCGCAGTTTTTCCGCGGCCTGCAATTCGCCGTCGGCATGGATCACCTTGGCACGCCGTTCGCGCTCGGCCTCGGCCTGGCGCGCAATCGCGCGCACCATGGTCTCGTTGAGGTCCACGTCCTTGATCTCGACATTGCTTACCTTGATGCCCCACGGGTCGGTCGCTTCGTCGAGCACCTGTTGCAGGCTGCGATTGATCGAATCGCGCTGCGAGAGGATGTCGTCCAGCTCATGCTGGCCCAGTACCGAACGCAAGCGCGTCTGCGCGAGCTGGCTGGTGGCCTGGAAGAAATCCGCCACCTGCAGGATCGACTTGTCCGGCTCCACCACGCGGAAATACACCACGGCGTTGACGCGCACCGACACGTTGTCGCGCGAGATCACGTCCTGCGGCGGCACGTCCATCACCGTCACGCGCAGGTCCACCCGCATCATGCGTTGCACGATGGGCACCAGGATCACCAGGCCAGGTCCCTTGGTGCCGGTATAGCGGCCCAGCGTCAGCACCACGCCGCGCTGGTATTCGGGCAGCACCTTGATCGACAGGAACAGCAGCGCCGCCACCCACACCACGATCACACCGACGAAGCCGAGCATAAGCCTCTCCTCTTGCCATCGGGATTTCAGCTGGGCGTGACCCTTAGCAGCAGGCCGTCACGTCCCACGACTCTCACGCGTGCGCCGGCCGGCAGCGCCGATTCACAGCGTACTCGCCATTGCTCGCCGCTGATGCGCGCCCAGCTTTCGCCACCCGCACTTACCGCCTGCAACAGCTCGCCGGTGGCCAGCAGCATCTGCGTGTCGCCATTGAACGGCCGGGCCCGCCGCGACTTCATCACCAGCCGCATCAGCAACGCCAGCACCACCATGGCGGAGACCGCGATGCCGCCGATCACGCCCAGGTTCACCGCATAACCGGGTACGCCCGACTTGAACAGCAGGATCGAACCGAGCACGAATGCGATGATGCCGCCGAGGCCAATCGCTCCCACCGACGGCACCAAGGCTTCGGTGAGTATCAGTCCGATACCCAGCACCATCAGGGCCAGCCCGGCATAGTTGACCGGCAGCAATTGCAGCGCATACAGGCCGATCAGCAGGCAGATGGCACCGGCTACGCCGGGCAACAGCACGCCCGGATGGAAAGCTTCCAGCACCAGTCCATACATGCCGGCGAGCAGCAAGACGTAGGCGATGGTCGGGTTGGTGATGATGCCGAGAAAACGCGTGCGCCCGCTGGGCGCATAGTCGCGCACGGCCAGGCCCGCCAACTTCAGGGTGACATCGCTGCCCGCCACCTGCACATGGCGACCGTCGGCACGGGTGAGCAGCGAGTCGGTATCGTTGGCGATCAGGTCGATGACATGCTTCTGCAGTGCTTCATCCGCCGTCAGCGTGGCGGCGCCGCGCACCGCCTGTTCGGCCCACTCCGCATTGCGGCCGTTGAGCTGGGCCAGCGAGCGGATCGAGGCGATGGCATCGTTCAGCACCTTGGCCGCTTCCGCATCCTCGGCGGGTTTCGCGGCGGTGCCCGCCGCTGCCGGCGTGTTGCCAAGCGGCAAGGGATTCTCGCCACCCAACTGCACGGGCGTTGCCGCGCCCAGGTGCGTGGCCGGCGCCATGGCGGCGATCTGGCAGGCATAGAGAATGTAGGTGCCCGCGGATGCGGCACGCGCGCCGCTGGGAGCCACGAAGCCCAGCACCGGCTGTCTTGCCGCCAGGATGCTGGCGATGATCTGGCGCATCGAATCGGAGAGGCCGCCGGGCGTATCCAGTTGCAACACGATGGCGGTGGCGCCTTCGCGATGGGCGCGCTGCAGGGAGTCGTCGACGTACTCGGCGGCGGCGGGGCCGATGGGGCCGGTCAGCTCGATGCGCGCCACGAATCCATGAGGGCGCAAGGCACCGGCAGCGGTTGGTCCGGCCGCTGTGGACACGGTGGTCGCCATGACGAGCAGGGCGCCTGCCAACATCCTTAGCCATCGCGTCACGCTGCGCCTCCTCTCGGGTGGCGATATCACATTGCGCCAGGGGATGTTGTTTCGGTGTGAGATGGTCTCGGTTCGTTATTTCAGCGAAGGTGGGACAGGCGCGACGCGTGCTCGCTCTTAGTTCGTCGTCCCTGCGGAAGCAGGGACCCGGTGACTGTGTTCTTGATGGTGGCGTTATCGCCAGCGTGCTCGCCTGCGGCGGGCTTCCGAGCCGCTGCCGCGGCCCGGGTCACTTCTCTTTGCGTGGACAAAGAGAAGTGACCAAGAGAAAGGCCACCCCGATGGCGCGCCCCTCGGGTGCGCGGGCGGGTTACGGCGGTTTGGCGACAGAGCCTCCTGCCCTGACGCCAAACTGGCCGGCATCCGTGCCGGCCACCCTGCGGGCTTTTCCTCCACCCGCCCGCCGCGCCATAGGGGACTGGAAGGTCAACAGCCAGAGCTAAAGCCGTGTACCGTTTGTCCCGGTTACTTCTCTTGACTCAGGGATCCTGCCCTTCGCACGCGCTTCTGCGCATGCGTGGGCAAGCAAAGAGAAGTGACCCGGCCTCCGGCAGCAGGGCGGAAGAACGCCACCGCCCTCAATGCTCATTGACCTGCAATTTCTGCAGCAACAAATTGAGCTTCCCCTTCATGGCATCCTCGGGCCGCGGCCCATCCACCCCATAGAACGCCGTGTAGAGCACCCCGGGCTGGGCCTCGGCAGAAACCGGCGTACCGCTTACCGTGCCGATATAGGTCATGTCGTTTTCGCTGTAAGGCACGCCGTCATCGGGATGATCGCGGTGGACGATCTTTCCCCAGGAGTGGCGGTAGCTGTCGTCCAGGTCGTCGGAGGGGGCGATGTGGCGGTTGAAGCTGATCTTCTCGGCGTTGTCGATGTTGGACTTCACCACCACGTTGGACACATCCCACACCACCTTGCCGTGGTCCTCGAAGTAGGACATGCCCAGCACCAACTGGCTGTCCTGGTCGATCTTCTGCAATTCCGGCGTATAGCCAAAGGTCAGTCGCTTGGACTGGTAGTGGAAATCGCTGCCGTAGTTGAAGCGGATGGCAATGTCGGAAAGCACGCTGGGCAGCAGATCGGTGTTGGCGAGATAGTCCTTCCACTGCGCCAGCGTGCCGCTGTAGGCGACGTACACGAAATTGGTGAGGGCCTTGAGGTCGGCCATTTCCTCATGCTCGCTCTTGGCTGGCGAGACGCGGAACATGGCCGAGTAGCCGTCGGGTACCGGCAGCAGGAAGGCGATGAGCATGGTGTTGTCGTAGGCCATCGGCCATACGCGCACCTGCCAGCGTCGCTGGTAGGCATCGGTGAACGTGTGTTCCTCGGTGGGCTTGCCCAGCGAGGTCACCTTGATCTGTTCGGAGCCGACGCGACGTTGCAGCGGCGCACCTTGAAGCAGCAGATCCATGAACAGCTTCGAATCGCCATAGAGCTGGCGCGCGCTGACATCGTCGGGTTTGCGCAGATGGAACATCAGCTGGCTGCCCACCACGGCCTTGGACACGTAGCCGTTGTGGGGCAGGGTGCCCTTGCTCTCGCTGGTGCTGGAGGTCACCCAGGTGCCACTGCTGTTGCGATGAAGCAGGGTGGGGAACGGGTTGAGGCTGGAGCTGCTATGCAGCATGCGACTGGAGCCCGTGCCCTTGGGAAACAGGGTGTCCGCGTTTTCCGCCAGCAGGTCATGCAGTTGCTGGTCGACGTTGGCGTTGTAGAGCTTCTGGAAGGTCGCGCTGAAGTCGGCAAAGCTCTTGGGCAGCGGGAACTGGGCCTTGAAGGTGCCAGCGTGCTTGTTGTCGATCACGTCCAGCTGGTAGACCGTGCGCGTGTCGGCATCGGCGAGGTTGGCCGGCGCCTTGAGCACCATGTCGATCGGCAGGGCGTAGTTGAGGTTTTCGTCAGGCGACTTCATCAGCACCACGCCGATGACCTTGCCGTCCTTGTCCAGCAACGGGCCGCCGCTGTTGCCCGGCGAGGCGGCGGCGGAGAAACGCATCCACTTCCAGCGGCCGTTCTCCTCTTCGGGTGTTTGCGAGGTGTACAGGCCATCGCGGATCACGATGCCGGTGCCTAGCGCATTGCCCACGGCGTAGACCACGTCGTTCATGGTGGGCTGGGTGTCCACCTCCAGCGGGGCGACCTTGGGCGGGTCCTTCAGGGTGAACTCCACGAAATCCTGCTGCAGCGAGAAGCGCGTGATCTTGTCAATGGCGTAGACATGGCCGGCGGCATCGCGCACGGCGGGCTCGCCCATCAGGCTGTCGATGCCGATCGACAGCACGTGACCGGCGGTGACATAGCGGTTGTCGCCGAGCGCGAAGGCGGTGCCGACGGAGTAGTACTTGTCATTGCGTATCTGGAACGGCAGCTGGTCCAGCGGCAGCGGCTTCTCGTAGCTGAGCGGATCGTTCACCGGCTTGGGAATCACCACCTCGAACGTGGCCGCCTGCACCTTGGGCAGCACCGCGGGATCGAGCGTGGCGGCGTGCAGCGCCGGGGCAATGGTAAGAACCATCCACGCCAGCCAGGTAATGGCGCGTCGACGCGCCGGAGGTGTCGAAAACTGCTCTTGCCGATCGCGTGCTGCCCACTGATCCATGTCGTGCCTCTGTCGGATATGCCGGGCGTCCAGGTGACGCCCCTCCCACGAGCGTGCGCCCGTTCCCGGCCGGAGTGTAGCGAAGGTTTCGTGTCCGGAAATATGGGTGGAGCGCGCACTGTGCAGTGGCTCTAAGCTACGGGCTGCCATCATGGATCCGCGCATGCCCAGCCCCATTGCCGCCAGTACCCTGCAACTGCCGCCCGGCCCATGGGCCTCGGTGCTCGATGGGCTGTGCGCGCAGTTTCCGCAGATCGACCGCGCACGCTGGCTGGACCGGTTCGCACGCGGCCGGGTACAGGACGAGGCCGGCCAGCCGCTGGCGGTGGATGCGCCCTATCGGGTAGGCCTGTGCGTGCGTTATTTCCGCGAGGTGGTCGACGAGGCGCCCATCCCGTTCCGTGAGACGCTGCTGCATGTCGACCATCACCTGGTTGTCGTCGACAAGCCGCACTTTCTTCCGGTGACGCCGGCGGGTGGTTTCGTGCAGGAGACGGTGCTGGCGCGGCTGGTTCGTACGCTGGACAACCCCGAACTGGTGCCGTTGCATCGCATCGATCGCCATACGGCGGGACTGGTGCTGTTTTCCGCCAATCCGGCCAGCCGGTCCGCCTACCAGGCGCTGTTTCGCGAGCGCTTGATCGACAAGACCTACCAGGCCTGGGGCTTGGCGTTGCCGGCGCTGGACGTCCCGCATGTCCGGCGCTCGCGCATCGTCGCCGGCGAGCCGTTTTTCCGGATGCAGGAAGTGGCTGGGCCGGCCAACAGTGAAACGCATATCGACGTGCTGGAGCGGGCAGGGAAGTACTGGCGCTATGTGCTGCGCCCGGTCACCGGTCGCAAGCACCAGCTGCGCGTGCATATGGCGGGGCTGGGCGCGCCGATCCTGCACGACCCGTTTTACCCGGCGCTGGCCGAGCAGGCGGCCGATGATCATGCGCATCCCTTGCAGTTGCTGGCGCAGGCGCTGAGCTTCATCGATCCGCTCAGCGGCAAGATGCGTCATTTCCGCAGCGAGCGCGAACTGCTGGCGCCGGATTGAAGGCGTTTTCCGCGAGATGGCGGGTAAAATGCGCCTTTCCCTGATGAAACGGATGCCCTGGCGTGATGGCTGCCGTGTTACCCGCCGCTGCTTCCGACGCAGCGCTGGAGGCTCTCTTCGTACCTTTCGACACGGGCCAGCTGAGTCTGCCTGCGGATGGGCGCGCATTGTTCCTGCGCGCGCGCGATGGGTTTCGCCTGCGCGAAATGGCGCGGCCTGGCTGGGTTTGCCAGCAAAGCTTCAAGCCTTTCGCCAATGCGCTTGAACGCAGCGGGCTGCGGCTTGCACCGTTGAGTGCGGAGGATCGTTATCCGCTGGTATTGGTGCTGCCGCCGCGTCAGCGTGACGAGGCGCGTGCGCTGTTCGCGCAGGCGGTAAAGCGTGCCATGCCGGGTGGCGTGGTACTGGCGGCCCTGCCCAATGCAGAGGGCGCCAAGTCCGGCGAAGCGGATCTGGCGCGCGTGGCAGGATCACTGCGTCAGCTGTCCAAGCACAAATGCCGGGTGTTCTGGACCCAGCCATTGGGGGATGGCGTGGATCTCGCCCTGCTCGACGAATGGCTGGCGCTCGATGCGCCACGGCGCAATGTGGCCGGTTACATGAGTCGGCCGGGCCTGTTTGCGTGGGATCGCATCGACACGGCGTCGGCCCTGCTGGCCGGGCAACTGCCGAGCGACCTCACCGGACGCGTGGCCGATCTTGGGGCGGGCTATGGCTATCTTTCTTCGCAGCTGCTGGCGCGCTGTGCCGGTGTCACCGCGGTCGATCTTTACGAAGCCGAGGCCCGCGCGCTGGAGCCTGCGCGCATGAACCTGGAACAGGCCCAGCGCGACTGCGGCAGGCCGGTGGCGTTTTCGCTGCACTGGCACGATGTCACGCAGGGCCTGCCGCAACGGTATGACGCCATCATCAGCAATCCGCCCTTCCACCAGGGGCGCGCCGACCTGCCCGAACTGGGGCGCGCCTTTATCGATAGCGCCGCCGATGCGTTGCTTCCGCATGGGCGCTTCTGGCTGGTGGCCAATCGCCATCTGCCTTATGAGGCCACGCTGGCCGCACGATTCAACGAGGTACGCAACGTGGTCATGCAGGATGGTTTCAAGGTGATCGAAGCAGGTGGAGTGCGCGCATGAAGCTGGTCAAGCTGATCGCCAACCTCGGCTACGGCAGCCGCAAGGACGTGACGATGATGTTCCGCGAAGGCCGCATCACCGACCCGGATGGGGAGGTGCTCTACGCCGACGACAAGGTGCCGCACGAGCACATCCGCATCGATGACGAGCCGCTCGATCCGCCGGCCGGATTGGCGTTGATGATGAACAAGCCCTTGGGTGCCACCTGCTCGCGCAAGGACCAGGGGCGCGTGGTGTATGACCTGTTGCCGCCGCGCTATCGCCTGCGCGATCCGGCGCTTTCCACCGTAGGCCGGCTCGATCGCGATACCTCGGGGCTGCTGCTGTTTACCGATGACGGCGCGCTGTTGCACCGGATCATTTCCCCGCGTGCGCAGGTGGCCAAGGTGTACGAAGCCACGCTCGCGCAGGATCTGCGCGGCGACGAAGGCGAGCTGTTCGCCAGCGGCACGATGATGCTCGAAGCGGAGAAGGAGCCGCTGGAACCCGCCGCATTGGAGGTGCTGGGACCGCGCCAGGCCCGCTTGACCCTGACCGAAGGACGCTACCACCAGGTGCGCCGCATGTTCGCCGCAGTGGGCAACCACGTGGAGACACTCACGCGCATTTCGGTCGGCGGCCTGGTGCTGGGAGATCTTGCGCCCGGCCAGTGGCGTGCCTTGCAAGCGGAGGAGGTGGCGCAGATCTTCGCCGGTCCTGCGCCGCGTTGAGGCGCAGGAGGTTGCGTGGGACTCAGCCGAACGGGTGTTCGCGGCGACGCGCGAGTTCATCCTCCCGTCGCGAATGCGCGCCGGGTTGCCAAGTCACCAGCTGGAAACCGCTGTGATCGGCGTGGTTGTCGGGAGCGTCCTGCGTATCCCGTGGGGTGAGCATCCCTGCTACCAGCTGCATTCCGCGCTCAATGGCGGAACGGGCAAGAAGCATGTGCATGTAGGGTCTCCCGGCTGCCCCTGTGCAGCCGCTCGGGCGACTTTAAACAGGTTCACGGGCTATACACAAATGCCAATGGTCACTGAATTCCGGCGTAAGTTTCCGGCAAGCTGATCATCTTTTTCACAAAGCTGAACAAGGGGTTGCAGCGTCATTCATGGCGGTGCCTTGTGTCACCTTGCGTCACCACCAGATGTACCCAGCCGGCTCCGCCAGCCGTGGAGATCCCATTCGCATGCAGCAGCTACGTTTCGACAATGCTTTCGTCCGCGAACTGCCCGGCGACCCCGGGTGGGGCACCGGGCCGCGACAGGTGCTGGGCGCGCTGTATTCCCCGGTGGCGCCCACGCCGGTGGCGGCGCCGCGCGTCGTCGCATGGTCGCGCGAGATGGCGCAGACGCTGGGGCTGGATGAGGCGGACATCAGCAGCGCCGAGTTTGCCCAGGTATTCGGCGGCAACGCCCTGCTGGAGGGCATGCAGCCCTACGCGGCCAATTACGGCGGGCATCAGTTCGGCGTATGGGCGGATCAGCTCGGCGACGGCCGCGCCATTTCCCTGGGCGAGGCGATCGGTGCCGATGGCAGGCGTTGGGAGCTGCAGCTCAAGGGCGCCGGCCGCACGCCTTATTCGCGCGGCGCGGATGGACGCGCGGTGCTGCGCTCATCCATCCGTGAATTCCTGTGCAGCGAAGCGATGCACCACCTCGGCGTACCGACCACGCGGGCCTTGAGCCTGGTGGTCACCGGTGATGCCGTCGTGCGCGACATGTTCTACGACGGCCACCCGCAGGAGGAGCCCGGCGCCATCGTCTGCCGGGTGGCGCCGTCGTTCATCCGCTTCGGCAATTTCGAATTGCCGGCGGCGCGCGGTGATCTCGCGCTGCTCAGGCAACTGGTCGATTTCACCATCGCACGGGATTTTCCGGAGCTGCAGGGCAGCGGCGAATCGCTCTACGCCGAATGGTTTGGCCAGGTCTGCGAGCGCACCGCGGTGATGGTGGCGCAGTGGATGCGCGTGGGTTTCGTGCATGGCGTGATGAACACCGACAACATGTCCATCCTTGGCCTCACCATCGACTATGGCCCTTATGGGTGGATCGACAACTTTGATCCGGAATGGACGCCCAATACCACTGACGCGGGGCGCCGACGCTATCGTTTCGGCCAGCAGCCGAACGTGGCGTGGTGGAACCTGAGCCGGCTGGCGATGGCGCTGGCGCCATTGTTCGCCGGCGTCGAGCCACTGCAGGCGGGACTCGATCGCTATGCCGCCAGGTATGCGGCCGCCGACCGGGTTTCCGTGGCGGCCAAGCTCGGCCTTGCCGAGTGCGGCGATGATGACGTGGCGCTGATGCAATCGCTGCATGCACTGCTGACCGACGCGGAAGTGGACATGACACTGTTCTTCCGCGCGCTCAGTGAGGTCGACCTGAAGCAGCCCTCGCTGCTGCCGTTCAACGCGGCGTTCTATGACGAGGCGAAGCGGGAGGCCTTCGAACCCGCCTTCCATGACTGGCTGCTGCGTTATGCCGCGCGCGTGGCCAGCGATCCGCTATCCCCGGGTCAGCGGCGTGCACGCATGCATGCCGCCAATCCGCGCTATGTGCTGCGCAACTATCTGGCACAGCAAGCCATCGATCGTGCGATGCAGGGCGATTACGCGGGTGTCCACGAACTGCTCGAGGTGATGCGCCATCCTTACGATGAGCAGCCCGGCAACGAGCGGTACGCGCAAAAGCGTCCGGACTGGGCCCGTCAGAAGGCGGGCTGTTCCATGCTTTCCTGCAGTTCGTAGATGCGGATACGCAGCATGCCTACCCGTCGTGTCGCAACCGGACGCATGGCGTTGGCCACCGTGATGGGGTTGGGCATGTTGTGGACGCTGCCCAACAGCGTGCTTGGGCTGCTGCTCGGCATAGCGGGTATGTCGCTGGGCGCCCGTCCGCACTGGCGGGCACGCGAGCGGGCGCTGGTGTTCCGGCGTTGGCCTTGGGGCAGCGGCGGCGCGCTTACGCTGGGCAACGTCATCATCTACACCGGGGACGAGCTGGCGACGCCTTGCCTCACCTATGCGCACCGCGCCGGGCTGCGCGTGGACGACGCCATCGTGCTGGCCGATCACGAGCGGGCGCACGTCTACCAGTACATGTTGCTGGGCCCGCTGTTCCTGCCGGTCTACCTGCTTTGCGGCGGGGTCAGCGTACGTAATCCCTTCGAGCGTGCGGCGGACCGTTATGCATTGAGTGGGCGCGGATGGTGGCCCTGAAGACCCAAGGGCCGGCTCCCTGTCGCCACATGGATAGGGAGCCGGCTTTCAGATAGCCGCACGTCAGCGACGGTCGCCGCCGTTGTTTTCCTGGGCGGGGCGTTGCTGCGGCGCCGGACGCGAATGGCCACCCTGGCCCGGCGGTCGCTGCCCGCCGTTTGGAGGCCGGTTGCCGCCCTGGTTGGGCGGGCGGTTGTTTCCCTGGCCGGGCGGTCGGTTGCCTGGTTGGGACGGGCGGTTGTTGCCTTGGCCTGGCGGTCGATTGCCCTGGCCAGGCGGGCGGTTGTTACCCTGGCCGGGCGGCCGGTTACCCGGTTGGGATGGCCGGTTGCCACCCTGGTTGGGCGGGCGGTGGCCCTGGTTCGGCGGCGGTCGGCTGCCGGGAGGGCGTCCCTGGCCGGGCGGTGGCCGATGGCCATTGCCCGGTGGTCGGTAACCTGGCGGGGGCGGTCGATAACCTGGCCGGTAACCCGGCGGTCGCGGCGGCGGTCGCGGCGTATAGGGGCGACCGTACCAGTAATCGCGATTGCGATAGAACGGCCGGTTTCGGTAGTAGCTGTCCCAGTACAGGCCAATGGAGAAGGCGACGATGGGAATGCCGATGCGCGCGCCATAGTCCGCCACGTACACCGGCTGGTTCTGGTAGGTGTATTGCACAAAGGTGCCGGCGACCCAACCCCGCATGCCCAGGGTGATCACGTCGCACCAGGCCCAGCCTTGCGTACAGCCCTGGATGGCCACGCTGGTGCCGGCCGGCAGCTGCGCAATGGGCGGGTAGCCCACGTCCGGTCCGGCGTACAGGTCGACGTAGGACGTCACGACACCGTTCAGGCCCTGGGCGAAGGTGGGCAACGCCACGCCTAGCGCAAGCAGGACAGACCCCAAGAATCGCTTCATCGATACATCTCCTGCAGATGTGCCTGATCAGACTGCGCCCAGTGCTAAGGCATCGTCAACGGCTCGCGCAGGTGGAATGTGCGAATGGCATTCGTTCCGTAGCCAGGGCCGGCATTACGCATTGGCGAGCAGGTGACGGTAGGCGCCGCGCACCAGTTCGTGGAAATGGTGTACGGCGTTCTTGCGCCGCGGCCAATGTCAGGCAATGGCCGCCAGCTGCCCCTGCACCTCGTTGATGGCGTTGCGGATGCGCTGGCTGAAGATCGAATCCTCATGGTGGATCAGCACCAGCCGCTCGGTGGCGCGCGTCATCGCCACATACAGCAGGCGCGCTTCTTCGACTTCGTCCTTGCCCGGCTTGGGCAGCGAGCCGAGGCCGGGAATGATCACCAGCGGAAATTCCAGGCCCTTGCTGGAGTGCATGGTGACCAGCTTCACCGTGTCCTCGACCACGAACAGCGAGCTCTTGCCGTTGCCCTCGGCCAGCCGGCTGGGAATGCCGGCACGCTGCAGGGCTTCGTGCAGTTTTTCGCCCTCCCAGCCATTGCGGAAGATCACCGCCATGTCGGACAGGCGCCGGCCGCTGGCCTGCTCGTCGCGCAGGCGCTGCATGATCGCCGGCAACTGGTCCTCCATGCGTTCCACGCGGATCAACTCGGGCAGGGCGCCGCGCCGGCCCGCGCTTTCGGGCGCGATCAGCGGCACGCCATCGTCCTCCTCGCTGCGTTCGCGCAGCAGCTCGTTGGCGAAGCCGCGCGCCACGGAGAGGATCTCCAGCGTGTTGCGATAGTTGAGCTTGAGGATGGTGGTGCGGCCCTGCGCCTGCACGCCCAGGCTTTTCCAGCTTAGCTTCTTGCGGTTGGCCTGGCCGTAGATGTTCTGCGCATCGTCGTACAACACCAGCAGCGAGTTGGTGTTGGGATCGATCATCTGCACGATCAGCTTGTACCAGTCCGGCTCGAAATCGTGGCCCTCGTCGATCAGCACCGCGCCGTACTGAAAACGCGGAATCTGGCCGCTGTCCACGCCGGCAATCACCGCCGGCGGCAGTTCCTTGGCGTAGTGCGGGCCATCCTCCGGCAGCGGCACGTGGTAGGCCGTGAGCATGCTGCGGCACCACTTGTGGAAGTTGTACACCTGCACCTTGTCGCTGAGGCCGCGCTCGCCCATCAGCTGGTCGAGGCGTGCCGCCAGCGTCTTGTTGTAGCAGAGCACCAGGATGGGCTTGCTCAGCGCACGCGCCAGCTGCATGGCGCGAAAGCCCAGGATCATCGTCTTGCCCGAGCCGGCCACGCCGTGAATGATGCGGTGCTCGTCACCCAGCGAGCGCGCCAGCGATTCCTGCTGCGCATCCATCACCTTGATCAGGTCGGGAATCTCCACCTTGGTCGCGTTGCCGCGCTCGCCTGCCGCGAACAGGCCGAACTGCCCCTCGCCGGGTTCCACGCGAATCTCCGGGAACAGGTGCCAGCGCACGCGATCGATCTGCGGCAGCGTCAGCGCGGTGGGAAACACCTGCGGGAACATCGCCCACAGCCGTTCCTGCAGTGCTTCCGGCTCCACCGATTCGTACATCTCGTCCTGGCAGATCACCAGGTGAGCGGGTATCACCGCATCGAGCTGGCCCGCCTCGAACTGCTTGCGGCTGATATTGGCCAGCACCACGCCATAGGCCCAGGGCATCAGCAGCTTGCCCTCGTAGCGATGGCCGGGCGGATAGCGCAGCGCCGGATCGCGCTGCAGCTCCTTGTAGATTTCACTGGCGCAGTCGCGCGCCTGCATCAGGGGGTTGTGCTCCTTCACGCTGCTGCTGCCGGTGAGCAGGGTGAACAGGGTGCGGTCGGCCTGCTGGATGGTGCCGGGCTTCCAGTCCTTCACTTCCAGCACCAGCAGGCCACGGCGCGGGTGGAACACGATGAAATCGGGGCGGCGCTGTTTCGGGCCGATCGGCACGTCGTACCACAGCAGGTAGTCGTCCTCGAGCTTCTGTTCGAGCCGCTCGGACAGGCGCTTCTCGCCCCCGGTCATGCGCGACAGGCAGCTGTTTCTGGATGGAATAAGCGTCGCCAACCTGGCCCCCTGATGTTCCGATCCGGCGACGTTAGCCGATCGGCGTGGGGTGTCAATCTGGCCATGCCAGGAGTAAAGGGCCGGCAGCCATCCACCGCCGGCCTTTTGCAGGAGCGCACCCTGTGCGCGACCGCACTAACCCCAGTCCTGCAACAACTCCGGAGCCACGCCCACTCGTGCGCAGGCGCGGCTCGCAATGCCGTCGTGCAACGCCAGCCGGAACACCGGGGCCACCGACCACAGTGCGCGAGCCGCCAGCCGCGCCTGCGCCCGCTGCAACGGCGAGCGGCCCAGCAGCGTTTCGGCCCAGGGCGGCAGCAACGCGGCGCCCGCCTGCAGGAACACATCGCGCGACAAGCCGGCCACCGGCACCGGCAGGCGCACGCGCGAGAGCACCTCGAGCACCACCCGCGAGCGTTCGCTGAACTGCAGTTCAGCGCGAACCTGCCGAAAATAGGCATTCACCTCGGCCTCCGAGGCGGGCACCTCGCGTGCGCCCAAGGCCTCGGCCACGCGCCGCACTTCATCGTAATAGCGATCCGCGGCACCGGCGGGCAGGCGGATGTGACTGTAGCGGCGATAGCCCTGCAGAAAACTATAGGCCTCGGTGACATGCACCCAGGTCAGCAGGTGTGGATCATCGGCGCTGTAGGGGCGCCCATCCCCGGTGTTGCCGCGCACCTGCGCATGGATGGTTTTCACGCGCTCGATCAGGGCCTGCGCCTGGTCGTTCGGTGCATAGGTGGTGCCGCTGACGAACGACGTCGTGCGGCGCAGGCGGCCGATCAGGTCATCGCGGAAGTTGGAGTGGTCCCATACGCCGGCGAGAGCGAGCGGGTGCAGGGTCTGCAGCATCAGCGCGGCAAGGCCGCCCGCGAGCATGCCGGGGAAGTCCGCGTGCACGCGCCAGGTGGCGCTATGGGGACCGAACAGGCCGGGATCACCTGCCGGGTGGTCGTAATCCACATGGCCACCACCGCCGCGTGGAAAGGCGCTCAGCACCCAGCGGCGAATGGGTTCGCGGGCAGGCAGGACAAGCAGGTTCCAGGGAGAAGGCATGCGGCCAAGTGTATCGCTTGGTTTCAAATGCATCCTTTGCATGGTCAAAAAAGCTGTGTTATCTCTACACGCCATGACCACTCTCGCCACCCGCCAGTATTTTTGGTTTTACGGCTATCCGATGCCGCTGGCGGAGGGTTGGTCGCGATTGTCGTAACGGCAAGACACCATTCCCAAACAGGCCGCCAGCCACCACTGGCGGCCTTTTTCATGGCCTCCAGTGAAGCCCCATCACCCGGAGTCCCCATGCACCAGCCCACCGACGACCTGCGCATTCGCGCCCTCACCCGACTCAGCACGCCCGCCGAAGTCATGCGCGACTGCATGCCCTCGGGCCACGCCGCCAACACCGTGGCGGCCTCGCGCCTGGCGCTGCATCGCATCCTCAGCGGTGCAGACGATCGCCTCGCGGTGGTGATCGGCCCTTGCTCGATCCATGATGCGGCAGCGGCGCTCGAATATGCGCGGCGACTCTCCGCGCAGCGCAAGCGCCACGCGGCGGAACTGGAGATCGTGATGCGGGTGTACTTCGAGAAGCCGCGCACCACCGTGGGCTGGAAAGGGCTGATCAACGATCCGGACCTGGACGGCAGCTTCCACATCGACAAGGGCTTGCGCACCGCACGCGGCCTGCTGCGTGACATCAACGACCTGGGCGTGCCGGCGGGATGCGAGTTCCTGGATATGATCACCCCGCAGTACATCGCCGACCTGGTGGCCTGGGGCGCGATCGGCGCGCGCACTACGGAAAGCCAGGTGCATCGCGAGCTGGCGTCGGGGCTGTCGTGTCCGGTGGGTTTCAAGAACGGCACCGATGGCAATGTGAAGATCGCCGTCGACGCCGTGCAGGCGGCATCGCAACCACATCATTTCATGGCCGTAACCAAGGACGGCCAGACGGCCATCGCCGCGACCACGGGCAATGAGGATTGCCATGTGATCCTGCGTGGCGGCAAGGCGCCCAACTACGACGCGGCCAGCGTGGATGCGGCCTGCGCAGCCATCACCGCTGCGGGCCTCGATGGACGGGTGATGATCGACGCCAGTCACGCCAATAGCGGCAAGCAGCCGGAAAACCAACCGCGGGTACTGGACGATATTGCCGGCCAGCTTGCCGCAGGCGAGCAGCGTATCGTTGGCGTCATGGTGGAAAGCCACCTTTGCGGCGGTCGACAGGATCTGCTGCCGGGCCAGCCTCTGCGCTATGGGCAGAGCATCACCGATGGCTGCATCGACTGGGACACCTCGGTCGACGTGCTCGATCGCCTCGCTGAGGCCGTGCGTGAGCGCCGTGTTGCGGGTCGCGGGTCGCGCGTGGTGGCAGGGGGTTGAATCGCTGCTGCAGGCTTCACTGCCTGCTTGGCGCCGGGCAGGCTGCTGGCCTTACCAGAGGCTACAAAGCCGCGCTCACGGAAATTCGCCGGAGTCTGCACAAGTCGCCATGCATGAAATGCGAAAGCCGGGCCGCGTCGCCTTCACGTGGGGTTCGCCGCGGAGTGTTCTACTCTTGCGCCGCCCGCTCTCCTGCCGGAGTGCTTCATGTCTGCCGAGATCAGTCACAACCCCACGACGCACCGCTTCGAAGTCAAGGTCGATGGCGTGCCCTGTGTGCTCGATTACACGCTCGCCGATGGTGTCATGACGATCACCCACACCATCGTGCCATCGGCCGTCGGTGGGCGTGGCATCGCTGCCAACCTGGTGCGCACGGCGCTGGACAAGGCGCGTGCCGAGCACTGGAAGGTCGACCCGGCCTGTTCGTACTCCGAGATCTGGATGACGCGCCATCCCGAGTACGCGGACCTGCACGTCTAGGCGTGCCCACTACCGATTAAGATGCGCCATGCCCGATGTCGGGTCTTGGGAGGGTTCGCCTTGATCGTGAAGATGTGTTGTTCGCCTGCCGCCAAGGCGCGTGCATGAGTGGCCCGGCCGGAAAGTCCGCGCAGCAATCCGCCAAGGGCCGGCGCGGCGGCTTGCTGCGCAGCCTGCGAACCAGGCCGCGCCTGGTGGTGGCCGCGCTGATTTTTGTCGCTGTCGGGCTGGGGTTGTGGCATGGGCTGCACCTGAAGCCGGCCACCGCGCTGCTGCTCGGCTTCGACCTGGCCGCGCTGATCTATCTCCTGGCGCTGGCATTCCTGTTCAATCGGACCAACACGCCGGCACTGATGCGCAGCGAGGCACGCAAGCAGGACACCGGTCGCTGGGGCGTGCTGTGGAGCAGCCTGGGCTTGACCGGCGTGGTGTCGTTGGCGCTGACCACCGAGATGGGGGCGGCGCGCGGCGGTGGTGCACAGGCGCTGATCATCGCGGCGGCCAGCATCGTGCTGTCATGGCTGTTCATGAACACCATGTTCGCCATGCATTACGCGCACGGCTATTACGGCGATTTCGGCAAGCAGCACGAAGGCCTGCAGTTTCCCGACACGCCCCAGCCGGACTATTGGGATTTCGCCTATTTCGCCATCGTGATCGGCATGACCTTCCAGGTTTCCGACGTGCAAATCACCAGTCGCTACCTGCGCCGCGTGGCGTTGCTGCACAGTGTGATCGCGTTCTTCTTCAACGTGTTCATCATCGCGATCAGCGTGAATATCGCGGCCGGGCTGGCAGGCTGAGCATGCCTCCCCGGTGAACAGGGGGAGGGCATCGAGCGTCACTCAATCCCGGAAATTGTCGAACTGCAGCGGCAGCTCCACGTCGGCCTTGCGCAGCACGGCCATGGCCAGTTGCAGGTCGTCGCGCTTCTTGCCGGTGACGCGCAGCTTGTCGCCATTGATCTGCGCCTCGACCTTGAGCTTGGCTTCCTTCAGCGCGGCAACCAGTTTCTTGGCCACCGGCTGTTCGATGCCCTGCTTGACGGTGATCTTCTGGCGCGCGCCGCCCAGGTTGGTTTCCGGGTCGGACACGTCCAGGGCGCGGATGTCGATCTTCCGCGAGGTGAGCCGGCCACGCAGGATGTCCAGCATCTGCTGCAGCTGGAATTCGCTGGGGGCGCTCTGGGTGATCTCGAACTTGTCCAGTTCGAACTTCGCGTCCGAGCCCTTGAAGTCGAAGCGGCTGGTCAGCTCGCGATTGGCCTGGTCCACGGCATTGGTCAGCTCGTGCTTGTCGACTTCGGAAATCACGTCAAAAGAGGGCATGGTGGCGGTCCGGTACGGAGTGAAGAAGTGGAGTTTAAGCCAAGCGGCGCCGGCTGGCGGATAATGCGCGGCTTGTGCGTAAGGAAAACAACATGATGGCGGTGCGCGCGTGAAAGTGGATGTACTCATCATCGGTGCCGGCGCGGCTGGGCTGATGTGCGCCATCGCGGCGGGACAGCGCGGGCGCAGCGTGCTGGTGGTCGATCATGCCAACAAGGTGGGCAAGAAGATCCTGATGTCCGGCGGCGGCCGCTGCAATTTCACCAATCTCGGGGTCACGCCGGCGAACTATCTCTCGGCCAACCCGCATTTCGCCAAGTCGGCGCTGGCCCGTTATACGCCGTCCGATTTCATCGCGCTGGTGGAAAAGCACCGTATCGCCTACCACGAGAAAGAGCTTGGCCAGCTGTTCTGCGATGAATCTTCCAAACTGATCGTGCGCATGCTGCTGGACGAATGCAGCCAGGCTGGCGTGCGTATCGAGACCAGTTGCGGCGTCCAGCGCGTGCGTCATACCGGCGAGGGTTTCAGTGTATTCACCGCACGCGGCGAAGTGCATGCGCAGTCGTTGGTGGTGGCCAGCGGTGGGCTATCGATTCCCAGCATGGGCGCCACCGGTTTTGGCTACGAGCTTGCGCGGCAGTTCGGCCACGCCGTATTGCCCACGCGAGCCGGGCTGGTGCCGCTGACCCTGAGCGGCAAGCACCAGGAGCACTATCAGGATCTCGCCGGCGTGGCGCTGCCGGCGGTCGAGGCGCGGGTGGGCAAGCGCGGTTTTCGCGCGGGCATGCTGTTTACCCATCGCGGCATCAGCGGGCCATCGATCCTGCAGATATCGTCGTACTGGCAGCCGGGCGATGACCTGCGCATCGACCTGTTGCCCGACATGGATGCCGCCGCGTGGCTCACCACCCAGCGCGCCGCGCGGCCGGCAGCCGAGCTGAAGAGCGTGCTGGCCGATGCGCTGCCCAAGCGGCTGGCGCAACGGTTGTGCGAGCTATGGTTCGAAAGCCGCCCCATGCGGCAGTACCGCGAGGCCGAGCTGGCGAATATCGGCGCGCAGTTGCACGACTGGCCGATCGTGGCGAGCGGTACGGAAGGCTATCGCACGGCCGAGGTCACGCTCGGCGGAATCGATACCGACGGCCTTTCCTCATCCACCCTGCAGTCGAAGCGGGTGCCGGGCCTGTTCTTTATCGGCGAAGTGGTCGATGTCACCGGCTGGCTGGGCGGCTACAACTTCCAGTGGGCCTGGGCGTCGGGGCAGGCGGCGGGCGAAGTGGCCTGAAGCAGGCCGATTTCGCACGGGTTGAACGTGTGGCGTGATCCACTGGATAGGTTAGGTCGAGCGGAGGATGGTCGTATGAAAGTCGGCTTTATCGGTCTGGGCTCCATGGGGAGTGCCATGGCGAGCAACCTGATCAAGGCAGGTCACGAGGTGACCGTGTGGAACCGTTCGCCGGGCGCGACCGAGCCATTGGCATCGCTGGGCGCCAAGGTGGTGAAAAGCGCCGACCGGGCGGCCCAGGGCGACGTGCTGTTCAGCATGCTCGCCAACGACCAGGCCGTGCGCGACGTGATGTTGGTCGGCGGCCTGCTCGATGGCATGGACAAGGGCACGGTGCACGTCAATCACGCCACCATCTCGGTGGCGCTGGCCAAGGAACTGGTGGATGAGCACGCCAGGCGCGGTCTCGACTACGTATCGGCGCCGGTTTTTGGCCGCCCCGATGTCGCCGCCGCAGGCAAGCTCAATATCCTCGCCGCCGGCAAGGCGTCGGTGATCGAGCGCGTGCGTCCGCTGCTGGAGGCCATGAGCAGCCGCATCTGGCCCCTGGGCGAGTCGCCGGAGCGGGCCAACGTGGTGAAGATCGCCGGCAACTTCATGCTGGGCGCCGCCATCGAGAGCATGGCCGAGGCCTCCGCCTTGACGCGCGCGCATGGCATCAGCGCGGCCGTCTTCCTGGAGGTGATGACCAACACGTTGTTTACCGCGCCGGCCTATCAGTCCTACAGCAACATGATCGCCGAGCAGCGCTACACGCCGGCCGGCTTTGCGTTGCCGCTAGGCTACAAGGATATTGGCCTGGCGCTGGCCGCGGCCGATGCCACGCGGGTGCCGTTGCCGCTGGCGGGATTGTTGCGCGACAGCCTGCTGGAGGCGCTATCGGCCGGCGATGAAAACGTCGACTGGTCGATCCTGGCGCAGGTGGCAGCGCGTCGCGCGCACCTGGATGAGCGCAAGCTCTAGCGTGCCTGCCGCCGCCGCGTCAGCCAGCGATCCAACTGGTTGGCAAACGCCTGCTTGTCCCGCGCATGGAAGGCGGCGGGACCGCCGGTGTCGACACCGGCGCCACGCAGTTCGTCCATGAAGTTGCGCATTCCTAAGCGCTGGGCGATGGTGTCGGCGGTGTACAGCTCGCCGCGCGGATGCATCGCCAGCGCGCCTTTTTCGATCACCAGGGCGGCGAGCGGGATGTCCTGGGTCACCACCAGGTCATCCGCGGCGACGCGCTGCACGATTTCGTTGTCCGCCACATCGAACCCGCCCGGCACCTGGATGGCACGGACGAAGCGCGATGCTGGCGTGCGCAGCCACTGGTTGGCGACCAGGGTCACCTGCACCTGCTCGCGTTCGGCGGCGCGGAACAAGACTTCCTTGATCGCCACCGGACACGCATCGGCGTCCACCCAGATTTGCGCTGCGGGGTTCACGCTGCGCCGTTCCAGTGCAGCGTGCCGTCGATGATGGTGTTGGTGTGTCCACCAATCCACACGGTATCGCCATCGATGCGCACGGTGAGGCTGGCGTCGTGGCCGATCTCGCGTCCCTGGCTGACGGTGTAGCCGCGGGCTAACGGGCCATGGGGCTCGGCGTGGGCGACGTAGGCGGCGATCAGGCCATTCGCGGCGCCGGAGGCCGGATCTTCCACCAGGCCGACGCCAGCCGGGAAGGCACGCACCGCCAGTTGGTAGTCGGCATGCGCGCTGCGTGCAAACACGCACAGGCCCAGGCTGTCGGTGGCATGGGCCAGCGCGCCGATGGCGGCGTGGTCGGGCTGCCACTGGCGCAGGCTCGCTTCGTCCGCGCACTCGGCCAGCCACCAGTGGCGACCGCCGGCCACGTAGGCGGGCGGCAGCGTGCCCAGCTCGATGCCGGCCAGGGCGTCATGCAATAGCGGATGGGCGTCGCGGCCGGTCTTTTCCACGGTGGCATGGGGCGACTTCAGCAGCAGCTGGCGCGCCTGGCCTTCACCCTCGATGCGGATCGGCAGCACGCCGGCGCCGCATTCCTGCCACAGCACGCCTTCGGCTGGCGTGGCCAGTCCGCAGAGCAGCACCGCGTGCGCACTGCCGATGGTGGGATGGCCGGCGAAGGCAATTTCCTTGTGTGGCGTGAAGATGCGCACGCGATAGCTGGCCCCGGCTTGGGTCGGCGGCAGCAGGAAGGTGGTTTCGACCAGGTTGGTCCAGCGGGCAAAGGCTTGCATGCGGGCATCGCTCCAGCCGGTGGCGTCGGTGACGACGCCCAGGTGATTGCCGCCGCCAGGCGTGGCGGCAAAGACGTCCAGATGCAGGTAACGGATCGACATGGGGGTAGTCTGCAGGCGTGGGGGAAACGCGCGAAAGTCGCGAATGATAGTGCGGATTACTCGCCGATGGGCGCTCTGTGGCCCCAAACGGTGTCGACAAGCGCGCCGCTCGCCGCCAAGATGGGGATCTTTGTCGCCGCCCGCTGGCCTGTCTGGATTACCGCATGATCACCCTGGTCATCATCGCCATCACCTGTGTCGTTTCGTTCATGGCGTTCAATAACGCCCGCCTGATGAACGACCTGATCCTGTGGCCGCCGGCCATCACGCGTAGCCGCGAGTACCACCGGCTGGTGACCTACGGGCTGATCCACGCCGACTTCAACCATCTGTTGTTCAACATGATCACGCTGTTCTTCTTTGGCCGCGTGATGGAAAGTTTCTATACCGCCCGCCTGGGCACGCTGGGTTTCGCGTTGTTCTATATCGCGGCGCTGGTGGTATCGATCCTGCCCACCTACCTGAACAACCGCAACAATCCGAACTACCGCAGCTTGGGTGCGTCCGGCGCGGTGTCGGCGGTGCTGTTCTCCTACATCCTGCTGGCGCCGTGGTCGCGCATCATCGTGTTCGTGCTGCCCATGCCGGCCATCATCTATGCCGTGCTCTACGTGGGTTATTCGGTCTATATGGATCGACGCGGTCAGGGCAACGTCAACCACAGCGCCCATCTGTGGGGAGCCGCATTCGGCGTGGCGTTCACCTTGCTGGTGCGGCCCGAGGTGTTGTCGCACTTCCTTGGGGAACTGGCGCAACCCCGGTTCTGAATCGCGGGAAGCGGCGTACCTGTCGGCCAGATGGCTGGCGGGTAAACACCTTTCGGGTATGTCGGTTGCGTTCAGTGCGCCCTCAACGGTTTAGGTCTAGTGTGGGATCATCCTCCCTAGAGGTCACGGTCATGAAACGCACGCTCGCCGGCCTCGCCGTGGTGCTCGCCACTGCCACCTTGTCCGGCTGTTATTACTATCCCGACTACAGCTATGTACGCCCCGTGGCCACCACCACCGCAGGCGGGGATGCCTACTACGGCAACGGCGTGGTCTACGACAACAGCGGCTACTACGCTTCCCCTTACTACTATCCTGGGTACTACGGCGGCTATGGCTATTACGGCTGCTGCTACGGGCCGGCCGTGAGCGTCGGTATCGGTGGCATCTGGTATGGCGGCGGCTCCCGTTATTACCGTGGCGGTCGCGGCGGCTATTGGGGTGGCGGACGCGGTCACCCATCGGGCGGTGGGCGCGGTGGATGGGGTGGTGGCCATGGTGGATCGGGCGGCCACGGCAGCTACGGCCACTGAAGTCAGGGCACAATCGCGGCATGAGGTTGTTCACCGTCATGCCGCCTATCTTGAGAACGCTCAGGCCCGTCGCCCTTATGGCGCTGGGCCTGCTGCTTTCAGCGTGCAGCACGGTCAGTTACTACGCCCATGTGGCCAAGGGGCAGGGTGAACTGCTGGTGCATCGCCGGGAGGTGGCCTCGGTCATCAAGGACCCGGCCACCGACCCCGCACTCAGGCAACGACTGGCGCTTTCGCAGCAGGCGCGGCAGTTCGCCTCCAGTCACCTGGGGCTGCCGGACAACCGCAGCTACACCAGCTACGTAAAGCTGGATCGTCCCTACGTGGTGTGGAACGTGTTTGCCACGCCGCGCTATTCGGTGGTGCCGGTGACGCACTGCTTCCTGTTCGCCGGCTGCGTGGCCTATCGAGGGTACTTCTCGCACGACAGGGCCACCGCCGAGGCGGCGCGGCTGCAGGCGAGCGGTGATGACGTGTACGTGGGCGGCGTGCCGGCGTACTCCACCTTGGGCTGGTTTGCCGACCCCATCCTCAGCAGCATGATGCATTGGGACGACGACGAGCTGGCCAGCACCATCTTCCACGAGCTGGCCCATCAGCTGATCTACGTAAAAGACGACAGCGCCTTCAACGAATCCTTCGCCACCTTCGTGCAGGAGGAAGGCCTGCGCCAGTGGCGCCTGTCGCGTGGTCTCGGCCCCCAGGACGATCGCGCCAAGGCCATGGATGATGGATTTACCCATCTGGTGCTCGACTTGCGCGATCGCCTCAAGGCGTTCTATGCCAGCGGTGCCGACGAGCAGGCATTGGCCGTCGGCAAGCAACGCGAGATTGCCGATTTCCGCGCCCGCTATGCCCAGTGGCGCGATAGCCAGTGGCCAGGTGATCATCGCTACGACGCCTGGGTCGCATCACCGATCAACAATGCGCGCCTGCTGCCGTTCGGCCTGTATGACCATTGGACGCCAGCCTTCGCCGCGCTGTACGCGCAGGCCGAACGACAGTGGCCCGCGTTCTATGCCAGCGTGCGGCAGCTGGCGCGTCTGCCACAGGCCCAGCGCGACCAGGCCTTGCAGCGATGGCTGGACAGCGGCGTCGCCAATTCCCTGTAGAAGCGCAGCCGGCGCGAAGGCATCGCCCTCAGGGTTGCACTTTCCGCCTGGCCATATGCCGCAAATAAACCAGCAACGCATCCATATCCGCATCCGACAGTGCCTGGCGATCGAAACCCGGCATGCGCGCCTCCGGCCAACGACGCAGCGACTGCGGGTCGCGGATATAGGCGCGCAGCAGGTCCTCACGCAGGTACTCGGTGGGGTTGTGCGGAATATTCAGATCCGGCCCAAGCCTGGCGTCGCCCTGGCCGTTGAGCGTGTGGCAGGCGAAACAGGTGCGCTGGAATACGGCAAAGCCGCGCAGCACTTCGTTGCCGGGTTTCAGCGCCGCATCTGGCCGCACGGCGGGAAAGCGCTCGGCCACGGGTGGCAGTCGCCGTATCGTCGCCAGCTGGTAAGGCCATTGCTCCTGGCCGATCTTCATGGCCTGCGGATCGGTCCACACCACGTAGAAGGGGCCCGCATCGCCCTTGCCTTCCGCCAGGGCGGGCCAGGGATGGGCCGGCTCCTCGATCGCCAGCCAGGCCTGTGAGCCATGGGCGCGAAGCACCAGCGCAGCAGGGATCTCTGCGGCGAACCCATCCGCGGCGATAAACAGCAAGGCATCGTCGGCATCCGCACCCTCGAGCAAGGCCTTCAACGGCACCGCGCGATAGTGCATGGCATGTTTGAACGACACATCGTCCGGGATCGTGATGGCGCGCGCGTCGCCGCGGGCGAGCAACTGCTCGGTGCTGAACGTCTTCACGCCATGGCCAAGATCGATCCTGAGCTCGGCGGCTCGCAAGGGCAGGGCGAGGAAAAGAGCGAGCAGGCACAGACGGCGCAGCAGCATGGTGTGTTCCGGGCGGGAGATCGGGCCGATTGTAGAGGCGAGCGGCGCTAGCTTGCCAAAACCTGAATAGAACCGGTGTTGCCCTTGAACTAGCGCAAGGCAGGACGCACTAAGTAGTCGTATCGCCGTGATGGCGACAAGAAGTGGTGCAGCCGTATCGTGCCACTGAGGGGTCGGTCCTTTTTTCCCCTCTTTGTTTTGAGACCGGCCTGACAGAACCTCGGTAGTCCCTCCCCTGACTACCGGGGTTTTTATTTGCCCGCTGTTTGGGTCGGGCTCGCTTCATCGGTAGCCGGGCGGGGATAATCACCGCACCCCGTGCCTGTGCGCCGACTTCTCGCGTGAGCGACCCATGATCGTCACCTCCCTGCTCGACACCGATCTGTACAAGTTCTCGATGATGCAGGTGGTGTTGCACCACTATCCCGCCGCGCAGGTCGAGTACAAGTTCAAATGCCGCAACCCGGGCATCGACCTGGTGCCCTGCATCGACGACATCCGCGCCGAGCTCGATGCGCTGTGTTCGCTGCGCTTCACCACCGAAGAGCTGGACTATCTTCGCGGTTGGCGTTTCATCAAGAGCGATTTCGTCGACTTCCTTGGCCTGTTCCAGCTCAACGCGAAATACGTGGATATCCATCCCGCGTTGGATCGCCCCGGTGAAATCGAGATACGCATCCGCGGGCCATGGCTGCACACCATTTTGTTCGAAGTGCCTTTGCTGGCGATCGTCAACGAGGTGTATTTCCGCCATACCCATCCTGGGCTCGATATGCAGGAGGGACGGCGCCGGCTACGCCACAAGATCGCCTTGCTGCGCGACACCGAAGGTTACGAAAGCTGCCGGATCGCCGACTACGGCACGCGCCGCCGCTTCTCGCGCGCCTGGCACGAGGAAGTGGTGACCATCCTGCGCGACGAGCTGGGTCCGCAACTGGCCGGCACCAGCAACGTATGGTTGGCGTGGAAGCTCGGCCTTACCCCCCTGGGCACCTTGGCGCACGAATACCTGCAGGCGCATCAGGCGCTTGGCCCGCGGCTGCGCGACTCGCAGGTGGCGGCGCTGGAGACCTGGGCCAAGGAGTATCGCGGCGACCTGGGCATTGCACTGTCGGACGTGTATGGACTGAGTGCCTTCCTGCGCGATTTCGACATGTACTTCTGCAAGCTGTTCGACGGCACGCGACACGATTCCGGCGACCCGTTCGCCTGGGGCGAGCGCGTGCTGGCCCACTACCGTGCCAATCGTGTCGATCCGCGCAGCAAGGTGCTGGTGTTCAGCGACGGGCTGGATATCCCGAAGGTGATGCGCCTCTACGAGCACTTCCGCGATCGTTGCGTGCTCGCCTTCGGCGTGGGTACCAACCTCACCAACGATGTGGGGCCGGAGGCCTTGCAGATCGTCATCAAGATGATCCGCTGCAATGGTCAACCGGTGGCGAAGTTGAGCGATTCGCCGGGGAAGAACATGTGTGAGGACGTTGCCTATGTGGCGTATCTGAGGCAGGTGTTCGAGATTCCGGCGGAGCCGGTGGCGCTGACGGCATGTTGAGGATGGGGCTCGTCATCCCCGCGAAGCCGGCAACTTGGCGACTACGCCAAGCCCCCAGATGCCACCTCTTCGCGCGCCCAAAGCCACTGGTCATCGCGCGTACTCAGAACGCCGGCAGCACCGCCCCCTGATACTTCTGCTCGATGAACGCTTTGATCTCCGGACTCGTCAACGCCTTGGCCAACTTCTGGATACGCGGATCATCCTTGTTGTCCGGGCGAGCGACCAGATAGTTCACGTACGGCGAATCCTTGTCCTCGATCAGCAGTGCGTCCTTGGTGGGATTGAGCCCGGCCGCCAGCGCATAGTTGGTGTTGATCAGCGCCAGATCCACCTCATCCAGCGTGCGCGGCAACATCGCCGCCTCCAGTTCGCGGAATTTCAGCTGCTTGGGGTTGGCGGTGATGTCCTTGAGCGTGGACAGCTCGTTGGTGGGATCCTTCAGCGTGATCAGGCCGTGTTTGGCGAGCAGCAGCAGGGCGCGGCTGTTGTTGCTGGGATCGTTCGGGATGGTGACCGAGGCACCGTCCGGCAGCTGGTCGATCGACTTGATCTTGTGCGAGTACGCGCCGAACGGCTCGATGTGCACGCCGGTGACGATCACCAGGTTGGTGCCGCGCTCGCGGTTGAACGCATCCAGGTAAGGCTTGGTCTGGAAATAGTTGGCGTCGACCGACTTCTCCAGTACTTGCACGTTGGGCTGCACGTAATCGGCGAATACCTTGATCTCCAGGTCCACGCCTTCCTTGGCCAGGATCGGCTTGACCTGCTTGAGGATCTCGGCGTGCGGTATGGCCGTGGCGGCGACCACCAGTTTCTGGCTGCCGGCGTCGCTGTTGCCGGGGTTGGACGAGGAGCAGCCCGCCAGCAGGAGCAGGGTGGCAAGGGCGGCAATCAGCTTCTTCATGGCGGAGGCCTTGGTGCGGTGCACCAGAATAGCCGTCCATACCGCCGGTTGCCAAGCCGGCGGGCGGATCAGTGCCGCGTATAACGCGCCACGATGCGGTCGCCGAGCATTTGCAGCAGTTGTACCAGCACGATCAGCAGCACCACGGTGACCAGCATGTAGTCGGACTTGTAGCTCAGGTAGCCGTACCGGTAGGCCAGGTCGCCGAGGCCGCCGGCGCCAATCGCGCCACCCATGGCGGTATAGCCCACCAGGGCGATCGCGGTGACGGTGGTGCCGGCAATCAGGCCGCCGCGCGCTTCGGGCAGCAGCACATGTCGCACGATCTGCCAGGTGCTGGCGCCCATTGCCTGGCTGGCCTCGATGACGCCGCGCTGTACTTCGCGCAGGGCGGTTTCCACCAGCCGGGCGAAGAACGGCGCGGCGCCGATCACCAGGGGCGGGATCGCGCCGCGGATGCCCAGCTTGGTGCCCACCAGCACATAGGTCACCGGCATCAAGACGATCATCAGGATGATGAAGGGAATCGAGCGCAGGATGTTCACCAGCAGCGACAGCACGGCGTACAGTTTGGGCATCGCGCGCAGTTGGCCCTTGCCGGTGAGGTACAGCAGCACGCCCAGCGGCAGGCCGATGGCCACCGTAAGCAGCAATGAGCCGCCGAGCATCAGCAAGGTGTCGATGCAGGCCTGGCCGATTTCGCCCCAGTCGTCGATATTGGGAAACAGGCTTTGCAGCAGCGGGGCGGCGCTCACGGGCGATTCTCCTGCGACGGGGTGGTGATCTCCTCGATCTCGATGGCGGCCTGGCGCAGACAGGCCAGTGCGTCGTCCACGCGGTCGCCTTGCATGGCGAGGGTCAGCTGGCCGTAGGGCAGGTCCTTGATGCGGTCGATGCGGCCGGCGAGGATGTTGAAGTCCACGCCGGTTTCGCGCGCCACGCGGCCCAACGCCGGGGTCCAGGTGGCATCGCCACGGAACGACAGGCGCAGGATGCGGCCGGGGACATGCGCGAAGGGCGCCTGCTCGCCGGCCGCCTCTTCCGGCAGCGCCTCGTTGACGAAGCGCCGTGTGGTTGGGTGTTGCGGATGCAGGAACACGTCGACGACGGAGCCGCTTTCCACGATGTTGCCCGCATCCAATACCGCGACGCGGTCGCAAACGCGCCGGACCACATCCATCTCATGCGTGATCAGCACGATGGTGAGCTTGAGCTCGCGGTTGATCTCGGCCAGCAGGTCAAGCACCGAGGCGGTGGTCTGCGGGTCGAGCGCGCTGGTGGCCTCGTCGCACAGCAGGATCGAGGGGCGGTTGGCCAGCGCGCGCGCGATGCCCACGCGCTGCTTCTGGCCGCCGGACAGCTGCGAGGGATACTTGTCGGCGTGCGCGGTCAGGCCCACGCGCGCCAACAGTTCATCGACGCGCTGGCGGATGGTGGCGGCGTTTCGCTCGCCAGCCAGGCGCAGCGGAAACGCCACGTTCTGTGCCACGGTCTGCGAGGCGAGCAGGTTGAAGTGCTGAAAGATCATGCCGATGTGCTGGCGCTTCTGGCGCAACGCATCCTCCGACAACGCGGTCATGTCGACGTCATCGATGAGAATGCGGCCGCCGCTGGGGCGCTCGAGCAGGTTGATCAGACGTATAAGCGTCGATTTGCCCGCACCGGAATGACCGATGATGCCGAACACCTCGCCATCGGCGATGTCGAGATGGAACGGTTGCAGGGCGGAAACGTCCCTGCCGTCGACGCGGTAGGACTTGTGGACGGCCTGAAATCTGATCACGGGGTACCTTCGGGCAAACCTGAGGCACCAGCCTCGGGACAGGCGCCGGCGATGCCGGCCGGTGGCAAGCATAAGGCATGTGCAGGTCGGGTTCTTCCCATCCGGGTGCAAAAGTGCGGACGTCGCCCTGGCGGGGCATGCGGGACTAGACTTGACCTCTCATCCCGAGGAACCCCACGATGACCTCCGTCTACGACTTTTCCGCTCGTGACATCGACGGCAACGAGCGCTCGCTCGCCGACTACCGGGGCAAGACCCTGCTGATCGTCAATGTGGCCTCCAAGTGCGGTTTCACCCCGCAGTACACCGGGCTGGAGGCGCTATGGCGAGCCGATCGCGACAAGGGCCTGGTGGTGCTGGGCTTTCCGTGTGACCAGTTCGGCCACCAGGAGCCCGGCGACGAGGCGGAAATCCGCAACTTCTGTTCCACCAGCTATGAGGTGAGCTTTCCGCTGTTTTCCAAGATCGAGGTGAACGGCGAGGGTGCTCATCCGCTGTACAAGTGGCTGAAAAGCGAGGGCAAGGGCATCCTCGGCAGCGAATCGATCAAGTGGAATTTCACCAAGTTCCTGGTCGACCGCAACGGGCAGGTGGTGAAGCGCTACGCACCCACCGACACCCCCGAGAAGATCGGCAAGGACCTCAAGGCTCAGTTGGCCGGGTGAGCCGCCACGCTGGGTGATGCGGCCGTGGCCTCGCCGCGGCTGCGCAACCCGGCGAGCATCACGGCAATCGCATCCACGTCGTGGCTGGCGCTGGGTGCACCGGCGGGCGGGTCGTAGTTGTTGAGCATGATGCTGAAGGCCAGACGCTCGCCATCGGCCGTGGTGACGTAGCCGGCCATGCAATGCACGAAACTCATGCTGCCGGTTTTGGCGTGCACGTTGTTTTCGGCGGGCGTATGGCGCATGCGCCACTGCAACGTGCCATCCACGCCGGCCACCGGCAGCGCCGCATGCAGGGTGGCCGCGTAGGGCTGGGTGGCGAGAAACGCCAGCAGCCGCGCCATGGCGCTGGGCGTGGCCAGGTTGCGTCGCGACAGGCCGGTGCCCTCCTCGATCAGGCTGGTGGAGGGCGCGATGCCGATCTGCTCAAGCAACTGGTGCATGGCGCGAATACCCCAGCGCTCGCTGGTGATGAAGCCCTGGTAGCCATCGCGTTGCTCGGTGTCCGCCTGGGCCTTGACGCCGGCCAGTAACAGCAGGTTCTGCAGATACAGGTTCTGCGAGCGCTTCAGGCCTTGGCCCAGAATCTCGCCCAGCGGTGGCGACAGCACTTCGGCCAGGATGCGTGGCTGCGCCGACAGCGCGGCGTCGCGACGCGGCCATTGCAGCACCTTCAGCTTGCCGTCCACCTGTACGCCGTGGCGCGCCAGCGCCTGTAGCAGCTGGTTGCCGGCGAAGCGCGCCGGGTCGGGCGCCGCCAATTTGTAGCTCTGCGCGGGCGAGCGCGCGGCGATAGTGCCGAATGCGTACAGCACGCTTTCGCCCGGGGCACGATAAAGGTTGATGTCGTTTCGCGTGCGCGCCTCGCCGGTTTCCACTTCGCTCACCACGCTGGGCATCGCGTCGGCGGGGTCGAAGCTCAGCGTGGCGGGGCGGCCCGCGCTGGTGGCGGGCGTCACGGTGACATTCACCTGGTTCTCGTTCACGCTCAATGCCGTTGCCGGCACCGCGAACCAGCTTTGCAGGTCGATGGCTTCCCAGCCGGTGCCCATCATCGGCCCGGCGAAATAGGTGGCATCGGCGATCAGGTCGCCATGCACCTGCCGCAAGCCTTGCGCCGCCAGTTGGCTGGCCAGTTGGTCGGGCCATTGGGCGGTGGATGCATCAGCGCCCAGGGTGGGGTCGCCCATGCCGTACAGGACCAGGGGAGCGTCCAGCCGGCCGTTGCGGATCTCACCGCTGCTGAGCACGCGGGTGGGAATGCGGTAGTCCGGCCCCAGTTCGCTCAGCGCCACGGCCGCCGTGAACAGCTTGGCGGTGGAGGCGGGCTGGAACAGCTGGTCGGCCTTGTGTGCGTAAAGCGTGCGGCCGCTGTCCAGCGATACGACGGCGATGCCCCAGTCGGCCCCGGCGAAACGCGGCTCGCTGATGAGGCTGTCGATCTGGGTGGCAAGTGTGGATGGCGGGCTTGCCGCCAGGGCGGAGGTCACAACGGACCATGCGGCCAGGCCGGCGCAGAGGGCGGCGACGGCACGACGGGACGACAGGTGTTGCAGCGTGGCCATGGCCAAAGTATCGCCAAAGGAAGGGGCTCGCGGCTAGCAGGCCGAGCCCGGTGTGGCCAGTCTGGTACCCTTGTCCCTTCGGGCCGAGCTTCGTCGGCGCCTCTACCCCTATCCCTAGTCGAGAACATCATGCAGATCGCCCCCAACTCCGTTGTTTCTTTCCATTACACGCTGACCGACGACCAGGGCCAGGTGCTCGACAGCTCGCAGGGTCGTGAGCCGCTCGTTTACCTGCAGGGCGTGGGCCAGATCGTGCCGGGCCTGGAGAAGGCGATGGAAGGCCGCCAGGTGGGTGACCAGTTCAAGGTCGACGTGGTGCCGGAGGAAGGCTATGGCGTGCATCACGCCGAGCTGATCCAGGAAGTGCCGCGCGAGGCTTTCCAGGGCGTGGAGGACATCCAGCCGGGCATGCAGTTCCAGGGCCGTGGCCCGCAGGGCGTCATCAACGTCACCGTGACCAAGGTCGACGCCGACAAGGTGCACATCGACGGCAACCACCCGCTGGCCGGCCAGACCCTGCACTTCGACGTCGAAGTGACCGATGTGCGCCCCGCCAGCGAAGAAGAACTGGCCCATGGCCACGTGCATGGCGAAGGCGGTCATCACCACTGATGACCTTCCGTGGCGCCGCGGTCATCGTGGCGCCACGGGTACGCTCAGGCCGCGCACCGGTGGCGCGACCTGACGGTCAATACCAGTCGAGCAGCGACAACCCAACGCCCAGGTAAGTGGCATTGTGGTTGTAATCGATCAGGCTCTCGCCGTAGCCCTTGAACAGCTCCATATAGCCGCGCAAGTTGCCGGCAATGGGGAAGGCCCAGGTGAACTGGGCGGCGCCATGGCTTTCACTGCCGCCGCGCAGCGAGTGCCGCAGCATCAGTCCGAACTCCTGGCCGTTCCACTCGCGGATGATCTGCATGTCCGCGCGGCCCACGTAGTTGCTGATGTCGGGGTTGTTGTCGCTCGTGCCGCCCTCGGGAATGCGCCACCATGGGCGCAGCATCACCGTCCAGTTCTCGCGCTCGAAGCCGATGTAGCCCATCACGCGGTTCCAGCTGCGCGACAGCGGATCGGACTGGCCGTTGGACTGATGGTTGAGGCCGATGCCGAGCAAGCGGCCATCCCAACCGGCCACCTCGTAGTTGGTATTGAACATCAGCATCAGCTCGGGTTCGTAGTCGGTTTCGCGGAACGGCCGCGATTCCTGTTCGTTGTAGAGCTGCCAGCGCGACGATTGGGTATAGCCCACCCATAGGTCACCCGCATCGCCAAACACGCCTTGCCAGATCTTGGTCTTCAGGCTCAGCTGGAACTTGCCTTCGATGTTGTCCAGGTACTGGGGCGTGTCGACCGTGTTGAGGGGATTGGGGCTGCTGGGCTCCCTGTTCTGGTTGCTGCTGGCAAAGAACGGCATCACCGTGATCGGCTTGTAGCCACGCAGGTTGAAGGTGCCCAGCTTGATCTCCGGCGACAGCTCCCAGCGACTGTCGAGCAGCGACAGCGGCGCCACCTCGGCTGGCTGTCCCGCGTCCGCCTGCGTGTTCGCCGCCACGGACTTGGACGGCTCATGACTGAACACGGTACCGCCCTGCGGATTCACAGCCTGCGTCGTCGTGTTGATCTTCTTCTGTGCGGCAGGCAGGTTGTCGCGTCCGCTGGCGCGATCGTAACAGGCCAGTCGCTGCGCATCGGTTTCGATGGCGGCACAGGCGCGAATGTCCATCGGGTCCGGGTTCTGCGCACGCGCAGTGATCGACGCCAGGCCAGCCGCAAGCATCAAGGTCGCCGGGAAAATCAATCGCATCGTTGGGCTCCGTCCATGTCAGGCATGTCACCGGCATGACCGGTGCCGGTGTGCCAGGCGCATACCAGCAAGGGCATGCATGGCATGCGATGACGCGGGCCGCCACGCCTGGCGACCCGCATCGGGAGCCTCATCTTACTTGTTGCTGTTCACCCAGCGCTCGTACTGGGCCTTGCTGATGTGGCCGGTGTGGCCCTTGTCGACGTAGTTGAAGTCGTTCGCCAGCAGCGGGTAGGCCGCGGCCTGCTCCTCGGTGATGTAGCGAGACCCACCAGACAATTGCTCAAAGTTGGGCGCGGGACCCGCGATCACCGGCGGCACGACGGAGTGGATGGTGACCTGGCCCTGCGGCGTATTGAACTGCGCGCTGTCTTGCGCCATGGCCGTGGTGGGCGCCTGCGGGGACGCGGGTTGATCTTGGGCCAACAGCGCGCCGGCAAACATCAGCGAGCCGGTGGCAAGCAGTGCGAGTAGAGGCGTGCGTGCTTTCATGGTGGTTTCTCCATGCCAGAATGCGTGGCTTGTGGGCGGATGCGCGTGGCGGGTGTTCGTGGCGATGTCGCGCCGCGAAGTCCTTCCGCGCTGATGGCTACGCTAGCAAGGGCCGTTTAAATGCCACCTCAATATGGGCATCGTGAGCACGTGAAGTCATCGTTATCGTTGTCTAATCCTTCATCCACGACGACCGTCTCGTTGAGCCTGGCGCAGGCGCAGCGACTTCATCTGGCGGCACAGGGTTTGTTGCATCGGCCGCGTTCGCGCGCAAAGCCGGCGGATGTGGTTGCGACGGTGGCGCGCATGCGCCTCTTGCAGATCGACAGCATCCATGTCGTCGCACGCAGTCCTTATCTGGTGCTGCATTCACGACTCGGCGACTACGCGCCACAGTGGCTGGATGACGCGCTGGAAGCCGGCCGGCTGGCCGAGTGCTGGGCGCACGAGGCGTGCTTTGTGCCAGCGGCGGACCTCGCGTTGCATCAAGCCTGGCGCAGGCAGCGTTCCATGCACTGGGCACACAAGCACGCGGCGCGCATGCATCGCGAATACCGGCAGGGCATGGATGACTTGCTCGCGCATATTCGCCAGCAGGGTGCCGCACGCGCGGCGGATTTCGAAGGCGAGAAGCGCGGCGCAAGCGGCTGGTGGTCGTGGAAGCCGGAAAAGCGATGGCTGGAGGCATGGTTCGCGTTGGGCGAATTGATGGTGACGCGCCGCGAGCGGTTCCAGCGCGTCTATGACCTGGCCGAGCGCGTATTAGACAAGCTCGATCCGCCGCTGGACCAGGCGCTGCTGCAACTGGATCACACCGCGCTGCGCGAGCGTTTCATTCTCGATAGCGTGCGTGCGCTGGGTGTGGCGCAGGCACGCTGGATCGCCGACTACTATCGCCTCAAGCCGGCAGTCACCGGGCGTGAACTGGCTTCCCTGGTCGCCGCCGGGGAATTGCTGGTGGTGCAGGTGGCCGACTGGAATGTGCCGGCTTATGTGCATCGCGATCATGCCGAGCTGTTGGCGCAGGCGGCCAACGGTCAGCTCCGCGGTACGCATACCGCGTTGCTTTCGCCATTCGATCCAGTGGTCTGGGATCGTGCACGCGCGCAGGCACTGTTCGGCTTCGAATACACCATCGAGTGCTATGTGCCGGCGCCGAAGCGACGCTATGGCTACTACGTGCTGCCGATCCTGCATCGCGGGCGGCTGGTCGGCCGCCTCGACGCGAAAGCCCATCGGGCTGACGGCGTATTCGAGATCAAGGCGCTGTTTCTCGAACCGGATGTCGAGCCCACGGAGCGCCTGCTGGAAGACCTGGCCCAGGCCGTGACGGCGACCGCTCGCTGGCACGGCACGCCAAAGGTTCGCCTGGTGCGCAGCCGTCCGGCGAGCGTGGCGGCCGCCTTGCGGGCCCGGTGGCGGGCCTCGTAAGTCTTAGCGGCTGTTGGATGCGGCGCTCGAGGCATGGGCGGTGCTGCACGATTGGCCGTGCAGCACCTGCTTGAGTTGCTGGGTCAGTAACGTGCACCGGGCCCCCAGCTGCGGGCGAATGGTCGGGTCGAGCGAGTCGTGCACCAGACTGGCCTGCATGTCCTGGTAGTGGGCCTGGATCTGGTCCGGCGGGAAGATGGCCGCGGCGCGATGACAGGCAACATAGCTGGCCAGGTAAGCGTCACAGGCCGGGATGCCCGTTGTCGCCGCCGGCGCGCTATTGGCGTTGGCGGTGTCGGTGCCACTTGCCTTGGCCGGATGGTTGCCTGGCGTGGCACAGCCTGCCAGTGACGCTGCGCCGATCAGTAGGGCAAGGAGGGCTGGTCGGTAACGGCTAGGTTTCAAAGGGCTTCTCCAGCTCGGGAAATGGCCGATCCCGGGTGTGTGTTGCGCCACTCCGGCCTTTCGGGCGGGACGGTGGCGTGAACACCCGGGGTTAGGGCACGCATCAAATGCGAAGATTACGTGAAAATCAAACGTAGTCTCATCGAGAGGCATACGCATTCATTCAGCTTCAAAAGAAACAATGATTCGCCTTGTGCGCATTGAACAGCTATGATGCTCCCACTGTGTTTGCCGGGGTCACCAGAGTTTTGTGACCCGATGCCGCTGATCTCGATCTAGCCTCATCGCCTCACCCCTAGGGTTTCCTAGCACACCAGTAAGCCGGCCTACGCATGTCGCGTGGGCTGAGTCTGTTTAATCCTTAGGAGTGATTTATATGTCTGATCGTCAGATCGGTACCGTCAAGTGGTTCAACGATGCCAAGGGTTTCGGCTTCATCAGCCGTGACAATGGCCCGGACGTTTTCGTGCATTTCCGCGCGATCCAGGGCAACGGCTTCAAGAGCCTCCAGGAAGGCCAGAAGGTCAGCTTCAAGGTCGTGCAGGGCCAGAAGGGCCTGCAGGCTGACGAAGTGATGGCCGCTTAATTCCCGGCATCAAGCGCAAGCAAAAAAGCCAGGCAGTAATGCCTGGCTTTTTTTATTTTCGAATTCGAAGAATTCGAAGTAAATGTCGTTGAAACGTGAAGACGATTTAGGTCATTCACTTGCATTAAAGAAATCCGTTATGCTGGATTCACTGTGGTTGCTCGGTCACGTGCGTGCCCGGTGCGCGACTCGCAAGAGTCCACATCGCTTCACCCGATCCCTGCATGCCCAGTAAGCCGTCGGCCATAGGGGAGGCTGACTTGTCTCAGTATCGAGCAGATCGGAGTGAGTCATGTCGGATCGTGAAGTTGGCACTGTCAAATGGTTCAACGACGCCAAGGGCTTTGGCTTTATCAGTCGCGAAAGCGGCCCCGACGTCTTCGTGCATTTCAGGGCAATCAGCGGCTCTGGTTTCCGGAGCCTGAAGGAGGGGCAGAAGGTGAGCTTCAAGGTCGTGCAAGGCCAGAAGGGCTTGCAGGCTGACGAAGTCGCACCCGCTTGAGTCCAGCTCGTAGATGAAGAAAAGGCCGGCGCAAGCCGGCCTTTTTTATTCGCGAGACTTTTTCACGGCGCGGGGATTCGCTAGCCTGCGGCGCCCTATCATCAAAGTGTTCATCGATGTCCATGCCCTGCACGAACACATCCTCGCTTCCCGCCGTTGTCGCGTTGCCAGCCATCTCGGCCGACGGCGCAACCGCCGAGGTGCTGCTGCAATTGCCGGCCGGCGAGATTGAACACGTGATTTACTGGCTGCCGGCCCTGGGCGTATCGGCGCGGCAATACCTGCCCTTGGCGCAGGCGCTTGCCGAACAGGGTGTTGCCGTGGCCATCCACGAATGGCGTGGCCTGGGTTCGAGCAATCGCCGCGCCGGTCGACGGGATGACTGGGGCTATCGCCAGTTGCTGGTGGATGATCTTCCTGCGGGCATGGCAGCCTTGCGCAAGCGCCTGCCACAAGCGGCGCGCTGCTGGCTGGGTGGACATAGCCTGGGATCCCAGTTGGCGCCGCTGTATGCCAGCCTGCATCCGCGTGAGGTGAGGGGCTTGCTGGTGATTGCAGGCGGCGCGCCTTACTGGCGGTGTTTTCCACAAGGCGGAGCATTCTGGCTGGCCTTCGCCTTGGCGCCCTGGCTGGCCCGTGTGGTGGGGCATTTGCCAGGACGTCGGATCGGCTTTGGCGGCAACGAGGCGCGCGGACTGATCGCGGACTGGGCGCGCAGTGGCCGCACCGGACGCTATGCCGCTGCCGGCATGCAGGAGGATTTCGAGCAGCGCCTGGGCCAGCTCGCGCTGCCGTTGCTGGCGTTGCGGATGCACGACGACTGGCTGGTTCCTGCTCCATCGCTGGCGTGGCTGCTCGGCAAGATGCCGCACAACCGGGTCACGCAGCAGGTCGTCACCTCGGCGGATCTCGACGGCACGCCGGCCGACCACTTCAGCTGGATGAAGACGCCGGCACCGCTGGCGTCACGTGTCGCGCGCTGGCTCGCTTCCGTATCTATGGCGGGCAGCAGCGCGGACGCTTGAACACGACACGCCGCGCCGACATGTCAGGATGATATGTTCCTGGGCGGCAGGCAGAGGAGCCACGAATGGAACAGCAACCGATGTTGATCGATGGTCGCGTGCACGACCTGGGCGACGGCTTCCATGTGCGGCGTCTGCTGCCGGTGCTGCAGGCACGGCATGTGGGGCCGTTCGTGTTCTTCGACTATATGGGGCCGGTCACGTTCCTGGATGACAAGGGCATGGATGTGCGGCCGCACCCGCATATCGGCCTGGCCACCGTCACCTGGTTGTTCGAAGGCGTGATCCGTCATCGCGACAGCATCGGCAGCATTGCCGACATCCGCCCTGGCGAGGTGAACTGGATGACCGCCGGTCGCGGCATCGTGCATTCCGAGCGCACGCCGCCCGAGGCGCGTGGCGGCGGCCAGCGCGCGCACGGTATCCAGGTGTGGGTGGCCCTGCCGCAGAAAGATGCCGAGGTGGAACCCGAGTTTCATCATCATGGTGCCGGGGAGTTGCCGCGGATCAGCCTGCCCGGTGCCGAACTGGTATTAATTGCGGGCACCGCTCACGGCAAGGCCTCGCCGGTCAAAGTGTTTGCACCGATGTTCTTCATCGAGGCGACGCTGGATGCCGGTGCCGAGCTGCCGTGGCCCGCGGAGCACGTGGAACGCGGCGTCTGCGTGGTCGAGGGTGAGGTCGAGTGGGATGGCGTCACCGTGCATCCGATGCAGGCGGCCGTGCAGGCCGGCCCGACGTCACCGCCGCTGCGCGCGCGCAGCCGCAGCCGCGTCATGCTGTTCGGCGGCGCGCCGCTGGATGGGGAGCGCCACCTGTGGTGGAACTTCGTCTCCAGCAGCCGCGAGCGCATCGAACAGGCCAAGGCCGATTGGGCGGCGCAGCGCATGGGCACCGTGGTGGGGGACGACAAGGAATATATTCCGCTGCCGGCGTGATCCGAGCCTGGTTTTTGCTCCTCTCCCTGCAAGCTAAGGGGAGGGAGTCAGATGCGGCCATGCTGCGCCCCCACATGCATCGTCGCGCCCAGCGCATTACCCTGACGCCACCACAGCACCGGTGACCCGCATGTCCGGCTTCGCCAGTTTCCGCGAGTTCTATCCGTTCTATCTGAACGAGCACCGCGACCTTCGTTGCCGCCGCATGCATTTCGCCGGCAGCACGCTGGTGCTGGCCGTGATCGCGCTGGCGTTGGTCACCGGCAACGCCTGGTGGCTATGGCTGGCGCCGGTCGCCGGTTACGGCTTTGCCTGGATCGGCCATTTCGTGTTCGAAAAGAATCGCCCCGCCACCTTCACTCATCCGCTCTACAGCCTGATGGGCGACTGGGTGATGTACTGGCAGATCCTGCGCGGCAAGGTGCGCATCTAGCGGTATTGCTGATGGCAGGACTGGCACACCTCGCCGATCGGCTTGATCGCCGCTGCCAGCGCCTTGCAGTCAGCAGGCGCCGCCGTCAGTGCGGCCTGGGCCTGCTCGTGCAGCTTGTTCGCCTCGTCCAGGAACGGCGCGTCCATGCCGGGGAACGCCTCCTTGATGTCGGCCGAGGTTTCCAGCAGACGGCTAAGGTGCTGCTGTGACTGGGCCGCGTCGCAACGCTGTGATTTGACGGCGGCGCTGAGGGCGCCGGCATGGTGGGCCATCACCGACATCACCGCGTGAGGAAAGGGGTTGCGTTCGCGCAACGCGTTCATGCTGAACACGGTGCCGAGGATGCCGATGACCAGGCCCAGCACAATCAGGATGGCGGCGCGCATGCAAGAGCTTCCTGGAAAGAGGGCGGCAAGCATAACCCGGTGGCCGGCATGGCGTGCTGCGGTGGGCCCGTACTCCCGGTAAAATGTCGTCTCTTCAATATCTTGGACAGTTCCAGTGAAGCATCCAGAAGCGGTGGCGATCAGCCCCGCCCCGCAGCCCCCACGCGCCGATGCGACGACGGGCGAGATCGCCTTTCCCCGCGAGCGTTTCGCCGGCGTGGAGCGCCTGTATGGCGTGGGCAGCGTGGACAAGTTGGCGCAGAGCCATGTCTGTGTGATCGGTATCGGTGGCGTGGGCTCGTGGGCTGCCGAGGCGCTGGCGCGTAGCGGCGTGGGGCATCTCACGCTGATCGATGCCGATGAGGTATGCGTTTCCAACACCAATCGCCAGATGCATGCGCTCGATGGCGAGTACGGCAAGTCCAAGGTGGCGGTGATGGCCGCGCGCCTGCGCGCGATCAACCCGGCCATCAAGCTGGATGCCATCGAGCGTTTCCTCACGCCGTCGACGCTGGATGAACTGCTCGATCGCGGCTATGACGTCGTGCTCGACGCCTGCGACGCCTTCCGCGTGAAGCTCGAAGCCATTGCCTGGTGTCGTCGGCGCAAGTTGCCGGTGGTGTCGGTGGGCTCGGCGGGTGGGCGCACCGATCCCACGCAGATCCGCGTGCGCGATCTCTCGCGCACCGAGCACGATGCGATGTTCAGCCTGATCCGCAAGAAGCTCCGCCAGGACTTCGGCTTTCCGCGCAACCCGGATCGCTACTTCGGCGTGTCGGCGGTGTATTCGCTGCAGAACGTGCAGTACCCGCAGCCCGATGGCAGCGTGTGCGGCACGCGCCCGCCGGTGGCCAGCGGTGCCGAAGCCCTCAACCTGGCCTGCGGCGGTGGCCTTGGCGCAGCCACGCACGTTACGGGCGCGTTTGCCTTTGCGGCGGTGGGCAAGGTGATGGAGAAGTTGCTGGGGAACTGAGGCGGTGCGGCCTCCATCCATGGCCGCCCCCTGAAGGGCGCGCAAGCTGTGGCAGCCCTGGCAAGCAGGCGTCCTTGCGTCGCTGCCCGTTCGGCATCCATGCCTCACCCGGTAAGCCCGGCGCGGGATGCGCTTCAACGCATCTCGCAAGCGCCATGCTTACCAACCCATGTAGTGGCCGCCATTGATGGATAGGTTGGCGCCAGTGATCCAGGCGGCTTCCTCGCCGGTGAGGAAGGCCACGGCATGGGCGATTTCCTCGGGCCGGCCCAGGCGGCCCACCGGGATCTGCGCGACGATCTTCTCGCGCACTTCCTCGGGCACCGCCATCACCATGTCGGTACCCACGTAGCCCGGCGATACGGTGTTCACCGTGATGCCGAACTTGGCGTTTTCCTGGGCCAGCGAAATGGTGAAGCCGTGCATGCCGGCCTTGGCGGCGGCGTAGTTGGCCTGGCCGTACTGGCCTTTCTGGCCATTGATCGAGCTGATCTGCACGATGCGGCCCCACTTGCGCGCACGCATGCTCTCGATCACCGGGCGCGTTACGTTGAAGCAGGCATTGAGGTTGGTGTTCACCACTTCCATCCACTGCGGATAAGTCATCTTGTGGAAGGTGGTGTCGCGGGTGATGCCCGCGTTGTTGACCAGGATTTCCACCGGGCCCAGGCCGGCCTCGATGATGCGCACCATGGCCTCGCAGGAATCGGGGTCCTTCACGTCGCCCGCCACCAGCATCACCTCGATGCCTTCCTTCGCCATCATCTCCTTCATCGCTTCCGCCTTGGACTGGTCGCGATAATTGGTGGCGACCCGGTGCCCCTGGCGGCCGAGGTAGCGAATGATCGCCGTGCCGATACCGCCCGTGCCGCCAGTGACCAAAGCCGTGCGCTGCGTCATGCCTGTTCTCCGATAATGCAGGTGTTCAATCGACCCGGATCGTACCGCCGGGCGAAGCCATGTCTACCACGCACAATATGGCAAAACGTCGATCGATGGCACGCCGTCCGACTGCTTGTGCGGTGGATCAGAACCAGCGTTCTTTATAGCGGCTTATCCGGCCGCGCGTTCGCTGCAGTGCGGCAAACGTTCCGCAGAAAATTGCTCAAGCGCCTGCGTCAATAACGCCGCTGGCTCCCGCGTCAGTGGCGATGCCGGCAGGTCGAGGAACGCCAGCGCCCGCCGCAGCGCGGGCAGGGGATTGGTGGGATCGATCGGATGGGCATGTTCGGACTTGGACAGCTTGCGGCCACTGCCGTCGAGCGCCAGCGGCAGGTGCATATAGCCCGGCGTGGGCAAGCCCAGGCAGCGTTGCAGGTAGATCTGGCGTGGCGTGGAATCGAGCAGGTCGTTGCCGCGCACTACCTGGGTAATGCCCTGGTACGCATCGTCCACCACGCAGGCCAGCTGGTAGGCGTAGTAGCCCTCCACGCGGCGTATCACGAAATCACCGGCGGCGGTGCGCAGGTTCTGCCGCTGTGGGCCTTGCAGCGCGTCGTCGAAGGCGATCTCGATATCCGGCACGCGCAGTCGCCAGGCGGGGGCTCGGCCCTCCACCGGGGCTGCCAGGCATTGCCCGTCCCAATGCAGGCCACCGGCCAGGTCGTTGCGGCTGCACCAGCAGGGGAATACCTGGCCGGCGGCTTTCAACTGCTCGAAGGCGGCGTCGTAGGCGGCGATGCGGGTGGACTGGAACAGCGGCGGCGCGTCGGCGGTCAGGCCAAAGGCGGGCAGGGCGGCCAGGATGCTTTCGGCCGAGCCGGGCATTTCGCGTGGCGGGTCGATGTCCTCGACCCGCAGCAGCCATTGGCCACCCGCGTGGCGGGCGCACAGCCAGCTGCCCACCGCGGCGACAAGCGAGCCGAAGTGCAGATGGCCGGTGGGAGAGGGGGCGAAGCGTCCGCGATAATCCATGCGCGCATTTTACGGAGCGTGGCTCGCCCATGTGGAAACGCTCGCCGCTGAGCCGCAGGTGAAAGACGGTCGCGCCCATGCGGCATTCCGCCCGGGCAGCCCTTGAAACCGCAAGGTTTCGCCACGATCCTTCCACGGCGGCGAAAGCCGCAATCCCTTTTCATGACTGCCAAAGAGACAGCCATGCGCCGCATCGCATTGTTCCTGCTTACCAATATCGCCGTCCTGTTCCTGCTCAGCATCGTCTGCCACCTGTTTGGCGTCGACCAGTGGGCTGCCGCCCGTGGTTACGGCGGCATGGGTGGGCTGCTGATCTATGCCGCCGTGTTCGGCATGGGCGGCGCCTTTATTTCGCTGGCCATGTCCAAGTGGACGGCCAAGATGTCCACCGGCGCCCGCGTCATCGAACAGCCGCAGAACGAAGCCGAGCGCTGGCTGGTGGATACCGTGCGCCGGCATGCCCAGGCCGCCGGCATCGGCATGCCGGAAGTGGCGATCTACGACGCGCCGGAAATGAATGCCTTTGCCACCGGCATGACCAGGAACAGCTCGCTGGTGGCGGTAAGCACCGGCCTGCTGCAGCAGATGGATCGCGAACAGGTGTCGGCCGTACTGGGCCACGAGATCGGCCACGTCGCCAACGGCGACATGGTGACCTTGACGCTGATCCAGGGCGTGGTGAATACCCTGGTGATCGTCGCCGCGCGCGTGGTTGGCCGCCTGGTCGACAGCTGGCTGTCGGGTGGTCGCGACCGTGACGGCGGTGGCGGCATCGGTTACTTCGTGTCGGTGATGGTGCTGCAGCTGGTGTTCGGCCTGTTCGCCTCGATGATCGTGATGGCCTTCTCGCGCTGGCGCGAATTCCGCGCCGATGCCGCTGGCGCCAGGCTGGCCGGTCGTGGCGCGATGATCTCCGCCCTGCAGCGCCTCCAGGTGCAGCACGGTGAGAGCACGTTGCCGCAGACCATTGCCGCGTTCGGCATCTCCGGTCACTTGGCCACCGGCTTCAAGCGCCTGTTCATGAGCCATCCGCCACTGGAAGAGCGTATCGCCGCGCTGCAGAACGCCTCGGCCAACGCCTGATTTTCACCTGCTCTCCGCTGGGGAGCGGGCATGGTGAGGGGCACCCGGCCCCTCCGCTTGTGTCTCCGACCTTTCGCCTCACCTTTGCATGAGTCTTTACGTATGACGAACGTCGCGCCCGAAACCCGCAAATTTGAAGCCGAAGTTGCCCAGGTGCTGCACCTGGTCACGCATTCGCTGTACTCGCACAAGGAAATCTTCCTGCGCGAGCTGATTTCCAACGCGTCCGACGCCTGCGACAAGCTGCGTTTCGAATCCATCGCCAAGCCGGAGCTGCTGGCCGGCGAGGGCGACCTGCATATCGACGTCAGCTGGGATCCACAGGCGCGCACCGTCACCGTGCGCGACAACGGCATCGGCATGAGCCGCGACGAAGTGGTCGCCAATATCGGCACCATCGCCAGTTCCGGCACGCGCCGCTTCCTGGAGGCGATGAGCGCCGAACAGAAGACCGATGCGCGCCTGATCGGCCAGTTCGGCGTGGGCTTCTATTCGGCCTTTGTGGTGGCCGACCGCGTCACCGTGCTGAGCCGCCGCGCCGACCTGCCCGCGGGCGAGGGCGTGAAGTGGGAAAGTGATGGCAAGGGCGAGTACAGCCTGGCGCAGCTCGACCTGCCGGAGCGTGGTACGGCGGTGATCCTGCACCTGAAGGCCGATGAGGATGAATTCCTCAAGAGCTGGGAGCTGCGTTCGCTGATCCGCAAGTACTCCGACCATGTCGCCTTCCCGATTCGCATGCCGAAGGAAAAGGACGGCAAGCCGGGTGACGAGTGGGAGACGGTCAACGATGCCTCGGCGCTGTGGGCGAAGCCGCGCAACGAGATTTCCGACGAGGACTACCAGAGCTTCTACAAGTCGCTCGGCCACGACTTCAACAATCCGCTGGCATGGACGCACAACCGCGTCGAAGGCAGCCAGAGTTTCACCACCTTGCTGTATATCCCGGAGCAGCCGCCGTTCGACCTGATGATGGGCGGGCGCGACGAGCGCAAGGGGCTCAAGCTCTACATCAAGCGCGTCTTCATCATGGATGCGGCCGAAGAGCTGTTGCCCAACTACCTGCGCTTCGTGCGCGGCGTGGTGGATGCCGACGACCTGCCGCTCAATGTGAGCCGCGAGATCCTGCAGCACAATCGTCAGCTGGAGCGTATCCGCGCCGCCTGCATCAAGCGCGTGCTCGACCTGCTGGAGAAACTGGCGCGCGATGAGCCGGAAAAGTACGCCGTCTTCTACAAGGCCTTCGGCAACACCTTGAAGGAAGGCATTGCCGAGGATGCGGCCAACCGCGAGCGCATTGCCAAGCTGCTGCGTTTCGCCTCGACCAAGGGCGACGGTGCCGCGCAGACGGTGTCGCTGGACGACTATATCGGTCGCATGGCGGTGGGCCAGGACACCATCTGGTATATCACCGCCGACAGCTACACCGCCGCTGCCGGCAGCCCGCAGCTCGAGGCGTTCAAGGCCAAGGGCACCGAAGTGCTGCTGATGTTCGACCGCATCGACGAGTGGATGATCGGCAGCCTCAACGAGTACGAGGGCAAGAAGCTCAAGAACGTCGCCAAGGGCGAGCTGCCGCTGGACGAGGCCGGCAAGAAGCATCAGGAAGAACTCAGCAAGGCCGCCGAGCCGCTGCTGAAGAAGCTCAAGGACATCCTGGGTGATCGCGTGAACGACGTGCGTGTCTCCGCACGCCTTACCGATTCGCCGTCCTGCCTGGCGCTGTCCGATTTCGAAATGGCGCCGCACCTGGCCCGGCTGTTGCGCGAAGCCGGCCACGAGATGCCCGAGAGCAAGCCGACGCTGGAGATCAATCCCGAGCATCCGCTGCTCAAGCGCGTGGAAGCGGAAAGCGACCCGGCCAAGGCCGCCGACCTGGCTAACCTGTTGCTGGATCAGGCCGAGATCGCCGCCGGTGCCCCGTTGCCGGACCCGGCTGCGTTCGTGCAGCGCCTCAATCGGCTGATCGCGGGCTGACAGCGCGCGGCCTTTTCTGTGCCCGTCATTCCGGTCTATTCCGGAATGACGGCGTTTTGCGGCCGGTGTCTCGAAAGGCCTGACTTCCAGGGCCCTGCGGGGGCGACCGCTATACTGCGGTCGTTCCTATCGTAGGGGAGTCCATGAGCGCGCTGTTGCTCCTATTCGCCTGCCTGTTGCTTGGCGCACTGGTCGCACGTTACGCGAAGCCGCCTGCGGGCATCGTCCACAGCATCAACTGGTGGGTAATCCATATCGCCTTGCCGGCACTGGTGCTGGAACTGGTGCCGCGGGTGAAGATCGACGCGCAGCTGTGGTTTCCCGTGGCGGCCATGTGGGTCACCTTCTTTGGTGCATGGCTGCTGTTCGCCGCACTGGGGACATGGCTGGGCTGGTCGCGCGAACGCATCGGCGCGCTGACCCTGGTGTGCGGGCTGGGCAATACCTCGTTCATGGGCTATCCCATGATGCAGGCGCTGCATGGCAAGGAAGGCCTGGAGCTGGCGGTGGTGGCCGACCAGCTGGGGTGTTTTCCGCTGCTGTCGTCGGCGGGCGTGGCGGTGGCGTCGCTCTACGCGGGCCGCATGCCGCAGCCGAAAGTGATCCTGCGTCGCATCCTGACCTTTCCCGCCTTCGTCTCGCTGATCGTGGGCGGCGTGGTAGGCGCGCTCGGCGGCTGGCCGGCGTGGGCGGATGGCGTGTTCACGCCGATAGGGGCCACGTTGACGCCGCTGGCGCTGTTTTCCGTGGGCCTGCAGTTCAAGTTCCATCTGGGCCAGAAGCAGCTGGCCGCGCTGGGCCTGGGGCTTGGCTGGAAGTTGATGCTGGCGCCGTTGGCATGCTGGCTGCTGGGCACCGCGGCGGGCGTCGGCGGGCTGACGCTGACGGTCGGCGTATTGCAGGCGGCGATGGCACCGATGATTTCGGCGGCCATCCTGGCCGACGAGTACACGCTGGAACCGACGCTGGCCAATACGATCCTGGGCGCCGGCATCGTGCTGTCGCTGGTCACCATTCCGCTGGGCAATCTGCTGCTCGGCGGTTGAAGCGGAGTCTTCTCATGTCATCACCACCCGCTCCAGCTACGGCGAGCGTGCGCGCCGATGTGTGGCTATGGGCCGCACGCTTCTTCAAGACCCGCAGCCTTGCCAAGCAGGCCATCGAAGGCGGCAAGGTCGAGCTCAACGATGCCCCGTGCAAGCCGGCCAAAGGCGTGCAGGTGGGGGACGTGTTGCGCGTCCGCCGCGGCGAGGAACGGATGGAAGTCGAGGTGCTGGCGATTTCCGGGCAGCGCGGTCCGGCCTCGGCGGCGCAGGCGCTTTATTGCGAGAGCGCGGCCAGCATCGCCGCCCGTGACGCGGCGAAAGCCCAACGCAAGCTGGTGGGCGCGATGGCCCCGCCGGGACGCCCGGACAAGCAGGCACGTCGGGAATTGCGACGGCTTAAGGATTCCATGTGAGTCGCCCATCGCAGAACGCATGGCGTTTCTGCGGGAGCATCACGCTCAAGGAAACGCCGCACAGGGGCGGCTTTCCAATGGCTTGATGCAGGAGAACGACAATGGCTGGCTTGGCATTCCTTAAGCGATGGCTCGGTGGCGCCGCGCAAACGCGGCCGGCGGAGGCGATGCGCAAGGCGCCCCAGGGCGCCGGCGTGCTGGTGGTCGACGACTCGGCGACGATCAGGGCGGTGCTTGGGCGCATGCTGGAGGTCGATGGCTACCAGGTGACGCGCGCGGCAGACGGCGAAAGCGCGCTTGAGCTGGCGCATAGCCAGCCACCGGCGCTGATCTTCCTGGACATCGTGCTGCCCGGCATCAATGGTTTTGCGGTATTGCGCTCGTTGCGCCACGACCCGGTCACGCGCGGCATTCCGATCGTGATGATCAGCGGCAACCAGCAGGCTACCGAGCAGTTCTACGTGCAGCGCTTCGGCGCCGACGATTTCATCCGCAAGCCGTTCGGCCAGGCCGAGGTGACGCGCAGCATCGATCGATTGGTGCGGCTGGGGCGGCTGCCGCAGCGCGAGGCCGCCAAGGTGGTGTCGCTGCCGGTGTCCGTGCCGGTGGAGACGATCCCCTCGATGCTGGCCAACGCGACGGCTGAGCCAAGCGTGCACAGCGCGTCGGAGCTGGCCGCCTGAGTTTGCACCGGAGTCCCCTCGCTCCGGCATAAAGAAGGGCGGCCATCCATCGTGGATGGCCGCCCTTCTTGCACCTGCCGCCAGGACCTAAGGTTGCGATCAGGCCGCCAGGTCGAAGCGATCGAGGTTCATCACCTTGCTCCAGGCGGCGACGAAGTCCTTGATGAATTTCTCTTGCGCGTCCGAGCTTCCATAGACTTCCGACAGGGCGCGTAGCTGGGAGTTGGAGCCGAACACCAGGTCGATGCGGGTGCCGGTCCACTTGACGGCGCCCGTTGCGCGGTCGCGTCCTTCGAACACTTCATGGGCGTCCGACGTCGGCTTCCATTCCGTGCCCATGTCGAGCAGGTTCACGAAGAAGTCGTTGGTGAGCGAACCTGGCCGCTGGGTGAAGACACCATGCTTGGAGCGGTCCGCGTTGGTATCCAGCACGCGCAGGCCACCAATGAGCACGGTCATCTCGGGCGCGGTCAGCGTCAGCAACTGTGCCTTGTCGATCAGCAGCGCTTCTGCCGGCACGCGGAACTTGGCTTTGAGGTAATTGCGGAAGCCGTCGGCCACCGGTTCGAGCACCTCGAACGAGGCCACGTCGGTCTGTTCCTGCGAGGCATCCGTGCGACCGGGTGAGAAGGGCACCGTCACGTTGTGGCCGGCGTTCTTCGCCGCCTGTTCGACGCCCGCGTTGCCCGCCAGCACGATCAGGTCGGCAAGCGAGATTTTCTTGCCGCCGGACTGGGCGCGGTTGAACTCCTGCTGGATGCCTTCCAGCGTCTTGAGCACCTTCGCCAGCTGCTCGGGCTGGTTGACCGGCCAGTCTTTCTGCGGTGCCAGGCGGATGCGCGCACCGTTGGCGCCGCCGCGCTTGTCGGAGCCGCGGAAGGTGGACGCCGACGCCCACGCGGTCGATACCAGTTGCGGTACGGTCAGGCCCGCGGCCAGTACCTTGCTCTTGAGCGCGGCGATGTCCTTGTCGTCGACCAGCGGGTGATCGACCGCGGGGACCGGGTCCTGCCAGATCAGTTCCTCGGCGGGAACCTCCGGGCCGAGATAGCGTGCGCGCGGGCCCATGTCGCGATGGGTCAGCTTGAACCAGGCGCGCGCGAAAGCGTCGGCCAATTGCTCCGGATGCGCCAGGAAGCGCCGCGAGATTTTCTCGTAGACAGGATCGACGCGCAGCGAAAGGTCGGTGGTGAGCATCGTCGGCCGCAGCTTCTTGGTGGGATCGTAAGCGTGCGGGATAGTGGCATCGGCACCTTTGGCCACCCACTGGTGCGCGCCGGCGGGACTTTTGGTCAGCTCCCATTCGTGACCGAACAGGTTTTCGAGGAAGTAATTGCTCCACTTGGTCGGCGTCTGGCTCCAGGTCACTTCCAGGCCGCTGGTGATGGTGTCGGGGCCTTTGCCGGTGCCGAAGCTGTTCTTCCAGCCCAGTCCCTGGTTTTCGAGGCCGGCGGCCTCGGGCTCCGGGCCTACGTTGTCGGCGGGGCCCGCGCCATGCGTCTTGCCGAAGGTGTGGCCACCGGCGATCAGGGCGACGGTTTCCTCGTCGTTCATGGCCATGCGACCGAAGGTCTCGCGAATGTCGTGCGCCGCGGCCACCGGGTCGGGGTTGCCGTCGGGGCCTTCCGGATTCACGTAGATCAGGCCCATCTGCACGGCCGCCAGCGGATTCTCCAGGTGGCGCCCCTGGTCGGTGCGGCTGGTTTCGCTGCCGTGCAGATCCTTGTCGGCCACGATCACGCTTTCGTCCTTGCCGTCGGGAGCCTTGCCATAGCGGATATCGCCGCCCAGCCAGGTCTTCTCATTGCCCCAATAGACGTCCTGGTCCGGTTCCCACGTATCGGGGCGTCCGCCGCCGAAGCCGAAGGTCTTGAAGCCCATCGACTCCAGCGCGACGTTGCCAGTGAGCACCAGCAGGTCGGCCCAGGAGATCTTGCTGCCGTACTTTTGCTTGATCGGCCATAGCAGGCGGCGCGCCTTGTCTAGGCTCACGTTGTCGGGCCAGCTGTTGAGCGGCGCGAAGCGCTGCTGGCCGGTGCCCGCGCCGCCGCGGCCGTCCGCGATGCGGTAGGTGCCGGCGGCATGCCAGGCCATGCGGATAAACAGCGGGCCATAGTGACCGAAGTCCGCCGGCCACCAGTCCTGCGAATCGGTCATCAGGGCGTGCAGGTCTTTCTTCAGCGCCGCCAGATCGAGGCTCTTGAACTCCTTGGCGTAGTTGAAGCCCTGGTCCATCGGATTGGACTTGGACGAATGCTGGGCCAGGAGATTGAGCTTCAGCTGATTGGGCCACCAGTCACGGTTCGACGTACCACCGCCAGCGGTGTGGTTGAACGGACACTTTGCTTCGGTTGACATGGGTTTTCTACCTTTGGCCGTTTGAATCCAACGACTCGGTCTACGTTGAAGTCCGAGCACCGTATAAAGCGCGTTCCTGCCCATCGCATCGCGCGATGCAAGCGTTTCCTGATGCATAGGTCGTATGGCGCAGGCCGCCGACCGAGGCAGGCGTTGCTCGGGTTTCTTGGCATATGCGCGGGTGCGTCGGAGGGGGAGCGAGGGTTCTGCGATGTGCGCTCATGGCGTACCCCTTGCTGGCGAGAGAGGGCTGGCGTCGGCTAGCTTCCCTTGGACTCTAGGGAGGCCAGGGCAACGATGGAATTTGATTTTTTCGATGCCAGCCATAGCCCATGCCTATGACATCGTTGGTGGGTCGAGCTATCCCGCAAAGATTGGCCTCGACTGCCGTGATGGCTGCGTGATGGCTGCTCCGCCGACATCCCGCGCCCCATTTCACGTCAGGCAAACAGGGGCGCGCCGACGATCGCGTTCTGGGTCAGGTGCGTGGAGGCAACCGTGGTCGAGTCGATTGAGGTAGGTGCGTTGGTATTCGTGGCCGATGGCGAGGACGGCATCGGCTCCGTGCGGCGCCTGTTGCCGGAGGAGAATGCCCTGCTGGTGTATATCGAGAACGCGGGCGATTTCATCATCCCGGCGCGCGGCGTACGCGCCGTGCACTCGGGCAAGGTCATGCTCGATCTGGACCATCTGCCGCGGCAGGTGCTGGAAGCGATCGGCCACGCGCGACGATCGGAATATCCGCACTGATCCGCATGTTGCAGATGGACGCGGCTCGGCTTACCGCCCGTGGGCGTTCCCGAGGGAACGCCCACGCCTGCGGATCAAGCCAGTGACTTGAGACGGTAAAGCGCCTCCAGGGCCTCGCGCGGCGACAGCGCGTCGGGATCGATGTCTTCCAGCGCGCGTTCCACCACCGAGGGCGCGGCGGCGAACAAGCCCAGTTGTGGCGATTCCTGTGCCGTTGCCTTGCTGCTCGCCGAAGAGGCCTGCTGGTACATGCCGCGCTCGAGTTCGGCCAAGGTGCGCCGCGCATCGGCAATCACCGATTTGGGCAGACCCGCCAGGGCCGCCACCTGCAGGCCGAAGCTGCGGTTGGCCGGGCCTTCCTTCACTGCGTGCATGAACACCAACTGCTCGCCGTATTCCACGGCGTCCAGATGCACGTTGGCAATCGACGGGTATTCGTTGGCCAGTTCGGTCAGCTCGAAGTAGTGCGTGGCGAACAAGGTGTACGAGCGACTGCTGGCTGCCAGGTGCACCGCGGCGGCGCGAGCCAGCGCCAAGCCATCGTAGGTGCTGGTGCCGCGACCCACTTCGTCCATCAGTACCAGGCTGTGTTCGGTGGCGTTGTGCAGGATGTTGGCCGTCTCGCTCATTTCCACCATGAAGGTGGACTGGCCGCGCGACAGGTCGTCGCCCGCGCCGATGCGGGTGAAGATGCGGTCGATCGGGCCGATCACCGCGCGCGAGGCCGGCACGTAGCTGCCGATATGCGCGAGCAGCACGATCAGCGCGTTCTGGCGCATGTAGGTGGATTTACCGCCCATGTTCGGGCCGGTGATCACCAGCATGCGGCGGTTGTCGTCCAGCACCAGGTCATTGGGCTCGAACGGTTCCTCGCGTACTTTTTCCACCACCGGGTGGCGGCCGCGCTCGATCGTGATGCCCGGCGCGTCGGACAGCTCCGGCGCGCTCCAGTCCAGCGTGGTGGCGCGCTCGGCGAGCGTGGCGATGACGTCGAGTTCGGCCATCGCCGAGGCGGCGTTCTTCAGCGGCTCCAGCCGTGCGATCAAGCTATCGAGCAACGCCTCGTACAGCGCCCGCTCGCGCATCAGCGAGCGTTCCTTGGCCGAGAGCACCTTGTCCTCGAAGGCCTTCAGTTCCTCGGTAATGTAGCGCTCGGCATTCTTGGTGGTCTGCCGGCGCGTGTAGTGCGTCGGCGCCTTGTCGGCCTGGCCCTTGCTGATCTCGATGTAATAGCCATGCACGCGGTTGTAGCCGACCTTGAGCGTGGCGATGCCGCTGGCGGCCTTCTCGCGTTCTTCCAGCTCGACCAGGTATTGGTCGGCATGAGTGGCCAGGCGGCGCAGCTCGTCGAGCTCGGCGTCATAGCCGTCGGCGATGACGCCGCCGTCCCGCTGCAGCACGGGCGGCTGCGGTACCACCGCCTGGGCGAGCAGGGCAGCGGTGTCGGCATGATCGCCGATGCGCGCCACCAGCGCGGCCAGCAATGGGCTGAGATCTTGTTGAAGAGTGCGGCCATGGATGGCCGCTTCTTGATCTTCGCGCTCAGGGAAGAGTGCACGAGCCAACCTCGGCGCGGCGGCCAGGCCATCGCGCAGGGTGGACAGGTCGCGTGGCCGCGCCGAGCGCAGCGCCACGCGGGCCAGGATGCGTTCCAGGTCACCGATGCCGCGCAGTTGCTCGCGTAGCGTTTCGTGCTGGCGGCTGTCGATCAGCGTGCCGATGGCCTGGTGGCGGGCGCGCAGCAGGTCGCGCGAGCGTAGCGGGCGATTGAGCCAGCGACGCAGCAGGCGCGCGCCCATCGGCGTCACGGTTTCGTCCAGCACACCCAGCAGGGTGTGCTCGGTGCGTCCGCTGGGATGGGTGTCCAGTTCCAGGTTGCGGCGGGTGGCGGCGTCCAGCGCGATGGTGTCGCCGGCGCTTTCCACCGCCATGCCCGACAGATGCGGCAATGCGCTCTTTTGCGTCTCCTCGACATAGCCGAGCAGACAGCCGGCGGCGGCGACGGCCAGCGGCAGCTTGTCCACGCCGAAGCCGCCGAGATCGCGCGTGCCGAAGAAGCGGATGAGTTCGCGCCGCGCCGCGTCGCTATCGAAATGCCACGGCGGACGCTTGCGCAGGCCGGGCAGGCCGCTGACGAACTTCGGCCATACCACGTCCTCGCCCACCAGGGTTTCCGCCGGCTGCAGGCGTGCCAGTTCCGAGGCCAGGGCTTCGGCGGTGGGTACCTCGCTGAGCAGGAAACGCCCGCTGCTCAGATCCACCCACGCCAGGCCGTAGGCGCCACCGGCCCCAGCTGCGATGGCCATCAGCAGGTTGTCGCGGCGTTCCTCCAGCAGCGCCGCATCGGTCACCGTACCCGGCGTGACGATGCGCACCACCTTGCGTTCCACCGGCCCCTTCGAAGTGGCGGGATCGCCGATCTGCTCGCAGATGGCCACCGACTCGCCCAGCCGCACCAGGCGCGCCAGGTAGTTCTCCACGGCGTGATACGGCACGCCCGCCATCGGAATGGGCTGGCCCGCCGACTGGCCGCGCTGGGTGAGCGTGATGTCCAGCAGGCGCGCGGCCTTGCGCGCGTCGTCGTAGAACAGCTCGTAGAAATCACCCATGCGGAAAAACAGCAGCACCTCCGGATGTTCGGCCTTGGCCGACAGGTACTGGCGCATGACGGGTGAGTGATCCTTAAGTATTTCAGTCATCTACGGCTGGCTATCTTCGGTGGGATGGAGGTTGTGCGGTCGCGTGGAAACCCGGCCGGTGTTCCGGCTTGGGGGTAAATCCCAACGTCCGCAACATTTCGTGCACGGACGTGCCCGGGACACGGGAAAGTCAAAGCCGCCACTGTAGCGACTCCGCCTGAACTTGTTGAGCATGGAGTGGCGTGCCAGGCGGGGCTGTGGGGGTTATCACCTGGCGTCATGACCATATGCGCAGAGGCCATTTGGTAGCCGGCATACCCGATAGCTATACATGACATTTATCCTCAGTGTCAGGGGCGGGACATGTCGCAGCAACGGGTTCATAGCCTGGGTAAAGGGCGTCTTGGGGTGTTGGCGTTGGCCATGGCGTTGCTGCCGGCTGCTGCAGCGGCGACCAATGGCTATTTCACCAATGGGTCGAGCGTGCAGTCCAATGGGCTGGGCGGCGCGGGCATTGCGTTTCCGGTGGATGCGCTGGCGGGGTACATCAATCCGGCCGGCATCGCCTTCGTCGGCGATCGGGTGGACGTGGGCCTGACGGTGTTCAACCCGCACCGTTCATCGACGATCAGCGGCAATCTCTATGGCGCGAACGGTGCCTATTCCGGCAATGCGGTGCGCTATTTCCTGCTGCCGGAGGCGGGCTATACGCGACGGGTGGCGGACGATCTCTACTTCGGCCTTTCCCTGACCGCCAACGGCGGCATGAACACCGGTTACCACGACAATCCTTACGCGGCGTTCGGTGGCCGGGGCGAGGCGGGCGTGAACCTGCAGCAGATCGTGTTGACGCCCACGGTGGCGTACACGATCACCCCGACCCAGTCGATCGGCATCGGCGCGAACATCGCCTGGCAGCGTTTCTATGCGGAAGGCTTGACGCCGTTCACCGCGTTTTCGCAGGCGCCGAACCAGGTGACCAATACGGGCTATTCCACTTCGGTGGGCGTGGGTGCGCGCGTGGGCTGGACGGGTCGCTTCGGCGACAACCTGTCGCTGGGCGCGACGTGGTCGTCGAAGATTCCCGGTTCGTTCCACGGCTATCAGGGTCTGTTCGCGCAGTCGGGCAGCTTCGACATCCCGCAGAATTTCGGTATCGGCGCGTCATACCGCGTGACCTCCGGGCTGACCCTGCTGGGCGATGTCCAGCGCATCCTCTACGCGCAAACGCATTCCATCGGCAATCCGCTGGCCAACCTGCTGCAGGGCAATGCGTTGGGTTCGGCCAACGGGGCGGGCTTCGGCTGGCGCGACATCAACGTGTACAAGCTGGCAGCCAGTTATGCGTATTCGCCCACGCTGACCTTGCGCGGCGGCTTCAGTCACGCGCAGCAACCGATTCCGTCCAGCCAGACGTTCTTCAATATCCTCGCGCCGGGTGTGGTGCAGAACCAGGTCAGCGTGGGCGCCACCTGGCAAACCAGTGCCCGCGGGGAATTGAGCTTCTACTACAGCCATGCGTTCGAGAAGACCGTCAACGGCGTCGATTCGATTCCGCCCCCGTTCGGTGGCGGAAACGCGGATATTTCCCTCAGCGAGAACTCGCTAGGCTTCGCTTATGCGTGGAAAATCTAGCCCTCCGATCGAATAGGCCGCTTGCCATGTCCTCGTTCACGCCTGTCAGCGCATTACTCGGCGGTTTGCTGATCGGGGGCGGCGCCAGCCTGCTCCTACTGTCGCTGGGGCGTATGGCGGGCATCAGCGGCATCGTGGGGGCGTTGCCGTTTTCGCGGCGGATCGAGCTGGCCTGGCGCGCGCTGTTCCTGTTGGGGCTGGTTGCCGGGGCGGCGCTGCTGTATCGGTTCGGTGGCCCGTTCGGCGTGCAGGCGCCGGTGAGTCGCGCGCATTTTCCGGCATGGTTGCTGATCGTCGCCGGCTTGCTGGTTGGATACGGCACGGCGATGAGCCACGGTTGTACCAGTGGGCACGGTGTCTGCGGGTTGGCCCGGCGGTCGCCGCGCTCGCTGGTGGCGACGCTGGTGTTCCTGCTCACGGGCATGTTCACGGCGAGCGTGCTTCGCCACTGGCTGGGGGGCTAGCCTTGCACACGAACAGAAGCCTGACCGGGTGGGCGCTGCTCGCCGCCTTCGCGGCGGGCCTGGTCTTCGGTGCCGGGCTGGCGCTGTCGGCGATGACGCATCCGCAGAAGGTGCTTGGCTTTCTCGACGTGGGTGCGTCCTGGGACCCCAGCCTGTTGCTGGTGCTGGGCGGAGCGACGGGCGTGGCCAGTGTCGCGTTTCCGTTCATCCTCCGGCGCAGGGCCCCGCTGCTGGCGGAGCGTTTCGACCTGCCCACGGCCACGCGCATCGACCGGCCGCTGGTCGTTGGCGCATTGCTGTTCGGCTTGGGCTGGGGCCTCAGCGGCTATTGCCCTGGGCCCGCCGTGGCGTTGCTGGCTGCCTTGCCAGGCAGCGCGCGCGAGGCCGGGCTGTTCCTGCCGGCGCTGCTGGCGGGAGCGTGGGGATACCGGTGGCGTGCCCGCCGTCAAGACCTTGGCCGGGCGGCGCGGAAGGGGTAGAACAGGCGGCTTCGCGCCGGTGCGATACCGGCCTGCCCCGCGGGAGTGCTCCATGTCGTTGTCCGTTCCCACCGATGCCGAGCTCAAGGCCCTGGCCGAGCAGGTGGCCGAGGGCGCCCTGCAGCGGCGCCTGATGGTGGTCACCGCCGAGTCGTGCACCGGCGGCTGGATCGCCAAGACGCTGACCGACTTGCCCGGCAGCTCGGCCTGGTTCGACGCCGGCGTGGTGACCTATAGCTACGGGGCCAAGGAGGCCTTGCTCGGCGTCAACCCGCGCACGCTGGAGCGTACTGGTGCGGTGAGCGAGGAAACCGCGCTGGAAATGGTTTCCGGCGCGCTCGCCCGCTTCGGTGCCGGCGTGGCGGTGGCCGTCACCGGCATCGCCGGGCCCAGCGGCGGCACCGTCGAGAAGCCCGTGGGCACGGTCTGGATCAGCTGGAAACGGCGTGGCGGCTATGCCCATGCCACGCTGTTCCACTTCGGCGGCGACCGCGAGGCGGTGCGCCGGCAAACCGTGGCGGCCGCGCTCAGCGGCGTGCTCAGGACGCTGACGGACTGAGTCGACGCACCGCCCCGGACAGGCTTGACCGGTGTGGGATACTTTCCCGTCACAGATCGCAGCCCGTGAGACTAGTCGCGGGCATCATGCCCTTCATTCACTGCCCCCCAGGATTCAAGACGATGGATGACAACAAGCGCAAGGCGCTCACTTCCGCCCTCGGCCAGATCGAGAAGCAGTTCGGCAAGGGCGCCGTCATGCGCCTGGGCGACCGCACCGACGACGCCATCGAAACGGTTTCCACCGGCTCGCTGGGCCTGGACATCGCCCTGGGCGTGGGCGGCCTGCCGCGCGGCCGCGTGGTGGAAATCTACGGCCCGGAATCCTCCGGCAAGACCACGCTGACCCTGCAGGTCATCGCCAACTGCCAGAAGAACGGCGGCACCGCGGCCTTCGTCGACGCCGAGCACGCGCTGGACCCGAGCTACGCGCAGAAGCTGGGCGTCAACGTGGACGACCTGCTGGTGTCGCAGCCGGATACTGGCGAGCAGGCGCTGGAAATCGCCGACATGCTGGTGCGTTCCGGCGCGGTGGACGTGGTGGTGGTCGACTCGGTCGCCGCGCTCACGCCCAAGGCGGAAATCGAGGGCGAGATGGGCGACTCCCACGTCGGCCTGCATGCCCGCCTGATGAGCCAGGCGCTGCGCAAGCTCACCGCCAACATCAAGAAGTCCAACTGCCTGGTGGTCTTCATCAACCAGATCCGCATGAAGATCGGCGTGATGTTCGGCAGCCCCGAAACCACCACCGGCGGCAACGCGCTGAAGTTCTACGCCTCGGTGCGCCTGGACATCCGCCGCATCGGCGCGGTGAAGAAGGGCGACGAGGTGATCGGTTCGGAAACCCGCGTCAAGGTGGTCAAGAACAAGGTGGCGCCGCCGTTCCGCCAGGCCGAGTTCGAGATCCTGTACGGCGAGGGCACCTCGCGCGAGGGCGAGATCATCGAGCTGGGCGTGGCGCAGAACCTGATCGACAAGTCCGGTGCCTGGTACAGCTACAAGGGCGACCGCATCGGCCAGGGCAAGGAGAACGTGCGCCAGTTCCTGCGCGACAACCCGGCCATCGCCAACGAGATCGACGCCGAGCTGCGCGTGCGCCTGCTGACCAACGCGGGCGGCAAGGCCGCGCCGATCTCCGAAGAAGCGATGGAAGAAATCTGAGCATGGCCGAGCGACGTCTGCGCATCCTGCTGGTGGGCGCGTCCGGCACGCTGGGGCGCGCGGTGGCGGCCGAGCTGGGCCAGCGCCATGAGGTGATCGCCGCCGGGCGCCAGTCCGGCGACGTGCGGATGGATCTCACCGACGTGGCCAGCATCCGGTCGGGGCTGGCCCAGGCCGGCGAGCTGGACGCGGTGATCAGCACCACCGGCCGCGTCACCTTCGCCCCGCTGGCGGATTTCGCCCCGGCCGCGTTCGGCGAGTCGAAGCACACGCTGGGCATCACGGACAAGCTGATGGGCCAGGTCAACCTGGCCCTCGCCGCGCGCGATCACCTGCGCGATGGCGGCTCCATCACGCTCACCACCGGCATCCTGTCCGAGCAGCCGATTGCCCAGGGCAGTTCGGCCAGCCTGGTCAACGGCGCGGTGGAGGCGTTCGTGCGGGCGGCGGCCATCGAGTTGCCGCGTGGCCTGCGCATCAACGTGGTGAGTCCGAACGTGCTGGTCGAGGCCATGGGCGACTACGCGCCGTATTTCCGCGGGTTCGAGCCGGTGACGGCGGCCCGTGCGGCGCTGGCTTTCAGCCGCAGCGTGGAAGGCTTGCAGACCGGCCAGGTCTACAAGGTGTTTTGAGCCAGCGGCGCCCATGCCATGAAGCGCCGGTCCGATGCCGGGGACGACCAGAAGCCCAAGCCCAGCGCCTATAGCAAGGCGCTGGGCCTGCTGGCGCGGCGGGAGCATTCCCGCCGCGAGCTGAAGCTCAAGCTGCGCCAGGGCGGCTACGAGGGCGAGGAGGCCGGCGCGGCTCTCGACCGCCTGGGCGAGCAGCACTACCAGGACGACGACCGCTTCGCCGAAATGCTGGTACGCAGCCGCGTGGGGCAGGGCTATGGCCCCATGCGATTGCGCGCGGAGCTCAAGAGCCACGGCTTGTCCGACGCGCGTATCCGCGAGGTGCTGGACGCCGCCGAGGTGGACTGGGCCGCCGTCGCGTCAGCCCAGCTGCGCCGACGCTATGGCGCCGGGGCCGCGCCGGACTCCGGGGAACGTGCCCGCCGGGCGCAATTCCTCTTGCGTCGGGGCTTTCCCGCCGCCACAGTACGGAATGTTACCCACGCCGACGTGGACGACGCTGCCGACGAGCCTGACTGATCGGCGGCGCGGCCTTGGCGTGGCCTTTCCTACAGGTCGTCCCCAACTGCATGAAAACCGCCGAAATCCGCTCGACTTTCCTCGACTATTTCCGTTCGAAAGACCACACCATCGTGCCGTCCAGTTCGCTGGTGCCGGCCAGCGATCCCACGCTGTTGTTCACCAACTCGGGCATGGTGCAGTTCAAGAACGTGTTCCTGGGCAGCGAGAAGCTGCCGTACACGCGCGCCGCCGACGTGCAGCGCTGCCTGCGCGCCGGCGGCAAGCACAACGACTTGGATTCGGTGGGCTACACCGCGCGTCACCACACCTTCTTCGAGATGCTGGGCAACTGGTCGTTCGGCGACTACTTCAAGCGCGAGGCCATCGCCTATGCGTGGGAGCTGCTGACCGAGGTCTTCAAGTTGCCCAAGGACAAGCTGTGGGTCACCGTCTATCACACCGATGACGAGGCCTACGATATCTGGAACCAGCAGATGGGCGTGCCGGCCGAGCGCATCGTGCGCATCGGCGACAACAAGGGCGCGCCGTTCGCGTCGGACAACTTCTGGCAGATGGCCGACACCGGCCCGTGCGGCCCGTGCACCGAGATCTTCTACGACCATGGCGCGGAGATCGCTGGTGGCCCGCCGGGCTCGCCGGACGAGGACGGCGATCGCTACATCGAGATCTGGAACCTGGTGTTCATGCAGTTCGACCGCGCGCCCGATGGCACGCTGTCGCCCCTGCCGGCGCCATGCGTGGATACCGGCATGGGCCTGGAGCGCCTGGCCGCCGTGCTGCAGCACGTGCATTCCAATTACGAGATCGATCTGTTCCAGCACCTGATCAAGGTGGCTGCCGGGCTGACCCACACCAGCGACCTGGCCAACAAGTCGCTGCGCGTGATTGCCGATCACATCCGCGCCTGCGCGTTCCTTATCGTCGATGGCGTGTTGCCGTCCAACGAAGGTCGTGGCTATGTGCTTCGCCGCATCATCCGCCGCGCCTTGCGCCACGGCTGGATGCTGGGCGTGCGCGGCGATTTCTTCTGGAAGATGGTGCAGCCGCTGGTCGAGGAGATGGGCGAGGCCTATCCGGAACTCGCCGCCAAGCAGGCTTTCGTGGAAGACGCGCTGCGCACCGAGGAGAAGCGTTTCGGCGAGACGCTGGAGAACGGCATGCGCCTGTTCGACGCCGTCGCCGCCAAGGCCCATGGCACGATCCCGGGCGTCGATGCGTTCCGCCTGTACGACACCTACGGGTTCCCGGTCGACCTGACCGCCGACATCGCGCGCGAGCGCGGCCTGACGGTGGACATGGACGGCTTCGAGCAGGCCATGAAGGAGCAGCAGGATCGCAGCCGCGAGGGTGGCCGTTTCGAGGCCAAGGGGCAGATGCCGGCGGAGCTGGCCAGCCAGCTCGCACCGACTGCGTTCCTGGGTTACGAGGCGCTGTCCGGCGCGGGCAAGGTCATCGGCATCGTGCGCGCCGGCAAGCAGTTCGAGCAGCTTGCCGAAGGCGAGGAAGGCCTGGTCATTCTGGACCGCACGCCGTTCTACGCCGAGTCCGGCGGCCAGGTCGGCGACACCGGTACGCTGACCGGCAGCGCCGGCCGCTTCGAGGTGAGCGACACGCTCAAGATGGGCGGCGTGTTCTTCGGCCATGCCGGTCGCTGGCACGGCACCCAGGCGCTGCGTGTGGGCGACACGGTCGATGCCGTGGTGGATGCCGCGCGCCGCCAGGCGATCGTGCTCAATCATTCGGCCACCCATCTGCTGCATGCCGCCTTGCGCAAGGTGCTGGGCACGCACGTCACGCAGAAGGGCTCGCTGGTGGCGCCGGAGCGTTTGCGTTTCGACTTCTCGCACTTCAAGCCGCTCAGCGCGGACGAATTGCGCGAGATCGAGACGCTGGTAAACGCCGAAGTGCGCCGCAACGCACCGGCCGAAGTGCACCAGATGGGCTACGACGCCGCCATCGAGTTCGGCGCCATGGCGCTGTTCGGCGAGAAGTACGGCGACGAAGTGCGCGTGCTCAAGATGGGCGATTTCTCCACCGAACTGTGTGGTGGCACGCATGTCGGCCGTACCGGCGATATCGGCCTGTTCAAGATCGTCAGCGAAGCGGGCGTCGCCTCCGGTGTGCGTCGTATCGAGGCGGTGACAGGGGCGGGCGCGTTGAATTACGTGGCCGATGAGGAACGTCGTCTCGGCGAATTCTCACAGCTATTGTCCGCCCACGGCGACGATGCCGTGGAGAAGCTGCGCCAGCTGTTCGACAAACAGAAGAAGCTGGAGCGCGAGCTGGAGTCGCTGCGTGCGAAGGCCGCGGGCTCGGCCACGGCCGACCTGGCGTCGACGGCCCAGCAGATCGATGGCATCAAGATCGTGGCTGCACGCCTCGAAGGCCTGGACGCCAAGGCGCTGCGCGACAGCATCGACCAGCTCAAGCAGCAGCTTGCCGATTGCGTGATCCTGCTGGCCGGCGCAGCGGACGGCCGTGTGTCGCTGGTGGCCGGCGTGCATGGCAAGGCATTGGGTCGGGTCAAGGCGGGCGATGTCGTGGCTCATGTGGCCGGACAGATCGACGGCAAGGGCGGCGGACGCCCGGACATGGCCCAGGGCGGTGGCACCGACAGTGCCGAGTTGCCTCGTATCCTGAATGGCCTGGTGGGCTGGATCGGCGAGCGGCTGGCTTCCTGAAGCCAGTCAACCATTGCCCCCGTACTCCCGTTTACGCATTGCGCTGCCCGCGGACGCTCGGCTAGTATCAAGATACTGCCGACACCGATGGTTGCGACGGTGTTGCTCGACATGGCATCTGCAGGGGATGCCTCGTCTGTCAAACCGGGAAGGCGGTAGGGCCTTCGGCGGGTAAGTTCGTCGAACTGTCCAGACGGTGAAGCTCAGGGGTGAGGTGACACCGTCTGTTGGCCTATGACCAAAGTATTCATGGAGTGGCAAACATGTTGATTCTGACCCGCAGGGTCGGTGAAACCTTGATGATCGGTGACGAGGTGACCGTCACCGTTCTCGGCGTGAAGGGCAATCAGGTGCGTATCGGCATCAATGCGCCCAAGAACGTAGCCGTGCATCGCGAAGAGATCTATCAACGGATCAAGAACGAGCACGAGCCGGATGGCAGCACTTCCGGCGAGGCTGGCGAGCACTGACAAGCAAGAAAAGCTTTACCTCGAGCATGCCGGTTTAGTATCCTTGCCGGCTCCGCAGAAATGCGGACAAAACTGGAGAGATGCCCGAGAGGCCGAAGGGGCTCCCCTGCTAAGGGAGTATAGGGTCAAAAGCCTTATCGAGGGTTCGAATCCCTCTCTCTCCGCCAGTAATGAAAAGCCCCTGTTTTTACAGGGGTTTTTTTATGCCTGGAGAAAGTGCCGCGTGGGCGCCGGCATGGACACTTCGCCATGCGATTGCCGCACCGACTGGTTCGCTCGTGTGCGTTTCTTTTTGCATCAAGGTTAGGCGGGCCATGGCGGCTGGCTCCATGGCGATGTCGATGCGATCCTAGGCGAGGGTTGCGATGGCGTCGCGCGCGGCGATCCATTCCTCGTTGGTCGGTTCCACCGCCACCGGCACGCTGCTGGATGGGGTGGAGATGATGGGCGCGTTGGCGAGATTCGCGACGGGATCCAGTTCCAGGCCGAGATAGGCCAGGTCATGGCATACGCGTTCGCGGATCGCTGCATTGTGTTCGCCCACGCCCGCCGTGAATACCAGCAGGTCCAGGCCGCCGAGCACGGCGACCAGGGCGCCGATCTCGCGCACGATGCGGCGCACGTAGAGTGCGAGAGCCAGGGTCACGCGTTCGTTGCCGCTCTCGATCGGCAGCAGCTCGCGTGGGTCGGCCGAGACGCCGGAGACGCCGAGCAGGCCGGAACGGTGGTACAGCAACTGGCCAAGCTCATGCGCGTCGAGCCGCTCGCTCTCCAGCAGATACAACACCACGCCGGGATCCAGGCTGCCGCAGCGAGTGCCCATCATCAGGCCGTCCAGCGCCGAAAAACCCATGGTGGTCGCCACGCTTTTGAGGTCGTTCATGCCGCACAGGCTGGCGCCGCTGCCCAGGTGCGCGCAGAGGGTGCGTCCGCGCGCGCGCTCGCCGTAGCGTTCGGCCAGCGCGATCGAGAGGAAGGCATAGGACAAGCCGTGGAAGCCGTAGCGGCGCACGCCGCGTTCCCAATTCTCGAACGGCAGCGGCAGTACCTTTTCCACATCGGGCAGGGTGTGGTGGAAGGCGGTATCGAAGCACGCGACTTGCGGCAGTTCCGGGCGTTCGCGCAGCAGCACCTCGATGGCCTCCAGCGCAAACGGCTGGTGCAGCGGCGCCAGCGGAATATAGCTGCGCAGGTCGGCCAGCACTTGTGCGTCGATCCGGGTCGGCAGGAAGTACTTGGCGCCGCCGTGCACCACGCGGTGCGCTACCGCGAGCAGGCGATCACCCTGCAAGCGCGCCTGGATGCGTTCGCGGATGTGGGCGAGTGCGGCATGGTAGGGATCGACTGCTTCCAGCACGAGCGGCTCGGAGGGCGCGCCACTTTCCTGGTAACTCGCCTGCGGCGAACCGATGCCTTCGACTTTGCCGCTCCACGGCGCGGTGCGCGGCAGCGGTGTGCGCGAGGCGTCGAACAGCGCGAACTTGATGCTGGACGAGCCGCAGTTGAGCACCGCTATCCAGGCGCTCACGCTATGGCCTGCCGGTGGCTGTGGGCGATCAGCGCGGCCACGGCGCAGGAGGCGATCCGCGTTTCGCCGGAGTCCGCGCGGCTGGTCAGTATGATCGGCACGCGCGCACCCATCACGATACCCGCGCTGGAAGCGCCCCCCAGGTATTCGAGTTGCTTGGCCAGCATGTTGCCGCTCTCCAGGTCGGGCACCACCAGCACGTCGGCCATGCCGGCCACGGGCGAAGTGATGCCTTTGATGCGCGCCGCCGCGGCCGAGATTGCATTGTCGAAGGCGAGCGGTCCATCCAGGGTGGCCCCGGCAATCTGGCCGCGGTCGGCCATCTTGCACAGCGCCGCGGCGTCCAGGGTGGCCTGCATGCGCACGTTTACCGTCTCTACGGCGGCGAGGATCGCCACGCGCGGGCGTTCCACGCCGATGATGCGGGCCAGCTCCACCGCGTTGCGAATGATGTCGGCCTTGGCGTCGAGGTCTGGCGCGATATTGATCGCGGCATCGGTAATGATGAACGGCCGCGGATAGGCTGGCGTATGCATCAGATAGCAATGGGAGATGCGCCGCTCGGTGCGCAGCGGCGAGCCGTGCGCGACCACGGCACCCATCAGTTCGTCGGTATGCAGGCTGCCTTTCATCAGCGCCTCCACCTTGCCGGCGCCGGCCAGTTCCACCGCGCGCGCCGCGGCGGCGTGGCTGTGCGGTACGTCTTCGATCGCCACGCCGCTCAGGTCGAACTTGTGCTGTGCCGCTAGTGCTTCCAGCCTGGCCCGAGGCGCAATCAGCACGGGCTCGATCAGGCCGGCGCGGCGCGCTTCGAATATCGCCGACAAGCTGGGTTCGTCGCAGGGGTGCACCACCGCTGTGCGCACCGCGCCGAGCGGACGCACGTAATCGAGCAGGCTCTTGCCGGCGCCATCGATCAGGCGCACTTCCGGCAAGGTGGTGCGGTTGCGCTCGATGTGTTCGGTGGGGGCGATCACCTGCGCCTCGCCTTCGATCACGGTCTTGCTGTCCTGATTGGTGCAGCGGCAGGCAAGCGTCAGCCGCTTGCTGGCCGGATCCTTGGCGGTGACCTTCACGGCCACCTGCAGCGTATCGCCGATCCGCACCGGGGCGAGAAAGCGCAGGGTCTGGCCCAGATAAATCGTGCCCGGTCCCGGCAGGCGCGTGCCCAGCACCGCGGAAATCAGCGCCGCGCCCCACATGCCATGGGCGATCACGCCATGGAAGCGGGTCGATTCAGCGAAGGCCGGATCCAGGTGTTGCGGGTTCACGTCACCGGACAGCACGGCGAACAATTGGATGTCGGCGGCGGTCAGGCTGCGTTGCAGCGCGGCCTCGTCACCCACGGCGATGTCGTCGAAAACACGGTTCCGCACCGTGCGTGGCTCATCGCCGCCAGCCGGGGCGGTGCGCGACGGTGGAATGGCGAGGTCGTTCATGCGGTACCTGTCGGTCGGATGGGGATGGACGGGCTTGCTTCAACGTTCCAGCACATAGGTTCCCGGTGCCTCGGCCAGCGGTGGGTAGGCCGCCGCGCCCAGCGCCGGCGGCGCTACCGGCTCGCCAGAGCGCTGCTCCAGCCAGGCGCACCAGGCCGGCCACCACGAGCCCTCCTGCCGCGGCGCCGTGGTCAGCCAGTCGTCCGGTGGCTGATAGGCGCCGCCCGCGGGGCGCGTTGCCGACTGGTAGCTGCGGTGCGGGTGGCCCGGCTCGCTGACGATGCCTGCGTTGTGGCCACCGGAAGTCAGCACGAAGGTGAGTTCCGCCGCAGTCTCGTAATGCAGTTTGTACACTGAGCGCCAAGGCGCCACATGGTCGGTTTGCGTACCTACGCAGAAGATGGGCAAATGGATATCGCTTAGCGCGACCGGCTTGCCGTCCACCGGGTAGCGTTCCGAAGCCAGGTCGTTTTGCAGGAACAGCCAGCGCAGATACTGCGAATGCATCTTCGCCGGCATGCGCGTGGTGTCGGCATTCCAGGCCATCAGGTCGTTCATCGGCTCGGCATCGCCCATCAGGTATGCACCGACCATGCGCGACCACAACAGGTCGTAGGAGCGCAGCATCTGGAATGCTCCGGCCATCTGTCCCGCGGTGAGGTAGCCGGTGCGCGCCATCTGGTCTTCTAGATAGGCCACTTCGCTGTCGTCGATGAACAGTGCCAGCTCGCCAGGCTCGCTGAAATCGGTCTGCGCGGCAAACAAGGTGAGCGACGCCAGGCGCTCGTCGCCATCGCGAGCCATCGCCGCGGCGCCGATCGACAGCAGGGTGCCGCCCAGGCAGTAGCCGGTGGCGTGGATCCTGCGTCCTGGCACGATCGCGGACACTGCGTCGAGCGCTGCGCGCAGGCCCAGGTCGAGGTAGTCCTGCATGGCCAGGTCGCGCTCGTGCTGGCCGGGGTTCTTCCATGACAGGCAGAACACGACGTAGCCCTGGTCGACCAGGTACTTGACCAGGGAGTTGGCTGGCGACAGGTCCAGGATGTAGTACTTCATGATCCATGCCGGCACGATCAGCACCGGCTCCGGGCGCACCTTGTCGGTGGTTGGGGTGTACTGGATCAGTTCCACCAGCGCATTGCGCATCACCACCTTGCCGGGAGTGACGGCGACCTCGCGGCCTACCTGGAACCGCTCCGTTCCGGCGGGCGGTTCGCCCTGCACGTAGCGGCGCACGTCGTCCAGCCAGTGCAGGTAGCCGCGGACGAAATTGGCACCGCCCTGTTCCTGGCTGCGCTCGAGCACCAGGGGATTGGTGAGCGGAAAATTGCCGGGCGAGAATATGTCCAGCCACTGCCGCGCGGCGAAGTTCACCACGTTCTGGTGATGCGGCGAAACCCCGCGTATCTCCCGGGTGGCGTCATTCCACCAGCGCTCGGTCAGCAGGAATGCTTGCTGCATCGGGGCGAATGGCCACTGCTGCCATTCGGGCGCAGCGAAGCGGCGATCCTGTTCCCTTGGCGCGATGCAGGCCTGGACGGGCAACTCGCTGGACTGGCAGGACTGCGCGACATAGCGCCCCAGCTCGGCCATTTCCTCCAAGGCCTGCCGGGTCAGCGCGAGGCGCTTGCCGGGCGACGCGGCCAGGTGCATGGCCCAGTCCAGCCAGGCCAGCGCAACCGCGGTGGGCGAGATCGACAAGGTGGTGCGGGCCAGTGCGGCGTGGACCCGCTGGTCCAAACGTGCGCCGAGGGTGGGTGATGGCAACGCAGGCGTAGCGGCAGGCATGGCATATCTCCCAATGAAGCGTCTCGGCTTCGCATGGCGAGTCGACAATCGCTTGTCGCCTTGCCGTAACGGTGGTGAATGGTGCTTGCTGCAAGGCAGCGTAACATGGCCGTTCGCAAGCCATTCGACGGTACTGAAGTTAAAGCTTCGCGGGGCCTCGTGACATGCTTGCGACATTTGGCCACGTAGTGTTGCGGCGCAAGGTGTTGCTCATCCAAGCTTAAGCGTGAGAGGCCGGGGACGGCCTCCATCCCGGTCCGGCAGGGGGACGATTGCCGGTCTTTGCGGGGTTGCCGGTCCATGTGGCCGTGCGCTCCGTTGGTGCGTGCATGAGGCGAGCATCGATATGGGTGGTCCGGCTTGGCTGTCTCGCTGCCGCGGGCGTGCTTGCCGGTTGCGTCTCCATGGCGCCCGACTACCGGGCCCCGGCACTGCCGGTCGCCGCGCATTACCCCGATGTCGAGGTTTCAAGCGGTCTCGATGCGGCCGCCACCGATTGGCAGGACTATTTCACCGATCCGCGGCTGCGGCAGTTGATCGCTCAGGCACTGGAGAACAATCGCGACCTGCGCGTGGCGGCGTCGCGAGTGGAACAGGCCCGCGCGGCTTACGGCATCCAGCGCGCCGACTTGTTTCCGGCCTTGAATGCCAGCGTGGGCGAGATTCGTGCGCGCCTTCCGGCTGGCGCCGATCCACTCGGTGTGCCGCTGTCGCTGGAGCAGTATCAGGCCGGCGCAGTGGCGTCGAGCTGGGAGCTGGATTTTTGGGGGCGCCTGCGCAATCTGAACGATGCCGCGCGGGATAACTATTTGGCTTCCAGGGCTGCGCAACGGGCCCTGGCGCTGAGCCTGATCGCCCAGGTCGCCAACGACTGGCTGAGCCTGCGCGAACTGGATGAACGCATCTTCCTGGCCCAGCAAACCATCGACAGCCGCCGCGAGACCTTGCGCATCTTTTCTCGGCGGGTCGAAGTGGGGGCTACCTCCCGCCTCAACCTCACCCAGGTGCAGACCCTGCTGACCCAGGCCGAGGCGCTGGGTGCGCAGCTGCGGCAGGCGCGCGAGGTGCAGGCGCATGCGCTGACCCTGCTGGTTGGCCAACCGCTGGAATTGCCGCCGATCGCCGAGCCGCTGGACGAGAACCGCTTGCTTGCCGACCTCAGCCCGGGCTTACCGTCAGACCTGCTGACCCGGCGTCCCGACATCCTTGCCGCCGAATACCAATTGCGGGCGGCCGACGCCAATATCGGCGCGGCGCGTGCCGCGTTTTTTCCGCGCGTCGCGTTGACCGGTGCCTACGGCAGTGCCAGTGACGAATTGAACCAGCTGTTCGATGCCGGCACCCATGCCTGGATCTTCGCGCCCAGCATTTCCTTGCCGCTGTTCGAGGGCGGCAAGCTGCGCCGCAATCTCGACTTGAACAATGCCCGTCGCGATGAGGCCGTGGCCCACTACGAGCAGACCGTGCAGGGCGCTTTCCGCGACGTGTCGGACGCCTTGTCCGCACGCCATTGGCTGGCCGAGCAGGTCGTCATCGCGCAAACGGCGCTGGACGTGCAGACCGAGCGTGCGCGGCTGTCCAAGCTGCGCTTCGATGCCGGTTCCGCCTCCTTCCTCGAAGTGCTGGACGCGCAACGCGACCTGCTCAGCGCGCAGCAGCAACTGGTGCAATTGCGCCGCGCCCTGTTGTCCAGCAGGGTCGGGTTATATGCCGCACTTGGCGGAGGCCTGCGCGAGGCGTCCACCAGCCCATCTTCCGTTTCCGGCGCGAGCCAACCATGAATCCGACTCTCAAACACCGATGGATTGCCTTGCTGGTGGTTGCCGCGCTTGCGGCCGTTGCCTGGTTGTCGTGGCAGGCGCTGCGTCCGCGCGGACCCGGCGACGGCTTCGTCAGCGGCAATGGCCGCATTGAGGCGACCGAAATCGACGTGGCCACCAAGCTGCCCGGCCGGGTGCAGGACATCCTCGTCGACGAAGGCGACTTCGTCAGCGCGGGGCAGGTGCTCGGGCACATGCAGATTCAGTCGCTGGAGGCGCAGCGGGACGAGGCGGTGGCGCGGCAGCAGCAGGCCGTGGCCGCGGTGGCCAGCGCACAAGCGCAGGTGGCCATGCGCGAAAGTGATCGCCAGACATCGCTCGCCGAGGTGGCCTTGCGCGAAAGCGAGCTGGACGCCGCGCAGCGCAGGTTTGCGCGCTCGACGACCTTGTCGCGCGATGGCGCTTCCTCGGTCCAGGAGCTGGACGACGACCGCGCCCGCGTGCGCGGCGCCGAAGCCGGATTGAATGCGGCGCGCGCCCAAGTCAATGCCGCGGAGGCGGCCGTTACCGCCGCGCGTACCCAGGTGCTGGGTGCGCAGTCCACGGTCAAGGCCGCCGACGCCACGGTGGCGCGGGTCAACGCCGACATCGACGATAGCGAGCTGACTGCGCCCCGCGACGGCCGGGTGCAATACCGCATCGCCCAGCCAGGCGAAGTGCTGGGCGGAGGCGGGCGCGTGCTCAACCTGGTCGACTTGTCGGACGTCTATATGACGTTCTTCGTGCCCGAGGCCGCCGCCGGGCGATTGGCCATGGGGAGCGAGGTGCGGATCGTGCTCGACGCGGCGCCGCAATACGTGATCCCGGCCAAGGTGTCGTTTGTGGCCAGTACCGCGCAATTCACCCCGAAGACGGTGGAGACCGCCAGCGAACGGCAGAAGCTGATGTTCCGGGTCAAGGCGCAGATCGATCGCGAACTGCTGAGCAAGCACCTGAAGCTGGTGAAGACCGGTTTGCCTGGCGTGGCCTGGATCAAGCAGGACAGCCATGCCGAATGGCCGGCTGAACTCGCTGTGCGGGTGCCCTAGCCATCATGGCCGAATCGCAACACGCTCCCGCGGCCAGCTTTGCCGGGGTCAGCCTGCGTTATCGCAAGGTGCTGGCGCTGGACGACGTCAGCCTGGATTTGCCGGGCGGCTGCATGGCCGGACTGATCGGCCCGGACGGCGTGGGCAAATCCAGTTTGCTCGCGCTGGCCGCCGGTGCGCGCAAGCTCCAGGGTGGGCGTGTCACCGTGCTTGGCGGCGATATCGCCGATGCCCGCTACCGCGCCACCGTGTGTCCACGCATCGCCTATATGCCACAGGGCCTGGGGCGCAATCTGTATCCCACCTTGTCGGTGGAAGAGAACCTGCAGTTCTTCGGCCGCCTGTTCGGCCATGGCGCCGCCGAGCGCCGGCGGCGCATCGACTCGCTGACCGCCAGCACCGGCCTCAGGCCGTTCCTGTCGCGCCCGGCCGGCAAACTGTCCGGCGGCATGAAACAGAAGCTGGGGCTGTGCTGCGCGTTGATCCACGATCCGGACCTGCTGATCCTGGACGAGCCGACCACCGGCGTCGATCCGCTTTCGCGCAGTCAGTTCTGGGAGCTGATCGCGCGCATCCGCGCGCAGCGTCCGTCCATGAGCGTGCTGGTTGCCACGGCCTACATGGAGGAGGCCGAACGCTTCGACTGGCTGGCCGCGATGGACCAGGGCCGCGTGCTCGCCACTGGCACGCCCGCCGCGCTGCGCGAACGCACCGGCGAGGCCACCCTTGAGGGGGCGTTCATCGCCCTGCTGCCGCCGGAGCGACGGCAAGGCCACCAGGCCGTCGTGGTGCCACCGCTGGCGCCGGCGGCGAATGCCGACGGGCAGGTGGCCGTGGAGGCGCGCGGTTTGACCATGCGCTTCGGTGACTTCACGGCGGTGGACCACGTGGACTTCCGCATCCGTCGCGGCGAGATCTTCGGCTTCCTTGGCTCCAATGGCTGCGGCAAGACCACCACCATGAAGATGCTCACCGGCCTGCTGCCGGCCAGCGAGGGACAGGCCTGGCTGTTCGGTCGGGAGGTGGATCCGAAGGACCTCGCCACCCGCCGTCGGGTGGGTTATATGTCGCAGGCATTCTCGCTGTACGGTGAGCTGACGGTGGGGCAGAACCTGGTGTTGCATGCGCGGCTGTTCCAGGTGCCGGCGGCGGAGATCGGGCCACGGGTGGAGGAATTGCTGCAGCGTTTCGGACTGGGCGAGGTGCGCGACAGTCTGCCCGAACGCCTGCCATTGGGCATGCGCCAGCGCTTGTCGCTGGCGGTGGCGGTGGTGCACCGGCCGGAACTGCTGATCCTCGACGAGCCTACCTCTGGCGTGGACCCGGTGGCGCGCGACATGTTCTGGCAGCTGATGATCGACCTGGCGCGCCAGGACGGCGTCACCATCTTCATCTCCACTCATTTCATGAACGAGGCCGAGCGCTGCGACCGCATCTCGCTGATGCACGCCGGCCGCGTGCTGGTCAGCGATCGTCCGGATGCGCTGGTGCAAGCGCGCCATGCGGACTCCCTCGAGCAGGCCTTCATTGCCTATCTGAAGGAAGCCAGTGCGGATGAGCCCGGCGCCGATGAAGCGCCCGCCGCCGCGCCGCCGGCCCTGCGCGAGGCGCCAACGCCGAAGCCGGTGCGGCGCCTGCGCTTCAGCGTCAGTCGGGCCCTGAGCTATGCCCTGCGCGAAACCCTGGAATTGTGCCGCGATCCGGTGCGCGCGACCTTGGCGCTGCTGGGAACGGCGGTGCTGATGTTCATCATCGGCTATGGCATTAGCCTGGACGTGGAGGATCTGCCGTATGCCGTGCTGGATCGCGACCAGACAGCGCTCAGCCAGGCCTACGCGCTCAACCTGTCCGGCTCACGCTATTTCGTGGAGAAGCCGCCGATTTCCGACTACACCGACCTGGATCGGCGCATGCGTACTGGCGAACTCGCCCTGGCGATCGAAATCCCTTCGGGCTTCGGCCGTAGCCTGGAACGAGGCGACGACGCGCAGATCGGCGCCTGGGTGGATGGCGCCATGCCCACCCGCGCCGAAACCGTACGCGGTTATGTGCAGGCGATGCATCAGGACTGGCTGGCCGACATGGCGCAGCACCGGCTCGGCTTGCGCCTGGGCGGGCCGGCAAGCATCGAAACCCGCTACCGCTACAACCCCGATGTGAAGAGCCTGCCGGCGATGGTGCCAGCGGTGATTCCGCTGCTGCTGATGATGATCCCCGCCATGCTGACGGCACTCTCGGTGGTGCGCGAGAAAGAACTGGGTTCGATCCTCAACTTCTACACCACGCCGGTGACCCGCGCGGAATTCCTGCTCGGCAAGCAGTTGCCTTACGTGGTGTTGGCCATGTTCAACTTCCTGCTGATGTCGCTGCTGGCGGTGACGGTGTTCGGCGTGCCGGTCAAGGGCAGCTTCGCCACGCTCAGCTTGGCCGCGCTGATTTTCGTGGGCTGCTCGACCAGCTTCGGATTGTTCGCCTCGACGTTCACCCGCAGCCAGATTGCGGCGATGTTCGTGACCATGATCGGCACCATCATCCCTTGCGTGCAGTTCTCTGGCCTGATCAACCCGGTTTCCTCGCTGGAGGGCATGGGCGCGGCGATCGGCGCGGTGTATCCGGCCACCCATTTCCTGACGATCAGCCGCGGCGTGTTCAGCAAGGCGCTGACCCTTGGCGATTTGGGTGGTTCGTTCTTGGCCCTGCTGCTGGCGTTGCCGGTGATCCTGGGCGCGGCGTTGCTCCTGCTCGACAAGCAGGAACGCTGAGGAGGCGGCCGGTGAGACTCGACCTGCGCACTCAATGGGCCGCGATTTTCCGCCTCGGCGTAAAGGAGCTGTGGAGCCTGATCCGCGATCCGATGATGCTGGTGCTGATCGCCTATACCTTCACGGTATCGATCTACGTGGCCGCCACGGCGTTGCCGGAGACCCTGCATAACGCCACCATCGCGATCGTCGACGAGGATGCATCGCCGCTGTCGGCGCAGATCGGGTCGGCGTTCTACCCGCCGCACTTTCGCCGTCCGGAGCTGATCACCCTGGCCGAGATGGACGCCGGCATGGACAACGGCCGCTACACGTTCGTACTGGACATTCCGCCGGATTTCCAGCGCGACGTCCTGGCGGGCAGGGCGCCGACGTTGCAGTTGAATATCGACGCCACCCGCATGAGCCAGGCGTTTACCGGCAACGGCTACATCCAGCAGATCATCAGCAGCGAGATCAATGAATTCCTGCAGCGCCATCGTGGTGATCCGGCGCCGCCGGTCGAGCTGGTGCTGCATATGCGCTTCAATCCGAACCTGGAGGAAAGCTGGTTCGGCGCGCTGATGGAGATCATCAACAACGTCACCATGCTTTCGATCATCCTCACCGGCGCCGCGCTGATACGCGAGCGAGAGCACGGTACCATCGAGCATCTGTTGGTGATGCCGGTGACGCCGTTCGAGATCATGCTGGCCAAAGTGTGGTCGATGGGCCTGGTGGTGGCACTGGCGGCACTGGTCGCCCTGGTCCTGGTGGTGCAGGGTGCCATGCAGGTGCCGGTACAGGGTTCGATCGCGCTGTTCATGCTGGCCACCATGCTGCATCTGTTCGCCACCACGTCGATGGGCATTTTCCTGGCGACGGTCGCGCGCTCCATGCCGCAGTTCGGCATGCTGCTGGTATTGGTGCTGGTGCCGCTGGAACTGCTCTCCGGCGGCACCACCCCGCGCGAGAGCATGCCCGCATTCGTGCAGGACGTGATGCTGGCCGCCCCCACCACCCATTTCGTCTCGGCGGCCCAGGCGATCCTGTATCGTGGTGCCGGCCTGGAAGTGGTGTGGCCGCAATGCCTCGCCCTGATCGGCATCGGCAGCGTGCTGTTCGGCGTTGCCCTGGTGCGTTTTCGCAAGACCATCAGCCAGATGGCTTGACGGCGGGGCCTCCGGCCGCGCAATACGTGAACAGGTGCGCATCCGCTCCGGCCTGCTGAACGCCGTTGAACCAGGACCACCTACCACGCTGCGATGCCTGGACGCCTCGAGCGTTACATGCCTACGAACACTATGTGGGAGTTCATGCCATGGAACCGCGTCGCCTTGAGGGTCACATTTCGCGGCATCGCCTGCTTCATTCGCTGGCTGCCGTCCTGGTGCTCGCCACCTGCGCCAGCATGCCGCTCGAGGCCGAGGCAGGCGTATCGATAGGTGTCGGCATCTCGGTTGGCGTTCCGCCACCGCCCTTGCCGGTCTATGTGCAGCCGGTCATTCCGGCGCCGGGTTACATCTGGGTTCCGGGCTATTGGGCGTATAGCGACGATGGTTACTACTGGGTGCCGGGCACCTGGGTGTTGCCGCCTTACGTGGGGGCGCTATGGACGCCGGGTTACTGGGGCTGGTCCGGCGGTGTCTATGTGTTCCACGCGGGCTACTGGGGGCCGCACGTGGGCTTCTATGGCGGCATCAACTACGGCTTCGGATACACCGGCGTCGGTTATGGGGGCGGCTATTGGCGCAACGGCGGCTTCTACTACAACCGCTCAGTGAATCGCATCGGCAACGTGCACGTCACCAATGTCTATAACCGCACGGTCAACAACGTCACGGTCAATCGCACCAGCTTCAACGGTGGCCAGGGCGGGCTGAGCGCGCGGCCGTCGCCACAGGAAATGGGTTATGCCCGCGAACAGCACGCGCCACCGGTGGCGGCGCAGGTGCAGCAGGGCACATTGGCCAGCCGCGATCCGTCGATGCGGGCGTCGTTCAACCATGGCGCGCCGCAAGTCGCGGCGACGCCGCAACCCGGTGTGTTCCATGGGCAGGGTGTGATGGCCGCGCACGGCGCGTCGGGCCAACCCGCGACCACCGCCGTGAGCACGCAGCGCACGGGTGCGCCGGTGCAGGCGCCACACCACAACATGGCCTTGCGATCGTCCAGTTTCGGGCCGCATGCGGCGGGCGCCACCTCGCATCCCGATGGCAATGGTGGCGGCTACTCGCCTGCGGCCAGCCATGCCGCCTACGCGCAGCACGCGGCGCCCTCGCATGGCTATCAGCCGGCCTATCATTCCCAGGCTGCCCATGCGGCTCCGGCCAATCATGCGCCGGCGGGCCATCCTCGCAGTGAGCCGTCCCATGGCGGGCAGCCGCACGAGGAGCACCGATGAGGCGATCTGGCACCCCTGCGCGCAACTAAACTAAGCGCGGTACGGCGTCATGCAGGCAAGTCCGGCGCGATGCGTTCGGCTTGCCTATCGGGATGGTCCGGCGGCTTGTTGCACCGGCACCAGCCCCACCACGTTCTGCAGAAAATCACGACTGGCGGCGAACACGTCGCCGCTGGCGTGCGAGCGTAGCGGCGAGGCGATCACATGCGCGTCGGCATCGACAAAGTCCTGCTTGCGCTTGAGTGTCGGTGGTGTCCCCAACTCATCAAACATGGTGAGCATGGCCGCTACCGAGACGGTGGGGTCCTGGTGCTGTTCGTCGCGGTAGTAATAGCCCATGAATACCGGAGCGGTGATCCTGGCGAAGGTGCTCGGCACCATCTGCCCGCGGGTCAGGTCGGTCAGGCTGCGATAGCCGTCCAGATGGGTATCGCTGGCCCAATAGACCGAGTTGCTGTCGCCGTGCAGGATCTCGCTGCCGTGATTGCGCGCATAGCGCAGCCAGGTGCTGCCCCACGGCCATGTCATCGGCTGCAGTGCGTTGTTGCGTTCGCGCACCAGGGGCGACCACAGCACCAGGGCGTCGACCGCCTTCGGTTGCAACGCCGCCAGATCCAGCGCCAGTGCGCCGCCCATCGACGTGCCGATCACGATCACCTTGTCGCCAAGGGCGTGCCCTATCGCCAGTGCCTGCATGGATGCCTGCAGCAGTTGATCCGTCGTCAATCCGCGCAGGGCATCGGGAGAGGCCAGGCCATGGCCGGGCAATCGGCTGAGATAGAGATTGCAGCCGAAGGCATGGGCCAACTGCTGGTGCGTTGGCGCGCCTTCGCCCTGGCTGGCGCTGAAGCCATGCAGGTAGACGACGGCACATGCCGTGCGGGAGGGACGGGCCGGGTCGGCCCAGACGATGCGTGCCTGATTGTCGGGACGCAATCCCGGCGTGGCGCGTTCGTGCGCATCCACCCAGGCTTGCAGGGCGGCGGGTTCTTGCGGCACGGCGGGCAGGGGCCAGGCCGGCGGCAGCGCATGCGTATGCACGCGCGGCCCCAATAGCACGCCGGCCACCAGCGCGGCGGCCAGTACGGGCAACCATACAGAGCGAAGCTTCACGAAAATACCTCGATATCTGCGAGTGACCGTGCCCGCGCGACGGGAAGCCGTCGCTGCGCGGGCACGCCAGGTGTGATGCGGAAACGCCGGGTGCCTAGAACTTGCCCGAGATGCTCACGCCGTAGGTGCGTGGCGCACCGGGAATATAGGTCGGCAATCCAAACGTCTCACCCGTGTTGCCCGCATCGATCAGATATTTCTTGTTGGCGAGGTTGTTGCCCCAGATGCCCAGATCCCAGCGGCCATGATCGAAGGTGACGCCGGCGCGCAGGTTGAACAGGCCGTAGCCGGCTTGCACGTAATTGGGGTTGTTGTCGTCTTCGAAATAAACCTTGGAGCGCCAGGTGTAGCTCGGCCGGACATACGCCACGCGCGCGTCGTCGAGCGGGAAGTTCCACAGCAGGCCCAGTGCCACGGAGTTGTCCGGCGCCAGTCGCAGGTGATTGCCGGCGTACTGCTGCGGGTTGCCGTTCTGGTCGGTGTCGTCGAAACGCGCGTGCAGGTAGCTGTAGTTCAGGAACACGCTGGCGTTGTCGGTAAAGGCCTGCTGCAGCGAGGCCTCGAAGCCCGGTGCATGGGCCCGACCGGAGTTGACCGTGATATAGCGCCCGCCCTGCAGCACCTGGCTCTGGAAGTTGGTGTAGTTGTAGTAGAACAGCGACAGGTCATACAGGAACGTGCCGCTCGCCGCCGACCCCTTGATGCCGGCCTCATAGTTCCACAGGATCTCGGCCGGAAGCACCGCGTTGGAGTAACCGATGCCGTTGGGATTGATGTTGAACGCCAGCACATCCGGGCGGCGTCCGCGCGACACGCTGAGGTAGGCATTGGTGTCGTCGTCCACGCGGTAGCTGCCGATCAGGCGGCCGACCACCGATGTGCTGGAATTGTCGTTGGTGAGCTTGCCGTAGGTGGGGGGGAACAAGTCGTTCGGCGCGGTGATGCCATTGATGCCCAGCGGCGCGCCGGTCAGCAGCTTGCCGATTTCGGCGAGTGCGGGGCCGATGCTGGCCGCGTAGGGGCCAGTGGCGTTGAACACCTGGTAGCCCGCGGTGAGTTTTTCGCGCGACACGCGCAGGCCGCCGGTGATGTCGAACCTGTCGGTGACGTGGAAGGTGCCGTCGGCGAACAGTTCGTATGAGCGGGTGCTGCCGTAGTTTTCGTAGCCCTCGCGCTCGTCCGGGTTGAGCGGGGTGCCGACGATCGGAATCGTGCTGTACGGCTGGTTGGGCAGGAAGTTGGCGTTCAGCAGCGGCGGTACCGGGCCAAGCAACTGCAACAGGCCACCCGCGGCGGGCGAGATGCTGGGGCCGATGTTCATCAGCTGCAGCAACAGGCTGCGCTCGTCGGTGCTGAAGGGTACGGCCTGGCTGCCGTTCTCGTAGAAGTAATTGGCGCCGAGAAAACCGGTGAAGCGGCCGCCATCGTCGAAGTTGAAGCGGATTTCCTGGCTGGCCTGGTGGCTCTTGGCGTGCTCGGCGAAATTGAGCAAGTTCACCTGCGAACCGTCGGCATCGAACTGCTCGAACGAGTTGAACTTGCGCAGGCCGGTGGTGGTGGAAAGGGTCCAGCTGTCGCTCAGCGCGAAATTGCCCAGCGCAGTGAGGCCATACACCTTGCGGCGGATGCCCAGCGCGTCGCCTTCGTTGAGGTCGGCCGGGCCGAACACATCGGTCGAGCCGTTGCGGTTGGGGATGATGGCGCTGCGGAAATCATCGCCGGGAGGCGCATCGCGCTGATAATTGGCGATCAGGTCGATGCCGCTCTGCTCGCCGGTCTTGATATGCACGCTGGCGCGAATGGCCTTGGTGTCCTCGCCGTTGAGCGAACCGCCGCTGAGGTTCTTGATGTAGCCGTCGTGCTCACTGTCGTAGACGGCCACGCGGGCGTCCACGTTGGCGCCGAGTGGCGTATTGAAGTAGCCAGTAAACAGCCGGCTGTTGTAGTTGCCCAATTCGGTGGTGAAGCCACCCGAGGTGGTGTCCTGCGCCTTGTTCTGGATCAGCGAGATGGCGCCGCTCTCGGCGCCGCGGCCAAACAGCGTGCCCTGCGGGCCGCGCAGCACTTCGATACGGTCCATGTCGTACAGCGCGACCACCGAGCCGCGCGAGCGGCTGATGTCCACGCCGTCCTGGAAGATGGACACGCGCGAGGCGGCGTCGGAGGAGCCGTCGTCGGTGGTGATGCCGCGCACGGCGAAGCCGGGATTGTTTGGGCTTTGTACCTGCACCTGCAGGCCAGGCACGTAACGGCCAAGGTCTTCCACGTGCGTGATGCCCAGGGTCTTGAGGAAATTGCCGGAGTAGGCCGAGATCGAGATCGGCACGTCGACTTCCTGCTGCTCGCGCTTCTGCGCGGTCACCACGATGCGGTTGAGATTGATGGCATTGGGTGCCGAAGACACCGACGAGGCGGGCGCGGGGCCATCCCCGGCATCGTCCGGCTGGGCATGCAGCACCAGCGGGGTGCCCAGCAGCAGGCACGAAATGGACAATGACAACCAACGACGGCGCGGCATCGGCGCGCAGCCAGCAATCTGGATCGGCATGTTTTCCCCTTGGATAACGCGGCGTACGAAATTACGAGCTGGAACTAGGGCATCCATACTGCGGGGTATGTATGACGATCTCGTTGCATGCCGAACGCGCCCGCTCACCTGCACGGCATGAGCAGGTACGACGAGGATCAACAACAGGCGTGGTGCGTACGCGGGCCTTGCGGGGTTCAGCCCAATGCCAGGCCGCGCAGTTCGGTGCCTTCCGGCGCAACGCGCAGCACGGAACCGTGTTCGTACCAGTCGCCCAGCACGATGCGTTCAGCCGGCTGGCCGTCCAGTTCGAAACGATGGGTGGCCGGTCGATGCGTGTGGCCGTGGATCAAGCGTGTCACGCCCGCCTTGCGCATGCTGTCGGCGACAGCCTCCGCGTTGACGTCCATGATGGTTTCCATGGTGCTGCCGGTGTGCGCCTTGCTGTCCTGGCGTGCCTTGGCTGCGAATGCGCGGCGTGCCTCCAGTGGCATGGCCAGTATCTGCGCCTTCCACTCGGGCGTGCGTACCTGCTTGCGCACGGTCTGGTAGGCGATGTCGTCCGTGCATAGCACGTCGCCGTGCATCAGCAGGGTGGGGCGGCCGTAGAGGTCGTGCACGGTGCCGTCGTCGAGCAGCGTGAAGCCGGCACGCCGGGCGAAATCTTCACCGAGCAGGAAATCGCGGTTGCCGACCATGAAGTACACCGGCACGCCACGGTCGCGCAGCGCATGCGTGGCGCGCGCGATCCGCGCCGGCAGTTCGGCATCGTCATCGTCGCCGATCCATGCCTCGACCAGGTCGCCGAGGATATAGACCGCGTCCGCCGAGCGTGCTTCATCGCTCGCCAGGAAATCCTCGAACAGGCGGGTAATCTGCGGTCGGCTGTCGTCCAGGTGCAGGTCGGCGATGAACAGCGTGGCCATCGACGCTCAGCCCTTGCCCTTGCTGGCCGGCTTGTCACTCTTCGCCGGCGCGCTGGCGGGCTTGGCGGCCGTGGCGGCCGGCGCGGGCGCTGCCGTTTCTTCGCCGACCACGTTGGCGCTTTCGATCACCACCAGCGGATTGGGCACATCGCCGGCGAAGGGACCGAGGCCACGGGTGGGCAGCCCGGCGATCTTGTCGACCACTTCCATGCCCTTAGTCACCTTGCCGAAGACGGCGTAACCCCAGGTCAGGCCGCTCTGGTTGCCGACGAAGTCCAGGCGACGGTTGTCGACCAGGTTGAAGAAGAACTGCGCCGTACCCGAATTGGGGTCGGCGCCACGCGCCACCGCGATGGTGCCGCGCAGATTGGACAGGCCGTTGTCCGCCTCGCTGGGGATGGCCGAGCGCGTGCGCTTGGGCTGCAGGTCGCGGGTGTACAGGCCGCCCTGTACCAGGTAGCCCAGGATGGCGCGATGAAACACGGTGCCACTGTAGAAACCGTCGCGCACGTATTGCAGGAAGTTGGCGACGCTCTTGGGGGATTTGTCGGGGTACAGCTCCAGCGTGATATCGCCCGCCGAGGTGTGCAACACCACCTGCGGATGCGGCGGCGTGGTGGCCGTGGCCGGCGTGGCGGCAGGCTTGGTGGCCTGCGCGAACAGCGCGAGTGGCGAAATCAGCAGGATGGCGGCAAGCAGGATTCGGGACATGGCGGGTCGGGCGGCGTGGGGCATCGGGACATCATACGCGGCGAAGGCGCGGCGTGGCTCAGGAGGGATGGACTTCCAACAACAGGCCCAGTTCGTTCATGGGGGCCTGTTCCTGTTCCAGGTCCGCTTCGCTGAGCGGATGCTGCTCCAGCCAGGCGGACGGCAAGGTCAGGCGCATGCGATGGGTGGTGGCCGCCAGATGCATCTGCGGCAGTGATTCGGCGCGGCGCGCACGGCGGAACAGCACGGCCACGCGCAGCAGGGCGGTGATGTAACGCGCCAGCTGGCGATAGCGCTGGGGCAGGGCGGAGAAGGTGGCCTTGTCGGGCTTGCGCCGGTGCGCTTCGACGATGGCGGCCAGCAGTTGCTGTTCCTGCCGCGAGAAGCCGGCCAGGTCGGCGTGGCGCAGGATGTAGGCGCCGTGATGATGGTGCTGGCTGTGCGCGATGGCCAGGCCGATCTCGTGCACGCGGGAGGCCCACGACAGCCATTCGCGCGCTTCGCCGTCGAGTTTCCAGGAACGCGCCACCTGGTCGAACAGCATCAGCGCCGTCGATTCGACGCGGCGCGCCTGGGCCCGGTCCACGCCATAGCGGTTGGCCAGCGCATCGATGCTGGCGGTGCGCGGATCGCTGCCGCCGGCGCGGCCGATCAGGTCCCACAGCAGGCCTTCGCGCATCGAGCTTTCGCACACGCGCATGCGCTCGATGCCAAGCGCCTCGAAGGCGGCCTCGAAAATGACCACGCCACCGGCGATCACCGGCGCCCGGTCCTCGGCCAGGCCAGGCAGCTTGAGGGTGCTGATCTGGCCCTGCATCAGCAACGCATCGCGCAGCGCGGCCAGCGCGGCCGGCGTGATGCCGTCGTCGGAGAATTTCATGGCCTGGACGACGGAGCCGATGGCCTTGGCCGTGCCGGAGGAGCCATAGGCTTCGAGCCAGCCCGACTCGCGGTAATCCTCGGAAAACTGCTGCAGCAGCACGCCGATCTCATTGTTGGCGCGCTGCCAGCGCTTGCGGTTGAGCTTGCCGCCCGGGAAAAAGCGCAGGGTGGAGGCGATGCAACCGGCCTGCACGCTTTCGGTGTGCATCGGGGCAAAGCCGCGGCCGATGATGAATTCGGTGCTGCCGCCGCCGACGTCGATCACCAGGCGGCTTTCACGCGAGGCGGGCAGGTCGTGGGATGCGCCCAGGAAGATCAGGCGGCCCTCCTCGCGGCCGGACACGATTTCCACCGGATGCCCCAGGGCGGCCTCGGCGGCGGTGAGGAAGGTCTGCGGCGACGCCAGCCGGCGCACGGTGTTGGTCGCCACGGCGCGAACACGGATCGATGGCACGCCGGCAATGCGTTGCCCGAAACGGGCTAGGCAGTTGAGTGCGCGGGCACGATGCTCCGCATCCAGGGTGCCATCGGCACGCAGGCCGGCAGCCATGCGCACGGTCTCGCGCAGGCGGTCGATCACCCGCGGCTCGCCGTGTTCCACCCGGGCGACCACCATGTGATAGCTGTTGGAACCCATGTCCACGGCAGCGATCAGTTCGCCGTCCTTGATCTGGGTCTGATCGCCTTGGCTCATGCGGGGCTCGTGTCGGGCTGCAAGGTGGCGATTCTCTCATGCCGGTGGCATGCCGCGAAGCCGCGCGTGCTGCTACGGGACCAGTTTGCTGAGCAACGTCTGCTGCGCGCTATGGGGCGGTGCATCACCCGGCCGGGCCCGCGTGTAGCGTCCCGTGCTGTCCAGCAGCCACGCCTCGGTGTTGTCGGCGAGGTAGTTCGCCAGTGTTTCGTCGTAGACGCGCCTGGCCAGCAGCGGGTCCAGGATGGGGAATGCGACCTCGATGCGACGCATCAGGTTGCGCTCCATCCAGTCCGCGCTGGCGCAGTAGATTTCCGGCGCGCCGTCGTTGCCGAACCAGTACACGCGGCTGTGCTCCAGGAACCGGCCGACGATCGAGCGCACGCGAATGCGCTCGGAGATGCCGGGCAGGCCAGGGCGAAGCGTGCAGGCGCCACGGACGATCAGGTCGATCTCCACGCCGGCTTGCGAAGCGCGGTACAGCGCCTGGATCACATGGGCTTCGTTGAGCGCATTGAGCTTGGCCACGATGCGTGCCGGGCGACCGGCTTCCGCATGGGCGGTCTCGCGCTCGATCTTCTCCAGTACGCTGCGGTAGAGCGTGAAGGGCGAATGCAGCAGGTGCTGCAGATGGATTACCGGCCCCAGGCCGGACAATTGCTGGAAGACCTTGTGCAGATCCTCGCCGATGCCCGGATGCGCGGTCATCAGGCCGATATCGGTATAGGTGCGGCTATTGGCCTGGTGGTAGTTGCCGGTGGACAGATGCACGTAGCGGCGCAGCGCGTTGTCCTCGCGGCGCACGATCAACAACATCTTGGCGTGGGTCTTGTAGCCCACCACGCCATAGACCACCTGCACGCCGGCCTCCTGCAGCCGCGTGGCGAGGCGGATATTGGCCTCCTCGTCGAAGCGCGCGCGCAATTCGATCACCACGGTGACGTCCTTGCCGTTGCGCGCCGCCTCCACCAGCAGGTCCACCAGCGGCGTGTCGACGCCGGCACGGTACAGCGTCTGCTTGATGGCCAGCACGGCAGGGTCTTGCGTGGCCTGACGCAGCAGGTCGACCACGGCGGCGAAGGATTCGTAAGGGTGATGCATCAGCACATCGCGCTGGCGCAGCACTTCGAATTTGCAGCGGCTGGCGTCGAAGGCCGCAGGCAGCTTTGGAATGAAGCGAGGGAACTTCAGCTCGGGTCGGTCCAGCCCATCGTAGATGGTGCCGGCGCGGATGATGTTGACCGGGCCATCGCAGCGATAGACGTCGGTTTCCTCCAGCTCGAAGTGGGCGATGAGCATGGAGACGATCGCCTTGGGGCAGTCGTTGCCGATCTCCAGCCGCACCGGGCGCGCGTAGCCACGGCCAATCAGCTCCTCGCTGAGCGCGCGGGCCAGGTTGTCGACCTCGGCCTCTTCCACCATCAATTCGCTGTTGCGGGTGACGCGGAACTGGTACGAGCCGGCCACCTTGAAGCCCGGGAACATCTGATCGACGAAGCCCTGCAGCAGCTCGGCCAGGAAGACGTAATGCGCGCCGCCGTCACAGACTTCATCGGGCAGGCGGATGACGCGCGGCAACGAGCGCGGCGCACGCACCAGCGCCATGTGACCCTCGCGGCCGAACGCATCGCGGCCCTTCAGCACCACCGCAATGTTCAGCGTCTTGTTGAGAATGCGCGGGAACGGATGCGCCGGGTCCAGTCCCAGCGGCGACAGCACCGGCAGCACTTCGTTTTCGAAGTAACCCTGCAGCCAGCCACGCTGGCGGCGGGTCCAGTGCTCGCGGGTGAGGAACTGGATGCCTTGCGCGGCGAGCTGCGGTCCGAGTTCCTCGCGCCAGGTCACATACTGCTCGGCGACCAGGTCGAGCACGCGATGGCGAATACGCGTCAGCAGTTCGCCGGAGGAGATGCCATCCGGTCCCGGCGCGGCCGAGCCGAACATGTGATGGTGCTTGAGCATCGCCACGCGCACCTCGAAGAATTCGTCGAGGTTGTTGGCGACAATGCTGAGGAAGCGTAGCCGTTCCAGCAGCGGTATGCGTGCGTCGCGCGCCTGGGCCAGTACGCGGAAGTTGAATTCGAGTGCGGCCAGCTCGCGACTGAAGTACAGCTCGGGGGCGGCCTGATCGGCGATGGGCGAAGGGGTGGCAGGTTTACGACGCATCCCGCCATTCTGGCCGATGCGGCGATTGGATACATGGCGCAGTGCCGCGTAGCGTGACGTCCGTTCAGCAGCCGGTGCCGCGAGGGCGCGGTCGCACCCCGTTGGCGACGCCTTATTCCGGTTCGCCGGGCGCCAGCAGCCGCTCGTTGCTGAACCAGCAGGCGAAGGTGGAGCCCTGGCCTGGTTCGCTCTGGATATCCAGGCGCGCCTGGTGCAGGTTCAGCACGTGCTTGACGATGGAGAGGCCAAGCCCGGTGCCGCCGCTTTCGCGGGAACGGCTGGACGACACGCGATAGAAGCGCTCGGTGAGTCGCGCCAGGTGCGAGGCGGGAATGCCGTAGCCGGTGTCGGTGACCGAATACACCGCGCCATCCGGCGTACGCCGCCAGCGAATGGTGATGTGGCCGCCGGTGGGCGTGTAGCGCACGGCGTTGCTCACCAGATTCGACAGCGCGCTGTGCAGATCTTTCGGCGAGCCGAGCAGATCGACTTCGGCGGTGTTTTCCAGGGTGATCTGGTGGCGCCCCTGGCTCAGGGCCTCGGCTTCCTTGCGCATCGAGACCAGCAACGGCGTCATCTGTACGCGCTCTTCCGCGACATGGTCCTGGGTTTCCAGGCGCGACAGCGTGAGCAGGTCCTCGACGATCTGGCCCATGCGCTTGGATTGAGCACGCATCTCGTTGATCACGGGCGCCAGTTCGGGCACGTCTTCCGGATCGATCAGTTCGAGATAGCCGTGGATCACCGTGAGCGGCGTGCGCAACTCGTGCGATACGTTGGCCACGAAATCCCGGCGAATCTGCTCCAGCCGCGTGAGGTGGCTGATATCGCGGGCCAGCAGCAGGCGCTGGCGACGACCGAACGGCAGCAACGTCACGTTAATGTGGCGATTGGGATGGCCGGGCGCGGTGACGTCGTTGAGCGGTTCGCGCGCGCCATCCTTGAGCCAGCCGGCGAGCTCGGTGGCCCCCAGGCGTTCTTCCAGGTAGGCACCGCGATCCTGTGGCCGGCGCAGGCCGAGCAGGTCCTCGGCGGCGTGATTGAACCAGCGGACGTGCTGCTCGTTGTCGAGCAGCACGACCGCGTCCGGCAGACTGCCGGCGGCGCTGCGCAGGTCGCGCAGACTGGAAGCTATGCGGCGGGAACGCGTCATGAAACGGTCATGCTGAAGGGAATTCACCGGGGAATTTTGCGTCATCATGAATGGCGCTTGATGACGGATTCGGGACAGCAGCAAGACGATTTCCGCGATGGCCACCACGGCGGTGCCGGTGGCGACATGGCCGCCCGCTAGCCAGCCGACGACGGCGCCCGCAAGCAAGCCGGCGGCAAGTGCGGCCGGCAGCATCCAGGAGCGGTCGAAGGTGTTTTGCATAGGGAGATCAGTCAAAAGTGCCGGGCTGGCGGTGCGCCAGCATCGGCAAAAGCCTGAGCTCCCGCAATAGCGGCAGGAGCGTCAGACGCTGGCGGAGAAGCGATAGCCCGCGCCGCGCACGGTCTGCACCATGTCATCGAGCTTCCATGGCTCCAGCGTCTTGCGCAGGCGGCGGATGTGCACATCCACGGTGCGTTCTTCCACGTACACGCTGCCGCCCCACACATGGTCGAGCAGCTGCGCGCGCGAGTAGACGCGTTCCGGATGGGTCATGAAGAAATACAGCAGTCGGTATTCGGTGGGGCCGATGGTCACCGGTTCGTCACCCGCAAACACGCGATGGGCCGGGCCGTCGATGCGCAGGCCACCCAGTTCCACCATGCCTGAACCATCGTCGCCCTGGCTGCGGCGCAGTACCGCCTTGATGCGGGCGACCAGTTCGCGGGTGGAGAAGGGCTTGATCACGTAGTCGTCGACACCGGCCTCCAGGCCGTTGACGCGATCCATTTCCTCGCCGCGCGCGGTGAGCATGATGATCGGGATCTCGCGGCTCAGCTCCTCCTTGCGCAGGCGGCGGGCCAGATCCAGGCCGCTGGTGCCGGGCAGCATCCAGTCGAGCAGGATCAGGTCCGGCACCTGTTCGGCGATGGCCAGCTGGGCGGCGCGCGCATCGGCGGCGTGAATGGCGTCCATGCCGGCCTTGCGCAGGGCAAAGGCGACCATGTCGCGGATCGATGCTTCGTCTTCGACGATCAGGATGCGTTTGTGCACGCGTAAAATCCGCTGGGGGAGGGGCTGTGACGCAAATATTGCAGCGTTCCAATGTTACGCCGCGATGACATTTCACACTGCCGCCACATCAAGGCTGCGGCGCGTCTCCTCCCGGGCGGAGATTAACGCCCGTTCCCGCTGGCGCTGAAGCAGAACCTGCCCTGGCAATTGGCACTATTTTGCAGCGGCTGCTGGCTGCGCCCGTCCGGGTTGTCGTCGGTCTGGATCTTGCGCTTGCGCAGTTCCATCACCAGCGGGGTCAGGTCGTTGATGCGGGCCTGGATGCGGGCACGGGCGTAGTAGTCCAGATCCGGGCGCTGCAGCAGCCGCTTGAGCTGCTCCATGGCATCGAACGGGCGGCCGGACAGGTAGGCCGCATCGGCGAAGGCCTCGCCCGCCCGGATCGGATCGCCAGCCTTGGTGCTGGCGCGTGCGTACGACTGGTACAGCTCGGGCTCGTCGTTATTGTCCAGCATCGGCTGCAGCATGGCGGCCGCCTGCCTGGCCTCGTCCGCGGTGCCGCCCTCGGTGAGCGCGGTGGCATAGCCCAGTGCGATGGCGTGATTGCGCGGGGATTGGGTGTTCAGGTCGGCATACATGGTCAGGGCCTCGGCGCGGCGGCCCGCCTGGAGCTTGGCGTCGGCCATGGCCAGGCGCAGCACCTGGCTGTCCGGATGCGCCGTCAGCAGCGGCTGCAATTCGTCGACGGCCTTGGCGCCGCGGTTGCTGCGGATCAGGGCCAGCGCGTACCCGTAATGGTTGGACGGCGTGTTGAAGCCGTGATTCGTCTGCAGGTTGGAGGCGTAGTAGGTGGACAGCTGGCCGGCATCGCCGGACAGCACCCGTACCCGTTCGCGCATCAGCAGGTAGGTATCCAGGTCGCCCTTGCGGCTGGCCAGCAGGGCGGTGGGGTCTTTCACGTAGGGAATCGGTGCTGTGCTTTTTTCCCACTGGCTCTTGTCCAGGGTGGACCCCGAGGGACGCTGCTTCTGCTGGTTCAGCAGGGCGACGGCGCGCGCCTTGGCGTCGCTGATGCGCGCCTCGTTGACCGGGTGATCCTGCAGCAGTGCGGGAACGCCGCCCAGGTCGCCGCCCGAGCCGACGCGCATGGTGTCCTCCATGCGTTCGAAGAACGAGGCCATGGCGTTGGGGTCGTAGCCGGCGTTCGCCAGCGTCTGGATGCCCGCGCGGTCGGCCTCGGTCTCGTCCTTGCGGGTGAAGTTGATCTGGCGCTGCATCAGCGCGCCCTGGCCACCCAGCAGGATGGCGCCGGCCGCATCGCCGGCACCCGCGCCGGCGCCGGCGGCGAGGGCGCCCAGCAGGATCAGCGCCATCAGCGGCGTGTCCTTTTTGGAGGCCTCGAAGGCGCGTTCCAGGTGGTTCTGGGTGATATGGCCGATTTCGTGGGCCATCACGCCGGCCAGCTCGCTTTCGCTGTTGGTGATGATGATCAGGCCCGAGTTCACCGCGATATAGCCGCCGGGGGCGGCGAAGGCGTTGATGACCGGGTCCTTGGCGATGAAGAACTGGAAATGTTCCTTGGGCTTCTCGCTGCCGGCCACCAGGCGATAGCCCAGGTTGTTGATGTAGTCGTCGAGCATGGGGTCGTCCACCACCATGTCGAGCGCCCGCATCTGGCGCAGCATGGCCGCGCCGTAGTCCTGCGCCTCCTGGGGGGAGATCAGCGCGTTGGCCGAGCTGCCCAGGTCGGGCAGGCGTACGTCCTTGTCCTGGGCGCTGGCGCTGAGCGTCAGGCCGGCGCAGAGCAGCGCCGTCAGCAGGCGGGTGGGCGACAGGCGGCTCATTGGCGTCCTGCCTGCGGGGTGTGCTTCGACATGCCGTTTCCTGTCCTTTCCTGAACCGCATGCAGCTGACTCCGGGCGCGGGCGGAGGCGGTTTCCTGAAGCCATTTTCGGTAGACGTGGTGCCATGCGCATAGGTCAGCGACAATATCATTAGTGACCGCCGCTTATGGTGTCAGTTCAGTGTTATCACGCTTGTGTCCGGGTGGGATAAACCCCACCTTGGGCGTGTCGTACATTTTTTCGGTTCCGGAGCTTCCCGTGCCCAAGATCGAGGTCTATTCCACCGCAGTGTGTCCTTACTGCGTGTCCGCCAAGAACCTGCTCAAGTCCAAGGGACTGGAATGGAGCGAAGTGCGCATCGACACCGATCCCGCACAGCGCGAAGCCATGCTGGCGCGTAGCGGCGGTCGCCGCACGGTGCCGCAGATCTTCATCAACGATCATCACGTGGGCGGGTTCGACGACCTGGTCGCCGCCGACCGCAGCGGCAAGCTGGCCGAACTGCTGGGGACCACCGCATGAGCAAGCCCGCCGACGAGCAGGCCGGCAAGGACCGGGTGGCCGAGTTCACCGCGTTCCGCCAGCGCATGAACGAACGCATCCTGTCCGAGGACAACCAGGTGGTGCGGCGCTTCTTCGCGCTGGATACGCAGACCTACAAGGCCGGCGCGCTGGACGTGAAGACCAAGGAACTGCTGGGCCTGGTCGCCTCCATGGTGCTGCGCTGCGACGACTGCATCAGCTATCACGTGGCGCAATGCAAGGAAGCCGGCGTGACGCGCGAGGAGTTCTTCGAGACCTTCAGCGTAGGCTTGGTGGTGGGTGGCTCCATCGTCATTCCACATCTGCGCCGCGCGGTGGATTTCCTCGACCAGCTTGAATCGGGCGAGGCGGGCCAGCCGGCCGCGGACTGCGCCAGCCACGCCTGACTGACGCGGGTGGCGGCCACTCCTTGTCGCCACCTTGACGCATGCGAGTTTATTCAATGCAGCATGCGAGGATTTGCGATGCCGGCCAGGGGCTTTTCACTGGCCGCCATGCGCCGCATGGGCGATAATTGACAGGATTTACATCCCTGCGCGACCCCGTCGCGGGGGTGCGCGATTCTTATCCCAAGGAGTGTCCCCATGAGCAAGACCATTGCCGTGATTCCGGGCGACGGTATCGGCCCCGAGATCATGAACGCCACGTTGCGCGTGCTCGATGCGCTGGACTGCGGTCTGTCCTACGAGTTCGTCGAGGCCGGCATGGTCGCGCTGGAGAAGCAGGGCGACCTGCTGCCGCAGTCCACGCTCGATGCCATCGCCAAGCACAAGGTGGCCCTAAAGGGTCCGCTGACCACGCCGGTGGGCGGTGGCTTCACCTCCATCAACGTCACGCTGCGCCGCCACTTCGACCTGTACGCCAACGTGCGTCCGGCGATCAGCTTCCCGGGCACCAAGGCGCGCTTCGACAACATCGACATCATCACGGTGCGCGAGAACACCGAAGGCGCCTACCTGGCCGAGGGCCAGTCCCTGTCCGAGGACGGCGAGACCGCCATCTCGATGATCCGCAATACCCGCAAGGGCAGCAGCCGCATCGTGCGCTACGCCTTCGAGCTGGCCGTGAAGAAGGGCCGCAAGAAGGTCACGGCCGTGCACAAGGCCAACATCATCAAGACCGCCTCGGGCCTGTTCCTCAACGTGGCCCGCGAGATCGCCAAGGAATACCCGCAGATCGAGTTCAACGAGATGATCGTTGACAACGCCTGCATGCAGTTGGTGATGAAGCCGGAGCAGTTCGACGTCATCGTCACCACCAACCTGTTCGGCGACATCCTTTCCGACCTGTGCGCCGGCCTGGTCGGTGGCCTGGGCCTGGCCCCGGGCGACAACATCGGCACTGAGGCGGCCATCTTCGAGGCCGTGCATGGCTCGGCGCCGGACATCGCCGGCAAGGGCATCGCCAATCCGTGTGCGCTGCTGCTGGCCGCATCCGACATGCTCGACCACCTGGGCATGGTGGACAAGGGCAACAAGATCCGCACCGCCATCCGTGACACCATGACCCACGACCGCGACAGCGTGACGCCGGACCTGGGCGGCAAGGGCAGCACCTCCAGCTTTGGCGATGCCATCGTCAAGCGCGTCCGCGCGGCCTGAGTCTTCGTTCGCAGAAAGCCCCTCTCGTTGGAGAGGGGCTTTTTTTTGTGCCGTGTTTTCCCGGTGCCGCCATCGATGCGGCGCACCTTCGTGCGGCCCGCCGGGCCAGGCGATCAACCGCTACGGCATCGTGGGCCAGCGGCTTGGAACGTTCAGCGGAAGAACGGCCAGGGCGCGAGGAAGATGATCCAGATCAGCAGCAGCATGCCCACGTACTTCACGGCGCGGAACAGCTTGGGGTGCTTCTTCTTGAAGGCGCGGTTGCGCTCGCGGCTGCGCTGGTTGAGCGCGAACACGCGGTTGACGAAACCGGTTTTTTCCTCGGGCGATTCGGTATTGGGCGACGCGGTGATCTTGCCCATGAACGCGCCGACACGATGATTGATGGCGCTCATCCAGCGCGTGCGCAGCGGGCGCTCCACGTCGGCGAACAGGATCACGCGGGTCTGGTCGGTGCGGTTCTCGGCCCAGTGCACGTAGGTTTCGTCGAACACCACGTCCTTGCCGTCACCCCAGCTGTGCATCTCGCCATCGACGAAGATGCGGCAGTCTTCCGAGTTTGGCGTGATCAGGCCCAGGTGGTAACGCAGCGAACCGGCAAACGGATCGCGGTGCGGATTGAGCTTGCTGCCGGGCGGAAGCAGGGCAAACATGGCCGCCTTGATGCTGGGGATCGAGTTGAGCAGGGCCACCGTCTTGGGGCACAGCGTCTCGGCGGAAGCGAGCGGTTCGCCGTACCACTTCAGGTAAAAGCGCTTCCAGCCCTGCTTGAAGAAGCTGTTGAAGCTGGCGTCGTTGCTTTTCTCGGATGCGCGGATATAACCCTCGTCGAACAGGTGCATGGCCTCTTCGCGAATGGTCTGCCAGTTCGCCTGCAGCAGGTCGAGCTGCGGAAAGCCGCGACGATCCAGGATGGGGCGCGCCGGTACGGCCGAGAAGGCGTACATCAGCAGGTTGTATGGCGCGAACACTGCCGAGTGGTCCACCAGCTGGCGGTCGAAACGCAGCTTGGCACGGCCGCGCAGGTGCACCAGCAGCACACAGAACGCGAACAGCAGGAACAGGATCAGCAGGACGAGGCGCGGGGCAAGGATCATGGACTTAGGGGCGCGGCCGTGGGACGGAAGCGCTCATTCTACCCCCTGGCCAGCGCTCCCCTTTGATCTGGTTCAGCTGACGTGCGGGTTCAGTGGCCGAGCACGTGCGCGAGTCCACCGCCGGGACGGTAACCGCGGGCCAGTGCGCGATGCACGTAGGCCACCGCGCGGCGTATGGCGGAGCGGGGCGCCTGCCCCTTGGCCAGCTCGGCGGCGATCGCCGAGGCCAGGGTGCAGCCGGTGCCATGCCCCTCGATGGGCAAGCGTGGATGGCGCAGCTCCATCATGCCGCGAGCGTCGTAAAAACGGTCGACCACCTCGCGCTCATCGGCATGGCCGCCCTTGAGCAAAACGCTGCCGGCGCCAAGACCAAGCAGCGCCTCGCCGGCATCGTCATAGTCCTGCGGGGTACCCAGCTTGCGACCCAGCAGGGCTTCCGCCTCGGGCAGATTGGGCGTGAGCACGTCGGCGAGCGGGATCAGCTCCTCCACCGTGGCCTCTACCGCATCGGCATCCAGCAGGCGCGCGCCACTGGTGGCGATCATCACCGGATCGACCACCAGCCAGGCAGGCTTGCGCGCGCGCATCTCGTTCGCCACCAGCCGGACCACGGCGGCGGTGCCGAGCATGCCGGTCTTCACCGCGCCGATCGGGAAATCATCGAACACGGCGGCGAGCTGGCTGCGGATGTGTTTCAACGGCACCGCATGCACAGCGGTGACGCCGCGCGTGTTCTGCGAGGTGATGGCCGCGATCACCGACAGGCCATGCACGCCACGTGCATGGAAGGTCTTGAGGTCGGCCTGGATGCCCGCACCACCGCCGGAGTCGGAGCCGGCGATGGTGAGGGCGATCGGTGGTGCGGTACGAGGCATGCGCGGAGCTTACAGCGCCTCCGAGGCAAAATCCGCCAGCCGCGAACGTTCACCGCGCCGCAAGGTGATATGCGCCGAATGGTCCCAGTGCTTGAAGCGGTCCACCGCATAGGTGAGGCCGGAGGTGGTTTCGGTGAGGTAGGGCGTGTCGATCTGCTCCACGTTGCCCAGGCAGACGATCTTGGTGCCGGGGCCGGCGCGGGTGATCAGCGTCTTCATCTGCTTGGGCGTAAGGTTCTGCGCCTCGTCGATGATCAGGTAGCGCGAGAGGAAGGTGCGTCCGCGCATGAAGTTCAGCGAGCGGATCTTGATGCGCGAGGCAAGCAGGTCGTTGGTGGCCTGGCGCCCCCAGCTGCCGCCTTCCTCGGGGTTGGCCAGCACTTCGAGGTTATCGGTAAGCGCGCCCATCCACGGCGTCATCTTTTCTTCCTCCGTGCCCGGCAGGAAGCCGATGTCCTCGCCGACCGAGACGGTGGCGCGGGTCATGATGATCTCGCGATAGCGCTGCTGGTCCATCACCTGCGCCAGGCCCGCCGCCAGTGCCAGCAGGGTCTTGCCGGTGCCGGCGGTGCCGAGCAGGGTGACGAAATCCACATCCGGGTCCATCAGCACGTTGAGCGCGAAGTTCTGCTCGCGATTGCGCGCCGCGATGCCCCAGACGGCGTGATTGGCGTGGCTGTGATCGTCCAGCAGCACCAGCGTGGCCTTGACGTCGTCCACGTGCAGCACGCGCAGTTCCACGCTGTTGTCGCCGGGCAGGAACAGGCACTGGTTGGGATACCAGTCCTCGTCATCGTGCCGCGCCACCTTGTAGAAGGTGCGGCCGCGTTCGTTCCACGATTGCACTTCCGGGTGACGCTCCCAGAAATCCTCGGTCAGTTCGGTCGAGCCGGTGTACAACAGCGCGAAATCGTCCAGCGCCCGATCGTTCTCGTAATCCTCCGCATGAATGCCATAGATCTTGGCCTTGATGCGCAGGTTGATGTCCTTGCTGACCAGGATCACCGCGCTATCGGGATTCTCGTCGCGCAGTTCGATCACCGCCGACAGGATCTGGTTGTCGGCCTTGCCGTGGCCGTTGGTGGTGCGCTGCTGGAAATACAGGCGGCCCACCGCGAGGCCGCGTTTGAGGTTGACGCCCTGCGGGTTGGCCAGTTCCAGGCCGTTGCTGATGCCATGGCCATTGCCGCGCTCGATCAGCTCGTTGAGAAAGCGGCTGACCTGGCGGCCGTTGCGCGAGACTTCCGACGCGCCTTTTTTCTTTTCGTCCAGCTCTTCCAGCACCGTCATGGGAATGAAGACATCGTGTTCCTCGAAGCGGAACAGCGAGGTCGGATCGTGCAACAACACATTGGTGTCGAGGGCGTAGATGCGCTTGCTTCCGGTCATACGGAAGGAACCTCTTGAGGATGCGAGGTGGAAGAACCGCGGCATGCGGCATGCCGCGGGGAGCCGGCCGGGTCGGCCGGATTGCCGTGCACCACGCCTTGCGTCCATCCGGCGGGATGGGCGAAAGCGCGGCGGGAAGGGCGGTCAGGGGTCACTTGGCGGGGATGGCGTCGAGCACGGCCTGGGCGTGGCCAGGAATTTTCACGTTGCGCCATTCCTGGACCAGCCTGCCTTCGGGATCGATAAGGAAGGTACTTCGTACGACACCCATGTGACGTTTTCCATACAGCACCTTCTCGTGGATCACGTCGAAGGCCTGGCACCAGGTTTCCTCGGGGTCGGATACGAGCGGGAACGGCAGTTCCTGCTTGGCGGCGAAATTGGCGTGGGACTTCACCGAATCGCGCGAGACGCCGATGATTTGCGCATGGCGCTTGTGGAACGCCGGATACAGGTCGCGAAAGTCTTTCGCTTCGTTGGTGCAACCGGGCGTGCTGTCCTTCGGATAGAAGTACACCACCACCCATTGGCCCTTGAGGCTGTCGAGTTTCAGCTCGCCGCCATCGCCGGTCGGGCCTTTGAGCTTGGGGACTTTTTTGCCGACTTCGGGCATGAGTTCTCCTGCGAAGCCCCGAGGGGCTTCGACTGCATACGGGGGATCGGGACGGGCAGGGCGGCGACAGCTGGCAGGCGGGCGGCAGGCGTGTGCCCTGCGATCGGTACGGCTCGACCCGCCTGCTGCATGCATGTTCTCCGGTGCTGCCTGGAGACAGAGACTAGCGCTTGTTTTGGCGGATAACAGCCCTTGCAAGGCATGTCGCCTGGAGGCATGCTCAACAGCCCGGCGGTGATGCCAAAAATCGCGCCCCGGCGCTGCGCCGAGGGCTCAGAACTTGACCGGGTCCATGATGGCGTCAAGGTTCAGGCCATCGCAGAACTCCAGGAAATCATCGCGCAGCGCCGCGATATGGGTCGCCGCGGGAATGCCGATGGTGATCTGCGCCTGGAACATCTCCGCTCCCGTCTGCATGGCCTGGTAGCGCATCGAGCTGAGCTGCTCGATCACGATGTCGCGGCGATCGAAGAAGTCGATGATCTTCACCAGGATGCCCGGGCGGTCGGCCGAGATCACTTCGACCAGGTAGGGCAGCAGGTGCGAGTGATGCTCGCGCGGGCCGGTGCGGTAGTGGACCAGCCGCAGCTCCTCGTCGCGCGCCAGCTTGGTCAGGGCCGATTCCAGCTTGGCCACGGCATCCCAGGCGCCGGTGGCCAGCAGGGTCAGCGACGTATCGGTGCCCAGCGTCGCCACGCGGGCATCGGCCAGGTTGCAGCCCGCCTCGGCGATGCGCCGGGCCAGGTTGAGCAAGGGGGTGCGCGGGGAAGGGGTCAGCGTCTGGATCAGCAATTGGTTGTCACTGCTGGTACGCGCGGAAGAACGGTTCAAGGGGATCCACCTGTGGCAATCCCCGCACGCCGCGGGGTGGCGCTTGACCCTCCGAGCTTACTTGTCGCCCCTGCAAAGCCGCAAGTAATATGCAGGGCTGGATTTTGGCCGGAGCGGGTCTTGAACATTCGTGGAAGCATCTGTGCACTGGTGACGCCGTTCGCGGCGGACGGTGCACTCGATCTGGCGGCTTTCGGGCGGCTGCTCGACTACCAGCTCGAGGGCGGCACGGAAGGCGTGGTCGTGGCCGGGTCCACCGGCGAGGCGCACATGCTTGAGCACGAGGAATACGACCGCCTGCTGGCCTTTGCGGTAGAGCGCGTGGCGGGGCGTATCCCGGTCATCGCCGGCACCGGCGAGGCCGGCACGGCCAAGACGGTGGCGCTTACCCGTCGCGCGAAGGCGCTGGGCGCCGACGCGGCACTGGTGGTCGCCCCTTATTACGTGCGGCCCACCCAGGAGGGCCTGCGCCGGCACTTCCTGGAAGTGGCCGAGCACGGTGGCCTGCCGGTGCTGCTGTACAACGTGCCGACGCGCACCGCCTGTGATTTGCTGCCCGCGACCGTGGCGCTGCTGCGCGAGCACCCGGCCATCGTGGGCATCAAGGACGCCCTGAGCAGCGACGAGCGTATTCGGGCCAATGCGGAACTTGCGCGCCCGGATTTCGTCTATCTCTCCGGTGACGACGGTACGGCGGCCAAGGCCATGCTGGCGGGGGGCGCGGGTACCATCTCGGTGGTAGCCAATCTGGTGCCTCGTGCGTTTCGCATGTTGTGCGATGCGGCCACGGCGGGCGACCGGCTGGAGGCGCAGCGCTGCAACGCGGCGCTGGCGCCGTTGGTGGAGGCGCTCAACTGCGCGCCGAATCCGATCGCCGTGAAGGCTGGGCTGCCTTCCTTGGGGCTGGGTTTGGCGGCGCCGCGCCTGCCTTTGGTTGAATTGGAGGATGGTCCCGACCGCACGCGCCTGAGCGAAGCGCTGGCAGGTCTGGCATCCTTGGCGAATGCGGCCTGATGTTTTCGGGCTACTGATACTCCTACGGAATCTGCTTACATGAAGAAAAACCCGCTTGTGGTGGCCCTGCCGGTCCTGGCCTTGTCTGCCTTGTTGCTCTCCGGCTGCGGCATGTTCCGTTCGCAGAAAGCCTGGGAAACCGCCAAACAGGAAACACCGCTCGAGATCCCGCCGGGACTGGATACCCCGTCCACCAGCGCCGCGCTGGTGATCCCCGAGCCGGGTGCCAACAACCCGACCGCCAATGGCGCCACCGCCCGCTTCGGCAAGGGGGGCGGCGTGATCGCGGACGGTTTCGTGATCAATGACACCATCGACAACACCTATCGCCGTGTCGGCCAGGCGCTGGAGAATGGCGATATCGGCCAGGTGCTGGCGCATGACGACGACGCCCACACCTACACGCTGAGCGTGGTGGCTTCGGACCTGCCCACCGAGAAGAAGGGCTTCTTCAGCAGCATGTTCAACGGCAAGTCCAAGCAGACGGCTGATGCTCCGGGTGCCGCGCCGCATCAGGTCCAGCTGACCGTCGGCAACAGTGGTGTCAAGGCCAGCGAAGTGCGCGCCCAGGGCGACGCCGCCGCGGTGGCCAAGGTGGTCGATACGCTCAAGGGTCGCCTGGGCGGCAGCTGAGCCGGGCCCGCGCAGCCATAAAAAACGCCGCCCTTGGGCGGCGTTTTCTTGTATGCGCGTCAGGCGGGGTTCACCTGGCCGGCAGTGGGGGAGTTCAACGCTCCAGCAGGTCGAGCTTGCCGGGCTTGTTTTCCCATGCCTTGGCGTCAGCCAGGCCGTCCTTGCGCTCGGTGATCACCGGCCAGCTCTTGGCCAGCTCCGCATTCAGCGCCACGAACGATTCCTGCCCGGCGGGCACGTCGTCCTCGGGGTAGATGGCGTTGATCGGGCACTCCGGCTCGCACAGGGTGCAGTCAATGCACTCGTCCGGATTGATCACCAGGAAGTTGGGGCCTTCGTGGAAGGCGTCGACTGGACAAACCTCGACACAGTCGGTGTATTTGCACTTGATGCAGTTGTCGGTAACGACAAAAGTCATACTGTCGCGTGCCTGTTTAGAATGAGCCGGGGCCTTGCCAGGCCGGAAGTGGCGCTCCCTACGAGGTTCGAACTCGTGTTCCCGCCTTGAGAGGGCGGTGTCCTAGGCCACTAGACGAAGGGAGCGAAATGCACCGGAGCGCGCTAGTATAGCGAAATTGTTTCGCCCGGCAATGCCCGGGACGCATGGTCCCTCCGTGCGAAACAGTCCCGTCAGCTCCCTGGGGCCACGGCGGGAGTGGACGCGGCGCCTGGCGTCGCGATTTCGCTTTGAATGGCGCCACCGCGCCCGCAAGGATCCCTACCGCTTGAATCACGACGCAAGGACCACCACTACGCCTGCACTGCGCATCATTCCGCGCGAGCAGCACGTGATTTCGCGCAAGAACATCAGCAAGGCCGCTTTGCGCGTGCTGTACCGCCTCAACGAGGCCGGCTACCAGGCCTATCTGGTCGGCGGCGCCGTGCGCGACCTGCTGCTTGGCGGACACCCCAAGGATTTCGACGTCGCCACCAATGCGACGCCGGACGAGGTGAAGAAGCTTTTCCGCAACTCGCGCCTGATCGGCCGTCGCTTCCGCCTGGCCCATGTGGTCTACGGGCCGGAGATCATCGAGGTGGCCACCTTCCGTGGCACCGGCGAGGAAGAAGGCGAAGGTGACCGCCATATCGTCGACGGCCGCATCGTGCGCGACAACGTATGGGGCACCATCGAGGAAGACGCCATCAGGCGCGACTTCCGCGTCAATGCGCTCTACTACGACATCAGCGATTTCTCGGTGCGCGATTACGTCGGCGGCATGCAGGACGTGGAAGATCGCGTGCTGCACCTGATCGGCGATCCGGCCACCCGCTATCGCGAAGACCCGGTGCGCATGCTGCGTGCGGTGCGCCTGGCGGCCAAGCTTGGTTTCCGCATCGACGCGGCGGCGTCCGCGCCGTTCGCCGAGCTGGGGCCGCTGCTGGCCGATGCCGCACCGGCGCGCCTGTTCGACGAGTCGCTCAAGATGTTCCTGGCCGGCAACGGCCTCAAGAGCTTCCATCTGCTTGAACGGAGTGGCTTGCTGAAGTTCATGTTCCCAGCCACCGCGCGCGCGCTCAAGCGCGGCGACGAGGCCTTGCGTGCCTTGATCGAGCAGGGCCTGGCCAATACCGATGCGCGCGTCGCCGAAGGCAAGTCGGTCACGCCGGCATTCCTGTTTGCCGTGCTGTTGTGGGGTGAGGTGCGCGATCTGGCGCACACCTGGACGACCAAGGGCATGGAGAGCGCAGCCGCCTGGGATCGTGCCGCCGCGCAGGTGGTGGGCGAGCAGTGCCAGCGCGTGGCGATCCCGCGCCGCTTCACCCTCACCATGGAAGAGATCTGGTCGCTGCAGCCACGTTTCGAGCAGGTGCAGCGCAAGCGCGTGTTCCGGCTGATGGCGCATCCGCGTTTCCGTGCCGCGTTCGATTTCCTGTTGTTGCGTGCCGCCGAGTCGCCGGCGATCCGCGAGTTGGGGCAGTGGTGGGCGCATGCCCAGCAATTGCCCCATGAGACGCTTGCCGCTGCCTTGACCGGCAGTGCGCCGCAGGGCCCGGCTGGCGAAGTCGCCGCGGTGCCCTCGCCACGCAAGCGTCGCCGACGCAAGCCGGCCGGCAAGTCGGGCAACAAATCGGGCAGCAAGTCGGATCCCGCGTGATCGAAGCCTTTATCGCGCTGGGCAGCAACCTGGGCGACGCGCGCGCCCAGGTGCTGGGTGCCTTCGATGCGCTGGCGCAGTTGCCCGGCACGCGACTGCTGGCGCGTTCGCCGCTGTATCTCACGCCACCATGGGGTGTGTTGGAGCAGCCGCCTTTCATCAATGCTGTTGCGCATGTCGATACGGCCCTGCCGCCACATGAATTGCTCGATGCGCTGCTGGCGATCGAGCGGGCGGCTGGCCGCGTGCGTGATGGCGAGCGCTGGGGGCCGCGTACGCTCGATCTGGACATATTGCATCTGGACGGCGTGGCGTTCTCCGACGAGCGATTGACCTTGCCGCACCCGCGCATCCGCGAGCGCGCCTTTGTGCTGCTGCCCCTGCATGACCTGGCGCCCGCATTGCAGCTGCCGGGCCAGGGCCGGGTGGCGGATCTGCTGGCTTCACTCGATACCGCCGGCTGTGAACGGTTGCCTTGAGCCCTTCACCTCGCACGCGGGATAATCAACGTCTAACTCCGCTCTAAGGAATTGTTGTGTACGCGCAGAAAGCGAACGCACCCACACGCAAGCCGGTCACCGTGCCATCGTTGCGTGCCATGAAGGCGGAAGGTCGTCGCATCGTCATGCTTACCGCGTACGACGCCACGTTTGCGGCGCAGCTGGAGATGGCCGGCGTCGATGTCGCCCTGGTGGGCGACTCGCTGGGCATGGTGATCCAAGGGCACAGCAGCACCTTGCCGGTGACGCTGGATCACATGGTCTACCACACCAGCATCGTGGCGCGCGGCTTGTCCGCTACCTTGCTGATCGCTGATCTGCCGTTCATGGCCGATCGCGATGTCGCGCATGCACTGGAAGCCGGCGCCCAGCTGGTGAGCGAAGGGGGCGCGGCCATGGTGAAGATCGAGGGCGCTGCGCCGCATATCCTCGAAGCCATTTCGGCCCTGGTGGAGCGTGCGATTCCGGTGTGCGCGCATCTCGGCCTCACGCCGCAGTCCGTGCACAAGTTCGGCGGTTTTCGTATTCAGGGACGCGCCCAGGAAGCGGCGGACCGGTTGGTGGCACAGGCCGAGGCGGTCGAGGCCGCGGGTGCCGACCTGCTGGTGCTCGAAGGTATTCCCACGGCGTTGGGCGAGCGCATCACGCGCGCCGTTTCCATCCCGACCATCGGCATCGGTGCCGGCCCGCATTGCGATGGCCAGGTGCTGGTGATCCAGGACATGCTGGGCATCACGCCGGGCAAGCGCCCGAAGTTCAGCAAGGATTTTCTCGCAGGACGCGATTCGGTGGCCGCGGCGATCGCGGCCTACGCCGAGGACGTGCGCAGTGGCGCCTTCCCGGCCCCTGAACACAGCTTCGACTGAAGAGCAAAGCAGACATGCAGACAGTGCAAGACGTCGCCGCGCTGCGCGCCACCATCCGTGGCTGGCGTGGCCAAGGCCTCACCGTAGGTTTCGTGCCCACCATGGGCAACCTGCATGCCGGTCACCATTCGCTGATCAAGCTGGCCCGCGCGCGCGCCGATCGCGTGGTGGCCAGCGTATTCGTCAATCCGACGCAGTTCGGTCCTAACGAGGATTTCGAACGCTATCCGCGCACCCTGGTGCAGGATCAGGTGGGGCTGGCCGAACAGGAGTGCGATCTGCTGTTCGCCCCCGAAGTGGCCACGATGTATCCGTTCGGCGCGCAGAACAGCGTCAGCATCCATGTGCCCCAGCTCACCGAGACGCTGGAAGGGGCGCATCGCCCCGGCCATTTCGACGGCGTGGCCACGGTGGTGTGCAAGCTGTTCAACCTGGTGCAGCCGGACCTGGCGGTGTTCGGCCAGAAGGATTTCCAGCAGCTCAAGGTGATCGAGCGCATGGTGCGCGACCTGTCGTTGCCGGTGAAGATCATGGCCGCGGCGACCCTGCGCGCCGATGACGGGCTGGCGCTCAGCTCCCGCAACCAGTACCTCTCTGCCGAGGAGCGCGTCCTGGCGCCGCAGCTCTACGCCACGCTGCAGCAGATGCGTGAGCTGATCGCCAAGGGGCATGCCCGCGCAGTGGTGGAACAGGCCGCCGCCTCCAAGCTGGCCCGGGCCGGCTTCGAGCCGGACTATGCGGCGATTCGCCGCGTCGATGACCTCTCCGAGCCGGCGGATGGCGAGCGCGAAGGGCTGGTGGCGCTGATCGCCGCCCGGCTGGGCAAGACCCGCCTGATCGACAACTTGCCGTTCGACTGAGCGACCCCATATTGGGGCCGAAGTCGGCCCCATGTTGCGACGCCGCGAACCCGGCTCGATAATAGTGGGCTACGCGGGCTTTACCTGCCGGAAACTGAAGTCATGAATCTGAACATGCTCAAGGCCAAGATCCACCGTGCGACGGTGACCCACGCCGAGCTCCATTACGAAGGCTCCATCGCGATCGACGGCCTGTTGCTCGATGCCTCCGGCATTCGCGAGTACGAGCAGATCCACGCCTGGAACATCAACAACGGCAAGCGCTTCGTCACCTATGCGCTGCGTGCCGAGGAAGGCTCCGGCATCATCTCGGTCAACGGCAGCGCGGCACATCGCGCCCAGCCCGGCGACCTGATCATCATCGCCGCGTTCGCCCAGCTGTCCGAGGCCGAGGTCGAGCAGTTCCAGCCCACCTTGGTGTACGTGGATGCCGATAACCGCATCTCGCACACCAATCGTTCGATCCCCAAGCAGATGGCGGCGGCCTAAGCCCCGGGGGCCCGCTCATGGGCTCTTCAACAGGAAGTGCGTTCCAACGGAAACACTTCCTGACGCAGTAGCGCGCGCTGTGCGCAGGCGTATGGTTCCGGTGCCATGGCTGCGCCGCCACATGGGTGCTGGCATCGGGCACTGGGAGCTGCGTAAGATCGGGGTTCCCATTCGTCAAGCATGAGAGCCCATGTCGCCCGAGCGCCGTTCGTCCTTCCTGGCAGAGCACGTCGATCGTCTTGCACGCGTCCATCTGCGTGATTTGCTGAAGGATGCCGCGCGCGGCAAGCGGCTGCGACACCGATCCGGGCCGATCCTGCTGGATTTGAGTCGCCAGAAACTCGATGGCGTCGCGCTCGACGCGCTCGGTGCGCATGTCGAGGCCAGCGGCTGGCAGGCCGCGCGTGATGCGATGTTCGCCGGCGCGCCCATCAATACCTCCGAGCATCGCGCGGTACTGCATACCGCATTGCGCGCCAGTGGCTCGCAGCTGCCTTCGCCAGCACCGCGCGATGCGTTGCAGGAGATCGAGCAGACGCTGCAGCGCATCGACGCCCTGGTACACGCCATTGGCCTGGGCGATGCCTCCGATTTCGGTGTCGCGCCGGGCATCACGGATGTGGTCAATATCGGCATCGGCGGTTCCGATCTTGGTCCGCGCCTCGCCGTGCGGGCGTTGGCGCCGTATCACGTGCCGGGCTTGCGCAGTCACTTCCTCACCAACGTCGACGGTCAGTCGGCATATGAGCTGATGCATCAGCTCGATCCCAAGCGCACGCTGGTGGTGGTGGTATCCAAGACCTTCACCACGCAGGAAACCCTGCTCAACGGCACGGTGCTGCGCGACTGGATCAGTCGTGCATACGCTGGCGATGCGAACGCGGTGTCGCGTCACTTCCTGGCGGTGAGCGCGAACGTCGCGGCTGCGGAAGCCTGGGGCGTGCCGGCGGCGCAGGTCTATCCGATGTGGGATTTCGTCGGCGGCCGTTTCTCGCTGTGGTCGGCGGTCGGCCTGTCGCTGGCGCTGGCCATCGGCAGCTACAACTTCCATGCGCTGCTCAAGGGCGCGGCACATATCGACGATCATTTCCGCAGCGCGCCCTGGCAGGAAAACCTGCCGGTGCTGCTGAGCCTGGTGGAACTGTGGAACCGCAATGGCCATGGGCGCGGCAGTCGCGCGGTAGTGCCGTATGCGGATCTGCTGACCGACCTCACTTCCTACCTGCAGCAGCTGGAGATGGAGAGCCTGGGCAAGCAGGTCACCCCGCAGGGCCAACCGGTGGCGCAATCCACTTCGGCGGTGGTGTGGGGCAGCGTGGGGACCAACGCGCAGCACGCGTACTTCCAGGCGCTGCACCAGGGCACCGACGTGGTGCCGCTGGAATTCATCGGCGTGGTGAAGCCCGCGCACGATCTGCAGGCCAATCACGATGCCCTGCTGTCCAACCTGCTGGCCCAGGCGGCCGCGCTGGCGCTTGGCAAGACCTTCGACGAGGCATTGGCCGAAGCGAAGGAGGGCGATGATGCCGCCCGCCGTGTGCTGGCCGCGCAGCGTACCTTCCCGGGTGATCGCCCGAGCACGGTGATCCTGCTCGACGCGCTGACGCCGGAAAGCCTCGGCGCATTGATCGCGCTGTACGAGCACAAGGTGTTCATGCTCGGCCATCTGTGGGGCATCAATGCCTTCGACCAGTGGGGCGTGGAACTGGGCAAGTCCATCGCGCGGCAGATATTGCCGGCGCTGGAAAGTGATTCGGGGCATGCCGGGTCTTTCGATACGGCCACGCAGGCCTTGATCGAGGCGATCCACGAACGCCGCAAGTAAGGAGCTAGGACGGGTGCCGCGCCAGCGCCCATGCCACGTGCTCGCGCACGATCGCCGAAGGGTGGTCGGCGCGCGCCAGCAACGCCTGGCGTACTTCCTCCGAACGAGGCGCATTGCCCAGCGCCACCGCGATGTTGCGCAGCCATCCCTCGTAGCCGGTACGGCGGATCGCCATGCCTTCGGTGCGCTGCAGGAATTCCTGCTCGCTCCAGCCGAATAGCTCGACCAGCCTGGCTCCATCGAGCCGATGGCGCGGGGCGAAGTCGGGTTCGCTGGTGTCCTGCGCGAACTTGTTCCACGGACAGATCAGCTGGCAGTCGTCGCAGCCGAAGATGCGGTTGCCGATCGGCGCGCGCAGTTCCTCGGGAATGCTGCCGCGCAACTCGATGGTGAGATACGAGATGCAGCGGCGCGCATCGAGCCGGTATGGTGCGATGATCGCCTGCGTGGGGCAGATGTCGATGCAGCGCCGGCAGCTGCCGCAATGGGCCGTGGCGGGTTCGTCCACCGGCAATGGCAGGTTGGTGTACAGCTCACCCAGGAAGAAATACGAGCCCGCGCGGCGATTGATCAGCACCGTGTGCTTGCCGATCCAGCCCAGTCCCGCGTTGCGTGCCAGCGCCTTTTCCAGCACCGGCGCGGAGTCGACAAACGCGCGGTAGCCGAAGTCGCCGATGGCGCCATGGATGCGCTCGGCCAGTTTCTGCAGCCGGTTGCGCATGAGCTTGTGATAGTCGCGGCCCAGCGCGTAGCGCGCCACGTAGCCGGCCTCGGGGTCTTCCAGCACGTTCCACGCGTTGCGCGTGCCGGGCGGGATGTAATCCATGCGCACCGAGATCACGCGCAGCGTGCCGGGTTCCAGCTCGGCGGGGCGGCTGCGCTTGTCGCCGTGGCGGGCCATGTAATCCATCTCGCCGTGGTGGCCATCGTCGAGCCAGCGCTTGAGGTGAACCTCGTCTTCGCTAAGCGCGGTGCCGGAAATGCCTGTCTCGGCAAAGCCCAGCTCGCGCGCCCAGTGCTTGATGTCGCGGGCGAGCGCGGCGTAGTCGACGGCAGGGGCGGCGGTGCTAGGCATGGGCCTATTGTAGGCGCTACGACTGCGGAGCCCGTGGCAGGCATGCCTATAATTCGCCCATGACTACCCGCGCCCATCGTCACGAGCTCTATACCGTTGAACAGGTGCGCGCGCTCGACCGCCGTGCCATCGATACGCTGGGTATTCCCGGCTATGAGTTGATGCAGCGCGCCGCCGCGGCCGCGCTGATCTGCCTGCGGCAGCAATGGCCGCGGGCGCGGCGCGTGGCCGTGTATTGCGGCCCGGGCAACAACGGCGGCGATGGTTTTCTGCTGGCGGCGCTCGCGCGCGAGGCCGGTTTGCATGCCGAGGTAATCGCGTTGGGCGAAAGCCGTGGCGATGATGCGGTGCGTGCGCGGCAGGCATTCGAGCAGGGCGGTGGTACGGTGCATCCCTGGCGCGATGAGCTCGAACTGCCCGCGACGGATGTGCAGGTGGATGCCCTGTTCGGCACCGGGCTGCAGCGCGCGCTGGCGCCCGAGGTGGCACAGCTGGTGCGGCGGATACACGCCATGGGGGTGCCGATCCTGGCGCTCGACGTGCCTTCCGGCGTCAATGCCGATACCGGCAACGTGCCGGGCGAGGCGATCCAGGCCGATATCACGGTGACCTTTATCGCGGCCAAGCGCGGGCTCTACACCGGACAAGCGCCGGGCTACGTCGGGCGGGTGCAATGGGAATCGCTGGGCTTGCCGGAGGCGCTTTGGCAGGGCACGCAGGCCGATGCCGGGTTGATGCAGGTGCAGACCCTGCCGCCGCGTCCCCGTCAGGCCTACAAGAACGATAACGGCCATGTGCTGGCGATCGGTGGCGAACATGGCACCGCCGGGGCCATACGTCTTTGCGGCGAGGCGGCCCTGCGCGGCGGCGCCGGCCTGGTCAGCGTGGCGACCCGCGCCGAGCACCTCGTGGCCCTCAATGCGGCCCGCCCGGAGTTGATGGCGCACGAGGTGAACGGACCGCAGGCGCTGGCGCCGCTTCTGAAGCGTGCCACCGTGCTGGCGGTAGGCCCGGGGCTGGGGCAGGGCGCCTGGGGCCATGCGCTGTGGCTGACGGCGCTGGAGGCAGGCCTGCCGATGGTGCTCGATGCCGATGGACTGAATCTGCTGGCAAGCGAGCCCCGCCATCTGGCCGGCCCGGTGGTGCTCACCCCGCATCCCGGTGAGGCGGCGCGGCTGCTCGGCTGCGGCACGGATGCGATTGGCGCCGATCGCTTCGGCGCGGTACGCGAGCTGGCGCGTCATTTTGGCGCGGTAGTGGTGCTCAAGGGCGCCGGCAGCCTGGTGGCTGACCCGGCAGGGCGCGTGGCGGTTTGCCCGTGGGGCAATCCCGGCATGGCGTCGGGCGGCATGGGCGACCTGCTCACCGGCATCGTGGCGGCCCTGCTGGCGCAGGGTTGCGATGCCTGGCAGGCGGCCTGCCTCGGTGTCGCCCTGCATGCGCGTGCGGGCGACGCCGCCGCCCGCCACGGTGGCGAGCGCGGCCTGCTCGCCAGCGATTTGCTGGAGCCCCTGCGACAGTTGCTCAACGGACAGGCCGCATGACGGCACATCAGTGGGAGCTTGCCGACGAAGCGGCGACCGCCGCGCTGGCCACCCGCCTGGCCGGCGTGCTGGACGAGGGGCTGGTGATTTATCTGCATGGTGACCTGGGCGCCGGCAAGACCAGTTTCGCGCGCGCCCTGCTGGGCGCCGTGGGGGTGGGCGAGCGCATCAAAAGCCCCACCTACAGCCTGGTCGAGTCCTACCGCGCCCACGGTCGGCCAGCCTGGCATTTGGACCTCTACCGCATCGCCGACCCGGGTGAGCTGGAATGGCTTGGCCTGGATGCGTTGTCCGATCCTGCCGCGCTGGTGTTGGTGGAATGGCCCGAGCGGGGCGTCGGTGCCTTGCCCGCCGCGGACGTCATCGTGCACCTGGCCTACGCGGGGACCGGGCGTCACGCGGCGCTGGAGTCGCGCACCGAGCGGGGCGCACGGACGCTGTCCCGGCTAGGCTGAAAAGACCGCCCGTTTTCTCTAAGTATCGGTACTTGCTGAGATTTTTCTCCCGCTCATGGCGAGCTGAGAGGCCTTCAGTTTGCGTGGCTTGCGGCCGATAGCTGGAGGTTGCCTGACAAATCCCATGCAGGTTATGGATATTCAAGGGAAAAACCGCTTGCATTCAGCAAAGTCCTGGGCTTCAATTCCGCCCATGAAGGGATATAGGACGCATCCTGCTCGGTTCGCCGCCGTGGCCTTGCTGGCCCTGGCGCCTTTCTGCGCCTCGCATGCCGCGGACGTGAAGGCCGCGCGCGTCTGGGCGGGGCCCGAATACACCCGCGTGGTGCTGGATGTCTCCGGCCCGGTGACCTACAAGGTCGCGCAGGACGGCGACCAGCTCACGGTCGACGTCAACGACAGTTCGATCAGCAGCAACTTCAGCTCGCCGTCCGCCCAGGGCCTGTACAAGGGCCTGAGCGGCGCCCGCCAGGGCAACAACGTGCGGCTGACCGCCAAGGTCGCCCCTTCCAGCAACGTCAAGAGCTTCCTGCTCAAGCCGCAGGCCGACTACGGCTACCGGCTCGTGCTCGATCTGTATCCGGGCAATGGGGTGGTCAGCTCCAAGTCCGCTTCGCCGGATTCGGACGACAGCAGCGCGGCGCCCGTGGTGGCATCCGCCTCGCTCCCGGTGCCGGCGCCGGTACCGCCACATTCATCGGGCAAGTCCAGCCTGAAGCCGACCCAGAGCGGCATGGCCTCCACCCGGGCGGCCGCGGCCATGCTCAATGGCGAGCGCAAGGTGGTGATCGCCATCGATGCCGGCCATGGCGGCGAAGACCCGGGTGCGCATGGCCCCGGCGGCACGCTGGAGAAGAACGTCACCCTGGCCGTGGCCAAGCAGCTGGCCGACCAGATCAACCAGCAGCCCGGCATGCGGGCGGTGCTGACGCGCAATGCGGACTTCTTCATTCCGCTCGCCCAGCGTTACCAGATCGCCCGCAACAACGCCGCCGACCTGTTCGTTTCGATCCACGCCGACGCCTTCATCAATGGCGACGCCAAGGGTTCGTCGGTATGGGTGCTGTCGCCGCGCGGCAAGACCAGCATGGCGGCGCGCTGGCTGGCCGATGGTGAAAACCGCGCCGACCTGATCGGCGGCGTCACCCTGGATGACAAGAACGACGGCCTGGCCGCCGTGCTGCTCGACCTGCAACAGGGCTATTCGATGCAGGCCAGCGAATCGGTGGCCGGCAACGTGCTCAAGGCACTGGGCAGCCTGGGTCCGACCCACCGTGGTTACGTGGAGCGGGCGAACTTCGTGGTACTGCGCTCGCCGGACGTGCCCTCGATCCTGGTCGAGACGGCCTTCATCAGTAACCCGGACGAGGAGCGCAAGCTGCGCGACCCCAGCCACCAGGCGCATCTCGCCGAGGCGGTGATGACGGGCGTCAAGAGCTACTTCGAAGCCACGCCCCCGCCGGGCAGCTGGTTCGCCGCGCAGGCGGCACGCCGCAACGGCACGGTGATCGCGTCGGTTCGCGACTCGGGTGATGAAACGGCCTCGGCGGCGAACAAGGCGGTGGCCCAGGCCATGGCTTCCTCCGCTTCGTCCAATGGCGGCGACAGTTCGGCACGTGCCGATGACGGGGTGCGCGACCTGCACCGCGTGGAGCAGGGCGAAAGCCTGCGCAGCATCGCGCGCCAGTATGGCGTCAGCGTCAATGCCCTGAAGAGCGCCAACCGCATCGACAGCGACAGCAGCGTGCGGGTGGGCATGATGCTCACCATCCCTGCCGGCTGACACGTCTCCCAGGCTTCTGGACCGAAGCGCTGCCCTGGAGGCGGCGCTTTTACTTTCGTCCGGCCGGCCCAGGCTCTAAGCTTTGCCGATGCCTGTGATCCGCCCTCTCCCCCCCGAACTCATCAACCAGATTGCCGCCGGCGAAGTCATCGAACGGCCGTCGTCGGTGGTCAAGGAACTGGTCGAGAACAGCCTCGATGCCGGCGCCACCCGTATCGAGGTGGATATCGAACAAGGTGGCGCGCGCCTGATCCGCGTACGCGACGACGGCTGCGGCATCGTGCCGGACGAACTCAAGCTGGCCGTGGCCTCGCATGCCACCAGCAAGATCGGCAGCTTTGATGATCTTGAACATGTCGCCAGCATGGGCTTTCGCGGCGAGGCGCTGGCGTCGGTATCGTCGGTGGCGCGCTTTGCGCTGACTTCCCGTGCACAGGGACATGACACCGCGTTCCGCATCGAAGTGGATGGCGGCAAGGTGCAGGCGGCCCGACCCGCCCAGCATCCGCAGGGCAGCAGCGTGGAAGTGCGCGACCTGTTCTACAACGTGCCGGCCCGACGCAAGTTCCTCCGCGCCGAACGCACCGAATTCGCGCATATCGACGACCTGCTCAAGTCGTTGGCGCTGGCGCGCGGATCGGTCGAGTTCCGCCTGAGCCACAACGGCAAGCCCGTGCGCATCCTCAAGGCGGCGCGGGACGAAAGCGCCGCCCTGCAGCGCGTGGCCGAAGTGCTGGGGGAGGATTTCCCCACGCAAAGCCTGCGCATCGATCATGCGGCGGCGGGCTTGCATCTGTCCGGTTGGGTAGGGTTGCCCACGGCGTCGCGATCGCAGGCCGACTCGCAGTATTTCTACGTCAACGGCCGCCTGGTGCGCGACCGCGTGGTGGCGCATGCGGTGCGCCAGGCCTATGCCGACGTGCTGTTCCACGGGCGTCACCCGGCATTCGTGCTTTATCTGGAACTCGATCCGGCCGGCGTGGACGTCAACGTGCATCCGGCCAAGCACGAAGTGCGCTTCCGCGAGCAGCGCCTGGTGCACGATTTCCTGTTCCGCACCCTGCATGAGGCGTTGGCGCAGACGCGAGCGGGGCAGGTGGGCCTGTCCGTTGCCGAGCCGGTGAACACGGCAGCGCTGTCGTCCCATGGCGTGGCGTATGCCGCGGCGCCCGCCGCCGCGCCGGCGTGGCCCAATGCCTTCAGCCAGAGCCGGCTCAGCCTTGGCGTGCGCGATGAGCCGCTGGCGGGCTATGCCGCCTTGTTGGGTGAGCCCGTGGCGAATCCGGCGTCGCTGGCGCTTGCGGCGAACACGCCCATGCCCGAGGTGGCAGACGATGAGGCGCCCCCGCTGGGCTTCGCCATCGCGCAGCTCAAGAGCATCTACATCCTGGCCGAGAATGCGCATGGCCTGATCCTGGTGGACATGCACGCGGCGCATGAGCGCATCACCTACGAGAAGCTCAAGGCCGGCCGCGCCTGCAGCAACCTGCGTTCGCAGATGCTGCTGGTGCCGTTGAGCCTGGCGGTGAGTGCGAAGGAGGCCGCCGCCGCCGAAGAGCATGCCGAGGCTCTGGCCGAGTGGGGGCTGGAGCTGTCGCGCAGTGGCCCTTCGGGCGTGGTGGTGCGGCGTATTCCGGCCCTGCTGGAAGGCGCGGATGTCGCGCAGCTGTGTCGCGACGTGCTGGCCGAGCTGGCCCAGCACGGCAGTTCGCGGCGCCTGCAGGAGCTGGAGAACGAACTGCTTTCCACCATGGCCTGTCACGGCTCGGTGCGCGCCGGCCGTCGCCTCACCCTTCCGGAAATGAACGCCCTGTTGCGCGAGATGGAAGCCACCGAGCGCTCCGGCCAGTGCAACCACGGCCGCCCCACCTGGACGCAACTGAGCCTGCCGGAGCTGGACAGGTTGTTCATGCGCGGTCGTTGAGTATTCCCTGCCGCGCTTGCCATGCCGGCAAATGGACGTCCATACTCGGACTTCGATTCCGACGGGGCCTGCCATGTTGCGTACCACCGTTCTTGCTATCGCCTTGAGCTTTGGAGTTGCCGCCGTGCACGCCCAGACCACCAACACCGCTACGGCGGCCGATTTTTCCCAGCAGAACCAGCAGTGGCAGCACAAGCGCCTGGCGAATCTCACCGCGCCCAACGGCTGGCTGAGCCTGGTCGGCCTGGAATGGCTGAAGGATGGCGCCAATCGCATTGGCAGCGCCGCCGACAACGACATCGTGCTGAAGGTCGGCCCGGCGCACCTGGGTGTGGTGACCTTGTCCAAGGACGGCGCGCTGCACCTCGTGCTGGACAAGAACAGCGGCGCTACCGTCGATGGCAAGGCGGTGACTGAGGCCACCCTGCTTGACGATGCGCATGCCGGCGAGGGTACGCCTACCACGGTGGCCTTCGGTTCGGCGAACTTCTTCGTCATCGACCGCGACGGCCGCAAGGCGCTGCGCGTGAAGGACAGCAACGCCCAGACGCGCACGCACTTCCTCGGCCTGGATTACTACCCGGCGGACCCGTCATGGCGCATCGTGGCCGACTGGGTGCCGTTCGATCCGCCGCACGAGCTGGAAATCGGCTCGGTGCTGGGCACGATCAACAAGGAGAAGGTGCCGGGCAAGGCGGTGTTCCATCGCGATGGCCACACCTATGAACTGATGCCGATCCAGGAAGAACCGGACTCGCTGTTCTTCGTGATCGCCGATCGCACCTCGGGCCATGAAACCTACGGCGCGGCCCGTTTCCTGTATGCCGAGCTGCCCAAGGACGGCAAGGTGGTGCTGGATTTCAATCGCGCCTACAACCCGCCCTGCGCATTCACCCCGTATGCCACCTGCCCGCTGGCGCCGCCGGAGAACCGGCTGGATCTGGCGGTCACCGCGGGCGAGAAAAAATATCGGGGCGGGCACTGATCGCGGCGTCTGGCCGCGATCAAAATCAAGCACGCGGCTCTTGCTCTTAGCGCCCCTTGAAGGTTGCCTTGCGCTTCTCCAGGAACGCGCTGGTACCCTCACGCATGTCTTCGGTGGAGAAGGCAAGGGCGAACGCCTGGGTCTCGAACTCCAGGCCCTGGTCGATGGATGCTTCGCCGCCCTGCAACACGGCGTCCAGGATGCCGGCCGCCGCCAGCGGCGCCGCTACGGCCAACTGGTCGGCTAGCGCATTCACCGCCTCGTCCAGCACCTCGGGCGCCACCACGCGGGTCACCACGCCCAGCTCATAGGCGCGCTGGGCGCTGATGGGGGCGCCGGTCAGGCACAGCTCCAGCGCGGCGCCGCGGCCGGCCAGCCGCAGCAGGCGCTGGGTGCCGCCGAAGCCCGGGACCAGCCCGAGGTTGATTTCCGGCTGGCCGAATTTCGCCTTCTCGCTGGCCACGCGCAGATGGCAGCACATGGCCAGCTCCATGCCACCGCCGAGTGCGAAGCCCTGGATGCGGGCGATCACCGGCTTGCCCAGGCGTTCGACCCGGCTCATCAGTTGCTGGCCGGCCCGCGAGAAGCCCTGCGCCTGCACCGGTGTGTATCCGTTCATCTCCGAGATATCGGCGCCCGCCACGAAAGCTTTTTCGCCCGCGCCGGTCAGCACGACCACGCGGACGTCGTCATCCTGCGCGGCCTGGTTGAAGGCCAGGGTGAGTTCATTGATCGTGTCGCGATTGAGCGCATTGAGCTTGTCCGGGCGGTTGACGGTGATCGTGCGCACCGCGCCGCGATGGGTGATTTCCAGGTTCCGATAGGCCATGACTTCACTCCGGCAACAAAACGCACATGGTAGCAGCGGGAACCTTTGCGGCCCCTGGCGTTCTCAGCTGGGATGCCGGGTTGTCCGGTGTTCGCTGCACGACGGGCCCGGACCGCTTACGATGGTGGAGTACCGGTTTCAATGGAGATAGGCATGGCACAACTGCGTTGGCTGGCTCTGGGCATCTTGCTGTGGGGTGCGTCAGTGCATGCGCAGGACGGCGCCGCATCGCCGGATGCCGCATCGGGCAAGCTCGACAAGGCCAAGCTGTCCTATGCCATCGGCTATCAGATCGGCAGCCAGTTCGCCAACGGCGATCCGGATATCGATATCCCCACGCTGCAGCGGGCGATCCAGGACGCCTATGCCAAGAAGCGTCCTTCGGTGTCCATGCAGGACATGCATGACCAGCTGCAGCGGCTCGACCAGCAGATGCACTCCGCCGCTATGGCGGAGTTCAAGCGCATCGCCGAGGCCAACGCGCGCAAGAGCGCCGACTACATGGACCGCAATCGGCAGCAGCCGGGCGTGATCCAGCTGCCGTCGGGCATCCAGTATGCGGTGATCAAGAAGGGCGATGGCCAGAGCAGCCCGACCGTCACCAGCATGGTCACGGTCAATTACCGCGGCATGCTGGTGGATGGCACCGAGTTCGACAGTACCTGGGCGCGTGGTGCGCCGGTGCACTTCGAGGTCGACAAGGTGATTCCCGGCTGGCAGGACGTGATTCCCCGCATGCACGTGGGTGACCGCTGGAAGGTGGTGATTCCGCCCCAGCTCGCCTATGGCGCGCATGGGGCGCTGCCACGCATCGGGCCCAACGAGGCGCTGGTGTTCGAAATCGAGTTGCTCGACGTCCGCCAGCCTTGATGCAGTACCGCTGCCGAGCGGCAGGGAATCGGCTAGCATGATGGGGCTCATGCCCAACGATCCTGTCCCAACGCCTCCTGTCGCCCTTTCGCCCTGCATCGGTATCTGCCGGCTCGATGCGCGTGGTTACTGTATCGGTTGCCTGCGCACCGGCGATGAGATTGCCCGCTGGCGCGGCATGGATGACGGCGAGCGTCTTCGCGTCATGCGCGATGTGCTTCCTGCGCGCAAGCTTCCGTGATGGGTGAAGTGCTCACCGAGCTTGGCTCCGCCTTGCTGCCGCTGTCGTCGCCGCCGACCGGCGCAGGCTGGAACCACAAAGACATGGCGGAGCTGCTGGGCAACGTGCCCCGGCGCCCGGCGGCGGTGCTGGTCGGCCTGCGCGAGGGCGTACAGCCGCGCCTGGTGCTGACCGTGCGTACCGATCACCTGCAGGACCACGCGGGCCAGGTGGCGTTTCCGGGCGGGCGTACCGATCCGGATGACGCCGACGCGGTCGCTACCGCGCTGCGCGAGAGCGAAGAGGAGATCGGACTGGCGCGCAAGCTGGTGACGCCGCTGGGTTTCCTCGACCGTTTCGAGACCGTGAGCGGCTACTGCATTACCCCGGTGGTGGCGCGCATCGACCCGGAGGCGCGACTGTACCCGGCGCCGGCCGAAGTGGCCGAGGTGTTCGAAGTGCCGCTGTCGTTCTTCCTTGATCCGGCCAACCTGCGTCGCTACACCATGGAGTTCCGCGGGCATCGCCGCGACATGGTGGAGTTCGTGCACGGCGGCCATCGCATCTGGGGCGCCACCGCCGCCATGGTGTTCAATCTGCTGCAGAGGCTGGGGCGCACATGACCCTCAAGACCACGCTGATCGAGGTCGATGAACTGGCAGCGTTGCCGGTGGACGCCGTGCTTATCGTCGATTGTCGCTTTGAATTGATGGCGCCGGGCAACGGCCAACGGGATGTCGCCAAGGGCGAGCGCGATTATCGCGAGGGACATATTCCCGGCGCGGTATACGCCAGCCTCGACCGCGACCTCTCCGATCTCTCGCGACAGGCCGAAGGGCTGGGTCGGCATCCATTGCCGCTGGAGACGGCGTTTTCCGAGGTTTTGTCTCGCTGGGGTTGGCGGCCCGGCCTGCAACTGGTGTGTTACGACGCCGCTGGCGGTTCGCTCGCTGCCGCGCGGTTGTGGTGGCTGCTGCGTCTGGCGGGCGTGCGTGAAGCCGCCGTGCTGGATGGTGGTTATCCCGCCTGGTTGGCGGCGGGATTGCCGGTAGCCTCAGGCGAGGTGGTCCGTACGCCCAGCAAGGTGACGCTGCATTTCGATGCCACGAAGTATCTGTTGGATCACGCCCAGTTGCTGGGTGTGCCGCAGCGGGTGTTGCTCGACGCCCGCGCGGCGCCGCGCTATCGCGGTGAGGTGGAGCCGATCGATCGCGTGGGCGGCCATGTGCCGGGCGCGTTGAACCGGCCGTTTTCCGACAACCTGGGCGTGGATGGCCGCTTCAAGCCTGCCGATGTATTGCGCCGGGAGTTCCTCGAACTGCTCGGCACGCATGCGCCGCAGGACGTGGTGCACATGTGCGGCTCCGGCGTGACCGCGTGCCACAACCTGCTGGCGATGGAGCACGCCGGGCTGGCGGGCTCGCGGCTGTATGCGCCCTCGTGGAGCGGCTGGGTCAGTGCCCCGGGCCGCCCCGTGGCCAAGGGCTGACTCAGTCCTTCTTCTTGAGGCGCGCCACCAGCTGCTGCAGCACCGCCTGGGTTTCCGGGTGGAAGTAGGCGTCGATGAACTGGTCGATCGGCAACGTCTCCGGGTGTGCCCATGCGCTGGTAAGGTCGGCTCGCGCGATGGCGCGCGTGGTCAGCATCGCGTTGGAGGGCAGGGCCAGCATGCCCTGCAGCCAATGGATGGAGCGCGTGACGACCTGTTCCACGCCGGTGAGCTCGTCCACCAGGCCATAGGCCAGCGCCTCGGCTGATTCCACCATCGCGCCGGCCACCATCAGGCGTTCGGCGCGATAGGGGCCCACGATGCGGCGCAGCGCGAGCTGGATCGACTCCGGCACCACCAGGCCCACCTGCACTTCGTTGAGACCGATGCGGAACGGGCCTTCCGCCATCACGCGGTAGTCGCAGAACAGCGACAGCACCGCGCCGCCCGCCGGGCTGTGGCCGGTGATGGCGGCGACGATGGGCACCGGCGAGGTGGCCAGTTTCGAGCCGGTGAGGAAGAATTCGCGCCAGAACTCGCGCACGCCATCGCGGTCGCGGCCCAGCAGGGACGGCACGTCCACGCCTGCGGAGAACAGGCCCGGGGCGCCCGACAGCACCAGGCCGCGCGCACCGGCGGCAAGCGCGCCATCGACGGCATCGCGGATGGCGCGCAGCAGGTCGATGTTCAGTGCATTGACCGGCGGACGCGCCAGGTTGATCTCGGTGATGGCGTCGTGCGTGATGACGTTGAGCATGGGCAGGCCCGTGAGCTGGAGGATGAGAAGAGAGCGGCGAGAGTAGCAAACCCGGCTGCGGGCCGCTGTTTTCCCTCGCCGCCTATGCGCTGCTCAGTCCTGGGGCTGCTGTTCCGCGGTCCACTGATAATGCACGGCGTAATCCAGCGTGGCCTTGCCGCCGGCAGGCACGTTCACCTGGAACTCCAGCGTGTCGGTGGTCTGCTGGCTGGGCTTGAGGCTGGACGATGCCAGCGTCCACTGGCGCCAGCGCGAGGGATGTTCGCGGATGGTGATCGTGCGCGCGCTGTCGCCGGCATTGGTCAGCGTGATGCGGAAGGCTTCGTCGAGCGTGCGGCCGGCCTTGTCCACGTTGAAGGCGGTGCGCTCACGCTCGCCGCGCAAGTCGAATGCCGTGCCGAGCGTGATGTGCGCGTCGCTGCCCTTGGGCGTGTCGTTGATGCGGCCTTCGCCGATGAATTGCGGCGTGCCCTGGCGGTCGGCCGCCAGCACGCGCAGATAGCCGGTGGGGAGGCTGTCGAACGCACGCAGTTGCAGCGTGCTCACGATGGCGCTGTTGCCGCCCGCCGCGTAATCACGGTTGATCATCGGCTGGGGTGGTACCCAGCCACCGGCGTTCTCGTAGAGCGCGGTGCGTTCGCAGTCGAGCGTGCGCGTCGCGTACAGCGGCACCTGGCTCACGCTGCCATCGGGGAGGTCGACCGGAGCGGGCAAGGCGTAGGTGCGGTAATCGGCGAGCGAGGACTGCTCGGGCAACTCGGCGCTGTCCACCTTCGCGCGCGCCGCGTACGCCGCCATCGGGCGCGGTGCGGAGGGCTTGGCGAACTGGGGCTCGCCCGCCACCAGGGTCAGCTGCACGCCAGACCAGTCGCGGCCGCTGCGATTGGCGATGCTGGCGCGCGATTCGAATTGCAGCTTGCAGCTGTTGCCCGGCTGCAGGGTGCCGACATAGGCGGCGCGCCAGCCCAGGCCGCCAGTGGGATAGCTCAGGATGGCGCTGGCGGTGCCGGCATGGCTGGCGTCGACGCGCAGTTCCAGGCTGGAGCCGGTCTGGAAGCTGCCCTGCGCGCGCACGGCGGCGAACTCGCGGATAAGGCTGCTGCGCCCCGAGGCATCCTGCACCAGCAGGCCGTCGCCGGCGCGCAGCAGAGTGCCGCTGGCGAGTGGTTGTCCGCTGGTGGCCAGTACGTCCACCGGCTGGCCGATCAGGCTGCCGAGCGCGGCGTTCTGGCCTTGTCCCAGGCGCAGGCGCTGGGAAACCACCTTGGCGGCGCCGCCTTCGACGCTTAGTGCCAGTGCTTCGGCGTCCAGGTATTGCGGCAGTCCGCCGAGGCTGATGTCCTGCAGGCCGGCCTTGAGCTGCAGCTGGCGCGGCTCGCGCGCCACCGCATAGCCCGCCTGCACGCTGCCGTTGTCGGCGGCGCTGAACAGGGCGGCATCGTCACTGCGGTAGAGGGTAAGGCTGGTGGGCGCGCTCGCTGCCGTCGCCGCCGTGGCGACGCTGGCGGCGATGGCAAAGGCGAGGGGGCACAGGGGAAGCTTGCTCACGGTCGAACTCCTTTCGGGTGGTCGCCGTGCATGTTACGGATGTCGCGTGAAGCTACGACATCCGTCGCGTCGAACGGGTTAACCCCGAATGCCGGCGCCGCCGTTCAAGCAGCGCCTTCCGCCGCGTCGCGGATCGACTGTGGCAGCGGTACCGTCTTGCCGGTGGCGGGGTTCATCCACACCATCACCACGCGTCCATCGCTGTACAGGCGCTCGCCGTCAGCGGCGTCGAGGATGCGGTGGGCAAGGGTGATGGAGCTGTTGCCCAGCCGTTCGCAAGACAGCTCGACATGCAGTTCGGCGGGCCATTCGATCGGCCGGCGGTAATTGATCTCGCTGGCGGCGAGTACCGGCATCGAATGCTCGTCGAACCAGCCCGGCACATGCCGCAGCCACTGCAGCCGCGCCTCCTCCAGATAGGTGAGGTAGTTGGCGTTGTTGACGTGGTTGAACGCGTCCAGGTCGCGCCAGCGCACGGTGATGGGCGCGACGTAAAGCCGCGTGGCCGATGCCGCGGTGGCCGGGGTGCTGTCCGTTGCCTCGGTGTGCCCGGCACGCTTGCGTTTCGCGGGCGCCGTATCGCTGGAACTCATGCCGTCTTCTTCCGTAATGCGGGTTTGCTCTTGCCATTGCTCTCGACCTTGGCGGGCTTGGCCGGCTTCATGTCCAGATGCGGGGCAAGGAAGTGTCCGGTATGCGAGCCCGGCGTGGAAGCCACCGTCTCCGGCGTACCCGACACCAGGATGCGGCCACCGCCGGCGCCGCCTTCCGGGCCGAGATCGACCAGCCAGTCGGCGGTCTTGATCACGTCGAGATTATGCTCGATCACCACCACCGTGTTGCCCTGGTCCACCAGCTGATGCAGCACGTCGAGCAACTGCTCGATGTCGTGGAAGTGCAGGCCGGTGGTGGGTTCGTCGAGAATGTACAGCGTGCGGCCGGTATCGCGCTTGGACAGCTCCTTGGACAGCTTCACGCGCTGCGCTTCGCCACCCGAGAGCGTGGTCGCGCTCTGGCCGAGCTTGATGTAGTCCAGGCCCACCGCGCGCAATGTTTCCAGTTTGCGCGCGATGGTCGGCACGTTCTCGAACAGCTTAAACGCGTCTTCCACGGTCATGTCGAGCACGTCGGCGATGGTGTGGCCCTTGTAATGCACTTCCAGCGTTTCGCGGTTGTAGCGCTTGCCGTGGCAGACATCGCAGGGCACGTACACGTCCGGCAGGAAGTGCATCTCCACCTTGATCATGCCGTCGCCTTCGCACGCCTCGCAGCGGCCGCCACGCACGTTGAAGCTGAAGCGGCCCGGCGTATAGCCACGTGCGCGCGCCTCGGGCACTTGCGCGAACAGTTCGCGCAGCGGCGTGAACAGGCCGGTATAGGTGGCCGGGTTGGAACGCGGCGTGCGACCGATCGGCGACTGGTCGATGTCTACCACCTTGTCGAACAGCTCCAGCCCCTCGATGCTCTGGTAGGGCGCGGGCTGCGCGCTGGCGCCGTTCAACTCGGCGGCGGCGAGGCGGAACAAGGTGTCGTTGACCAGCGTGGACTTGCCCGAGCCCGAGACGCCGGTGACACAGGTGAACAGGCCGGCGGGAATCGCCAGGTCGACGTTCTTCAGATTGTTGCCGCTGGCGCCCTTGAGGTGCAGCCACGAATCGGCGTCGAGCTGCTGGCGACGCTCGGTGGGCACCTTGATGCCGCGCTTGCCGGACAGGAACTGGCCGGTGACCGAGCGCGGCGAGGCGAGTACGTCTTTCAGCGTGCCCTGCGCCACTACCTCGCCGCCGTGCACGCCGGCACCCGGGCCGATGTCGAGCACGTGATCGGCCATGCGGATGGCGTCTTCGTCGTGCTCGACCACGATCACCGTGTTGCCCAGGTCGCGCAGGCGCGTCAGCGTGCCCAGCAGGCGCTCGTTGTCGCGCTGGTGCAGGCCGATGGAGGGTTCGTCGAGCACGTACATCACGCCGACCAGGCCCGCGCCGATCTGCGAGGCGAGGCGGATGCGCTGCGCCTCGCCGCCGGACAGCGAATCGGCCTGGCGATCCAGCGTCAGGTAGTTGAGGCCCACGTCGTTGAGGAAGGTGAGGCGCTCGCGGATCTCCTTGATGATCTTCACCGCGATCTCGCCGCGCCAGCCGGTAAGCGTGAGCTTCTCGAAGAACGCCAGCGCGTCGTCGATCGAGCGCGCGGTCAGCGTGGGCAGCGCGTGGTCGGCCACGAACACGTTGCGCGCCGAACGGTTGAGGCGCTGGCCGTGGCATTCGGGGCAGGGCTGGTCGCTGATGTACTTGGCCAGCTCCTCGCGCACGGCGGGCGATTCGGTTTCCTTGTAGCGCCGCTCCATGTTCGGCAGGATGCCTTCGAACGCATGCTCGCGGGTGACGCGGCCGCCGCGCTCGGTGATGTAGCGGAAGGCGATCTTTTCCTTGCCGCTGCCATGCAGGATGGCCGTTTGCACGCCGGCGGGCAGTTTCTGCCACGGGGTGTCGACATCGATGCCGTAGTGCGCGGCCAGCGACAGGATCAGCTGGAAGTAATGCGCATTGCGGCGATCCCAGCCACGCACCGCGCCATTGGCCAGCGACAGCTCCGGATGGGCGACCACGCGCGAGGCGTCGAACACCTGCGTCACGCCCAGGCCATCGCACGACGGGCAGGCGCCCACCGGCGAGTTGAACGAGAACAGGCGCGGTTCCAGTTCCGGCAGCGAGTAGTCGCACACCGGGCAGGAATAGCGCGAGGAGAACAGCTGTTCCTTGGCCGACGGATCGTCCATGTCGGCCAGGATCACCAGGCCGTCGCCCAGCCGCAGCGCCGTCTCGAACGACTCGGCCAGCCGCTGCTTGATGTCGTCGCGCGGACGGAAGCGGTCGATCACCACCTCGATGGTGTGCTTCTGGCGCAGGGTGAGCGGGGGCACCGCATCCAGGTCGTACACGGCGCCATCGACGCGGGCGCGCACGAAACCCTGCGCGCGCAGCTGGTCGAACACCTGTACATGCTCGCCCTTGCGCTCGCGGATCACCGGGGCCAGCAGCATGTAGCGCTTGTCCGGGTCCAGTGCCAGCGTGCTGTCCACCATCTGGCTCACCGTCTGCGCTTCCAGCGGAATGCCGTGGTCGGGGCAGCGCGGTGTGCCTACGCGGGCGTAGAGCAGGCGCAGGTAGTCATACACCTCGGTAATCGTGCCCACGGTGGAGCGCGGGTTGTGCGAGGTGGATTTCTGCTCGATGGAAATGGCCGGTGACAGACCCTCGATGTGGTCCACGTCCGGCTTTTCCATCATCGAGAGAAATTGCCTGGCGTAGGCCGACAGCGACTCGACGTACCGGCGCTGGCCTTCGGCATAGATAGTGTCGAACGCCAGCGACGACTTGCCGGAGCCGGACAGGCCGGTGATCACGATCAGCCGGTCACGAGGCAGATCCAGGTCGATGTTCTTGAGGTTGTGCGTGCGCGCGCCGCGTATGCGAATGGTGTCCATGTCGCCCGGGTGGGGTGGAGAGGGGGAAAAACTGCACTATATCAAACTAACCAGGTTAGTTATTGGCTGCGTGGCTGCCTGTCGGCCATCTTCAGGGAAGGCGGCGCCGACTATGGCTTAATAGGATCTTTGGCCGGCTTCCGGCCGACGCAGCGATATAGAGAGTGCGGATGGTCAAGTGGATGAAATGGGGCGCCGCGGTGGCGCTTGCAATGGCCGGCGGCCAGGCGATGGCGACGGCGGCTCCGGCCAGCGAGGAACAGGTGCGCCAGCTGATGGATGTGGTCGGCGTGGGCAAGATGCTGGCCCAGATGAACACCCAGGCGGTCACCACCCTGCAGCAGTCGATGCCCTGCGTGTCGCCCGACTTCTGGCAGAACTACATGGACGCCAGCCAGACCCAGCTGTTCATCGGCCGGCTGGTGCCGGTCTATCAGCACCACTTCACCGCTGACGAGCTGGATGGCCTGCTCAAGTTCTATCGTTCGCCGCTGGGCCAGAAGGTCATCAACGAGATGCCCACCACCATGGCCGAGGCCAATCAGGCGGGCCAGCAGTGGAGCCATGAGCGCAGCGCGCAGATGATCTCAGAACTCAAGCAGATGGGCAGCCTGGACGCCAATGGCCGCTGTCCGGCCAAGATCGCCACCGCTAGTGCCGGCATCGGCGCGGCCGCCCTTGCCGGTGGCGTGGCGCTGAAGGCCACGGACGACGACGCGGAAGAGGCGCCGGCCAAGGCCGCCTCGAAGGCGCCAGCGAAGACCAAGCCCAAGGCGCCGGCCAAGAAGACCACCAAGGCACCCGTAAAGAAGGCCGCCACGCCCTCCAAGGCACCGGCCAAGGCCGAAGCCAAGCCAGCGACCAAGGCTCCCGCCAAGGCCGCCGCTGGCGCCACGGCCACGCCGGCCCAGAACGGTCAATGACCGGCTGTCCGGCGGCTGTCTCGCGATGGGTGGTCAGTAATTGACCACCGCCAGCCGGCCTCGCTATACTCCGCAGTTCGCCAGTGCCGCTTTTCGCCTGGCGAGCCCAAGAGAATAACGACAGAAGGGATAATCCCATGAGTTACGCAGTCATCAAGACCGGCGGCAAGCAGTACCGCGTTCAGCAGGGCGACGTCCTGCGCGTGGAGTTGCTGAACGCCGAAGAAGGCGCCGCCTTCACCTTCGACCAGGTCCTGCTGGTCGGTGCCGGTGAGTCGATCACCGTCGGTGCGCCCACCGTGGCCGGTGCCACCGTCAGCGCCACCGTGCGCAAGCACGGCCGTGCCGACAAGGTCCGCATCATCAAGTTCCGCCGCCGCAAGCACCACAAGAAGCAGCAGGGACATCGTCAGCATTTCACCGAAGTCGAGATCACGGGCATCAACGCCTGAGCAACTGGAGCATTGAGTCATGGCACATAAAAAAGGCGTAGGTTCCAGCCGCAACGGTCGCGATTCGAACCCGAAGTACCTCGGCGTCAAGGTGTACGGTGGCCAGGCCATCGAAGCCGGCAACATCATCGTGCGTCAGCGCGGTACCAAGTTCCATGCCGGCACCGGCGTGGGCCTGGGCCGTGACCACACGCTGTTCGCGCTGGTCGACGGTACCGTCGAGTTCAAGACGCGCGGCGAGAACAACCGCAAGTTCGTCAGCGTCGTCAAGGGTTAATTCCCGGCGATGCTGCAGCGAAGGCCCCGCCTTGGCGGGGCCTTTGTTTTTTCTGAGAGAGGGCCAGGGGTTGGGGCGGAAATAAGCCGGTCCGGTAATCCCTTATGATGCACTGAGCTGCGCCCGCTTCCCGTTCATCACCCCTGGATCTCCCCATGAAATTTGTCGACGAAGCCATCATCAAGGTCCAGGCCGGTGACGGCGGCAACGGTTGCATCAGCTTCCGTCGCGAAAAATTCATTCCCTTTGGCGGCCCGGACGGCGGCGACGGCGGCAGCGGCGGCTCGGTGTGGCTGGTGGCCGACGAAGGCCTCAATACGCTGATCGACTTCCGCCACCAGCGTTCGTTCAAGGCCGAGCGCGGCCAGAACGGCATGGGCAGCCAGATGTACGGCAAGGGCGGCGAAGACACCTTCATCCGCGTGCCGGTCGGCACCGTGGTGACCAATGTCGATACCGACGAGATCATCGGCGACCTCACCCAGCACGGCCAGCGCCTGCTGGTGGCGCAGGGCGGCAAGGGCGGCCTGGGCAATATCCACTTCAAGAGCTCGGTGAACCGTGCGCCGCGCAAGTCCACGCCGGGCACGCCGGGCGACGTGCGCGAGCTGAAGATGGAGCTGAAGTTGCTGGCCGACGTGGGCCTGCTGGGCTTCCCCAATGCCGGCAAGTCCACCTTCATCCGCGCCGTGTCCGCGGCCACGCCGCGCGTGGCCGACTATCCGTTCACCACGCTGCACCCCAACCTGGGCGTGGTCAGCCTGGGCACGGACCAGAGCTTCGTGATTGCCGATATTCCCGGCCTGATCGAGGGGGCGGCCGATGGCGCCGGCCTGGGCATCCAGTTCCTGCGCCATGTGTCGCGCACGCGCCTGCTGTTGCACGTGGTCGACATCGCGCCCATCGATGGCGCCGATCCGGTCGAGCAGGTGCATGCGATCGAACAGGAGCTGGCCAAGTTCGATCCCGAGTTGCTGGAGCGCCCGCGCTGGCTGGTGCTGAACAAGGCGGACGTGCTGCCCGAGGATGAGCGCCAGGCCGTGGCCGAGGACATCGTCGCGCGCCTGGGCTGGACCCAGCCGTGGTTCCTGGTCTCAGCCATCGCCCGCGAGAACACCATGCCGGTATGCCAGCAGGTGTGGCGCTTCCTCGAGGCGGAGCATATGGCGCGCGAGGAGCGCGACGACATGCTGCCGGGGGATGTGCGGCGGCGTGGGGATGGCGCGGCGGAGTAACGCCGCGGTCGCGGGTGTCGCATGACGAAAGCAAGGCGGCCCCGGGTCGCCTTCTTTTTTGCCGTCATTCCGGCGAAAGCCGGCATCCAGTGCCTTTGGAGGCGCGGGTCTGCAGCCTAATCGACGGGTTTAAGTCGCTGGATTCCGGCTTTCGCCGGAATGACGGTTGTGGGCCCAAGTTTCGCGCGCACACAAAAAAGCCGGCTTGCGCCGGCCCCGCTCTTCATCCAACACAAAAAAGCCGGCTTGCGCCGGCCTCGCTCTTCATCCAACACAAAAAAGCCGGCTTGCGCCGGCTTTTTCGCCAACCCGATTGTCGCGTAAACCTGGCTTACGCCAGCTCGCGGATCTTCGCGTTGAGGCGGCTCTTGTGGCGAGCGGCCTTGTTCTTGTGGATCAGGCCGCGGGCGGCGTAACGATCCATGACGGGCTGCGCGGCGGCAAAAGCCTCGACGGCGGCAGCCTTGTCCTTGTTCTCGATGGCCTTGACGACCTTCTTGAGGGCGGTGCGCACCATGGAACGGGCGCTGACGTTGCGCAGGCGGCGCTGCTCGGACTGGCGCGCGCGCTTCTTCGCGGACTTGATGTTGGCCAAGGTAGAACTCCGGAATTGCTGGGTTGGAAAAAGACGGCAATTATGCGGCCAATGCGCCGCAGCGTCAACAGCTTAGCCGTTTGTCAAGGTGCTCCGCCCGGTGTGGCGCCATCGGTAGGGCGTCGGGGTGGGGCAGGCGGGCTGCATTATGCCACGTTTGCGTCGTGATCTCGCCCACAACCGCTGTCACACTATGCGCCTTTCCGGGCGGGGAGTCGGTTTCGACGCGGCCGGTATCCACTCAAGCATAGGCGTCGTCAGAGGCATGAAGTCTCCCAGCATGTTCCGTGGGCTGCTGTCGTTCAGCAGCATGACCATGATTTCGCGCGTACTCGGTCTGGTCCGGGACATGTCCATCAATGCGGTGTTCGGCGCCAATGCGGCGACGGACGCGTTCTGGGTGGCGTTTCGCATTCCCAACTTCATGCGCCGGCTGTTCGCGGAAGGCTCGTTCTCCACCGCCTTCGTGCCGGTGTTCACCGAGGTGAAGGAAAAGCGCAGCCATGAGGACCTCAAGCAGCTGATGTCCCGCGTATCGGGCACGCTGGGTGGCGTGCTGCTGGTGATCACCGCGCTGGGCGTGATCTTCGCGCCCCAGGTGGCTTCCTTGTTTTCGCAGGGGGCGGCAGATACGCCGGAGAAGTTCGCGCTTACGACCCAGCTGCTGCGCCTTACGTTTCCATTCCTTTTGTTTGTATCGCTGACCGCACTTTCCGGCGGTGCGCTCAATAGCTTCCATCGCTTCGCGCTGCCGGCGCTGACGCCGGTGATCCTCAACCTGTGCATGATCGGGGGCGCGCTGTGGCTGTCGCGCCATCTGAATCCGCCGATCATGGCGATGGGCTGGGCGATCCTGGTGGCGGGCATCCTGCAGCTGCTGTTCCAGATGCCATCGTTGCGCGGGCTGGATCTGCTGACCTTGCCGCGTTGGGGCTGGAGCCATCCGGACGTGCGCCGCATCCTCAAGCTGATGGTGCCGACTCTGTTCGGCTCCTCGATCGCGCAGATCAACCTGCTGCTGGACACGGTGATCGCGGCCTACCTGATGACCGGGTCGCAGAGCTGGTTGTCGCAGGCCGACCGTTTCCTGGAACTGCCGCTGGGCCTGTTCGGCGTGGCGCTGGGCACGGTGATCCTGCCGTCGCTGTCGCGCCATCACGTCACCACCGATCGGGACGGTTTCTCCAAGGCGCTGGACTGGGGCTTGCGCATCACCTTGCTGATCGCGGTGCCGGCGATGTTCGCGCTGATGCTGCTGGCCAAGCCGCTGGTGGCGACGCTGTTCCAGCACGGCCAGTTCACCCCGTTCGACACGCGCATGGCGACGCTGTCGATCACCGCGTTGAGTTTCGGCCTGCCGGCGTTCGCGCTGGTCAAGGTAGCGCTGCCCGCGTTCTACGCGCGCCAGGACACCAAGACGCCGGTGCGTGCCGGCGTGGCCTCGCTGGTGGCCAACATGGGGCTCAACGTGCTGTTCGTGGCCTTGCTGTTTGGCTTGTGGGCCACGCCGGCGCAGAAGCAGCTGCCGTGGCTGGATGGCGTGGCCGCTGTGCCGGGCCTGCACATGGCGCTGGGCATGGCCAGCGCCATCGCCAGCTATATCAATCTGGGCCTGCTCTGGCGCTGGTTGCGGCAGGCGGGCGTGTATCAGCGCCAGCCGGGCTGGGCGCGCCATATGCTGCGACTGGTGCTGGCCTGCGCGGTGATGGTCGCCGTGTTGCTGCTGGGCATGTGGCTGTGGCCGGACTGGACCGAGGCGCCGAAGTGGACCCGCGTCTGGCATCTGGCCGTGCTGGTGGCGGCCGGTGGTGGCGCCTATGTGGTGACGCTGTTTGCGGCGGGCTTCCGGCTGAGCGAGTTGCGGGGCGTTTGACGTCAATCCGGGCGCGCCCTACGCGTCATCCCCGCGAAAGCGGGGGGGCCAGTGCCTTGGTCTTGTGATTTGGCGGGAAGTCACTGGATCGCCGCTTTCGCGGGGCCTGCAGAACGCAGGTTGCCAGTCTCCAGCCGCTATAATCGGCGGATGATGAGACTTTCCAGGGATGTCGCCGGCACCTGTCTGGCTCCCGGCGGCAGCGTAGTGGCCGTTGGTGCGTTCGATGGCTTGCATCGGGGTCACCAGGCCTTGCTGGCGCAGGTGCGTGAGCGAGCGGACGAACTTGGGCTGACGCCGGTGGCGGTGAGCTTCGAGCCGTTGCCGCGGGCCTATTTTTCGCCGGAGCCGGTGCCGCGCCTGTCCAGCGTGCGCGAGAAGCTGCGCGGCTTCGATGCGGCCGGCATGCGGGAAGTGCTGCTGCTGCGCTTCAATCGCGCGCTGACCGCGATGTCCGCCGAGGATTTCGTGCGCCGCGTGCTGGTGGATCGGCTGGCCGCGCGCGAGGTGTGGGTGGGCGGCGACTTCCGCTTCGGCCACAAGCGTGGCGGCGATGTCGCCCTGCTGGAGGCGATGGGTGCGGCGAACGGTTTCGTGGCCCGCACCATGCCCGCGGTGCTGCTCGATGGCGCCCGCGTCTCCGCCACGCGGGTCCGCATGCTGCTGGGGGCGGGGGAATTCGCCGGGGCGGCGCCGCTGCTTGGCCGTCCGTTCGTGATCGAGGGCAAGGTGGAGTACGGCCATCAGCTGGGCCGCACGCTGGGCTATCCCACCGCCAATATCCACCTGCGTGACCGTACCAGCCCGGTGCATGGCATTTTTGCCGTGCGCGTGGGGTTGGGCGAGGGCGAATGCAGTTGGCCCGGCGTGGCCAGCCTTGGCAGTCGGCCGACCGTCAACGAGGTGGCCGAGCCGCTGCTGGAAGTCCACCTGTTCGATTTCGATGGCGATCTCTACGGCCAGCGCATGGCGGTGGAGTTCGTGGCCAAGTTGCGCGACGAGCAGAAATTCGACGGCCTGGAGGCATTGAAGGCGCAGATGGCGCTCGATGCGCGCCAGGCGCGCGAGGTGCTGGGCATGAATCCTCGCCTGAGCGAGGCGTAGCCGGCGCAAATCCGGTAACGTTCGCGTTTCCGCCCAGCCCGGGCGGCGTGCACCGAAACATCAACGGCAGCGGCCGGGCCGCGCCAGCTACCACCCGACGGCACTCAGGCAATGACCCAGGATTACAAGAACACCATCAACCTGCCGCAGACGGATTTCCCGATGCGTGGCGACCTGCCCAAGCGCGAGCCCGTGTGGCTGGCCGATTGGCAGCAGGCCGGGCGCTATGAGCAGATCCAGCAGCATGCTGCCGGACGCGACAAGGTGTTCGTGCTGCACGATGGCCCGCCGTATGCCAATGGCGCCATTCACCTGGGCCACGCGGTCAACAAGGTGCTCAAGGACGTGGTGGTGAAGTCGCGCCTGCTGGCCGGCTATCGCGCGCCCTACGTGCCGGGTTGGGATTGCCACGGCCTGCCGATCGAAATCGCGGTGGAAAAGAAGTTCGGCAAGGCGGGCGACAAGCTCGACGCCGCGGCCTTCCGCCAGAAATGCCGCGAGTACGCGCAGCAGCAGATCGACCTGCAGCGCGCCGACTTCAAGCGCCTGGGCGTGCTCGGCGACTGGGAACACCCGTACCGCACCATGGACTTCAAGTACGAAGCCGACATGGTGCGCGCGCTGGCCAAGATCGTCGCCAACGGCCACGTGGTGCGTGGCGCCAAGCCGGTGTACTGGTGCTTCGATTGCGGCTCGGCGCTGGCCGAGGCGGAGATCGAATACGCCGACAAGTCCTCGCCGGCGGTGGATGTGGCCTATGACGCCGTGGACCCCAAGGCGCTTGCGCGGAAGTTCGGCGTGGATGCGGGCGACGCCGTCGTGGCCATCCCGATCTGGACCACCACGCCGTGGACGCTGCCGGAAAGCCTGGCGGTGTCGCTGGGCGCCGATCTCGACTACGCGCTGATCGAGGCCAAGCCGCGCGATGGCCAGCGCGTGCTGCTGGTGGTCGCCACCGCGCTGGTGGAGAAAGTGGCGCAGCGTTACGGCCTCGACGACGTGCAGGTGCTCGGCCAGGTCGCCGGCCAGGCGCTGGAGCACACGCTGCTGAAGCATCCGTTCTACCCGCGGGAAGTGCCCGTGCTGCTCGGCGAGCATGTCTCCGCCGAAGACGGCACCGGCGCCGTGCACACCTCGCCCGACCATGGCGTGGAAGATTTCGTGGTGTCGCGCCAGTACGGCATCGACACGCTCAATTACATCGAAAGCCGCGGCACCTTCCGCGCGGATACGCCGGCGGCGCTCGACGGTACGGTGATCGCCGGTCTGCACGTGTGGAAGGCCAACGACGTCATCGTCGAACTGCTGCGCCGCCGTGGCGTGCTGCTGGCCTTCGCCAAGATCGAGCACAGCTATCCGCATTGCTGGCGCCACAAGACGCCGGTGATCTTCCGCACCACGCCGCAGTGGTTCATCAGCATGGAACAGCAGGGCCTGCGCCAGACCGCGCTCGACGCGATCAAGCAGGTACGCTGGGTGCCGGGCTGGGGTGAGGAACGCATTGCCGGCATGGTGGGCGACCGTCCCGACTGGTGCATCTCGCGCCAGCGTACCTGGGGCGTGCCGATCGCGTTGTTCGTGCACAAGGCCACGCAGGAACCGCATCCGGACAGCGTTGCGCTGCTGGAGCAGGTGGCCAAGCGCATGGAGCAGGGCGGCATCGATGCGTGGTACGCGCTCGATGCGGCCGAGTTGCTGGGCGACCAGGCCAAGGATTACGAGAAAGTCCTCGACGTGCTCGACGTGTGGTTCGATTCCGGCGTGAGCCATTTCGCCGTGGTCGGCCAGCGCCCGGAGCTGCAGCAGGGCAAGGCATCCAGCTACAAGGTGATGTACCTGGAAGGCTCCGACCAGCATCGCGGCTGGTTCCAGTCGTCCTTGCTCACCTCGGCGGCGATGTTCGCGCGCGCGCCGTACCAGGACGTGCTCACCCACGGCTTCACCGTGGATGCGCAGGGCCGCAAGATGTCCAAGTCGCTGGGCAACGGCATCGAGCCGCAGGACATCATGAAGACGCTGGGCGCGGACATCCTGCGCCTGTGGATCTGCTCGACCGACTACCGCAACGAGATGTCGCTGTCGGACGAGATCCTCAAGCGCGTGTCCGACACCTATCGTCGCATCCGCAACACCGCGCGCTTCCTGCTCGGCAACCTCGATGGTTTCGATCCCACCAGGCACCTGGTGCCGGTGGAAGAAAGCCTGCTGCTGGACCAGTGGGCCGTGCAGCAAGCCTATGACGTGCAGCAGGCCGTGACGGCCGCGTATGACCGCTACGACTTCCCCGAGATCGTGCAGCGCGTGCAGAACTTCTGCACCAACGAACTGGGTGCGCTGTACCTCGACATCACCAAGGATCGTCTCTACACGATGCCGACCGACAGCCATGGTCGCCGCAGCGCGCAGAGCGCGATGTACCGCATCGCCGAGGCGCTGGTGCGCTGGCTGGCGCCGGTGCTGAGCTTCACCGCCGAGGAAATCTGGCGGAGCCTGCCGGGCCAGCGTGGCGAGAGCGTGCTGTTCGAAACCTGGTACGAGGGCCTGGCCGCCACGCAGGGTTCGCCGGAACAGCGCCGCTACTGGTCCGATTTGCTGGCCATCCGCGACACCGCTTCGCGCGTGCTCGAAGGCATGCGCAAGAGCGAGCAGATCGGCGCCTCGCTGGAAGCCAAGCTGGCGATCCATGCCGATCCGGCTATCGTGTCGCGCTATGCGCCGGCGGCCTCGGAGCTGCGCTTCTTCTTCATCACCTCGGACCTGCGCCTGGACCTGGCCGGTGGCCAGCCCGCCGACGCGGTGCTTACCGAGCTGGAAGGCGCCGATGTCTGGGTCTCGGCCACGGTGAGTGACGCGGCCAAGTGCGTGCGCTGCTGGCATCGCCGTGATGACGTGGGCACGCATCCCGCGCATCCGGAGTTGTGCGATCGCTGCATCAGCAATGTGGAAGGGCCGGGCGAAGATCGCCGCTGGTTCTGACGCGCTACATGCTCATCCCCCCTGTTTTCAGGGGCGAGGTGGGGAGGGGACGAGCGTGCCTGCCCCCTCCCCAGCCCTCCCCCGCAAGCAGGGGAGGGAGTCTCATCGCCTACGAATGTAACTTCCCTTTGAGTCCTGCATGAACCCCAAGCCCAACGCACTTCCCTGGCTGTGGCTTTCCGCAGCCGTCATCGTGCTCGACCAGCTCAGCAAGTGGTGGGCCCTGAGCGCGCTGCAGCCGGCCGGCGTGCCGCATCCGGTAGTACCGGGGTTGCTCAACTGGACGCTGGCCTTCAACCGGGGCGCAGCCTTCAGTTTCCTCGCCAGCAGCGAGGGCTGGCAGCGCTGGTTCTTCGTGCTGCTCGCCGTGGTGATCAGCGCGGTACTGGTGGTGTGGCTGGCACGCACGGCACGTCGCGACTGGCGCACGGCGTTGCCGCTGGGCCTGATCGTGGGGGGCGCGCTGGGCAACCTGATCGACCGTCTGCACGCGGCGCAGGTCACCGATTTCATCCAGGTGTACTACCGGGAGTGGAGCTACCCGGTGTTCAACCTGGCCGATTGCGGCATCACGGTGGGCGCGGTGCTGCTGATCGTCTTCGGCCTGTTGGCGGGCAAGGCCAAGGCCTGAACGCTTCGTCACGTGCGGCCGCAGCGGCCATGCGATAATGCGGACCTGTCAGCCGCCCCTGTCTGGTCCGGAGCCTTTGTGGACATCCTGCTCGCCAATCCCCGTGGATTCTGCGCCGGTGTAGACCGCGCCATCGCCATCGTCGAGCGTGCGCTCGAATCGTATGGCGCGCCGATCTATGTGCGGCATGAAGTGGTGCACAACCGCTACGTGGTGGACAAGCTGCGTGCGGCCGGCGCGGTTTTCATCGAGGAACTGAGCGAAGTGCCCGATGGTGCCACGCTCATTTTCAGCGCCCATGGCGTGTCCAAGGCGGTGCGCGAAGAGGCCGGCCAGCGCGGCCTCAAGGTGTTCGACGCCACCTGTCCACTGGTCACCAAGGTACATATGGAAGTGGCGCGGCTGGGGCGTATCGGCCGCAGCGTGGTGCTGATCGGCCATGCCGGGCATCCGGAAGTCGAAGGCACCATGGGCCAGTGGAACCGCGCCAACACCGGCGAGATCCTGCTGGTCGAATCGGTGGAAGGCGTGGCGGCGCTCGAACCGAAATTCCCGCACCAGCTGTCCTACGTCACCCAGACCACATTGTCGGTGGACGATACCAAGGCGATCATCGAAGCGCTGCGCCAGAAATTCCCGGACATCGAGGGGCCGCGCAAGGACGATATCTGCTATGCCACGCAGAACCGCCAGGACGCTGTGCGTCGCCTCGCCGATGCGGTGGACCTGATGCTGGTGGTCGGCTCGGTCAACAGCTCCAACTCCAACCGCCTGCGCGAGCTGGCGGAGAAGCAGGGCGTGCGCTCCTACCTGATCGACGGCGCCGAACACATCGAACGCAGCTGGCTCGATGGCGTCACCCGCATCGGCCTGACCGCCGGCGCATCGGCACCCGAGAAGCTGGTGCGCGACGTCATCGCCCGCCTGCAGTCGTGGGGCGCTGGCGCGGTACGCGAGCTGGACGGCGAGCCCGAGACGATCACCTTCGCGTTGCCCAAGGAACTGCGCATCGCCGGCATTACTTCTGCGAGCCTGTGATCGCCAACGTCTTGCACGGCTTCCTTCAGCTCCGTAGAATTAGCGGTTCCTCGCCGGAATAGCTCAGTTGGTAGAGCGGCGCATTCGTAATGCGTAGGTCGTAGGTTCGATTCCTATTTCCGGCACCAGATTGAAGAAAAAGGCCCGCGCAAGCGGGCTTTTTTTTGCGCGCGTTGGAGGCGATTCGGTCCTGCCGGCGCGACATCGGGGTTTTGCTATTTCTTGCGATTCCATCCCGATTTGGTTGCCGCCGCGACGGACTTGTCGCTATGGGAAAGTCCTGCGTCATTAATAAAATCCATTGATGCTATTGAATTTTTCGGCATGTGAGCGTGTTGGCACTTTGCCAGCAAGAACTTGCCGTTTGTCAGGCAAAACCTACCGCTTGTCGGCGCAAATATTTACGTTTGGCGATGATTGAGGGGATGCTCCTCCAAAGCAGGAGGGGGTATCCATGCCTATGCGATCGCGTCAGCGAGGGGTCTCGCTGATCGAAGTGCTTGTTGCCATTGTGGTCTTCAGCGTCGGCGTACTTGGCCTGGCGTTGCTGCAGATCAAGGGCGCGCAATTCACCAAGCAGGCGGGTTCGCGCAGTCAGGTGATCGTGGAGACGCGCAGCCTGGTGGATGCGATGCGCGCGAATCCTGCGGCAGCGGCAAGCCCACGCAACGCCGCCGATCCCGCTGCTCCCTCGGCGGCTGAGTGTCCTTACTGCATCACTGGCGCCACCGAGCCCAAGCCGGTGAGTTGCGGCACCAGTTGCACGCCCCGGCAGATGGCCCAGAACGATCTCGCGCGTTGGTATGCGCGGCTCGAGGCGTCCGCGCCCGGGCCAGCATCCGGCGTGCTGGCGTCGGTGACGTGGGATGGCGCCCTGGGCATGTACCGGGTGACGTCGCGTTGGTCCGGCGGTGCCATGGGTGAGGGCGCCCCCGGTGCGGACGACGATCTTTCCTACACGCTGAATTACCTGCCATGAAGCAGCGCAGATGCCGTTCGCGCCGTTGCCATCAGGCGGGTGTGTCGCTGATCGAACTGATGGTGTCGGTGTTGCTCGGCCTGATGGTGGTGGCGGGCCTGATCCAGGTGCTGATCTCCCATCGCAACGCCTACCAGATTCAGCAGGGCAACAATTTCCTGCAGCAGAACCTGCGCTTTGCCAGCGACCGGCTGGGCTGGTCGATCCGCATGGCGGATTTCTGGGGTGGCGCGAGAGCCCAGGATGTCCAAGGCGTGCTTGGCAGTGGCGGTGGCGCGTCAGGCTGCGACGCGGCGTGGGTGCTTGCCGGAAAACCCGGCGCCGCGGGCGGTGGCCTGTTTGGCTACGACGGCAAGGCCACGTTCCCGCTGTCAGGCTGCATCACGGATACCGACTATGTGGCCGGCAGCGACGTGCTGGTGCTGCGTTACGCCGACACGGATGCGTGTGACGTGGCCGATGGCGCAACGGCCGTCTCGACGAATACCTGCCAACCGTCCAGCCATTACCTGGTCACCAACGTCGGCCAGCAGGCCGCGTTGTTCGCCGCGTCGTCGAGCATTCCCGCACTGACGGGCAGCACGCGGCGCTACGTTTATCCCTATCGGGTGGAGATGTATTACCTGCAGCCTTGCTCGAACCGTGGCGCCGGTTGCACGGCAGGCAGCGATGACGGCAATCCACAACCCACGCTGATGCGCATGCGGCTGTCGGAAGACGGCACGATGGTGCGCGAGCCGCTGGTCGATGGCATCGAGCAGCTGCAGTTCGAGTACGGCGTGCCCAACGTGAACCCGGGCGATTCGGCTTCCGCGAAACAGGTCGCCCAGTACAAAAGCGCCGCCGCCATGAGCGCCACCGATTGGCAGCAGGTGCTCGCCGTGCGCATCAGCATGATCGCGCGTAGCCGGGAGCGCGATGTCGCGCTGTCCCACGCCGATACATTCGCGCTGACCGGCAGTTGCTCGTATCAGCTTGGCGACGACGGCCAATTCACGCTGACCAGCACCGGCCATGACTGTGACGGATTCGCCCTCTCGGGCGTAAACCGGCCCGACCAATACATCCGTAGCCTGCAGCAGCAAGTGGTGCAGGTACGCAACCGTATCCGTGGTGGATAACTCTATGCGTCGCTCTATCGATGTGGTCGGGCAACGGATGCAGCGCGGCATTGCGTTGTTTGTCGGCCTGGTTTTCCTGGTGGTGCTTTCGCTGGTGGCGATGATCGCCATGCGTGGCACCTTGATGGAAATGCACATGGTCAACAGCGTGGCCGCCCACGAGCGCGCGTTTGAAGTATCCGAATCGATGCGCGGCATACCAGTGGCGCTGTTCGACGAACACACCTTCAATCGCGGTTGGCCGATGGCCGCCATGGGCGGAACGGTGGCCGATGCCAGCTATGGCGGCTTTCCCCAGTGCGGCACCCGTCCGGTAGGCAGCAATGGCGTGAGCTGCGATGTACTGAAGGCCACCAGGATCAGGCCGGACGCCGTGACCGGCCTGGTGAACTTCTATGACATCGCTTTCAAGGATGGCGAGAAGCCTTATGACCCATCCACCTGGATGGTCACCACGGAGGACGTCAGTATCGACGTCTGCAGCAGCGGCAACTGCACCAGCGGCGGCCAGGCGCGGATCTGGATTCGCCCGGATGGCACGGCCCTGAGCGAAGGCAGCGGCGCCGCCCAGGCAGCGGGCTATCGCGGCGAGGGCAATTCGGCCGCGAGCGGCGGCGGCGCCATGTACTTCCAGATTCTCAGCGAGGGCAGCGCGGATTCCGCCCGTGCCGTCACGCTTTCCCAGTATCGCCAACGCATCAGCAACTAGGGCCGCGACCTGCATGGACAAGCATCACATGCCGATGAATCGGAAGCAGGGCGTCGCCAGGTGGCGTTCCGCCATGGTGTCGTTGGGTGCCGGTCTGCTGGCATCGCTGGCGGCGATGCCGATGGTCAGCGCGCAGGCCGCGGTAACGGCATCGCCGCCGGGGGCTGCCATCGCCACCAATCGGAACAACCTGGCGGCATCGGCCGGCAACTACACGGCCTATCCGACGCTCAACGCCAGCGCGGTGGCGCCGTTGGTGATGCTGGTGATGTCGCGTGACGAGCAGTTGTTCATCAAGGCGTACACCGATTACACCGATCTCGACGGCGACGGCCTGATCGACAGTACCTACAACAACAACTTCAGCTATTCGGGTTACTTCGACCCGGACCTTTGCTACGACTACGGCAGCAGCAGCTTCAAGGCGGTCGGCGCGGCCACGACGCACAAGTGCCAGGGCGGCGTTGCCGGCAAATGGAGCGGCAACTTCCTCAACTGGGTAGCGATGAGTCGCCTGGACGTGGTGCGTTACGTGCTCTACGGCGGTTATCGAAGCACGGATACCGCTACCAGCACGGTGCTTGAGCGGGCGCCGATTCCCAATGACCTGCATGCCTGGGCCAAGGTCTACACCGGCAGCGACGTCAACCTCTACACGCCATTTTCCCAGGGCAGCAGCAACGGCATTTCGTTCTGCAACGCCACGGTGACGTCCGGTGGCGTGCCGCAGATGCGCGTGGCGCGCGGCAACTGGAGCGAATGGGCGGCCACGGCGGCGCGTCAGTGCGACTGGAAGGAAACCATTGGCTCGGCGAACGACGACAACAGCTACCGGGACGATGCCTCCAAGTCCAACGACGGCTTGGGTGAAAAGGAATACACCGTGCGGGTGCAGGTATGTGACCCTTCCAGTGATACCCGCGAGGCGTTCTGCCAGCGCTATGGCACCAGCTACAAACCGGTCGGCCTGCTGCAGCGCTATGGCGAAAACGGCCAGATGCGCTTTGGCCTGCTTACCGGCAGTTTCTCGGCGCCGCGCAGCGGCGGCGTCCTGCGCCGCAATATCGGCAAGCTCGCGGGCAATGGCGTGGCCGATGCCAACGGCAATTTCGCCGGTTGCGCCAGCGGCGACGAGGTCGACCTTGGCAGCGGCGTGTTCTGCGCGCAGACAGCCAGCGCCGAAGGCATCATCAATACGCTCAACCGCTTCAAGCTCACCCAGTGGAATTACTCCAACAACTGGAGCGACTGCAACGACTACGGCATCCTCAACCGCGAAACCAGCGCGGGCGGCTCGCAGAAGCGCCTGAACAATCCCGGGTCGTCCGGCAGCGGCGCGCAAAACTGCAGCGCCTGGGGCAACCCGCTTTCGGAGATGTATGCCGAAGCGCTGCGCTATATCGCCAACGACGGCGCCAAGACCAGCCGCTTCAATGCCAGCGGCGATCTGGATGGCTTGCCCAGCGTCGACTGGAAAGATCCCTATGGGGTGGCGAGCGACACCGGCAATGTGCGCAATCCCTATTGCGCCGGCTGCAGCATCATCGTGCTGTCCACCGGCCTCAACTCGTTCGATAGCGATGAGGTTCCCGATATCGCCGCGCTCGGCGCCGGCGCGGCCTCGAAGGCGACCAAGGACGTCGGCGTGGCCGAGGGCATCGGCGGCAACTATCTGGTGGGGCGCGTCGGGCTGACGCCGAACAACACATCCCTCAATACCTATGAGGACCTGTGCACGGCCAAGAGTGTCAGCGATCTGAGCCTGGTGCGCGGCATCTGCCCGGATATTCCCTCGATGGAAGGCAGCTACCTGATCGCCGGGCTGGCCTACAAGGCATGGACCACGGATCTTCGCCCCGACCTGAAGACGCCCAACGGCCTGGACCGGCCCAAGGTATGCGACGCCAGCGGCGACCATTGCGTCGGCTACAAGAACAAGGTGCAGACCTATACGGTGGCCCTGGCCGAGAACCTGCCCAAGTTCCAGATTCCGGTGGGCAGCGGTTCGATCACGCTGGCGCCGCTGTGCCAGGCCAACAACACTGGCTCGGCGGCCATCGGCGATACCGGCTGGCGCAGTTGCTACCTGGGCGCCGTGGGCATCGGGCAGAAGAGTTCGGCGGTGTCGCCCAATTACATCTATGGCCGTTCGATGGAGAGCGACGGCAGCGCGGGCAGTTTCTCCCTGGTCTGGGAAGATTCGCTGTGGGGCAACGATCACGACAACGACGTCGTGGCCATGCTGTCCTACTGTGCCGGCGCCAAGTGCAGCGTCAACCAGCAGTCCGGCCGCAAGAAGCCCAATGGCAGTGCCTATGCCGGCTACGACATTTGCTGGCGTTCCGATTCCACTGTGTGCGGCAGCGACGGCAAACCGTCGGTGTTATCGAACGAGGTGCTGGTGCGCATCGAGACGCTTTCGGCCTATGCGGGCAATGCGATGCTGAGCGGCTATTCGGTGACCGGCTCCAATGACGATGGCGTCAAGCGCGTCGTGCTGCGTCCGGGCAACAAGAACGGCAGCGTGCTGACCAAGACCGCCGATCCGGACAGCAGCTGGAACCTGCCCAAGGTGGCCAAGTACAGCCTGGGCTCGGGCGGCGCCAGGCAATTGGAGAACCCGCTGTTCTACGCCGCCAAGTACGGCGGTTTTGCCGACGTCGCCAGGAGCGACGGCGGCATCGCCGACAAGCCCTGCGACCCGCCGGCCTGCACCGTCTCCAACTGGGACCGGGTGGACAACAACACCGGGCAGCCGCGCGCCAATGGCGGTGGCGATGGCCTGCCCGATAATTTCTTCCCGGTGCGCAATCCCGCGCTGCTGGGCGAACGTTTGGCCGATGTGTTCAACAAGATCCTGGCGCGCTCGGGGTCGGGCACCTCGGCAGCGGTGGTATCCGCCAGCGCCGGTGGCGATGGCCTGACTTACCAGGCGCTGTATCAGGCGCAGCAGCAGAACAAGAGCGGCAGCCAGAAAGTGAGCTGGACCGGTTCGCTCAACGCCATGTGGACGGACCCCAGCGGCCATATGCGGCTGGGCGGCTACAGCGTGGGTGGCGTGCCCACGCTGGGCGACGAACAGCAGAACCCCATCGTGATGTTCTGCACCACCGTGCAGGGCGAATCGCGCTTCAAGACCTACACCGCCGCCGCGGACGTACCCGCGACGATCTCGCCGGCCGAATGCACCGGCAACACCCTGGACGCGTTGCAGCCGGTCTGGTCCGCGCAGTCCGCGCTGATGGCGGGCAATTACCAGACCGAGAAGCAGCGCAGCTATGGCGCCGCGGCGACGCCGTCGAACGGGCGCTACATCTTCACCTGGGTCGACGCCAACCATGACGGCAAAGTCGATGACGGCGAGCAGATGGACTTCGCCTGGGACAGTTCAGCGTTCTACGGCAGCGGCACCTGCGCGGCGGGCTCCAGCGTCACCGGCAATTTCCGTTTCCTCAATACCTGCAGTGCGGACGGCGCAAGCAGCCTGATCAGCTGGGTGCGCGGCAGCGAACTCAACGACAGCAGCGGCAAGCCGGATGTGAACTGGCGTTCGCGCACCCTGGATGGCAGCGTCTATCGGCTGGGCGACATCATCAACTCCACGCCGCTGGCGGTGGGGACGCCGGCCGAAGCGTTCGACCTGCTCTACGCGGACAGCAGCTACGGCGGCTTCCGTCGCATCTACCAGAGTCGGCGCCAGATGATCTACGTGGGCGCCAACGACGGCATGCTGCATGCCTTCAATGGCGGCTTCTATGACGCCTCCAAGCGCCAGTTGAATACGCAGCCCATGGCTTGCGACAAGGACGGATGCAAGCTGGATGCGGGGTTCACCGCCCATCCGCTGGGGGCCGAAGTATGGGCCTATGTGCCGGGCAACCTGTTGCCGCATTTGCGCTGGCTGGCCGATCCGGCCTATGCCCACATGTTCTATGTGGACGGTTCGCCGGTGTCACAGGATGCGCGCATCTTCAAGGCCGACAAGAGTTGCAGCGCCAACGCCACCAGCCAATGCCACCCCGATGGCTGGGGCACGCTGTTGATCGTGCCATTCCGCTTCGGCGGCGGCCCCATCAGCGTGGATACCAGGCTCGCATCGGGCGGCGCATCCATCCAGAACTCGTTTCCGGCCTACGTGGTGCTGGACGTGACCAATCCGGAAGCGCCCCCGGTGGTGCTGGCGGAGTTGACCAACACCAGCGGCGTGGGCACCACCTGCGCCGGCAAGCTGGTGTCATGCAGCGACCTGACGCGCGTCGTGAGCACCTATACATCGTCGTTGCCTGCGGTGGCGATGTTTCGTCCGCGCGCCTCGGCCAATCCCGATCCGAGCAAGTTCTTCCTGTTCACTGGATCGGGCACCACCGACAACGGCGGCGTGGGCACGATGGAAGGTGGCAATGCCGGCTCGTCGGCGGGCCTGGCCATTCGTGCTTTCGATCTGTCCAACCTGGCGTCCAGGGACCCCACACCCGTGACCTGGGGCAATGGCACGATGGTGGAGAGCCTTGCCGATGTCGGCGGCGCGGGCGCTGGCGCCCAGAGTTTCGCCGGCGATCTGATTGCCTCGGATTTCAATCTGGATGGCATCGCCGAAACGCTTTATTTCGGCAGCGTCAAGGGTTCGTCGACGACGTTCAGCGGCGGCCTGTGGGCGATCGATTTCAATGGCGAAACCGATCCCACCAAGTGGCTTCCGCGCCAGCTGCTTTCCGGGCTGGGCAAGCCGGTGACGATACGCCCGACGCTCAGCGTCAACGACAAGCGCCAGCGCGCGGTGTTCTTCGGTACGGGCCGCGCCTACACCAAGGCGGACATGAGCGACCAGCAACAGCAGGTCATCGCCGGCCTGGTGGATACGGGCGGTACCGTCGCCTTCTCCAGCCTGCAGAACGTCACCGGCATCGACATCACCGTGGATGGCAAGGTGGTGGGCGCGGGTGCCGATGTCACGGACACCGGCGCGCTGCAGGCGCTGGTGGATGGCAGCGGTGGCTGGTACTACAACCTGAGCACGGCCGATGCCAACAACAAGGCCATACCCTCCGAGCGCGTGGTCAGCACGCAGGTGCTGTCGGATCGCACCCTGCTGACCAGCACCTACCTGCCGGGCACCGATACCTGCACGGACCAGGGCGAGGGCTTTCTCTACGGCATGGACTACAAGTCGGGCACGCCCAGCCCGGGCCTTGCGGGCTTCCTTGGTTCCCGCACTACATCGAAGGGCACGCTGATCAATCGGTCCGTTTCGCTGGGCGCGGGTCTGCCATCGCAGCCCAGCCTCAAGCGCGGGGTCAAGAACGGCAAGCAGCAATTGCGGGTCTGCGTGCAGACCTCCACCGGCGCCATCATCTGCTACGACGTGCCCACCATGAACGGCATCAACAGCGGCGAGATTTCCTGGCGCGAACCTTTGGACAAGTGACGGAGCAAAGCATGGGACGCCAGCGAGGTTTCAGCCTTATCGAGCTATTGATCGTGGTGGCGATCATCGCCATCCTTGCCGCCATCGCCTTGCCGTCTTATCGCCGCTATGTGGTGAGGGCGCACCGCACGGACGCGCAGAGAGCGTTGCTGGAACTGGCAGGCAGGCAGGAGCGCTACTTCTATGCGAGGAATGCCTATGCCGACAGCGTGGACAAGTTGTCGGTAACCGCCAGCACCTATGCCGACATGCCGTACACGGTGGAAATCACCGACGCCTCGGCATCGGACTTCACCTTGACCGCGACGGCGACCGGCGCGCAGCAACGGGACGATGCGGCTTGCCAGACCCTGGTGCTTACCAAGGCCGGCGCCCGGCTGTCGACGGGCACCACCGACAACGATCCGCAGTGCTGGGGAGGCTGACCATGGCGCGCAGCCTTCGTCATACCGGGCGCCCAAGGCATCATGGGATCGGATGGGTGTTGCTGATGGCGCCTGCCGTGGCCACCGCGCAACAGATCTATCAATGGACGGATGCCGCCGGCACCGTGCATTACAGCGAGCTTCGCCCGGTCGGTGACGCCAAGGTCATGCGATTGACCCGTGACGAACCCCGGGTTACCCCCGAACAGGCGGTCGAGGCGGCCGCCAGGGCGTTGGCCGACAGGCAAGCAGAACTTGAGCGAGTCGATCAACAGCAGCGCCAGCGGATGTGCGCCAAGGCGCGCAACAATCTCCAATTACTCGACAGCAACGCCATCGTGCTGGGCAGCGGCGACATAAAAACCGCCACCCGTCTCAGTGACGAACAACGTCATGCCGCGCGCAACGAGGCAAGGCAGCAGGTCGGGCAATACTGCGATGAGTGAGCATCAGTCGTCGCACCGTCCGGGTAGCCGGGGCTTCACGCTGGTCGAGCTGGTAGTGGTCACGGCGGTATTGGCCATACTCGCGACCATCGCCATGCCCAATTTCACCAGCCTCATTCGCCGCAACCAGGTGACATCGCACGCCAACAGCCTGCTGGCGGACATCCAGTACGCGCGCAGCGAAGCGTTGGCGCAACGCGGCTTCGTCTCGCTCTGTCCCCGCGCCGCCAACGCCGGTGCTGCCGACCAAGCGTGCGCCGAAGACGCCAGCGCCAATTTCGATGGCGGCTGGCTGATCTACGGGGCGGCCGCCGCGCATACCGCGTACAACGATTCCGATGAGGCACATCCCGTGCTGCGGTTGACGGCGAGTCCCGGCAAGGTGTCCCTGCGTAGGGACGCCGCAGGCATACTCACGTTCAACGCGCGTGGTGAGCTGGTGGGCAACCAGGGCGAGACGGTGATCGCCGTGTGCTTCAAGCCGGAGTCGGAGCAAGGCGAAGCGGGCAGCAACACGCCGGCGGTTCCCGGAAAGCAGGTGCGCATTGCATCGAGTGGGCGGGCTTCCGTCAGCACTCTGCCGGCCGGCGCGACCTGCGGTTGAGCTTCCATCGCGCGGGTTAGGTGGGGCGCGGGCCGGGCATCCGGTTTACCGCACCATCGACGGGAATTGCCAGGCTGCTTGTAGGCGGCCCTATGGTTTTGTTGTCGGGAAGCGTGACTCGTCGGCCGCTTATACCCGCTCGTCGGCCCGCGTATTCCCATCCATGCCAACTAGCATGAATGCTCCTGTGAGTTCGCACGGGAGCTATCCATGCATACGGAAATGCACCAGCGTGGCGTATCGCTGATCGAAGTGCTGGTGGCCGTGCTTATCTTCAGCATCGGCCTGATCGGGGTGGCCGGCCTGCTGGTGATGGCGACGCGCTCCAATCATGCGGCGTACCTGCGCACGCAGGTGACGTTTCTCGCCAACAACCTGGCCGATCGCATGCGGGCCAACCCGGTGGGCGTCTGGAAGGGCAGCTATAACGGCGCGTATCCGGTCACATCCGGCGCACCGAATTGCGACAAGGGCTCGGCATGCGATCCTCTGGCCGTCGCCAGGCGCGACCAGGTGCTATGGAGCCGCCTGCTCACATCGCAGCTGCCTGATGCCAGCGCCACGCTGCAATGTACCGGTGTCGACCGCGCTGGCTATGACCCATCGGCCGAGCTGGGGTTGCGACCTCCGTATGGTGGCAACTGCGCCATGACGGTCACCTGGGCCGAACGAGAGCTGGGTGATGCGAGCCATCGCGATGCCGCGACCCAGGTGTTTGCCTGGCATTTTCAGCCATGAGCGTGGCCGTCTCTCGCCGCTCATCCGGTGTCACCCTGATCGAGCTTCTGGTCGCGCTCGTGCTGGGTTTGCTGGTCGCCGGTGGCATCGTCACCGTAGTCACCTCGACATCCGCCAGCAACCACGCTCAGAACCAGTTGAGCCAGGTACTGGAGGGAGGGCGCTATGCGCTGGAGCGCATCACTGACGACTTGCGTATGGCCAATGGCCTGTACTGCGCCAGTACCGGCGGCATCGCCGCCCATGCCGCCAGCGGGTTGTGGCTTGATGGCCTGCGTGCGCCGACGGTATATGCCCGGGACATCATGACGTCGCTGGCGTCGAAGGATCTCACCACCGCCTGGGGGCAGCGCTCGGGCGGCAATACGTATCCCGCGGCACCATCGTCGCCCTATGCGTTGCCGCCCTTCCTGTCGATGCGTGGCTACGATTGCGACACGACGGCCTGCAAGCCGGTCAATCCGCCAACCTCGGTTGCACCGGCGATGGGGAAGGGTGTTGGCGCCCGTGCCTTGGGCACCAGCCTGGTCACGCTGCGCTTCATGGACTCATCGCGCGGCTGGGTGCTTGGCGGCAACAGCCGGGTGGTGACCAACGCGGCCGACGGTTCGATCGCCGCCATCCACATAGCTTCCGCCGCGGGCGAGCCGGCACTGAAGGAGTTTGCATCAGGCGACCTGGCGATGCTTGCCGATTGCTCGGGCGCGCAGATCTTCGCGGTGACGGGCAATCCTGATTTCGTTCCCGACCCGACGCGCAATTTTTCCGCGCCCGCGCTCCAGGGCATGCAAGCAGCACCGAAGCTGTTCGACTTCAATACCGACTACCTCAGCGTGACGTACTACGTAAAGGTGGTCGCGAACGATGACGGCACCACCACCGGCGCACTCGCGCGCAAGGCCGGCAATGGCGCCGAAGAACTGGTGCGCGGCGTCGAACGGCTGGACTTCCTCTATGGCGTCGAGGACGCCGACGGCAACACCCGCTATCTCACGGCGGACGACGTCGACAGCGGGGCGGGCGGCAGTATCGGTTGCCCGCCTTCCGTGCCTTCGCCGCTGGGCGGCGATCCGGGTTGCCTGTGGCGCGCGGTGAAGAGCATCGAGGTGCGGCTGCTGATGGCGGGTGAGCGGGCAATCTATACGCTGACCCCGGACGAGCAGATGTACGCGTATGCCCTCGACGGCTTTGCCATGCCGGCCGCGCCGAACGCGGCGGGGCGCAAGGTTACGCCGGTGGCCCAGGGCTTCGGCAACGCCAAGATCCGCCGCGAATTCACCGCGCTCGTCTCGGTGCGCAATTACAACCCCTGATCCTTTTCCGTGGAGGCACCATGCCCCATCCATGTATCGGTTCCGCTTGCGGCGAACGAGGTGTCGTGCTCGTGGTCGCGCTGATCTTCCTGCTGCTGTTGAGCATCCTCGGCATCGGCGCCATCGGGCGTTCGCTGTTGCAGGAGCACTTGGCTGGCGGGCTTCGCAACGCGCAGCTGGCGGACATGGGGGCGGAGGCAGCGCTTCGGGGCGCCGAGTGGCGGCTGTGGAAAGCCAGTGCCCAAACGGGGGCGGGCATGAAATGTGGCGCCACGCTGCTTACCGATTGCTACGTCTACGACCCCGCCGCGCCCACGCTGGCCACGGTAAAGACGTTCCGCACCAGCGCGGGCTGGCTGCCCAGCCTGGGCACGGAATACAACGCCGCCAACGGCGGCATCGACTTCACTCGACCGCACGCCGGCCAGGAGAGCGCCGCGCTGGCGCACAACCCTCGCTACCTCATCGAAGATCTGGGGCCCGAGCTGCCGCCCGGCGTGGGTGTGCAGCATGAATCGGGTTTCAGCGGATCGGCGTCAACGGGAAGACACATCTATCGGATTACTTCGCGCTCCGTGGGTGGCAACGAGAACACGCTTCGTGTGCTGGAGAGCACGTTCACGGCCAAGGGCGATTGATGGGAGGAAGGATGATGCGTGCCTCGGTGATGCAGGGACTGCGCACGGCATCGCTGGTTTCAGCACTGATGGTTGCCGGTGGCGGCCTGCCTTTGCGCGCGGACACGGTCGATCTTTCGGCGACGCCACCGGAGCTGACGCCGGCGGTGGCGCCCAACCTGGTGCTTACCTATGACGATTCCGGCAGCATGGCGCAGGGTTTCGTGCCGGGTTTCCTTGGCGAGGGCGAGGCTATCTACGGCGCCTATGCGGGGATGATCACAGATCCGGCCAGCGGTCGCCGGATCTGTGGCTGGTTCAGTGCCGATGGCAGCAACCTTGTCCATGCGTGGAACTTCTCGCCGGCGGTCAATACGCTTTATTACGACGAGACTCAAACCTACGTGGCGCCCAGCAAGCTCGATGGCACCGCGATGGACGAGGGCAGCATCACCGCCGCCTGGGAAGACGGCATCGGTGCCAATACAGGGGGAAGCCGCGCCGCCCGCAACCTGGCCATCAACTATCAGATCACCTGGTCTGGCGGAAACTTCCCCAAACCCGACGTCATTCTTCCTGCCGGAACCGGCAACGCGCCGTCCGTGAGCTGCGACCCCGGTGTGAACGGTTATATGCCATTCCCGTATGCGAATGCCGATGGCACGCAGGCGCATGCGTTCTTCTACCGGTTCACCGGACCCGCCCATGACATCGCGGCTCTCCATGACCCGACCCGGTATGTGGCCGTCGATGTCACTACGTTACCGATGGATCAGCAGAGGAATTTCGCGATCTGGTACGGCTTCTACCGCACCCGCCAGCTGGCTGCGCGATCGGCGCTGCTGCGCGCCTTCGCATCGGTTTCCGGCACCCTTCGCGTTCAATGGCAGCGGCTCAATACCGCCCAGCTCACCACGAGTGCCTTGATCAAGCCATTGTCCGATAACGCCCAGCGCCAGGCTTTCGCGCATTTCATCTATACGAGCAACGCCACCGGTGGCCATGGCGCGCCGACGCGTAGTGCCATCGTGCGCGTGGCCCATTACTTCGGGCCATCCAACAATCGCCTGGCGGAGAACAACCCCTATTACGACACGGCGTCGGGCAAGGAGCTGAGCTGCCGGCGCAACTACAGCCTGCTGGTGACGGACGGTGGCTGGAAGGACGACCCGGGCTTCACCGACGCCTGGAAGGACATCAAGGACGCCCAGGGCACCCCTATATGGGTGGGCGCCAACCCGGACCAGACGACGACGGTGCTGCCGGACGGACGCCGGTATGTCCCTTCCAGCCAGGCGGCCACGATCTTCGGTGGCGGGCCGAGCCAGAACCAACGCTCCGGTTTCGCGGATGTGGCCTTCCACTACTGGGCCACCGACCTGCGGCCCGACCTTGCCGACAACGTGGTGCCTTACTTGCCGGACCGGACCACGGGGGTGACGGGCACGTCCATCACCGCGGCGATCGGCAGCGACCCGAAGACGCTGCCCGACGAGGTTTACTTCAACCCGGCCAACGATCCGGCCACATGGCAGCACCTGGTGCAGTACGTCGTGGCCTTCGGCTTGGACGGGCAACTGACTTTTCCCGATGACCTGCCTGCCTTGCGCAAGGGTGCCAAGACCTGGTCCGACTGGGCCAGCGCACCCAATGACGAAACCATCGCTACGCCCGCCAAGCTGGACGATACCTGGCATGCGGCCATCAACAGCCGCGGCGAGCTGTTCAACGCCAGTCATCCGCAGCAGCTGGCTGATCGGCTCAGGCGGATCATCCATGGCGTTGTGGCACGCAATGGCGCCGTCACTGCCGGCACGCTCAATGCCAGCGTGCTTGGCGCGGATGCCGTCACCTTTCTTACCGGGTTCAGCAGTGATGACTGGAGCGGCAGCGTGCAGGCGCATCAGGTCGACGCAGGCGGCCGCATCGGAACCGTTCAATGGCTGGCCGAGCAACGGCTGGATGCGCGTACGGGCGACCACGAGGACCGCGTGATACTCACCAGTACCGCGACCGGGCCCGGTCATGGCACGGCGTTCAAGGGGACGACCGTGGTCAATGCGATCAACGCCGTCGATCCGGGTTTTGGCTCGGCAAGTGGCGATGAGGATGGGCTGGATCGGCTGGCGTGGATCCGCGGCATTCGCAGCAAGGAGGGCACGGTGTTTCGTCCGCGCAGCTCGGTATTGGGTGCGGTGATCAATGCCCAGGCCGCCTATGTGGTCTATCCCGCCAGCGGCTATCGCGACAACTTTCCTTCTCGCCGAAGCACGCCAACCACGCCCGCGCCGGAAATGGCCGTCGATCGGGATGGCAAGCTGCTCCACAGCTATGAGCAGTTTGTGGCTGACCACCTGAAGCGGGCGCCGACGCTCTACGTGGGCGCCAACGACGGCATGCTGCACGCCTTCGACGCCACCACCAGCGGCACCCGCGTTGCTGCGGTTGACGTCGCTCCCGACCCAGGTACGGAACGCTGGGCGTATGTGCCTTACTCGGTTTATGGCGGCTTGCGCGGCATGAGCGCGCTGGCCCGGTTCCAATATGCGCCCACGGTAGATGGGACGCCGGTGACTCGGGATGTCTTCTTCGGTTCCGGTGGCAAGGTGGGCTGGCACACGATACTCGTCGCGGGCCTGCGCCTGGGCGGGCGCGGAGTGTACGCGCTGGATATCACCGAAGCCTCGGCCAGCGAGGGAGCCTCGTCGGGCAAGGTGATGGGCCCTGCGGACAAGGTGCTGTGGGAATTCAACCACATGACGCCCAGCGCAGTGGGCGATCCCGCACGCCTGGGTTATACATTTGGACGTCCAAACATCGGTCGCCTGGCCCATGGCAAGTGGGCCGTGCTGGTGCCGAGCGGTTACTTCCCTGCCGATAGCACGGACCCGGCGGCGTCCCACCCATCCAGTTCGTTGTTCGTGCTCGATGCCCAGACCGGCGCGCTTATCAGGGAATTGCGCACCCCGGAGACGGTCGCCGGCGTGGGCCCGGTGAAGAGCCATGGGCTCACCACGCCGGTGCTGGGCGACTACGAGAACGACCAGGTGGACGATGTGGCCTTCGCCGGCGACCTGCTCGGCAACCTGTGGCGTTTCGACCTGCGCGACGAGAACCCGCAGAACTGGCGGGTGGATCTATTGTTCAGGCCGGTCATCGCAGGCGATCGCCCCATCACCGTGATGCCGAGGCTTTTTCCCGATCCGGCCACCGGGCATTTCATGGTGGTATTCGGCACGGGCAAGTACCTGGGCAGCAGCGACAACCTCATCGATGCATCGACCAGGACGCAGGCCGTCTACGGCATTCGCGACCCGGGCGTGGCCGGGGCGCGGACGGTCATCGAGGGCTCCTCGCGGCTGGTGCAGCAAACCCTGGCCGAGCAAGCGCAGATACGCGGCCTGACCACTCACGCCGTGCCGCCATCCGACAGCGCGGGTAGGCCCATCGACGGCTGGTATTTCCTGCTGTACGTCGCCGATGGCGATGGCCGGCAAACCAACCGGGGCGAACGCGTGGTGGTGGATGCCACCGCGTTGTTCGATAGCAACCGCGCCATCATCACCACGCTGATGCCGCAGCAGGCCGACCCATGCAACCCGAAGACGCAGGGTGCCGTGATGGTGGTCGATGCGGCGACCGGCGGCGCGGCGCAAGGCGTCAACCTCGGCACCGTCGTCGATTGGAAGGGTGCCTACAGCCAGGCCGGTGCCCGCATCACCGATGCGCCCACCGGGGGCTCATTGCCTGCGGCCGTCCGCGCGGGAGGAGGCGAAATCTACTTCCCCGGAGTCAGCCTGGCTTCCGATGGCCGCACGTTCTCCATCGGCGATGCGCTCTGGCGTCGGCGCTCGTGGCGCGTGCTCAACAGCGACCAATAACAAGGAGGCGACGGGTGCATCGTCGACAGGGATTTACGCTGATCGAACTCATGGTGGTTGTGGCCATTGTCGCGATACTCGCCGCGGTGGCCGTGCCCGCCTATGGTCGTTACGCCTATCGCGCCCGTCGCGTGGACGGGCAGGAACTGCTGTTGCGCATCGCCCAGGCGCAGGAGCGCCACTACACGGTACATCAGCGGTACGGTGACCTGCCCAGCCTCGGGTTCTCGGCGGCAACGGATGCAGCCTCGGAGAAGGGTTATTACGTTGCGCAGGTGGAGCTCACCGATACGCAGGGTACGGCGCAGGGCTATGTAGCGATGGCGACACCACAAGCGATCCAGGCGAAGGATGCGTGCGGCAATCTCTCGATCGACAGCACGGGAAGAAAGCTTCCCGCTGCCTCCGATATTTCGAGAAACACCAATGGCGCATGCTGGTGACGGCCGGACCTAGGGGCGGGCGGACAAGCGTTCCCACAGGCCGGAATATCGCTGGGTAGGACGCCCGGTCATGTTGTCGATGACCGCTCGTTGGCCGACCAGGCTGAACCAGCGGCGGGCACGGGTGATGCCGGTGTAGAGCAGCTCGCGGGTGAGCACGGCGCTGGATTCCTCCGGCAACACCAGCGCGGCGTGATCGAACTCCGAGCCCTGTGACTTGTGCACGGTCATGGCGTAGACCGTTTCGCGCTCGCCCAGGCGGGAGGGAAGCACAAAGCGGATGCGCGTGCGCGCATCGTCCGTATCGCCGGCCACTTCGAAGGCCACGCGCAACTGCAATGCGCCCCGCTCGTCGGGCACGCGCAATGCGATGCCGACGTCGCCGTTCATCAGTCCCAGGCTGTAGTCGTTACGGGTCACCATAACCGGCCGGCCTTCGTACCATTCATGGTTGGCGTCGATCAGGCCTTCGCGATGCAGAATGTCGGTAATCTGGCGATTGAGGCCTTCCGTTCCCATCGGACCCCGGCGTAGCGCGCACAGCAACTGGAAGCTGCCAAAGCGTTCCAGCACACCACCTGCCCATGTATCGAAGGCGGCGGCTCCGGCGTTCGCAGGAGGGCGCTCGCGCTGCAGCCATTCCAGATAATGACGGTAGCCCTGGGGCAGCGCATCATCCCGGCGCGAGGCGAAGCGGGCGGCGGCACCTTCCAATACCAGTTCGGCGAGACGTGGCGTGTCGGCGTTGGCGTCCATCCAGCTGATGTCGCCTTGCGGCTGAGTCAGCAACTGGCGTACCCGTGTGGCGCTGCCTTCGTTCACTGCCTGCGCTAGCGTACCGATACCGCTGTCCGCCCCGAAACGATGACTGTGTCGAAGCATCGCCACGTGTTGATCCAGCGGCAGCGCATCGTCACGCACCCAGGCGTCGACCCGGTCACCGGTGGTCTTTCGCAACCATTCGGCGGTGGCGGCGCTGTAATGACCGGCTTCGGCGCGTCGACAAAGATCGCCCAGTACGGCGCCCGCTTCGACCGACGAAAGCTGGTCCTTGTCGCCGAGCAGGATCAGCCGCGCGTCATCCGGCAACGCGGTGAGCACGGCGGACATCATTTCCAGGTCGATCATCGACGCTTCGTCGATGACCAGCACGTCCAGGTGCAGCGGGTTGCTGCTGTCATGGCGGAAGCGGCGCGTATCCGGGCGCGCGCCGAGCAGGCGGTGCAGGGTATCGACCTGGCTGGGAATCGTCGCGCGCACGTCGGCATCGACATCGAGCTGCGCAATCTGCGTGCTGATCGATGACTGCAGGCGGGCGGCGGCCTTGCCGGTGGGCGCGGCCAGGCGGATGCGCAAGGGGCGGGGCGAGTCGTGCCGTTGCAAGGTCTGCAGCAGGCCGAGCAGGCGCACCACGGTGGTGGTCTTGCCGGTGCCCGGGCCGCCCGTGATGACGGTGAACGCGCCGCGTGCGGCCAGCGCGCAGGCGATGCGTTGCCAGTCGGGTGCATCGGCATTGGCGGCAGGAAACGGCCGTGCCAATTGTTCGGCCAGTTTTTCCGGTGCGTTGGGCGCCTGTGCCAATCGGCGGCCAATGGCCTGGGCGACGCGTTGTTCGTGGTTCCAGTAGCGGCGCAGGTAAAGACGGTTGCCATCCAGCACGAGTGGCGAGGCGCTGCGCGCGTGGTGGGCGGGCGTGGCCACAAGGATGGATGTGGTCAACGCATGGGGATCGGCGGCGGCCTCGGTGACCAGCGCCTGCCAGCTCGACGGCCATGCGAATTCCTCCGCCAGCTGTCGCCAGGTCGTCAGATCCAGGCACAGGTGACCATCGGCCTGTTGCCGGCTGACCAGTGCACCCAGCAGGGGCACCACGGCAGAGGCTGCGGTGTCTTGTGCCGCGAGAAAGCGGGCGAAGGCCACGTCCAGGGCGCGCAGCATGCCGCGCTCCGTGGCCTGTTCCAGCAGGTCGAGCCGCGGGTCATGCCGCATGGGCGCGTGCTCCTGTGGCGAACAGGCGGTCCATCGCATCGATCAAAGCCAGCGGCAGGCGTTCCTGGTGCACGCCGTGACCGGTGCCATCGACACCGCGCAGATACAGGTAGGCGACGCCGCCCATATGGCGTTGGTAGTCGTAGCCGGGTAGGCGCGCGCGCAACTGGCGATGCAGCGCCAGTGTGTAGATGGCGTACTGCAGGTCGTAGCGTTCGCGCAGTATCGACTCGCGCATGGCGGTGGGCGTGTAGGCATTGGCATCCGTGCCGAGCCTGTTCGATTTGTAGTCGATCACGTAGTAGCGCCCCTGATGTTCGACCACCAGGTCGATAAAGCCCTTGAGCAATCCATTGATGCGTTCGGCCAGCAGCGGCACGCGCGATTGCGCGTCGAGCGAGTGCGCGGTGACCAGCCGGTCGAGCGCCAGCGTGTCGACGTGGTTGGCTTCGAACCAGAATTCCATTTCGGCGTAGTAGCTGCCCATCTCGGCCAGGCTGGCCGAGACGTCACCGGGCAGCGCCAGCGGCGTGCGCAGCAGGGCGGGCAGCCATTGCGACAGCAGCGGAATGTCGGACTGCCAACCGCGGCGTTGGCAGCGGCGGGCAATTTCCTTCTGCAGTCCGCTGGCATCGGCGGCGACGGCAGCGAAGCCCTCGTCGGCGGCCCATTCGAGCAGGTCGTGCAGGAACGTGCCTGCCTCGGCGCCGGCATGGAAGGCGTGCATGCCCTTTGGCGCAGCTTGCGTGGTCTCGGGCATGGCCGGTTGTTCGCTGCCAAGTTCGATGCGCACGTCCTGCGCGGCGGTCTCCGGGGCAGGGATGCGGGCAGGGTCCGCCTCCGCGTATTTCAGCGAGCTGTAGCTGGCCACCCACCAGCGTTCCTGCGCGGGGCCCTGGTAGGTGCGCGCCTCCCACAGCGGAGTGATCTCGTCGTGGGTGGCCTTGAGCGGAGCGGGTTCGATCGGCAGCAAGGTCTGGATGGAAAGGCCCGGGTGGCCGCCGCGCAGGTCTTCCAGTCGGCGCATGAGATCGCCCGGCTGGATGACCTCGCCGCCGGAAAGCACATGGCCAAACGCGGATTTGTGCAGCGAAGGTGTCTTGCTGTTGCCCACCCGATAACAGGCGATGCCCAGCCAGCAGGCATAGCGCGCGCGGGTGAGCGCCACGTAGAGCAGGCGCAGGTCTTCCTGCAGGCGCTCACGATCGGCCAGCGCGCGGGCGGTTTCGTCCGCGCGCAGGTCCATCTGCGGCTCGCCTTCGGCGTCGTGCCACAGGAAGCTGTCATCGCGCTTCACTTCGCGGGCGGAGCAGATGAAGGGCAGCAATACCAGCGGGTATTCCAGGCCCTTGGATTTGTGGATGGTGATGACCTTGATCAGCGCGGCCTCGCTTTCGAGTCGCACGATCTGTTCCTCGGCCGTTTCCGCCTGTGGATCGGCAGCCGTGGCCATTTGCGCGGTGAGATGACGGATCAGCGCATGCTCGCCATCCAGGCTCGCGGCGGCGTGCTGCAGCAGTTCCGCCAGATGCAGCAGATTGGTCAGCGCGCGTTCGCCCTCCGGGCGGGCGAGCAGGCGGGCGGGCAGGTCGAAGGCATGCAGGAGATCGTGCAGCATGGCCAGCACGCCATGGCGTCGCCAGCTGTCGTGCAACTGGCGGAAACGTTCGCCGCAGGCTTCCCAGTGATGTTCGTCGAGGTTGAGGCGATCCAGCTCCGCATCGCTTTGTCCCAGCGTGGGCGTCGCCAGGGCCGCGCGCATGGCGCGATCGGAGGCGGGGTCCGCACAGGCCTGCAACCAGCGCAGCAGGTCGGCAGCCTCGGCCGAGGCATACACGGAATCGCGGTCGGAGAGATAGACGCTCTTCAGGCCCAGCCGCTGCATCTCCCCGCGTATCCGGGCCGCTTCGTTGCCATTGCGCACGAGGATGGCGATGTCGCCGGGCCGCAAGGGAGTGACGATGCCATCCGGCGCCCTGAAGCCACAGCGCCCCTCGTGCGCCGCCGTCAGCAGTTTCGCCAGATATGCCGCCGCCTGCCGTGCCATCAGCTCGACATAGGCGCCACCGCTGATGGCCTCCGCGCCCGCTTCCACCGCCAGCTGCATCGGTGGCAACGGTTCTCCGTCGAGTACGAGCTGATCGTCGCGGCCATGCGCCGTCACCGGGTGGAACGGCAGCGCGTGCTGTCCCTTGCCGAACGCAAACGCCCCCTCGGCGTGCGTGTCGGCATGTTCGAAGACGCGATTGACCGCGCTGACCAGCGCCTGCGTGGAGCGGTAGTTGGTATCCAGCGTCCACGTGGGCTGCTGCGCCGTGGCGCGGGCACGCAGGTAGGTGTGGATGTCCGCGCCACGGAAGCCGTAGATCGCCTGCTTGGGATCGCCGATCAGCAGCAGGCCCGTGGTGCCGCGGCCAGCATAGATGCGACGGAAGATGCGCCACTGCAGCGGGTCGGTGTCCTGGAACTCGTCGATCAGCGCGATCGGGTATTGCCTGGCCACGGTGTCGGCCAGTCGCGCGCCGGCGTGGCTGTGCAACGCGCCGTCCAGGCGCTTGAGCATGTCATCGAAGCCGAGTTGCGCGCGGCGCTGTTTGGTCTGTTCAAGCCGCCGCGTTACCCAGGTGGTGGCGTGGGCGAGTACCGCGGCTTCCAGCGGCGCCAGCTTCGACTGGGCGTCCGCACAGGCCTCGATGGCCACGAAAGCGGGATGGCTCAGTGGCGCGGCGTTCTTGTTCCTGGCGTCGGCGAGGGCGGATTGCCTGTAGCGCGACAGTGTTTCGCCGGCATCCTCCCGCCCTTGCGACCAGTCGCGCAGCAGGGCCAGCTCGCCCATTACCTTTTCGCGCTTCATCTTGACGCCGTTGAGGGCGCCGGCGTCCAGCGCGCTGGCGAACATCGCCTCGATGTTGTCGACATCATCGAGCCACTGCTGCCGCGCGACGGCTTCCGCCGCGCGCGCCGCTTCCACATGGCGATGGAACGCATCCAGCACCTGGGTCGGTTCCGGCAGCGGCTTGCCGTCCAGGCGCAGGTTCTCCACGGGCTGGCGCAACAGCGGCCGCAGGGCTTTCTGCAGGAGCGATGGACTGTTCCACCAGCGCGATACCAGCGCCGCGCCGTCGCGGTCCAGCGGGGAAAAGTGGCTGCGCCAATAGTCGCGCACGGTTTCGGCGAGCAGCTCGCTTTCGTCCGTCTCGGTGTCCTGCACGAACGGGTGGCCGCTGTCGAAGGCGTGCTGGCCGAGCATGCGCTGGCACCAAGCGTGGATGGTATGGATGGCGGCTTCGTCCATCCATTGCGAGGCCAGCTCCAGGCGACGGGCGGCGACGGCGCGCGCATCGTCGTTCGGGTAGGCCGCGATCAAGTCGCGCAGGAAATCGTCGGTGGCGTGGCCGTGCCGGAAGGCTTCCGCGGCTTCGCCCAAGCGCTCGCGTATGCGCTCGCGCAACTCGGCGGTGGCGGCCTTGGTAAAGGTGAGTACCAGGATCTGCGACGGCAGCAGCGGTTCCGCGTCGGTGCGGCCATGGCCGAGCACGAGGCGCAGGTAGAGCGCGGCGATGGTCCAGGTCTTGCCGGTGCCGGCGCTGGCCTCGATCAGCTGGATGTCGTACAGCGGCAGCTGCAGCGGTTGGAGCGTGGCGCTGGTATTCAAGCGGCGTCTCCCAGCGCGGCGGCATCCATCAGCGGGCGATAGAGCTTCAGCCAGCTGTCGAAGCCGGCCGCTTGCATGCGCGCGAAGCTTGGCCATGCGCGGGCCAGGCAGGGGTCTTCTTCCACTTCGCCAGGGGCGCCGCCGAAGCCGCTGCCTTCGTAGACGAGCTGGGCCTGCTTGCGGGCCTTCTCACTGTCGTCGGCGTATTGCAGCCAGGCGAAGGCGGCCTTGCGGGCGATGGGCAGCGGCGCGCGCATGCCCTCGTCCAGCGCGGCCAGCAGGTCGTCTGCCAACGCGCGTGCTTCGGTGGCATCAAGGGCACGCAAGGTCACTTGTGCATCCTTGCCGATGATGTGCGTGTGCAAATGCAGCCCCTGGGCATGGGCGAGCAGGTGGATCACCCAGGCACCGATCAACTTGTCGTGGCGGATGTCGCCGTTCTTCTGCCGCAGCTTGCCGGCCGCCAGTTCCAGGCGCACGAAGGTTGCAGCGCCGTCGGTGCGCAGATCGGTCAGCCAGTCCTCGATGCGCACGCCATGCGCGGCGTATTGCAGCTCGATCTTGTCGGCGGCCTTCGGCCATCGATGGCAGGCGGCGAGCCAGCTGTTGGCCAGCTCGCGGCTTTCCCGCGCCAGCGCATCGCGCAGCAGGTCACCGAATCCGCCGGGTGGCAGCGCGCCCTGCTCGGCGAGCTGGCGCGTGGCGATGTCCACGGCTTCGCTGGCGTCGGCCGCGTTCACCGCGGCCCGCAATACCGTGGCGGTGGCGAGGTGATGTTCCAGTGCGTTGAGCCCGAACGGCTCGTCGTTGGCGGCTTCTTCGTCCAGCCCGGCGAAATGCACCTTGAGGCGATGGTTGAAGAAGTAGCGCACGGGGCGGCTCAGGAAACTCTGCAGCTGGCCCACGCCAAGCGCGGCATCGGGCACCCACGCGGCAAGCTTGTGTGCAGCGGGCGCCGTGGCCGGCAGCTCATGCGCCTGGCGCCATTCGCGCGCATAGGTGAATACGTGCGGATCGGCATCGGCGCTGAAATAGCGGCGGCTGAAGGGCTGCAGCGGGTGGGCCGTGGTCATCGCATCGAGCAGCGCCTTGCCGGTGGCTGTGTTGCCGGCGTCGTCCCCCTCGCGATGCCAGCCGGCCGCAAGGTAATCGCGCAGCTGGCCGACCAGCACCGAAGGCGGCAGCACGCTGTTGTCGCGCACGCTGCGACCCACCCAGCTGATGTACAGCGCGTCGCGTGCCGAGACCAGCGCTTCGAGGAACAGGTAGCGGTCGTCCTCGCGACGGGAGCGGTCGCCTGGACGGGCGTGCCCGGGTTGCGCCATCAGGTCGAAGTCGACCGGCGCCTGGCGGCGCGGATAGTCGCCATCGTTCATGCCCAGCAGGCACACCACGCGGAACGGGATGGCGCGCATCGGCATCAGCGTGCCGAAGCTCACTGCGCCGCCCATGAAGCGTTGCGAGAGCCGGCTCTCGTCCATCGCCTTGAGCCAGTGCTCGCGCACGATGCCCAGCGGCATGGGCTGGGCGAAGGCGGCTTCGGCGCAGGCTTCCTGCCAGGCATCCAGGGCATCGCCCAGGCGCGTCAGGCGATCGCTGTCGGCGGGGTCGTCGGGCGCAAAGAAATCGCCAAGCAAGGCTTGCAGGCGCGCGTGCCACTCGGCGGGCGTGCCGGGTTCGCGCAGCGATTGCCAGTAACGCTCCAATTGATCGAACAGCTCGGTGAGCGGGCCGACCATGGCGGCATCGAGCCCGCCCACTTCGTCGTAAGGCGCGATGCCTTGCCAGGTTTCTCCGTCGCCCACGGCGTAACCCAGCAGCATGCGGTGCAATCCGAAACGCCAGCTGTTCTGTTCGATGCCGGGCAGTTCCAGGCTCTGCTTCTGCCTGCCGTCGAGACCCCAGCGGATGCCCGAGCCTTCGATCCAGCGCCGCAGCGTCGGCAATCCGGCTTCGTCGATCTGGAAGCGCTTGCGCAAGGCGGGCACGTCGAGCAGGTCCAGCAGGTCGCTGACCGCGAAGCGCGAGTCGGGCAGCGACAGCAGGTGTTCCAGCGCCACCATCAACGGCACCGCGCCGCGGGTGGGCTGGTCGGCCACGGAGCAGGGCAGGTGGCGCGGGTCATCCGGCGGCACGCGGCCAAACACGGCCTGCACGTGCGGGGCATAGGTCTGGATGTCCGGCACCATCACGATCACGTCGCGCGGCGACAGCGGTGTGCCGCGCCGGTGAGCGTCCTCGAACATCGCCAGCAACTGGTCGTGGAGAATCTCCACCTCGCGTTGCGGACTGTGCGCCACGTGGAAGCGCAGCGAGGTGTCGTGCGGCTTCCATGGGCGGCGTTCGGCAGGTTCGGCCGGCAGCGGTTCCAGGTCCAGGATGGCCTGCTGGATCTGCCGCAGCAGCGTGCTGCCGTCGGTGTCGGCGAACAGGTCGATGCTGCGGTTCCACGCGGCGAATTGCTGGCGGTAGCCGTCCGGCCGGTCGAACGCGTCGAGCAGGCGGATATAGTCGCGCCCCTGTCGTCCCCAGGCCGCCAACAGTGGATTGGCGTGCAGGTGCAGGTCTTCATAGCGTGGCTCCGCGGGCAGGCCGGGCTTGCCCGCCTGGCGACGCTGGCTTGCCTTGAGCAGCTCGCGATCCTCGATGATGTCGGCCCAGTAATGGCGACACGGGTTCGCCACCAGCAGCAACACCTGGCTGAAGCGCGCCAGCGCCGTCAGTGCTTCCAGCGTCTGCTGCGGCAGCGAGGAGATGCCGAACACCACGATGCGCCTGGGCAGCGAGGCCGGCCGCGCGCCCAGCTGGCCGATGCGTTCGAGGAACGCCTGATGCACCGCCGCGCGGTGGTTGTGCCGCTCGCTGTCCACGTCCTCCAGCAACAACTGCCACAGGCGTGCCTGCCAGCGTTGGTCGGGGGCGAGGGGCGTGTGCTGGCCGCGCAGTTCGTCGCGCAGGCGATAGTGGCCGTCTTCCCAATCCGCCAGCCAGTCGGCGCGGTAGACCTGGTATTGGTCGAACAGGTCGGCCACGCGCTCGGCCAGCTGGAAGCGCTTGCGCTCGTCCGGGTCGTCGCGAAGGAAGTCGCGCAGCGGCGCGAAATCGGGTTCATGCAGGTGTTGTGGCAGCAGGCGCAACAGCCGCCAGCTCAGCCGGGACTTGTCGAACGGCGAGGTAGTGGGCACCGCCTCGCGGCCGAGCACGCTGCGATAGGCCGCCCACAGGAACCGGCCAGGCAACTGCACGTCGATCGCGGCGCTGACGCCAAGCCCGCCATCAGCCGCCGGGCGCGCCAGCGCCCACTTCAGCCATTGGGCGATGCCGTTGCTCTGCACCAGCATCAGCTCGTCTTCCAGCGGGCGCAGCGGTGCGCGGGCGAGCCATGCGGCCAGCAGGTCGCGCAGGTCTTCCATGCGGTTGCCATGGATCACCATCAGGCCCGGCTCGATCGGGGCCTCCAGGGGCAGGTCCAGGCTGTGGCTCACGGCAGGCAGGGGGCGGCTTGGGTCATGGGGACATTCTCGCCGAGCGGGTGCGCGATGTCCCGCATCATCATCGATGGCCTTCTCGGCTCGTGAGAGGCCGGGGCGGCTTCAGCGCGCTACGCGGGTTGCCGCGTCCGCTTCGTGGCGGCCGGGGGCAAGGCATCCGTTTGGACGTCCAAACGCTTGTGGCGATCCAGTCGTCACCCGCCCGTGGGTTGTCGATGAGCGTTCGCTGGGGTCACGTGGGCGCAAAATATTGCGTCATTACAGTGCCTTGCACTGTCATCGGCAGGGCTATCATCCCCGTTAAGATTCGTGTCTTCCCCTCCCCAACGAACAGGAGAACAGCAGCATGGACAAGCAGCGATGTTTGAACTCATGGTCGATAGGGCTGGCCGCCGCACTGGCGCTGGCTATTGCACCGCCCTTGCTGGCGAACACGGCTGCCGCAGGTGCTGCGCCGGCGCAGGATGACGATGTGCCCACCGATGCCGAGCTTGCCGGTACCAATTGCGCGATCGGCGAGGAGCGCTTCCTGCCAGCCGACTATTACTACTGCCTGGCCACGCAGAACTATGGCAGCCACCACTACGCCTATGCCCAGAAATTCTTCACGACGGCCGCCAGTTGGGCGAGCAAGCCGGCGCAGTACGTGCTCGGCATCATGGCGCTCAACGGCGATCATCAGCCGGTGAACCGGCCGCTGGCGCTGGCATGGCTGGCGCTGGCCTCCGAGCGGCCCAATTCCGATTACCGCCAGGCGTACGAGTCGCTCCACAAGGCGGCGTCGGCGGACGAGCGCCAGGCTGCCGAGCAGCTGTTGGTCACCATGCGGAAAACCTATGCCGACAGCGTCGCGGCGGTACGTGCCGAACAGCGCTATACGGCGGGCATGGCCGAGCTGACCCGGCTGAGCAACAGCGGCGCCCGGTTCTGCATGGCCGGTTCGGGAACCATGGCGCAGCCCAACGTCGATCCCACGGTTTGCCCCACCGCGCAGTCTGTGGTGAAGGTGGTCGATACGATGGCGGCAAGCGTCTTCGACGGCTGGGTAGGCCATGTCCAGGTGGGGCCGCTGCAACAGGTCCCCTCGCCCGACGACAAGCGGGCCACGAACTGAGTGGCAAGCGGTGCCGGCGGTGCAACATCGCCGGCGCAGGCGTTCGCGAAACGTCAGTTGTGCAGCGTGGCTGGCGGCAGGCCGGTGAGGGTGGGGGCCACGGGGGCATCGTCCATGCCGCGTTCGGCTCGTTCCAGCGCACTGCATGCCGATTCGGCGGCGTAGCGCATGAGATAGGCGAGGTGCGCACGGTACTGCGAGCCGATGCCGTGCGCGCGGATCATGCCGGCCGCCTCGGCCAGGCATTCGAGGTCGCTGTAGGCGCGATCGAGATCGGCGCTGCTGGGACACTGCGCGAAGGCATGTGCGCCGGCGGGATCGTGCGAGCGTGCGCTCACCACTTCCTCCACCAGCTTGGCCGCCTGCCGTGCCGCGAACACCAGGACATCGGCGGCCGCCCGCGACAGCTCGCTGTCGGAGACCGCACGGTCCGTGAGCTCCACCAAACTGCGCGTGACGACAAGCAACTGCATTACGGGATACGCCGTAGCGTCGTTCTGACTCATGAGCCGGTCCCCCCTCCGGTGAAGTTGATCGCCCATTTTCTACCTGTCGGGGCGATTTGTGTATCGGAATATTGGCCGGATGGCGCGGCCTCGTCGGCACATCGCGTTCGACGGGCAGGGGCGTCGCCGCTCGGGGCAGCCCTTACGGGGGAGGCAGCGGGCGAGCGCGTCCGTTTGCTGATGGCGGTACGGCGGGCCGGGCGCTTCCCGTTCATGGCCGCCAGTGACCTGGGCGGCCATGAAAAACCAAAGGCCCGGCAATGCCGGGCCTTTGGTTTCGATTCGATGGTGGGCGGTACAAGGATCGAACTTGTGACACCTGCCGTGTGAAGGCAGTGCTCTACCGCTGAGCTAACCGCCCGCCGAGAGCGCGCAAATATACGGGGTATGGGGCGAGGGGTCAATACGTGAGCGCCAAAAAAAGCAGGTCGCAGGCAGTTGGTTGAAAGGTTGCCGAGTAGAATAGGCGGTTTGACGTCACTGGTCGCAGCCCATGGATTTCCTGCAGCACGAACTTGTCCATATCCTCGAATCCCTGCGCCGGTTCGAGCTCACGCCCTGGAAGATGGTCGGTCTGCTGGGGTCGGTCATGTTTACCAGCCGCTGGTTCGTGCAGCTTTACTTCACCCGCAAGCTGAAGCGCGTGGTGATGCCGCTTTCGTTCTGGTGGCTGTCGGTGATCGGCAGCGCCTTGCTGCTGTCCTACTTCATCTTCGGCAAGAACGACTCGGTGGGCATTCTCTCCAACTTCTTCCCCGCCTTCGTCTCGGTGTACAACCTCATCGTGCACATGCGCGAGGTAAAGCGTCGCGACCTGGTCGAGAGCGAGGTCTGATCGCGCCTCTCCGGGCGCGATACTGTTTCAATCCGGGTCGTAATCGAGGTTGGGTGCCAGCCAGCGTTCGGCTTCCTCGCGGGTCCAGCCCTTGCGCTTGGCGTAGTCGTCGACCTGTTCGCGGGTCACGCGGCCGACCACGAAGTACTGGCTTTGCGGGTGTGAGAAATACCAGCCGGAAACGGCCGCCGTCGGGTACATGGCGAAGCCTTCCGTCAGCTCGATGCCGGTGTGGCGGGTGGCGTCGAGCAGGCGGAACAGGGTGGCCTTTTCGGTGTGGTCCGGGCAGGCCGGGTAGCCGGGGGCGGGACGGATGCCGCGGTACTTCTCGTCGATCAGCGCCTGGTTGTCGAGCGCTTCGTCCGCCGCGTATCCCCAGAACTCGCGGCGCACGCGCTCGTGCAGGTGCTCGGCGAATGCTTCGGCCAGGCGGTCGGCGAGGGCCTTGAGCATGATGGACGAGTAGTCGTCGTGGTTCGCCTCGAAGCGGGCCACGTGCGCGTCGATGCCGATGCCGGCGGTGACGGCGAACCCGCCGATCCAGTCCTGGCGGCCGGCGTCCTTGGGTGCGATGAAGTCGGCCAGCGAAAAGTCGGGGCGGTCGACCGGCTTGTCGACCTGCTGGCGCAGGTGATGCAGCACGGCGAGCTTTTCCCCTTCGGGCGTGGTCACTTCGGTATCGTCGCCCACCTGGGCGGCGGGCCAGAAGCCGATCACGGCGCGGGCGGTGAGCCAGCGCTCGGCAATGATCCTGTCCAGCATGGCCTGGGCATCGCGGAACAGATCCGAGGCCTGGGTGCCCACGATCTCGTCGGTGAGGATGGCCGGGAAGCGGCCGGCCAGTTCCCACGCGTTGAAGAACGGCGTCCAGTCGATATACGGACGCAGGGTGGCCAGGTCATAGTGGTCGAACACCGTGATGCCGGGCTGGCGCGGCGTTGGCGGCGTGTAGTTCGCCCAGTCGCCGTTGAAGCGTTGCGAGCGCGCCTTCTCCAGCGACACCAGCTGCTTGCCGGGGCCGCGGTTGCGATGCCGCTCGCGCACCTCGGCGTACTCGGCGCGGATCTTGGCCATGAAGTGGTCGACCAGGTCCTTGCTGACCAGCGACTGCGCCACGCCCACCGCGCGCGAGGCATCCTTCACCCACACGGTGGGCGCCTTGTAATGCGGCTCGATCTTCAGCGCGGTATGCGCGCGCGAAGTGGTGGCGCCGCCGATCAGCAGCGGGATGTGGAAATCCTGCCGCTGCATCTCGCGGGCGACCTGGCTCATCTCTTCCAGCGAGGGCGTGATCAGGCCGGACAGGCCGATGATGTCGGCGTTGTGCTCGCGCGCGGTGTCCAGGATCTTCTGCGCAGGCACCATCACGCCGAGGTCGATCACCTCGAAGTTGTTGCAGCGGAGCACCACGCCCACGATGTTCTTGCCGATGTCGTGCACGTCGCCTTTCACCGTCGCCATCACGATGGTGCCGTTGTTCTTGCCCATGTCGCCGGTGCGCAGCTTTTCCGCCTCGATGTAAGGCAGCAGGTAAGCCACGGCCTTCTTCATCACGCGGGCGGATTTGACCACCTGCGGCAGGAACATCTTGCCGGCGCCGAACAGGTCGCCAACCACGTTCATGCCGTCCATCAGCGGACCTTCGATGACGTCGAGCGGACGCGTGGACAGCTGGCGCGCCTCCTCGGTGTCCTCGTTCACGAACTGGTCGATGCCGTGCACCAGCGCATGGCTGAGCCGCTCGCGCACCGGCTGCTCGCGCCAGGCCAGGTTCTCGACGACGGCCTCGCCTTTCTTTGCCTTGAATTTCTCGGCGATCTCCAGCAGGCGCTCGGTGGCGTCCGGCCGGCGATTGAGCACCACGTCCTCGACGCGCTCGCGCAGTTCCTGGGGCACGTCGTCATAGATCATCAGCGCGCCGGCGTTGACGATGCCCATGTCCATGCCGGCCTGGATGGCGTGGTACAGGAAGACCGAGTGGATCGCCTCGCGCACGGTGTTGTTGCCGCGGAACGAGAACGACACGTTCGACACGCCGCCGGATACATGGGTATCGGGGAAGCGGCGCTTGATCTCGCGGGTGGCCTCGATGAAATCCACCGCGTAGTTGTTGTGTTCCTCGATGCCGGTGGCGATGGCGAAGATGTTGGGGTCGAAGATGATGTCTTCCGGCGGGAAGTCGAGCCGGGTGGTGAGCAGTTCGTAGGCGCGCGAGCAGATCTCCACCTTGCGCTCGCAGGTATCGGCCTGGCCCTGTTCGTCGAAGGCCATCACCACCACCGCGGCGCCGTATTGCTGCACCTTGCGCGCGTGTTCGAGGAACACGTCCTCGCCTTCCTTCATCGAGATGGAGTTGACGATGCCCTTGCCCTGCAGGCAGCGCAGGCCGGCCTCGATCACGCTCCACTTGGAGGAGTCGACCATCACCGGCACGCGGGCGATGTCGGGCTCGGCGGCAATCAGGTTCAGATAGCGCGTCATCGCCGCTTCCGAATCGATCAGGCCTTCGTCCATGTTGACGTCGATGATCTGCGCCCCGCTGGCGACCTGCTGGCGCGCCACGTCCACGGCCTCTTCGTAGCGCTCTTCCTTGATCAGTTTCTTGAACTGCGCCGAGCCGGTGACATTGGTGCGTTCGCCGACGTTGATGAAGAGCAGATCAGGCGTGATGACCAGCGGTTCGAGGCCGGAGAGGCGGGTGTAGCGGGGCATCATGGGGACTCAGGCGGCCTTTGCATTATCAGAAGGGAGTGCGCGCGGCGCGCAGTCACGCACCGCTTCGGCAATGGCCTTGATATGCGCGGGGGTGGTGCCGCAGCAGCCGCCGACCATGTTCAGCAGGCCATCGCGGGCAAAGCCGCGGATGACGGAGGCCATCTGCTCGGGCGATTCGTCGTACTCGCCGAACGCATTGGGCAGGCCGGCGTTGGGATGCGTGCTGACGAAGCAGCTGGCGGTGTTGGCCAGCACCTGCACATGCGGGCGCAGGTCGGCCGCGCCCAGCGCGCAATTGAGGCCCACGGAAATGGGCCGCGCGTGCTGTACCGAGTAGTAGAACGCCTCCGCGGTCTGGCCCGACAGCGTGCGGCCGGAACGGTCGGTGATGGTGCCGGAGATCATCACCGGCAGCCGCGTCCCCCGCTGGTGGAACAGCTCGCTGAGCGCGAACAGCGCCGCCTTGGCGTTGAGCGTGTCGAAGATGGTCTCGACCATGATCAGGTCGGCACCGCCGTCGATCAGGCCGCTGGCGGCTTCGGTGTAGTTGGTGACCAGTTCTTCGAACGTCACGTTGCGAAAGCCCGGGTCATTGACGTCCGGCGACAGCGAGGCAGTGCGGCTGGTGGGGCCGAGCACGCCGATGACGAAGCGTGGCCGGTCCGGCGTCTTCGCTTCCATCGCGTCGCAGGCGGCGCGGGCCAGGGCGGCGCCCTCCCGGTTCAGTTCGTAGGCGAGATGTTCGAGGTGGTAGTCGGCCTGGCTGATGCGGGTGGAGTTGAAGGTATTGGTCTCGATCAGGTCGGCGCCGGCGTCGAGGTAGGCCTCGTGCACGCCGCGGATGAGGTCCGGGCGGGTCAGCGTGAGCAGGTCGTTGTTGCCCTTGAGATCGCAGCTGCCTGGATGGTCGTGCGCATGCGCGTTGTCGTGGCCGTGTGCGAAACGCTCGCCGCGGAATTGGGTTTCGTCCAGCTGGTGTTGCTGCAGCATGGTGCCCATGGCGCCATCGATGATGAGGATGCGTTCGCGCAGCAGGCGTTCCAGCAGGGCGACGCGGTCGGGGTGCAGCCAGGGCAGGGCGCTCATCGATGGAACCTCAGGGTTTGCGTGCGAGCAGGCTGATCACTTCGAAGTGCGGTGCCTTGCGCTCGCGGCTGAGCCGGGTACAGCTCATTACGTCCAGCCCCGCCGCCTTGGCGAAGCCGTCCAGCTGATCGGAAGAGAAGCCGAGGTTGCGGTGGTCGAACGGCTCCACCACGGCGCGATGGTCGTGCTTGCCCAGCGTCACCGCGAGCAGCCGGCCGCCGCTGCGCAGCAGGCTGGCCGCCTGCGCCACCGCCTCGGCGGGGCGTTCCGCATAGGTAAGGGCGTGCAGCATCAGTACAAGGTCGAAACGGCGATCGCCCAGGTCCAGCGCATGCATGTCGCCCAGGCGCACGTCGACATTATCGAACGGCTTGAGGCGCTGCGCGGCGGCTTCCACCACACGCTCGCTGCTGTCCACGCAGACGATGGAGCGCGCGTGCGGCGCCAGCAGTTCGGCGGTGATGCCGTCGCCGGAGGCGATGTCCAGCACGTCGCCGGTTTCCAGCAACTGCAGCAGCGAGCGGGCCAGCGTCTCCCAGGTACGGCCGGGCGAGTAGTGGCGTTCCATGTCGCCGGCCACGGTGTCGGCCCAGCCTTCCTCGCGGGCGCGCTGGGCCAGCACGCCGGGCAGGCGGGCGGCATCTTCGCGCAGCAGGGCGTCGTCGATGCTGTCGCGCAGCGAACGCAGCAGGGTCTGCTGGTGTTCGTCGCTTTCGCTGTTGGCGCGATAATAGGCAGACACACCGGCGCGGCGGTCACGGACCAGTTCCGCCTCCTTGAGCTTGGCCAGGTGCGTCGACACGCGGGGTTGTGCCAGGTGCAGCACGGCGGCCAGCTCGGCCACGGTGAGTTCCTCGCGTTCGAGCAGGGCCAGCAGGCGCACGCGGGTGGGGTCCGCCAGCAGACGCAATATGCTGGAGGCGGTCGCCAGATCCATCGAGCATCCTTATATCGCGATACAGAGATGCCTAAGGCTAGGCCTGGCCGGGGCTGGCGTCAAGGTGCGGTCCCGGCCGCCGTGGCGGCGCGTGCTGCGACCGCACAGAGGTCAGGGCGCCCGGCGGGCTAAAATAAGCGGCTTTCTCCTTCCCCTTGGAGCCGTTCATGGATTTCCGTTTCACCGAAGACCAGCTGTCCATCCAGTCCATTGCGCGTGACTTCGCGCAGAAGCGCATCGTGCCGGTGGCCGCCGAGCTGGACGCCAAGGGTGAGTTCCCGCTGGACAATATCCGCGAGATGGGCCAGCTGGGCCTGATGGGCATCGAGGTGCCGACCGAGTACGGCGGCGCGGGCATGGACCCGATCGCCTATGTGCTGGCGATGATCGAGATCGCCGCGGCCGATGCCGCCACCTCGACCATCATGTCGGTGAACAACTCGCTGTTCTGCAACGGCATCCTCAAGCACGGTACGGAAGCGCAGAAGCAGAAGTACGTGCGCGCCATCGCCCAGGGCGAAGCCATCGGCGCCTATGCGCTGACCGAGCCGCAGTCCGGTTCCGACGCTTCGGCCATGCACACCCGCGCCGCCAAGAATGCCGACGGCGATTGGGTGATCAACGGCAAGAAGAGCTGGATCACCTCCGGCCCGGTGGCCCGCTACATCATCCTGTTTGCCATCACCACGCCGGGTATCGGCGCCAAGGGCGTGTCGGCCTTCATCATCGACACCCAGCTGCCGGGCTTCCACGCCGGCAAGAGCGAGCCCAAGCTGGGCATCCGCGCCTCGGCCACCTGCGAGATCGAATTCACCGACTACGTGTGTCCGAAGGATCACCTGCTGGGCGACGAGGGCAAGGGCTTCTCCATCGCCATGGGCGTGCTCGATGCCGGCCGCATCGGCATCGCCTCGCAGGCGGTGGGCATTGGCCGCGCCGCGTACGAAGCCACGCTGCAGTGGTCGCGTGACCGCAAGGCGTTTGGCCATCCGATCGGCACCTTCCAGATGACCCAGGCCAAGATCGCCGACATGAAGTGCAAGCTCGATGCCGCCACGCTGCTGACGCTGCGTGCCGCGTGGGCCAAGGGCGAGGCCGAGAAGAACGGCGGCCGCTTCGGCACCGAGGCGTCGGTGGCCAAGCTCACCGCGTCGGAAGCGGCCATGTGGATCGCCCACCAGGCGGTGCAGATCCATGGCGGCATGGGCTATTCCAAGGAGATGCCGCTGGAGCGCTACTTCCGCGATGCCAAGATCACTGAGATCTACGAGGGCACCAGCGAAATCCAGCGGATGGTGATCGCGCGCGCGGAAACCGGTCTGCGCTAAGCCCATCGCCGTGATTTGAGCAACGCCCGGCAACCCTGTTGCCGGGCGTTGTCATGACCAGGCCGGGCAGCAATACCGTCGTCGCGAACGACTGACGTTATGCACCCAAGCCGCCAAGAAAAAGCCCCGGCGCATGGCCGGGGCTTTTCTTTGGTGCCGTGCTCGGATCAGGCGCCGCGGCGCGGGTCCGAGTCGAAGGGCTGCATGCCGTTCGGTGGTGGCGTGCCATCGGCAGGACCAGCTTCGGCTGCCGGCGCACCATGGCCGCCGCGGATCGAGTTCGAGGCCTCGTCCATCTTGTCGCCCAGCAGGCGGCGCACCGACACGTAGAACACCGGGATCAGCAGCAGGCCCAGGAAGGTGGCGAACAGCATGCCGCCGATCACGCCGGTGCCGATGGCGTGGCGGGCGTTGGCGCCGGCACCGGTGGAGATGAACAGCGGGAACACGCCCAGGATGAACGCCATCGAGGTCATCAGGATCGGGCGCAGTCGCAGGCGGGCGGCCTGGATGACGCCTTCGCGCAGCGTCCTGCCTTCCTGCTGCTGCTCCACCGCGAACTCCACGATCAGGATCGCGTTCTTCGCGGCCAGGCCGATCACCGTGATCATGCCGATCTTGAAGTAGATGTCGTTGGGCAGGCCGCGCAGCATGGTGAACACCACCGCGCCCAGCACGCCCAGCGGCACCACCAGCAGCACCGACACCGGGATCGACCAGCTCTCGTACAGCGCCGACAGGCACAGGAACACGATGAAGATGGACAGCACCATCAGCAGCGTGGCTGCGTTGCCCGCCAGGATTTCCTGGTACGACTGGCCCGTCCAGTCAAAGCCGAAGCCCTTGGGCAGGTTGTCGTTGATGATGCCTTCGAGCACGCCCATGGCCTGGCCGGTGGAATAGCCCGGGCCTTCGTTGCCCACGATTTCCACGGCGGAGTAGCCGTTGTAGCGGGTCAGTGCCGGCGCGGCAAAGTCCCACTTCGCGTGCACCACGCTGGCCAGCGGAATCATGTTGTTGGCGGTGGCCGAGCTGCTTGCCGTGGCCAGCGTGCTCGGGGTGTAGATGTGCTGCAGTGCCTCCGGGCCCATGCGGTAGGGCGCATCGGCCTGCACCATCACGCGCTTCACGCGGCCGCCGTAGGAGAAGTCGTTGACGTACACCGGCGCCAGCGTCAGCTGGATCGCGTTGTAGATGTCGCTGACCGACAGGCCCATCGACTGCGCCTGCTGGCGATCCACGCTCAGGTCCAGCTGCGGGGCGCTTTCCAGCGTGTTCGGACGCACGCCTACCAGGGCCGGGCTCTGCGCCGCCTTGCCGAGCAGGATGTTGCGCGCCTGGGTCAGCTCGTCGCGCGACTGGCCCGCACGCGCCTGCAGGTACATGTCGATGCCGCCGAACTGGCTCAGGCCGCGGATGGTCGGCAGGTTGACCACGAAGATCTGCGCGTCACGGATCGAGTGCAGCTTCATGTTGGCCTGCTGGATGAACTGCGTCGCCGTTACATCGCGCGCGTCCCAGTCCTTCAGCCGGATGAAGTTCATGCCGGTGTTTTCGCCCTGGCCCACGAAGCTGAAGCCGGAGATCTGGAACACGCCGTCGACGGCCGGGTCCTTCAGCAGCACGCCACGGATCTCTTCCATCACGTGCTGCGTGCGCTGCAGGCTGGCGCCGGGCGGCAGCGAGACGATCGCCAACGCATAGCCCTGGTCTTCATCGGGCACGAAACTGGTGGGCAGGCGGGTGAACAGGAAGCCGCACAGCAGCGCCACCAGCACGAACACGATCATCCAGCGCGGCGCATGCTTGATCGCGCTGCCGATGTGCCCGGTATAGGTGTGCGTCACCCAGTCGAACACATCGTTGAACTTGCGGTAGACGATGTTCTTCTTGTGCGTGTGCGTGGGCTTCAGGATGGTGGCGCACAGCGCCGGCGTGAACGACAGCGCGAGGAACGCCGAGAAGCCCATCGACACGGCAATGGTCAACGCGAACTGCTTGTAGATCACGCCCGAGGCGCCGGGCTGCAGGGACGACGGCACGAAAACCGCCGCCAGCACCACGGTGATCGCCACCACGGCGCCGGTGATCTGGCCCATGGCCTTGCGGGTGGATTCCTTCGGCGACAGACCTTCCTCGGTCATGATGCGCTCGACGTTCTCGATCACCACGATCGCGTCGTCCACCACGATGCCGATGGCCAGCACCATGCCGAACAAGGTCAGCTGGTTGATCGTGAAGCCCAGCGGCAGCAGGCCCAGGAAGGTGCCCAGCAGTGCCACCGGAATCACCATGGTGGGGATGATGGTGGCCCGGAAGTTCTGCAGGAACAGCAGCATCACCAGGAACACCAGGATGATCGCCTCGACCAGGGTGTGCACCACTTCCTTGATCGAGATCTTCACGAAGGTGGTGGAGTCGTACGGGGCAAACCACGTCACGCCCTGCGGGAAGCTCTTGGCCAGGTCTTCCATCTTGGCGCGCACGGCGGTGGCCACGTCCAGCGCGTTGGCGCCGGGCAGCAGCTGCACGCCGAACGAACCGGTGGCGGTGGAGTTCCAGGTGGCGGCGAAGCCGTAAGCCTGCGGACCGAAGTCGATGCGGGCCACGTCGCTGAGCTTCACTATCGTGCCATCGGGGTTGGCGCGCAGGATGATGTTGTTGAACTCTTCCGGCGTGGTGAAGCGGCCCTCGGCCGACACCGTCACGCTGAAGCCCTGGCCATTGACCGCGGGGTCCGAACCCAGCGAGCCGGCGGCGAACTGCACGTTCTGGGCGCTCAGCGCATTGAATACATCGGTGGCCGACAAGCTATAGCCCTGCAGCTTGTCCGGGTTGAGCCAGACGCGCATGGCGTACTCGGCACCGAGCTGGCGGGTGCTGCCCACGCCGGGGATGCGGCCGATCTGGTCGAGCACCTGCGAGGACACGATGTCGGTCAGCTTGTCGCCGTCGATGCTGGGGTTGTCCGAGGTCAGCGCCACGAACATCAGGAAGTCCGGGTTGCTCTTGGCCACCACGACGCCCTGCTGGTTCACCTCGGTGGGCAGGCGTGGCGTGGCCAGTGCCACCTTGTTCTGCACCTGCACCTGGGCAATGTCAGGATCGGTGCCGGTTTCGAAGGTCAGCGTGATCGTGGCCGAACCGCTGGAGCTGGACGACGAGCTGAAGTACAGCAGGTGGTCGATGCCGGTGAGCTGCTGCTCGATCACCTGGGTGACGGTTTTCTCGGTGGTGTCCGCGCTGGCGCCGGGATAGGTCGCGGTGACCGTCACCTGGGGCGGAGCGATATTCGGGTACGACTCGATACCCATGTTCAGCACCGCAATGGTGCCGCACAGGCTGATCAAGATCGCCACCACCCACGCAAAAATCGGGCGGTCAATAAAGAAACTGGGCATGGTCTACTCCCTTACTGCCCGTTGGCCGGCTTGCCGGCACCCTGGGCAGCGCCCGGCTTGGCGGCACCCGGCGCGGCCTGGTCGGGCTGCCATGGCGAGGCCTTGGCCGGTGCGCCTTCCTTGACTCGCTGCAGGCCGGACACGATCACCTGGTCACCCGCGTGCAGGCCGCTGGTCACCACCCAGTTGCTGCCGCTGGTGTCGTCGGCGGTAACGTTCTTGCGCACCACCTTGCCGTCGGCGCCGACCACCATGGTGTAGGCACCTGCGGTGTCGCGCAGCAGCGCGGCCTGGGGCACCAGGAACACGTTGTGCTGCTCGCCCAGGTTGGCGTTGATGGTGACGTACTGGCCCGGGAGCAGGGTGCGATCAGGATTGGGCAGCTTGGCGCGCAGGTTCACCGCGCCGGTGGCCGGGTTGACCGCTGCGTCGGAGAAGTCGAGCGTGCCTTGCTGGCCGTAAACGCTGCCGTCCGGCAGGGTCACCGCCACGGTGGCCTTGTTCTGCTCGGTCAGGGTGACGTTGCCGGCCGTCTGGGCGCGACGCAGCTGGTCGAGGTCGGACACGCTCATGGTGAAGTTCACATAGAGCGGGTCGAGCTGGTCGACCGTGGTCAGCAGGGTCGAGCTGGCACCGCTGTCGGCCGTGCCGTTGCCGACGATGGCGCCTTCGGTCACCTGCTGCTGGCCGGAGCGGCCGTCGATGGGGGAGACCACATCGGTATAGCTGAGGTTGACCCGGGCGCTCTGCACATCGGCCTCGGCCTGCTTGACGGAGGCGGCGGCGCTGCGCTCGGCGGCTTCATCGGCGTCCAGCTGGGCCCTGGAGATATAGCCCTTGGGCGCCAGCGCGCGGTCGCGCTCGGCCACCACATGGGCGTTGGCATACGTCGCCTGGGCCGAGGCCAGCACGGCCAGGTTGGCATTCAGTGCGGCCTTGTACGGCGCCGGGTCGATCTGGAACATCAGCTGGCCCTGCTTGACGTCGCTACCTTCGGTATAGGCGCGCTTGAGCAGCAGGCCGGACACGCGGGCGCGCACATCGGCGCTGCGGTAAGGGGAAAGGCGGCCCACCAGGCTCTTGTGCAGCGGCTCGGTCTGCGGCTGCACCTTGACCACGCCGACTTCCGGCGGCGGCATCTGCGGCGGTCCTTGATCCTTGCCTTTGCCACAGGCGGCCAGTGAGAGCAGGCCAAGGCACAGCAGGGGCGTGCGCAGTGACGAGGACTTCATGTGGGCTCCATTCTTCTTAATGTGGTCGGGGATGCTGCGCGCCATCGCCACTCCGGGCGTCGGCAAATAGGATCGAGCCTGCATCGAACACACGACCGCCCCGCATGCCTTGGCCCGAGTCGTGCCTGGGCGAGGGCGGGGCGTGTCAGTCATGGCTCGTTGTAGGCGTACGAGCTTGGACTATACCGTACAGTTTAAAATTTGTAGAGCCATTGACGTACCCGGCAAAGGCATACCAGCAGCCATCGGTGGGGATCGCTGGGCAAGGTCGTCTACGGCACCGGCTATCCCCGTATCTGATCCAAGGCTACCTATTTTGTCTGAAACCCGTGAAGGAAGGGTGTCTGCGTTTGCATAGGCATACGCCCAAGCTTGCCAGCAATCGCCGGGACTGGCCCGTGCCGATGGTCCGATTGCCTGGTCGGCCCCGGTTGATAGCAAGTGGCGCAGGCCAAGCCGATCGGACTGGTGTGGATCCGCGCGTCGACTCATGCAGTTGGAGGGCAGCGAGGTCGACCACTCCGATTGCTGCGTCGCAACGCCTGATGGAGGCATGCTGGCGACATACGCACTGGTATTGCGGTCACGCGAATGTCGCACGCACGCAGGAGTATGGCGGGCAACACACGAGAGCGATGGACTTTTCCGCTCGATGGATGGGCGACGTACCGCGCGTCGATGGTGCCTTCGCGCATGCGCCGCCGATGCGCGGCCGCTTTGCTGCATGGGCGTCATGGCCTGCTGCCCGCTGAAGTGGTCTGGTCGCGATGGTGGATAAGGCCTGACACGAGGCGTATTCTTTTAGGGCTTTTTTTGCCTCATTCCGTCTCCCCAAAACAGTAGATGCCATGAACGCGATTCGTGCGGCTAGCAACAGCTCATTCCCCACTGTTGTTTTCGAAGAACTGAAGCAAAGCGGATTCCCCACCCAGCGCCTTGATGAGGCGCAATTTTTTATCGGTGCCTTTTTTGCGCGCATCGGCGATGGCGATCTCGAGCTTCACAGTGCCCGCGAATGGGCCGACCTGATCGCCGACCTGCTCGGCTTCATGCAGCAGCGCCAGCCGGGCCATGCGTCGGTGCGCGTGGTCAACCCGGTCACCGGCCACGCCGGCCGCAGCTATATCCAGGTCGTCACCGACGACATGCCCTTCCTGGTCGACACGGTCACCATGGTGGCGGCCGAACACCTGCAGATCCATGCGGTGATCCACCCGGTGCTCAATGCCACCCGTGACGCCTCCGGCAAGCTGCTCAAGCTCGGTGCCGAGGATGCGCAGCCGGAATCGGTGATGCACTTCGAGGTCGACCGCGTGGCGGACGACGCCCAGATGGCGCAGCTCAAGTCGCAGCTCGAAGGCGCGCTGGAAGACGTGCGCATCGCCGTCAACGACTGGCCGAAGATGCGCGACAAGGCGCTGGCCATCGCCGCCGACCTGCCCACGCGCCAGCTGCCGCTGGATGAGGCCTCGGTCAAGGAGGCCTCGGCCTTCCTGCACTGGCTCGCCGACGACAACTTCACCTTCCTCGGCTACCGCGAATATGAAGTGACCGAGGCCGATGGCGAGGAAGTGCTGCGCGCCAACGAAACCTCCGGCATGGGCATCCTGCACAAGAGCGAGCGCTCGCTGGCGCCGCGTTCGTTGCGCACGCTGGTGGCGCACGACCTGCCGCAGTCCGGCTCCACCGACGCCATCATCCTGACCAAGACCAACGCGCGCTCGCACGCGCACCGCCCCGGCTACATGGATTACGTGGGCGTGCTCAAGTTCGGCGCCAATGGCAAGCCGGTGGCCGAGCAGCGCTTCCTGGGCCTGTTCACCTCCAACGCCTACATGGCGCGCCCGCAGGACGTGCCGCTGGTTCGCCAGAAGTACGAGTACGTGATGGAACGTTCCGGGCTCAAGCGCGACTCGCATTCGGGCAAGGCGCTGCGCCACATCCTGGAAACGTTGCCGCGCGACGAGATGTTCCAGAGCAGCGAGGAAGAGCTCTACCACACGGCCATGGGCATCCTGGAGCTGCGCCAGCGCGCACGCACGCGCCTGTTCGTGCGCCGCGACCGCTACGGCCGCTTCGTCACCTGCATGGTGTTCGTGCCGCGCGAGCGCTTCAATACCACGGTGCGCGAACGCATCGAGACGATGCTGCGCGACGCGATGCGCGGCGAGCACATCGACTCGTCGGTGCTGATGGGCGAGGCCGCGCTGGTGCGCCTGCATGTGGTGGTTCGCCCCAAGATCGGCGACCAGGCGCAGTACGACGTGGCCGAGCTGGAAAAGGGCGTGGCGTCCATCGTGCGCAACTGGCACGACGACCTGCGCGATGCCCTGGTCGACACGCTGGGTGACCGTGACGGCGTGGTGCTGGCCAACCGCTACGCCAAGTCGCTGCCGGCCGGCTATGTCGAGGACGTGACGCCGAAGGCCGCGGCCGAGGACGTGCGCCAGCTCTCGCTGCTCAAGGGCGACGATGCGGTGCGCATGTCCTTCTATCACCCGGAGGCGCGCCCGGAAGAGCTGCGCTTCAAGATCTACCGCAGCGGCGGCGACATCGCCCTGTCCGAAGTGCTGCCGCAGCTGGAGAACCTGGGCCTGCGCGTGCTGACCGAGCACCTCTACGAGGTGAACGTGGACGGCTCGACGCTGTACATCCAGGACTTCGAAGTGCAGACCGCCGGCAGCCTCGCTTTCAGCGTAGAGCAGGTGGGCACGCTGTTCGAGGACGCCTTCGAGCAGATCTGGCGCGGCAATGCCGAGAACGACGGCTTCAACCGCCTGGTGCTGGGCGCCAAATTGAGCTGGCGCCAGGTGGCCATGCTGCGCGGCTATTGCAAGTACCTGTTGCAGACCGGCGTGGCATTTTCGCAGAGCTATATGGAAGATGCGTTCAACCGCTACCCGGCCATCGCGGGGCTGCTGGTGGAGCTGTTCCTTGCCAAGTTCGACCCGCGTCGCGAGCAGCTGTCGGCCGATGAGCTGCGGCAGGCCGCGGCCGCCCTGTCCGGCGAGATGAAGACGCTGATTCCCGAATCGGTGCGCACGGCGCATCCGGGCATCATCGACGGCCTGATCGGTGCGCTGTCCAAGCCGCGCGCCGAGCAGGTCGCGGTGGTGGAAGAGGCCATCGGCACGCTGCTGGAAACCGTCTCCAGCCTGGACGACGACCGCATCCTGCGCAGCTTCATGTCGTTGATCCGCGCCACCCTGCGTACCAGCTTCTTCCAGCAGTGGCAGGGCGCGTATCGCAGCTACATCAGCTACAAGTTCGATTCGCACCGCGTGCCGGAGCTGCCCAAGCCGGTGCCGTACCGCGAGATCTTCGTGAGTGCGCCGCGCGTGGAAGGCATCCACCTGCGCTTCGGCTCGGTGGCGCGCGGCGGCCTGCGCTGGTCCGATCGACGCGAAGACTTCCGCACCGAGGTGCTGGGCCTGGTGAAGGCGCAGATGGTGAAGAACACCGTCATCGTGCCGGTCGGTTCCAAGGGCGGCTTCTTCGTGAAGCGTCCGCCGGTGAATGGCGACCGCGACGCGCAGCTGGCCGAGGGCATCGCCTGCTACCGCATGTTCATCAGCGGCCTGCTCGACATCACCGACAATCTGGTGGAAGGCAAGGTGGTGGCGCCGCACGACGTGGTTCGCCATGACGCCGATGATCCGTACCTGGTGGTGGCCGCCGACAAGGGCACGGCCACGTTCTCCGATATCGCCAACGCGATTTCGATCGAGCACGGCTTCTGGCTGGGCGACGCGTTCGCCTCGGGCGGCTCCAACGGCTACGACCACAAGGGCATGGGCATTACCGCCAAGGGCGCGTGGGAGTCGGTCAAGCGCCACTTCCGCGCGCTGGGCCGCGACAGCCAGACGCAGGACTTCACCTGCGTGGGCATCGGCGACATGTCGGGCGACGTGTTCGGCAACGGCATGCTGCTGTCGCGCCATATCCGCCTGCTGGCCGCGTTCGACCATCGCCACATCTTCCTCGATCCGAACCCGGATACCGAGCGTTCGTTCGCCGAGCGCGAGCGCATGTTCAAGCTGCCGCGTTCGAGCTGGGACGACTACGACAAGTCGCTGATCTCGGCCGGCGGCGGCGTGTATTCGCGCACGCTGAAGTCCATCCCGATCTCGCCGGAAGTGCGCGCCGCGCTGGGCCTCAAGCCCGAGGTGACGCAGCTGGCGCCGGCCGACCTGCTCAGCGCCATCCTCAAGGCGCCGGTGGACCTGCTGTGGAACGGCGGCATCGGCACCTATGTGAAGGCCAGCACCGAGACGCATGCCGACGTGGGCGATCGCGCCAACAACGCGTTGCGTGTGAACGGTGCGGAGCTGCGTTGCAAGGTGGTAGGCGAAGGCGGCAACCTGGGCTTCACCCAGAAGGGTCGCATCGAGGCCGCCCAGCATGGCGTGCTGCTCAATACCGACTTCATCGACAACTCCGCCGGCGTGGACACCTCCGACCACGAGGTGAACATCAAGATCCTGCTGGGCGACGCGGTGCAGCGCAACGAGCTGACCACCGAGCAGCGCAACACGCTGCTGGCCAGCATGACCGACGAAGTGGGCGAGCTGGTGCTGTGGGACAACTACCGCCAGAACCAGGCCATCACCTTGATGGAGCGCCAGTCGGCGCATCGCATCGGCTCGATGGCGCACTTCATCCGCATGCTGGAAAGCGAGGGCCTGCTCGATCGCCAGGTGGAAAACCTGCCGAGCGAGGCCGAGCTGATCGAGCGCAAGACGCGCGGCATGGGCATGACGCGTCCGGAACTGTCGGTGCTGCTGTCCTACGACAAGATCAAGCTGTACCAGCAGCTGCTGGATTCCGACGTGCCGGAAGACCCGTACCTGTCCAAGGAGCTGGTGCGCTACTTCCCCGAGCCGCTGCACGACAAGTACGCCGAGCACATGCAGCGCCATCGCCTGAAGCGCGAAATCATCGCCACGGCGGTGACCAACTCCACCATCAACCGCATGGGCGCCACCTTCATGATGCGCATGCAGGAGGACACCGGACAGGGCCCGGCGGCCATCGCCAAGGCCTATACGGCGGCGCGCGAGATTTTCGGCGCACGCCAGTTCTGGTCGGAGATCGAGGCGCTGGACAGCAAGGTGGCCGAGAACACCCAGATCGACGCCATCCTGCAGATCTGGTCGCTGCTGCGCCACATGACGCGCTGGCTGCTCAACCGCCCGGGCGGCACGCTGGACATCAACGCCAACGTGGCGCGCTACCAGGCCGGTGTATCGGCCCTGCGTGCGGCGTTGCCGACTGCGCTTACCGAAACCGGCAAGGCGGATTTCGCCGCCAGCCAGGAAAAGTGGGAAGGCCTGGGCCTGCCGCCGGAACTGGCGCTGCGACTGGCACGTGTCCCCGAGATGCGCGCCGTGCTCGACATCGTCGAGGTGGCGCAGCAGAGCGGCCAGCCGATCGACAAGGTGGCCAGCGTGTTCTACGAGCTGGGCGAGGCGCTCGACCTGGAGTGGCTGCGCAGCCAGATCGAGGCGCTGCCGGTCGAGGGCGCATGGCACGCGCAGGCACGCGGTTCGCTGCTGGACGAGCTCAACCACCAGCATCGTGCGCTGGCCCTGCAGGTGCTGTCGCTGACCGGCGGCTCCAAGGACGTCTCGCCGGTGCAGGCATGGCTGCAGCGTGACGATGCCACGCTCAAGTACACCCGCAACATGCTGGCGGAAATCCTTACCCAGAACGCGGACTACCCGATCGCCTCGGTCGCGGTCCGTCGCCTGGCCCAGCTGGCGCAGGTGCCGGTGAACCAGTAAGCGTCGTCGCCCCGGCGCACGCCGGGGAAGACGGATGGTCGAGGAAGGGCGCAGGCCGGCGACGGTCTTGCGCCCTTCGTCCATCTACGCTCAACTGGCGGTCTCGCCCACTGACCGAAGTCCGGCCCTATGCGCTTCGCCTTTGTCGCCAGCGATACCAACGTCGCCCAGCAGGCCCAACGCAAGTTCATCGACCGCTATGGCGATGTGCCGCCCGAGCAGGCCGATGTGATCGTGGCCCTGGGCGGCGATGGCTTCATGCTGCGCACGCTGCATGCCTATCGTGCGCTGCCGGCGCCGGTGTATGGCATGAAGCTCGGGCGCGTCGGTTTCCTGATGAACAAGCACCGCGTCGATGCCCTCGATGAGCGGGTGGAGCGGGCGCATGCGTCCGTGCTCTACCCGTTGGAAATGCGCACCACCGATGCCGCCGGCCTGGTGCATCACGCACTGGCCTTCAACGAGGTGTCGTTGCTGCGCCAGAGCAACCAGGCAGCGCACCTGGAAGTGAAGCTCAACGATACGGTGAAGCTCACCACGCTGGTGTGCGATGGCATCCTGGTGTCCACGCCAGCGGGGTCCACCGCCTATAACCTGTCGGCGCACGGGCCGATCCTGCCGCTGGATGCCAATGTGCTGGCGCTGACGCCGATCAGTCCGTTCCGGCCGCGTCGCTGGCGCGGCGCGATCCTGCCGCATCGCACCCTGGTGACCTTGCGCGTGCTCGATCCCGGCAAGCGCCCGGTGAGCGCCACCGCCGATTTCCACGAGGTTCGCGATGTGCGCGAGGTGGAAATCCGCCAGTCGGCCGGGCAGGGCGTGCGCCTGCTGTTCGATCCGGAGCACAACCTGGAGCAGCGCATTCTGGATGAGCAGTTCGCGCCGGATTGAAAGACAAAGGATGGTCTGGTTCGGCATCTCGCGCTTTTGATCGTCATCCCCGCTCTTGCCCCCTTTTGCGGGGTTCGTGGGGATGACGGTGCATTGGAGCGAGCAGGCGCGGCGTCATGGCCCGCACCCACCGCCATTCGTTTGCGCTAGATTGACCGCCATGAACCGCCCCGCCCAAGACGCCCACGATCCCAACGCCGTCGGTGACAACCGGCTGGTGGTGGCCATTTCCTCGCGCGCCCTGTTCGACCTGGGCGATAGCCATGCCTTGTTCGAGCGCGATGGGCTGGACGCTTACCGTTCGTTCCAGATCGAGCACGAGGACGAGATCCTCAAGCCGGGCGTGGCCTTTCCGCTGGTGCAGAAGCTGCTCGACCTGAACAAGCTGGCCGGCGATGTGCCGCCGGTGGAGGTGATCCTGCTGTCGCGCAATTCGGGCGACACGGGGCTGCGCATCTTCAACGCCATCCAGCACTACGGCTTGGAGATCAGCCGCGCCGCGTTCACCAGCGGCGCGCCCACCTCCGACTACATCGCGCCGTTCAAGGCCGACCTGTTTCTGTCCGCCAATGCCGAGGACGTGGGCCGCGCGCTCGCCGCCGGCGTGGCCGCCGCCACCATCCTGCCGTCCACCGCACCGCCGCGCGCTACCGAGCAGCTGCGCATCGCCTTCGACGGCGATGCGGTGATCTTTGGCGACGAAGGCGAGCGGGTGTCGCGCGAGGAAGGGCTCGAAGCCTTCCATCGCAGCGAGCGCGAGCTGGCCGACGAACCGCTGTCGGTGGGGCCGTTCCGCGGCTTCCTCAGTGCCGTGCATCGATTGCAGGCCGCGTTTCCCGCCGAGGATTCGCCGATCCGCACGGCGCTGGTCACCGCCCGTTCCGCGCCTGCGCACAAGCGCGTGATCCTCACCTTGCGTCGCTGGGGCGTGCGCATCGACGAGGCGCTGTTCCTCGGTGGGCGCGACAAGGGGCCGTTTCTCGATGCGTTCGGCGCCGACATCTTCTTCGACGATTCCCCGGCCAACGTGGAGTCGGCGCGCAAGCACGTGGCGACCGGGCACGTGCCGCATGGCGTGAGCAACCGCTGATCGGGCGGGCAGTCGATGGAATCAGATCACGACCATGTCTCCTCGCAAGAAGCGTTCGAATATACATACCGACTCTTCATTGAGGCGGTTGCAGCACTTTCGAAAAAACCGGCCCAGCAAGTGATGTTAAACGGCAATTACAACACGGCTTTCGAACTGATCCACGAGGCGAGAGCAGGGGAATATCTGATACACAATCCTAGCGGTTACCTGTCCGAAGATCAGGAGCATGCTGTCAGAGATTTCATTGAGGCGTTGAATGGCTTACCGTTTCTCTCGCACTCTGGCCGTGAAGTGCAAGCGGAAGGAAGACTCCATTCGAATCTCGTCGACATGCTTCACCCTTCATGGGTACCGATTAGGGCGAAAGCCGAACGGCTTCTGCAGCAACTCGCCGCTCCGACGGCGATGAACAGAGCCTACTTCCGATCCCTCGATCTGTGAGGCGTCGTTACGGTACCGGATGTCCCTTGCTGGCGGTCCAGATGGCATACCAGTCTTCGGCATCGAGCGGTACGTCCAACGCTGCGACCGCTTCGCGCAGGCCGTCGATGCGGCCGCTGCCGGTAATCGGATGCGGCCGCGAGGGATGGCGCAGCACCCAGGCGAACGCCAGCGTGGCGAGGCTGATGCCATAACGGTTGGCGATAGACGTCATCTCGGCGCGCACGCGCACGGCCTGCTCGTCGTCGCCGGTGAACAGGCGGCCGCCGCCCAGCGGTGACCAGATCATCGGGCGCAGGCCCAACTGCTGTGCCTGATCCAGCGTGCCATTGTCCAGCGCAGCCATGTGCAGGGGCGAGAGTTCGAGCTGGTTGGTCACCAGCGGATGGTGTTGCTGCAGCAGGGCGAACTGGCTGGCGCTGTGGTTGGAGACGCCCCAATGCGCCACCTTGCCTTCGCGGGTGAGCGTGGCGAAGGTATCGGCCAGCCCGGCGGCATCCATCAGGTAGTCGGGGCGATGGATCAGCACCAGGTCCAGTTGTTCGGTATGCAGGTTGCGCAGCGACTGTTCCACCTGCGCGCGAACGTAAGTCGCGCAGGTGTCGTAGTAGTTGATGCGATAGGGGCGTTGCGCCGAGCGCAGGCGAATGCCGCATTTGCTCACCAGTTGCATGCGTTGCCGCAACGCCGGGGCTGCTTTCAGCGCTTCGCCGAACGCGGCCTCCGCCTGGTAGTCACCGTAGATATCCGCGTGATCGAACGAACGGATGCCCAGCTCCAGCGCCTGTTCGATCCAGCGCACGCGTTCGGCCACGCTGAGGTTCCAGCTGGTGATGCGCCACAGGCCGGCAACGATGGGGGAAAGTGCGAAAGAAGCAGGCGACATGGCAGGGCACGAGGTAAAGGGGGCAGGCAGTGTGCCAAGCCCGCCCGACCGGCGCTACTGCGCCGGCGTGGAAGTTGCCACCGACTTGCCATCGCCCAACTGGTCGGCGGACCAGCCGCCGCCGAGGTCGCCAATCAACGACACCGCATCGAGCAGGCGTTGCTGCTGCACATTCAGCGCGCTCTGCTGCGTGCTCAGCTGGGTCGCCTGGGCGACGGCCGCGGTGGTGTAGTCGACCGTGCCGGCCTGGTACTCGTTGAAGGCGATCTCCGCGCCACGGGTGGCGTCGCGCACCGCCGAGTCCAATACCTCGGCCTGCTGGGCGAGGATCTTCAGGCCGGACAGGTCGTCCTCCACGTTCTGGAATGCGCTCAGCACGGTGCCGCGATAATTGGCGACGGTGGCCTCATACGTCGCCTTGGCGGCGGCGACTTCGCCATGGCGTTGCCCGAAATCGAATACGGTTTCACTGGCATTGGCGCCCAGCGACCACACGTGGTTGGCCACATGCAGCAGGCCGGCCAGTGGCGACTGCGAGAAACCATCCGCCGCCGACAGCGAGAAGCTGGGGTAGTAGGCGGCGACAGCGACGCCGACGGCCGCGTTCTGCGCCGCCATCTGGCGTTCGGCCACCGCGATATCCGGACGACGCTGCAGCAGCGTGGAGGGCACTCCAGTGGGAACGCTAGGCAGCGTCGGCAGCGTGGTGCTGTGCGGTATATCCAGCTCTTCGGGATTCTTGCCGACCAGCACGGCGATCGCGTGCGCGTATTGCGCGCGGGCGACACCCAGCGCAATCAGGCTGGATTTCGCGTTCTCCAGCTGGGTGCGTGCGGTGATCACGTCCGAAGGCGGCACCGTGCCGGCCTCGCCCTGGTTGGCCACCACGCGCAGGTATTCCTGGTAGGCCGCGACGGTCTTCTGCAGCAGGTCGATATTGGCATCGGTGACGCGCAACTCGATCACGGCAGTGGCCAGCGCGGTCTGCTCCGACAAGGTGGCATTGGCCAGGGTGGCCTGGCTGGCCTGGGCGGACGCCTTGTTCTCTTCGATGGTGCGGCGAACCTTGCCCCACAGATCCGGAGCCCAGCTGACATTGCCTTCCAGCGAACCCGACGTGCTCACCGGGCTGAAGTGCTCGACACCACTGCCCGCACTGCCTGCCGCCGTGCGTTGCTTGCTGGCCGAGCCGCTGATGCCGATAGTGGGGAACAGCGCGCTGCGCGCCACCTGCACCTCGGCCAGCGCGGCCTGGTAGTTGGCATAGTCCGCGCGCACGGTCTGGTTGGACACCGACACCTGCGGTTCGAGTTCGTTGAGCAGCGGATCGTTGAAACCGGTCCACCAGTCGCCCTTGGGCGCTTCGGCCTGCGCCGGCGCGGCGGCGGTCCAGCCGGGCAGCTCCTTGTACTGGGTGGGTACGCTGACGTCGGGCCGGTGATAGTCGGGGCCGACCATGCAGCCGCCGAGCAGCAGCGCCAGCGAGGCGGCCAGGGCTTTGCGGGGAATATTCATGTTCATGCGCTCGCGTCCGATCGATTCCACGGCAGGCTTTCCGACCACGTTGCGAGCCTGGCGCGCAGGCGGTCGAGGTAGAGGTAGATCACCGGCGTGGTGTAGAGGGTGAATACCTGGCTGAGGATCAGGCCGCCCATGACGGTGATGCCCAGCGGCTGGCGCAGCGATGCGCCCTGGCCGATGCCGATGGCCAGCGGCACCGCGCCGAGTACGGCGGCCGCGGTGGTCATCATGATGGGGCGCAGACGCACCACGGCGGCCTGGTGGATGGCCAGCTTCGGCTCCATGCCTTCGTCGCGCTGCAGGTGAATGGCCACGTCGATCATCATGATCGCGTTTTTCTTGACGATGCCGATCAGCAGGATGATGCCGATCATCGCGATCACCGAGAACGGCGTGCCGAAGATCAGCAGCGCCAGGGTGGCGCCGATGCCCGCCGAGGGCAGCGTGGAAAGGATGGTGATCGGGTGCACGGTGTTCTCGTAGAGAATGCCCAGCACGATATACACCGCCGCCAGCGCCGCCAGTATCAACAACGGCATGGTCGACATCGACTGCGCATACACCTGCGCCGCGCCGGCCGAGCCGCCATGGATGGAAGCGGGCATGCCCAGCTCCTGCCCGGCCTGGCTGATCGCCGCCAGCGCGCTGCTCAACGAGCCGCCCGGCGGAAGATTGAAGGAGATGGTGCCGGCCACCAGTCCGCCCTGGTGACTGACCTGGGTGGCGGTGTGGTTGCTGATGTACGTCGCCAGCGCGGGGAACGGCACCATGGTCTCGGCGGCGGTGCTGTCCGCACTGCCGCTGGAGCTGCCGCCCTTGGAATTGGCGATGGCATTGGTGAGCTGGTTGGCTTCGGCGTCGGCGTTGAGCGCGTTGGTGTTGGACGACGCACCGCCCGCGGCGGTCACCGCCATGAGTGGCGTCACGCCCTTGACGATGGCGCTCGACATCTGGGTCTGCTGGGTGCCGCTGGGGTTGCCTGCCGCCGTGCTGAAGCGGATGCGGTCGAGCATCTGCGGGTATTGCCAGTACTTCGGCGCCACCTCCATCACCACGAAATACTGGTTGAGCTGGTTGTAGACGGTCGACACGGTGCGCTGGCCGAACGCGTCGTACAGCACGCTGTCGATCTGGTTCGGCGCAAAGCCGTAGCGTGCCGCGGTGGCGCGGTCGATGTTGACGTAGATCTGCAGGCCGTTCTGCTGCAGGTCCGAATTCACGTCGGTCAGCACGTTGTGGTATTTGCCCAGCGCCGTCACCAGCCTGGGCACCCAGGTGAACAGTGCGTTGGCATCGTCGCTGGTCAGCGTGTACTGGTATTCGGCCGCCGACTGCCGGCCGCCGATGTGCAGGTCCTGCGCGGCCTGCAGGAACAGCTTGGCGCCAGAGACCGCATTGAGCTTGGGCCGCAGGCGATCGACCACTTCGGCGGCCGACAGCTTTCGTTCGGCCAGCGGTTTGAGCTCGATGAAGACGTTGGCGGTGTTGAGCGCGCGGCCGCCGGTGAAGCCCGCCACCGAAGCGACGGCAGGGTCCTTCTGCACGATGGACTGCAGCTGAGCCAGCTTCTTTTCCATCGCCTGGAACGAGATGCTCTGGTCGGCGATGATCTGGCCCATCAGGATGCCATTGTCCTGTTCCGGGAAGAACGTCGACGGCAGCAGCTTGACCATGAACACGTTGAGCACGATCAGGCCGATCAGGGTCAGCGCCACCAGCAGGGCGTGATCGATCACGGCGGTGAGCGAGCGCGAGTAGGCCTGCTTGAAGCGCTCGAACTGGCGCTCGTACCAGATCGCCCAGCGCGCCTTGGAGTGCAGCGTCCGGCGGTTCAGCACGTAGGCGGCCATGGTCGGCGTCACCGTGAGCGAGATCAGCAGCGACAGCAGGATGGCGATCGACAGCGTCACGGCGAACTCGTGGAACAGCAGGCCGACGATGCCCGGCATCAGCAATATCGGCAGGAACACCGCGATCAGCGACAGGCTCATCGAGATCACGGTGAAGCTGACCTCCTTGCTGCCGAGCATGGCCGCCTCGCGCACGTCCATGCCCGACTCGACATGGCGCACGATGTTCTCCAGCACCACCACCGCGTCGTCCACCACGAAGCCGGTGCCGATGGTCAACGCCATCAGCGAGAGGTTGTCGATGCTGTAGCCCAGCAGGTACATCGGCCCGAAGGTGCCGACGATGGACAGCGGCAGCGCCACCGCGGGCACCAGGATGGCGCGCGGCGACTGCAGGAAAATATAGACCACGCCGATCACCAGCAGCACGGCGATAAACAGCGTGCGCTCGGTATCGTTGACTGCCGCGTTCACCGATTGCGAACGGTCCACCGCAATGCCGACATGCACATTGTGCGGCAGGGTGGCCTCGATCGAGGGCAGCACCTGGCGGATCTGCGCCACGGTCTTGACGATGTTGCTGCCCGGCAACGGGTAGACGATGACCAGCACCGCGTCCTGGCCGTTGTAGAGGCCGGCATTGCGGATGTTTTCGGCCGAGTCCTGCACGTCGGCCACGTCGCGCAATAGCACCGGCGCGTTGTTGCGGTAGGCCACCACCAGGTCGCGGTACGGCGCGGCCTTGCTGATCTGGTCGTTGGAAAGCACTTCGTAGCGCTGGCCATTCTCATCGATATGGCCCTTGACGCTGTCCGCGTTGGCGGCGCTGATGGAGGCGCGCACGTCTTCCAGCCCAATGCCGTAGCTGTTGAGCTGGTCGGGCTGCAGTTCCACGCGCACCGACGGCAGGGCACTGCCGCCCAGGGTGATCTGGCCCACGCCATCCACCTGCGACAGCTGCTGCTGGATCACCGAGTCGGCCGAGTCGTAGAGCTGGGCGCGGGTCAGCGTGCGCGAGGTGAGCGCCAGCACCATGATCGGCGAATCGGCGGGGTTGTACTCGCGATAGGTCGGGTTGTTGCGCAGCGTGGTGGGCAGGTCGGCGCGTGCGGCCTGGATGGCCGCCTGCACGTCGCGCGCCGCGCCGTTGATGTCGCGGTTCAGTCCGAACTGCACCACGATCATCGCCGTGCCCACCGAACTCTGCGAGGTCAGCTCGGTGACATCGGCAATCGTGCCCAGGCGCCGCTCCAGCGGCGCGGCCACGGTCGAGGCCATGATGTCCGGGCTGGCGCCGGCCATGTTCGCCTGCACCACGATGACCGGGAAAGTGATGTTGGGCAGTGGCGCCACCGGCAGATGGACATACGCCAGCAGACCGGACAGCAGGATGGCGACCGCCAGCAGGGTGGTCGCTACCGGTCGCTTGATGAAGACACCGGGGATGTTCACGGCGTGCTCTCGCTGGCCTGCGCCGGCTGCTTGCGCTGGAAACGCTGGGCGAGGCGGTCAAAGAACAGGTAGATCACCGGCGTGGTGAACAGCGTCAGCATCTGGCTCAGCGCCAGGCCGCCGATGATGGCCAGGCCCAGCGGCCGGCGCAGCTCCGAACCGGTGCCGCTGCCGAGCAGCATCGGCAGCGCGCCGAGCATCGCCGCCAGCGTCGTCATCAGGATCGGGCGGAAGCGCAGCAGCGATGCCTCGAAGATGGCTTCTTCCGGCGGCTTGCCATGCACGCGTTCGGCTTCGAGGGCGAAGTCCACGATCATGATCGCGTTCTTCTTCACGATGCCGATCAACAGCACGATGCCGATGATGCCGATCACATCCAGGTCGCTGCCGGCGATCATCAGCGCCAGCAGCGCACCGATGCCGGCCGAGGGCAGCGTGGAGAGAATCGTCACCGGATGGATGAAGCTTTCGTACAGCACGCCCAGCACGATGTAGACCGCGACCAGCGCGGCAATCAGCAGGTACACCTCGCTGGACAGCGAATCCTGGAACGCCTGGGCGGCGCCCTGGAACGAGGACGTGATGGAAGAAGGCAAATTCACCGCCTTCTCGGCCTGGTTCACTTCTTCCACCGCCTTGCTGAGCGAAGCGTCCTTGGCCAGGTTGAACGAAATGGTCACCGCGGGGAACTGCGCCAGATGGCTGATTACCAGCGGCGACTTGGTGATCTTGATGGTGGCGATGCCCTTGAGCGGCACCTGGCCGGTGCTGCTGGTCTGGCTGGGCAGGTACAGGTCGCCCAGCGATTCCACCGTGGGCAGGCTTTCCGGCTTGGCCACCAGGATCACGCGGTACTGGCTGGACTGCTCGAAGATGGTCGAGACGATACGCTGGCCCAGGGCGTCGTACAGCGCATTGTCGATGGTGGCGGCGGTAATGCCGTAGCGCGCGGCCAGCTGGCGGTTGACCTCGACGTTCACGCTGAGGCCGTCGTTGTTCAAGTCGCTGGTGACGTCGGTGATCGAGCTGATCTTCTTCATGCGCTCGATCAGCTCGGGCACGTACTGCATGAAGGCCTGCTGGCTCGGGCCGCGCAGTACGAACTGGTACTGGTTGGGCGACACCGTGGTGTCCAGGGTCAGGTCCTGCTCGGGCTGCACGTACAGCTTCACGCCCGGCACGTTCGCCACTTCGGTCTGCAGGCGGCGGGCGATTTCGGCGGCCGTCGACGAGCGGTCGTCGCGGGCCTTCAGGTTGATCAGGAAGCGGCCGTTGTTGAGCGTGGTATTGATGCCGTCGATGCCGACATACGAGGTGAGGTTGACGACGTCCGGGTCCTTGAGGATCGCGTCGGCCAAGGCCGCCTGCCGATCCACCATCGCGCCATAGGACACGGAATTGTCGGCCACGCTGATGCCTTGCAGCACGCCCACGTCCTGGACCGGGAACAGGCCCTTGGGAATGATGACGTACAGGACGATGGTCAGCACCAGGGTCGCGATGAAGACCAGCAGGGTGGCCGTCTGGCGTGCCATCACGAAGTTCAGGCCGCGCTTGTAGGCGGCCAGCGTCTGGTCGAACAGATGCTCGCTGATGCGCTCGAAGCGGCTCGGATGCCGTTCGGCCTGGGCCCGCAGCAAACGCGCGCAGAGCATCGGCACCAGGGTCAGCGAGACCACCGCCGACAGCACGATGGTGATGGCCAGCGTCACCGCGAATTCGCTGAACAGGCGGCCGATCACGCCGCCCATGAACAGCAGCGGGATCAGTACCGCGATCAGCGAGACGGTCAGCGACAGGATGGTGAAGCCGATCTGTCCCGCGCCTTCCAGGGCGGCTTCCAGCGGTGTCTTGCCCTCTTCGAGATAGCGCACGATGTTCTCGATCATCACGATCGAGTCATCGACCACGAAGCCGGTGGCGATGATCAGCGCCATCAGCGAGAGGTTGTCGATCGAATAGTTGAGCTGGTACATCAGCGCCAGCGTGCCGACCAGCGACACCGGCACGGAAATGCTGGGGATGATGGTGGCCGGGATGTTGCGCAGGAACACGAAGATCACCAGCACCACCAGCACGATGGCCAGGATCAGCTCGAACGCCGCATCGGACACCGACGAGCGGATCACCCCGGTGCTGTCGGACACCACCTGTACCGTCATGCCCGCCGGCAGCGTCGATTCCAGCTGCGGCAGCACCTTCATGATCTGGTCCACCGTGGCGATCACGTTGGCGCCGGGCTGGCGCTGCACGTTGAGCACGATCGCCTGGGTCTTGCCGAACCACGCGCCTTGCTCGGTGTTCTGTGCCGACTGGCTGACCCTGGCCACATCGCGCAGGTAGACGGGCGCACCGTTCTGGTACGAGATCACCGTGTTGAGGTAATCGGCCGGGTCCTGGATCTGGTCGTTGCCGTTGATGGTGTAGTCGAGATCGGGGCCGTCGAAGTTGCCCTTGGGCTGGCTCACGTTGACGTTGGCGATCAACGAGCGCAGGTCGTCGATATTGAGCCCGTAGCCCGCCAGCTTTTTCGGGTCTGCCTCGATGCGGATGGCCGGCACGTTGCCGCCCGAAGGCGTGACCAGGCCCACGCCTGACACCTGCGAAATCTTGGCGCCCAGGCGGTTGTTGGCGACGTCCTGCAATTGCGGCAGCGACATCGAGTGGGAGGTGACCGCCAGGGTGAGGATGGGCCGGTCGGCCGGGTTGACCTTGGCATACGTCGGCGGTGCCGGCAGGCCCGAAGGCAGCAGGCTGTTGGCCGCGTTGATCGCCTCCTGCACGTTCTGTTCGGCCACGTCGACGTTGAGCGACAGGTCGAACTGCAAGGTAATGATGGATGCCCCGGCGGAGCTGTTCGAGGTCATCTGCTGCAGGCCGGGAATCTCGCCCAGTTGCACTTCCAGCGGCGCGGTCACCGTGGTCGCCATCACCGTGGGGCTGGCGCCGGGATAGAACGTCTGCACCTGGATCGTCGGGTAGTCGACGTTGGGCAGGGACGATACCGGCAGGAAACGCATGGCAACGAGGCCCACCAGCACAAGGGCGATCATCAGCAGCGACGTAGCCACCGGCCTGAGTACGAACAGGCGGGAAATATTCATCGGATCGCGTGCCCGCCGTTACTGCGCTGAGGAGGCGGAGGCGTTGCCGTGCGGGTGCTTGCCTCCCGTGGACGCCGCCGTTGCGGGCGCCGTGCCGGCGGCGGGCTTGGCCCCGGCCAGCTTGATCTTGGCGCCGTCGCTCAAGCGGTCCATGCCGTCGGTCACCACCTGCTGGCCGGCCGTGAGGCCGCTCAGGATGACGGTATGTTTGCCGTCGCTGGGACCCGGGGTCACCTTGTGCACCGAGACGGTCAGGTCGGCATTGACCAGGTAGACATAGTCGCCGGGCGCACCGCTCAGCACGGCCGGGGTGGGCACCAGCACGGCGTTGTGCAGCGTGTCGACCAGCAGCTTGGCGTTGACGAATTCGTTCGGGAACAGCGCCTCGTCGTCGTTGGGGAAGGTGGCGCGCAGGGTCACCGTGCCGGTGCTGGTGGCCATCTGATTGCTCAGCGCGTACAGCGAGCCGACGGCAATCTGCTTGCTGTTGTCGCTGTTGTACACGGTCACCGGCAGCTTGGCGCCGGCGTTCATCCGTTGCAGCACCTTGGCCAGCGAGTTCTGCGGCACGGTGAACTGCACCGTGGTCGGCTTCATGGTGGTAATGGTGACGATGCCCGGCGAGCTCGACTGCGTGACGTAGTTGCCGGGATCGACCAGGCGCAGGCCAACGCGCCCGGCTACCGGGGCGGTGATGTGGCAATAGGTGAGGTCGAGTTCGTACTGCGCGATATTGGCCTTGTCGGCCTGCACCGCCGCTTCGTCCTGCTGGACCGTGAACTTCTGGTCGGCGTAGGTCTGCTCGGCAATCGACTTCTGTTCGTGCAACTGCGTATAGCGGGCGAGATCGGCGCGCGCCTGGTCGAGGCTCGCCTGATCCTTGGCCAACTGGGCCTCGGCCTGCTGCTTGTCGATCTCGTACTGGCGCGGGTCGATCTGGGCGAGGAACTGGCCCTTCTCCACGTCCTGGCCTTCCTGGTAGCCCACGGCGGTCAGGTAGCCGCTCAGCTGCGGCAGCACATTGACCGTGGCGATGGGCGTCACCGTGCCCAGCGCGCTCAGGGTTTCCGGCATGTCACCCAGGGTGGCGGTGGCGGCGCTCACCACCTGCGCCGGGGTACCGGTCTTGGTCTTGGTGCCGGTGAGCAGGTGAACCACCACCAGCGCAACCAGTGCGACGATAACGACGCTGGCGATCAGCCAGCCGCGTCGCTTGTGAACGTGCCCGGTGGTCTTCGGGGCCTCGGCGCTCATACAACATCTCCCAGTGGTTCAATCCGTCGTTCACAAGAGAAACAAAGGCATTCATTGATCGAAGCAGCATCGGCAAGGGGGGACAGATGCTGGAGGCAGGAAACCTGCCAAGACATCTTTAACGACTCTTTGTCGATGTGGTTGACCGCGATGGCAGCCATTTCTTCATCGGCGAAACATCGCTGTCGAGCTGGGTTCAGTCCGGGGTTCCATGACTCCCGGCATCGGCCGACAGATCGCACAAGTATCGTCATTGGCCGGTGATTCCCGACGGCGCGCTCGCAGCCAGGTCGCGTTGTCTGGCAAGGCGATCGCTGTCGCGTCATGCAGGCCAAGGCAGGGTGGATCAAACCATCCGGGCGCGCTTCCACCAGCCGGTAACTTTCTCTTCCCGCACCAGCGTGAACAATCCCGAGCCGAGGATCAGGACGATGCCGACCAGCATCGGCCAGTCGAGCCGGTCACCAAACAGCCAATAGCCGAAGCCGATCGCCCACAGCATCTGGCTGTACTGGGTGGGCGCGACGCGGTTGGCCGGGGCGTGGTGGGTCGCCAGCATCAGCAGCACGCCAGCCAGCCCGGCCAGCAATCCGTAGCCGGCGAGCAGCATCCATTGGTGCAGGCTGGGCCACACGAACGCAGGCAGCATCAACAGCCCGCCGCTGACCAGCGGGCCGATCACGCCGGCGCCATACAGGCTGATGCGCTTCTCATGGGGGCCGGCCATGCGCAGCGCCACCACCGATACCGCGCCGGATAGGCCACAAGTCATGGCGGCCAGGTGGCCGGCGCCCAGTTCGCGAAAGCCCGGCCGCAATACCACCAGCACGCCGACGAAGCCCACGACCACCGCCGACCAGCGCCGCCAGCCCACGTGTTCCTTCAGGAACATCACCGAAAGCAGGGTGACGAAGATCGGCAGCAGGAAGATCAAGGCGAAGGCCTCGGCCATCGGCAACGCGGTGAAGGCCATCACTGCCGAGATATTGCAGATGGCGCCGGTGATGGCGCGGATCCACCACAGCCGCGGCTTGCGCGCCGTCAGCACATCCAGATAGCGGTCGCCCGGCTTGCGGATGAAGGGCAGGGCGCTGAGCATCAGCACGGCACCGAAGAACACCGCTTCGTAGGCCGGCAGGGTGCCGTGCAGCGATTTCACGAAGGCGTCGCTGATCGCGTAGGCCGCGTAACAGGCGAAGCCGAGGAGGACACCTTTGAGCATGGGGGATTCCGCCGGGGAAGGCGCATGGTCCCATAGCGCGCCGCCGTCGCCTACCCGGGGCCTGTTGCACCCCGCCATGACCCGGCCCCGGAAGGGTGGCTAGAATGCACGTTTGCCCCCGCCACGGAACTTCAAGCATGTCCGCTCGCCTGAATCCCCTCGATCTCTACGACGTCCGCTCGCTGCTTTCCGATGAGGAGCGCATGGTGCAGGACACCGTCGGTCGCTTTGTCGATGAGAAAGTGCTGCCGATCATCGGCGATTGCTTTGACCAGGGCCGCTTCCCCAAGGAACTGGTGCCGGAGATCGCGAGCCTGGGCCTGCTGGGCGCCACCTTGCCCGAGAAGTACGGCTGCGCCGGCATGAATGGCGTGAGCTACGGCCTGATCTGCCAGGAGCTGGAGCGCGGCGACTCGGGCCTGCGCAGCTTCGCCTCGGTGCAGAGCTCGCTGTGCATGTATCCCATCTACGCCTACGGCACCGAGGCGCAGAAGCTGCACTACCTGCCCAAGATGGCGGCGGGCGAGATCATCGGCTGCTTCGGCCTCACCGAGCCGCACGGCGGTTCGGACCCGGCCAACATGAAGACCCATGCGAAGAAGGACGGCGGCGACTGGGTCATCAACGGCGCCAAGATGTGGATCACCAACGGCAACCTCGCGCACATCGCCATTGTGTGGGCGCAGACCGAGGACGGCATCCAGGGCTTCATCGTGCCCACCGACACCCAGGGTTTCACCGCGCAGGAAGTGCACAAGAAGATGAGCCTGCGCGCGTCGGTCACCTCCGCGCTGTTCTTCGACAACGTGCGCGTGCCGGAGGCCAACCGCCTGCCGAACGTAAAGGGCCTGAAGGGTCCGCTGGGCTGCTTGACCCAGGCGCGCTACGGCATCACCTGGGGCCCGATCGGCGCGGCCCAGGCGTGCCTGAAGGAAGTGCTCGACTACACCCAGGAGCGCATCCTGTTCGGTCGCCCGCTGGCCTCGAATCAGGCGGTGCAGCTGAAGATGGCCGACATGGCACGCCGCATCACCATGGCCCAGCTGCTCTCGCTGCAGCTGGGTCGCCTCAAGGACGCCGGCACCATGCAGCCCACCCAGGTGTCGCTGGCCAAGTGGAACAACTGCCGCATGGCCATCGACATCGCGCGCGAATGCCGCGACATCCTTGGCGGCGCCGGCATCACCACCGAACACGTGGCCATTCGCCATGCGCTGAACCTGGAATCGGTCATCACCTACGAAGGCACCGAGACGGTGCATCAGCTGGTGGTGGGTCGCGAGCTGACGGGCATCAACGCGTTCTGAACCTCCTTGGTGACTCACGGCATCCACGCATCGTCATTCCGTCTTTTGCCGGGATGACGATGCGTGGGGTGCGTGACGAGGGTTGCACGGCATGAGCTGGCAAGACATCCGCATCGAAACCGATCGTCTCATCCTGCGCCCGCCGCAAGGCGAGGATTTCGACGGGTGGGCGGCCAACATGGCCGATGAGGCATCCGCGCGCTTCATCGGCGGCGTGCAGCCACGCGCGGTAGCCTGGCGCGGCTTTCTCACCATGGTCGGCGCCTGGGCCGTCCAGGGCTTTGGCATGTTTTCGGTGATCGAGAAAAGCAGCGGCCGCTGGATCGGTCGCATGGGGCCGTGGTTTCCCGACGGCTGGCCCGGCCGCGAAGTCGGCTGGGGCTTGGCGCGGCATGCCTGGGGCAAGGGCTATGCGCTGGAAGGCGCCATCGCATGCATGGACTTCGCCTTCGACCGGCTGGGCTGGGACGAGGTGATCCACAGCATCGACCCCGCCAATGCACCTTCGCAGGCCCTGGCAAGCAAGCTCGGTTCGCGGTTCCGTGGCTCAGGTCGTTTGCCGCCGCCGTTCGAAACCGTGCCCATCGACATCTGGGGCCAGACCCGCGACGAGTGGCGGAGCCGCCACGCATGAGCCACGTCACGCCCGCGCTGTATGCCACGCTGGCCGAGATCGTGCCCGAGCTGCATGTGCATTGCGTCGAGCCATGGTGCCTGCTGGGCAGTGCGGCGGCGTTGCTGGTCGGCGCCGAGGTGGGCGTGGCGGACGTGGATGTGCTGGTATCGCGCGACGATGCCGAGCGCCTGATGCTGCTATGGGCATCGCGGCGCGAGTCCACGCACGAGCCGGCCGATGCCGATCGTTTTCGCTCGCACTTCGCGCGCTTCCGTTTTCCCGGCCTGCCGGTCGAGGTGATGGGGGGGCTGCAGCTCCATGCCGGCAACGGCTGGCAACCGGTAAAGGCGGGACGGCTGACGCTGGTCGGCTTGAATGGCCTGGCGGTGCCGGTGCCTTCGATTCCCGACCAGATTCGCCTGCTGGAAAGCTTCGGGCGCGACAAGGATCGACGCCGCGCCGCATCGCTGCGCGCTTTGGCTTCCTCTCCCCACCGGGGAGAACACTGAGGTGAAGGGCAGATATTCGCGGGAACGCTGTGCATACCGCAGCGTCATCTTCGCTCTTGCCCCCTTTTGTTGTGTTCGCGGGATGACGGGAGGCAAGGTGACGTTGAGTATCCACCCCTCATTCCGACCCTCTCCCCGTGGGGAGGGGATGCACGCGCTCCATACTGGCGCGTTTGTTGTCCCCAACTCGATAATTCCCTGATTGCCGCCACCGCGGCTGTTCGTTGACGAGACACCATGACCGCCATTCCGTATGCCCTCACGGCCCGCCACAAAGGCTTCAATCGCGCCGAGATCGTCGACCAGAACTTCACCGAGTTCGTGCAGCTGTGGCAGGGCGAAGTGCATGCGCCGCAGGGCGATCATGCGCCGGTGTTGCCCGGCAGCACGCTCGATGCGCAGGGCTTCCGCGAGTTGCTCGAATCGCAGCTGATCAGCCGTCACCTCGACCTGATGGCGCGCGTGCTGCGCGTGCAGAACAAGGTGTTCTACACCATCGGCTCCAGCGGTCATGAAGGCAACGCGATGGTGGCGCGGCTTACCCGGCATACCGATCCGGCGTTCCTGCATTACCGCTCCGGCGGCTTCATGGCCGAGCGCTTCCGCAAGCTGCCCGGCATGGACCCGGTGATGGATTCGGCGCTGTCGTTCGCCGCCAGCATGGAAGATCCCGCCTCCGGCGGCCGCCACAAGGTGTGGGGCAGCAAGCCGTTGTGGGTGTTGCCGCAAACCTCCACCATCGCCTCGCACCTGCCCAAGGCGCTGGGTACCGCCATTGCCATCGAGCAGGCACGCCGCATCGGGCACGCGCTGCCGATTCCCGATGACAGCATCACCGTGTGCTCGTTCGGCGACGCTTCGTCCAACCACGCCACCGCGCAGACCGCGTTCAATGCCGCCGCGTGGACGGCTTACCAGAAGCTGCCCGCGCCGGTGCTTTACGTGTGCGAGGACAACGGCATCGGCATCTCGGTGAAGACGCCGAACGGCTGGGTAGCCAACAACTTCCGTCATCGTGCCGATCTCGATTATTTCTTTGCCGATGGCCTCGACCTCGCCACCGGCTATGCCCAGGTGCAGGCAGCGGTGGAGCATTGCCGCCGCACGCGTCGCCCCACCTTCCTGCATTTGCGCACCACTCGCGTGATGGGCCACGCCGGTACCGATTTCGAAATCGAGTGGCGCAGCGTGGAAGAACTGTTCGCGGTGGAAGCGAGCGACCCGCTGCTGCGTTCGGCCGAGATCGCCTTGGCCTCGGGCCTGTACACGCGCGAATCGCTGCTCGCGCTGTACGAGGCCACGCGCAAGCGTTGCTTCGAAGCCGCCGAGGACGCCGATCGTCGTCCGCGCCTGTCCACGCTGGCGGAAGTGATGAAGCCGCTGGCGCCGTACACCCCCGCCGCGGTGAAGGCCGAGGCGCAGCGTACGGATTATCACGAACGCCGCGTGGCCGCCTTCGGTGGCGAAGACAAGCTGCCGGAAAAACAGCCGCCGCGTCACCTCGCCATCCAGATCGGGCAGGCGCTGCACGACGTGATGGCGAAGTATCCCGAGTCGCTGCTGTTCGGCGAGGACGTGGCGCAGAAGGGCGGCGTGTATACGGTCACCAAGGGCCTGCACAAGGCGTTCAAGAACAGCCGCGTGTTCAACACGCTGCTGGACGAGACGATCATCCTCGGCCTGGCCCAGGGCTACGCCAACATGGGCATGCTGCCGATTCCGGAAATCCAGTACCTGGCGTATTTCCACAACGCCTGCGACCAGATCCGCGGCGAGGCGGCCTCGCTGCAGTTCTTCTCCAACGACCAGTACCGCAACCCCATCGTGATGCGCGTGGCCAGCCTGGGCTACCAGAAGGGGTTTGGCGGGCATTTCCACAACGACAACTCCATCGCCGCGCTGCGCGATATCCCGGGGCTGGTGGTGGGCTGTCCCAGCCGTGGCGATGACGCCGCCAACATGCTGCGCACGCTGACCGCGCTGGCGAAGGTGGATGGCCGCGTCTGCGCCTTCCTCGAACCCATCGCGCTGTACATGACCAAGGACTTGTACGAAGCCGGCGACGGCCAGTGGCAGTTCGAGTACCCGGCACCCGGCGAGGCGATGACGCTGGGCGAGGGGCGCGTGTACAACGAAGGCGCGAACGACCTGGTGGTGTTCACCTTCGGCAATGGCGTGCCGATGGCATTGCGTGCGGCACGAACCATCGAGGCCGAGCTGGGCTGGAAAGTGCGCGTGATCGATCTGCGCTGGCTGGCGCCGCTCAACGATGCCTTCATCGCCGAGCAGGCCAGGTCGGCCCAACGCATCATCGTGCTGGACGAAGGCCGTCGCAGCGCAGGCGTGGGCGAGGGCATCATCACGGCCATCGTGGAAGGCGGCAGCGGCGCCACGCCGCTGCAGCGCGTGGTCGGCGCCGACACCTATACGCCGCTGGCTGGTGCGGCGCTGCTGGTATTGCCGGGCGAAGCGGACGTGGTCGCGGCGGCGCGCAAACTGGCCTGATCGACGGTGTGGCGACGCCGGCCGGTTCCGGCGCGCCACGCCATTCATCCGAATAACGGCGAGTCCCGCACCCTGTGCGCGCCAGCCCTGCGCAACGACGATGCCGTGTTCGCGCGCAGGGTGTGCTCTCAGGCCTTGCGCCGTAACCGCCACCACTCCGCCGCGCCCAGGCACACCACCAGCCAAGCCAGCCCGCTCGCATAACCGGCCAGCACATCGCTGAAGTAGTGCACCTGCAGCAGGATGCGACTCACCCCGATCACCGTGACCATCGCGACGGCCGCCGCAATCACCGCGCGATGCCAGCGCAGCGGCAGCAGGCGCAGCAATACATAGGCCAGCATGCCGTAGAACACCATGGCGCCGAAGGCGTGGCCACTGGGGAAGCTCCAGCCTTTTTCCATGATGAAGCCGTGGTCGTGCAGCGGTCGCGGGCGCTGGAACCATGCCTTGAGTGCGCTGTTGATCGGCACGATGCCGGCCATCGCGATGGTCCAGCTGGCCGCCAACGGCAGCTGGCGGCGCAGCAGCAGGATGGCCAGCACCACCACGGCGGCGGCAGCCACCGACCACAGGTCACCCAGATGCGAAACCGCCGCGACGACACGCAGGACGGCGGGGGACATGCCGGCCCTGATGTCCTGCGCCAATGCAGTGTCGAAGCTGGGCAGCCAGTCACCCGCCTGGGCGCCGATGGCCAGCGCAATCGCGGCAAACAGCAGGCCCATGGCGAGCAGCAGCATGGCCGCCGTGCGTCCACGGATCACCACCGGGTGACGTCCGTCCGCGAGCGCGGCTTCGCGCTGGCGCCGGTTCCAGTGCCAGGCGAGATCACCCGCCAGCAGCGCCAGCACCAGCAGTGCCGCCCATAGCGACAGCGCGTGTGTCGCGATCCATTCCACCCAGTCGTTCATGCTTGTCCTCGTGTCAGCGCCACATGATCTCCATCGATGGGGTATCCGTCGAGCGCGCGGCGCGGGACATGACTTCCAGTGCTGGCCCTGGCGCGGCTTTGCCGCGATAGTGTTGGGCCTTGCTGCCCAGGAGCCGATCGATGTCCCAGCGAACCCTGTCCCCGCGCCTGGCGGGTTGTCTTGTACTGCTTGTTCTTGCGGCACCGGCGTGGGCGCAGACGTCGGCTTCCGTGCCGACGCCCGCAGCGGCGGCCAGCAGTGCACAGCCAGCGTTGCCGGCCCAGCTGCAGGATTTCGCCGCGTATGTGGACAGCGCCCGCAAGCAGTTCGACGTGCCCGGCATCGCCGTAGCCATCGTCAAGGACGGGCAGGTGGTGCTGGAGCAGGGCTACGGCGTGCGCGAACTGGGCAAGCCCGACGCGGTGGATGCGCACACGCTGTTTGCCATCGCCTCCAACACCAAGGCCTTTACCGCCGCCTCGCTGCAGATGCTGGCCGAGGAAGGCAAGCTCAACATGGACGATCGGGTGATCGACCATTTGCCGTGGTTCCAGATGTCCGACCCGTACGTGACGCGCGAGATGCGCATCCGTGACCTGCTGGCGCATCGCAGCGGCCTGGGCCTGGGCGCGGGCGACCTGCTGTACTGGCCGCCGACGTCGTATTCCACCAAGGAAGTGGTGCAGCGCTTGCGCAACGTGCCGCTCGCCACCAGTTTCCGCAGCGCCTACGCCTACGACAACATCCTGTTTGCCGTGGCCACGCTGGTGATCGAGCAGGTGTCCGGGCAGAGCTATGCGGACTTCATTCGCGAGCGCATCTTCAAGCCGGTGGGCATGGACGAGTCGCTGGTCGACATGACCGCGCTGAAGCCCGGCATGGACACGGCGATGGGGCACGCCAAGTTCAACTTCAGCGAACTCAAGCCGGTGCCACCGATGGCCTGGTCGAACAACTCCGGCGCCGGTGGCATCTATGCCAGCGTGCATGACATGGCCAGGTGGATGAACGTGCAACTGGCTGCCGGAAAACTGCCGAACGGCAAGCCGCTGTTCTCCGAGGACAGCCAGAAGCAGATGTGGTCCATGCTCACGCCGATGAAGATTGCCGAACCGCCGGTGCCGGAATTGAAGGAATCCAGGCCGAACTTTGCCGGCTATGGCGAGGGCTGGTTCCTGTCCGACTATCGCGGCCAGCGCCTGGTGTGGCACACCGGCGGTTGGCCGGGCATGGTGTCGCGCGTCACCCTGGTGCCCGAGCTGCATCTGGGCGTGGTGGTGCTGACCAACCAGGAATCGGGCGCGGCATTCAATGCCGTGACCTACCGCGTGCTCGATGCCTACCTGGGCAAGGACAAGAAGGACTGGGTGGCTGCCTATGCCGCCGCGGTGAAGAAATCCGAGGCCAACGCCGACGACAGCTGGAAGCAACATCAGGCCGTGCGCGACAAGAGCGGCAAGCCATCGTTGCCGCTGGCCGGCTATGCCGGCACCTTCCGCGATCCCTGGTACGGCGACATCGTGGTCAGCCAGCAGGGCGGCAAGCTGCGCTTGCGTTTCGCCAAGACGGCGCAGCTGGTAGGCACGATGGAACCGTGGCAGCACGACACCTTCATCGTGCGCTGGGATGATCGCGCGCTCAACGCCGATGCATTCGTCAGCTATGCGCTCGACGCGGATGGCAAGGTGCGCGAGGTGCGCATGCAGCCGGTGTCGCCGCTGACCGATTTCAGCTTCGACTTCCAGGATCTGCGGCTGTCGCCGGTGACCGGTGACCACGCCGCCAAGGCAGAGTAAGCCCGCGCCAAGCGGACTCGACCACACAAGGGGTAGCCATTATGCGGACGTATCGAATCACCCTGGCCGCATTGCTGGGTCTTGGACTGGCGCTGGGCACGGGCTGTACGTGCCGCGAGGCATCGTCGGCGGCCCATGGATTTCACGTGGATGTCGCCGAGCCTCATGGCCAGCCGGTATCCGGCCGCCTGCTGGTATTTGCGGTGGACGCCAAGACGGCCGAAGCTTCCGCGAAGGATGGCAAGGTCACCGAGGTGGATGCCAGTCCCCTGGCGCCCGACCAGGTCAGCATCGTGGGCGAGGAGGTGAGTCGCCTGGTGCCGGGGCAGGGCGTTGATATCGGCGCCGATGCCATGGCGTATCCGCATCCGCTCGCGCAACTTCCGCCCGGCGACTACTACGTGCAAGCGGTGCTCGATACGAATCACAGCTACAACTACACCGGCCGTGGCGCGGGCGATCTGCTCAGCGAAGTGGTGAAACTGCACCTGCCCGCGACCCGCACGCCCAGCTTGAAGCTCACCACGACGCTGCCGGCGCCAGACGCATGGGCATTGCCTTCGTCGACCCCGCCGGAGCTGCGCGATGCCTTGCCCGAGGCGCGTCGTCACACCGATGACCTGGATTTCGTCAGCCCGGCGTTGTCCGCGTTCTGGGGGCGCCCCATCCATATGCGTGGTTTCGTACTGCTGCCGCCGGGCTACGATCCCAAGGGCACGGCTCGCTATCCGGTGGTCTACTTCACGCATGGCTTCGGTGGTGGGCGGGATCACTTCGCCAAGGGCATTGCCAGCACCTGGCTGGCCATGAGCAAGGGCGAGATGCCGCCGATGATCTGGGTCTACCTGGACGAAGCCAGCCCCACCGGCACGCACGAGTTCGCCGATTCGGTGAACAACGGACCCTGGGGCCTGGCACTCACCGAGGAGTTGATTCCCCAGCTGGAGTCGACCTATCTGATGGATGGCAAGGCCAGCGGTCGCTTCCTCAACGGCCATTCGTCCGGCGGCTGGGCCACGCTGTGGCTGCAGACGCGCTATCCGAAAGTATTCGGCGGCACCTGGTCCACCTCGCCCGACCCGAGTGACTTTCACGACTTCACCGGCGTGGATTTGTATGCGCCGCATGCCAACGTCTATCGCAAGGCGGACGGTTCGCCGTACCCGCTGGTGCGCGACAAGGGCGCCGTGGTGGCCACGTTCCAGCAGTTTTCGCAGATGGAGCGGACGCTGGGCAGCTATGGCGGACAGATCGCCTCGTTCGAGTGGGTGTTCTCGCCGCGCGGCGAGGATGGCCGGCCGGTGCCGTTCTTCGATCGCGACACCGGCGATGTCGACGCCAATGTGGTGGCCTACTGGCGCGACCATTACGACATCGCCCACCTGCTGCAGGCGAACTGGCCGCAGCTGGCGCCTGACCTGGACGGCAAGATCCATCTCATCGTGGGCACCGCCGACACGTTCTACCTGGATGGCGCGGCGCATCGTTTGAAGGCGGTGCTCGACGGCCTGCATGCGCAGTCGGATATCCGCTTCCTGCCGGGCAAGACGCATTTCGATCTGTACGCGGTGGGCAGCGACCGCATGGCCTTGCTCAAGCAGATCGCCTGGGAGATGTATGCCGTGGCCCGGCCGCCGTCGACGTCGAAAGTCGCCGCACACTAGACCAGAGCATGGCGGATGATGCACGGCGCCCGCGTCATGCCTCATCCGCAACGGGCTCGCGTCATGCTGCAAAACCAAACGCCCGGTCAACGCAAAATATTGCGCGTCATTTGCGAGTGATCCTGCGACCGCGTTCACTCATCGCACAGGATGTCGCGACACATCATGATGCCGTCGAAAGTGTTTGCCTGCCCGCCGGGCAGGGTATTGCCAACGACGCTATCCCGATGGAGATTGTTTGATGAAGAAATCACTGTTCGCCCTGGCCCTTGGCGCCGCCCTGGTATCCACCGTGGCCACCGCCGCGCCGTTCCAGTACGAGGAGCACCATGATCAATACGATCAGGATCATGGCCGCCCCAATGACCGCGACCATCACGACTACGCGGTGGTGCACGATCGTGGCGCGCATGAAGGCTGGTATCGCAAGGGTGGTCGCGTCCCCGATGAATATCGCGATCACCGCTATGTGGTCGAGAACTGGCACGAGTACCGCCTGGCGCCGCCGCCGCGCGATTACCAGTGGGTGCGCAGCGACAACGGTGAATTCCTGTTGGTGGCCATCTCCACCGGCATCATCGCCGACATCATATTGAGTCACTGACGGCCAGGGAGCCGCACGGCCCGACGGGTCGATGCGGCTCCGTTCACCGGTGGTGCCTGCGCGGGACAAGGATGGTTCGCATGAAGTTGCGAAATGTCCTCACGGTACGTGAACGTGTCCCGATGCAGTGTGCCGAAGCGTCACGCGCTTGGTGCATAGTCAATGCCGCAAGCGTCACGGCGCTTGGGGAGCGTCACGCGACAGGTGGCCACGCCATCGATTCGCGATGATGCGAAGGGGATCACGTCCCGCACGCGGGGCGGTTTCCCATGGGACAGACGAGTTCGCGCTGGAGGGATCGAAGATGAAATCGTATGGTTTGATCGCAGTCTTGCTCGCAGGTCTTTTGGCCGGCCCGGCCGTATACGCCCAACAGGCCGCCGCGCCTGCGGGTTCGACCGGACAGTGCAAGGACGGTTCGTATACGAGCAATGCCACCAAGAAAGGTGCCTGCTCGGGCCACAAGGGTGTGAAGGAGTGGTACGCCGCCGCGACCACGGCAGCGCCTGCTGCAGCGGCCGCACCGGCTGCTGCCCCGGCAGCGGCGCCTGCCGCTACGCCGGCAGCCACCACGTCGAAGACCGCCGCTCCTGCGACGGGCAGCAAGTCGTCCTGGCAGCCGCCGGCCAATGCGGCCCCCGGTGGTGGTCCTGGCCTGGTGTGGGTCAACGACAGCAGCAAGGTCTACCACTGTCAGGGTGACAAGTGGTACGGCAAGACCAAGGCGGGTTCCTATATGAGCGAGGCCGATGCCAAGGCCAAGGGCTATCATGCCGATCACGGCAAGGCGTGTACGCAGTAACCACACGCTTCCACGTCCTGCTTCCGGAAGGGCCGACATGGGTCGGCCCTTTTTGCGTGCGGGGCTGCCGGGAACGCATTGCCGGCGGCCGCGGTCTTCACGATGGACGCGCGCATCGTCATCGAAATGGTTTTCGTCGTAGCGGAGGTTTCTGTGGGAACGCAGTGGAAGTATCTGGCCGCATCCATCGTATGCGCCATGGCGGTTGCAAGCGGCGCGAAGGCGGACGACGCCCAGGTGGCCCGCGTCACGCTCGACAATGGCCTGCGCGTGGTGGTGGTGCGTGATGCGCTGGCCCCGGTGGTGACCACCGAGGTCAACTATCTCGCCGGTTCGGACGAAGTGCCCGCCGCGTTTCCGGGCACCGCCCATGCGGTGGAGCACATGATGTTTCGCGGTGGTCCGGGCTTGTCGAAGGACCAGCTGGCGGCGATTGCGGCGAACATGGGCGGCGCCTTCAACGCGCAGACCATGCAGAGCGCCACGCAGTACTACTTCGTCACGCCGACGCAGGACCTGGACGTGGCCTTGCGCGTCGAAGCCCTGCGCATGCGCGGCATCGACGTCGCCGACGCGGAGTGGGACAAGGAGCGCGGCGCGATCGAGCAGGAAGTGTCGCGGGATCTTTCCAGCCCCGACTTCAAGTTCTACACCCAGATGCTGGGGCAGATGTTCGCCGGCACGCCCTATGCGCATTCGCCGCTGGGCACGCGCGAATCGTTCGACAAGACGTCGGCGGCGATGCTCAAGCAATTCCACGACACCTGGTACGCGCCCAACAACGCGATCATGGTGATCGTCGGCGACGTGGATCCGCAGGAGACGGTGGCGAAGGTCAAGGCGCAGTTCGGCGACTTGCCGCGCAAGGATCTCCCCGCACGCGCCAGCTTCAGCTTCACGCCGGTACAGGCCAGGACGGTGCGTCTGCCGACCGATAGTCCCTATGGTTCGGTGTATCTGGGCTACCGCCTGCCGGGCGCGCGCTCGAAGGATTACGCCACCTCGCTGGTGTTGTCCGGCGCACTGGGTTCGCAGCGCGCCGGCCTGTTCGGCATGGGCGTGGACGGCACGGCGCTGTTCGGTGGCTTCTTCCAGGACCCGTTGCCGGAGGCGGGCATCGGCATGGCGGTGGGGGTGTTCCCCGCCGGCGGCGATGCGCAGCCGGTGCTCAAGCGCATGCAGTCGATTCTCGCCGACGCGGCCAGCAAGGGCATCGATCCGGCCCTGGTGGACGCGGCCAAGCGCAAGGCCATCGCCGAACTGGAGTTCAAGAAGAACTCGGTGGAGGGCCTGGCCAACGCCTGGTCCGATGCGCTGGTGATGCATGGCCTGGCCTCGCCCGACGCGATGAAACAAGCGATCGAGGCGGTGACGCCGGCGCAGGTCAATGCGCTGGCCAAGGCCAGCTTCGACCCCGCGCATGCGATCACCGCCATCCTCACGCCGGAGAAGTCGGGCAAGCCGGCGGAGGGCAAGGGCTTCGGTGGCGCGGAGAGTCTCGCCGGCAGTCCGGACAAGCCAGTGGCGCTGCCGGCGTGGGCCGAGCAGGCGTTTGCCAAGCTCGACATGCCGCGTTCGATGCTGCATCCGGTGAGCTACACCTTGGCCAATGGCATGCGCTTGATCGTGCAGCCCGAATCGGTGAGCGACACGGTGGAGGTCATGGGCCGCGTGCAGACCAATGCCGACCTGCAAACCCCCAAGGGCCAGGATGGCGTGGGCGAAGTGCTGGAGGGCCTGTTCCAGTTCGGCAGCACCGAGCTCGATCGCATGCAGTTCCAGCAGGCGCTCGATGCCATCAGCGCGGATGAGACGGCCGGCGCGAATTTCTCCTTGCGCGTGCCCTCGGGCAATTTCGCGCAGGGCATGAAGCTGCTGGCCGACAACGAACTGCATCCGGCGTTGCCGCGGCAGGCGTTCGTGCTGGTGCAGCGCCAGCAGGCGGGCATCTGGAGCGGCACCATCCAGTCGCCGGATTTCCTCGACGAACTGGGCATGTACAAGGCGCTGCTGCCGGCGACCGATCCGCAGCTGCGCCACGCCACGCCGCAAAGCGTGATGAGCCTGACCTACGACAACGTGAAGGACTATTACGCCCGCACGTTCCGGCCGGACATGACCACGCTGGTCGTCGTCGGCAAGGTGGAGCCGGCCGAGGCCAAGCGTGTCGTCGAAGAAGCCTTTGGCGCATGGAAGGCGCAAGGCGCCAAGCCGGAGGTAGACTATCCGGCCGTGCCCGCCAACAAGGCTGCCCAGCTGCATACGCCCGACAGCAGCGCCGTGCAGGACAGCGTGCGCATGTCGCAGATGATCGATGTCACGCGCGACGACGATGCCCGCTTCGCCCTGAACCTGGGTAACGAAGTGCTGGGCGGCGGCTTCTATGCGTCAAGGCTGTACCGCGATCTGCGCGACACCTCGGGCCTGGTGTACACCGTCGACACGGATTTCGACCTGGAAAAGCACCGGGGTCGCTATACGGTGTCCTTCGGCGCCGACCCGGGCAAGGTCGAGGCGGCCCGCGCGGTGGTGCTGAAGGATCTCAAGCAGATGCAGGGCGAGCCGGTGGCCGACACCGACCTGCAGCGCGCCAAGGGCATCCTGCTGCGGCGCGTTCCGTTGAGCGAGGCGAGTTTCGACAGCATCGGCAATCAGCTGCTGACCTACGCCGAGCGGGGCCAGCCGCTGGACCAGGGCCTTGTCGCGGCCAAACACTATCTGGAGCTGACCGCGCCGCAAGTGCAGCAGGCTTATGCCAGCCACATCCGCCTGGATGGTTTCGTCACGGCGGTGAAGGGGCCGGCACCGAAGCCGTAGCACGCGATCGCTCAATGCTCCCGTCATTCCCGCTTTCGCGGGAATGACGGAGGGCGAGGGCAGGCGAGACTCAGCCGTTCGGCACCACCGGCAAGCTGATAAAGCTTGCGGTGCCCGGCGCATGCCACACGCGCTGCGTGGCCTTCTGGTAGTCCGCCGGTTTGGCGTCGAAGATGTTGGGCACGTAGGTCTGCGGGTTGCGGTCGTACAGCGGGAACAGGCTGGACTGCACCTGCACCATGATGCGGTGGCCGGGCTGGAACACATGGTTGGTGGTGGGCAGGCCGAAGCTGTACAGCAGCGGCTGGTCGGGCGTGATGGCCTGCGGATGCTCGAAGCTGGTGCGGTAGCGGCCACGGAAGATGTCCAGCGACACGGCCAGCTCGTAGCCGCCCATCGGCGGGTTGGACGGCACCGTGTCGGGGTAGACGTCGATCAGCTTCACCACCCAGTCGCTGTCGCTGCCGCTGGTGGAGGCGTACAGATTCACCTGCGGCGCGCCACCGATGTGCACGGGCGCGGTCAGCGATTCGCTGACATAGGTGAGGACGTCTGGACGTCCATCCACGAAACGCTGGTCGTTGACCAGCCAGCGGGTCCAGGCGTCATGGTCGGCGAAATGCACCGGCCGCGGCTGGTAAGGCACCGGCTTGGCCGGGTCGGAGACGTATTCGTCGTACTTGGCCGCGCTGGTGCCCGGCGCGTTGAACGACAGCTTGCCGGCGGCGGCGAGATACAACGCCCTGGGCTTGTTGGCGCAGCCCTGGTCGCAGCTCAGCGGCCACGACTTGTAGCGATCCCAGTGGTTCTCGCCGGTGTTGTAGATCAACACCGGCGGCGTGTTGGCCTTGGGCGCGCCGTCCACCAGGTACTGGTCGAAGAACGGCTTGAGCACGTCGCGGCGGAACTGCAGCGCGGTGTCGCCGTCCCACTGCAGCGGCCCCAGCGCGGAGCCGTCGTAGTTCACCTGGCTGTGCCGCCATGGGCCCATCACCAGGAAATTCTTGTCGTTGCCCTTGTCCTTGGGTTCGGTGGCTTCGTAGCTGTGGATGGCGCCCCACATGTCTTCCTGGTCCCACAGGCCTTGCAGCCACATGGTCGGCACGCTCAGCGGCTGCCCGGCCATGATCTTGTCCAGCGCCTGGTTCTGCCAGAACGCGTCATAGGCCGGGTGCTCGTCGAGCTTGCGCCAGAACGGCAACTGCTCGAAGCCATGGGCGCGCGCGTAGTCGCCGGCCGAGCCGGCATTGAGGAAGTTGCTGTAGTCGTCATAGCCCACGCGCGGCACGCTGTTGCCTTTGCCCCTCTGCGCGGTCTGACCGTAGATGTAGTCGAAGTTGGTCTGGCGGAAGGCGCCGTAATGGAACCAGTCATCGCCCATCCAGCCATCGACCATCGGGCTTTCCGGCGCGGCCACCTTGAGTGCCGGGTGCGGATGGATCAGCGCCATCACCACGGTGAAGCCTTCATAGGAGGAACCGAGCATGCCGACCTTGCCGTTGGACTCGGGCAGGTTCTTCACCAGCCAGTCGATGGTGTCGTAGGCATCGGTGGAGTGGTCCACCTCGCTGGCATTGAGCGGGCCGCGCAGCGGGCGCGTCATCACATAGTCGCCCTCGGAGCCGTACTTGCCGCGGATATCCTGGAACACACGGATGTAGCCGCTATGCACGAACACCTCGTCGCCCTGGGGCAGGGTCGCGTCCATCTGCGGTGATTCGTAGCGCGCGGCGCGGCCACTGGCATCGTAGGGCGTGCGGGTGAGCAGGATCGGCGCATGGCTGGCGCCCTTGGGGATCACGATCACCGTATGCAGCTTCACGCCGTCGCGCATGGGGATCATCACTTCGCGCTTGACGTAGTCATAGCCCGCGGTCGACGGCGCGAACGCGGTCTGCGGCACGTCGGGCGTCAGTGGCGCGGTCTGCGCCTGGGCGAAGCTGGCGGTGAATGCCACCAGCGTGGCGGCGGCGAGCAGGGTACGGCGGATGCGCATGAATCCTCCAAGCGGACGGGCCGCCTGCGCGGGCCGGTCCGGGCTGATGGGTGAAGCGGGTGATGGGAGCGTCGCCTGACTTTAAGCGAGTGGCCCGCCGGCTCCCAGCGTGACTTCCAGCCTATGCGCCAGCGACCTCGGCCCATGGATCGTAGCTGCCGAACGACCACAGATGGCCTTCCACATCGCGACAGCTGTATCCGGCGCCGCCGTAGTCCTTCTCGGCATACTCGTCGACGATCACCGCGCCGGCTGCCTTGGCCTGCTCGTAGTGCGCCTTGCAGTCCTTCACGACGACGTAGGCGCATTGGGTCTCGCGGCCGCCCACCTGGTCCGGCTGCACCATGCGTCGTCCGAACGCGTCGTCGCGTGCCGAGCCCAGCATCAGCAGGCCGCTGCCATAGGCCAGCTGCGCGTGCGCCACGCCGCCCTGGTCATCGTCGTAGACGGCCTGCCGGGTGAAGCCGAACGCCTTGCACAGCCATTCGATGGCCGCGTGGGCGTCGCGGTAGCGCAGGCAGGGAATGATGGTGCTGCCGGAAACGGTAGGGGTCGTCATGAGGCTTGCTCCCATGCGTTGGAGCGCCCAGCGTAACCCGGCGGTTGGCATGGGCTTGTCGATTTTTCGCCCGTGCCTGGCGCGCAGGGACTCAGGCGCGGCGATCGCTTTCGACGGCCCTTGGCCAGGGGCGACGCACGGGGGTCTCCAGCGCCTCGTCCAGGCGCGCGCGGTTGCGGCCGGCCAGCTTGGCCCGGTACATGGCGTGGTCGGAGCGCTCGACCAGCGATTCCACCGTGTCCTCGGGCATGCGCATGGCGATGCCGATGCTCACGCTGAGTATCAGGCCCTTGTCGTTGACCGGAATCTCCAGGCGATACACCCGACGGCACAGGCGCGTGGCCACCTGCATGGCCTGGGCTTGCTCGATGCCATAGAGCATGGCGACGAACTCCTCGCCACCGTAGCGACCCAGCAGGTCGTGGGGACGCAACTCATGGCGCAATGCCTCCGCCACCGCCACCAGGGCGCGATCGCCAGCGGCGTGGCCCTGGCGGTCGTTGAGCAGCTTGAAGTGATCCAGGTCGAGAAACAGCAGCGCCACCGGCTGCGCGCTGCCGCTCGCCAGCACCTTGCTGACGCTTTCGCTCCAGGCCCGGCGATTGAGCACGTTGGTCAGTGCGTCGTTGTCGGCCAGCTCCTGCACCAGGTCGCGATCGTGGCGCATGAGCAGGGCGCGATCGGCCAGGCCCAGCGACAGCACGATCGCTTCGAAGGCCCCGGCGCCAAGGCAGGCGTCGCTGAGCCAGATGACGTCGGCCAGCATGCCGTTGGTCTGGCTGCTGGACAAGGCGGTGAGCACCAGCAGCGGCGTCCAGCCCACCAGGAAAAACCAGGCCGGCCGCGCACCGCGTACCGCCGCTGTCACCGCCGCCAGCAACAGCAGCAGGGTGCCGATCAGCAGCAGCGGGCCGATCAGCACCTGGGCAGTCTGTTGCAACAGGGGAATCTGGCAGCTGCGCAGCAACACCACCAGCGGCATGCCCACGGCCAGCGTAAGCGTGGGGGTATGCAGCAGCGGAGCATAGCGCGGCAGCTCGCAGAAGCGCGCCAGGAACATCGCGGCGAAGGCCAGCGACAGCGCCATGGCCGACGAGCTGACCAGCGCGGCCGTGCCGGCCAGCCAAGTCAGCCCGAGCGGGTGGAACAGGTAGCCGGTCTGGATGCCCTGGATCAGCGCATAGCAGAGCACGTAGCCGGCGTACCAGGCGAAGGTGCCGTCGCGCAGCATCATCGCCATGCACAGCGCCATCAATGACATCGCCAGCATGATCGCGAAGCAGGCGCTGGCAAACACCAGCCAGCGTGCATCCGCCTGCAGGTACTCGCTCCATGACTGCAGCTGGAAGCTCACCGGCGAGGCGTGCACCGCTGCCGGCTCGAACCTGAGCAGGATGGGGGCCGAGGCCGGGGTGGTCTCGCTGATGCGGTACGCCAGCCGCCCGTTGCCGTGGGCGGTGGCGCCGAAATCGTCCAGCGATTGGGTGAGCGCGGTGCCGTCCGGGGCCAGCATGGTCACCGCGGCCAGGGGCGGCGGGTAGATGGACAGCACGCGCTCCTCGCCGGTCAGCGGCGGTTGCGGCAGCAGTACCACCCAGGTGCCCTGGCCTTGCCGCGAAAAGCGCTGCAGCAGATACGGATCGAAGCCCGCCAGCTCGCCCCGCCGGAATGCCTCCAGCACGCCCTGGGGCGTGTCGCCGGGTCGTACCTCGCGCGAGGCGCCGGTCATGGCCGTGCCGGCATGCGCCAACGGCACGAGCACAGCCAGGGCGAGGATGCAGAGCACCCGCCATCGGCCACGCCTCGCTGTCGATGCGATCCGCCCACCCATTCGCCGTGCCCCTGTTTCGACGCACTCCCGCTGCATGGGCAGGTGCGTATTTCCCTGGTCGTTCCGGTCATCCCTGGCGCATCAGAAGCGCCGGGGATGCGTCATCCATGCGTACCGGGTATCCATGATGCCGGACGGGCAGCCGCGCTTCTTTACGTCAAAAGGCATAGAAGGCTACACGACAGGTTGCCCCCAGCCGTCCTGTGGCCGGGGCTGGCGATCACGAGGGTTTAACCGCCTGCGCTGTCATGCTTGCACTCCACTGCTTTGAGATCCCCCTCCCACTCCCCACCGCAGGAGCGCACAGGCATGAGCAAGATCCGCGTCGCCGTATTCGTAGGCAGCCTTCGGAAGGACTCGTTGAACCGGCACCTGGCACGGGCGGTCGAGCGGCTGGCGCCGGCCGACTTCAGCTTCGATCACGTGCGCATCGACAACCTGCCGCTCTACAACCAGGACTTCGATGCCGCCTATCCGGCCGAGTGCCAGCGGCTCAAGCAGCAAGTGGAGGCCGCCGATGCGCTGCTCTTCGTCACCCCCGAATACAACCGCTCGATTCCCGGGGTGCTGAAGAACGCCATCGACATCGGCTCGCGCCCCTGGGGCACCAACTCGTTTGCCGGCAAGCCGGGCGCGCTGATCGGTGTCTCCATAGGCGCCACCGGCACCGCGCTGGCCCAGCAGCATCTGCGCAACGTGCTGGCCTACCTGGACGTGCCCACGCTGGATCAGCCGGAAGTGTTCATCCAGAACAAGGAAGGCCTGTTCGACGCCGAGGGCCATATCGGCAACGAAGGGACGCAGAAATTCCTGCAGGGCTTTGTGGACCGGTACGTGGCGTGGGTGAAGCGGTTCGTAAAGGCCTGATGCCCGTTATCCGGCGCGGGCGGGATCGACGCGCCGGTTACGCGTCAGTCGTCAATCCCGTGCCGCACAGCTTCTCCAGCAATTGCGCTTGCACATTGCGCACGCTCTGGTTCGATCCGGGCTGCGTGCGCACATAGCGTCCATTGGGTTGCAGCAGCCATGCGCTGGAGTTGTCGCTGAGGTACAGGTCCAGCTCCTTCTTCAGGCGCGCCTGCAGCTTCTTGCCCTCGATCGGGAAGCCGGTTTCCACGCGGCGGTCCAGGTTGCGTTCCATCAGGTCGGCGCTGGCGAGATAGAACTTCTCCTCGCCGTTGTTGGCGAACCAGTACACGCGGCTGTGTTCCAGGAAGCGCCCGACGATCGAGCGCACGCGGATATTGTGCGACACGCCCGGCACACCCGGGCGCAGGCAGCACATGCCGCGCACGATCAGGTCCACCTTCACGCCGGCGATGCTGGCCTTGTACAGCGCCTTGATCATCTTGGCGTCGGTGACCGCGTTGACCTTGATGATGATCTGCGCCGGGCGGCCGGCCACCGCGTGCGCCGTCTCGCGGGCGATCAGTTCCAGCAGCGTCTTCTTCAGCGTGAAGGGCGCATGCAGCAGCTTCTTCATCTGCAGCAGCTTGCCCATGCCGGTGAGCTGGCTGAACAGCTTGTGCACGTCTTCGCACAACGCCTGGTCGGAGGTGAGCAGGCTGTAGTCGGTGTACAGGCGCGCGTTGCCGGTGTGATAGTTGCCGGTGCCCAGGTGCGCATAGCGCACCAGTTCCTCGCCTTCGCGGCGCTGGATCAGCATGAGCTTGGCGTGCGTCTTCACGCCCACCACGCCGTAGATCACCATGGCGCCGGCCTGCTGCAGGCGCGAGGCGAGGGTGAGGTTGGATTCCTCGTCGAAGCGTGCGCGCAGCTCGATCACCACGGTCACTTCCTTGCCCGCGCGCGCGGCGTCCACCAGCGCATCGACGATCTCGGAGTTGGCGCCGCTGCGATACAGCGTCTGCTTGATCGCCAGCACGCTGGGGTCCTTGGCGGCCTGGTGCAGCAGGTCGACCACCGGCGCGAACGACTCGTAGGGGTGCAGCAGCAGCACGTCCTGCCGGCCGATCACCTGGAACAGGTCCTCGGCCTTCTTCAGCGCCTTGGGGATCGACGGCGTGAACGGCGGATATTCCAGTTCCGGGCGATGCGTCTTGCTGGCCAGGCCGAACAAGCGTGCCAGGTTCACCGGGCCGTTCACCTCGTACATCTCGGCGGCGGCCAGGCCGAACTGGCGCAGCAGGTAGCCGGTGAGCTCGGGCGGGCAGTTGTCGGCCACTTCCAGGCGCACCGCATCGCCGAAGCGACGCGAATACAGCTCGCCGCGCAAGGCGCGCGCGAGATCCTCGACGTCTTCCGGATCGATGGTGAGGTCCGCGTTGCGGGTCAGGCGGAACTGGTAGCAACCGCGCACCGACATGCCGGGGAACAGTTCTTCCGCATGGGCGTGGATGATCGAGGAGAGCAGCACGAAGTTTTCGCCGCCCTCGCTGACATCGTCGGGCAGCCGGATCAGGCGCGGCAGCACGCGCGGCGCCGGCACGATGGCCAGGCCCGAATCGCGGCCGAACGCATCGGTGCCTTCCAACTGCACGATGAAGTTGAGGCTCTTGTTGACCAGCAACGGAAACGGGTGGGTCGGATCCAGGCCGATCGGCGTCACCAGCGGCGCGACCTCATGGCGGAAATAGCGGCGCACCCACAGCTTCTGCTTATTCGACCACTCGTTGCGGCGCACGATGCGGATGCCGTGCCGTGCCAGCTCAGGCAGGATGCGGTCGTTGAGTATCGTGTACTGCCGCTCGATCTGCTTGTGCGTGATCTCGCTGATCTCGGCCAGCGCACGACGCGGCGCCAGGCCATCGGGACCGACGATTTCATGATCGAACGCAATCTGGCTCTTGAGACCCGCCACGCGGATCTCGAAGAACTCGTCCATGTTGCTGGAGAAGATCAGCAGGAACTTGAGACGTTCGAGGATCGGCTTGCGCTCATCCAGTGCCTGTTCCAGCACGCGGATATTGAACTGCAGCTGTGACAGTTCGCGATTGATGTACAGGCTGGGGTCGTTGAGGTCCGGTGCCGCTGCCGGCGTGGGCGCGGCAACTTTTTCAGCCTTTCCGGCGGCGGGCGCCACGGGTGCGATTCCGGTGGCTTCGGCGTCGGGCAGGGCGCTGGGACGAACGACATCAGTACTCATCGGTTCACCGTTCGATGGGCGGGCGCGAGGGAACCGCGCTGATCCGCGAAATAGCATAGTAGTACGGCGCCGATGAAGACCGGGCCATGGCAGCGCAGCACGACTCGCGCTGTTACCTGCCGGACATAGTGCGCAACAAGCCTGTCATTCCCATGACAACGCCCAACGATGCGTCATCGGCCGCTGATGCGCGCGTTCATGCTGTCGGCGTGGCGAGATAACGGCTGGGCGCGGCACCCAGCACGCGGCGGAAGGCGGCGGTGAATGCGCTGGGACTGCCGTAGCCCAGCTCCACCGCCACCTGGGTGATCGGCTCGCCGTTGCCCAGGCGGGTCAGCGCGGCCAGCAGACACGCCTGCTGGCGCCACGCGGTGAAGCTCATGCCGGTTTCATCGCGGAACGTGCGCGTGAAGTGGCGGCGGCTCATGCCGGCATGCCGCGCCATGTCGTCGATCTTCACTTCCTGCGATGGCCGGTCGAGCAGTTCCCGGCACAGGCTGGCCAGGCGCTTTTCGTGCGGCAGCGGCGCGCTGAGCGGCAGCGTCGGCATGCGGCGGATTTCTTCCAGCAACAGCGTCATGACGCGCCCGTCGCGGCCGTCCAGGTCGTACTCGGCGGGCAAATCCACCGCTTCCTGCAGCAGTTCGTGCAGCAGTGGCGAGACGGCGATCACTTGGCAGCGCCCGGGCAGGCCGGCGGCCAGCGCGGCGTCGGGGGTCACATAGACGCTGCGCGTGGCGACCGGGCCGCCCATGTGCACCTCGTGCGCGATGCCCGCCGGAATCCACAGCGCGCGACGCGGCGGCACCACCCAGCTGCCCTCGCTGGTGATGGTGGTCAGCACGCCGGTGGAGGCGTAGAGCAATTGGCCACGCCGATGCGAGTGGGTGGCCAGCACGTAGTGGGGTGGGTAATCGTTGCCGGTCGCGATGACGTCGCGTGGAGTGTTTTCGAAAGCGTCGGCACGGGCGTTACGCATGGGTTGGCCCAAATTCAATAGAAATTGACCCGCTGACGTGTGCGGGCCGGCCAACCTCACTTTAAGGTGGCCGCCTTGGCGAAGCAACCGCGACGCTCTGCCGCATCCCCCAGTCACTGAGCCCCCACGTCCCCATGCAAACCCGCGTTGAAGACCTGCCGCTGTCGTCGGCTCCCGCTGCCCGCGCCGAGTCCGGTACCGAATTTCGCATCCTGGGTGCCATCAGCTTTTCGCACCTGCTCAACGACATGATCCAGTCGCTGATCCTGGCGATCTATCCGGTGCTCAAGAGCGATTTTTCGCTGAGTTTCGGCCAGATCGGCCTGATCACGCTGACCTACCAGCTCACCGCCTCGCTGCTGCAGCCGGCGGTCGGCATGATCACCGACAAGAAGCCGATGCCGTATTCCCTGCCGGTGGGCATGGGCTTCTCGCTATGCGGCCTGCTGTTGCTGGCGGTGGCGCCGAACTTCCCCGTGCTGCTGGCGGCGGCCGCCCTGGTGGGCACCGGTTCGTCGGTGTTCCATCCCGAGTCGTCGCGCGTGGCGCGCATGGCATCCGGCGGGCGGCACGGCCTGGCCCAGTCACTGTTCCAGGTGGGCGGCAATGCGGGCGCCTCGCTGGGGCCGTTGCTGGCGGCGTGGATCATCGTGCCGCATGGGCGCGGCAGCGTGGCGTGGTTCTCGCTGGCCGCGTTGCTGGCCATCGTGGTGCTGCTGCAGGTGAGTCGCTGGTACGGCACTCACCACGCGGTGCGCGGCAAAGCGAAGGCGCGGCATGCCTCGGCAGTGGTGCTGACCCGCGCCAAGGTGGCCTGGTCGCTGCTGATCCTCGGCCTGCTGATCTTCTCCAAGTACTTCTACCTGGCGAGCCTCAGCAGCTATTTCACCTTCTACCTGATCCACAAGTTCGGCGTGTCGGTGCAGAACGCACAGGCCCATCTGTTCGTGTTCCTGTTCGCGGTAGCGGCCGGTTCGCTGTTCGGCGGCCCCATCGGCGACCGCGTCGGCAGGAAGTGGGTGATCTGGGCGTCGATCCTCGGCGTGGCGCCGTTCACGCTGCTGCTGCCGCATGCCAGCCTGTTCTGGACCGGCGTGCTTACGGTGATCATCGGCCTGATCCTGTCCTCCGCGTTCTCGGCCATCCTGGTCTACGCGCAGGAGCTGATTCCCGGCCGCGTGGGCATGATCTCGGGCCTGTTCTTCGGCTTCGCCTTCGGCATGGGCGGCATCGGCGCCGCCGTGCTGGGGCACATCGCCGATGCGCGTGGCATCGAGTACGTCTACGGGTTGTGCGCGTACCTGCCGCTGATCGGCGTGATCACGGTGTTCCTGCCATCGCTGGATGGCCCGCGCGTGGCCGCACGGGCGAAGGCCTGAAGCCGCGGGGCGGCGCGAGCCGAAGCGCGCCGCCGGTTAGACCACGATCGGTTCGGGCTCCAGCCGCACGCCGAACCTTGCCTGCACGCCTTCGATCACGCGCTGGGCGAACGCCCACAGCTCGGCGCCGGTGGCGCGGCCATGATTGACCAGCACCAGCGCATGCCGGTTGGAAATGCCGGCGTCGCCATCGCGCTGGCCCTTGAAGCCGCTGGTTTCGATCAGCCACGCGGCTGACAGTTTCCAGCGACCATCGTTGCCAACCCAGGCGACCAGCTCTGGATGTTCGCGCTTGAGCGCCTCACCGATGCTGGCGTCGACAATGGGATTCTTGAAGAAACTGCCGGCATTGCCGATCACGGCAGGGTCGGGCAGCTTGCGCGTGCGCAGGTGCACCACCGCTTCGGCCACATGGAACGGCGCCGGCTTGGCCACGCCCATGCGGGCGAGTTCTTCGCGGATGCCGGCGTAGTCCAGCCGCAGCTCGCGCGTGCGGGGCAGGGCAAAGCGCACGGCGGTGACGATGTAGCGGCCCGGCTGCTGCTTGAACAGCGAGTCGCGGTAGGCGAACGCGCAGGCCGTGCGGTCGAGTGTCGCCACGCGGCGCTCCTGCGTATCCCATGCTTCCACGCTTTCGATGAATTCGGCCACTTCGGTGCCGTAGGCGCCGATGTTCTGGATGGGGGCGGCGCCGACGGTGCCGGGAATCAGGATCAGGTTTTCCAGCCCGGCGAAACCCTGGCCCAGCGTCCAGCGCACGAAGTCGTCCCAGCGCTCGCCCGCGGCCACCGCGATGCGCGCGACGTCGCCATCGTGTTCTACCTGGACGCCGCTGGTGGCCATCGCCAGCACGGTACCGTCGACGTCACCGGTGAACAGCATGTTGCTGCCTTCGCCCAGCACCAGCAGGCGACCGTTGCGCACGGCGGGAAAGTCCAGCAGTTCGGGCAGCTTGGAGGCATCGCGCACTTCGGCCAGCAGCCTGGCCCGCGCATCCACGCGCAGCGTATTGCGGTTTGCCAGCGAAGCGTTCTCGATCAGCGTATAGCCACCCATGTCAATGCGCTCAACCACCCTGGGTGTCCTCTCGCTGGCGACGGATTTCTTCCACGCATTCGGCGATCAGCGCCGGGCCGCGATAGACCATGCCCGAATACAGTTGCACCAGCGCGGCGCCGGCATCGATCTTCTCCGCTGCGTCGTTGCCATCCAGGATGCCACCCACGCCGATGATGCCGATGCGGTCGCCCACGCGCCTGCGCATGCCGCGCAACACCGCGGTGGAGCGTGCGAACAGCGGCTTGCCGGAAAGTCCGCCCATCTCATGGCCGTGCGGATCGCTGGCCACGGACGAATGATCGATGGTGGTATTGGTGCAGATCACGCCGTCCACGCCAGCGGCAAGCAACACCTCGGCAATGGCGTCGAGTTCGGTCTCGCTCAGGTCGGGGGCGATCTTCAGCAGCATCGGCTTGCGCGCGCCCGCCTGTGAACCGAGACGCTCCTGCGCCTCGCGCAGCGTTTCGATGAAACGGCGCAGCGTGGCTTCCTCCTGCAGGTCGCGCAGGCCCTGGGTGTTGGGCGAGGAGATGTTGACCGTGACGTAGCTGGCGAGCGCATACACGCGCTGCAGGCAGAACAGGTAGTCGTCCACCGCCTGGTCGTTGGGGGTGTCCTTGTTCTTGCCGATATTGATGCCCAGCACGCCGCGATAACTCGACTGCCGCACGTTGCGCACCAGCGCATCGACGCCGTCGTTGTTGAAGCCCAGCCGGTTGATCACCGCCTCGTGGCGGGGCAGGCGGAACATGCGCGGCTTGTCGTTGCCGGGCTGCGGACGCGGCGTGGTGGTACCCACTTCGACAAAGCCGAAACCCAGCGCGCCCAGCGCGTCGAGATGGTCGGCATTCTTGTCCAGGCCCGCCGCCAGCCCCACCGGGTTGGGGAAGCGGATGCCAAACGCGGTGGTCGGTAGCTCGGCCGGCGGCTTGGCGATCAGGTGGATGAAGTTGCTGCGCTGGGCCACATCGAGCCCGTACAACGTCAGGCGATGGGCGTTTTCCGCATCGAGCGCAAACAACAAGGGGCGGATCAGGTCATACATGGTCAGGGCACCTTGCCCACATAAACGACAGTGTCATAGTCAAAGCCGATGCGGCCGTCGACGGCGCAGCGGTCGAACAGCTCGCGCAGGGCCTGCATCATCGGCTCATGGGAAGGATGGCCGGCGCGCGGCGCATACGACGAAGACATCAGGCGGCCACTCAAGGCCTCGAAATCCAGCTTCTGGCCGTGATCGAAACGACCCATGCCGAGATAACCTTCGCCGAACCATGCGCGCATCTGGGGTTCATCGCCGTAACGCTCGGCGACGCTGGTGTAATCCGTGCCGTAGGTCTTCAGCAACGCTTCGTAGCCTTCAAGAAACGGCGTGCCCACCAGCCGGCGCGAATTCCAGATGATGGCGACCAGGCCATTCGGCCGCAGGATGCGCTGGAACTCGCGCCGCGCCGCGTTCTGGTCGAACCAGTGGAAAGCCTGCGCCACGATGACCAGGTCGACGCTGGCGTCATCCAGGCCGGTGGCGGTGGCGCGGCCGTCGACGATGCGGAAGCGCTCGTGGTCGCCCAGCCATTGCTCGGCGGCGGCACGCATGGGTGCATTGGGTTCCACCGCGATTACGTGGTAGCCGCCATCGAGGAACAGCTTGCTGGAAATGCCGGTGCCCGCGCCGATGTCGGCCACCCATTCGTGCGGGTTCACGCCATGCTCGTCCTGCAACCACGCCAGCATGGCCTGGGGGTAGTCCGGGCGATAACGCACGTAATCGGCGACGCGATCACTGAAGCGCTCGGTAGGCTTGAGATCGCTCATGCGTTCACCTCGTCAGGATCTGGCCACTATCCACCCGCAGCGTCTGGCCAGTAGCGGCGACGATGCGACAGCTGCGGAAATCGAAAGGCGAAGAACACTCGGCCGTCCCATTCCGCGTCGTATTCATGAGTGCTTACCAGTGCAGGAAGTGGGAGGCGATGCCGAATCCGAGCAACAGGGCGCCGAACACGAACAGCATCGCCAAGGCGATAAAGGCCAGCTGCAGATAGCCAAGCAACAGGCCGGCCACGGCCATGCCATCGCCATCCATCGAACCTGCCGGCGCGCGGCGGATTTCAGCGCGCGCCAGGTGGCCGCACACGATGGCTACCACGGCACCCAGCATAGGCAGGGCGCACCATGCCGTGATGCCGAATACCAGGCTTGCGATGGAGAGCGTATTGGTGCTTCGGTAAACGGAAGGCTGGTAGCTCATGGCGTTGCACGTCCTGCGCAGCGTAGCGGTGTAGAAAGGCGGCCGGCATAGCCAATCCGGCCGCCGTCAGTCTTACAGATCGAACTTGATGCCCTGCGCCAGCGGCAACGAATTGGAGTAGTTGATGGTGTTGGTCTGGCGACGCATATAGACCTTCCACGCATCCGAGCCGGACTCGCGGCCGCCGCCGGTTTCCTTTTCGCCACCGAAGGCGCCGCCGATTTCCGCACCGGAGGTGCCGATGTTGACGTTGGCGATGCCGCAGTCCGAGCCGGCCGCCGACAGATACTGCTCGGCCGACTTCAGGTTCTGCGTGAAGATGGCCGAGGACAGGCCCTGCGGCACGCTGTTCTGCAGCTCGATGGCTTCGTCCAGCGTCTTGAACGGCATCACGTAGAGGATCGGCGCGAAGGTTTCCGTCTGCACCACCTCGTCGCTGTTCTTCACGCCGGTGACGATGGTCGGCAGCACGAAGTTGCCGGGGCGGTCGCTGAGCGCGGCGCCGCCGGTGAGCACGCTGCCGCCGGCGGCCTTGGCCTTCTCCACCGCAGCCAGATAGGCCTGCACGGCCTCCTTGCTGTTGAGCGGGCCCATCAGCGTGGTGGCGAGGGTCGGGTCGCCGATCTTGCCTTCCACCTGCTTGTAGGCAGTGACCAGCTTGTCGGTGACGTCCTTGATGATCGACTCGTGCACGAACAGGCGGCGCGTGGTGGTGCAGCGCTGGCCGGCGGTGCCGACGGCGCCGAACACGATGGCCGGGATGGCCAGCTTCAGGTCCGCGCTCTCGTCCAGGATGATGGCGTTGTTGCCGCCCAGCTCCAGCAGCGAACGGCCCATGCGCTTGGCCACGCGCTCGCCCACGTGGCGGCCCACCTTGGTCGAGCCGGTGAAGCTGATCAGTGGAATGCGGTGATCGTCCACGAAGGCCTGCGACAGCTCGACACCGGCGTCGTTGAACAGGAAGAAGATGTCCGGGAAGCCGCCTTCCTTCAGCGCCTCGTTGACGATCTTCATGGTGGCGATGGCCGACAGCGGGGTCTTCGGCGACGGCTTCCAGATGCAGATATCGCCGGCAATGGCAGCGAGGAACGCATTCCACGCCCACACCGCGACCGGGAAGTTGAACGCGCTGATGATGCCGACCAGGCCCAGCGGGTGGTACTGGTCGTACATGCGATGGCCCGGGCGCTCCGAGTGCATGGTATAGCCATACAGCATGCGGCTCTGGCCCACTGCGAAGTCGGCGATGTCGATCATCTCCTGCACTTCGCCGTCGCCCTCGGGCTTGATCTTGCCCATTTCCAGCGCGACCAGCGAGCCGAGCGCATCCTTGTGCTTGCGCAGCGCCTCGCCACACAGGCGCACGGCTTCGCCGCGACGCGGGGCCGGCGTGGTGCGCCACACCTTGAACGCTTCCTGCGCACGCTTGACGATGACGTCGTAGTCCGCCGCACTGGAGGCATGCACCGAAGCGATCACTTCGCCGGTAGCCGGATTGACCGGCTGCAGGGTACCGGCGTCGATGGTCTTGGACCATTCGCCTTGGCCGAGGTACGTACCCGACTGCGTGCTGCCGAGACCGAGTGCGGTGAGGATTTCATGGGACATGCTTGGCTCCAAGACCGGGGCGCGGGGGAGGGCGCCGGGATGTAAACGGTCATTCTAGCAGTCCCCTGGAACCGGATCGCGCCGGCGGGCGCTACACTGCGGATTTCAGCCGTTTGCCCCGGTGTTGGCCATGTCGCGGGCGATGCCCCACGTGCCCCTTTCCCATGCGCCGCCAGGTTGCCCGCATGGCGGTCAGGCGATCGGACCCGGGGCGAGCGACTTGTTGCGGTGATCAATCCAGGCAGGGATATCCCGTGGAGCCAGCGGGCGGGAAAAAAAGTAGCCCTGCACGACCGGGCAATGGTGCTTCTTGAGCAAGTCCCATTGCGCCTCGGTTTCCACGCCTTCGGCAACGACCGTCAAGCCCAGGCTCTTGCCGATATCGATGACCGCCATCACCAAGGACTGCAGGCGGCTTTCTTGCAGGCATTGAGCGATGAAGCTGCGATCGATCTTGATCTCGGTGACCGGCAGGTTGGCGAGATTGGACAGGTTGGAAAAGCCCGTGCCGAAATCGTCCATCGATAGGCCGACGCCCAGCGCGCGGATCTTGTGCACGATTTCCAGCATGTCCCTGGTTAGCGTCATCGCTGCGCTTTCAGTGATCTCGATGGTCAGGCTGGTCCCAGGCATGTCATGGTCGCGCAGCAGGCCCGCGATGTACGTCGGCAGGTCGCGGTTGCGAAAGCTCAATGGCGACAGGTTCACCGACACCAGCGGTACCGGCACGCCGGCATCGCGCCAGGCGGCCCTTTGTCGGCAAACCTCGTGCAGCGCCCATAGGCCGATAGGCTCGATTTCGCCGATCTCTTCCGCCAATCCGATAAGTTTTTCGGGCGATATTTCGCCGAATTCGGCGTCGTGCCAACGCACCAGCGCCTCGACGCCGTAGAGTTCGCCCGTATCCGAGCGTACTTGCGGCTGGTAACACATATACAGCTCGCGATGGGCAATGGCGCGCTTGAGTGCGGCACCGATCAACAGCCGGTCATGGGCCATCAGGTTCATTTCGGAATCGAAGAACCGATAGCCGCCGCCACCGGATTTCTTGGCCTGGTACATGGCCTGCTTGGCCTTGGCCAGCAAAATGTCCCGGCCATCATCGTCCCCAGGGTAGTGGCTGATACCCACGCTGGCCGACAGGCTCAACTGATGGCCGTCGATTTCAATTGGCGCGCTGATGGTATTTTGCAGGCGCTCAGCCATCAGCGATGCCCCGTTGACGTCGCCGCCAGGCGCCACGATGACGAACAGATCGCCTTCGGCCCGGCAAAGGATTTGACCGGGCACCAGATGTTTCTGGATCCGATTGGCTATCGCCACCAGCGCGCGATCGCCGGCCGCGTGGCCTAGCGTGTCATTGATGTCCTTGAAGCGATCCACGTCGATGCAGAAGAAGAAAATTCCTTGCGCGGCGCTGGACGTCAGCCGTTCGTCGATGAGGTGGTGCAACTGGTTCCGGTTCGGCAAGCCCGTCAGCGTGTCGAACTGCACCAATTGGGTCAATCGCTGCCGGTTCTCCTCACGCTCTATCGCCAGCGCGCACAAATGCACGCTGGCGTGGGCAATGCGTTCCAGGTAGACATCGGGCGTGCCGCCTTCGCGGAAGTAAAACGCAAACGTGGCGGCGACACTGCCATTGCGTCGCTTGACCGGATACGACCAGCACGCATGCAGGCCAAGGGGCAGGACGAAATGCTTATAGGATGCCCACAGCGGGTCGGTGTCGATGTCGTAGACCATCACCGGCTCACCACGGTGGGCCGCGGTGCCACAACTCGCTACGCCCTCTCCGATGCGCATGCCATCCAGCGCCGTGGTGTAGACGGACGAAAAATGGGGCGCGGCCCAGTGATGGATCCGGCCATCGGCGACGCGGGTGAGCGTCGCCACGACACCGGGCGTGATCAACTCGATGCGCCGGCACAGGTATTCCCCCAGCTCCATGAAGGACAGGTTGCTGGTCAGCGCCGCCAGCATGTCCCGTTCCAGATCCCGGATCCGTCGGTCCTCGGTGATGTCGGACAAGGCCACCACCAGGTTTCTGACCCGATGGCCATTCGCGTCGTCAAAAACGGGGTTGACCGAAACCTGCAGCCACACGTCCCGGCCATGCTTGTCCACGGCCAGGATCTCCTCGTGAAACGGGGTGGCGCCCCATGCACTGCTGCGCAGGCGAGCCAGCGCGGTCTCGTCCGCCCTCGGGCTGGCGAGGAACTGGCTGGGGACCTTGCCGATCGCCTCGCTTTTCGTATAGCCGAATAGCTTGGTGAATGCGCGATTGGTCTGGACGATGCGTCGTTCTTCGTCGAGCACGAACACCACTTTGTCGGTGTGGTCGACAGCCATCAGCAGCAATCGGTTCTGCTCGCGCGTGGCCACTTCGGCCGACACATCACGTGCGAACGCCATGTAGTGGATACGCCCGCCGAGGTCGACCTTCGACAGGGAGAGCGAGGCCCATAGCTGTCGGCCATCCCTGTGCTCCATCAGCACTTCGCGGGTTGAGCCATCGAGCCGGTTTTCGCCACCGGCCCGGTTCTTGCGCACGTAATCGTCATGCGTCACGTGCAGGTCTGGCGGCAGCAGCAGTTGCATGTCTTGGCCAAGCACTTCGTCGCGCCGGTAGCCCCACAGGTGCTCGGCGGCCTGATTGAAAAACAGGATCCTGTTGGCTTCGTCGACAAGGACAACCGATATGCTGGACTGCTCCAGCGCGGGCCGGAGAATAGCGTCAAGATCGGCGTGCAAGTCGCTCATTTTCACTGGCCCCAGTCTTGCAACACGATATCCATCGGGTGGGTGATGGCGAGGCGTTCATGGCGACCGGGAAGCTGCAGACAACCCGGCTGACCACGGCTCGTCCTTCGAGGTTGACTGTAGCCGCTTCCGGGGGAACCAGAAAGACAAGCGCGGCGATATTTACGTGCTCATGTCACTGGGCCCCCAGCCGATGGCCCGGTGGTGTCCTGCGCGCAGGCCGGCGATGCGTCGTGGGTCGAGCGGCAGGTTGGGCCTTTCGGTTTCGCTTTGGCCAGGTCCCCGCTATCCTTATGCGGCTGGCCCCGTAGCTCAGCTGGATAGAGCGGTCGCCTCCTAAGCGGCAGGTCGCGCGTTCGAATCGCGCCGGGGTCACCAATTTCCAGCCCAGCAAACGCTGGGCTTTTTTATCCGCATGCCTGTTCCTGGCCGGTACCGCCGGTTGACGTGCAGGGGACGACTCCGTCGACGGGCATGGCGCGCAACATCGGGACAGGCCTGCATTCGTACGCTTGTCGCGCTCTCGTGTTGGCGTTATCGATCTCATCGCCGCCATCGATTTTGATGCCTTGACGTGCCCCGCGGGTTCACGGCACTTCTACAAATTCTCGGCTCTAATCGATGCAGGGAAAGCCGTGGTATCTCAGTGTCTTGCCGTTAGCGGGCAATGGCCGTTTTCATGCAGCGAATCCCGCTCGTAGCGGGTTATAGCCGTGCCAGATGGCCGACGTTCCACGCTGATGGGACAAGGCAACTGGCGCGCAGCATGACAGGTGGGGCCGGCGGTTGCTGTTCAAACAGGAGTGACCCGATGCGGCTACGACAAGGACTGGTAGGTCGGAAGCATGCCTTGAGCGCCGTTATCCTTGGTTGCACCCTGCTGGCGCCGACACAGGCGTTGTTGGCGCAGTCGACCGATTCAACGGATGACCTGAAAGCGCAGATCCTGCAGATGCGCCAACAGATGCAGGCGCAGCAGCAGGTGATGCAGAAGATGCAACAGCGCCTCGACGAGCTGGAAGCCAAGGCGTCGTCGCAGGAGAAGACGGCCTCATCGACACCTGCGGCGGTCGCCGCGCCGCAGACGCCCGCCGCGTCACTGGCGTCGGCGACGGCACCGCAGCCTGCGGTGCCTGCGCCGTATCGCCCGCCATCGGCGCCGGCGGGCGTGGCCGAGCCGTTGCCCGAAGGCTATGTGTCATTGGGCAATACCGGCAACCTTCTCAAGCTGGACCTGGTGGCCCAGCTCGACACCATGCTCGACAACACCTACATGGGGTCGCAGGATTTGTTCGTGCCTTCATCCATTCCCGTGCGCGGACAGCCGTTCTACGGCAGCGGCTGGCGGACCAACCTCAGCGCCAGGCAGAGTATTTTCCGCATGGATTTCCGGCGCGATACCGATTACGGCACCTTGAAGGTGGTCTACAAGAACAACTTCTTCGGCAGCGGCACCGGTGACATGCCGTACAACCTGCAGTACTTCTACGGCGAGCTGGACAACGAGCATTACACCTTGCTCGCCGGCTACAACATCTCTGCGTTTACCGACATCGACGTATTCCCCAATACGCTCGACTACGAAGGGCCTAACTCGTTTACCTTCAAGTACGGCCCGCAGCTGCGTTTCTCGCCGGTGCTCTACAAGTCCGAAGCAGGCACGCTGACCTTGCCGTTATCGATGGAGAAGCCCAATGCGGATATCACCTCGACCAACGGTTTTTCGCCATATTCGCGCCTGGCCGATTTCACCTTGGGGCTACGCTGGGAGGCGCCCGACTGGCATGTCCAGTGGGCCAACCTGTTGCGCGATCTCGGCATGCAGGATTCGACCGACGGAAAGACCGTGCGCACCAGCGCCTATGCAACGCAATTGACCGGCAGCACCAAGGTGTTCGAGCGTGACAGCGCACAGGGGTGGGTAAGCAGTGGCAGAGGGTATGCCAATTTCCTGCAGGACATTTCCGGCCTGGGGTTGGATGCCGCCTTCACCAATAGCGGCCAGTTACGGGCGATCAGGGCGCGCGGCTGGGGTGTCGGCTATACGCATGGCTGGACCGATTCGCTGAGTTCCAGCGCATCCTATGGCTACCTGCGCATCAGTCCGGGTTCCGCTTTGCAGCTCGATCAGGATCTGCCCAAGAGCACCAAGTTCGCATCGGTCAATCTCGCCTGGCAGTTCAGCCAGCGAGCCATGCTGGGCATCGAGTACCTGTGGGGCCAGAACATCGCGCTGACGGATTTGCGCGGGCAGGGGCAGCGCGTGCAGACCACCTTGCGCTACGACCTCAACCCTTGAGGCGATGCGTCGTGCTTGGCCAGGCGGCCGAGCTGTCTCAAGCGGTATGGACGTCCGTCATGCCTTGCGCGGATTCCTGGCGTCGCCGGATAGCGAGCCAGACTCATAAATTTCGTGTTGGCCGAAAAGGGCGATTCCTTTAACTGGTCGCCAACAATCGTCACGATAGGCTGAACTCCCCGCCACGAACAAACGAGGAGTGCATATGGATTCGACGACCCTTGATGCGCTGTTTGCCAACGCGGCGCAAGGACATGACGACAGGCGTGTCTCTCATGAGCCCAGGGACGGTTATGTGTTGAACCCATGGTCGGGTCTATATCAGGAGACCGAGGCAACCTATCGGAGCCGGCTCGATACCACTCCAGCCCTCAATCCCATGCTGGCCATTCCGGCGTAAGGGAAGACAAAAGCCCCGCCCTGTGCGGGGCTTTTTTATGGCGGGTTCGACGCATCGCTTCATCGCCCGGATACCGACGCGGCAGCGGGTTTCAAAGCACGCCGGGGATCAAGGCCTTCACCCGGCGCATGTAATTCACGTACGTCTCGCCGAAGCTTTCACGCATCCAGCGCTCTTCCAGCCGCAGCTTGAACCAGAATGACACCGCGATGATGGCCACGGCGACCAGCCCATGCCACTCGCCGACAGCCACCGCCGTGCCGAGAAAGGCCAGCAGCAGTCCTGTATAGATCGGATGACGCACCAGGCCATACGGCCCTCGCTCGACCAGCTCATGGTCCTGCTTTACCTGGACCTCCGAGCTCCAGTTACTGCCGATCACGTGGCGCGCCCAGCAGGCGAAACCGATGCCGACGATCACCATCAGCATGCCAAGCACGGCGATGGCCTGCGAATGCGGATACATCCGCGCCGTCATCATCCAGCCTTCGGCTTCCTCACTGGGAAATAGCAGCCAGATAGCCACCGCCAGGGGCAACCAGTACTTGAACAGGCGCGGTAGCAACGGCTCGCTGCGACTGGCGCCCTTGACCCTCCGCCAGCCCCACAGCCAATAGAGCACGAACAGGACCCAGAGCGCCTTGATGATCATGGTAATCGGCAGTTCCATGGGCAGTCCGCATCAGCGCCGGCCGGCGGCGAGGGCGCAAGCATCCGGCTAGATGCCCTTGGGAGCAAGTGATTGCCATTGCCGGGTTTCCAACGACAACGCCAGGGAGGCTGCCGTCCATCTGTCGCCAATGCCGTCCGGCGATGCGGTCCGCCATAGAGGGCACCTGGCCGGCTTGACCGCGTGACGGTCCCTGGCCGAAATCGCCTGAGCTTCGGATCAATCCATGCGTGCATATCGTATTTTTACGATATATAATTCGAACCCTGACGATATGCGCTATCGCCCCCGAGCGCTTGGCTGACCTCCATGGACATCGACGCAATCCACAAGGCACTGGCAAACCCGATCCGACGGGAAATCCTGCAATGGCTCAAGGAGCCTGAGCGCTATTTCCCGGAGCAGGCGCATCCGATTGCGAATGGCGTCTGCGCGGGTCAGCTCCATGGTCGCTGCGGGCTGTCGCAGTCGACCGTGTCGGCGCATCTGGCGACGTTGCAGCGCGCGGAACTCGTGACGACCCGCAACATCGGGCAATGGGTGTATTTCAAGCGTAACGAAGACGTGATCCAGGCCTTCCTGGCACACATCAACACCGGCCTCTGAGGCGCTGTTCGCGAGACCGGGTATTTCCCCGCATTCACTGGAAACGACACATGGCAAATCTTTTCGACCCTATCCAGATCGGCGACCTGACGTTGAAGAACCGCGTGTTCATGGCGCCGCTCACGCGCTCGCGCGCCGGCGAGGAACGCGTGCCCAACGCGTTGATGGCGAGCTACTACCGCGAACGCGCGTCGGCCGGACTGATCCTGTCCGAAGCGACCTCGGTCACGCCGCAGGGTGTGGGCTATGCTGACACGCCAGGCATCTGGTCCGACGAACAAGTCGAAGGCTGGAAGCTGGTGACGCAGGCGGTGCATGAAGCCGGTGGCCGGATCTTCCTGCAGCTGTGGCACGTGGGCCGCATCTCGGACCCGATGTTCCTCAACGGTGAATTGCCCGTGGCGCCCAGCGCGATCGCGGCGCAGGGCCATGTAAGCCTGGTTCGCCCGGAGCGCCCCTACGTGACCCCGCGCGCGCTCGACACCAGCGAAATCGGCGGCATCGTCGCGGCCTACAAGAAGGGCGCCGAAAACGCGAAGGCCGCCGGCTTTGACGGCGTGGAGATTCATGGTGCGAACGGCTACCTGCTGGACCAGTTCCTCCAGGACAGCACCAACAAGCGCACCGACATCTATGGTGGCCCGATCGAGAACCGCGCGCGCCTGATGCTCGAAGTGACCGATGCGTGCATCGAGGTATGGGGCGCCGACCGCGTGGGCATGCACCTGGCACCGCGCCGCGATGCCCATTCGATGGGCGATTCGGACCCGCTCGCCACGTTCGGCTATGTCGCCAGGGAACTCGGCAAGCGCAAGATCGCCTTCATCTGCGCACGCGAAGCCATCGGCGAGGACAGTCTCGGACCGCAACTCAAGAAGCTCTTCGGCGGCCCGTACGTCGCCAATGAATCGTTGACCAAGGAGACGGCCCAGCAACTGCTCGACCGCGGCGATGCCGATGCCGTCGCCTTCGGCAAGCTGTTCATCTCGAACCCCGACCTGCCGCTGCGCCTCGAACGCGATGCGCCGCTCAACCCGTGGGTGCCGCAGACCTTCTACGCGAAGGGCGCCGAAGGCTATACGGACTATCCGTCGCTCGAAGCTGCCTGAGGCTTCGTTGCGATATCGCGGAAAAAGGCGCCGGGGTAACTGGCGCCTTTTTCTTGGGCGGATGGTTGCGCGTGGGTACGTGTACTCCAGAACCACCGCACCTGGCGGGATGACGGAAATGAAAAAGCCGCCTGTCGGCGGCCTTCATTTACATCGGGATCTACGGTAACTGCGGACCAAATCCTGTTTTGCGGACCAGACTTGGAACTTCAAAAACCTCGTAAATCCTTGGTAGGTGATAGGTCGCGAAAAGTCTTATCTGATGAGGTTTGTAGAGGGCTTTCGAGGATGTACCCCCAGATATACCCCCGGCGCGCTGGCGCTTGCCACGCGACTTAGCTAATAAGTGCCAGTTATTGGCCAACTGACATCGTCCCGAACGGCCGCTACACGCCCTCACTGGAGTGCCCGAATGGTGGATGGAACGCCGGCTGTCAGTGATGAAGACTATGCCGGATGATTTGTAACGACCGTTCTACCAACAGGGGGTGAGGGAAAATGGCTCTGATCAAGTGTCCTGATTGCGGGACTGACGTTAGCGATGCGGCTCCGGCTTGCCCGAAGTGTGGTCGGCCGATCGCGGTCACTCCGAGTTCGTTCAAGGTTGCTGCGGATCGGGAGGAGAAGAAGCGGTCGAGTTCGGTGAGCATCACCCTATCGTCGTTCGCGGTCTTGGTTATTGGCCTGGTGCTTGGGGTGTGCTTCGTTCCCGCACTTCAGATCGGCCAACACGTTGAGGCGCGCTGCCAAGTGAATGGCCTAGGTCACGGGCAATGCCAGTTCACCAACACGGGATGGACGCCGGGGTCGCAGTGCGTGGTGGTCAAGCTGGTCAATCAGACGGGCGGCTCGGCCAACAGCGGACCGCTTTGTTCTGGTCGGGTATGGCCAAACGACACGGCTCAGCGAGATGTATCGATCGCGGTGGGCAAGACCTGTGAAGCGCCGGGTTCCTCATGGAGCGATGTTTGCTCCATGGACATCGTGAACGTTGGGGAATCGGATGGATCGGCCCAAGCTGATTCTCGGCCTCCGTACGAGGAGCCGACAGCTGGTGCGCAGAGTAAGGCGGCAACCGACTCGGGACTGACGGGGGCGCATCAGGGTCCTGCGGCCCCGCAGGTCGCTGTCGCAGACCCATTCGATGCCAATGCGGTGCTGCGGCAACTTCCTCCGGGCGTGAACGGCGATGGGAAGCCCGTCAGGCCAGAGTTGGTCTACACCTCAGCGCCGTACGCAGTGGGCTCGTCCAGTTCCCGCTTTGTCTTGGTCAGTTACGCGCTTTCGGGCGATTGTCACGCGTGTGGTGTTTCTTTGAGTTCTGCCGTGCTTACCAAGCAGCAAGGCAATTGGGTGATGACCTCCTGGAGTGACGCCATCACCACGTTTGGCGCTTATGGAAAGCTCGGAGGCACTGCCGAGCTCTTTCCTTTGGGCAGTCACCCAGCGGTATTCCTATCGGCAACGGACATCGGTCAAGGTGTCGTGGATAGCTATGGGTCCCTTATCGCAGATGTGAACGGTAGCGTCGCGGTCGTATGGAACGGGCCGACTAGCACCGATGCCACGGGGAGCGGCTATTGCGAAAAGGACAAATGCTCCAACTGGAAGGGGGAGCTGCATGCAATCGAGGCGAGCCACGAAGGCTGGCCAAACCTCGAGTTTAGATCTGCTGGAGTCAACGCAAAGGACGACGGGTCCATGGAGAGCATGGACAGAACCCAGCTCCTGCAGTTTGACGGTGCCAAGTACGGTGTGGCGTCTACTGTTCCTGCGCCTGTAAACCCCGGACCCACGTCTGACAGAGAAGGGGCCGCCAGCGGGCAGCCATCAACCTCCGGCTGTACGAGCGTAGCTGATTGCTCCAAATAGCTCAGGTGCGGCGGTTCCCGCGCGCGCGTGCGCGATGCGGAAAGTCATGCGGCCTCCCTTTATACGGAAGCTCGCGCGCACGCGCGTACGCGCGATGTGAGTAATCATGGCGCCTTCCATCCTTCCCCAGGTCTTCGCGCGCGTGCGCGATGTCGGGGATCATCGTCGGCATGCCTGGCCAGTCACCCTGTCGGCTTCTGCGAGGTGACGGTGGACGAGCCGGTCTGAACACCAGAGACGGGATGTTCATGCTGCGAAACTGTGTGGCCACCGTTGAACGTGCCTTCGCCTTGGAACGTGGCCGAGCTGTCGCCTATCACCGCACCGGAAATCGCAATGCCGCTGCTGTTGATCGTGATGGAGTGGCCGCCGAAGCTAAGCACGAGGCCTAAGGCGTTCATGACCAGGCGCGCGGCGTCCGCGTCGGTACCGATCTGGGCTTTGATAGCCATCGGCGAGTTCAGCGTCACGCCGTCGGCGGGATCGAATTGCAGGTACTGCGTGGGTGCGCCATTGAGCGTGGCACCGACGTAGAAGCCATCGGCAAGGCTGAAGCGGCGATTGGACCCGGGCGGCGAGAGCTTGGCCGTGGCCACGACCGCAGACACATCGCGGTCCGCAGAGCACATCAGGCCGACGTCACCCACTGCAGGATCAAGAATCACCGCACTCTGACCACCCTGCCAGCGCAGATAGGGCAACCCATATAGCACCGGCAGCGATACGACGTTGCCAGCGCTATCGGTCTGCTGCACCAGCGGCTGCACGTCGACGCGTCCTACCGGACCCAGGCCGCCACCATGCACGGCCATGACCTGGACTGGCATGCAGGTGCGGATCTTCGCCATGGCGGCGCGGAAAGCGAACGACCACTGGCCGGCCTCATTTCCTGACGCAGCCAGGTTGGAAAAGACGTTGTTGTCCGACATCACACCCTCCCCACGATCTGCCGATCGCTGACAGTGGCATGGGTAAACCACGGGCCATCGGGAAGCTCGCAGGACAGGTCATGCTCCACAATGTTCAGCCAGAAGGTACCGGGCAGGCCTGGAACGGAGGGGACGTGTGGCGCGGTGTTGATGGTGATCTGTCGACCGAGCTGGACCTGGGGATTGAACTCCATTGTGATGTCGATGGCGCGCCTCCTGTACTCCGGAAACCCGACCAACCCCATGCCGGGGCCTGTCGTTATAACCAAGTCATCGATGGCTTGCTCTTTAGGCCATACCGTTAGCTTGCCGCCCTGTAGCGTGTAGCAGATGCCGGCGGCTATGCAGATGTCCTCGATCTGGTCTGCGGGCGAGCCTCCGACCGCATGGTTAGCCAGCACTGCATCGGTGCCCGGGCCGAGGAAGTCCAGCGGTGGAACGCAGGCGGCGCTGATGCCACGAAGCATGGCTGCTACGTCAGAAGCGCCAGGCGCGCTGGTTCCGGGAATGGCCTGAATTTGTTCGTTCATCGAAGACCAGCATTCCAGCTCGAGCGAGACGTCCGGCATGGCGTTGTAGTTGATCCGGGCGTCGAAGATCCCGCCGTCGAAAACAGTGGACGGCGCCAGAGATCCATCATCGGAAGCAAATATCTTGATGTTGTTCCAGCCAATCTTGGCCTGGTCAAAACCCACGGTGGACAGCTTCGCCATGTCCGCGGGCTTCATACCCCAGATCTGGATAAGGGCGCGCCCGGCATATGCGACGTCGCCACCAATGCAGGACTGTGCCGTCACGCGGCTGCGCAAGCCTAAAAGAGAGAGTTTCGTGGCGCCGTTGTCGAAGGTCAGTGGGATGTCCTCTCCTGGCTTGAAATCGGGACCCTTATTGAGTTGGATCTCAAAGGTGAGGTTTCGCTTGGTGAAGCTCATGAGGTCAGTTCCTGTTGATGGCGGGCAGATGCGTGGACGGGCGCGAATCGTCTATCTGGCGCGAAGAAAGCGAGTGGGGGACCCGCATATCAGGTAAGCCCCTTGGTGAAGGGGTTAACGAGTGAGTTCGAGCGCAGTGCAGACTGCATGCCCTTGGCGACACCATTGGCGTCAGTCGCTTTCGGCGCGTTCACGTTGAGCGTGCCAATCGACACTGAGCTGCTGTTGTCCGTGTTGCCGCCCGAGCGCTGCGCGGCCGACATGGCCGGCGTCTGAGGCGACATCGGCACCGACTTCAGATAGCCCTTGTTGACGTAGGCCTGCGTCTCGGATGGCGCGTGCTCCAGCCACTTGTCGCCGTACGCAGCGATCGCCCTGCTGAGGTTGCTACCGCCCCAGTTGTAGGCCGCCTGTGCCTTGTCCCAGTCGCCGAACTGCTTGTGGAGCTGTGCCATGTACTTCGCTGCGGCTTCTGCGCTCTTGTCCAAGTCCATGACCGTGCCATTGAGGCCGGTGGTCAGGCCGAACTCTGTTGCTGTCGCCGGCATGAACTGCATGGGTCCGAGCGCGCCAGCTCTAGAGATAAGGTGCGTGCCATTGCCCGATTCCGTCTCGAACTTCTTGGCCAGCATTCCCGCCGGCAAGCCATACTTGTTCTCCAGCATGCCGAACAACGTGGCGTTGCCATTTGGCCCCGTGAAGGTGCGCGAATGCATCGGGTCGAACTTGCCCATGAAGTCCGAGCCGATCAGTGGACCCGCCTCAGGCTGCCCAGATGCCTTGGCTCGTGCTCGCTCGTGCATGGCCAGGAGACGGATGATGGCCGGATCGCTCAGGCTCGACTTTCCCGCCGCGGCCCGCTTCACATCGTCGCTGACGTTTGGGTCGTTACGCGCTGCGTCGATTGCGCTGGACTTCTTCTCCTGGTTGATGGCTTGTTGCGCATCCTTGTCCCCCGCCAGTGCTGCCAGGGTGGCCGTGAATCGGCCGACCTGTTCTTGCAGCTGCGGGGACATGTTGTTGGAGATCCATTCGCCCAGCTTCCAGCCAGCGAAGGCTGCGGCCGCCAGGCCAACCGTAGCGCCGATCGTCGAGAAGGCCCCGGCCATTGCGGTGGCGCCGGCGGTGGCGGAGCCGAGCAAGGGAATCAGCCGGCCGAAGACGCCGACCAGATTTAATAGGGGAGACAAGAGCTTCAGCGCCAGCACGCCGCCGAGGATCTCGGCGATAGTCTTCCACCCGCCCATCTCCTTGACCACCTCGTTGACCTTGTCGATGAACCGACTGATGCCATCGATGACCTTCTGCCAATCCACCTTGTCCAGCCAGTTGGCCAGGCGTTCACCGAGCCGGGCGAGCACCGGCTCAAGTCGCGCAAAGACGCGCTCACCGACCTGCTGGAAGCGTTCCTGCAGGTCCGCCCATTGCGCCTGAAGCTTGGCCGCCTGCTCCGTGCTTTCCTTGGTGGCCGCGCCCGTCAGGCTCATGGTGTGCGCGAGCTGCGCCTGGAGCTTGTCCGGACCTTGCAGGAGCAGGTTGGCGATGTTCCCAACGCCGGCGGCCTCGGCGATCATCAGCGCCTGCTGCCGGTCATGGGTTTGCGCCATGCGCCGGCTTATGTTGATCAGCGTCTGCTCGTTGTCCTTGGTGTCGATCGCGAAGCCGAAGCGTCGGGAAGCATCGGTCAGCGCCGAGTGCCCGGTAATGCGCGCCTCTGCCACGCCCTTAGCCACCGACTGTAGCGCGCCGACGGCGTCCTCGCCGGACTGGCCCATTTCCTTCGCCGCCAGCTTCCACGCCTCGAGTTTCTGCGTAGACATGCCGAGGTTCGCCGAGAGGCGGCCGAGCGCCGCCTGCCCGTTGATGTTGGTGGTGATGAAGTCCTTGAAGCTGGTGGTCATGCCGAAGGCCGCCAGCGCGCCAAGCACCTCGATCTTGAGCATGGAGAAGGCATTGGCCGCCTTCTTACCGCTCTCGGTAATGGTCTTAGTCTGTTTGTCCGAGGCCTCGCCCAGCTTCGTCAGTGACGTGGTGACGCCTTCCTTCTTCTTGTCAAAGTCCCGGGTGTCGAGCCCGAGCGTGATGAACAGCGCTTCCACAACGGTGGTCATGAAGTGGCTCCGTAGATGATTGGCTGCGTCCCGATGGCCGCCGCCGTCTGGGTATGTCGTTCGAGTCGTGAAATGCAGCGCAGGAGTGGATGCCGAAGGCGCCCCTGACTGGGTAGGCAGATCCCCCACACCCCTATAGAAATCTGCCTACCACCCAGTCGTACAGGTGCGGAGGAACGGACGGAAAGTGCCCTTGCAGGCGCACCTTTTCCGCCTCGTCCCTTCCTGTAGCAGTGAGCAGAAAACAATCTGCCTAGTCGTCTGCCTAGTCCAGGGCGCTTGGTTATGCGGTTTGTGAGAGCACTAGGCAGATTCACTCGCTATCTCCATCTGCCCACTGCTTTGCGTGATACACAACGGTGTCGCTACCGGTGTTGGCGATCTTTGCCATGGACGTGGTGACCAGGCCCTGTTCCTCGGCCAAGTCGAGGTAAGGCTTCGCCCAGGCTTTGGTATGCCCGGCAGCGAGCGACACTTGTTTGGCGCTGGCGGGAACATCCTTGCTGTTGAGCTTCCTGACGGCCGCCACGGCTTCCGCGACCTTCGCCTGCTCCTTGGCGCCCTTGGCGTCCTCGCGAACCTCTGCACGCTTCCCGTTGAGCGCGGCGAGCACTTTGCGCCAGCGCAGACCGCTCAGTGATGCCGGCGGCGTGATCTCCTCGAGTGCCGGCCCGTACGGCGTGGATATCCATCGGAGATAGATCGGGGGAGGGTCGAGGGCCTTGCTGCTGTCCAGGCAAATCAGGGCAGAGACGCGTGTAGGAACTCCGGGCGACACCATCTTCCGCAGCAACGTTCTGGCATCGGCGTCCGGGTGCGGATTGTCGTCGCTGCCCAGGTTGACCAGGAGGAAGCATTGCCGCGCGTTGTACACCAGCGCGGTGGCGCCTCGGATATCGGCGGTGCCGATGCTGAGGGTGGAGAGGTTGGAGCCTGCGGCCTGGCTGGTGTGATGGACGAGCACGACCGCGACGTCGAGTGCCTTGGCGATCTTCTTCAGTGCACCCACCAGTACCTTCAGCCCAGCATTGTCCTCGTCCGCCTCATTGAGCGTGCTGGCGGTCTCGAAGATCAGCAGGCCGGGCGGCACCGAAGAGTTCATCGACGGCTGCAGCGCATTGATGATCGCGTTCACGGCCGGCCCGGCGCAGGGGCGTCGATCCATGACCTTGACCAGTTCGCGCCACTCCACGAGCTCGGGACTCTCAAGATCGGGGACGATGATGTGTTCCCACCAGGTAGCACCGTCTGTGACCTCGCCGTGCTTCCAGCGCAGAGCCGCGAGTTTGCGGGCGTACTGCACCCGGTCGTCTTCCGCGCTGTAGATGATTGCCTGCTGGTCAGGCACCGGTGTAAGTCCATGGAGGCGCTTCCCGCGGGCGTAGGCTGCAGCGATCGCCATGAGGGCAAAGGTCTTGCCCTCACGCCCCGGGGCGGCCACGACGGCCACTTCCCCGATCGGGAATAGGCCAGCGTCTCCTGCCATGAAGGCGTGCGGGTGAGCTCCTTGGGCATTCTCCAGCTCATCTGCAGTGAAGGGCCGCATCGCGCGCGCCATCGCCGCCGCTAGCGGGCGTTCCGGTGGGGTGTCGTCCTCGATGACGTCCTGTGTCACCAGGTGCATCCGGGAGTGATCCGCGTGGCCGTCGGCATATGCATCGAAGTCCGCATGCGTAGCATTGGTGTCAGCGTGCACGGAGCACCTCCTGGGCGTCGAAGATGCGCATCGCAGCCATCCTCAGGCGGCTCAGATCCTCTGCGTGGAGCGACTGACCTTCGCCAAGCTGAGTAGCTGCGATCAGCAAAATGGACGCTTCTATCGAGAGCACGTCGACGGCAGACGACCATTTCGGGATGCGCGCGGCCTGCTGCAGTTCACGCTGCTGTTGCGGTGTCATCGTGCGCAGATCGCGCCGGATGAAGAGGTCGCCAACATCGAGGCCGATGGCGGTGAGCACATCGATCACCTGACACCCAGCGAAGCAGTGCAGCAGAAGGCGTCCGTCATTGCCCTCGCAGATCGAGAGGGTGCGCGTTTTGCCGCCGTGCGATGGACAGCGTGCGCGCCAGCCTTTGCCGGTCTGCATCAAACCATCCAGGCGCGGCAGCAGGACATCGATCGGGTTGTAGGAGGCTTGGCTGCGTAGGGCACTCATGCGGCTACTCCCAGTCCAACCAGGTCCCGGACAGCAGTTTTGAAGTCCATGCGGTGCAGGCGCATGTGGAAGCCCACGAGGTCGCCACCACCGCACGAAGCGCTGCACCGCCAGTGGCCTCGATCGCCTGCGACGTGCACGGACAGGCTGGCATTCCGGTCGACGTGGAAGGGGCATGCGCCCGTGGCCCAGCCTGTCGCGTTGGGCTTGCTGAGGTTCTGGACGTGCCGAGCGTAATAGGTAGCCACGTCGGGCAACCGATCGCGCCAGTTCTTGGGCATGTGGGCGCTGGACGAGCGGCTCATGCCTGCAGCTCCATTGCCGCGGCCACTGCCTTCTGGTTGAGCCGATCGAGCTCCCGCTTGAACGTGGCAAAGGCGCGGTTGTCCGCAATGGCAGCGAAGTCGTTTTCCGCCATGAGGTAGTACGCACGGTAGCGGGCCTGCAGCGCCAGCCCAGCCTGGGACGTGTTGCGTTCGTCAGGCGGCATGTCCAGGACCTTGGCCATAGTGACCAGAAGGTCTGCCATGTCTGCGGTCATGCCGTTCCGTAGATAGCGCCGGCGTGCACGGTCATAAGTGTTTTCGCTGGCGGCCTTGCGCTTGGACTGGAAGAGAGCGGTGAGGCGGTTCATTTCGCGCCCCCAACAAGCGTGTACAGCGCAACGTTGCGGTGCGGGCGTCCTTGATCGTCGTATCGGCCGACACGCGCCGTGACGATGCGGTGCCCCTGATCCCGCAGCTCCTTTATGCGCGCTGCCGGCATAAGGATGGATAGATGTCGGCGGATAGTGATGGTGTCGATAGCTTTGTGCTTCAATGCCGCCAGCAATCGCGCACGCTGGGCGCTAGCGGTGGTATCGTTGAGTGACGGAAGATCCTTAGCTTTGCCCTGACGCCCGGTGCCAGCCGGGCGTTGGCGTTTCTGGCGGCAGCTCATCACTGCGCCGCCTTGCTGGCGGCGATGCGGCTTTCGATCCAGAACGTCACTTCGGACTCGACCCAGGCCGTAGTCGCTTCGGTGAGGCGGATCTGACGCGGGAACTCGCCGGCGGCCACCAAGCGATAGATCGTGCCGCGGCTGAGGCCGGTACGGCGTTGCACGTCGCTGATGCGAAGCAGGCTGGGCGGGGGAGGAGACGTTACGGCGGGCTGTGAGACGGCATGGGTTTGCATGGTGGCGCTCCACGTCAGTTGTGATGTGGATGAACCAAATGCCACACATTCGAGATCGCGCAACAAGCGTCCCTGTCGTGTCCCGATGGCGTCCCGGTCGTGTCCCTTCGCGACCCAATCGCGTCCCTCAGGGACGGCGTTGCAGGCGCTTCTTCAGTGCTTCCTTGGTCAGCTTTTGCTGTTGCCCTTCATCGTCTAGCCAAATGACAGCCTTACCGCCGTCCGCCACTTCAGTGATGCAGCAACCCGTTGTGCCCGCGCGCTGGACGAGTTCGGCCATCACGGTGTGCTGATTAATGCTCGCGCGCGTACCACCGTTCTCCATGCGCGCAATAGCGACCTCGATCTCTCGGGCTATAGCGTCCTGTCTGCGCCCGCTATGTCCGGGAAGGACGGTTGCGTCGGTAGGCCGACTGTCCGCGATCGACAAGGCTCCGGCCATTGCAACCCCTGTCGTCCCACCCTGCAAGACCTCGACGTCTTCTCTGCGGAATAGCAGGTCATCATCGGCAGGTGTGTCATGCCAGCCATGGATAGGTACGACCTGGAGGCTGGTGGCGGGCATGTCCGTATAGCCCTCGGTCGTTGGGTACCGCAGGGCGAAGTAGTTCTTGGGGGTGCCCTGAGGCGTCCACGGGATAAGCGTGCCCTCGCTGGCCCACCACGATGGCGGCGTCACTCGTACGGGGCTGGCAAAGCGTCCAGATCGTGCCCAGCGGAGCAATGTGTCGGGCGTCAGGCGGACCGTGCCGGAGAGCGCAAAGTGTGGAAAGTGCGGGTCATCTGGGCCAACTGGCTGCATGTGATTCAGCAGCAAGCCTTCGACAGACACATCGTCGTCACCGAGCTGCTCAGGGTGAATCACGCACTCGGTGCCACTGAGCCCTGCAGTGTTCCGCCAATCGCTCCATGGCGGACTGTGAGGGAAGGCAATGAACCAACCTTCCCAAGGCTTGAGCAGGTGGAGCTTCGCGCGAAGACCGTGGCGGCTACTCCACTCCTTTCCATCCTTGCGGGTATCCAAGAGGTCGGACAGCAGCTGGTGACCGCCGCGGGTCCTGTCACGACCTAGGTATTCCGCTACCTCGAAGTTCATCTTGTCGCTGTCCGGCTCGTGAAAGAGGCCAGACAGGAAGTCGGCAAGAAACGGCTGGAGGCCTGAGCGAAGATAGGCGGGTAGAGTCACCTTTCCCTCTTCAATGGCTCGACAGAAGTTGCCTTTCGTTACACCGAGGGCTTCCAATGTCTCCGCGAGAGACAAGTAATCGGAGAGCGATTGGACTGCCATGCGCACACCTTTGCGCCCTTCGATAAGGTGCCGCGCCAGCCGGGGAAGGTGCCCGGTTTTCGGATGGCCGTCCTAGGCGCGGCATGAGTGATCAGCTGGCGGTGTGGTCGCCGATGGCTACAGGTCTTGAGTCTTCCTGAGCTTGATGGCGCCAGCCACGCGGCCAGCGATATGGAGCGTATGCATCCTATCCGGCGGAACGATGTCCGGTCGATTCGGATAGGCCAGGCTCACGATGTGGAGCCCGTCCATACGTAGCTCGATCTGCTTTATCTGCGTTTCCCCATGGACGATCACGGCAAAGATCTCACCATCCGCGGGTGCCGTGTCCTCGATGTCTACATACACCGTGTCACCTTCGCAGAGGCGCGGGGCCATGGAGTTGCCGCGCACGGTAAAGGCCTTGATGCGGTGCGGAGAGTGGGGATGACTGATGCCGTGCCCCGCGTAACCCATGTTGTTCACCGTGTTGCCAAGCACGGTAAGCGCGCAAGCTGAGTTCTCAGGAGCGTTCATGAAAACCTCGGTCGGGATGGCGGCTGCAGTACCAATGTTCTCTGGCCTCTTACTCATGATGCACCTCCAGTGAAGACGGGCCACTGGATTGATCGGCGAATGTGGCGCGCTCGAGCGATCCAGTGATGCGCTGGGCCATCTCGAGCTGGTAGACCAACCCGTACAGCATCGCAGGCACTTGTCGCTGTACGTTGGCGGTCATGTCGCTCCCTTTGTCCGAGAGACCGTCAATGATCGCGTGTACCGTGTGAATCACACCGTCCAGCAAGCATGAAGCATCAATCGCCAGATCTTTGGCCGCGGACGAGGGATCGATGAGATAGCGCCCATTGAGCGTGAAGAACTCATCGGCGATGGCAGTATTCGAACGAGCATTCATATGCAGCCCTCCGCAGTTGGTTGTCCACCGCGCCATTACGGCAGGGTGGCGGACGTGCAGGGGTGAGAAACCGGCCTACTAGGAAACCGGCCAGCGCATGGCTGCCCTGCACGCCCACCATAAAGCGGGCATAACGCAACGGGCACAAAAAAAGCGCCATAGGCGCCGTTGCGCCTAGTAGGTATCAGGTTCTCACGCCTGGTCGCCGATTTTGCGGCGACTGCAGGAGAATGCGCCCGGTGGGGAGCGCCGTCAAGCGGCCTTTGCTTTTGGCCTATACGCTTCAGTGGCGGTTGTGCCCACCATTCGAAGATCTGCGGGGAGTGGGCTGGTGAGGTAGCGCGATGAAGCCGGGTTCGAATATGCCGTCGATCGCTATGGAGCGACTCGTACGTGCGTTGGCGGAAGTGGCGGTGGATGAGTATCTGGCGGCGGAACGGGCTGCGCGTGAAGCGATTGCTGCGGTGAAGAAAGAGTCTCCGATTACAAGCCGGGGTGGCGAGATGGATCGAGGTGGCCATGACGCTGGTGGGCAGCGCGGACGTGCAATGGCGGATGCCGAAACGATAACGATGGTCGCCGCCCTGGTCGCCGGCGACCGCTGGTTGAGCGCCGACGCTTGCGCGGTCTTTCTGGGCATGGTGACGCCGAAGGGTGCACCAAACCGCCGTGGCTTCCTCGAGCGCGTGGCCTGCAGGCCGGACTTCCCGAAGCAGAACCCGATTACCCGTTCGTGGAAAAAGTCCGAGGTCGACCAGTGGGCGATGAACCAGCGTAGGTGATGGGGTTGCGCTGGTCACGGAGGTAGCCCGATCTCACTTGCCCTGCGAGTAACGTATGGTGCCAAGTAGATCGTTCCACCAAGAGATGGAGCTCTCAAGTAGCGGTGCAAGTTCATAGATGCCGCGGTGAGTCCCCTCCATGAGAACCACTTTCGGTATCGGCGTGGTGGCTTCTTCGTAGTGATGCACGGCCGTGACGACTCCGCCGGCATCGACTTCGCCATAGAAGTTGTAGAACTTGGTTTCGGTGGAAAAGCCAGGGAGATGTACCCAGGCAAAGAGCTGGGCATGCTTCGTCGCATCGGCAATCTGCTCGCAGGCGAGAAGTCCAAGGTTCTCCCTCATCCAGCTCTGGAGATCTTGCCGCCTCTTCAGCGACCTCCCAGTGAGCGTGGAAACCGAAACCCAAAGCCCGAGCGCGTCGATCTCGGCCGAAAGCCAGTCACCCATATGCCACGCTGTCGCGGCCGCATTCTGGGCCATATAACAGGCAGGGAGATTGGGCGACAGGTCTCCCTGGGACAGTCGCTCAAATTCGCCGAACTCCCACAACAACTTCTTGTACAAGTCGTCGATCGAATAGAGGCCGAGCGTCCGATCACGCGCGTCTACAGGAGCCTTTGCCATGCGTGGTCTCCCCGACCTTATAGTGACCAATGGTCGAACCATAGGTCGCACCACGCAAGCAGCGGTACGGCGCCACGGCGTCAGTGATCGTCGAAATGCTGCTGGCCCTTGCGCCACGCTTCCTCGGGATCGGCGTACGAAGTGCTGCTGTCCCAAACCCCCCGCGTTCTTTTCCCGCCGGGGAGGATCTGATGAACCTCGGTCACGTACTGGCGATTCTCCGGATAGGCGTCGTGCGAGATCTCGATCAGGCAGAGCACCTTGTCGCCTCTCGTCAGTTCTCTGATGCGGTTGCGCATGTCTGTTACCTCCGTTTGGGTCGGTGGTTTCAGCCTAACAGCGCCATTTGCTACTCGCCACTGAAGTTTCGCTGCAATTCCAAAGGGTTGGCGCGGTCGGTTTTTTGGGGGGAGCCCCCGGCGACGATTAAAACAGGGAATTTATCGACCTCTGACAACTGCCATTGTCAGAACACGATAAATTCAGGGAAATTCGCCCTCCTCAAATGCAGCCGGGAATTTCGCCCTGCGAATTGCAGCCGCTCGCCCTGACACTGCATCAATGCCTATTGGCCAGGCTGACCAGAAGGCTGGCTGCCGAAAGGGCAAGGGCCGCGAGCGATATGGCCCACGTATATACCTGGACCCTACGTTGCTCTCGTAGGCCTGCGAGGATGGCAACCATGTAGGGGAAGTGGATGCAGTGCCTGTCAGAACCTGCTTGGATCAGGAATACGGCGCCGCTGACATTTGGCTCTGTTGCGGGGTCGTACCTTTTCGCAAGGTCGTGGTAGAGCCGACCGAACAGGATATGCGTACTGCAGCGTAGCTTCTTCGCTACTGCCGCGACGTCGATTGGGAAATACACCCTGCGTTGCGTCTGTTCGTGCTCTTGCACCAGGTAGTCACTGACATACATGGCGTAGACGGCCTCAAAGATCTGCCGATCAGAAGGAATATTCATCCTGATTGTCCCCTGTTGCGTTGCTGGTCATCCGGCCTGAGCACGGATTGGCACAACGTTACCACCAGCACGCAAGCCATCCAGGTAGTCGGCCCACGCCTGCATCATGTCTCGACGTTCATCCAGATACTGCGCGGCATGCGTGTAGGCCTCGCGGACCTTGTTGGACTCAGCGTGCGCGAGCTGGCGCTCGATCGCATCCGCGTTCCAGCCCATCTCATTGAGGCGGGTGGCTGCCATGCTGCGGAAGCCGTGGCCAGTCATCTGCTCTGTCGTGTAGCCCAGACCGCGGAGGGCAGCATTCACGGTGTTCTCGGACATCGGGCGGGTGGCGGTGCGAACGCCGGGGAACACGTAATGGCCGTGGCCCGTGAGCTTGTGTAGCTCGCGCAGCACCTCGACTGCCTGTGTCGACAGCGGAACCAGGTGAGCGGCCTTCATCTTCATGCGCTCGCCGGGGATGCGCCACATTGCCTGATCGAGATCGAACTCGCTCCACGCTGCCTGGCGCAGCTCCCCCGGGCGCACGAACACGAGCGGCGCGAGCTTCAGTGCGGACAGGGTGACAAATTGCCCGGTGTAGCCCTCGATCGCGCGCAGGAGCTCGCCGATCTGCTTAGGGTCGGTGATGGTGGCGCGGTGGGTCGGCTTGGGCGTCGTGAAGAGGCCACGCAGGCTGGCGGTGATGTCGCTATGTGTGCGTCCCTCGAGGACGGCCCAGCGGAACACCTGGCCTGCGTTGATCTTCACTCGGCTGGCGGTCTCGCGCTTGCCGGCGTCCTCGGCCTTCTTCAGCACGTCGCGAAGCTCGAGGGCGGTGATCTCGGTGATGGGGCGCTGGCCGATGTGAGGGAAGAGGTACGACTCCAGGCGCCAGCGGTCCTTCGATGCTGTGGTCTCCGCGGTATCGCCCCGGGACTCCCGCCACGCCATCCATTCGCGTGCGACGCGTTCGAAGGTATCTGCTGCGATCACGTCGGCGCGCGTCTTGGCCATCTTCTGTGCCTTGCGCGTTTCACTGGGGTCTTCGCCCAGCGCCAGGCGTCGGCGCTCTTCCTCGCAGCGCTGGCGGGCGTCCTGCAGAGAAAAGGTGGGATAGGCGCTGAGCGCCAGCAGTTTCTCTTTGCCGGCAACGCGGTACTTCCAGCGCCAGAGCTTCGACCCGGTTGGGTTGATGAGCAGATAGAGGCCATTGCCCACCGCCATCTTGTAGGGCTTGTCCCGAGGTTTTGCTTTGCGCAGCGCGATGTCGGTGATCGGCGGCATGTGGGGGTATCCGGTAATCAAGGAGAGGGCTGCATGCCCCTGATACCCCTAGATATACCCCCAAAGAGGGTGAGATTCCATGGTACGGTATGGACACCATGGAGCGAGCGGGCATAAAAAAACCCGCATATTTGCGGGCTTTTCCTACGTTCCTTGGACTCTATGGGACGTCCTGAAACGTTTGCTTGGTACCGGTGATAGGACTCGAACCTACACGACATCGCTGCCAGTGGATTTTGAGTCCACCGCGTCTACCATTCCGCCACACCGGCACTGCAAGCGGCAATTATGCCGTGTTCAATGGACCGGGTCGAGTCCCAGTTGGCGATCGGAGCGCAGGTACTGGTCGTGGCCTAGGGGCTGGAAGACGGCGCAGTGGGTCATCGGGCCGGAGTAGATGTGCAGGCTGACCGCCACGGTGTCGCCGCTGGGGTTGCGGATGGTGTGGTATTCGTGGGGCGGGATCAGGCTGCCGGCGGAGCCGGGGCCGGCCTGGATGGAGCCGACGGGCTGGAAGCGGTAGTGGCCGTCCTCGTCGGCGAGGCGCTCGTACTGGACGACTTCCAGTGCGCCGCTCCAGACGCCTTCCACGCACCACATGCCGCAGTGGTCATGGATGGGGGTGCCTTGGCCGGGGCCCCAGGTCATGGCGACCACGCAGTAGCCGTGCTCTTCGCTGCGGTACAGCTCGCGGCGGGCGTAGCGGCCTTCGGCGGTTTCGAACACGCACTCGGGCAGCTTCACTTGCTGGCCGCGGATCAGGTCGCACAGGCTGTTGCGCAGGCTGTCGGTGACGGCGCGGGTGCTGTCGTGGGCGACGGCGGCGTCGATCGCGTCGATCAATTGGCGGGAGCCGGGGAATTGAAGGGTGAGCATGACGTTCTCGGTTTGCGGTACTGCCCGGCCATCTTAGCAGCGTGGGGCTGGCGGGGCGGTTCGGCGTTCAGAGTCGGCTGAGAAAGCCGCCAATGGCGCGGCTGTAGTTGGGTATGTCGACCAGGAAGGCGTCGTGGCCCTGGGGCGAGTCGAGCGCCACGAAATCCACGGCGGCGCCGGCGGCACGCAGGCCGTCGGCAATCTGCTCCTGCTGCTCCAGCGGGAACAGGATGTCGGTGCTGACGCCGATGACCATGGCTTTTTCGATATGGATGCGCCGCAGGCCTTCCATCACGTTGCCATCACCGTATTCGGCGATGTCGAACCAGTCGCTGGCGCGCGAGAGATAGAGGTAGCTGTTGGGGTCGAAGGTGCGCACGAAGCGCTGCGCGTGACCTTCCAGGTAGGACTCCACTTCGAATTCCAGCCCGAACGGATTGTCGTCGCGCTGCTCCGGGTCGAGCCGGATGCGCGCGAAGCGGCCATTCCATTCCATCGCCGAGCGGTAGGTGATGACACCGAGCTTGCGCGCGATGCTCATGCCGTCCTCGGGATAGCTGTCGGCGCTGTAGTGCCCGTTGTTCCAGCGCGGATCGAGCCGGATCGCCTCGCGCTGCAGCGAACGGATGGCGATGGCGAACGGCTGCGCCTGCGGCGCCGTATCCACGCTGATGTGCGCCCGCACGCTGCCCGGATGCAACATCATGTAGGCCAGCGCACCCATGCCGCCCATCGAGCAGCCGATCAGGCAGGCCAGTTGCTCGATGCCCAGGCTGCTGACTGCGGCGTGCGCGGCGTTGGCCACGTCTTCCAGCGACAGTTCGGGAAAATCGAGTCGGTAGGGCTCGCCGGTGGCGGGGTTGATCGAGGCCGCACAGGTGGAGCCCTTGTCGCTGCCCAGCGAGTTCACGCAAATGACGAACCAGCGCGAAGTATCGATGGCCTTGCCCGGGCCGATCATGGCCTCCCACCAGCCGGGCGAGGGATCTTCGGCGTTGGAGGCCGCGTGCGCGCTGGGCGACAGGCCGGTGAGGATCAGCACCGCGTTGTCGCGCGACGCAGTCAGCTCACCCCAGGTTTCATAGGCGACGCGGGCGCCGCGAAGCTCGCCGCCACGCTTCATCGCAAACGGCGAGGGTAGGGCGAAATACTGGCGCGCGTCGCCGCTCATCAATGAACCTTGTCGATGCTGATCTTGACGGGAGTATGCGTGTTCACGTCCACCACGCCGGCGTCGCCTTCCAGGTCGCCTGGCTGGGCGATGGCCTGGCCATGCTTGCTGATGCGGGCGCCGACGAACACGCGCGGTGCCGAGGATAGTTTGAGCTGGGGTGTCATGCCCATGGCGTCGGTAAGCGTGACCGTGGCGGGCAGGGCGGCGGCATCCATCCTGGCCACGGCCAGCGGCATCGGCGGGCCTTGCTCGGCGCGCGCATAGACGAACAGCGTGTCGCCGGGCGACAGCTTGTTCTTGAGCGTGGGTGACAGCGCCACCTGCACTTGCAGGGCCGGCCCCTCGGGATCGGCCGCCGCGGGCGTGCCCGCCTTGCCTGCGCGTGCATCGGCGACGGCGATCTGCTCGGCCACCGCCCTGGCGACATTGGAATCGGGATCAAGCATCGGCTGCAGCTGGCGCCAGGTGGCGGCGGCTTCGGCGTATTCGTCGTGCTGGAACTGGCTGATGCCCAGCAGCCACAGGCCGTGCTGGCTTTGCGGGTCGAGCTTGACGGCGCGTTGCAGCAGTTCCAGCGAGCGGCCTTCGATCAGGTGGTCGTCACGCAGCAGCGAGTCGGCTTCGGCCCAGCCCACCATGGCCACGCTGTTGTTGGCGTCGATGCGCAAGGCCTGTTCGTAGGCATCACGCGCTTCGGCCTGGCGATGCATGGCGCCGTAGGTCTGCGCCAGCAGCATCCAGCCCTGCAGGTCGTCCGGCTTCTGCGCGAGGTGCGCCTTCAACTCCTCCACCGCCTGGCCGATGCTCATGCCTGCATCGGCGCGAGGCACGTCGTTCAGCGCAACGGGCGTGCCGATGCCGAGGTAAAGGCCAACGGCAGCCAGCGGCAGCGCGAAGGCGATGATCAGGGCCAGCGCGAAGACGCCGCGCGAGCGGCCCTGCTGGCGGCCATGACGCACCAGCGGCAGCAGCAACAGCGCCAGCGCCACGGCGATCATGGCCGCCGCGATCAGAAAGAAAGCAAGCTTCACCAGTCGTCCCCTTCGTCGGTCGACTTGTCATCCGCGACCGTTGCCGGCACCACGCGGCTGCGCCGGCGCACCGTGACCACCACCACTACCGCACCGGCAAGCAAAATCGCCAGCGGGCCGAACCACAGCAGCAACGTGCTGGATTTCACCGGCGGGTCGTACAGCACGAAGTCCGAATAGCGCTCGACCAGGTATTGCTTGATCTCCTCGTCGCTCTTGCCCTGCTGCATCAGCTCGAACACTTCGTGGCGCAGGTCGCGGGCGAGGTCGGCGTTGGAGTCGGCGAGGTTCTCGTTCTGGCAGACCAGGCAACGCAGTTCACGCGTAAGGCTCTGGAAGCGCACTTCCTCGGCGTGGTCCTTGAACGGCAGCGGGTCGATCGCCTGGGCCGCCACCACGCCGGCAAACATCAGCAGGCCAAGCAGCAGCGAGCGCAACAGCGTACGCATCACGGCGCCTCCTTCTTGAGCGCGGCGATGGCGGGCTTGAGTTCCTGCTCGATCACTTCCGGCGTCAGCGGGCCGATGCGCTTGTAGCGGATGATGCCCTTGCCATCGACCAGGAAGCTCTCCGGCGCACCGTACACGCCAAAGTCGATCGCCGTGCGGCCCTGCTGGTCGACGATGACCATGTCGTACGGGTTGCCGTGCTGTGCAAGCCACGCCTTGGCATCGTCGGGCGCATCCTTGTAGTTGTAGCCGATGATCGGCACGCCGATGGACTTGCCGTCGGCCATCAGCACCGGATGCTCTTCGCCGCAGGCAACACACCAGCTGGCGAACACATTGATGAGATAGGGTTTGCCCAGCAGCGCGTCGCGGCTGACCGTCTGCGTCGGGTCGTCCAGCTGGGGCAGCACGAATGCCGGGGCGGGCTTGTTGATCAGCGGCGATGGCACTTCGCGCTGGTCGTGCTGGGTGTTCCACCAGATGCCGAAACCGAACAGCGCGACCAGCAGCAGGAAACCGAAGAAGGGCAACAGGCGACTCACGCGCGTGACTCCTGCATCGCGGCGACGGCAACCATCGCCGTCTCGGTGGCGCGCCGGGTACGAAAACGCCGATCGGCAGCGGCAAAGAAGCCGCCCAGCATCATGAGCAGGCCGCCGGCCCAGATCCAGCGCACGAACGGCTTGTCGTACAGGCGCAGCGCCCAGGCGCCATCAGGCTGATTGCGATCCATCGGCTCACCCAGGGCGACGTAGAGGTCGCGTGTGATGCCCGGGTTGATCGCCGATTCGGTCTGCACCTGGCCGCGCGTATAGGTGCGTTTCTGCGGGTGCATCACGGCCACCTCGCGTCCATCGCGCATCACCGTGACGGTGCCCTGGTCGCCCTGCCAGTTGGGCCCCTGGGTTTCCTGCACGCCATCGAAGCGGAACTGATAGCCGCCGATGCTCTCGGTCTGGCCCGGCGCCAGGCGCACGTCGCGCTCGACACTCAGCGCATTGGTGAGCAGCACGCCAGCGAGAAACACACCCACGCCGAAGTGGGCCAGCAGCATGCCGGCCATCTCGGCGGGATAGCGTCGGCCCGCCGGCATCTCGCGCCAGCGCTTGACCACATAGAGCAGGGTGCCGAAGCCGCACCACACCGCGGCGGCCGTGCCAGCGATGGCCTTGCCGGTGCCATCGGTGAGCACGGCAGCCACGATGGCGCAGGCCACCGTGGCCAGGCCCGCGCGCCACAACACGCCCCTGAGCAGCGATGCTTCGCCTTTGCCCCAGCGCAGGTAAGGACCAAACGGCAGCAGCAACACCACCGGCAACATCAGCAGGGTGAACAGGAAGCCGAAATATGGTGGCCCCACCGAAATCTTGCCCAGGTTCAGCGCATCGCCGATCAGCGGGAACAGCGTGCCCAGCAGCACCATCGCGGCGGCCACGGTGAGCATCAGGTTGCCGATCAGGATCGCCGTTTCGCGCGAGACCACGCTGAACGGCTTGCCGCCGGCCACCTTGGGCGCTCGCAGTGCATACAGCAGCAGCGAGCCGCCGACCACCACGGCGAGGAAGCAGAGAATGAACAGGCCGCGCTTCGGGTCGGAGGCGAACGCATGCACCGAAGTGAGCACGCCCGAGCGCACCAGGAAGGTACCCAGCAGCGACAGCGAGAACGCGAAGATGGACAGCAGAATGGTCCACGCGCGCAGGCCGCCGCGCTTCTCGGTCACCGCCTGCGCATGGATCAGCGCCGCGCCCACCAGCCACGGCATGAAGCTGGCGTTTTCCACCGGGTCCCAGAACCACCAGCCGCCCCAGCCCAGCTCGGCATACGCCCACCAGCTGCCGGCCACGATGCCCGCGGAAAGAAACGCCCATGCCACGTTGGTCCACGGCCGCGCCCAGCGCACCCAGGCCTGTTCCAGTTCACCGCCGAGCAGTGCGGCGATGGAGAACGCGAACGCCACCGAGAAGCCCACGTAGCCCATGTACAGCACGGGCGGATGGAAGGTCATGCCCGGGTCTTGCAGCACCGGGTTGAGGTCACCGCCGTCGGCCGGCATCGGCAGCAGTCGCGCGAACGGATTGGAGGTGAAGATGATGAAGGCCAGGAAGCCCACGGCGACGAGCCCGAGCACGCCCAGCACGCGGGCCACGAAAACCTCGGGCAGGTTGCGGCTCAATATGGCCAGCGTCAGCGTCCACAGGTTGAGGATGAAAATCCACAGCAGCAGCGAACCCTCGTGCGCGCCCCACACCGCGGCGATGCGGTAGTACCAGGGCAGTGCGAGGTTGGAATTGTCGGCCACGTACTGCACCGAGAAATCGAACCGCAGGAACGCCCACACCAGCAGCACGAAGGCCAGCATCACGAACACTGCCTGGCCGGCGGCGGCCGGACGCGCCACCGCCATCAGCGCGCGGTTGCCGCGCCACGCGCCGATCAGCGGCAGCACGCCCTGCGCGAGTGCCAGCAGCAGGGCGAGGATCAGGGCGAGTTGACCGAGTTCGGGGGTCATTGCGGTTTGTCCTGGCCGGCGGCCTCGTTCACCTGCTTGCCTTCGTGGGCCTTGGCCATGGCGTCCTTCAGCTCCTTGGGCATGTAGGTTTCGTCATGCTTGGCCAGCACTTCGGTGGCGATGAAGCGCGCGTTGTCCATGTGGCCGGTGGCGATCACCGACTGATTGTCGCGGAACAGGTCGGGCAGGATGCCGGTGTATTCCACCGGCATCGAGCCGCTGGCATCGACCACGGTGAAGGTGACCTTGAGCGAGTCGTTGCTGCGCTGGATGGAGCCGGCCTTGACCATGCCGCCGAGGCGGAAGGTCTTGTAGCTGCCCGCCTGGCCCGTCTGCACCTGGCTCGGCGTGAACAGGTAGTTCATGTTCTGCTGCAGGGCGAACACGATCAGCCCGATCGCCACGGCGGCTGCCGCGATCACGAGGAGAACGATGGTGAGCCTGCGCTTGCGGGTGGGATTCATGGCGACTCGGTGCGCGTTGCTTAGGACGCTGAAGGGGGGCGTTGCTGGCGCGCGCTCTGCCGCGCCATGCGCGCACGCAGCTCGCGCAGGTCGCGGCGGCGACGCAGCGTGGGGCTGACGTAGTCGGCGATCAGCACGATGAAGAACACCGCATACGCCGGCCACACATAGGCGGCATAGCCGCCCATGGCGATGAAGCTGTCCCAGGAAAACGCGCTCACCGACGGCCCTCCTGCTTGGCTGCCGCGTGCCCTTGGGCTTCGGCGATCTGGCGTACCCAGTCCTTGCCGCTTTCCAGCGACAGCAGATCAGTGCGCACCCGGCCGAACAGGCTGGCGATGTAATAGAACTTGGTGGCGGCCATCATGGTCAGCAGCGGCCACAGCATGTCGCCGCTCATCTTCGAAGGGCCAAGGAGGCGCACGGTGGAACCCTGGTGCAGCGTGTTCCACCAGTTCACCGAGAAATGCACGATCGGCACGTTGATGATGCCGATGATGGCGAGGAAGGCGGCGGCGCGCGCGCCCTGGCGGCGGTCCTCGAACGAGTGATACAGGCCGATCACGCCCAGGTACAGAAACAGCAGCACCAGCTCGGAGGTGAGCCGCGCGTCCCAGGTCCACCAAGTGCCCCACATCGGCTTGCCCCACAGCGAGCCGGTACACAGGGTGATGAAGGTGAAGGCCGCGCCGATGGGGGCGGATTCCATCGCCACCACCTCGGCCAGCTTGATGCGCCAGACCAGCGAGATAAATGAGGCGATGGCCATCACGCCATAGACGAACAAGCCCATCCAGGCACACGGCACGTGGATGAAGATGATGCGGTAGGCATCACCCTGCTGGTAATCGGCCGGCGCCAGCACCAAGCCGCCGTACAGGGCGATGGCGCCCAGCAGCAGCGCCAGGCCCAGGGCCCAGGGGCGCAACGTGCCGGCGAAGCGATAGAAGTTCGGCGGCGAGCTGAGCTTGTGCACCCACAAGGGGATCCAGTTGGCCATAGCGTTCAGGCGTCCAAGGCAATGCGGAGGGCGGCGGCGCAGGCCAGCGGCGCCAGCACCAGGGCCATGACCAGCGCGGCGCCCAGCCAGGCCATGGGCGCAAGCCACGGCAGCCCCTGTTGTGCCGCGGCGACGGCGCCAGCGGCGAAGATCACTACCGGCACGCACAGTGGCAGCAGCATCAACGCCAGCAGCATACCAGAGCGTCGGGTGCCGGCCGTCAGCGCCACCAGCACGGCGCCAAGCAGGCTCAGCAATGGCGTGGCCAGCAGCAGCGCATAGACCAGCACCGGCATCACCGGCGCGGGCAGGTGCAGCATGCCGGCCAGCAACGGCGCGATAAGGATCAGTGGCAGCGCGGTGGTGATCCAGTGCGCGAGGATCTTCATGCCCAGCATCAGCGCCAACGGTTGCGGCGACAGCATCAGCTGCTCCAGCGAGCCGTCCTCGATATCGCTGCGGAACATCGCGTCCAGCGCCAGCAGCATGGCCAGCAGCATGGTCACCAGCACCACGCCGCCGGCAATGCGCTGCAGCAGCGCGTCTTCCGGGCCCAGCGCGAACGGGAACAGGGTGATCACGATCAGCGCGTACAGCACCGGCATGACGATGTCGCCGCGGCGACGCCAGGCCAGGGTGAGATCGCGGCGCAGCACGGCGACGCAGGCGGTGGAAAGCCGTGTTCTGCTCATGCGCACCCCCATGCCTTCGCTCCCTCCCCTGCATTGCAGGGGAGGGTTGGGGAGGGGTAACACCAACGGGCGAAAGAGCTCACCCCCTCCCAGCCTCCCCCTGCGTGCGGGGGGAGGGGTTTCATGGTCGAGCCACGGGGTCTACGCATGCATGCGCACCCGTTTCGGCGCGCCACCCAGGAAGCTCACCGCGCCATGGCTGGTCACCAGCGCCGCGCCGCCACGCGCCGCGTGTTCGGCCAGCAGGCGGTTGACCAGCTCGATGCCGGTGCGGTCCAGGTTGGCGTAGGGCTCGTCCAGCAACCACAGCGTGGCCGGCAGCAACAGCAGGCGCGCCAGCGCGGCGCGTTTCTTCTGGCCGGCGGACAGGCGGCGCACCGGTTCGTCCTCATAACCGGCCAGCCCGATGTCGAGCAGTACATCGGCCACCTTGCGGCCATCGCGCACGCCATACAGGCCAGTCGCCACGGAAAGGTTCTCGCGTGCGCTGAGATCGGCTTTCAGGCCCAGGTGATGGCCGAGGAACAGCGTGTCGCCGAGGTGCTCTTCGCGCCGCCAGGGCTGGTCACGCCAGCGCAGCTCGCCTTCGTCGATGTGCAGCAGGCCCGCCAGGATGCGCAGCAAAGTCGTCTTGCCGCTGCCGTTGTCGCCTTCGACCAGGGCCACTTCGCCGGCATGCAGGCGAAAGTCCAGCGGACCGAACACGGGCTCGTCCTGGCGATAGAAGGAGAGCGCCCGGGCTTCCAACAGGATCGGGGCGGCGGCGGGCGGGGCAGTCATCGTCCGATTGTCCGCAATGGCTGACAGCCTTGTCTATGCGGCGCAGTGCCGCCAACCAGCGTGCGGGTCGCCATCGAAGCTAAAGCCGCTCCCGCATCCAGCGTAGCCGGGCGAGGCCGTCGCCGCGCCCGTGCAGATAGGCGTTCTGCCCGAAGCGCAAGGCCAGCGGATCGAGTTGCCGGACATCCGGGCCGACCACAAAGAGGCTGGGCTCGCGCCATCGACCGTCGCCGCCTACGCCCATGGCCGCGTGCACCGCCACCGTGCCTGGGCCACCCCGCAGGGCACGGAGCAGCCCTTGCTGCGCTTGACGATTGGATTGTCGCGAGTGGGGTTGCGATGCGGGATTCCACGCTGTGATGAATCCCCAGGCGTGGTCGCCGACCAGGGACACCAGATCGGCCGGCAAGGGCTGGTCGATGCTGATGCTGGCGTAGCCGCCGCGAGCCAGGCGCACGCGGTAGTCGGTGGCCTGGTACGCGGCGATCAGTTCATCCATGCAGCGGATCGGGCAGCGGGGGAAGGGTGGCGTGGAGTGCGGCGACCGCGGCGTCCAGGTCGACCGAGGCGGCCTGGGTCGAGCCGCGCAGCAGTTGTTCCAGCAGCAGATCCTGCGCGCGTCCCCGCTCATAGGCGTAGGCATACGGCAGGTGGGTGAAGGTGACCATGCGGTAGCGCGCCATGAAATGCTGCGGCGCGCGCCCGGCCAGCAAGGCGCCCAGTTCGCGCTTGGCCAGGTAATGCGGGTCGGCCACCGAGTCGCGCATTTCCACGTAGTTCTCCAGCGCCATGGCGGCGATGGCGTCGGCATTGGGCTGGCGGATGCGCTGGAATTCGGCGAACACCTCGGCGGTATCGCCGGGGGCCTCGGCCAGCAGCGAAGCCAGCACCACGGTGTCCTCGAAACCGCAGTTCATGCCCTGGCCGTGGAACGGCACGATGGCATGGGCCGCGTCCCCCACCAGCAGCGCCCGGCCATCCAGGTGCCAGCGCTGCAGGTAAAGCGTGGAGAGCGTGCCGACCGGGTGGCCGTCGTAGTCCGCGGCGAAATCCGGAATCAACGGCAGCAGGTCGGGGAAGTCATGCTGGAAGAACGCCCGCGCGGCGGTGGCGTCCGGCAGCGTGGCGAAACTCGGGTGCGCGCCCTGGGCAGGCAGGAACAGGGTGACCGTGAAGCTGCCCTCGGTGTTGGGCAGGGCGATGCACATATAGCCGCCACGCGGCCAGATATGCAGGGCGTGCGGTTCCAGCGCGAACTGGTCGTGGCCGCCACTGTCGCCGACCAGCGCCGCCGGCAGCGTGCCGCCGGGCGGAATCTCCAGTTCCTTATAGGCGTGGCCCAGCGATTCCACGCGTTCGCCCAGCGGCGCATAGGCATTCATCGCGGCGCGCAAGGCCGAGCCGGCGCCGTCGGCACCGATCACCACCGGGGCATCGATGTCCCGCTCCACGCCTTGCTCATCGGCCAGGCGGATGCGGTGCGCGTCGAAGTCCGCGCCGGCCAGCGATTGGCCGAAATGAAAGCGCACGCCGGCCGCCTCGGCGGCGTCCAGCAGCAGCATGTTCAGCGCGCCACGCGATACCGACCAGATCACTTCGCTGTCGTCGACGCCGTAACGCTGCAGGCCGGAGCGCCCGTCGCGCGTATGCACCATGCGGCCGCGCATCATCACCGCGCGTTGCAGCACGTCATCGGCCAGGCCTGCCTGGCGCAGCGCGTGCAGGCCGCGTTCGGCCAGGGCCAGGTTGATCGAGCGCCCCCCGCTAAAGCCGGCCACCCGTGGGTCGGGCCGCTTCTCGAACACATCCACCGCGAAACCGCGCCCCGCCAGTTGCTGGGCGAGCAGGGCGCCGACCAGGCCGCCGCCGATGAGGGTGATTTGCTGCGCCATGAGGCTCCGCTTTGAGGTCCGTTGTCCGCCAAGAGTAGCGGGTTGGAAGCGCGAGGAGGAACGGCCGCGCCCGGTTCAGAAGCTCATGAAGTAGCCGCCATTCACCGGCAAATTCGCGCCGGTGATATAGCCGGCATCGTCTGAGGCAAGAAACCGCACGGCGCGGGCGATGTCGCCCGGCGAGCCGAGGCGGCCGACCGGAATGTCGGCGATGATCTGTTCGCGGATATCCGCCGGCACCGCGGCCACCAGCGCGGTATCGCAATAGCCGGGCGAAACGGTGTTCACGGTGATGCCCTTGCGTGCCGTTTCGCGGGCCAGCGCCATGCCGAAGCCGTGCACGCCGGCTTTCGCGGCGGAGTAGTTGGTCTGGCCGAACTGGCCGGTCTGGCCGTTCACCGAGCTGAGATTGACGATGCGGCCGAAGCCGCGCCCGCTCATGCCTTCGACCACGTTGCGGCACATGTTGAACACGCCGTCCAGGTTCACCCGCATCAGCTCGTGCCATTGCTGCGGGGTCATCTTGCGCAGGCTGGTGTCGCGGGTGATGCCGGCGGCGTTGACCAGGATGTCCACGCTGCCGTGCTCGGCTTCGATGCGACCGATCAGCTCGGCACAACGGTCGAACTGGCTGACATCGGCCGGTTCGAAGCGCACCGCGCCATCGAGGTCGGCAAGCTCGTGGCGAAACGCCTCCAGCCTTTCCGCGCGGGCGGGCAGGTCCACGGCGATCACCTGGCGGCCGGCCTGCGCCAGCTGGCGGCAGATCTCGGTGCCGAGGCCGCCAATGCCTCCGGTCACGACGGCAACACGCGGGATACGGGCGGAAGCATTCATGTGAAGGACTCGTGCACATGCCGCAGGGCAGCACATGTTGTGCTGCAGCGGTCGGATGAACGGAGCGGCCGGCGCTGCGCGCGCCGGCCAGGCGGGCTTAGCCGGGCTTCTTGCCGCCGCGTGGCGGCGTCTGCGCCTGCGTGGCGGTATCGAGCAGGCCGCGCTGCATGTTGCGCCAGGCTTCCATGTTGCGCTCGGTCAGCTCGTTGAGCATCGACCAGGGGGTCTGGCCGAGCAGGCTGTTGAGCTGCGTGCGGAACTGTTGCTGCTGGTCCAGGAAGACCTGCAGGCTGCGTTCCAGATAGGGCCCCATGAAGCCCTGCAGCGAGTCGCCGTAGAAGCGGATGATCTGGCTGAGCAGCTGGGGCGACAGCATCGGCTGCCCCTTTTCCTCGTGCTCGGAGATGATCTGCAGCAGGACCGAACGGGTCAGGTCCTCGCCGCTCTTGGCGTCGCGAACCTCGAAGGTTTCGCCGTCCAGGACCAGCTGGCGGACCTCTTCCAGCGTGATGTAGCTGGAGATCTCCGTGTCATAGAGCCGGCGGTTCGGGTACTTCTTGATGGTGCGGATAGTTTGTGCCATGCGACACAAACTAGCAGAAGGTATTGCGCCGCACCAGTCGCCCAAGTGGTATTCAATTGCTGCACCGGGGGATGCAGCAATCTTTATGGATCAGTGGCCTGCCGCAGCGCCGCCCGCGCTGCCGAACGGCGGCCGGGCGAACCACAGCACCGGGATCAGCAGGATGAAGAGCACCATGCAGAGCCAGAAGACGTCGTTGACCGCCAGCGTCAACGCCTCCTTGTTCACCAGTTGGTCGGTCACCCCCAGGGCCTGCATCTGGCTCATGCCGCCGCGAGTCAGCTGCTGCACCACCTGGGTGGCCGCCGGGTTGGACGGGGCCACGCTTTCGGCGAGGGTGGCGTGGTGCCAGATGCCGCGGTGCTCCCACAGCGTCACCGTCACCGCGGTGGAAACGCTGGAGCCCAGGGTGCGGAAGAAATTGGCCAGGCCGGTGGCGCTGGCGATCTCCTCCGCGGGCAGCCCCGCCAGGTAGATCTGGTTGAGCGGGATGAAGAAGCAGGGGATGGCAATGCCCATCACGAAGCGCGGCAGGATCAGCGAGGCGAACGAGGCCGAGCTGTCGAAGGTGGAGAACCAGTACGAGGTGCCGGCGAACACGATGAAGGCAAAGGTCACCACCGCGCGCAGTTCCAGCCGCTGCAGGTTGCGTCCCAGGATGGGCGAGAGCAGGAAGGCCAGGATGCCTACCGGCGCCGTGGCCAGGCCGGCCCAGGTGGCGGTATAGCCCAGCGTGGTCTGCAGCCACAGCGGGAACACCACGTTGATGCCGAAGAACGCGAACATGCCCAGCGACTGCGCCGTGACGCCCACGCTGAAGTTGCGGCGCCGGAACAGGCCCAGGTCCACCACCGGGTGCTTGGCGTTCAACTCCCACACGACCAGGAAACTGATGCAGACCAGCGCGATCAGGCCCAGCGTGGTGATCATCGGCGAGGCGAACCAGTCGTTGTCGTTGCCGTTGTCCAGCATGAACTGCAGGGAGCCCACACCCACCACCAGCAGCGCCAGGCCGATCACGTCGATCGGCGTCTGGCGCGTCTTGGTTTCGCGCTTGCGCAGCAGGGTCCAGGTGATGATGCCGGCCGCCAGGCCCACCGGCACGTTGATGTAGAAGATCCACGGCCAGGAGAAGTTGTCGGTCAGCCAGCCGCCCAGGATCGGGCCGAAGATCGGCGCCACCACCACGGTCATCGCCCATAGCGCCAGCGCGATGCCCTGCTTGGTCTTGGGGTAGCTCGACAGCAGCAGGGTCAGCGACAGCGCCACCATCGGGCCGGAGCCGGCGCCCTGCATCAGGCGGGCGATCACCAGCATCGGCATGGACGTGGCCAGGCCGCACAGCATGGAGAACACCACGAACAGCATCACCGAGAAGACGAAGGTCTTCACTTCGCCGAAGCGTCGCGCGATCCAGCCGGTCAGCGGCTGCATGATGGCGCTGGCGAGCGAATAGGAGCTGATCGTCCAGGTGCCCTCGCTGGAACTCACGCCCAGGCTGCCGGCGATATGGGGCACGGCGACGTTGACGATGGTCATGTCCAGCACCTCCATGAAGGTGCTGAACGCGACGGCGATGGTCAGCAGGACGAGCGCGCTGCCCTGCAGCGGCTTGAGCGGCAGGGCGTCGTTGGGTGTGGAGGCCATGGCTGTTCAGCTCGTCAGTTGGCGCTGTGCTGGCTCAGGTTGGCCTGGATGATCTTCTCGGCTTCCGCATCGGCCTTGCTGGCCATCTGGTCATAGACGTCCGTCTGCGCCACCGGCTGGCCGTTGTTGGTGGAGGCCAGCACCGGACCCTTGTCGTCGGTGATGTCGACGGTGACCTCGGTGGACAGGCCCACGCGCAGCGGGTGCTGGTCGAGTTCCTTGTCGTCCAGCGCGATGCGCACCGGCACGCGCTGCACCACCTTGATCCAGTTGCCGGTGGCGTTCTGCGCGGGCAGCAGCGAGAACACGCTGCCGGTGCCTGCGCCCAGGCCGATCACCTTGCCGTGGTACTCCACCCCGCCGCCATAGACGTCGGTCTCGATCCTGGCCGGCTGGCCCACGCGGATGTGGCGCAGCTGGTTTTCCTTGAAGTTCGCATCCACCCACAGGTTGTGCAGCGGCACCACCGTCATCAGCTGCTGGCCCGCCTGCACGCTGTTGCCCACCTGCACGCTGCGCTGCGCGACATAGCCGGTCACCGGCGCATAGATCGCATTGCGCTGCGCTGCCACCCAGGCGGCGCGGAAGTTGGCGCGAGCCTGCACCACGGCCGGGTTGTTGGGCACGTCGGTGCCCTCGATGGCGGCATGCGCGGCGGCGGCCTGGGCCTCGGCGGCGGTGAGCGACGCCTGCGCCTGGTCGACGGCATCGCGCAGATGCTGCACGTTCTCCGGGGCCTCGGCCTGCTCGGCGATCAGCGGCAGGCGGCGGGCCAGATCGGCCTGGGCCTTCTTCAGGTCGACGCGCGCCTTGGCCACCTGCGCATCGGCGCTGGAGGCCGACTCGGTCTGTTCGCGCACCTGGCGCACCGTTTGCGCCAGTGCGCTGCTGACCTGCTGCAGGCGTACATCTGCATCGGTGCTGTCGAGCTTCACCAACACCTGGCCCGCTTCGACGCGCTGGGTGTCGTCGGCGAGGATGGCCACCACCGTGCCCGGCACCTGGGCCGAGATCGCCACCTGGTTGCCGCCCACGTAGGCGTTGTCGGTCTTCTCGCGGGTGGAGAACACGAACACCCACAACAGCACCCACGCCGCGGCGGCGAGGACGAATACCGACGTGACGATCAGCAGTGCGCGACGGCGCTTGGCCGGATTCTTAGCGGCCATGCCACTGTCGTTGTCCTGCGGTCTGGCGGCGGAATCAGTGGCGCTCATGCGTGGCGTCTCCGGCAAGGTTCGAAGAAGAAGGGGAGGTGTCGTTGGAGGCCTGACCGGGCGCAGGGGCGCGATAGCCGCCACCCAGGGCCTTGATCAGCGAGATATCGGTGGAGACCGCCTGCGCATGCAGGCTGACCGCGTCGTCCTGCTGCTGCAGCAGCTGGGCCTTGGCGCTGAGGGTTTCGCGAATGTCGCGCACGCCGCGTCGGGCACGCGCCTGCGCGTTGCTGAGCAGGCGTTCGTTGGCGTCGATCTGCGCGAGCTGTTGCTGGCGGCGGCCGGCGAGCTGTTGCGCGGTGAGGCTCTGCGTGGCGACGTCCCGCGCGGCGGTGAGCACGGTGCTGTTGTACTGCGCCACGGCGGCGTTGAGCTGGGCCTTGCTGATGCCGTAGTTGGCTTCGAGCAGGCCGCCGGTGAAGATCGGCAGATGCAGGGCAGGCGTCAGCCCGAACACGCGGCTGCCGGAATGGAAGAACCTGTCCAGGTCGATGCTGGACAGCCCCGCCATGGCGCTGATGCTGATATCGGGGAAAAACTCCGCGCGCGCCACGTCCGTCTGGCGCAAGGCCGACTCCACCTGCCAGCGGCTGGCGGCGATGTCGGGGCGGCGTGCGATCAGGTCGACGCCCACGTTGTCGGGCAGGCCGCTGTTGATGGTGGGCAGTTCACGCGGCTGCAGCGCGGGCATGTCCGCCGGCGCCACGCCAAGCAGGCTGGCGAGCGCGGCCACGCGGATCCTGGCGGAACTCTCGATGGTCACCTGCATCTGGCGGGCGGCGGCGAGCTGTGCCTTGGCCGATTCCAGCGTATCGGGCAGGTCCACGCCCTGGCGCACGCGCAGCTCGGCGATGCGCGTCAGCTGCTCCTGCGTCTGTACCGCCTGCTGGGCGATGCCGATGCGCGCTTCGTCCGCGAGCCAGCCGAAATAGGTGTCGGCCACGGTGCTCTGGATCGCCAGCGCGGCGGCGCTGTGTTGCGCCTGGGCCGCGTGGGCCTGGTCCACGGCCGCCTCGATGGTCGCGCGCTTCTTGCCCCACCAGTCGAAATCGTATTGCGCCTGCACCCCGAGGTCGCCCTGGTTGTACCAGGTGAAGCCGAGGAACTTCGGCGGGATCAGGCCGTATTCACTCAGGCGCTGGCGTTCGACCTGGGCACTGCCGTTGACGTTGAGCCCGGCCTGCGCCGTGGTGGCGCGGATCGACTGCTCGGCCGACTCCACCCGCGAACGCGCCTGCGCGATATCGGGCGAGCCCTTCATCGCCATCGCGATCAGCGTATCGAGTTGCGGATCGTTGTACTGGCGCCACCATTCCGCTTCCGGCCAGCCGGCGCGCGTGGCGACATCGAGCCCTGCCAGCGGTACGTCGTCGCGAACGGCCGGATGGCCGAGCCTGGCCGGGATCGAACAACCCGCGACGGCAAGGGCCACCGCGCCGGCGAGCGCCGCGCGATAGCCGAGTCCGCGACGGATCGAAAATAGTGGGGTCATGGACGACGGTCCGTGTGGGTGAGCGAATCGATGTTGAGGGCAATCTGCCGTAGCAGGCGATCGAGCGTGCGCTTGTCGCTGGCGCTGAGCGAGGCGAAAGCGCCCAGCACTTGCGGGAACAGCGGCGGAAGGATCTTTCGCACCAGGCGCTTGCCCGCCGTGGTAATGCTGAGCACGACGCGGCGGCGGTCCTCGGCGCTGGCGGCGCGGGTGACCAGGCCTGCCTTCACCAGCACATTGGCGATACGCGTCATGTTGGTCGCGCTCTGTTGCGCGTACTCGCACAGCTCGGTCGGGCTCGCGCTGCCGGATGGGCTGCTGTAGATCATCATCAGCGTGCGGAAGTCACTGTCATTCAAGTCGTAGGGCTTGAGATTGAACTCCAGCTCGTCGAGCAGATTGCCGCCCACCAGCAACAGCAGCCGGGTGAGCATGACCTCCTGCAAGGGAAGCTCCGGAATGAACTCGCGAACGCGGGTTATCCCCTCGTCCATGCGCGCGAGGCATTCGTGCATCTGCTTCATTTCATCAGAGGATAGTTCGCCAGTGAAGTAATTAGGCTAGCACCCGCCCGGCGCGGGGCACAAGTCTCCGCGCGTCGCCCTGGGTAAGGGGTCAGCCGAACCTGAAAAGGCGGCGAGCGTTCGCGGTGGTGGCTTGGGCGATGGACGCCTCGCTCTCGCCGCGAAGCGCTGCCACCACGCCCAGCACGTCGGTCAATCGAGCCGGCTCATTGCGCTCGCCGCGATGGCCCGCGCCGGGCTGGTCCGGTGCGTCGGTTTCCAGCAGCAAGCGTTCGATGGGCATGGTCGCGACGATATGACGAAGACGTTGTGCCCGTTCGTAGGTCACCGGGCCGCCGATGCCGATGTGGAAGCCCATGTCCCAGAGCTGCTGCGCCTGTTGCACGCTGCCGGAGAAGCTGTGCACCACCCCGCGCAGGCCGCCGATACGGCGCATGGTGGAGGTGACTTCGTCCATGGCGCGGCGCGCATGCACGATGACCGGGAGATCGAAGTCGCACGCAATGCGAAGTTGCTGCTGGAAGTACTCGCGCTGCCGTTGCTGATCCAGTTCGGGCAGGAAGTAGTCGAGGCCGATTTCGCCCACGGCGACCGCCGGGTGGGTCTGCAGCTGCGTGATCAGCGCGTCGATGTGCTCCGGCCGATGCTGGTCAAGGTAGATCGGGTGCAGCCCGTAGGCGGGATGCGCTTGGGGATGGTTCGCGCAGATGGCGGCAATGCGGCCCCACGATGCGAGGTCGATCGCGGGCACGACGATGTGCCCGACGCCAGCCTGGGACGCGCGCGTGAACATGGCGTCGCGGTCGGCATCGAAGCTGGCGTCATCGATATGTGCATGGCTGTCGGTGAGTTCGAGCACAGATTGCGGGGTCCTGTCCCGGGAAAATAAGCGGCTTCGGTCTAAGCGAATATTCAGTGACTCGCGGGTTCAATGGAGGCACGTTCGGATCGAATCAGGCGGACGCGGGGTGCTCCGCCGATCCAGACAGGAGAGCATTATGAACAGGTTGGTCGTTTCAGCGCTGAATCTCGGACTTGGCGCGGCGCTGGTTTTTGGTTTGTCGGCATGCAATCGCGATGCGAATGCCGATGGTGGCGTGGGCGCCGCGGCGCAGTCCCAGGACGGCCCCAAGTACGCCCGCGTGGTCAGCGTGACGCCGGTCCATGAGGCCCCCAGTGCGCCCCAGCAGGTGTGTCACGACGAGGTCGTCACCCAGCACAAGCCGGTGCAGGATACCCATCAGATTGCTGGCACGGCCATCGGTGCCGTGGCGGGCGGCCTGCTGGGCAACCAGATCGGCAGCGGCAAGGGCCGCACCCTGGCCACCGTGGCAGGCGCGGTGGGCGGCGGTTACGCGGGTCACGAGATCCAGCAGAACCATCAGCAGAACGCCACGGTTTCCACCACGCAGCGCCGCTGTACCACGGTCGCCGGCAGCGCGGGCGACAAGGTAGTGGCGTACGACGTCAGTTATGAGTACAACGGCGTCACCCGCACTGTACGAATGGATCACGATCCGGGTGACAGGCTGCAGGTACAGGAAGGTGTGGTAGCCGTTTCCGACGCTCACTGAGGATTCACGCCATGCATACATTGCTTAGACGTTTGGCAGTCGTGGGATTGGTTTCCGTTATTGCGCTGACGGCCGGATGCGTGCCGCCACCCCAGCGACAGGTGGTGTACAGCGGCGCGTCCAATCGTTGTGAGCAATGCGGCGTGGTGAGTGATGTGCGCCAGATACAGACCCAAAGGGATTCGTCGCCGCTGGGTATGGTCATTGGTGGCGTGGCTGGTGGCCTGATCGGCAACCAGATCGGCAGCGGTAGCGGCCGGACCCTGGCAACCGTTGCCGGTGCCGTGGCTGGCGGCGCCGTGGGCAACCAGGTCGGCAAGAACAGTGGCGGTCCGGACATTGCCTGGCAGGTGACCATCAAGCTTGATGACGGTCGTTATGCCACGGTGACCCAGGCGGCCGATCCGCAGGTCCGCCCTGGTGATTACGTGCAGATACGCAACAACCTCGTCTATCGGTTGTGACGTTATAGACGTATAGACGTCCAAATGAAAAGGCCCTCTTGCGAGGGCCTTTTTTTATGCTTTAGTTATCTTCAGTTGACCGCGTAGAACGCATGGTCGCCGATGGTTTTTACGATGCGTCGAGTCGACCAGGTGGGGGCGACTGCGAGCGTTGCGAAATGATCTGCCTGCGGCACATACACGGTGCGCTCGCCCTTGGGCAGGCTCCAGTTGCTGATGGAATCGCCGGCGATCTTCCACGCCTTGGTCCAGGAGTTCAGGTCGGTCACTTCGAAATTGCGTGCGGTCGTTGTCAGCGCGAACTGGCGCGGTGAATTGACGACCTCACAAACGCTACCGCCCCAGGTGCCGCGGTCGCGACGTCGAAGGGCTACTTCGGCCACGGCATACTGCCCGATGGTCGACTCACTGCGTGCCTCGAGATACACCGTCGTGGCCAGGCAGGTCTGGTCCGCGAGGGGCTGTGGCAGCACGGACGCAAGCCACAACAGCATGGAAAGTTTCATTGTCTGCCTCCAACGTGCTGTACGCATGAGGTCGGTGCTGCTGACTTCATACGCCGTTGCGGTGGACGGGCGGGCAGGCCGTTCCACCTGGATTGATCACACCGAACCGAAACTGTGGTCAGGTGGTTTGCCACGGGATTGTGGCCAGTCGAGCGGCTGATCCGGTGCCACTCTCAACTTGTTGTGCTGCCAAGGCATTGCTCGGGTACTGACGACCACGTTGCCTGCAACTTCATCCGCGCTATTGGCGGCATGTACTCCGACATTTCTGTCGGGTCGCGCTGATCCGGACCCTTCCGGTTCGTCGCGTATATCGACACCCATGGGCGTGGGGCGTCATTCAATTGGTCGGCGGAGCCTAGTGGCGCATTTCACATCTGGCAAGTGCCTGGCCGTTCAGGTTCACGTCGCGCTCACATTGGCGTGATGTCGTCGCGAGTCCTTGCGCAGATATTTTTTTACGCGGGCCAACTCGCCACGACGCGCAACGAGATGCCTTCGTCGACAACGCCTTGCGTGCCATCGATCAGTTGTTTGACGACGTCATCGTCAATCACTGCGAGCGCCATGACATCCGGTTCGTCGGCTGCTACATCGAGCAGTTGGCCGATCTCCTTGTCGTCATGGCGCAGCACGGTGCCCCCAGGCAAGGGTTGCGACAATACGACGCAATGCATATGCCGCTTGTTGCCGCCGCGATAGTGCAGGCGCGCCACGATTTCCTGGCCGGGATAACAGCCCTTGTCCAGCGCAACCGCCTGCAGGCGTTCGAGTGACAGGGAGGGAGGCAGCAACTCGCCGAGCGTGTCATCGGGAAGCCAGGGCCAACCTGCACGAATCTGTAGCGCCTGCCAGGCATGATCGGACGATGCGCCCACTACCAGGCTGTGCGTGCCACAGCCGAACGTGTAGGCATCGCCTTCACGATCAAAGGCGTAAGTGTCGCGGGTTGGCCCGGTGCCCAGCGGGCGCGGCGGGTGCGCGGTGAGTTTGACTTTGGCGCGGAATACGAAACGTTGCAGCGATTGCGCGAGCGTCGCCGCATCGCCGCCGCGCAACAGAAGCAGCAGCGCGTCATCGGCAACACGGGCCAGGTGAAACAGGGCCTGCGCGCGCCCTTTCGCATTGAGCCACGCGCTGAACTGCCATTGCCCCACGCCCAGCGCCTGGACGTTGCTGCTAAATTGGGATTGCGCGAAAGCGATGGCATCGGCGCCTTCGATCGACAGGGTCTGTGCGGAGTGATCGGTAGTCATACGCCGGGCGAGGTGAGGGCGGGGTGTCGGTGAAACAAGCGACAGCTTTTTGGATGTCAGGGCATCCCTAGTGACAGACGATCGCCCGGCCGTCAAGGTTGTGCTGAATTTACGCAAGTATTACGCTTTCTCGGCTTTCACATACCATGTCCGATACGTCCTCCCAATCAGAGTCCAAGCCGGCTTCCGTTCCCGCGGAGCAAGCGACCGTGCCCGGTGTTCCGGCTACGGGCAAGATTCCGGTTGAGCGGCCAGCTCCGGATCCCACGCGCTACGGCGATTGGGAAAAGAACGGGCGCTGTATCGACTTCTGATCCGCTGCGCCGGCTGCTGGCCGGCGTTGTTGGAAACAGGGAAGGGCGGTACCGGGCATAAGCGATTCCACTCAGGATAGCCGCCATGGCAGATACGCAACGACCGCTCTCTCCCCACATGGGCATATATAAGTGGCAAGTGCAGATGGTGACCTCCATCCTGCATCGCGCCACCGGCATCGCCCTGTCCGTAGGTACCCTGCTGGTGCTGTGGGGGGTGTTCTCCCTGGCCCATGGCGAGGACAGCTATAACCAGTTCAGGACCTGCGTCGGCAGCCCGATTGGCCTGGTGCTGCTGTTCGGCTGGAGCTGGGCGCTGTTCTATCACTTGTGCAACGGCATCCGTCACCTGCTCCAGGATGGCGGCATGGGCTATGCCATTCCCCAGTTCGTCCGCTCCAGCTGGCTGTCGATCATCGTCAGCATCGTGCTGACCGTCGTCGTGTGGGCCTACGTGCTGACCTCGGGAGGTGCCGCATGAGCACGAACAATCACAGTGCCCACGACGTGCGCAGCGAGCTGCGCAATCCGCTCAAGCGCGCTCGCGGCCTTGGCTCGGCGCAGTCGGGCGTCGGCCACTGGTGGACCCAGCGCGTCACCGCCGCGGCGCTGGTGTTCCTGGCCATCTGGTTCGTGCTGACCGTGCTCGGCGCCCTGCATGCCGACTACGCCACGGCGCGCAGCATCGTTGCCAAGCCATGGAACGCGCTGCTGCTGGTGGCCTTCGTGCTCGCCGTGTGCTGGCACGCCGTGCTGGGCCTGCAGGTCGTGATCGAGGACTACGTGCATACGCGCTGGAAGGAGGTCGTCCTCCTGGTGCTGGTGAAGTTCATTGCAGTGCTCGGCACGTTGGCCACCTTGATGGCCGTGCTGCGCGTGGCGCTGGGAGCCTGATTCGATGGAAAGCTACAAGATCCAACAGCATAAGTATGACGTGATCGTGGTCGGCGCCGGCGGCGCGGGCCTGCGCGCCACCTTCGGCCTGGCCGAGAAGGGCCTCAAGGCCGCGTGCATCACCAAGGTGTTCCCGACCCGCTCGCACACGGTGGCGGCGCAGGGTGGCATCTCCGCCGCGCTGGGCAACATGGGCGAGGACGACTGGCGCTTCCACTTCTACGACACCATCAAGGGTTCGGATTGGCTGGGCGACCAGGACGCCATCGAGTACATGTGCCGCGAGGCGATTCCGGCCATCATCGAGCTGGAACACTACGGCGTGCCGTTCTCGCGTACCGAGGAAGGCAAGATCTACCAGCGCCCGTTCGGCGGCATGACCACCCACTACGGCAAGGGCACCGCGCAGCGCACCTGCGCCGCGGCCGACCGTACCGGCCACGCCATCCTGCACACGCTGTACCAGCAGGCGCTGGCGCATGACGCCACGTTCTTCATCGAGTACTTCGCCATCGACCTCATCTTCGACGAAGAGGGCGTGTGCCGCGGCGTGCTTGCGCTGGACATGAACGAAGGCACCCTGCATTTCTTCCGCGGCCACGCGGTGGTGCTGGCCACCGGCGGCTACGGCCGCGCCTACTTCAGCGCTACCTCGGCGCATACCTGCACCGGCGACGGCGGCGGCATGGTGCTGCGCGCGGGCCTGGCGCTGCAGGACATGGAGTTCGTGCAGTTCCACCCCACCGGCATCTACGGTTCGGGCTGCCTGATCACCGAAGGCGTGCGTGGCGAGGGTGGCTACCTCACCAACTCCAACGGCGAGCGCTTCATGGAGCGCTACGCGCCCAACGCCAAGGATCTCGCCTCGCGTGACGTGGTCAGCCGCGCCATGACGATGGAGATCCGCGAAGGCCGCGGCGTGGGCGAGCACAAGGACCACATCTACATCAACCTGATGCACCTGGGCGCGGACGTGATCCACGAGCGCCTGCCGGGCATCGCCGAGTCGGCGCGCATCTTCGCCGGCGTGGACGTGACCAAGGAGCCGATCCCGGTCATCCCCACCGTGCACTACAACATGGGCGGCATCCCCACCAACTATCACGGTGAGGTGGTGCAGAAGAAGGGCGACGATGTCGACGCCGTGGTGCCGGGCCTGTTCGCCATCGGCGAGGCGGCCTGTGTGTCGGTGCATGGCGCCAATCGCCTGGGCTCGAACTCGCTGCTCGACCTGGTGGTGTTCGGCCGTGCGGTGTCGCACCGTTGCGCCGAGATCATCAAGCCGGACACGCCGCACAAGGACCTGCCGGCCAACGTGCTGGACAAGGCGCTCGCCCGCTTCGATGGCCTGCGCAACGCCAAGGGCAGCCTGCCGACCGCGAAGATCCGTGCCGAAATGCAGCGCACGATGCAGTCCGACGCGGCCGTGTTCCGTACCGGCGAATCGCTGCAGGAAGGCTGCGAAAAGATTTCCAAGGTCCGCGAGTCGTTCAAGGACGTGGGCGTCAGCGACCGTTCGCTGGTGTGGAACTCCGACCTCATCGAGACGCTGGAACTGGCCAACCTGCTGGACCAGGCCGTGGCCACCATGTACTCGGCGGCACAGCGCCACGAGAGCCGTGGTGCGCATGCCCGCGAGGACTTCCCGGATCGTGACGACGCGAACTGGCAGAAGCACACCCTGGTGTCCGTCGACGAGGCAGGCAAGACCAATTTCGATTTCCGTCCGGTGCATATGTACACCATGACCTCGGATGTCGAAGTCGTGCCGCCCAAGAAGCGCGTTTACTAATCAGGTTCGGAACCCTCGAGGTTCTTTCAACGTTGTACCGGCGCTCGCAAGGCGAGCTGTTACGACAAGCACGAGATCAGTGAGGCAAACGTGGCAGAGTTTTCGCTACCCAAGAATTCCAAGGTCCAGCCGGGCAAGCATTTCCCGGCCAAGGACGCCAAGAAGCCGCGCACGTTCCGCATCTATCGCTGGTCGCCGGATGATGGTCAGAACCCGCGCATCGACACCTACGAGGTCGACCTGGCCGCGTGCGGCCCGATGGTTCTGGACGCGCTGCTGAAGATCAAGAACGAGATCGATTCGACGCTCACGCTGCGCCGTTCGTGCCGCGAGGGCATCTGCGGCTCGTGCGCCATGAACATCGACGGCACCAACACGCTGGCCTGCACCAAGGCCATCGAGGATTGCGCCTCGGGCGACGTCAAGATCTACCCGCTGCCGCACATGCCGGTGGTGAAGGATCTGGTGCCCGACCTGACGCACTTCTACGCGCAGTTCGCCTCGATCAAGCCCTGGCTGCGCACGCAGAGCCCGGCGCCGGCCGACAAGGAGCGCCTGCAGTCGCCGGAAGACCGCAAGAAGCTCGACGGTCTCTACGAGTGCATCCTGTGCGCCTGCTGCTCGACCAGTTGCCCGAGCTACTGGTGGAACGGCGACCGCTACCTCGGTCCGGCCATCCTGCTGCAGGCCTACCGCTGGATCGTGGACAGCCGCGACGAGGACACCGGTGCCCGCCTGGACGATCTGGAAGATCCGTTCAAGCTGTACCGCTGCCACACCATCATGAACTGCGCGCGCACCTGCCCGAAGGGTCTCAATCCCGCCAAGGCGATCGCGGAGATCAAGAAGCTGATCGTCGAGCGCCGGACTTAAGCGCTTGTTCCCGCTCCCTCATCGGGGGAGCGGGGCGTATCGAGTAGGAGGCGCCCCGCGCGTTTATGGAAGAAGCCCGCATCAAACGCCTCCGTTGGCGCACCCGTCGCGGCACCCGAGAACTGGACGCGCTGTTCGGCGGCTGGCTCGACGACCGCTTCGCCGGCGCCGACGAAGCCCAGCGCCAGGCCTTCGAGGAACTGCTCGACGTGCAGGACCCGGACCTGTGGGACTGGGTGATGGGCCATGCCAAGGCATCGCGCCCCGACTGGCAGGCCATCATCGATGACATCCGCGCCCGCCATCGGCTTTGAATACCGGCCATCGCGCTGGCCGGCTCGCGTGTTGCTGTTGCTCTCGACGCTGGCGATTGTGGCCGCATGGCTGAGCGCCATCCCGAGCGGGTTGAAAGTCGCACTGACGGTTGGTGCGGTGCTGGCGACACGGCGTGCCATCGCCCGTTTTGCGCGCCAGGACGTGGTGGCGGCGGGCTGGGCCCACGATGGTGGGTGGAGCCTGCGCATGACCACGCATGAGGATGTCGCGGCCACGCTCGTCTCCTTTCGCATACTGGGGCAGTGGGCCATCTGGCTGCATTTGAAGACACCGGGACGAGGCGCCGTCCTGCTTTTGCTGGCGCCCGACAATAGCGATGCCGATATCCGTCGCCGCCTGCGCATGCGCCTGGCCACCGGGCGGCAAACGCCGCGCGAAAGCCGGGGCACTCTTTCCGCTGAACGTGGTCCTACGGTTTAAGTCCGTTATCAGGCGATAATTGGCGCCACTGGGGCGGCTAGCCCTTTCGAATCACAGAAGCGACCCGCCCCTCATGTTCAGACCGCTCGAGCTTTTCATCGGCCTGCGTTACACCCGCGCCAAGCGTCGCAACCAGTTCATCTCCTTCATTTCCACGGTGTCCATCGTGTGCATTGCCATCAGCGTGACTGCGCTGATCACGGTGATGTCGGTGATGAATGGCTTTGACGACGAGTTGCGCTCGCGCATCCTCGGCGCCATTTCGCATGCCACGGTGTCGGGCATGCCCGGCCAGGCCGTGCAGGAATGGCCGCGCGCGGTGAAGATCGCCGAGGCCAATCCGCACGTGAAGGGGGCGGCGCCCTACGTGGAATCGGAGGCCTTCTTCCAGGCCCGCCAATCCACCGGTGGCCTGCTGCGCGGCATCGAACCGTCGGTGGAGCCGAAGGTGTCCGACATCGATCGCCATATGGTCGAGGGCAAGCTCAGCGACCTGACGCCGGGTAGCTGGAACATCGTGCTGGGCCGCGAGCTGGCGATGTCGCTCGGCGTGGCGGTGGGCGACAAGGTGATCGTGGCGGTACCGTCGTTCAAGTCCTCGCCGATCACCGGGAGCGTGCCGAGCCTGCGCAGCTTCCGGGTGGCGGGCGTGTTCGAGATCGGCATGCAGGAGTTCGACTCCGGCCTGGCCCTGGTCAACATGGGCGATGCCGAACGCCTCAACGGACTCGATGGCCCCACCGGCATCCGCCTGCGCCTGGACGACATGTTCAACGCGCGCGAGGTGGCTCACGAACTGGCCGACCAGTTGGGGCAGGTCTACCGCGTGGATACCTGGATGGACAGCCATGCCAACTTCTTCTCCGCCATCTCGATGGAGAAGAAGGTGATGTTCATCATCCTCTCGCTGATCATCCTGGTGGCGGTGATCAACCTCATCTCCATGTTGATGATGCTGGTGACCGACAAGCAGGCCGACATCGCCATCCTGCGCACGCTCGGCTCCACGCCGCGCAGCATCATGGGCATGTTCATGGTGCAGGGCGTGCTGGTGGGTGTCGTCGGCATCGGCTTTGGCGTGGGCCTGGGTTCGCTGCTGTCGTGGAAGCTGCCCGTCATCGTCAAGTGGATCGAGCACGTCACCGGCGTCACCTTCCTGTCGCCGGACGTCTATTACATCAGCGAGCTGCCCAGCAAGCTGCAGATGGGCGATGTGGGCTGGGTGGCCCTGATCACCTTCCTGTTCTCGCTGCTGGCCACCCTTTATCCCGCGTGGCGCGCTTCGCGCACGCAGCCGGCGCAGGCGCTGCGCTATGAGTAAGCCCATGAATTCCCATAACGACATCGTGCTGCGCGCCAGCCACATCGCCAAGGTGTATGACGAAGGCGACCTGAAAACCGACGTGCTCGCCGATGTCAGCTTCACGCTGAAGCGCGGCGAGACGCTGGCCATCGTGGGGGCGTCCGGTTCGGGCAAGAGCACCTTGCTGCATATCATCGGCGGCCTCGATACGCTGACGCGTGGCGAGGTGGAGGTGGAAGGGCAGAACCTTTCGAGCCTGTCCGACGCCGACCGTGGCCGCGTGCGCAACCGTTCGATGGGTTTCATCTACCAGTTCCACCATCTGCTGCCCGAGTTCACCGCGTTGGAGAACGTGTGCATGCCGTTGCTGATCCGCGGCGTGGGCATCGCCGAGGCGGAGCGCCAGGCCACCGCCTTGCTCGGTCGCGTGGGGCTCAGCCAGCGACTGCATCACAAGCCCGGCGAGCTGTCCGGCGGCGAGCGCCAGCGTTGCGCGGTGGCCCGTGCCCTGGTGACCCGGCCGGCGGTGGTGCTGGGCGACGAGCCCACCGGCAATCTGGATGAAAGCAATGCCGCGCAGGTCTACGACCTGATGCTGGAACTCAATCGTGAGATCGGCACCAGCTTCATCCTGGTCACGCACGACAATCGTCTGGCTGCGCGCATGGATCGCACGCTGGAGCTGCACAACGGCAGCCTGGTCGAGAAGGTCCACGCCTGATCGCAGGCGCCGGCGCATGTCGCTGGCGCCTACACGTTTTTCGGCCTCGTCGTTGCGCCGTGGACTCTAACCTGTCCCCTTCCGGCGAGGAGGGGATGGATGATGCGCAAGGACGGTGCGCTGGTACCCGCCGTCATGCTGCTGCTCGGCGTGCTGGCGGTGCAGTGGCTGGTGGTATTGCCGCAGGCGTGGATCTGCGGTGCCTTGGCGGCTGTCGCGCTTATCGTGCTTCGCCTGGGTGCCTATGGGCGCGCGCTGGCGTGGTGCCTGTTCGGCATCGCGTGGGCCTGCTGGCGTGGCGGCACGGCCATGGATGCGCGCCTGCCGCGCGAGCAGGAAGGGCGGGATTTCACCGTCGTCGGGTATGTAGCCGATCTGCCGCTGGCACGCCGCGATGCCACCGGTTTCCTGCTGCGCATCGAACAGGCTTCGCTTGAGCGGACAGCCGTGCCGTTGCATGGCCGGGTGCGGGTGAACTGGTACAACCGGGCGGACGATGTTCCGCCTTGCAGCCGCTGGCAACTCAACCTGCGACTGAAGCGTCCGCGTGGATTGCTCAACCCCGGCGGTACCGACAGCGAGCGAAGCGCGCTGGAACGCCACATCGTGGCGACGGGCTATGTGCGCGAGGGGCCTGGCAATGTGCTGCTTGGCAGCTCCGGCTTCTGCATCAACGCCGTTCGCCAGGCGATCAGCCGCGGCATCGCCGCGCGCGTGGACGATCCGCACGATGTCGCCTTGCTGCAGGCGTTTTCGGTGGGCGACACGCGCGGACTCAGTCAGCACGATTGGGAGGTCGCCCGCGCCAACGGCATCCCGCACCTTATCGCCATTTCGGGTTTCCACGTGGGCGTGGCGGCGCTGTTTGGCATCTGGCTGGTACGGCTTGTCTATCTGCTGTCGCCACGGCTGGGCTTGCGGCTGCCCAGATCGCAGGCACAGGCCATGGCGGCCCTGTGGGTGGCGGGTGCGTACAGCGCGCTGGCGGGGTTTGGGCTGCCGACGGTGCGCACCCTGCTGATGATCGGCGTCGTGGCGTTGGCGCGTTGCTCGCGGCGTCATCCGGGTGGGCCGCAGACGCTGGCGCTGGCGTTGATGGCTGTGCTGCTGGTCGATCCGTTGTCGGTGTTGTCGGCGGGATTCTGGCTGTCGTTCATCGGCGTGGCCTTCCTGATGCTCTGCATGACCGAGCGAGGCAAGGGGCTGTACGGATTCCTGCACGAGCTGTCGGCGGGCCAGCTGGTCATGACGCTCTCGCTGTTGCCGCTCACCATGTGGTTCTTCGGCGAATCGTCCCTGGTGGGCGCGCTGTCCAACCTGATCGCCGTGCCGTTCGTCAGTTTCGTCATCGTGCCCGTCACGCTGGTCGGCATGATCCTGCTGGGGCTCTGTCCGCCGCTGGCGCAGCCGGTGTTCTGCTGCGCCGGGTGGCTGGCGCATGCCCAATGGTGGTTGCTCGAACGGATGGCGAGCTGGCCCGGCGCCCATTGGTACCTGCCCGAAGTCACCTGGTGGGCGCTGCTGTTCGCCACGCTGGGCGCGCTCTGGCTATTCGCGCCGCGTGGCGTGCCTATGCGATGGCTGGGCGGCCTGTTGTTCCTGCCGCTGTTGTGGCCCCAGCGGGTGCTTCCCGCGCAAGGCGGGTTCCAGTTGTGGATGCTGGACGTGGGGCAGGGTTTGTCGGTGGTGGTCCGGACCGAGCACCACGCCCTCGTGTACGACGCCGGGGCGCGTTATCCCTCGGACTTCGACCTGGGCGAGGCGGCCGTGCTGCCCTCCCTGCATGCACTGGGCATCGGGCGGGTGGACCTGCTGGTCGCCAGCCATGCGGACAACGATCATGCGGGCGGCGTACCTGCGGTGGCCGCCGCCTTTCCCGACGCAGAGCGCATCTCGGGCGAGCCGGAACGGTTGCCCATCGCGATGGCCGCCTGCGTGCCCGGCAGGGCCTGGCAATGGGACGGCGTCACCTTGCGCGTGTTGCCCTCCGGTTCGGCGGGCGGGCCGGCCAATGACCGTTCCTGCGTCTTGCTGGTGGAGGGCAAGGGTGGCCGGGCGCTGCTGACGGGCGATATCACGGCCGCGATCGAACCGAAGGTGGCCGCGGCGATTCCGCCGGGACCGCCGCTGGTTCTATCCGTCCCGCACCATGGCAGCCGGACGTCGTCCAGCCTCGCGTTCATCCAGTCCAGCTCGCCCGTGTTGGCCCTGGTGTCGGCAGGCTGGCGCAACCGTTTCCACCACCCCCATCCCTTGGTCGTGCAGCGCTACGAAAAGGCTGGCGTGCCGTGGCTGGACACCGCGACGGCAGGAGCCGTCCAGGTGGATTTCCCGCCGGATGGGCCGCCCCGGGTGGCTGCCCAGTGGCGCCTGCGCCAGTCTCGCTACTGGCGCGAATGAGACGTTGGCAAGCGGGATGAAGCGGGTGCCCGAGCCAGGAATCCGGGGCGCTTCACAACTGCCACCGGTGCCGCGGAACGGCCGGGCGAGACTGTTATGATGCGCCCTTCCTAACGATCGAAGTGGCGCGGAGTCGTTGTGCTGGAAATCCTGATGGCTGGTGGCTGGGCGATGCTGCCCATCCTGATCTGTTCGGCGGTCGCACTGGCGATCGTGCTGGAGCGTTGCTGGACCCTGCGCCGCCGTTCGGTGCTGCCGCCCGGCCTGGGCGAGGAAGTGCGCACCTGGGCCCGTTCGGGCCAGCTCGATCCCAGTCATCTCACGGCGCTCGCCAATGGTTCCCCGCTGGGCGAGCTGCTGGCCTCGGCGCTGGCCGTGCGCAACCGTCCGCGCGAGTTGATCAAAGAGCGCATCGAAGACACCGGCCGTCATGTGGTGCACCGCATGGAGCGCTACCTCAACACGCTCGGCACCATCGCCCTGATCGGCCCGCTGCTGGGCCTGCTGGGCACGGTGATCGGCCTGATCCGCATGTTCATGGACGTGATGAAGGGCGGCGTGGGCGACCCGATGAAGATGGCCGGCGGCATCGGCGAAGCGCTGATCTGCACCGCCACCGGCCTGATCGTGGCCATTCCCGCCTATGTGCTGCATCGCTATTTCCGTTCCAAGGTGGCCGGCTATTGCGTGGAAATGGAAAAGCAGGCCACCGAGCTGCTCGACGAACTGACCGTGGCCCAGCAGCCGGCCGCGCGCCCGCGTGCGGCCAGCCGCACCCCGACCGAGTCGAGCGCGGGCTGACGCATGCGTATTGGTAACGACCGTCGGCAAGACGATGTCGAGATCAACGTGATCTCGCTGATCGACGTGCTGCTGACCCTGCTGATGTTCTTCGTGCTCACCACCACCTTCGTCCAGCATTCGCGGATGCAGGTGACGCTGCCCAAGGCCAGCGCCGAGGAGCGCGACATGCAGGCGCCGGCGCTCACCGTGGTGGTGGACCGCGATGGCCATTTCTACGTGGGCAGCGATGAAGTGCTGGGCCAGGGCGTCGAGCCGCTCAAGCAGGCCATCGCCAACGTCGCCGGCGACGACCGCGAGCGCCAGGTGACCATTCGCGCCGACGCCATGACGCCGCACCAGAACGTGGTGACCGCCATGGATGCGCTGGGCCAGCTGGGCTTCACCAAGCTGTCCATCGCGACCACGCCCACCCAGGCGGACAAGGCTCAATGAGCGGCAATAAAGTCGCGATCTGGGACGCACATACAAGGCAGATCTATAAGCGCTTGCTGGGCTACACCAAGCGCTTCTGGGTGGTCGGCGTGATCGCCGTGATCGGCATGGCCATCGACGGCGGCGGCCTGGCGGCGTTCACCAAGCTGCTTCCTCCGATGATCGACAAGCTGTTCGCCGAGAAGGATCCGTTCCTGATCTTCTGGATGCCGATCTGGATCGTGCTGATTTTCCTGGTGCGCGGCCTGGGCACTTTCGCGAGCAGCTACGGGGTCTCCTATGTCGGCCGCAACGTGGTGCAGGCGATGCAGCGCGACGTGTTTGCCGCTTACCTGCGCCTGCCCGCGACGTTCTTCGGCGAAGAGCATTCCGGCCACCAGGTGTCGCGCATTACCTACACCAGCGAACAGGTGGCGTCGGCGTCCACCGATGCGGTGAAGGTGGTGGTGACCGAAGGCATCACCGTGCTGGGCATGCTGTACGTGATGATCAGCACCAGCCCCTACCTGACGCTGGTGTTGTTCATCATGGTGCCGCTGATCACGCTCATCGCCTCCGTGGTGAGCCGGCGCTACCGGTCGATCAGCCGCCGCATCCAGAGCATGATGGGATCGGTCACCGGCACGGTGGAGGAGTCGGTCGAGGCGCACCGGGAGATCCGCATCTACGGCGGCCAGGACTACGCCAAGTCGCGTTTCGACGATGTCACCAATCGCACGCGCCGCCTCAACCTGAAGGTGGCGGCGACCAACGCCACCTCCAGTTCGGCCATCCAGACGGTGGCTGCGCTGGCGTTGGCGGTGATGGTGTTTCTGGCGACCCGCCCGGGCGAGATCGACAAGATCTCCGCCGGTGTATTCATCGCCGTGCTGACCGCGATGGGCGGCATGATGCCCTCGCTCAAGCGCCTGGCCAATATCCAGTCGAATATCCAGAGCGGCATTTCCGCCGCCGAGAACCTGTTCGAGATCATGGACCTTCCTCCCGAGGTGGATACCGGCACACGGGTGCTGGAGCGCGCCAAGGGCGACCTTCGCTTCGAGGACGTGCGCCTGGTGTATCCGCGCAATTCGTTCGAGGCGCTGCGCGGCGTCGACCTGTACTGCGCCCCCGGTACGGTGACTGCCCTGGTGGGGCGTTCCGGCAGCGGCAAGAGCAGTCTGGTCAGCCTGCTGCCGCGCTTCAATGCGCCGACCAGCGGCCGCATCCTGCTGGACGGTTTCGACTATGAGAGCTTCACGCTGCCGTCGCTGCGCCGGCAGATCGCCTGGGTGGGGCAGAGCGTGGTGCTGTTCGACGGCAGCGTGGCCGAGAACATTGCCTATGGCGAGCTGGCGGGCGCGAGCGAGGCGCAGATCGTCGCCGCTGCCGAGGCCGCCAATGCGATGGAATTCATCCAGCGCATGCCGCAGGGCATCCACAGCCAGATCGGGCAGGGCGGTAATCTGCTTTCGGGGGGCCAACGCCAGCGCCTGGCGATTGCCCGCGCGATCCTCAAGAACGCGCCGATCCTGGTGCTGGACGAAGCGACCAGCGCGCTCGATACCGAGTCCGAGCGCCTGATCCAGCAGGCACTGCAACGCCTGATGCGCGATCGCACGACGCTGGTGATCGCGCATCGCCTGTCCACCATCGAGCATGCCGACCAGATCGCGGTGATGGACCAGGGCCGCATCGTGGAACGCGGCACGCATGCCGAGCTGCTGGCCCGGGACGGTCACTACGCCGCCCTGCATCGCATGCAGTTCCACAGCCACAGCGGCGACTGAGGCGGCACGATGGCCTTGGCCGACCGCCTCGAATCGGCCTGGTACGGCGCGAGCCGGGCGCCCTGGTGGACGAAGCCGCTGGCCCTGCTTTACGGCGCGGCGACTTCGCTGCGGCGTGGGCTATACCGAAGCGGCGTACTGCGCAGCGTGCGCCTGCCCGTGCCGGTGGTAGTGATCGGCAACCTCAGCGTGGGCGGTACCGGCAAGACGCCGCTGACCATCGCCGTGGCCGAGGCCTTGCGCCGACGCGGTTATACGCCAGGGGTGGTGAGCCGCGGCTATGGCGGAACCCAAAAACAGCCCGTGCTGTTGGGCCTGTCGCCCGATCCCGCCGTGGTGGGTGACGAGCCTTGCCTTATCCATGCCAGCGGCGTGCCTGTCGCCGTGGGGCGCAAGCGTCCGCAGGCGGCGAAGCTGCTGATCGAGGCGGGTTGCGACGTGATCATCGCCGACGATGGCCTGCAACATTACGCGTTGGCGCGGAATATCGAACTATGCGTGATCGACGGCGTGCGTCGCTTCGGCAACAGCCGCTTGTTGCCGGCTGGCCCATTGCGCGAACCGCTGTCCCGGCTGCAGCAGGTGGACTTTCGCATCTGCAACGGCGGCGTGCTCGCGCCGGGCGACGTGCCGATGCAATTGCAGGGAGCGCTGGCACGCGCGCTGGTCAACGACGCGGTCAAGCCGCTGGCGGACTTTGCCGGACAGACCGTGCACGCCGTGGCGGCCATTGGGCATCCGCAACGCTTCTTCGCCAGCCTGCGCTCGCAGGGCATGCAGGTGATCGAGCATGCGTTCCCCGACCATCACGCGTTCGTGCCCGCCGATCTGGCATTCGCCGATGGCAGGCCGGTGCTGATGACCGAGAAGGACGCCGTCAAATGCCTCGCGTTCGCCCAGCCCCACTGGTGGACGGTGCCGGTAAGAGCCATCTTGCCGGCGGCATTCTTCAATGAACTGGCGTCGCGGTTGCGGACCTCGCCCGCGCGCCCATAAAAAAGCCGACCCTTGCGGATCGGCTCTTCGACGTCGCCAGGCAACGCGCTTACTGGATGCGGGTGATATTGCCCTTCGGGTCGATCTGCACCAGGTCGCCCACGCGGATGGCGCTGGCGTCCGGCACGGTGACGTTGGCATAGCCGCCGTTGCCCATGCGGATGCGCAGGGTAAAGCTCTGGTTGGCGCCGCCGCTGTTGGCGCCGATACGGTTGCCGGCGTAGCCGCCGCCGACGGCACCGGCCACGGTGGCCAGCGTATTGCCCTTGCCCCTGCCCACCTGGTTGCCCAGCACGCCGCCGGCGATGCCGCCGATGATGGTGCCGGCCACGCTGTGGTCGCTGCCCTGGCTGATGTTCTGGTCGATGGCCTCGACGGTGCCGCACTGGTCACAGCGAATGAAAATGCCATCGTTGCGAATCAGTACGTTACCGTTGCTGCGGGTCTGCTGGGCGCTGGCGCCAAACGAGCTGACGGCGAGCAGGGCGGCCAGCGGCAACATGAGAAAACGTGAATTAAGCATGGACTCTCTCTCCTTGGGGATCGGCTGCGGCATCAGTCTAATGGGACCGACTGAACCATGGGACAAGACAGCGCTTATCATGTGCGTTTTATCGGCCCGGCGCAGTGACAAACCCGTCATGGCGTGCCCCGGCCCTGCGGAGTTCCCATGAGCCTTATCCAAGTTCCGGTTTCCTACGGCGAGCTGATCGACAAGATCACCATTCTTGAAATCAAGTCGCAGCAGATCTCCGATCCGGCCAAGCTGGCCAACGTGCGCACCGAGCTGGACCTGCTCAACGCGACCTGGTCCGCCCATCCCGCCTCGCAAACCGACATCGCCGATGAGCGCGCCCGCCTGCTCGCCGTCAACGAGGCCCTGTGGGACATCGAAGACCGCATCCGCCTGAAGGAAAAAGCGCAGGCCTTCGACGCCGAGTTCATCGAGCTGGCCCGCGCGGTCTACTTCCGCAATGACGAACGCGCCGCCGTGAAACGCGAGATCAACCTCAAGCTGGGCTCGCAGCTGGTGGAAGAGAAGTCGTACCAGGATTACCGGGCGCCGTAAGCATCCCTGTGGGAGCGCACCCGGTGCGTTGCTACAGGCCCAAGTGGGCCGCGCACGCCTCGAAGCGATCGATCACTTCATCCACGCCGATCAGGTCCATCACGCCGGGCCGTTCGATCTTGCTGCCCCAGGGAATCTCGCTGGCGGGCTTGCCGAAATATTTGCGCGAGGCTTCGTCGTATTTGTCGACGCACCAGCGGCGGTCGGAGTAGGGGCCGGAACGGTGGGGGTTGCTGGCGGCGTGCAGGCCCAGCACCTTGCAGCCCACCGTGTTGCCCATGTGCATGGGGCCGGAGTCGGGGGTCAGCAGCATGGGCGCGCGCGCCAGCATCGCCATCAGCTGCTTGAGCGTGTCCTTGCCGGTGAGGTCGATGGGAGCGCGGCGGCAGGCGGCCAGCACGGCATCGGCCATCTCGCGCTCCAGCGGCGAGGGGCCGCCCACCAGCGCCACACGCCAGCCGCGCGCGGCGGCATGGTCCATCACGGCTGCGTAGCGCTCGGGGCGCCAGTTGCGCAGCACGTGACTGGAGGTAGGGCTGACCAGCAGGGTGGGTTGTTCGCCGGGTAGTTGTTCGGCGGCCCAGGCATGGGCTTGCTCGGGAATCGGGATGTCCCAGCGCACCTGGGTCTGCTTCAGGCCCAGCGGTTCGCAGAAGCTGCCCATCGCATCGAGCACGTGCTCGCCGGTGCGTGCGGGAATGCGCTGGTTGATGACCAGCCCATGGCCGTCCTTGGCGCGTGCCTTGTCGTAGCCGATGCGCTGGCGCGCACGGATGAACAGGCTCAGCAGGTTGGAACGCAGCGCCACCTGCATCTGCAGCAGGGCGTCGAAACGCTGGCCGTGCAGTGCCTGGCCCACCGCGCGCATGCCGGCCAGGCCGGCGCTTTTGTCGAAGGTCACGAAGTTCACGCCGGGCAGGTCGCCGACCAGGCGACGCTCCAGCTTGCCCACGATCCAGGTCAGCTCGGTCTGTGGCCATGCCGCCTGCAGCGTGCGCACCAGCGGCACCACATGGGTGACATCGCCGATGGCGGAGGTGCGCAGCAGGCAGATCGAGGCGGGTTGGGTCATTGGGCTAGAATCGCAGGACTGGTTGGCTGAGGCAGGGCGTCGGAACGCGACATGGCGATGCAGGAACGAATCCGCGAGGACACCGCCGGTGCGATTCTGTTCGACGCCGCAGTGTCGCCACAAGTCGAGGCCGATTGGTTCGAGCCCGAAACCTGGCGGGTGCTGGGGGCGCTGCGTCAGCAGAGCGGGGGCCGTGGCGGCATCGCGGTGATCGCCACGCCTGCCGGCGAGTGCGTGCTGCGGCATTACCGCCGCGGCGGCCTGGTGGCCACGCTGATGGGTGACCGTTATCTGTGGACTGGCGCCGACCGCACGCGCTGCTTCGCCGAATTCCGGCTGCTTGGGCTCATCGCCTCGCTGGGCTTGCCGGGGCCGCAGGCGGTGGCGTGTCGCTATCGGCGCGAGGGCCTGTTTTATACCGCCGACCTGATCACCCGTCGCATTGCCGGCACGCGAACGCTGGCCGAATGCCTGGCCGCCGGCCTGCTCGATGGCGAGATGGCCGAACTGGTGGGCGCGCTGGTGGCGCGTTTCCACCGTGCGGGCATCTGGCACGCCGATCTCAATGCGCACAATGTGCTGGTGGCGGCCGAGGCGCTTTACCTGATCGACTTCGATCGCGGGCGCCAGCGTCGGCCTGGCGAGGCGTGGCAGCTGGCCAACCTGCAGCGTTTGCGCCGCTCGCTGGTCAAGCTGGGCGCGGCGGCACAGGGCGAGGCGGTGTTCGAGGAAACCCTTTGGAAGCCCCTGATGTACCGCTACGAGCGTACCCTGCGCGCATGAACTGGACTCTGCATTTTCTTGGTGTCGGTGCCGCGCATGCGGTGGAGCTGGGTTCGTCGGCGGTGGTGCTGGAGCGCGATGGCGCGCCGGTGCTGCTGATCGACTGCGGCCCGGACACCTTGGACCGCTATCTGGCCGCCTATGGCGAGCCGCCGCGCGCGCTCTACATCACCCACACCCATATGGACCACGTGGGTGGCATGGAGCGGCTGTTTTTCCGCCTGTGGTTCGACGAGCGGTGGCGGGGCCGCACGCGCGTGTTCATCCATGCGGGCCTGATGACCTGGTTGCAGGCGCGGGTGGCGGATTACCCGAACGTGCTGGCCGAAGGCGGCGCGAATTTCTGGGAGGCCTTCCAACTGGTGCCGTGCACGCGCGGCTTCTGGCTGGACGGGCAGTGGTTCGACGTATTCGCCACGCGCCATCACATGGCCGGCACCTCGTATGGCGTGGCGCTGGCCGGCAGCTTTGCCTACACCGGCGACACCCGTCCGATTCCCGAGATGCTGGCGCGCGTGGCGGGCGGCGCGGAGCTCATCGCGCACGATTGCGGCCTGGTCGGCAACCCATCGCATACCGGCATCGACGATATCGAGCGCGAGTACCCGGCAAGCGTGCGCCAGCGATTGCGTCTCTATCACTACGGCAGCGAAGCCGATGGCCTAGCGCTCGCTGCCCGTGGCTACGCCATCGTGCAGCCGGGCGAGCGCGTGGCGTTGCGGCCGCCGTCGCCGACGCGGCCTGACGCGGGCTGATCTCCTTTCTCTCTACGTATTGCGATAGCCATGTCTTCCAGCCATCTGCAAAAACTGCTGCGCTACCGCGCCTGGGCCGACCGCCTCATCTATGACGCGGTGGCCGCGTTGCCCGAAGGGGCGGCCACCGAAGCGCGCGCCACCGTGTTCGGCAACATGCTGCGCACGCTCAGTCACACCTACGTGGTCGACGATATTTTCCAGGCCCACCTGCAAGGGCGGGCGCATGGCCATACCAGTCGCAACACGGCCGAGCCGCTGCCGTTCGACGAGTTGTGGCAGCGGCAGCAGGCCATCAACGACTGGTATCTGGATTACGCGCGGGCGCTGTCGCCGGAACAGGCCACCGAGGTGCTGAGCTTCCAGTTCATCGGTGGCGGGGAAGGGCGGATGAGCCGCGAGGATATGATCCTGCACGTGGTCAATCACGCCACCTATCACCGCGGTTTCGTGGCCGACATGTTCTATCAGGTGCCGGCCAGGCCGCCGACCACCGATCTGCCGGTGTTTCTGCGTGATGTGCCCACGCCGCAGAGATAAGCCGCGCCGGGCTATCTTGTGTGAACGGGCCCGTCCCGCTATCCTTTCGCCTCTTTACCGGGGCGAGTTGCCCGGTAAGCGGGTTTCACCATTGCGGAGAGGTGTCCGAGTGGTTGAAAGAGCACGCCTGGAAAGTGTGTATACGGCTTATCCCCGTATCGCGGGTTCGACAAATTCGTCTGGAACGAATTTGGCCGGCCGCAGGCTGGCCCCGAGCGTAAGCGAGGGGTGAGGGCCCAGGACGGGCCGAACCATCCCGCCCGACATGGATGGATGCAGTAAGGGTTTTGCGTGCGGAGAGGTGTCCGAGTGGTTGAAGGAGCACGCCTGGAAAGTGTGTATACGGCTTATCCCCGTATCGCGGGTTCGAATCCCGCCCTCTCCGCCAGTTTGAACGACGCGACGGTTTAACCGCCGGCGCTGGAAATGCAAGACGTCAGGCACACGCCTCCGTCGAAGTCTATGGTGGCCCTGTCGGTCCCCCCGCGACGATAGTTCGTAAACTCCGCCAGGCCCGGAAGGGAGCAACGGTAGCGAATGATTCGGGTGCCGGGGTGTGGCTGGCAGGGCCGCCGCCTTTTCGGGGATCGGATGCCTAAGTCAGTGCTTACTGACTTGCCGTCGGCGACTTGGCACAATCGACATTCGCCCCAAGGTATACCGGCATGTCCTATCAGGTCCTCGCGCGCAAATGGCGCCCCCGCAAGTTCGCCGAACTCGTCGGGCAGGAGCATGTGGTTCGCGCGCTTACCAATGCGCTCGATACCGGTCGCATGCATCATGCCTACCTGTTCACCGGCACGCGCGGCGTGGGCAAGACCACCATCGCGCGCATCTTCGCCAAGTCGCTGAACTGCGAGCGCGGTGAATCGGCCGATCCCTGCGGCGAGTGCGCGGTGTGCACGGCGGTCGATGCGGGCCGCTTCGTGGACCTGCTGGAAATCGACGCGGCCAGCAACACCGGCGTGGACGACGTGCGCGAGGTGATCGAGAACGCGCAATACGCGCCGGCGCGCGGTCGCTTCAAGGTGTACCTGGTCGACGAGGTGCACATGCTTTCCAAGCCGGCCTTCAATGCGTTGCTGAAGACGCTGGAAGAGCCGCCGCCGCACGTGAAGTTCCTGCTGGCCACCACCGACCCGCAAAAGCTGCCGGTGACGGTGCTGTCGCGCTGCCTGAAGTTCAACCTCAAGCGGCTGCTGCCGGAACAGATCTCGGGCCAGATGCGGCATATCCTGGGCGCGGAAAACATTCCCTACGAAGATGCGGCCATCGCCGAACTGGCGCGCGGCGCCGACGGTTCGCTGCGCGACGGCCTGTCGCTGCTGGACCAGGCCATCGCCTATGGCGGCGGTTCGCTGCGCGTGGACGATGTGCGCGCGATGCTGGGCAGCGTGGCGCGCGGCCAGGTGCTGGGTCTGCTCGATGCGCTGGCAGCAGGCAGCGGCGACGCCTTGATGGCCGAATGCACGCGCATCGCCTCGTTCTCGCCCGACTTCGGCGGCGTGCTGGATGACCTGGCCAGCGTGCTGCACCGCATCCAGCTGATCCAGCTGATACCGGGCTACCGACCGGATGAGGAGGGCAGCGACGACGGCGCCCTGGTGGCGTTGGCCCAGCAGCTCGCGCCCGAAGACGTCCAGCTCTATTACCAGATTGCCACCACGGGTCGCCGCGACCTTGCGTTGGCGCCTGACGCGCGCACCGGTTTCGAGATGGCGCTGTTGCGCATGCTCGCCTTCCGCCCCGCCGAGGCCGGTGGCACGACGCAGCCGGAGCGTGCTACGGCTGCCGCACCGCGGGCATCGGCAGCGCCGCCAGTGCGCACCGCGCCGCCGGCCATGAACGAGCGGATGCATGTGGCCAGCGTGGCCGAGCCGCCGGCGCCGCGTGCCGCGCCCGTGCCGGCGGCACCGGTGGCTACCGCGCCGCGCGAGCCCGTGGCCGTCGACGCCCGTGGCCTGCCGCATTGGGACACGCTGATCGAACAGGCCAACCTGCGCGGTCCGTTGGGCCAGCTCGCCCAGAATGCCGCCCTGCGCGAGCGCGAAGGCAACACGCTGGTGCTGGCCCTGCAGCCGGCGCATATGCACCTGGCCGTCGAGCCGATGGTGGGCCAGATGGAGGATCGCATCAGCCAGGCGATGGGCGAGCGTATTCGCCTGCGCTTTGTGGAGGAGCGCGGTGCCGCTCCCGAAACCCCTGCCGCGCGTGCCGCCAACGCGCGTGAGGCCGCCCAGTCGGCGGCCGAGCAGGCGATTGAAGAAGATCCGCTGGTGCAGTCGCTCAAGCGCGAGTTCGGCGCGCGCGTGGTGCCCCAGTCGATCAAGCCGTTCGAGAACTGATAGAGATTACGGAGTCGCGTCATGAGAGGACAGATCGGGCAACTGATGCAGCAGGCCCAGCGCATGCAGGACGAAATGAAGCGTGCGCAGGAAGAGATCGCCAAGCTGGAAGTCACCGGCAGTGCAGGCGGCGGCCTGGTCAGCGTGCTGATGACCGGTGCGCACGAAGTGCGTCGCGTGCAGATCGATCGCAAGCTGTTCGCCGATGATCCGGAAATGGCCGAAGACCTGGTGGCCGCGGCGGTGAACGACGCGGTGAACAAGGTGGCCGAGGTCAGCAAGAACAAGCTCGGTGGCGTGACCTCGGGCCTGAATCTTCCGCCCGGTTTCAAGATGCCGTTTTGATCGGTAGGCCGGGCCGGTTGGCGCCATGAGCAAACTACTCACCGACCTCATCGAAGCGCTTCGCTGCCTGCCCGGTGTGGGCGGCAAGAGCGCGCAGCGGATGGCCTTCCATCTGCTGGAGCGTGATCGCGAGCGTGGCCTGCGCCTGGCCCAGGCGCTGGACGAGGCCATGCGCCAGATCGGCAATTGCTCGCGCTGCCGCAATTTCAGCGAAACGCCGGTGTGTACGTTGTGCGCGAGCCCGGGGCGCGACCGCCAGGTGCTATGCGTGGTGGAATCGCCGACCGAGCTGGCCGCCATCGAGCAGGCCACCGGTTATCGCGGGCAATACTTCGTGCTGCTGGGCAGGCTGTCGCCGCTCGATGGCCTTGGTCCGCAGGAACTGGGCCTGGACCTGCTCGCCGAACGGCTCGGCGAGGGCGAGATCGAGGAAATGATCATCGCCACCAATCCGACCGTCGAGGGCGAGGCCACCGCCCACTATCTGGCGCAGCTGGCGCGTGCCGCCAACGTCAAGCCGACCCGGCTGGCGCACGGCGTGCCGCTGGGGGGCGAACTGGAATACGTCGATCGCGGCACGCTGGCGCATGCCTTCGGCAGCCGGCAATCGGTGGATTGATATCCATGACCGCGGGGCCGCGGCTGTCGCGCGCTATGCTGCCGCATCTGTGAAAGGAAGGAGTCTGCTGTGGGCGATACCATTTTCGGCAAGATCATCCGGCGCGAAATCCCCGCCGACATCGTCTACGAGGACGATGACGTGCTCGCCTTTCGCGACCTCAATCCGCAGGCACCGGTGCATGTGCTGTTCATTCCGCGCAAGCCGCTTGCCACGCTCGACGCGGCAACCGCGGACGATGCCGAGCTGCTCGGCAAGTTGCTGTTGGCTGCCGCCGCCTACGCCCGGCGCGAAGGCCTGGCGGAGCAGGGCTATCGCACCGTGATCAATTGCAACGAGCATGGCGGGCAGACCGTGTTCCACCTGCATGTGCATCTGCTGGGCGGGCGCCCCATGCATTGGCCGCCGGGTTGACGCCGGTCCGCCATGAGCACCTAAGAAAACGCCGGCCCCAGGCCGGCGTTTTTTCGATAGGCGGGAATCAGCCGTGCGGCGGCGGCCCGCGGCGCGGCACCACGATCACGCGCGACGGGTAGTAGCCACCGTAGTAGCCACCCCAGCCCCACGGACCCCAGTACGGTCCCCAATAGGGACCCCAGAACGGGTCGTAATAGCCCGGGCCGTAATTCACGACCACGCGCTTGGGCCACAGGTAGACCACATTGGCCTCGACACGCGGATAGGCGTAGTTGTAGTCGCCCACTTTCTCCGACACGGTGCCTTGCAGCACGCCGGTGACGGTGATGTCGCGGCCGCGAGCGAACACTTCAGGGTCATAGAAGCCCGCACGGCAGGCCACGAAGCGGCCCTGGGTCTCGCTGTTGGTGTTGGCGGCCTTCGGACGGGCCTCGTCATCAAGCGGACGCTGCAGCACGTAGAAGCAGGTTTCCTGCGGGCCCGGTTCCGTCTTGATGATCTGACCGCCCCAACGCACCTGCACGCCACTGGTGGTGCCCTGCTGGGCGGCTACGGAAGTGACATCGGTGTAGGTGCCTTGCAGCGGTTGCGGCACCGTTGCACAGGCGGCCAGTGCGGTAACGGCGGTCGCGAGAATCAACGGCTTGTACATGGACATGACGCTTTCTCCATCGTGTAGTGGATGCCACGCATCCACGGTTCTATATCATTTGACCATGCGACGCGGTCGAAAGTGCCGCGCAGCCTGTCGAAAGTTCTTCAGCAGGGCCGCAGGCGGTTCTTCGTAGGCGTAGCGCAGCTCCAGATACGTCCTCATCAGTCGGTCCAGTTCCGCGCGTTGGGTGGGGAGGGCCCGTGCCGCGCGACTGAAGTAATGCTGCGGTCCTTCACTGTGACGGCGGGCCACACCCGCCGCGGCCAGCCTTCGCTCCAGCAACTGCATCGCCGCGCGTGCCGGGTCGGACGAGGGGCGTTTCCATACCGCCCAGGCCAACCCCAGCGTCGCGAACAGCGAGCCGCCGATCGCCAGCAACAGGCCTAGCGTGCCCGCATCGGTGTCCTGCATGCCGAACGGCGTCAACAACCCGTGCTGTCGAAGCGAGTCGAAGCCGATAACGCCTTGGTTCCACCAGTGGTTGACGATGTCCCACTGATTACGCAGGCCAAGCCACCATTGATTGGGTGACCAGTTAGCAAGCGTGCCTGCGCCTGCGGCAGTGGCGGCGGCACCGAGGCTGACGCGTTCCGGCCGCACGGCGGCGGTGGGGTCCGTGCGTACCCAGCCGCGTCCCGGCAGCCACACCTCGCTCCATGCGTGGGCATCGGACTGGCGCACCAGCAGGTAGCTGCCCATGGTGTTCCAGTAGCCCCCCTGGTAGCCGGTGACCACGCGGGCGGGAATGCCGGCCGCACGCATCAGCACGGTGAAGGCGGAGGCGTAGTGCTCGCAGAAACCTTCATGGGTGGAGAACAGGAAATCATCCACGGCATCGCGACCCAGCGGCGCAGGCGCGAGCGTGTAGCTGAATCCGCCATCGTGGAACAGGCGGAGCGCAGCCTGGACGATGGCCGCATCGTCGCGCCCGTATTGCGCGCGCCAGCGCTCGGCGAGGGCAATGGCGCGTGGATTGAAGCCGGCCGGAAGCTGCAGGCCGCGACGGCGGTCCGCCCCATCCAGCTGCGTTGCCAGGTGATAGCCGGGCGACGAACGCATCGTGTAGACCAGCGTGTCGTTGACCGGGCGCAGCGCCATCACTTCGCGGTCACGCGTCAGTTGCGCCTGTGCGGGGGCTTCCAGCGGCATGTCCAGTGCCGGCAGCACGCGCTGTCCACTGGCCTCCAGGCTGACGGTGTAGTTGATGACGGGGCCGTGCTCGACGCCGGCCGGGTCGCCGGGTTCGTTGCTGTGGCTCCAGCGGCGTCCGTCGTAGTCCCACATCACGTAGGCGCGGAAGTAGCGCAGCGCGGTCGGTGGTGGGGCGCCCTGGAAGTCGACCCGCATGGCGGCGCGATCATCGGTCAGCAGCTCGGAGAAATCACCCGGCGACATGTCTTCGCTGAGGCCGGTTTTGGATTGCGCGGCATTGGGGGCGCCCCACAGCGGGGAGCTCAGTCGTGGCACCAGCACGAAGGCCAGCAAGGCCAGCGGCAGCGAGATGGCAAGCAGCTTCAAGGCGGGCAGCAGCTCGCGCGGCAGGCTGGTGGCCGCGGGGGCGGGCTCGAGTGCGCGCAGCGTGGCCAGCGCGGGCAGCAGGCCCAGCGCCACCAGCACCGTTGCCACCATGCCCTGGTCGAACAGCAAGGCCGTCATCAGCGCAAAGCAGGCAAAGGCGGCGCCGACGCGTGCGTCGCGCGGCGATTCCGTTTCCAGCAGCTTGAGCACCAGCAGGCCCACCGCCAGCGCCGCGCCGGGTTCGCGTCCGAACAGGGTGCCGTAATGGAAGATCACGGCGGCCGACAGCAACGCCACCAACGGCAACTTGAGCGCCAGCGGCGCGCGGCCGCCGTAGCGCCGACGTTGCCACCAGCGCAGGATCAGCGTGGCCGCCAGCGCGGCGCTGAGCCAGGCCGGCATATGTGGCGCGTGCACGCCCAGCACCACGGCCACGGTAAGGCAGAGCAAGTCGAAGGCGCGTCCGCCCAACGGCTCCGGTGGCTTGCGCTTGAACAGGCTGAAACGCATCACGGCAGACGCGCCAGCGCGTTCATGCAGCGCGCATAGTGGCTGCGGCCGTGGCCCGGGCCGATTTCCTCATCGGGCAGCCACAGGCTGGTGGTGCGTCCGGCTGCTTCGGCCTCGCCCAGCCAGCGTGCCAGTCGCGAGATGCGCGCCTCGGGTGCCAGTTGCGGCAGGTGACGCCAATCCAGTCGCCATTCCTCGCGCGATTCGGGTTGCTCGAAATCCTTCACCAGCAGGGTTTCGTGGCGGGCGCTGCTTTTCCACGCGATATGCCGCTGGGGATCGCCAGCGCGATAGTCGCGCAGGGCGGCAATGTCCTCGCCCTGGCGCAGCCGCTGGCGCAGCCCCTGTTCGCCCGGCAGCACCGGCGGCGGACCGGCGGTTTCCGGTTGTGGCCATACCAGTACGGCCTGGTCCGGATGAATCCAGCTCCACGCATGGAACAATCCCAGCGGCCAGTTGCTCCACAGCTTGATCCGCGGCAGGTGCTGCCAGCCGCGTCGCGACGTGGCCAGGTTCAAGGTCACCAGTGTCTCGCCATCGGCGGGCACGGCGAAGGCGTCGGTTTGTGCATCCATGTCGGCATGCACGGAGGCATGCGGGTGATCGCCGCCGCTGAAGACCAGTTGCACCGCCAGCGGCTCGCCCGCGATGGCGTTGCCCTGGCGAATGGCGGTCAGGTGCAATCCGTTGAGGCTGCGAAACGCCACCAGCATGCTGGAAACGCTGGCGGCTCCGAGCAGGCAGGTCAGCAGCAACGCGGCGTTGTTGGTGTAGTTGAGCGAGCCGACCATCATCACCAGCAGCAACACCGTGAAGCCGGCACCGAAGCCGGTAGGCACGATATAGATGCGCCGCCGGTGCAACGCGATGGGCAGGCTTTCCGGTCGCTTGTAGCGGGTGAGCGCGGGCAGGCGACGCTCGGCCCAGCTTTGCAAGCGACGAATCGCTGGAAACATCAACCCACCGCGACTTCGGCGAGCAGGTTGCGCGCCAGGCTGTCGCCATTGGCGCCACGGGTGGGCACCAGGCGATGGGCGGCGAGGGGCACGAACAGCGCCTGGATATCTTCCGGCAGCACATGCTGTCGACCGCTCAGCAAGGCCCAGGCGCGCGCGGCGCCGAGCAGGGCCAGGCCCGCACGCGGCGACAAGCCCACGCGGATATCCGCGTGGCGGCGGCTGGCGGCCAGCAACGCCTGCAGATAGTCCAACAGGGCGCCGCTGGCGGTCACGGCCTGCGCGCGGCGCGACAGTTCGGCCAGGCCGGCGCCATCGAGTTGAGGGGTGAGCTGGGCGAGCAGGTCGCGTCGATCGCTGCCGGTCAGCAGCGCGCGCTCGGCGGCGGCGTCGGGATAGTCGAGCGATACGCGCAGCATGAAGCGGTCCAACTGCGAATCGGGCAGCGGGAAGGTGCCGGCCAGGTCGAGCGGGTTCTGCGTGGCGACCACGAAGAAGGGCTGCGGCAATACATGGGTCTGGCCATCCACGGTGACCTGGCCCTCGGCCATTGCCTCCAGCAGCGCGCTCTGGGTCTTGGGCGTGGCGCGGTTGATCTCGTCGGCCAGCAGCAGGCCGGTGAAGATCGGGCCGGCATGGAAGCGGAACTGGCCCGTCTCGCGCTCGTACACGCTGACCCCGATAATGTCCGACGGCAGCAGGTCGCTGGTGAACTGCACGCGCTGGAAATCCAGCGCGAAGCTCGCGGCCAGCGCATGGGCCAGGGTGGTCTTGCCCACGCCGGGCACGTCTTCCAGCAGCAGGTGGCCGCCCGCGATCAGGCAGGTGAAGGCGAGCTTGACCTGGCGCGGCTTGCCCAGTAGCACGCGATTGACCTGGGCCATGGCGGCTTCCAGGTGCGTGCGCAGCGTTTCATCGTGCAACGGAGTGATGGCGGACATGGTTTTCTGGCAGCGGGGAAGGGTGATGCAAGGCAAGGCGCATGCGTGACGAGGGCAGTGTAGCCGTCAGCCTTGCGCGCTGGCGAGCCGTGTTCATCGCCGGTTTCCTGGCCCTGTTGCTGATCAAGCTGATGCTTGCCGCCACGCTGTCGCCGTTCGGCGACGAGGCCTTCTACTGGCAGGAAAGCCGCCACCTCGCCTGGGGCTACAGCGACCTGCCGCCGTTGACGGCATGGCTGATCCGATGCGGTGAGGCTGTCGCGGGTCACGGCCTGCTTGGCATGCGCTGGCCGTTCCTGCTGATCGGCAGTGCGCTGCCCTGGCTGGTGCGAGGCTTTGCGCGCTATGTATTCGATGAGCGGGCAGGCTGGCAGGCCGGCGCGTTGTGCCTGGCATTGCCATTGGCGGGCAGCCTGGGCGTGATGGCGTTGCCGGATGTGCCGCTGACGGTGGCGATCATGCTGGCCGTGCTGGCGCTGGCGCATGCCATGGATAGCGATCGGTGGCGCGACTGGCTGCTGCTCGGCGTGGCGCTGGCGGTGTGCTGGCTCACTCATTACCGCGCGGCCATGCCGATGCTGGCGGGGCTGTTGTTGTGCGCGGTCACGCCGCGCGGGCGGCGGCAGTGGCGCCGTGGCGGTTTCTGGCTGGCGCTTGGCGTGGCCGCGCTCGGGCTGGTGCCGCTGCTGGTTTCCAACTGGCAGCAGCATGGCGCTGGCGTCGCCTTCCAGGTGGTGGAACGCAACCCATGGCGCTTCCACGCCGATGCGCTGGTGCAGCCGCTGGAGCAGGCCATCGCCTGCACGCCGCTGCTCTATCTGCTGTTGCTGTGGGCGGCGTGGCAAAGCTGGCGCCGCAGTCGTCAGGTGGGCGCGCCGTGGGACCTCATCGCCGTCGTCTCCCTGAGCTTTATCGCCCTCTATTTCGTGCTGGGCCTGTTTGCCGACGACCTGCGTTTTCGCGCGCACTGGCCCTTGCCGGGTTATCTGCCGCTGCTGGCCGCGCTGCCGGTGTTGCTGCGCGAACGAAGCGGATGGCGACGGGGTTGGCTGGCGGCGGCGTTCGCCATGGCGGTGCTGGGCCAGCTTGGCGGGTTGCTTTACCTGGGCATGGCCGCCCATGAGGAAGGCGCGCGTGCGCTGGCTGGCCTCAAGGCGTTCCCCGCGCGTTTCGTGGGCTGGCGTGAAAGTGGCGACGCGGCGCGCGCATTGATGGCCAGTCATCCGGGCGTGCTGGTGGCTGACAACTTCATGCTCGCGGCGGAAATCGATTTTCAGCTGGATGGCGTCGTGCCGGTCTATGCGCTCGACAACCCGCTCAACGTGAAGCATGGGCGGGCGCCGCAGCTTGCCCTCTGGCAACGCGACGAAGCCGCGTTGCGGCGCGCCCATGCCGGCGAGCCGATGCTGCTGGCGGTGGACGAGAAGGCGCTGCTGGTACGCGAGCGTCCGGACTGGCTACGTACGCTGTGCGGGCGCATCGCGCAGCCGCAATCGTTACGGCGACTGGATCTTTTCGACGGGCGTCGCCGGATCGCCTTCTACGCGGGGCGTGTTCCTGCGGATTTGCCCATCGTGGCCCATAGCGATGACGCGTGCCTTTTGTGGCAGCAGGCTCATGCGGCGGAATCGGATGAACGCTGAGCCGGGCGCGCTCAGGGCAGGGCGATGCCGGATTCGCGCAACAAGCGGGCCAGCGCGATCAGCGGCAGGCCGATCAAGGCGCTCGGGTCTTCGTTGTCGATGCGTTCGAACAGGCTGATGCCGAGCCCTTCGCACTTGAAACTGCCGGCGCAATCCAGCGGCTGTTCGCGTTCGATGTAGCGGGCGATCTCCGCGTTGTCGAGGCTGCGGAAATACACGCGGGTGTGATCCACGTGCACCAGCTCGCGGCCGTTGCGCGTGTCATGCAGGCACAGCGCCGTATGAAAGTGCACTTCGCGCCCCGAGCTGGCCGTCAGCTGCGCGTGGGCGCGCTCGATGGTGCCCGGTTTGTCGAGCACGTTGCCATCCAGTTCGGCGACCTGGTCCGAGCCGATCACCAGGGCATCTTCCAGCCCGGCAGCGGCGGCGCGTGCCTTGGCTACCGCTAGGCGCAGCGCACGCTCGGGCGGCGTTTCACCGTCGATGGGGCGTTCGTCGGTGCCGGGCGCGCGCTGCTCGAAATCGGCATAGAGCCGGCGCAGCAGCTCGGCGCGATAGCGGGAGGTGGAGCCCAGTACGAGGGTCGGCAGGCTCATGCGTCGTGCTCCCGCCGCAGGTGCTCCCGCATGGCGCTGTCCAGGTCGTGCTGGGCGCGGTCCAGCGCATCCAGCAGCGGGCGCAGCTTGGCCCGTGTGTCATTCATGGCGGCGACGGCCTGGTCCAGCTGCTGCTGGGTGGCGCGGGGCGCCTGGTCACGAATCCAGATACGCTGTTGCAGCAGCGAGCGCAGCCCGGCGTCGATGGCCTGGCGGGCTTCCTGTTCGCCGCTGGCCGGCAGGTCCGGGTTGAGCGACATGACCGCATGGGCCTGCTGCAGCCCGGCCCGGCAGGTTTTGAGATCCGCCTCCAGCCGGTCGGCCAGCTCCAGCAACTGGTGCAGGCTGCCGGAGCGACGGTCGGCCCGGCGCCGATAGACCAGGGCGAGGCTGATCAAGGCCACGGCCAGCACCAGCAATACGGCCAAGCCGAGCGTCAGGTAAGAGTCCACGGGAACGGCCGGCTCGCGAAAAGAGGTGTTCGCAGTCTGCCGTACCGGAAGCATTCAGGCAAAATGGCCCTGATCCCCTGTTTCGGGGTGGCTTACCCGTTGACTTCAAGGTGTTGTAATCCTAAGATTTCGGGTCTATGTCCGTGACACTGCCAGAGTCCGTGGACGCTTGGCGCATGGTCTCGGCGCGGCGTTCGTTCCAAGGGGAATTGCCCGTGGTCGCCCTGAAGCGACTGGGCGAGGTCCTGGCCGGCACGGAAGGAACGCTGCAATACGAGCTGGATTTTGGTCGGGACGAGTTTGGTACGGCGTACCTCGATGTCCGCGTCCAGGCCCCGCTCACGCTGACCTGCCAGCGCACCTTGGAACCGTTCGTATTGCCGGTGACGGTGGATAGCCGCCTCGGGCTGATCCGTTCCGAGCGCGAGGAGTCGGCGTTGCCGCCGGGTTGCGAGCCCTTGCTCGTCGCCGACGACGACAAGCTGAACCTGGCGGATGTGATCGAAGACGAATTGCTGTTGGCACTGCCGCTGGTCCCGGTCAACCCGGACAGCAGCTTGCCCGAAGAAGTAGTAGGCCCCGGGCCTGAGGAATCCTCCTCGGGCGAAGGGCGTTCCGATAACCCGTTCGCGGTTTTGCGCGAACTCAAGAAACGTTGATTTAGCTGGAGATTCGCCATGGCCGTTGCCAAGAGCCGCAAGACCCCGTCCACCCGCGGCATGCGTCGTTCGCACGATGCGCTCAAGACCGTGCAGCTGGCCACCGATCCGACCAGTGGCGAGGTGCATCTGCGCCATCACGTCACCAAGGATGGCTACTACCGCGGCAAGAAGGTCATCGACACCAACACCTCGGTGGTCGAAGAGGATTGATCGTTCCCGCAAGGGATACGGTTCCGCAGGGCGGCGCGTTCACGCGCCGCTTTGCGTTTGTGGCACCAGCCACGTAACGTTGACGGTCGGACAACCGATGGCGGCGCCCTGGCGTGGCCGTTCGTTCTCATCGCACCGCTCCATGGAAAGTTAATGGCCCAGATCTACGCCCGCATCACCGGTACCGGCAGCGCGCTGCCCGAACGCGTGGTGACCAATGCCGATCTCGAGAAGATCGTCGACACCAGCGACGAATGGATTCGCACCCGCACCGGCATCCAGCAGCGGCACATCGCCGCCGATGGCGAGACCACCGGCGACCTGGCCACCCTGGCGGCCCAGCGGGCCCTCGAGGCGGCCGGCGTCAAGGCTTCCGAGCTGGACCTGATCGTGCTCGGCACGACCACCCCCGACATCATCTTCCCATCCACCGCCTGCCTGGTGCAGCACCGCCTGGGTGCCAACGGCTGCGCGGCGTTCGACGTCAATGCGGCGTGCTCGGGCTTCGTCTACGCCCTGGGCGTGGCCGACAAGTTCATCCGCAGCGGGCAGTCGAAGAAGGTGCTGGTTATCGGCGCCGAGACGCTGACCCGCATGGTCGACTGGAACGAGCGCGAAACCTGCGTGCTGTTCGGCGACGGCGCCGGCGCCGTGGTGCTGGAGGCCTCGGAAGAGCCCGGCATCTTCGCCACCTGCCTGCACGCCGATGGCGGTTTCAAGCACCTGCTGTACAACCCGGTGGGCGTGTCGGCCGGTTTCAAGGACGAGCCCAACCACGGCGTGCGCATCAACATGTCCGGCCGCGAAGTGTTCAAGGTCGCGGTGAAGACGCTGGACTCGCTGGTGGACGAAACCCTGCAGGCCGCCGGCATGGAGGCCTCGCAGATCGACTGGCTGATTCCGCACCAGGCCAACCTGCGCATCATCGAAGCCACGGCCAAGCGCCTGAACATGCCGATGGAGCAGGTCATCGTCACCGTCGACAAGCATGCCAACACCTCGTCGGGCTCGGTGCCGCTGGCGCTGGATTTCGCGGTGCGCTCGGGCAAGGTGAAGCGTGGGCAGAACCTGCTGCTGGAAGCATTCGGCGGCGGCTTTACCTGGGCCTCGGCGCTGCTGCGCTATTGATGCGCGCCCGTACCGCGTGAGTTTCATCCATGCCGCCCTTCCGGGCGGCATTTTTTTCCAAGGCTAGAATGGCCAAGAGCTTCCTCCCGGCCCATCGCGCCCGACGCCTCCCGGAGAAACGTATGCGCCTGAGCGTTATCGCAGCGATTGCCGTCGTGTTGCCGTGGTTGTCGATCGGCGCTGCGCCGGCCCAGCAGCATCATCGAGCGGTCGAATCGATGGTTGCGGCGAGCGGGCGGCATTGCTACGACCCGGCCGATCCCACCGAGATCAGGCTGTGGAACGGCCCGGCCCCCGGCGCCACGGGTGACGATCCCTGCCGCGATATTCCATTCCTCAAGATGTATGCCCCCGAGGGCGACAGCCCGGCGGCGCGGCCCGCGATCCTGATCATTCCCGGCGGCGGCTACGATCGCCTATCCGATACGAGAGAGCAGGCGCCGGTAGCGGAATACTTCGCCCGCAGCTACCACGTGAAAGCGTTTGTGCTGTATTACCGGCTGGTGCAGCGCGACGGCACTTATCGCTATCCGGTGCCGATGTGGGATGGCTATCGCGCCTTGAACCTGATCCGGCACGAGGCGGGGCGCTATGGCGTTGATCCCAAGCGCATCGGCTTGTTCGGTTTTTCCGCCGGGGGCCACCTCGCCAGCACGCTGGCGCTGCATCCGGGCGCCGATTTCGGGTTGCCCCGGCGCGACGCCGTCGATGAGGCGAGCGCGCGGCCGTATTTCCTGGGCCTGGGTTATCCGGTGATCTCCATGCTGCCGTCCGCCTATGCCTCGCCCAATTCACTCAGGCACTTGCTGTATGGGTATGAAGGACGCGAGCTGGCGCGGCTGGAACACGACTTGTCCGGCCAGGAGCAGGTGAGCTCCGCCACGCCGCCGGTGTTCCTCTTCGAAAGCCTCGATGATGAGCGGATCAGCGCGCAGAACAGCGTACTGTTCGGCGCGGCGCTCCATGCCGCCGGGGTTCCCGCCGAGATCCATCTGTTCGCGCACGGCGTGCACGGCGCCGGCCTCGCCCAGGATGTTCCGGAAGAAAATGCGTGGCCCAGCCTGTTCGGCGATTGGCTCGAACGCAACCATTTCCTTCCGCGCTAGGTCGCCAGCGACAGGACTGCCTGCCGGGGCGGACAGCCTTGGTCACGGGATACAGCTGCGTATGGCCGCCATAACTGGCACCATTCCGTTTTTGGCTTCCCGAAACGTCCGTTCCATGACCCAGACCGCCACTTCGCTCGCTTTCGTTTTCCCTGGCCAGGGCTCGCAATCGGTAGGCATGCTGGCCGAACTGGCCGCGGTTCACCCGGAAGTGCAGGCCACCTTCGACGAGGCCTCGCAGGGGGCGGGCATCGACCTGTGGGCGCTCAGCCAGCAGGGACCGGAAGATCAGCTCAACCGCACCGAGAACACCCAGCCGGCCCTGCTGGCGGCCAGCGTGGCGGTGTGGCGCGTGTGGCAGAAGCTGGGCGGCGCGCAGCCGGCGCAGTTGTCCGGCCATAGCCTGGGCGAGTACAGCGCCCTGGTGTGCGCGGGCGCGCTTTCGCTGCATGACGCGGCGGCGCTGGTGGCCGAGCGTGGGCGTTTGATGCAGGCGGCGGTGCCGCCGGGCGTGGGCGCGATGGCGGCCATCCTGGGTGGCGATGATGCGCAGATCGCGGCCGTGTGCGATGAGGTGGCGCAGGGGCAGGTGGTGTCGCCGGCCAACTTCAATTCGCCGGGGCAGCTGGTGATTGCCGGCAATGCCGAGGCGGTGGATCGCGCGCTCGCCCGGCTGGCCGAACTGGGCGTGAAGAAGGCCATCAAGTTGGCCGTGTCGGTGCCTTCGCATTGCGCGTTGATGCGCGATGCGGCCGATCGCCTCGGTGAGCGCATGGCCACCTTGAGCTGGCAGCTGCCGGTGATTCCCGTGGTGCAGAATGCCGAGGCGCGCAGCTATGCCACGCTGGAAGAGATCCGCGGTGCTTTGCAGCGCCAGCTCTACCTGCCGGTGCGCTGGACCGAGTGCGTGCAGGCGCTGGTGGCCGGTGGCGCCACGCGCATGGCCGAGGCCGGCCCGGGCAAGGTACTGGCAGGCCTTATCAAGCGTATCGACAAGAGCGTCGAGGCCCGCGCCATCGGCACGCCGGCCGAGCTCGACGCCGCGCGCACCGAGTGGGCCTGAGCCCTCGCTTTTACACGAATCCATGCCGCTGGACGGATCGACGTCCAGCCATCCAAAGGGAAGTCACAGATGAGCAAGACACTGCAAGGTGAGATCGCCCTCGTCACGGGCGCCAGTCGCGGTATCGGTGCCGCCATTGCCGATGAGCTGGCGGCGCAGGGCGCCACCGTGATCGGCACGGCCACCAGCGAAAGCGGTGCGGCGGCGATCGGCGAGCGCCTTGCTGCCAGCGGTGGCCACGGCCGCGTGCTGAACGTCACCGACAGCGCCGCGGTCGATGCGCTGATCGGCGATATCGGCAAGCAGTTCGGTCCCGTGTCGATCCTGGTCAACAACGCCGGCATCACCCGCGACCAGCTGCTGATGCGCATGTCGGAGGACGACTGGCAGAGCATCCTCGACACCAACCTCAGCTCGGTCTACCGCACCTCGAAGGCGGTGATGCGAGGCATGATGAAGGCGCGCAAGGGCCGCATCATCTCCATCGCCTCGGTGATCGGCCTCACCGGCAACCCGGGGCAGTCCAATTATGCGGCGGCCAAGGCCGGCATCATCGCCTTCTCCAAGTCGCTGGCCCGCGAGATCGGTTCGCGCGGCATCACCGTGAACGTGGTGGCACCGGGCTTTATCGATACCGACATGACGCGCGCCCTGCCGGAAGAGTCCAAGCAGGCGCTGCTCGGCCAGATCGCCCTGGGGCGCCTGGGCGAGGCGAGCGATATCGCGAAGGCAGTGGGCTTCCTGGCGTCCCCGGCGGCGGCCTACATCACCGGCGAGACCCTTCACGTCAACGGCGGCATGTACATGCCGTAAGGCGCAAAAGCGGGGATGGGCGATGCCATCGGCCACCCCGCTGTTTGAAACGGCCGGGACGGCGGACAGCCCCCTGGCGTGCCGGCACGGGCCGGCTTAACGAGGAATTGTCGCCAGCGAGATCGTTTTAGGAGACAATTGCTTCTTTCGCGCCGGTCCCGTGGCCTGCGCCCAAGCATTGTTGGCGGACCATGGCGGCCTTGGGGCTTAGCCACTACAATCCGCCGGCCATATGCCGGCCTTGAAGCCGGCGTTGACAGGTAACTACTCCTTGGGAGGTATTGGCAACATGAGCACCATCGAAGAGCGCGTCAAGAAAATCGTCATCGAGCAGCTGGGCGTGAAGGAGGATGAAGTCACGGCGAACGCTTCGTTCGTGGACGATCTGGGCGCTGATTCGCTGGACACTGTCGAGCTGGTCATGGCCCTCGAGGAAGAGTTCGAGACCGAGATCCCGGACGAAGAAGCCGAGAAGATCACCACGGTGCAGCAGGCTGTTGACTACATCAAGGCCCACACCAAGGACTGATCGCTCCGTTGCGGCAGGCGCGTCGGCCTGATGTGCCCGCCCACCAGCGATACCGGAAGCTGCGCCACATTGGCGCAGTTTTCGTTTCTGCATTTTGCAACGTCCGATCCCGTATGGTGCGCGCCTGCGTATCGCACGGCCCGGATGACGTGGCCGCGATAACGCGCAAATGCCGCCGGTAGCGGCGGCACCACGGAAACACGAAGGAAGATCAGCATGAGCAAACGACGTGTGGTTGTAACCGGCCTCGGCATCATTTCGCCGGTTGGCAACGATATCGCTACCGCCTGGGACAACATCCTCAAGGGCGTCAGTGGCATCGGCGAGGTTACCCATTTCGACGCCACCGCCTATGCCACGCGCATCGCCGGCCAGGTACGTGGTTTCGATCCCGCGGAATGGATTGCCGCGAAAGAGATCAAGAAGATGGATCCGTTCATCCACTACGGCATCGCCGCGGGCACCCAAGCCCTGCGCGATTCCGGGCTGGAAGTGACGGAAGCGAACGCGCCGCGCATCGGCGTGGCGGTGGCGGCCGGCATCGGTGGCCTGCATACCATCGAGCACACGTCGATCGAGCTGCACGACAAGGGCCCGCGTCGCGTGTCGCCGTTCTTCGTGCCCAGTTCCATCATCAACATGGTCTCGGGCCACCTGTCGATCATGTATGGCCTGAAGGGCCCGAACATCGCCTGCGTGACGGCCTGCACCACCGGCACGCACAACATCGGCCTGGCCGCGCGCATGATCCAGTACGGCGATGCCGACGCGATGATCGCCGGCGGCGCCGAGTTCGCCACCACCGGCACGGCAATGGCGGGCTTCTGCTCGGCCAAGGCCATGTCCACCCGCAACGACGAGCCGACCAAGGCCAGCCGTCCGTGGGACAAGGACCGCGATGGCTTCGTGCTGTCCGACGGCGCCGGCGTGCTGGTGCTGGAAGAGTACGAGCATGCCAAGGCGCGCGGCGCGAAGATCTACGCCGAGCTGGTGGGCTTCGGCATGAGCGGCGACGCCTATCACATCACCGCGCCCAGCGAGGGCGGCGAGGGTGCGGCGCGTTGCATGGACAGCGCACTGAAGGATGGGGGCATCAACCCGACCGAGGTGAAGTACATCAATGCCCATGGCACCTCGACGCCGCTGGGCGACCTGGGTGAAGTGCTGGCGGCCAAGCGCGTGTTCGGCGATCACGCCTACAAGCTGGCGATGAGCTCGACCAAGTCGGTGACCGGTCACCTGCTCGGTGCCGCCGGCGGCGTGGAGGCGATCTTCACCATCCTGGCGCTGCGCGACCAGGTGCTGCCGCCCACCATCAACCTGGACGAGCCGGGCGAGGGCTGCGACCTGGATTTCGTGGCGCACACCGCACGCGAGACCAAGCTCGACGTGGCCATCTCCAACTCGTTTGGCTTTGGCGGCACCAACGGTACGCTGGCGTTCCGCCGCGTTTGAGCGGCGTGAACTGATCGACGTGTCGAACGTCCATCGTCGTACCCTGCACGGCCGGCGCGACCTGCTCGCGCCGGCCGCTGCATTTCCGGAGCGCTATCCCGGGCTGTTGCAGAGCGTGACGCACGGCACGCCGCAGTCGCGCTACGACATCCTGTTTGCGTTTCCGCAGGACAGCCTGACGCTGCGTGCCGATGGTCGTCTGGCGGACGCCAGCGGCGAGCTTCGCCCGGGGCGTTTTCTCGATGCACTCGACCAGGCGTGGAAGGCGGCGAGGGTGCCGCGCGACGACGCGGACAACCTGCCGTTCCACGGTGGCTGGCTGTTGCTGCTCGCCTATGAGCTGGTCGGTGACATCGAGCCGCGACTGCGTCTTCGGTCCACGGAGTCGTTGCCGACGGCGCTGGCGTTGCGCTGTCCCGCGGCCGTGGTGGTCGATCACGAACGTGGTTGCACGGTGCTGTTGGCGGAGCCCGGCCATGAGGCGCTGCTCGATGCGATGGAGGCGGATCTCGCGGCGGTTCCGGCCATTGCCGCGCTGGCTACGCCGGATCGTTGTGATGAGGATGATCCCGCGCTGTTCCTCGATGGCGTGGCGCGCGTCCACGAGCACCTGCACGCGGGGGATATTTTCCAGGTCAATCTTTCCCGTGCATGGCGCGCGCACTATGCGACGCCGCCGCAGCCGGTCGAGTTGTATGCCGCGCTGCGGCAGGCCAATCCCGCACCGTTCGCCGGATTGCTGCAACAGCCCGGTTGGGCCGTGGTCAGTTCGTCGCCCGAGCGCCTGGTGGAAGTACGCGATGGCGTGGCCCAGACCCGGCCCATCGCCGGCACGCGACCGCGTACGCCGGGCGACGACGAGCTGGCGCGCATCCACGAACTCACGTCGCATCCGAAGGAGCGCGCCGAGCACGTGATGCTGATCGACCTGGAGCGCAACGACCTGGGGCGCGTGTGCGTGCCGGGATCGGTCGAGGTCAATGAGTTGATGGTGGTGGAAAGCTACGCGCACGTGCACCACATCGTGTCGAATGTGCGCGGCCGGCTGCGCGAAGGCATCACGCCGGGCGAAGTGATCGCGGCGACCTTTCCGGGCGGCACCATCACCGGCTGCCCCAAGGTGCGCTGCATGGAGATTATCGCCGCGCTGGAGCATGCCCCGCGCGGCGCCTATACCGGCGCGCTGGGCTATCTCGATCGCAATGGCGACCTGGACCTGAACATTCTTATCCGTACCTTCACCCTGGCCGGCGCGCAGGTGACGCTGCGCGCCGGGGCCGGCATCGTGGCGGATTCGGTGGCGGAGAAGGAGCTGGACGAAACGCGCGCGAAGGCCCGTGGCCTGTTGCGGGCGCTTGGAGTGCAGGGGTGACGGCCGCCGCTGCGCGCGTGCTTGTCGACGGCCTGTCGTGCAGCACCGTGTCCGTGTTCGATCGCGGGCTTGGCTATGGCGATGGCTTGTTCGAGACCATCCGGTTCGCGCATGGCAAGGCGCCGTTGTGGTCGCGCCACATGCAGCGATTGGCCGATAGTGGCGCGCGCTTGCGCCTGCCGGTGCCGGATGCGGCCTTGCTGCTGCGCGAGGCCTTGGTCGCCGCCGCGGGTCTCGATCACGCGGTGGTACGCATCACCCTGACGCGAGGCATTGGCGAGCGGGGCTATGCGCCACCGGCCACGCCGCAGCCCACCCGCGTGGTGGCTGCTTTCGATGCGCCCGCCATGGGCGGCGACGCCTATGCGAACGGCATTCGCGTGCGCTGGTGCGACACGCGACTGGCGCAGCAACCCTTGCTGGCCGGCATGAAGCATCTCAATCGCCTGGAGCAGGTGCTGGCGCGCGCCGAATGGAGCGACGCCACCGTGGCCGAAGGCCTGCTTTGCGATACCGCCGGTGACGTCATCTCGGCCACCATGGCCAACCTGTTCGCGGTGATCGATGGGGTGCTGGTGACGCCGGCGCTGGAGCGCTGCGGCGTGGCCGGCGTGGCGCGCGCCGAGGTGCTGGCGATCCGGCCCGAGGCGAACGTGGTGCGCCTGCGTCCCGGGGAGCTGGCGCGTGCGGCCGAGGTTTTCCTCACCTCCAGCGTCCGGGGCATCCTGCCGGTTCAGGCCGTGGGCAATACCGTGTATGTTCCCGGCCCGGTGTCCCGTGCCTTGCAACAGCATTGGCGCGGACTGGGTTTCCCGATGGAGCAGGCATGAGTCGAGACAAGAGGCGGGGGCGTGCGTTCTGGCGCGGGCTGGTCGTGCTGGTGTTGCTGGCGGTGGCTGCTGCCGTGGTCTATGGCTGGCTGGATTACCGGCGCTTCGTGCAGACGCCGCTGGCCGTCACCGCACAGACGCCCAGCCTCGATGTGGCGAAGGGCAGCAGCCTGCGCGACGTGGTGGGCGAGTTGCGCCGGAACAAGGTGACGACGGTCGGCCCGCTGTACTGGCGCGTGCTGGCCGAGCAGTTGCGCGTGGCCGGCCGCCTGCATGCCGGTGAGTATGCGCTGGTGGCCGGCATGACGCCGCGCGAGCTGCTGCTCAACATGGCGGCAGGCAAGGTATTGCAGCGCAATTTCACCATCGTCGACGGCTGGAACTTCCGCGAACTGCGCCAGGCGCTGGCCAAGGCCGACAGGCTGCGCCAGGACGCTGCGGGCCTGGATGACGCCGCGCTGATGGCCAGGATCGGCGCCACCGGCGAAATGCCGGAAGGCCGCTTTCTTCCCGAAACCTACGCCTACGTGAAGGGCGACAGCGACCTGGACATTCTCCGCCGCGCGCATGCCGCGATGGCGAAGCTGCTCGATGCGCTGTGGGCGCAGCGCGACAAGGATGTGCCGCTGGCCACGCCCTACGACGCGTTGATCCTGGCCTCCATCGTGGAGAAGGAAACCGGCCGTGCCGACGAGCGCCCGCGCATCGCCGGCGTGTTCATCCGTCGCCTGCAGACCCACATGCTGCTGCAGACCGATCCCACGGTGATCTATGGCCTGGGCGATGCCTATACCGGCAGTATCCACAAGGTGGATCTCACCACGGACACGCCCTACAACACCTATACGCGCCAGGGCCTGCCGCCGACGCCGATCGCCATGCCCGGCAAGCCGGCCATCGAGGCGGCATTGCATCCGGCCGCCGGCACCGAGCTGTATTTCGTGGCGCGTGGCGACGGCACCCATGTGTTCTCCAGTACCCTGGACGAGCACAATCGCAACGTTGCCTGCTATCAACTGAAGCGCTGTCCATGACACCACGCGGAAAATTCATCTCGCTCGAAGGCGGCGAAGGCGCCGGCAAGAGCACGCTGCTCGCCGGCCTGCAGGCGCACCTGGTGGAGCAGGGCGTGGATCTCGTGCAGACACGCGAACCCGGCGGCACTCCGCTGGGCGAGGCGATACGCGCCATCGTGCTCGATGCGGGGCGGCGCGACCTGAGCGCGGAGTCGGAATTGCTGCTGATGTTCGCCTCGCGCGCCCAGCTGGTGCGCGAGCGCATCGAGCCGGCACTGGCGGCCGGCAAGTGGGTGCTGTGCGATCGCTTCACCGACGCCAGCTATGCCTACCAGGGCGGCGGCCGCGGCATGCCGATGGAGCGCATCGCCGAGCTGGAGCGCTGGGCAACCAACGGCCTGACGCCGGATCTCACCCTGCTGCTCGACCTGCCCGTGGCGACCGGACGCGCGCGGGCGGCGGGCCGTGGCGAGGCCGACCGCATCGAGGTGGAGGCCGATGCCTTCTTCGAGCGCGTGCGCGAGGTGTATCGCACGCGCGCGGCGGCGGACCCCGCGCGTTTCCGCGTGATCGATGCCAGCCTGACGCCGGCCCAGGTGCTGGAGGCGGCCATCGGCGCCACGCATCATTTGTTTGGAGCGGTCGCATGAGCGCGATGCCCTGGCATGCCGAGCACTGGTCGCGCCTGCAGGCGCGGCGCGCGCGTGATGCCATGCCGCATGCCTTGCTGCTGTGCGGGCCTGTCGGCCTGGGCAAGCGCGACTTCATGCGTCGTTTCGCCCAGGGCCTGCTGTGCACGCAAGCGCAGGATGGCATGGCCTGCGGGCAGTGCCGCAGTTGCCAGTTGTTCGCGGCCGGGACGCACCCGGATTTCGCCACGCTGAGTTTCGGCCTGCGCAAGGACGGTGTGCAGCGCAGCGAGATCGTGGTCGACCAGATCCGCGAGTTGTCGGCGCGGCTGGCCATGTCCAGTCAGTTCGGCGGCTGGCAGATCGTATGCATCGATCCGGCCGATGCCATGAACGCGGCGGCCGCCAATGCCTTGCTGAAAACCCTGGAAGAGCCTTCGCCGCAGACCTTGCTGCTGCTGGTGGCCGATGCGCCCTGGCGATTGCCGCAGACCATCCGCAGCCGTTGCCAGCGCATCGAGTTCCACCTGCCGCCACGCGAGGACGCGCTCGCCTGGTTGCAGCAGCAGGGCGTCGCCGACGCGTCCGCGGCGCTCGATGCGGCCGGTGGCAATCCGGGGCTTGCACGTGCCTGGGTGCAGGAAGGTGCGCTGGCGCGACGACAGGAGGTCCGCAAGGACCTGGGCGCGCTTGCCGCCGGTCGTGGCGAGGCGATGGAAGTGGCCCGCCGCTGGCTCGACAACGAGCCCGGGCAGCGCCTGTGGTTTGCCGCCCAGGCCGTGGCCGATGAAGTGAAGGGGCGGGCCGCGGCGGGTACCGGTCCGCTGGCCAGCCAGCTGGATACCGAGGCATTGGACCAGTGGTACATGGCGGCCAATCGCACGCGCGAATCCTTGCGCGGCCCCTTGCGCGGCGACCTGTTGTTGCTCGAACTGCTGGCGCGCTGGCGCTAGCGCGGGCCGGCCCGCCTGCGGGCTGGGAAAGCTTGTTGACAGGCCGCCTGCCTAGCCTTGTGGGATGAAGTCCCCGCTGCAGTACCGTCTCCCCGTTTGGCCGTGGTTATCCCTGCTGATCCTGCTGGTCCTTCGACTGGCGTGGCTGGACGCGTACACCCTCAATTCCGATGAGGCACAGCACGCGCACGTGGCGTGGGCGTGGACCCAGGGCCTGCTGCCCTATCGCGATGTGTTCGACAACCACGGCCCGCTGTTCGGCTGGTTGCACTCGCCGCTGATCAGGCTGCTCGATGAGCGGGCCGATGTGCTGACCTGGCTGCGGCTCGCCATGCAGTTCTGGTACGTGCTCGCCCTGGGCGCGGTCGGCTGGATGGGGCGGCGCCTGTTCGGCTGGCGCGTGGCCGTGGTCGCCGTGCTGGTGGCTGGCTTGTTTCCGCGCTTTTTCATCGTGAGCGGACAGTTCCGCACCGACGACATGTGGATGGCCATGTGGCTGGCCGGGCTGGCTTTCGTGGTGGGAGCGCCGGCGCGCGCCTGGCGTTTTTTCCTGGCGGGCCTGTGCGTGGGCTGCGCATTGTCGGTATCGCAGAAGACGCTGGTGCTGCTCGTCACCACCCTGTTGGTGGCGGCGCTGCTTGGACTGATGCGTCCGGCCGGCACCGCGCGTACCAGCGGCCGCTGCTGGCTGGCGGCGTTGTTCGGCCTGTTGCTGGTCCCGACGCTATTCGTCATCTGGCTCGCGATGCATGGCGTGCTGGGCGATGCCTGGTACGGGTTGGCCGGCTACAACATCGGCGGTGCAAGCAAGCGCCACGCGGCACTCAACGGGTTGTGGTTCCTGGTGCTCGCGTCGGCCATGGTGGCGCTGACGGTGCGAGCGGTGCGTCGTCGTGCGCTGAGCGAATTCGACTGGGCCGCCTTCCTTGCGCTACAGGGCGGCCTGTATCTGCTGTTGATCTGGTTCGTCTGGCCGCTGGTGACCAGGCAGGATTTCCTGCCGGTGCTGCCTACGCTGGTACTGGCCGGCGCCGGATGGGCATCGCAATGGACCTGGCTTGCGCAGCGTCCCCGCTTGCGCGGCGTGTTGCTGGTGCTGGTGCTTGGCTGCGAGCTGGCCGCCATCGTGGCCTATGCGCCGCCGTGGAAAGACAAGCTGGCGGCGCAGCGCGCCGAGCTGGCGCTGGTGCTTCACTACACGGACAAGTCCGACTTCGTGATGGATGCCAAGGGCGACGCCATCTTCCGCATGCGCCCCTACTATCCGGTGCTGGAAAGCCTGGCCCTGCATCGACTGCGGCGCGGGCAGGTGGCGAACACCATCGTCGATGACCTGATAAGTCATCACACCATGGTGGTGGTGCTGCGCCGGTTATCGCACGACAGCGCACGCTTCGTGATGCTCAACTATGTACCGGCCGGCGGGGACGTCTGGGTGGCGGGGCGTATGCTGCCCACGCATGAGCCCGATCAGGTGATCGACATACTGGTGCCGGGAGATTACGTGTTGACCGATGGACAGCAGCGCTTGAGCGGGAGCCTGGACGGCGGGCCGGTCGCCGACCATTGGTATCTCGAGCGCGGCGTCCATCACCTGAAGGCAACCAACGGCGCGCCGGTGGCGTTCGTCTGGACCCAGGCGTTCGAGCGGGGCTGGAAGCCATTGCCGCCGCCCGCGGAGGGCGGTTGACATGGCGTTGAGTCTCAACGCGCAGACCCGGCTGCTGGTGGTTTCGCCCCATCCGGACGACGAATCGATTGCGACCGGTGAGCTGATCCAGCAGGTGCGCCAGTCTGGCGGCGACGTGCGGATTCTGCTGTTGACCAATGGCGACAACAACCCGTGGCCGCAGCGCTGGGTCGAGCGTCGCCTGCGCATTGGTGGCGAAGAGCGGCGTCGCTGGGGCGAGCGGCGTCGAGGCGAGGTGGCGCAGGCGCTGCAGCAGCTGGGGGTGGAGTCGTCTGCGCTGCAGGCCCTGGGCTGGCCCGACATGGGGCTTACCGATCGCTTAAGCGAACATTTCCATTCCACGCTGGCGGCCTTGACCACCAGCCTGGACGCCTACGAACCGAACCTCGTGGTCATGCCGGCGCTGGGGGATCACCATCCCGACCATGGTGCGGCCCACGTCATCACGCGGCTCGCACTGGCCCGATGGCCGGGCAGGACGCCGGAACAGCTGGCCTACCTGGTCCATGGCCGTGAAGGCGAGGTGACGGGCAGGGTCAAGCTCGACTCCTCGGTCGGGCTGCACGCGAACAAGCTGGCGGCACTTGCCTGTCATCGCAGCCAGATGGCGCTGAGCGGCAAGCGCATGCGGCGCCTGGCGGATCGCGCCGAGCGCTATCAGGCGGTAAAGGACACTGGCCCCCATGCGGGAGCTCCGGCCCTGCCATGGCAGCCCCCGGCCGCGCTGCGTCCCTGGCTCCGGCTGATGGTGGCCGGCCAGGATGGTGTCCGTCACTGGCCGTGGGCCAAGGCTCCCGTCGCCCGCGATGACCAGGGCCGCTACCTGTTGCATGCCCTGGGCGAAGGGCAGGCGGGTCCGCGTTTCGCCAAGCTCTATATGAACCTGCCGTCGCCGTGGATTTTCGACCGCTGGGGCTGGTGCGAGCTTTGAGCGGCCACGGCGGGTCGCTTCTCCGTCACATTCCGTCGACGCGTCGCTTTACGCTCGGCCTCGGCGCTCGCTAGGATGCCGCTTCAGGGACCTTCGTCCCAGCGGTTCGCAGGAGCAGCCATGAATCCGGCCATTGCCGCCCGCCAGGGCATCATTTCGTTGAAGATCAAGGACACCGCGTCGCTTTACAACGCGTACATGCCTTATCTGAAGAACGGCGGCCTGTTCGCGCCCACGGCCCAGCGCTACTCACTGGGCGACGAGGTGGTGCTGCTGATCAACCTCACCGACGAAGGGGAGCGCCTGTCGGTGGCCGGCAAGGTGGTCTGGGTGACCCCGGTCGGTGCCCAGGGCAACCGCACCGCCGGCATCGGCGTGCAGTTCAACGAGTCCTCCGATGGCGAGGTCGCGCGCACCCGCATCGAGAACATTCTCGCCGGCATGACGGGCTCCGAGCGTCCCACGCACACGATGTGATTAGACCTTGGTAGTAATGCCTTGCGGCCGCTGCAGCGCGGGCTGCAAATAAAACGCGTGCAGTGCGTTCCAAATACCCGTCAAGGCTTGTTGTTGCTAAGCGCGCTGATACAATGTCGCGGTTCCCGACCCTGATCGTGGAAAGTCGGACGATTGCGGCTGCAAATCTGCGTGATCGTGGCGTAAGCCCATGGCCTTCATCGGCCTGCTGAACCCCCCGGTTCCGGACCGTTTCCCCCGACGGTCACTGATGCGCCAATGAAGGCGCGGAGGTACGTTCCATCGTGCTTGCCGAATACTGGCCCATTCTGCTGTTCATCGGCGTTGCCGCCGGCCTTGGCGTGGTCCTGCTGGCCGTTGGCCTGCTTGCCGGTCCCCGTCGCCCCGAAGCGGAAAAGCTCTCGCCCTACGAGTGCGGCTTCGAAGCCTTCGAAGATGCGCGCATGCGCTTCGACGTTCGCTACTACCTGCTGGCGATCATCTTCATCATCTTCGATCTGGAAATCGCCTTCCTGTTCCCCTGGGCGGTGGTGTTCCAGAAGATCGGTCTGATCGCGCTGGTGGAAATGGCGCTGTTCCTGCTGCTCTTGGTGGTCGGTTTTGCTTACGTGTGGAAGAAGGGAGCACTGGAATGGGAGTGATCTCGTCCCTCGACCGGGTGATGCACAACCCGCAGCCGCTGAACCTGGTGGACGACATCCTGCGTCCGGCCGAAGACAACCCGGTCATGCAGCGCGGTTTTGCCACCACCAGCGTCGATGCGCTGATGAACTGGGCGCGCACCGGTTCCATGTGGCCGATGACCTTCGGCCTGGCCTGCTGCGCGGTGGAAATGATGCATGCCGGTGCGGCGCGTCTGGACCTTGACCGCTACGGCGTGATCTTCCGCCCGAGCCCGCGCCAGTCCGACGTGATGATCGTGGCCGGCACCCTGGTCAACAAGATGGCCCCGGCGCTGCGCAAGGTCTACGACCAGATGCCGGACCCCAAGTGGGTCATCTCGATGGGTAGCTGCGCCAACGGCGGCGGCTATTACCACTATTCGTATTCCGTGGTGCGCGGCTGTGACCGCATTGTGCCGGTGGACATCTACGTGCCGGGCTGCCCGCCTACGGCCGAGGCGTTGATCCACGGCATTCTGCAGCTGCAGAAGAAGATCCGTCGCACCAACACCATCGCGCGTTCCTGATAGGCGCTGCCCAGCCATGACTGATACACCATCGAACTCGCTGGCCGAGCGCCTCTCGGCGCGATTCGGCGATACGCTGAAGATCAGCATCGTCCGCCACGAAGTCACCGCCGAAGTGGCCGCCGCCGACCTGCTCGCGGTGGCCACGGCGTTGCGTGACGAGGCCACGTTCCGTTTCGGCGTGCCGATCGACGTCTGCGGCATCGATTATCTCGGCTACGGCCAGACCGAGTGGGACACCGAGACCGTTTCCGGTACCGGCTTCTCGCGCGGCGTGGAAGGCGAGGCCATGGGCCGCTTCAAGTGGGCCGACCGTCCGCACGCCGACGCGGTGCCGCGCCGTTTCGCCTCGGTCGTGCACCTGCTGTCGCTGGAGAACAACCAGCGCCTGCGCCTGCGCGTGTTCTGCGAAGACGACTCGCTGCCGGTGGTGCCGTCGCTGACCGGTATCTGGCCGGGCGTGAACTGGTTCGAGCGTGAGTCGTTCGACCTGTACGGCATCATCTATTCGGGGCATCCGGACCTGCGCCGCATCCTCACCGACTACGGTTTCGTGGGTCACCCGTTCCGCAAGGATTTCCCGCTGATCGGCAATGTCGAGGTCCGCTACGACCCCGAGCAGAAGCGCGTGGTGTACGAACCCGTGTCGATCGAACCGCGCGTGCTGGTGCCGCGCGTCATCCGTGACGACGCCGACCTGGTGCAGGCCAAGGCCGAAGCCGCCGACGACTGGCGGAGGAACTAATCCGTGCAAGAGATCCGCAACTACACGATGAACTTCGGCCCGCAGCATCCCGCTGCGCACGGCGTGCTGCGCCTGGTGCTGGAGATGGACGGCGAAACCGTCGTCCGCGCCGATCCGCACGTGGGCCTGCTCCACCGCGGTACCGAGAAGCTGGCCGAATCCAAGCCGTTCAACCAGTCGATCGGCTACATGGATCGTCTCGACTACGTGTCGATGATGTGCAACGAGCACGCCTACGTGCGTGCCATCGAAACCCTGCTGGGTATCGAGGCGCCGGAGCGTGCGCAGTACATCCGCACCATGTTCGACGAAATCACCCGCATCCTGAATCACCTGATGTGGGTCGGCTCCAACGCGCTCGACCTGGGCGCGATGGCGGTGTTCCTGTACGCGTTCCGTGAGCGCGAGGAACTGATGGACGTCTACGAGGCGGTGTCGGGCGCGCGCATGCACGCCACGTACTACCGCCCGGGCGGCGTCTACCGCGATCTGCCCGACCACATGTCGCAGTACCGCGAGTCGCCCTGGCACAAGGGCAAGGACCTCAAGCGCCTCAACAGCTGGCGCGAAGGTTCCATGCTCGACTTCCTCGAAGCGTTCACCAGCGACTTCCCGTCGAAGGTGGACGAGTACGAAGAACTGCTCACCAACAACCGTATCTGGAAGCAGCGTACGGTCGGCATCGGCGTGATTCCGCCGGAGAAGGCGCAGGCCTGGGGCATGACCGGCGTGATGCTGCGCGGCTCGGGCATCGAGTGGGACCTGCGCAAGAAGCAGCCGTACGCCAAGTACGCCGAGGTGGATTTCGACATCCCGGTGGGCGTGGGCGGCGACTGCTACGACCGTTACCTGGTGCGCGTCGAGGAGATGCGTCAGTCCAACCGCATCATCCAGCAGTGCGTGAAGTGGCTGAAGGCCAACCCCGGTCCGGTGATCGTGCAGAACTACAAGGTCGCCCCGCCTCATCGTGAAAACATGAAAGAGGACATGGAAGCGCTGATCCACCACTTCAAGCTGTTCACCGAAGGCTACGGCGTGCCGGCCGGCGAGACCTATGCCGCGGTGGAAGCGCCCAAGGGTGAATTCGGCTGCTACCTGGTATCGGACGGCGCCAACAAGCCGTTCCGTGTGCACCTGCGCGCGCCGGGCTTTGCCCACCTGTCGTCGATGGACGCCACCGTCACCGGCCACATGCTGGCCGACGTGGTGGCGATGATCGGCACCTATGACCTCGTGTTCGGCGAAGTCGATCGCTGAGCCCGGAGGAAAGCACACATGAAAGCCACCGGAAATTACGAGCAGGTCAAGAACGTCGACCCGCTCGTCGAACTCAACGACCACACCCGCCATCACATCGACGAGTGGGTTGCCCGCTTCCCGCCGGATCGCAAGCGCTCGGCGCTGATCCAGGCGCTGTTCGCCGCGCAGGAGCAGAACCACGGCTTCCTCACCGACGAGCTGATCACCGCCGTCGCCAGGTACCTGGAGCTGCCCGCGGTATGGGCCTACGAGGTGGCCAGCTTCTATTCGATGCTGGAGACGCGCCCGGTCGGCCGCAACAACGTGGCCATCTGCACCAACATCTCGTGCTGGCTCAACGGCGCCGAGGAGCTGGTGGCCCACGCCGAGAAGAAGCTGGGCATCAAGCTCGGTGAAAGCACCGCCGATGGCCGCGTGTATCTGAAGCGCGAAGAAGAATGCATCGCCGCCTGCGCCCACGCGCCGGCGATGACCGTCAATGGTCACTACCACGAGAAACTCTCGATCGCGAAGATCGACGAGATTCTCGACGGTCTCAAGTAAGGGCAGGGCGCAATGGCATACGGACCCGCACCCCAGGAACACCAGGTTGTCTACACCACGCTGCATTTCGACAAGCCGTGGGCGATGGACAGCTATACCCAGGTCGGTGGCTATGAAGCGTGGAAGAAGATCCTCGCCGAAAAGCCCGATCCGAACGCTCTGATCGAAGAGATCAAGAAGAGCAACCTGCGCGGCCGTGGCGGCGCGGGTTTCCCGACCGGCCTGAAGTGGTCCTTCATGCCCAAGGGCAACATGCAGAAGTACATCCTCTGCAACTCGGACGAATCCGAGCCGGGCACGTGCAAGGACCGCGACATCCTGCGCTTCAACCCGCATGCGGTGATCGAAGGCATGGCCATCGCGTGCTACTGCACCGGCTCCACCGTTGCCTACAACTACCTGCGTGGCGAGTTCCATCACGAGCCGTTCGAGCATTTCGAAGAGGCGCTGAAGGAAGCCTACGCGGCTGGCCTGCTGGGCAAGAACATCCAGGGCACCGGCCTCGACGTGGACATCTATGGCGCGCTCGGCGCCGGTGCCTACATCTGCGGCGAAGAAACCGCGCTGATGGAGTCGCTGGAAGGCAAGAAGGGCCAGCCGCGCTTCAAGCCGCCGTTCCCGGCCAACTTCGGCCTGTACGGCAAGCCCAGCACCATCAACAACACCGAAACCTATGCCTCGGTGCCGGCCATCCTGCGCAAGGGCGCGGACTGGTTCCTGGCGCAGAGCAAGACCAAGAACGGCGGCCCCAAGATCTTCTCGGTGTCCGGTTGCGTGCAGAAGGGCGGCAACTTCGAAGTGCCGCTGGGCACCACCTTCGACGAACTGCTGGAGATGGCCGGTGGCCTGCGTCCGGGCCGCACCCTCAAGGGCGCGATTCCGGGCGGCGTGTCGATGCCGGTGCTGCGCGCGGAACAGTTGAAGGGCCTGCCGTTCGACTACGACACCCTGCGCGACCTCAAGACGGGCCTGGGTTCCGGCGCCATCGTGGTGCTGGACGACACCGTCTGCACGGTGCGCTTCACCCGCCGCATCTCGCAGTTCTTCCACAAGGAGTCCTGCGGCCAGTGCACGCCGTGTCGCGAGGGTACCGGCTGGATGCACCGCGTGCTGGACCGCATCGTGGCCGGCCAGGGCACGATGGACGACCTGCATCGCCTCAAGGCCATTGCCGGCCAGATCGAAGGCCACACCATCTGCGCGTTCGGCGAAGCCGCCGCGTGGCCGGTGCAGGGCTTCCTGCGCCAGTTCTGGGATGAATTCGAGTACTACATCGTCAACGGCCGCTCGATCGTCGACGACAAGCTTGGAGCCGCCGCATGAGTGCGCAGCCCGCCGCCCCCGCCCTTGATCTGCTGAACATCGAGATCGACGGCAAGCCCACGCAGATCCGCAAGGGCGCCATGATCATCGAGGCCGCCGACGCCATTGGCGTGGCGATCCCGCGTTTCTGTTATCACCGCAAGCTGCCCATCGCCGCGAACTGCCGCATGTGCCTGGTCGAGGTGGAGATGGGCGGCAAGCCCATGCCCAAGCCCCAGCCGGCCTGCGCCACGCCGGTGGCCGAAGGCATGAAGGTGAAGACCCGCACCGACGTCGCCCTGAAGTATCAGAAGGACGTGATGGAGTTCCTGCTGATCAACCACCCGCTGGATTGCCCGATCTGCGATCAGGGCGGCGAGTGCGAGCTGCAGGACGTGGCGCTGGGTTACGGCCGCAGCGTGTCGCGCTACACCGAGCGCAAGCGCACCATCGCCGACGAGAACCTCGGCCCGCTGGTCGCCACCGAGATGACCCGCTGCATCCAGTGCACGCGCTGCGTGCGCTTCACCAGCGAAATCGCCGGCACCTACGAGCTGGGCGGCATGAGCCGCGGCGACAACCTGCAGATCGGCACCTACATCGGCAAGACCATCGAGACGGAACTGTCGGGCAACATCATCGACGTCTGCCCGGTGGGTGCGCTCACCAACAAGCCGTTCCAGTTCCAGGCCCGCGCCTGGGAGCTGATCGCCAAGCCGTCCATCGCCTATCACGACGCGCTGGGTTCCAACCTGTGGCTGCACACGCGCCGCGGCGAGGTGCTGCGCACGGTGCCGCGCGACAACGAATCGGTCAACGAATGCTGGCTGTCCGACCGCGACCGCTACAGCCATCAGGGCCTGTACGCCGCCGATCGCGTGAGCGCGCCGCAGGTCAAGCGCAACGGCCAGTGGCAGGCCACCACCTGGGAAGACGCCATCGGCGCCGCGGTCGAATCGCTCAAGGCGGTGCCGGGCAGCGAGCTGGGCGTGCTGGTGCATCCGGCCACCACCAACGAGGAAGGCGATCTGCTGGTGCGCCTAGCCCGTGGCCTGGGCAGTGCCCATATCGATCATCGCGTGCGTCAGCTGGACTTGGCCGACGACGCGGTGGCGCGGACCTTCGCCAAGCCGGTGGCCGAGCTGGACAAGGTCAAGGCCGCGCTGCTGGTCGGCTCGGACCTGCGTCACGAGCTGCCGCTGGTCAATCACCGCATCCATCAGGCGGTGAAGAAGGGCGCCAAGGTCTACGCCGTCAATCCGGCGAGCTTCAACTTCAACTACAAGCTGGCCGGCGAAGCCATCGTGGCGCCGCAGGCGCTGGTCGATGCGCTGCTGTCGCTGGCCAAGGCCGCCGTCGATGCCGGTGCCACCGCACCGGCCGCGCTGGCCAATGCCATCAACGGTGCCTCGGCCGACCAGGGTGACCAGGGCGCCATCGCCGATCTCAAGAGCGGCCATGCGGTCGTGATCCTTGGCGAAGCTGCCGTGACGCACCCGCAAGCCTCGTGGCTGCGCGCCGTGGCCCGCTTCATCGCCGAAGCCACCGGTGCGGCCTACAACGAGCTGCCGGTCGGGGCCAACGCCGTGGGCCTGGGCCGCGTCGGCGTGCTGCCGGGCAACGGTGGTCTCGACGCGCAGGCCATGTTGGCGCAGCCGCGCAAGGCCTACGTGCTGTACGGCGTGGAACCGCAGGACGTGGCCGATGGCGCCGCCTTCCTCAAGGCGCTGCGTGGTGCCGAGCAGGTGGTGGCGTTCTCCGCCTATGCCAGTCCCGCGCTGCGCGAGGTGGCCGATGTGATCCTGCCGATCGGCCTGCTGCCGGAAATCGACGGCACGCTGGTGAATGTCGACGGCCTCTCGCAGGGTGTCGCCGCCGGCGCGAAGGCGCCGGGCGACGTGCGTCCGGGCTGGAAGGTGCTGCGTGCGCTGGGCGGTGTGCTGAAGCTGGCGGGTTTCGAGTTCGACGACCTGGCCGGTTTGCGCGAAGGCATCAGCGAGCGTGGCCACCAGGGCCGCGCCGAGCTGGCCTCGCGTCCGGCGGCCGGCGGCCTGGTCCGCCTGGCGACCTGGCCGATCTACCGCACCGACGCGGTGCTGCGTCGTGCCAAGGCATTGAGCGCCCATCCGCTGAACCGCGCACCGGCCGTGCGCGTCAATGCGGCCGAGGCACAGCGCCTGGGTCTGGGCCATGGCGCCGCGGTGCGTATTGCCGATGCGGTGCTGCCGCTGACGATCGACGCCGCCGTGCCCGATGGCGCCGCATGGATCGAGGCGGCACACGATGACACCGTCACCCTGCCGCCTTATGGCGCGGCCCTCACCCTGAGCAAGGCGTAAGCACATGGGCGAACAGATTCTCAACCAGATCATCTGGCCGGTGGTCTACATCCTGTGCATCGTGCTGCCGCTGGTGATCGCGGTGGCGATGTTCGTGTACTGGGAGCGCAAGGTCATCGGCTGGATGCACGTGCGCATGGGGCCCAACAAGATCGGTCCCCTCGGCCTGCTGCAGGCCTTCGCGGACGTGGTCAAGCTGCTGCTGAAGGAAGTGATCCTTCCGACCAGCGCGAACAAGGTGCTGTATTACCTGGCGCCGATGCTGGCCCTGGTTCCGGCCCTGGCGGCGTGGGCGGTGATCCCCTTCAACGACAAGCTGGTGCTGGCCAACGTCAATGCCGGCGTGCTGTACCTGCTGGCGATGACCTCGCTGGGCGTGTACGGCATCATCCTGGCCGGCTGGGCGTCCAACTCGCGCTACGCGCTGCTGGGTGCCATGCGTTCGGCGGCACAGGTGATCTCCTACGAGCTGGCGATGGGCCTGTGCCTGGTCTGCGTGCTGGTGTTGGCCGGTTCGCTGAACCTCACCGACATCGTGCATGCGCAGGCTGGCCACAAGGGCATCCTCGACTGGTTCATGTGGCCGCTGCTGCCGGTCTTCATCATCTACTTCGTCTCGGGCGTGGCCGAAACCAACCGTGCGCCGTTCGACGTGGCCGAAGGCGAGTCGGAAATCGTGGCCGGCTTCCACGTGGAGTACTCCGGTTCGGCGTTCGCGCTGTTCTTCCTGGCCGAGTACGCCAACATGATCCTGGTCAGCTTCCTGGCCTCGATCCTGTTCATGGGCGGCTGGCTGTCGCCGTTCCCGGCCTCGTGGGGCCTGATCGGGCAGGGCAGCTTCTTCTGGCTGTTCGCCAAGGCGTTCGCGTTCGCGTTCCTGTTCCTGTGGTTCCGTGCCAGCTTCCCGCGTTACCGCTATGACCAGATCATGCGTCTGGGCTGGAAGGTGTTCATTCCCATCACCATCGTCTGGGTCCTTGTCGCCGGCTGCATGAAGTACTTCGGCTGGGTCACCGTCGGCACGGGAGGCTGAAGAAAACCATGTCCCGCATTACCCACTATTTCAAGAGCCTGTTGCTCATCGAGCTGTTCAAGGGCATGGGCCTGACCATGCGCTACATGTTCAGCCCGAAGTACACGATGCGCTACCCGATGGAGCACATCCCCAAGTCGAACCGCTTCCGCGGCCTGCATGCCCTGCGCCGTTATGCCAACGGCGAAGAGCGTTGCATCGCGTGCAAGCTGTGCGAGGCGGTGTGCCCGGCGCTGGCCATCACCATCGACTCGGCGCCGCGCGAAAGCGACGGCCAGCGCCGTACCACGCGCTACGACATCGACCTGTTCAAGTGCATCTTCTGCGGTTTCTGCGAAGAGAGCTGCCCGGTCGACTCGATCGTCGAGACGCATATCCACGAGTACCACTTCGAGCAGCGTGGCGAGAACGTGGTGACCAAGCCGCAGTTGCTCGCCATTGGCGACCGCTTCGAGCAGGACATCGCGGCTGCCCGCGCTCAAGACGCCGCGTATCGCTGAGGACACTACTGTGATTGATCCGTCTGTGTTCCAACTGGTCTGCTTCTACGCCTTTGCCGCGGTTACCGTGGCGGCGGCGCTGGGCGTGATCACGCTGCGCAATACGGTGCATGCCGTGCTGTCGCTGGTGCTGACCTTCTTCAGCACCGCCTGCATCTGGCTGCTGGCCGAGGCCGAATTCCTGGCCATTGCCCTCATCGTGGTCTACGTGGGCGCGGTGATGGTGCTGTTCCTGTTCGTGGTGATGATGCTGGACATCAACCAGGAACGGGTCCGCGAAGGGTTCATCAAGTACCTGCCGGTAGGCATCATCGTGGCCCTGGTCATGCTGGGCGAAATGCTTGCGCTGATCGGCGTGCGTGCCATGCATGAGAAGGTGATGGGCGACAACCCGGCCACCGTCGCCGGCATGTCCAACACCGAATGGCTGGGGCATGCGCTGTATACGCAGTTCCTGCTGCCGTTCGAAATCGCCGCGCTGATCCTCACCGTGGGCGTGGTGGCGGCCGTCGTGCTGACCCTGCGCCAGCGCACCGGCGTGCGTCACCAGTCGGCGTCGCAACAGGTGCTCGTCAATCCGCGTGACCGCATCCGTGTGGTGAAGATGGCGGCCGTAGCTCCCGCTGCGCCCCAGCCGGCACCGGGCAAGGAGACCACCCCATGATCACGCTTTCGCACTTCATCGTGCTCGGCGCGGTGCTGTTCTGCATCGCCCTGGCCAGCCTCTTCATCAACCGCAAGAACGTCATCGTGCTGCTGATGTCGATCGAGCTGATGCTGCTCGCGGTGAACATCAACTTTGTCGCGTTCTCCCGTTTCCTGGGCGACGTGGCGGGGCAGGTGTTCGTGTTCTTCATCCTTACCGTGGCCGCGGCGGAAACCGCTATCGGCCTGGCGATCCTGGTCCTGCTGTTCCGTAACCGCAGCACCATCAACATCGCCGAAATCGACAGCATGAAGGGCTGAGCCGATGGAACTTTCCACATCCATTTTGCTGACCATCGCGCTGGCGCCGCTTGTCGGCTGCCTGCTCGCGGGCTTTTTTGGTCAGGTCATTGGCCGGGCCGGTGCGCATAGCGTCACCATCCTGGGCCTGGTGATCGCATGCGGCCTGTCGTTCTATGTGCTGTACCAGCTCACCGTAGGTGGTGCACCGGTCTACAACCACAATCTCTACACCTGGTTCGAGATCGGTCGCTACACCGCCAATGTCGGTTTCCTGATCGACCGCCTGACCGCCATGATGATGGTGGTGGTGACCTTCGTGTCGCTGCTGGTGCATATCTACACCATTGGCTACATGGCGGAAGACCCGGGCTACCAGCGCTTCTTCAGCTACATCTCGCTGTTCACCTTCTCGATGTTGATGCTCGTGATGAGCAACAACTTCATGCAGCTGTTCTTCGGCTGGGAGGCGGTGGGCCTGGTGTCGTACCTGCTGATCGGCTTCTGGTACAAGCGTCCCACGGCGATCTTCGCCAACCTCAAGGCGTTCCTGGTCAACCGCGTGGGTGACTTCGGCTTCCTGCTGGGCATCGCCGCGGTGCTGTATTTCCTCGGTACGCTCGACTACGCCACGGCCTTCGCCAGCTCGGACAGCCTGATCGGCAAGACCCTGCAGATCACCCAGAACACGCATTGGGACGCCGCGACGGTCATCTGCATCCTGCTGTTCATCGGCGCGATGGGCAAGTCCGCCCAGGTGCCGCTGCATGTGTGGCTGCCGGACTCGATGGAAGGCCCCACGCCGATCTCCGCGCTGATCCACGCCGCCACCATGGTGACCGCGGGCATCTTCATGGTCGCGCGCATGTCGCCGATCTTCGAGTTGTCCGAAACCGCGCTCAGCTTCGTGATGATCATCGGCGCCACCGGTGCGCTGTTCACCGGCCTGATCGGCATCGTGCAGAACGACATCAAGCGCGTCGTCGCGTATTCCACACTGTCGCAGCTGGGCTACATGACGGTGGCGCTGGGCGTGTCCGCCTATTCGGGGGCGGTGTTCCACCTGATGACGCATGCGTTCTTCAAGGCGCTGCTGTTCCTGGGCGCCGGCTCGGTGATCATCGCCATGCACCATGAGCAGGACATGCGCTACATGGGCGGCCTGCGCAAGTACATGCCGGTGACCTGGATCACCATGTGGATCGGTTCGCTGGCGCTGTGCGGCGTGCCGTTCTTCTCGGGCTTCTACTCGAAGGACGCCATCATCGAGGCGGTGGGCGAGTCGCATCGCTGGGGTGCCAACTACGCATACTTCTGCGTCATGGCCGGTGCCTTCGTGACGGCGCTGTACACCTTCCGCCAGATGTACCTGACCTTCCACGGCAAGGAGCGCTTCACGGTGGTGCACGATCACGGGCACGGCCATGACGAGCACCATCATGACTCGCACAAGGATGACCATGGTCATCATGACGCGGGCATCATGCACGAGACGCCGAAGGAGTCGCCCTGGGTGGTGACGCTGCCGCTGGTGTTGCTGGCGATTCCGTCGCTGCTGGTGGGCTTCTTCGCGATCGAGCCGATGCTCTACCAGGGCTGGTTCGGCAGCGCCATCCAGGTGCACGAGGCCAATAACGTGCTGGGCGAGCTGGCCAGGGAGTTCCATGGCTCGGTGGCCATGGCGCTGCACGGGTTCACGCAGCTGCCGTTCTGGCTGGTAGCCGCCGCCTTCGCCATCCAGACCTATATCTATCTGTTCAACCCGGCCGTGGCTGGTCGCATCAAGAACGCGCTCAAGCCGATCTACAACGTGCTCAACCACAAGTACTGGTTCGACGCGGTGTACTACATCGTCTTCGCCCGCGGCGGTATCGCGCTCGGTCGTGCGCTGTGGAAGGGTGGTGACGCGGCCGTGATCGACGGTGCGCTGATCAATGGTTCGGCGGGTCTGGTCGAGCGGATTGCCAGCGGCGCGCGCCGCCTGCAGTCCGGCTATCTCTATCACTACGCCTTCGCGATGATTCTCGGCCTGATCCTGCTGCTTGGCGGGTATTGGCTGGTCGGGCAATAAGGGAACCTGCTCCATGTTCAATCATTTGCTCAGCCTGCTGATCTGGCTCCCCATCGTGGGTGCCGTCCCGGTGCTGCTCGCCGGCTCCGGTCGACCCAACGTTGCGCGCTGGCTGGCGCTGTTGGTGGCCGTGATCACTTTTGTCGTCAGCCTCTACCTGCTGCCGCAGTACAACGCGGCCGATGGTGCCAAGCAGCTGGTCGAAAGCCATCTGTGGATCGCCTCGCTCGGCGTGCACTACAGCCTGGCGGTCGACGGCATCTCGGTGGCCCTGATCCTGCTTACCAGCTTTGTCGGCATCCTGGTGATCGTCGGCGCCTGGGAGGTCATCCAGGTCAACCCGCACCAGTACATGGCCGCCATGCTGGTGCTCGAAGGCCTGATGATCGGTGTGTTCTGCGCTACGGACGCGTTGCTGTTCTACGTGTTCTTCGAGGCCATGCTGATCCCGATGTTCATCCTCATCGGCGTCTGGGGTGGCCCGCGCCGCGTGTATGCGACGCTGAAGTTCTTCATCTACACGTTCTTCGGCTCCATCTTCATGCTGGTGGGCCTGATCTACCTGTACCTGAAGGCCGGCACGTTCGACCTGCAGACGCTGGCGACCCTGCCGCTGACGATGAAGGAGCAGACCTGGCTGTTCTTCGCCTTCCTCATCGCATTCGCGGTGAAGGTGCCGATGGTGCCGGTGCATACCTGGTTGCCGGATGCCCACGTGGAAGCGCCTACCGGTGGTTCGGTGGTGCTGGCCGCGGTGATGCTGAAGATCGGTGGCTACGGTTTCCTGCGCTTCTCGCTGCCCATCACCCCGGACGCGGCTGACGCGTATGCCTGGGTGGTGATCGGCCTGAGCCTGATCGCGGTGGTCTACATCGGCTATATCGCGCTGGTGCAGGAGGACATGAAGAAGCTGGTGGCGTATTCGTCCGTGGCGCACATGGGCTTCGTCACCCTGGGCATCTTCATCGCCTTCATGCTGGTGCGTCACGCCGACAACCTGGATGCCGCCAAGCTGGGCATGCAGGGCGCGATGGTGCAGATGATCTCGCACGGCTTCGTGTCGGGCGCGATGTTCTCCTGCATCGGCGTGCTGTACGACCGCCTGCACACCCGCCAGATCAAGGATTACGGCGGCGTCATCAACGTGATGCCGTGGTTCGGCTTCTTCTACGTGCTGTTCGCCATGGCCAACAGCGGCCTGCCGGGTACCAGCGGCTTCGTGGGTGAGTTCCAGGTGATCCTGGCCAGCTTCCAGGCCAATCCGTGGATCGCGCTGTTCGCGGCCTTCACCCTGATCATCGGCGCCGCCTACACGCTGTACATGGTCAAGCGCGTGCTGTGGGGCGACATCACCAACCCGCACGTGGCCGAGATGAAGGACATCAACGGCCGCGAATGGCTGGTGCTGGGCGCCTTCGCCGCCGCCGTGCTGGTGCTGGGTATCTGGCCGCAGCCGCTGATCCACCTGATGGATGCATCGGTCTCGCAGCTGGTCACGCAGCTTGGCAACCACAAGATTTAACAGGACTGATCATGCCGAATCTCAATGACATTCTGATCCTGTTGCCGGAGGCGTTCCTCGTTGCATGGGCGTGCGTGCTCTTGCTGCTGGACGCCTTCATGGAACCCAAGCTGCGCTGGACGCTGCATTGGTTCTCGATCGTCGGCCTGCTGATGACCATCTACCTGGTGGTCGCCGGCCAGCCCGACCAGGCGGTCACCGCCTTCAACGGGATGTTCGTGCGCGATGGCGTGGCGGAGATCCTCAAGGTGTTCGCGCTGCTCAGCACGGCCCTGGTGTTCGTTTATGCCAAGCCCTACCTGATCGATCGCAAGCTGTTCATCGGCGAGTTCTACACGCTGACCATCTTTGCGGTGATCGGCATCATGCTGCTGGTGTCGGCGGGCAACCTGATCACCGTGTACCTGGGCCTGGAGCTGCTGACGCTGTCGTCGTATGCGCTGGTCGCGTTGAACCGCGATTCGCAGATGTCCTCGGAAGCGGCGATCAAGTACTTCGTGCTGGGCGCGCTGGCCTCCGGCATGCTGCTGTACGGCATGTCGATGGTCTACGGCGCCACCGGCACGCTGGACCTGGCGCACCTGCACACGGCGGCGGCCGCCACGACCATGCCGCACCTGCTGGTGTTCGGCCTGATCTTCATGATCGTGGGCATCGGCTTCAAGCTGGGTGCCGCGCCGTTCCACATGTGGATTCCGGACGTCTACCAGGGCTCGCCGACGGCCGTGACCATCTTCATCGGTTCGGCCCCCAAGCTGGCTGCGTTCGGCATGGCTTATCGCCTGCTGGCCACGGGCATGGGCGACCTGTCGCAGCATTGGCAGCTGATGCTGGCCTGCCTGGCCGTGCTGTCGCTGGCGATCGGTAACCTGGTGGCCATCGTGCAGAGCAACCTCAAGCGACTGCTGGCCTATTCGACCATTTCGCACATGGGTTACCTGCTGCTGGGCCTGGTCAACGCCGGCCCGGAAGGCTATGCCGCCGCGCTGTTCTATGCGATCAGCTACGCGCTGATGGGCACCGCCGCCTTCGGCATCATCCTGGCGCTGGCCCGGGTGGGCTTCGAGTGCGAGGACATCGACGACCTCAAGGGCCTCAACCAGCGTTCGCCCTGGGCGGCGTTCCTGATGATGCTGGTGATGTTCTCGCTGGCCGGCGTGCCGCCGCTGTTTGGCTTCTTCGCCAAGCTGCTGGTGCTGCAGGCGGCGATCCACGCGGGTTTCATGTGGCTGGCCATCGTGGGCGCCGTGTTCGCCATCATCGGCCTGTACTACTACCTGCGCGTGGTGAAGGTGATGTACTTCGACAAGCCGGTTGACGGCGCCGAGATCCGTCTGCAGGGCGACGTGTCGGTACGCCTGGTGCTGTCGTTGAACGTGCTGGCGCTGCTGGTGCTTGGTTTCAGCTGGGGCCCGCTGTTTGGCTGGTGCCAGCGAGTGTTTGTCGGCTGATGCGTGTCATGACGGATGCCTTCCGTCATGACGCTGTCAGACGATGTCGTAAAAATATTGACGAAAAAGCTTGCAAGAATTCGGCCATCTCGTTAATATTCTCGAACTCTGATGCGGGGTGGAGCAGTCTGGCAGCTCGTCGGGCTCATAACCCGAAGGTCGCAGGTTCGAATCCTGCCCCCGCTACCAGATCTTTCTTAGAACAAGAAAGCCTCCTCGTGAGGCTTTTTTGTTGGGCGCAAGGAGGCGTCGCACATGCGTCGCATGCCGCTTCGATGCAGCATGTACGGGGTGCCCCGGAAAGCGTCTGGACGGGTCGGGACATCGGCGAGAACGCTCTTGTATAGAGCAGGGAATGGGCCGCTTGAGCCCATTTTTTGTTTCTGGCGACGGTAACGGTGGTAGGCGACATGGATACGCAAGCATTGGCTCAACGCTTCACCGAGGTTCTGGCCGATCTGGGGCTGGAATGCATCGGAGTGGAGTTCACCCCGTCGCAGGGGCAGAGTACCCTGCGGGTTTACCTGGACACTGAAGGTCGCGAGGTCGGCCTGGACGACTGCGAAACGGCCAGTCGCGAGCTGTCGGCGTTGCTGGATGTGGAGGATCCGATCCCGGGCCATTATGTGCTCGAGGTTTCCTCCCCGGGCATCGACCGCCCGCTGTTCACCGCGGCGCAGTTTGCCAAGGTGGCCGGTGCGGAAGTAAAGATTTTGCTGAAGGCGCCCCTGGAAGGACGTCGCCGTTTGCGCGGCAAGGTGGTGTCGGTCGAAGGCGAGCGGATTTCGCTGGAAGCCGAAGGCAAGACCTTCGAGTTCGACCATGACGCGGTGGAGAGTGCGCGCGTGGTGCCTGACTGGGTGGCGCTCGGTTACGTGCCGCAGCCCAAGCCAGGCAAAAAGCCGGGCAAGAAGACCACGAAGTAATCAATCGAAAGCGATCGGGCGCCAGTGGCGTCTACGGAGTTGCTGCAATGAGCAAAGAACTTTTGCTGGTGGTTGACGCGGTTGCCAATGAAAAGGGCGTGCCGCGTGAAGTGATTTTCCAGGCGATGGAAGCGGCGCTCGCGTCCGCCGCCAAGAAGCGCTATCCGGACGAAGATCCGGATATCCGCGTGTCCATCGATCGCCATACCGGCGACTACGAGACCTTCCGTCGCTGGGAAGTCATCGCCGATGACGGCGAGATGGAATCGCCGTTCCACCAGGTGCGCCTGATGGACGCCGTGGACGAGCGCGAAGACGCGCAGGTCGGCGAGTACATCGAGCAGCAGATCGAGAACGCCGAGTTCGGCCGCATCGCCGCGCAGGCCGCCAAGCAGGTGATCGTGCAGCGCGTGCGCGAAGCCGAGCGCCAGCAGGTGGTCGACGCGTTCCAGGAGCGCGTGGGCGAGCTGGTCACCGGCATCGTCAAGCGCGTCGAGCGCGGCAACGTCTACCTGGACCTGGGCAGCAACGCCGAGGCCTTCATCCCGCGCGACAAGACCATCCCGCGCGAGTCGGCCCGCGTCGGCGACCGCGTCCGTGGCTACCTCTACGAGGTGCGCTCGGAAGCCCGCGGCCCGCAGCTGTTCGTGTCGCGCGCCGCGCCGGAATTCATGATCGAGCTGTTCAAGCTCGAAGTGCCGGAAGTGGGCCAGGGCCTGGTCGAGATCAAGGGCTGCGCCCGCGATCCGGGCGACCGCGCCAAGATCGCCGTAGTCGCGCACGACACCCGCACCGATCCCATCGGCGCGTGCATCGGCATGCGTGGTTCGCGCGTGCAGGCCGTGTCCAACGAGCTCAATGGCGAGCGCGTGGACATCATCCTGTGGCACGAGAACCAGGCCCAGTACGTCATCAATGCGATGGCGCCGGCCGAAGTGCAGTCCATCATCATGGACGAGGAAAAGCACTCGATGGACATCGCGGTGGCCGAGGACAAGCTGTCCCAGGCGATCGGTCGTGGTGGCCAGAACGTGCGCCTCGCCAGCAAGCTCACCGGTTGGCAGCTCAACGTGATGACGCAGGACCAGGTCGCCGCCAAGAGCGAGGCCGAGCAGGAAGCGGCGCGCCAGCTGTTCATGGACAAGCTTGAAGTGGACCAGGAGATCGCCAATATCCTCGTGCAGGAAGGCTTCTCCAGCGTCGAGGAAATCGCCTATGTCCCCAGCGCCGAGCTGCTGGCCGTGGAAGGCTTCGACGAGGATATCGTCGAGGAACTCCGCGCCCGCGCCCGCGATGCGCTGCTGACCGAGGCGCTGGCGGTGGAAGAGGGCATCGACGAGCACCAGCCGTCGGAAGAACTGCTCTCGCTGCCGGGCATGGACGAGGCCACGGCGTACGCGCTGGCCTCGCGCGAAGTGGTGACGGTGGACGATCTGGCCGACCTGGCGGTCGATGACCTGATCGATATCGATGGCATGGACGAGGATCGCGCTGCCGCGCTGATCATGGCTGCACGTGCGCCGATGATCGCGCGTCTGGAGAAGGGTGGCTAACCGCGGACGGCGGCGCCCTGGATGGGCGCGCCGAGGAGGGCTGAAAAGCCCTCCACCAAGGATGGGGGTGGACGTGCAGGCGAGGCCTCACGGACTTAGCGCGGGAACGGCGGAGAAAGAACACGATGTCCGGTGAAACGATCAAACAACTGGCCCTGAGCATGAAGGTGCCCGTCGACAGGCTGCTTACGCAGCTGAGTCAGGCAGGCATGTCCTTCTCGGACCCTGAGCAAGTCATCAGCAGCACGGAAAAGATGAAGCTGCTGGGCTTCCTGCGGCGCAGCCACGGCAAGGATGCGCCCGCCGAAAGCGAAGGCGGTTCGCCGCGACAGATCACCTTGAAGCGCAGCACGCGCGGCGAGCTGAAGCTGTCCACCCCGGGCGGCCGCGGCGCTGCCAGCGGCGGCGCCAAGACCGTCAACGTGGAAGTGCGCGCCAAGCGCACCTACGTCAAGCGCAGCGTCATTGCCGAAGAAGCCGGCAGCGATGTCGAGCGCGAAGAGGCGGTGCGCAAGCTGCATGAGTCGCAGCAGCAGCGCGACCACGAAGAAAACGAGCGCATCGAGGCCGATCGCCGCCGCCAGGAAGAAGCCCGGCAGCGCGAGGAAGAGGTCCAGCGCCAGCGCGAGGCGGAGGAAGAACAGCGTCGCCAGCAGGCCGAGGCTGAAGCCGCCGCGCGCGCCCAGGAACAGCAGGCGCGCCAGGTCGCCACGGAAGCGGCTGCTGCGCCGGTCGAGCCGGTGGTTGCCGCGCCGGCCAGCGCCGAGCCCGCCGAAAAGCCGGTCGTGGCCGAGCCGGTGATCCAGCGCATCGATCACAGCTCGCTCGGCATGATCGTGCCGACCATTCATGAGCCGCGTCGTCGCGAAAAGAAGGTCGTGGTGGTGCCGGCTCCGCCCGCGCCCAAGCCCGCACCGGCCGCTGCCGCGCCGGCGGCCACCCGTCCGGCTCCGGCCGTCGGGGGCAATGCAGCCGCGGGTGGCGCCGCTGCCGCGCCTGCCGGCGACAATCGCAACAAGGCTCGTCACGGTCGCGACCGTGACGACACGCCGGGCGGCAAGCGTTTTGCCGGCGGCGAGCTGCATTTGAGCGACGCCGATCGCGCGCGCCGGTCCAGCAACAACAAGCGCGGCAAGCCCGGCAAGGGTTCTGGCCGTGAGGTATCGCGTGGCGGCAACCAGGCCAGCAGCGGTGCCCATGGGTTCTCCCGCCCGACCGCGCCGGTGGTGCGCGAAGTGGTGGTGGGCGACGCCAACGTGGTGGCCGACCTTGCGCAGAAGATGGCGGTCAAGGGTTCGGAAGTGGTCAAGGCGCTGTTCAAGATGGGCGTCATGGCGACCATCAACCAGACCATCGACCACGATACCGCCGTGCTGGTGATCGAAGAGCTGGGCCACACGCCGGTAGCTGCCAGCGAAAACAACGCCGAAGCCACGCTGGCTGCGCATACGCAGAACGCGGAGCTGGAAGGCGAGAAGAAGCCGCGTCCGCCGGTGGTCACCATCATGGGCCACGTCGACCACGGCAAGACCTCGCTGCTGGATTACATCCGACGCACCAAGGTCGCCTCGGGCGAAGCCGGTGGCATTACCCAGCACATCGGTGCGTACCACGTGGAAACGCCCAAGGGCGTCATCACGTTCCTGGATACCCCAGGCCACGCAGCGTTCACCTCGATGCGTGCCCGCGGTGCCCAGTCCACCGATATCGTGGTGCTGGTGGTCGCGGCCGACGACGGCGTGATGCCGCAGACGGCGGAAGCCGTGCAGCATGCGCGCGCCGCCAAGGTGCCGCTGATCGTCGCCATCAACAAGATGGACAAGTCCGACGCCAATCCGGACCACGTCAAGCAGGGCCTCGGCGTGCTGGAAGTGATTCCGGAAGAGTGGGGCGGCGATACGCCGTTCGTGCCGGTGTCGGCCAAGACCGGCATGGGCATCGACGACCTGCTCGATGCTATCTCGGTGCAGGCCGAGGTGATGGAGCTGACCGCCGTCGAGGACGGCCCGGCGTCGGGCGTGGTGATCGAGTCCAGCCTGGATCGCGGTCGTGGCCCGGTGGCCACCGTGCTGGTGCAGCAGGGCACGCTCAAGCGCGGCGACTTCGTGGTATGCGGCATCGAATACGGCCGCATGCGTGCACTGATCGACGAAAGCGGCAAGACCGTGCAGGAAGCCGGCCCGTCCATTCCGGTGCAGGTGCTGGGCCTGTCCGGCGTGCCGGAGTCCGGTGACGACTTCGTGGTGGTGGCCGACGAGCGCCTCGCCCGTGAAGTGGCCGCCGAGCGTCAGCTCAAGCGCCGCGAGACGCGCATGGTCAGCAAGGCCAATCGCCTCGAGGACATCATGGCCCAGATGGGTCAGGGTGCCGAGCAGCAGACGCTCAACATCCTGGTCAAGGCCGACGTGCAGGGTTCGGTGCAGGCGCTGCGCGAGTCGCTCAGCCAGATCGGCAACGAGAACGTGAAGGTCAACGTGATCGCGGCCGGCGTCGGCGGCATCACCGAGTCCGATGCCACGCTGGCCGCCGCGTCCAAGGCGCTGGTGATCGGCTTCAACGTGCGTGCCGATGCCTCGGCCCGCAAGGTCATCGACACCTCGGGCCTGGACGTCCGCTACTTCTCGATCATCTACGACGTCATCGACCAGGTGAAGCAGGCCGCTTCGGGTCTGCTGGGCAAGGAAGTGCGCGAAGAGATCATCGGCGTGGCGCAGGTGCGCGAGGTGTTCCGCAGCTCCAAGTTCGGCGCGGTGGCCGGTTGCATGGTCATCGAAGGCACGGTCAAGCGCAGCAAGCCGATCCGCGTGTTGCGCGACAACACCGTGGTGTTCCAGGGCGAACTGGAGTCGCTGCGTCGCTTCAAGGACCTGGTCGACGAAGTGCGCAACGGCATGGAATGCGGTATCGCCGTGAAGCAGTACAACGACGTCAAGGTCGGTGACCAGATCGAGTGCTTCGAGCGTATCGAGGTGGCCCGCACGCTGTAACGGCCCTCGGCCTGCCAGGAGGCGGGCCGATAGCCCTCAGTGGTGGTTTTCCAGCGGGCGGTGTGGACATCCACATCGCTCGCTTTGTTTTTCGGGTCCCGCCACGCTGGCGGGTCTCACATTGAAGAGTGTGGCCATGGATGGCCGCTTTTTGATCCTCGCGTTCATGGATGGACGCAAAAACCTAGGAGTGCGTCATGCCTTCACGCGATTTCAAGCGTACCGACCGCGTCGGTGCCGAACTGCGCCGCGAACTGGGCCTGCTGGTCCACGCCGCCGTGCGCGACCATGGCCTGCCTTCGGTGAGCGTGTCGGATGTGGAGGTCACCCGTGATCTCGACTGGGCCACGGTGTGGGTCACGGCCCTGCAGCCGGAGCGTTCCGCCGAGGCGATGAAGGCGCTGAAGGAACTGGCGGTGGAATTCCGCCGCTCGCTGTCGCGCAGCATGCGCCTGCGCCGGGTACCCGAGCTGCGCTTCAAGTACGACGACTCGGTCGACAAGGGCGAGCGCATCGACAGCCTGCTGCGCCAGGACGGTGCCCGCGCCGTGGCGCCGGATGAGGAAAGCACCGAGGACTGATGAAGCGGATACGTTTTCGCGACCTGCACGGCATCGTGCTGCTGGACAAACCGCTGGGCCTGAGCTCCAACCAGGCCCTGCAGGTCGTGCGCAAGGGTATTTTCCGGGCGGAGAAGGGTGGCCATACCGGGGCCCTGGACCCGCTCGCCAGCGGCCTGCTGCCGCTGTGTTTCGGCGAGGCCACCAAGCTGGCCGGCATGCTGCTGGGCTCGCGCAAGGCCTACCTGGCCGAGTGCCGGCTGGGCGCCACCACCGCCACGGCGGATCTCGAAGGGGAGGTCGTGCTGGAGCGGCCGGTGCCGACCCTGACCGACGACGTCATCGAGCAGTCGCTGGCCAAGCTGCGCGGACGCATCACCCAGGTGCCGCCAGCCTATTCGGCGATCAAGAAGGATGGCGAGCCGCTCTACGTGAAGGCCCGGCGCGGCGAGGCCGTGGACGTGCCCGCGCGCGAGGTGGAGGTCTATCGCCTGGAGCTGGTCTCCCGCACGGAGAACAGCCTCACCCTGTATGTGGAATGCGGCGCGGGTACCTACGTGCGCAGCCTGGCCGTGGACCTGGGCGAGGACCTGGGCTGTGGCGCCCACCTGACGGCCTTGCGCCGGCTGTGGGTGGAGCCGTTCAGGGAGCCTGCCATGGTCACCGTCGACCAGCTCAACGCCGCCCTCGCGCAGGGCGACGATGCCTTGCTGACGCTGCTGTTGCCGGTCTCGGCCGGCCTGGCGGATCTGCCCGAGCTACACCTGGATGCCGAGCGTAGCGTGGCCGTCTCACAGGGCCAGCAGATTCCGCTGGATGCCGACATGACCGGGCGGCTGGCGGTGTTTGGCGAGGACGGTCGCCTGCTGGCGCTGGGCGAGGCGATGGGCGGGAAACTGCACATCGTGCGTGGCTTCAATCTGCCCGTTACCGGCGAGCCTGCCAGCCAACTATGACGGTCTTGTTGTCATAGGGCTCCGGTCGCTACAATACGGAGCTTGTTCGAGAATTTTCATTCATCAAGGCGAAGCTTGCGCAACGTCATGCCGTGACGTTGCGCAAGCTTCGCACCCGTTTTTTTAGGAAGAGATACCATGTCCCTCACCGCAGAACAGACCGGCAAGATCATTGCTGACTTCGGCCGCGTGGCGAACGATACCGGTTCGCCGGAAGTGCAGGTCGCCCTGCTGTCCGCCCGCATCGACCACCTCACCGACCACTTCAAGGCCCACAAGCAGGATCACCATTCCCGCCGCGGCCTGCTGAAGCTGGTCAACCAGCGCAAGCGCCTGCTGGGCTACCTGAAAGACCGCGACCTGGCTCGTTATCAGACCCTGATCGAGCGCCTGGGCCTGCGCAGGTAATTTCTGCGTTCTCCCATGAACGCGAGAATCAAAAGGGCGGCCATTCCTGGCCGCACTTCCCCAATCAGGAAAAGACAGTGGCGAAAGTAACCAAGTCATTCCAGTTCGGTAATCACGAAGTCACACTGGAGACGGGCGAAATCGCCCGCCAGGCTTCGGGTGCCGTCATGGTCAGCATGGGCGGCACGGTCGTGCTCGTCACCGTGGTGGCCGCCGCCAAGGCGAAGGAGGGGCAGGATTTCTTCCCCCTTACCGTCGACTACGTCGAGAAGTTCTACTCCGCCGGCCGCATCCCGGGCGGCTTCTTCAAGCGCGAAGGCCGCCCGACCGAGAAGGAGACGCTCACCTCGCGTCTGATCGATCGTCCGGTGCGCCCGCTGTTCCCGGAAGAGTTCAAGAACGAAGTGCAGGTCATCGCGCAGGTCGTTTCGCTGAACCCGGAAATCGACGGTGACATCCCGGCCATGCTGGGTGCCTCCGCCGCGCTGAGCCTCGCCGGCATCCCGTTCAAGGGCCCGATCGGCGCCGCCCGCGTCGGTTACGTCGATGGCAAGTACCTGCTCAACCCGACCGCCACCGAGCTGAAGGGCTCGGACCTGGACCTGGTCGTGGCCGGTACCTCCAACGCCGTGCTGATGGTGGAATCCGAAGCCAAGCTGCTGTCCGAGGAAGTGATGCTCGGCGCCGTGGTGTTCGGCCACCAGCAGATGCAGGCCGCCATCCGCGCCATCGCGGAACTGGCCACCGAAGCCGCCAAGCCGTCGTGGGACTGGCAGCCGCCGGCCCGCAACGAGTCGCTGGTCGCCGCCCTCAAGGGTGCGGTCGGCAACAAGCTGGAAGAAGCCTTCCAGGTGCGCGACAAGCTGCAGCGCCGTGACGCCATCGCCGCGATCAAGGCCGACGTGCTGGCCTCGCTGGCCGGCGACGCCGAAGCCAAGGGCTGGGACAAGGCCGAGCTGGCGAAGGAATTCGCCGAGCTCGAGTACCGCACCATGCGCGACGGCGTGCTGAAGACCAAGGTCCGCATCGACGGCCGCAACCTCGACGACGTCCGCGCCATCTCCGTGCGCGTCGGCGTGCTGCCGCGTACCCACGGTTCGGCGCTGTTCACCCGCGGTGAAACGCAGGCACTGGTCGTGGCCACGCTGGGCACCACCCGCGACGCGCAGATCATCGATGCGCCGGAAGGCGAGTCGAAGGATGCCTTCCTGTTCCACTACAACTTCCCGCCGTTCTCGGTGGGCGAGGCGGGTCGCTTCGGCGCGCCGAAGCGTCGCGAAATCGGCCACGGCCGCCTCGCCAAGCGCGGCGTGCAGGCCGTCAAGCCGAGCATCGAAGAGTTCCCGTACGTGATCCGCGTGGTTTCGGAAATCACCGAGTCCAACGGTTCCTCGTCGATGGCGTCGGTGTGCGGTTCCTCGCTGGCCATGATGGACGCCGGCGTGCCGCTGAAGGCACCGGTGGCCGGCATCGCCATGGGCTTGGTCAAGGAAGGCGACGACTTCGTCGTGCTGTCCGACATCCTGGGCGATGAAGATCACCTCGGCGACATGGACTTCAAGGTGGCCGGTAGCGCCGATGGCATCTCCGCGCTGCAGATGGACATCAAGATCGACGGCATCACCGAGGAAATCATGCGCACGGCGCTGGCCCAGGCCAAGCGTGGTCGCCTGCACATCCTCGGCGAGATGGCCAAGGTCATCAGCACGCCGCGTTCGGAGATGAGCGAGTACGCCCCGCGCCTGCTCACCATCAAGATCCATCCGGACAAGATCCGCGAAGTCATCGGCAAGGGCGGCGCCACCATCCGCTCGATCACCGAAGAGACCGGCACCACCATCGACATCAGCGATGACGGCACCGTGATCATCGCCTCGGTGAACCGCCTGAAGGCCGACGAGGCCAAGAAGCGCATCGAGCAGATCGTCTCCGACGTCGAGCCGGGCCGCATCTACGAAGGCAAGGTTGCCAAGCTGATGGACTTCGGCGCGTTCGTCACCATCATGCCGGGCAAGGACGGCCTCGTGCACGTCTCGCAGATTTCCAGCGAGCGCGTGGAGAAGGTCTCCGACAAGCTGAAGGAAGGCGATATCGTCAAGGTCAAGGTGCTGGAAGTGGACAAGCAGGGCCGCATTCGCCTGTCCATGAAGGCCGTGGCCGAGGACGAGGGCGCCAACGCCTGAGTCGTCGACTCGCAGTAAGTTGCGGAAGCCCGGCCTCGTGCCGGGCTTCTGCTTTTTGGTGCACTGCGGAATTTTTCAGTGGTGGCTGCGACATAGGAACGCGCCGTTCCTAATGCTGTTTTTGCGTTCGCTGCAACACGCTTTTGCTACGATGCCGGCAGTGCGATGAGGATGTAGGCATGGCCGACCAGGCAAGTGATTTGTTGAAGGATTACCAGGCGATGGCGCAGCAATCCTGGGAGTCCTGGACCCGTTATCTGCAACAGCAAGCGACAACGGCGACAAACCCCTTTGCGTCGGTGGCGCCCATGCCGCACGCGGGCGCCAGCAATGACCTGCTGGCGCGAAGCATGGCTGCCCTCAAGAGTTATGGCGAGTGGCTGCAAGGCGCTGCCAGCAGCGGACTGGGGCAAGGCGGTGGTGACTGGCAGCATGCGCTGCAGAACCTTTATGCCAGTTTGAGTGGCCAGCCGTTCGCCCATGCCTTCGCCACGCTCGACAGCGAGGCGGCGCGCAGCTTCGGGCAGATGTGGCAAGGCTGGCTGCAGGCCAATCAATCGGGCACGGCTGGCTTCGCCTTCGATGTCGAGCACCTGGCCGCCTTTGGCTATACGCGTGAGCGTCAGCTGCAACAGCAGGCGTTGGCCGCAGCCATGCGCGAATACCTCGATAGCGCCAACAAATACCAGGGGCTGATCCAGCGCGCCAACGCCGAAGGGTTCGAACGGCTGCAGGCGAAGCTGGCCGAGCTGGGCAGTTCCAACCACCAGATCGAATCGCTGAAGGGGCTTTACGACCTGTGGGTGGACGGTGCGGAAGAGGCCTATGCCAAGATCGCGCTGTCCGAGGAGTTCCGTCACATCTACGGGCTGATGGTCAACGCGCAAAGTCGTGTGCGCGAGCTGCAGCAGCAACAGCTTGAGGCGTACTGCCGTGAGCTGGGCATGCCTACGCGCAGCGAAGTCTCTGCCTTGAGCAAGCGGCTGCACGAGCTGCGCCGCGAGGTGCGTGCGAAGGCCGCGGCCGCCGGATCGGAAGAGCTGATGGCCTTGCGCGCGGAAGTCGCCGCATTGAAGCGCCAGCTGGCCAGCAAGCCCGCGGCAGAAAAGGTCACCGCGAAGAAGTCCGCCACGCGCAACAGCAAGCGTGCGGTCGAAGAAGAGGTTGTCGTGCGTCGCGCCAAGCCGGCCGCCGCGGTGGCCGCCCGCAAAACCGTCGTGCGCGGCGCCACGCGCACGCGCAAGTAAGGAGCGCTCATGTTTCCGCCGCTACGCCTCGATCCGGCCGCATTGCTGGGCGAGATCTCGGCCTTCCAGCGCAAGCTGGCGGCCGGACTGGGCAATCTCGCCCATCAGCTTGAACCCGAATACGCGAATACGCCGCGCGAGGCGGTATATCGCGAGGACAAGCTCACGCTATGGCATATGAAGGGGCAGGGCGCGCCGACGGCGAAGACGCCGACGCTGATCGTCTATGCGCTGGTCAACACGGTGTGGATGACCGACCTGCAGGAGGACCGCTCGCTGGTGCGCAACCTGCTGGAGCAGGGTGAAGACGTCTACCTGCTCGACTGGGGTTATCCCGACGGTGCCGATCGCTGGCTGACGCTGGACGACTACATCAACGGTTACCTCGACCGTTGCGTGGATGCCGTGCGCCGATATGCCGGCGTCGATGCGGTGAACCTGCTCGGCATCTGCCAGGGCGGCACGTTCTCGCTGTGCTATGCGGCGACCCATGCCGAGAAGGTCAAGAACCTCATCACCATGGTCACGCCGGTGGATTTCCAGACGCCGGACAACATGCTGTCGAGCTGGTCGCGGGAGCTGGACGTGGATCGCTTCGTCGACACCATGGGCAATATTCCGGCCGAATTGCTCAACTGGGTGTATCTCACGCTCAAGCCGGTGCGCCTGAACCAGCAGAAATACGTGGGCCTGGTCGACATCCTCGACAACCCCAAGGAGCTGGTGAACTTCCTGCGCATGGAGCGCTGGATCTTCGATTCGCCGGACCAGGCGGGCGAGGCGTTCCGCGAGTTCATCAAGGATTTCTACCAGCAAAACAAATTGATCAAGGGCGAGGTGGTGATCGGCGACAAGCCGGTGGACCTCGGCATGATCACGCAGCCGGTGCTCAACATCTTTGCGGAGCAGGATCACCTGGTGCCACCCGATGCTTCGCGCGCGCTGGGGCGCTACGTGGGCACCACCGACTACACGCAGCTCGCCTTCAAGGGTGGCCACATCGGCATCTATGTGTCCGGTCGCGCGCAGCGCGAAGTGCCGCCGGCTATCCATCAGTGGCTGAGTACGCGAAACTGATACGTTCCAAAGGAGAGGGGGTTGTCATGGACAAGCGTCTTCATCGATCGAGCACTGACAGGAAAATTGCCGGCGTCTGCGGCGGCATCGCCGACTATCTCGGTTGGGATCCGACGCTGGTTCGCCTGCTGTGGATCTTGCTCACCCTGGCGGGTGGATCGGGCATCCTGATCTACCTGATCCTGTGGGTGGTCATGCCCGATATGCCCTGAGTCTTCGCGGCGGACCTCCGCTAGCCCTTCGATTTCTTCGAGTAGTACGACATTTATGGATTACGACCGTTACGACCGCATCCGCGCCGTGCAGTGGCAAGGCGATCATCTGCGCCTGCTGGACCAGCGTCTGCTGCCCCAGGAAGAGCGTTGGATCGATTGCGCCACCGCCGCCCAGGTAACCCAGGCCATCAGGGACCTGGCCGTTCGCGGCGCGCCGGCCATCGGCATTGCGGCGGCCTGGGGCGTGGTGCTTGCCGCCAAGCAGGGTGAATCGCTGGATGCGGCGCTGGCCATGTTGCGCGCCGCCCGTCCCACCGCGGTGAACCTGATGTGGGCACTCGATCGCATGAAGGCCCGCATCGCCGCCGGCGCCGATGCCGTGGCGCTGGAGCGCGAGGCGCAGGCCATCCAGGACGAGGACCTGGCCGCCAACCGCCACATGGGTGAGCTGGGCGCGGCCCTGATCGCCCCGCACTCGGGCGTGCTCACCCACTGCAATACCGGTTCGCTGGCGACGGCGGGTTACGGCACCGCGCTGGGCGTGATCCGCGCGGGCGTGGCCAGCGGCCGTATCGAACAGGTCTATGCCGGCGAGACGCGTCCCTGGCAGCAGGGCGCGCGCCTGACCATGTGGGAGCTGGTGCGCGACGGCATTCCCGCCAAACTGATCGCCGACTCCGCCGCCTCGCACCTGATGCGATCGGGGGCGGTGCAATGGGTGATCGTGGGCGCCGACCGCATCGCCGCCAATGGCGATACGGCCAACAAGATCGGCACCTATCAGCTGGCCATCGCCGCGCGCCATCATGGCGTGAAGTTCATGGTAGTGGCGCCGTCGTCCACGGTGGACATGGCGACGGCTTCCGGCGAGGAGATCGAGATCGAGCTGCGCGACGCCGCCGAGCTGCTGTCCGTGGCCGGGCGCCGCACCGTGGTCGAGGGCGCCGAAGCGTGGAACCCGGTGTTCGACGTCACGCCGGCCGAGCTGATCGACGCCATCGTCACCGAGCGCGGCGTGATCGAGCGTCCGAATACGCTGGCGATGCAGGCGCTGTTCGGTCGATGAGTCTTCGTCGACAAGTCGTGCTTTTTGGCGTCGGCGGCGCCATCGGCCTGGTGGTCGATGCCGGCGTGGTGCAGGCACTGGTGAGCTGGGGGCATTGGAACCCTTATCTCGCGCGCGTGGTTTCCTTCCTCTGCGCGGCCACGGCCACCTGGCTGTGGAACCGGCGCTTCACCTTCGGCCATCGCGAAAGCGGGCGTTCGCTGCATGCCGAATGGCTGCATTGGGTTGCCCTGATGAGCGTGGGCGCGGTGGTCAACTATGCCGCCTACGCCGCCATTCTGATGGTCTATCCATGGCTGCATCGCTGGCCTGCGGTGGCCGTGGCGGCGAGCTCGGCGGCGGCCTCGCTGGTCAATTTCGCGACGGCGCGCGGCGTGCTTTTCAAGAGTGCCAAAACCTCTACGTAAGCCTTTGATTCGCAATGTGAAAATACTGTGAATCCGGCTGTGAACGTGTTACACTTCGCAGGTTGTCCTTAGGTCGCCGGCGCACTCGCTGAAATGCGGGTGTAGAGCGGCCCTTTTCTTCATCAGGGAAGCCGATTGATGGCAGAACTCGCCAAAGAAGTCATTCGCGTCAATATCGAAGACGAGATGCGTCAGAGCTATCTCGACTACGCCATGAGCGTGATCGTGGGGCGTGCCCTTCCGGATGTTCGCGATGGCTTGAAGCCGGTGCACCGCCGCGTCCTGTTCGCCATGAACGAACTGGGCAACGCGTGGAACAAGCCGTACAAGAAATCGGCCCGCGTGGTCGGTGACGTGATCGGTAAGTACCACCCGCACGGCGATGCCTCGGTCTACGACGCGATCGTGCGCATGGCCCAGCCGTTCTCGCTGCGCTACATGCTGGTCGATGGCCAGGGTAACTTCGGTTCGGTCGACGGCGACAACGCCGCTGCCATGCGTTACACCGAGGTGCGCATGGCGCGCCTCACGCAGGAGCTGCTTGCCGATATCGACAAGGACACCGTCGACTTCGGCCCCAACTACGACGAAAGCGAGCACGAGCCGCTGGTGCTGCCCACGCGCGTGCCGAACCTGCTGATCAATGGCTCGGCCGGCATCGCGGTGGGCATGGCGACCAACGTGCCGCCGCACAACCTCACCGAGGTGGTCGCCGCCACCATCGGCCTGATCGACGACCCCTCGTTGTCGATCGAAGACTTGATGCAGTACATCCCGGGTCCGGATTTTCCGACCGCGGGCATCATCAACGGCTCGTCGGGCATCATCGAGGCCTATCGCACCGGTCGTGGCCGCATCCTCGTGCGTGCGCGCACCGAGATCGAAACCGAATCGAACGGCCGCGAGACGATCATCGTCCACGAGCTGCCGTACCAGGTGAACAAGGCTCGCCTGATCGAAAAGATCGCCGAGCTGGTCAAGGAAAAGAAACTCGAAGGCATCAGCGAGCTGCGCGACGAGTCCGACAAGGACGGCATGCGCGTGGTCATCGAGATCCGTCGCGACGCGATGGCGGACGTGGTGCTCAACAACCTGTTCCAGCAGACCCAGCTGCAGGTGACGTTCGGCATCAACATGGTGGCGCTGCTGGATGGCCAGCCGCGCCTGCTCAACCTCAAGGAAATCCTCGAGGCGTTCATCCGTCACCGCCGTGAAGTGGTGACGCGCCGGACCATCTTCGACCTGCGCAAGGCGCGCGCACGCGCACACATCCTCGAAGGTCTCACCGTAGCGCTCGCCAACATCGACGAGATGATCGAGCTGATCCGCACCTCGGCCTCGCCGCAGGAAGCGCGCGAACGCATGCTGGCGCGCAAGTGGCAGCCGGGCATGGTGGGCAGCCTGTTGGCCGCCGCCGGTGCCGAAGCCTCGCGCCCGGAAGACATGGACCCGCGCGACGGCCTCAAGGCCGAGGGCTACCAGTTGTCCGAAGTGCAGGCCCAGGAAATCCTGGCCATGCGCCTGCACCGCCTCACCGGCCTGGAGCAGGAAAAGCTTTCCGACGAATACCGCCAGATTCTCGAGACCATTCGTGGCCTGATCGAAATCCTGGAAGATCCGGCGCGCCTGCTCGCGGTGATCCGCGACGAGCTGCAGGCCATCAAGGACGAGTTCGGCGACGAACGCCGCACCGAGATCCAGCATTCGCAGGAAGACCTCAACGTACTCGACCTGATCGCGCCGGAAGACGTGGTCGTCACGCTGTCGCACACCGGCTACGTGAAGCGCCAGCCGGCCAGCACCTATCGCGCGCAGCGTCGCGGTGGCAAGGGCCGTTCGGCCTCGGCGCTGAAGGACGAGGATTTCGTCGAGCAGCTGTGGGTGGTCAACACGCATGACACGCTGCTCACCTTCACCAGCACCGGCCGCGTTTACTGGCTCAAGGTCTACCAGATGCCGGAGTCGGGCCCCAACGCGCGTGGCAAGCCGATGGTGAACCTGCTGCCGCTGGGCGAGGGCGAGAAGGTGCAGGCCGTGCTGCCGGTGCGCGAGTACACCGAAGACCGCTTCGTGTTCTTCGCCACCAAGCAGGGCACGGTAAAGAAAACCCCGCTCACCGAGTTCGCGTTCCAGCTGCAGAAGGGCAAGATCGCCATCAACCTCGACGAGGGCGATGCGCTGATCGGCGTGGAACTGACCGACGGCAACAGCGATGTGCTGATGTTCGCCTCCAACGGCAAGACGGTGCGTTTCGACGAATCCGAAGTCCGTTCCATGGGGCGTACCGCCACCGGCGTGCGCGGCATGAAGCTGGCTGACGATGCCAGCGTGGTGTCGCTGATCGTGGCGGCCGAGGGCGACATCCTCACCGCAACCGAGCGCGGTTACGGCAAACGCACGGCGCTCGAGGAGTTCCCGAAGAAGGGACGTGGCACGCAGGGCGTCATTGGCATCCAGTGCTCGGAGCGAAACGGCCCGCTGGTGGCCGCCACGCAGGTCACCGAGGCCCACGAGCTGATGCTGATCTCCGATCAGGGCACGCTGGTGCGCACGCGCGTGGCAGAGATCTCGCAGTTGAGCCGCAACACCCAGGGCGTGACACTCATCCGTCTGCCGGCGGACGAATCGCTGGTCAGCGTGGTGCGCCTGGATGCGGAGAGTGGCGAGGGTGAGGACGGCCCGGTGGAAACCGCGCCCGAAGCACCGGACTCGCCCGCCGACGGTGAGTAATCGTTGATGCAGTGTTTGCAAGAAACCCGGCTATGGCCGGGTTTCTTGTTTCAGGCGGTTTACAGGAAGCTTGTATGGATACCGATCGGCTGGCCAAAGCAGATTGCTCGCTCCCTGATATTCATCATCGGGCGAAGCGATCAACTTTGCGCGGTTCGCTTTGATCGTCATTGAGGTATCAGGTGGTAAACGCCGGCTGTCACAAGAAGGAGGCAGGCGATGGCATTGAGTATTGCTGACACGAAAGACGAGTTGCCGGTGGCGCGACGTCGCCAAAAGGCCCAGGCAAACAGCCCGGTGACAAGCACCAAGGCCAGATAGACAACCAGAGACAAGATTCCGGATGCCGTGATCTTGCCCGCAACGGACTGTATGTTGGGCGGTGCCTCAAGGGTCGAGTTCAAGTTGACGATGGCAAGCATCAGCAGAACGCCCGAGATGAAAATATTGGTTAAGGCGCGTACGTAACGGGCTATTTCATTCATGGGCTATCTCCCGAATTGAGGGAAGCCAACTCCAAGATGGCAGCTGGCTTTAGTAATCCTCACATGGTCGGCGAGGCGGTACAGCTGACCGTGCCGCTAGGTCCCCCAACCCGAACGCAGGCTACGGTCCAATTGGAACCGTTGCGAAAAACTGGCACGCCTACGGGTAAGCCGATGTTGCGGAAATTCTGCGCCTGTCCGAGGGCGGCGCTATCGACTAGTCGATGGTGTTGTCACGCATGGTGCTGATTGAGGTTATTTTCGGCATGGGCGGCATAGTGAACGCAACATTGATTTCCAGCGTTCGTGAAACGTCAAACAGTGCCTGCACATGATCGAATTGATTCTGGACGGCCGGAGTGATGGCAACCTGCGAGATCGGTAAGTGATCGATATCCTTGCCTGTGCCGACAGCCCAATGTGTGATCTTTCGATTAATCATGTCGTATACGAAATAGTCGCCTGTTCGCGATCCAAGCACCATGTCCCGAGTTTGAGAAGTCGAGCATGCATTGCATACATAGGCATATGAGGCTGCCGAGGCATTGAATGCCCACAACGCGGACATCAGTCCAGCGATTGCAAGAAGTATCTTCTTCATAAACGGTCCTCGCGATAACGTAGAGGAAGGCGGAAGCCTTTGCGCGGGCTTCTTGTCAGCAAGTGCAGGTGCTTTACTGCTCTGGTGACGTGGCACTTTTACGCGCGAGAAAGGTGCATGTATGTAGTTCGATGCATGCATAGCTTGCGGGGGGATTGCCGGAGCGCTTAGCGATGAGTGTCCGACCAGCCAAAGGTCGAGAACGGTATGCCTTGCAGGCCTTGTTCGAGGCCTTGCCGAGTGTAGGCGAGCAGCTCTTCCGGCAAGTCATCCAGGGGATGCCAGCCGAGCTGATCGTGCTTGTCCGGCTCGCTTAGCACAGGTACGCCGTGCCAGTGCTCGGCAAGAAAGAATGCGCCCAGCCACTCGTTGCCGCTATCGCCGGTCTTGCAATGCAGAAGATGGACGAGCCGCAGATCCTCCGATTGCGCATGCAGGCCCGTTTCTTCGCGAAGCTCGCGTACCGCAGCCTGCTCCAGCGTTTCTTCGCCATCGTGGGCTCCAGCAGGCAGGCTCAAATAGCCGTCTTTCCAGCCGGTCTGTGCGCGACGCAGTAGCAGGATCTGTTGAGCATCGCGCACGATCACGAAGACGCTGACACTAAGGGTGTGGCGTTTGCGTGTGCGCTCCGCTTTTTGCTCTCCGCTGCTTGGAGGCAGGCCCTTGCTCGGCATTACCCAATAGCTTCCAGCATCGCTTCGGCCGTCGACACGCGGAATTCGCCGGGTGCCTCGACCTGCAGTAGTTTCACCACGCCATCTTCCGCGTACAGCGCAAAGCGCTTGGCCCGCAGGCCCATGCCATAGGCACTGCCATCGAGTTCCAGGCCCAGGGCGCGGGTGAAGCTGCCATTGCCGTCGGCAAGCATCAGCAGCTGGGGTGGTACCTGTTGGGAGGCGGCCCATGCCTGCATCACATAGGCGTCATTGACCGCCAGGCACATCACCTCGATGCCGCGCGCCTGGAATTCGGCGAAGTGCTTCACGTAGCCCGGCAGGTGGCGGTTGGAGCAGGTCGGGGTGAAGGCGCCGGGCACGGCGAACATCACCACCTTGCGGCCGGCGAACAACGGACCGGTCTGGGTTTGTTCGATCTCGGCACCAATGGTGCGGATCTCGACGTCGGGTACGGTCTGGCCGACCTGGATGCTCATGGCGGGACGCCTGTGGAATGAGGAAGGGAAACGGATGCTAGCGCCAGCCGAAGCGCTTGTCGCCTTGAATCACGCCGTTTTCGCACCCACTTCGCGATACAGAGGGTGGCGAGATATCGCCATGCATCACCTATATCGAAGAATTGGGCGAGCCCTGCCTTGCGGGCCGGTCAGTGGGGAACGATGATCTCCGCAGAGCCGAGTCGGCTGGCGTTTCGCCGGGGAGTGGCAGTGGAATTCAAAGACTATTACGAGATCCTGGGCGTCAAGCCGGAGGCGACGGAGGCCGAGATCAAGGCCGCCTATCGCAAGCTGGCGCGCAAGTATCACCCGGACAAGAACAAGGACGCCGGGGCGGAAGAGAAATTCAAGGCCATCAACGAAGCGAACGAAGTGCTTCGCGATGCCGAAAAGCGTCGTGCCTACGATGAGCTGCGTGCTGGCGGTTACCGGGGCGGGGAGCAGTTCCGTCCACCGCCGGGCTGGGAGCAGAACCGCGGCTTCGACTTCGGTGGCGATGGCGGCGGCGACTTCAGCGATTTCTTCGAGAGCCTGTTCGGGCGGGCAGGTGGTGGCGCCGGTCCGCGCGGTGCGCCGCGCGCGCGTCGTGGCGGGGATGTGCATGCCCACGTGCAGATCGATCTGCAGACGGCTTTTGATGGTGGCCGTACGCGACTGGCCCTGCAGGACAGCAGCGGTGGCGAGCGCGTGCTGGAGGTGAAGATCCCGGCCGGCATCCAGCCGGGGCAGGTGATCCGCCTGGCTGGCCAGGGGCACGCCGGCATGGGCGGTGCGCCCAATGGCGACCTGTTGCTGGAGGTGGGCATCCGCGACGATGCACGCTTCCGCCTGGATGGGCGCAATGTGCTGCACGTGCTGCCTATCGCCCCGTGGGAGGCCGCACTCGGGGCGACGGTGCCGGTGCCGACCCTGGCGGGTGCGGTGGATCTGCGTATACCGGCGGGCTCGCAATCGGGGCGCAAGCTGCGCCTGAAGGGGCGTGGCCTGCCTGGTGCGCACCCGGGTGACCAGCTGGTGGAGCTGTCGATCCGGGCACCGTCAGCCGACACCGAGGCGCAGCGGGCTGCCTATGAGGCATTGCGCAACGCATTTGCGGACTACGATCCCCGGCATTGAGCCAGCCATCCGGGTGGCAAAAAAAACGGCGCCCCAGGGCGCCGTTTTTTGTTTGGAGGCCGCCGGCCGGTCAGACCGGCAACAGCTCCTTGAGCGTGGTGACCAGTTCCTCTTCCTTGATCGGCTTGGTGACATAAGCCTTGGCGCCCTGGCGCAGGCCCCACACCTTGTCGGTTTCCTGGTCCTTGGTGGTGACCAGCACGACCGGGATATGCGACGTATCCGGATCCTTGCTGATCGTGCGGGTGGCCTGGAAACCATTGAGATTGGGCATCACCACGTCCATCAGGATCAGGTCGGGACGCTCACGCCTGGCCGCTTCCACGCCCGCTGCGCCGTCTTCGGCGGTCAGGGCCTCATGCCCGAGCTTCTCGACGATACGCTTGATGCCAAGCAACTGCGACGGCGAATCGTCGACGATCAGGATGCGTGCCATAAGGTGAGATTCCCCTTGTTGTTTGCGTGGATTCTAAGACGCTGGTGCCGAGCTTCCAAGCGCAGCAATCAGGGTGCTGCACCTACGCGCACCAGCGTACGACCAAAGGATTCGCCGGCAAGCATGCGATGGAACACCTCGGGCAACTGCTCCAAGGTGACTTCCCGCGTGGCAATACGCTCAAGATGTTGCGGCTTCCAGTCGCTGGAGAGATGTTCCCATACGCGATCGCGGATATCGCGCGCCGTGCCGGCCGAGGCAATGCCCAGCAGGCTGGCTCCGCGAATAATGAAGGGCATCACCGTGGTTTCGAGACCGATGCCACCCGCGTTGCCGCAGATGGCGACGTTGCCGTAGGGCGCGATCAGCGGCAGCAGGCCGGCGAGCATGGCACCGCCGACATTGTCCAGGGCGCCACCGAAGCGAGCCGAATCCATCGGCTTGCCACTGAAAGCGAGCTGGTGACGGTCGAGGCATTCGGCGGCGCCGAGATCGCGTAGGAAGTCGAAATGCGCAGCCTTGCCGCTGATGGCATGCACGGCATAGCCGGCGCGCGTGAAGATATCGATGGCCAGCATGCCCACGCCGCCGGTGGCGCCGGTGACGGCGAGCGGCCCCATGGCCGGCGTCTGGCGGTTGTCCTGCATGCGCAGCAGGGCCAGCGCAGCCGTAAAGCCGGCCGTACCGATGATCATGCTTTCGCGCAGGCTCAGGCCCTTCGGCAGCGGGATGGTCCACTTCGACGTCAGGCGGATGTATTCGCCATAGCCACCGTCACGCGTTTCGGAAAGGCCGCTGCCGGTGCACAGCACCGCATCGCCTTCCTTGAAAGCAGGGTCGGTGGAAGCCACCACGTGGCCGGCGACATCGATGCCGCCATTGAGCGGGTACTGGCGGAGGATCTTGCCCTTGCCGGTACCGGCCAGCGCATCCTTGAAGTTGATCGACGAATACGCCACCTGGACCAGCACCTCGCCCGGCGACAGCGCGTCGGCGCTGATCGTCTCCAGGCCACCACGGTAGCCGGCGTCGTCGTTGTGGATGCGAAAAGCCCGGAACGCTGAGGGGGAAGTCATGGGGTATTCCTATTCCTTGATGCAACGGCGTCGTGCGCTTGGATCAGGCGTCGACGATACGTTTGTCGACCAGATGCGATGCCCGCTCACCTTGGTAGGTGGGCATCCAGTCGAACAGGTTCGTCATGTCCTGGCCAAACCATACACTCTCGCGCTGCCCTGGCGTGATGAAACCTTCGTTGGCCATATGGTCCACCATATCGCGCAAGCGGTCGTAGTACCCGCGCACATTGAGGAAAGCGCAGGGATAACGGTGCAGGCCCAGCTGGGCCCAGGTGAGCATCTCGAACATCTCATCCATGGTGCCGAAGCCACCGGGCAGGGCGACGAAGGCATCGGACAGCTCGTACATGCGCGTCTTGCGCTGGTGCATGGTGTCCACCACCACCAGTTCGCTCAGTTGGCGATGCGCCACTTCGCGCTCGACCAGCTGGCGCGGGATCACCCCGATTGCCGTGCCGCCATGCGCCAGCACCGCGTCGGCCACCGTGCCCATCAGGCCCACGTTGCCACCGCCATAGACCAGCTTGATGCCTCGCCGTGCCATTTCCGCGCCAAAAGCACGGGCCTGTTCGGTGTATTCGGGATGCTTGCCGTTGCTGGAGCCGCAATAGACGCAGAGGGCGGTGGGTTGGGGCATGGGAATGTCGTAGTGCGTGGAGGAAAGTCCGTCATTCCCGCTTTCGCGGGAATGACGGGTAGGTAGGGTGCGTTGATCCCGGCCACAAAAGCAAACGGCCCGCTCATGTCGCCACGAGCGGGCCGTGGGTCCCGTGTCATCGGCCATCCATGGCCTGCACGGGACTAGGGCATCCCGCCTTAGTTGCCCTTGTGGATGGCGCGCTTGTCCACCGACAGAGCGGCCTCGTGCACGGCTTCGGACAGCGTCGGATGCGCGTGGACGATACGGGCCAGGTCTTCGGAGGAGCCCTTGAACTCCATCGCCACCACGCACTCGGCGATCAGCTCGGACACGCCCGGGCCCACCATGTGCACGCCCAGGATGCGATCCGTCTCGGCGTGGGCGATCATCTTCACCTGGCCGACGGCCTCGTTCATGGCCACGGCGCGGCCGATGGCGGCGAACGGGAAGGTGCCGACCTTGTAGGGCACGCCGGCTTCCTTCAATTCCTTCTCGGTCTTGCCAACCCAGGCGATTTCCGGCTCGGTGTAGATCACCCACGGCATGGTGTCGTAGCTGACGTGGCCGGCCTTGCCGGCGATCCACTCGGCCACCGCCACGCCTTCCTCGAAGCCCTTGTGCGCGAGCATCGGGCCGCGCACGGCGTCGCCCACGGCCCACACGCCATCCACGCCGGTGTGGCAATGCTCGTCGACCACGATGCGACCGCGCTCGTCCAGCTTCACGCCGGTGTCGTCGGCCAGCAGGCCGGCGGTATAGGCGCGACGGCCCACGGCCACCAGCAGCTTGTCCACGACCAGGTCGTGGTCACCGTCCTTGTCGGTATAGGTGAGGTGCACCTCGTTGCCCTTCACCTCGGCCTTGGCCAGCTTGGCGCCCAGCTTGATGGCGAGGCCCTGCTTGGTGAATTCCTTCAGCGCGATCTTGGCGATGTCCGCGTCGGCGGCACCGAGGAAATCGGGCAGCGCTTCGATCACGGTCACTTCCGAGCCCAGGCGGTTCCAAACGCTGCCCAGTTCCAGGCCGATCACGCCGGCGCCGATCACGCCCAGGCGCTTGGGCACGTCGTTGATGTCCAGCGCGCCGGCGTTGTCGATGATGTACTTGCCGTCGAACTTGGCGAACGGCAGCTCGATCGGCACCGAGCCGGAGGCGAGGATCACGTTGGTGGCGCTGATGGTCTGCTTGGAGCCGTCGTTGCCGGTGATTTCCACCTGGTTGCCCTTCAGCAGCTTGCCGGTGCCGAAGTAGCTGGTGATCTTGTTGGCCTTGAATAGCTGGGCCACGCCGCCGGTGAACTGCTTGACGATCTTGTCCTTGCGGCCGATGAAAGTGCCCAGGTCGACCTTGGCGTTCTCCACCGTGATGCCATGCACCGGCAGGTTGTGCGCGATGTTGTAGAACTGCTTGGACGAATCGAGCAGCGCCTTGGACGGGATGCAGCCCACGTTGAGGCAGGTGCCGCCGAGGGCCTGCTTGCCGTCCTTGCCCACGAAGGCGTCGATGACGGCGGTCTTCAGGCCCAGCTGTGCGGCGCGGATCGCGGCGTGGTAGCCGGCGGGGCCGCCGCCGATGACGATGACGTCGAATTTGTCGCTCATGGTTGTTCCTTAGCTTTCAGCCGTACCCAGGGAGCGCGGCGGGGTGGAGCGGGGGATCTGGTGGTGCGGCGAGCGTGGAGGGGGTCGCACGTCTCGCCACCAGAGCTTCGTTGCTTATTTGCACGGATCGCCGAGGCGATCCGTGCGCGCTCAAATGCCGAGCAGCATGCGCTGCGGATTCTCAAGCTGGTTCTTGATGTCGACCAGGAACAGCACCGCGTCCTTGCCGTCGATGATGCGGTGGTCGTAGCTCAGCGCCAGGTACATCATCGGCGCGGCGATCACCTGGCCGTTCTCGACGATGGCGCGCTCCTTGATGGCGTGCATGCCCAGGATGGCGCTCTGCGGCGGGTTGACGATCGGGGTCGACAGCAGCGAGCCGAAGGTGCCGCCGTTGGTGATGGTGAAGGTGCCGCCCTGCAGGTCGTCCAGGCCGAGCTTGCCGTCGCGCGCCTTCTTGGCGTAGTCGAGGATGCCCTTCTCGATATCGGCGAAGCTCTTGTCCTGCACGTCGCGCAGCACCGGCGTCACCAGGCCCTTGTCGGTGGACACGGCGATCGAGATGTCCTGGTAGCCGTGATAGATGATGTCGTTGCCGTCGACCGAGGCATTGACCACGGGGTGGCGCTTCAGCGCTTCGGCGGCGGCCTTCACGAAGAAGCTCATGAAGCCCAGCTTCACGCCGTTGGCCTTTTCGAACGACTCGCCCAGCGTCTTGCGCATCTTCACCACTTCGGCCAGGTTCACCTCGTTGAACGAGGTCAGCATGGCGATGGAGTTCTTCGACTGCATCAGGCGCTCGGCAATGCGTGCGCGCATGCGCGTCATCGGCACGCGCTCTTCCGGACGGGAGCCCGGCGTCGGCGCGGCGGCCGGTGCTGCGGCGGCGCTGCCACCCTTGCCGTAGTTGACCAGGTCTTCCTTGGTCACGCGGCCATCGCGGCCGGTGCCGGCGACCTTGGAGGCGTCGATGTGCTGCTCGGTGGCCACGCGCAGGCCGGCCGGCGAAAGGTCGGCATTGCCGTGCGCGGCTGCCTGCGGAGCGGCCGGGGCGGCAGCGGCCGGAGCCGGGGCGGCAGCGGCGGGGGCGGCAGCCGGTGCGGCCGCTACGGCGCCTTCCTCGATCACTGCGATGACCTGCTGGCTGGTCACGGTGTCGCCGGTCTGGAACTTCAGCTCCTTGATTACGCCGTCGACCGGGGCGGGCACTTCCAGCACCACCTTGTCGGTTTCGAGGTCAACCAGGTTCTCGTCGCGCTTCACGGCGTCGCCGGCTTTCTTGTGCCAGGTCGCGATGGTGGCGTCGGAGACGGACTCGGGCAGAACGGGGACTTTGACTTCGATGGACATAAATAACCCTTAGGTGAGGCGCTCATCCCGGAGCGCTAAGATCAAAGCGGCGATCCATGGCCGCACTCGTATTTTGGTGCGCTCATCCTTGAACGCCAAAGTCAGAAAGCGGCCGTCCATGGCTGCACCAGCATTTCGGTACGTTCTTCCTTGAACGCCAGAGTCAAAAAGCGGCCATCCATGGCCGCACTCTCAAGTGTCTTTATTCTGCCGCGTGGTCGGTGCCGATCGGTGCCACCAAGGCCTGCTCGACCAGCGCCGCCTGCTCGGCGACATGGGTATTGAGGTGGCCGGCGGCCGGTGCCGGCGAGCGAGCGCGTCCCGCGTACGAGAGACTCTGCTTGCTGCCCACGCAGGCCTGCAGGTGATGACGGATCTGGAACCAGGCGCCCTGGTTCATCGGTTCTTCCTGACACCAGATGACTTCCTTGGCGGCCGGATACTTCTCCAGCTCCGCGACCACTTGCGGGCGCGGGAACGGATACAGCTGTTCCACGCGCACGATGGCGACATCGGTGAGGCCGCGCTTCTCGGCGTCTTCGAGCAGGTCGTAGTAGACCTTGCCCGAGCACAGCACCACGCGCTTGACCTTCTTGGCGGCCAGCTCGCGATGTTCCGGGATCACCAGCTGGAAGCTGCCGGTGGCCAGTTCGTCCAGGGTGGACACGGCCAGCTTGTGGCGCAGCAGCGACTTGGGCGTCATCACGATCAGCGGCTTGCGCGTCGGGCGCACCATCTGGCGACGGATCATGTGGAATGCCTGGGCCGGCGTGGTGGGCACGCAGACCTGCATGTTGTCCAGCGCGCACAGCTGCAGGAAGCGCTCCAGGCGGGCCGAGGAATGCTCCGGACCCTGGCCTTCATAGCCGTGGGGCAGGAACAGCGCCAGGCCGCACAGGCGGTTCCACTTTGCTTCGCCCGAGCTGATGAACTGGTCGATCACCACCTGCGCACCGTTGGCGAAGTCGCCGAACTGGCCTTCCCAGATGTGCAGGGTGTAGGGGTCGGTGGTGGCGCTGCCGTACTCGAACGCCATGACTGCTTCTTCGCTGAGCAGCGAGTCGATCACCTCGACGTCGGCGCCGTCGCGCACATTGGCCAGCGGCATGTAGGTGTAGCCGGTGTTCTGGTCGTGCAGCACGGCGTGGCGATGGAAGAACGTGCCGCGGCCGCAGTCCTGGCCCACCAGGCGCAGGTTGTAGTTTTCATCGATGAGCGTGGCGTAGGCCAGGTTCTCGGCGAAGCCCCAGTCGCCGGGCTGCTCGCCGCTGGCCATCTTGGCGCGGTCGTCGTAGATCTTGGCGACGCGCGACTGCAGGGTCAGGTCCTTGGGGTACTTGAGGATCTGGTTGGCCAGCTCGACCAGACGTTGCTTGGGCACGCCGGTATCGGTCTGGGTGGACAGCTTGCCGCCGATGAAGACGTCCCAATCGACCTCGATGTCCTTGATCAGGGCGGTGGTCAGCTCGGTCATCGGCTCGCCGCCTTCCAGGCGCGCGCGGTAATCGTCGAACATCTTCTGCGCGTCGCCGTCGGCGATGACGCCGCCCTTCACCAGCTGCTGCGCGTACAGGTCGCGGGTGGTCGGGCGCTTGCGGATGATCTGGTACATCACCGGCTGGGTCGCTGCCGGCTCGTCGGCCTCGTTGTGGCCATGGCGGCGGTAGCACACCAGGTCGAGCACGACGTCCTTGCGGAACTGCTTGCGGAAGTCGTAGGCCAGGCGGGTGGCCTGGATCACCGCTTCCGGGTCGTCGCCGTTCACGTGGAACACCGGCGCGTTGACCATCTTTGCCAGGTCGGTGCAGTACAGCGTGGAGCGGGCGTCCTGCGGGTTGGAGGTGGTGAAGCCCACCTGGTTGTTCACCACGATGTGCAGGCTGCCGCCGATCTTGAAGCCGCGGGCCTGGGACATGTTGAACAGTTCCATGTTCACGCCCTGGCCGGCCAGCGCCGCGTCGCCGTGCACCAGCACGGCCAGCGACTGCTTGCGCTCGGTGTCGCGGCGGCGCGTCTGGCGCGCGTGCACGGAACCGGCCACCACCGGGTTGACGATTTCCAGGTGCGACGGGTTGAACGCCAGCGCGACGTGGGTGCCGCCGTTGGGCGTCTTGACGTCGGCGGAGAAGCCCATGTGGTACTTCACGTCGCCCGAGTGGGCCGGATCGTCCGGATGGTCGAACTTGCCTTCGAACTCGTTGAACAGCGTGCGCGGCGGCTTGCCCAGGATGTTGACCAGCACGTTGAGGCGGCCGCGATGGGCCATGCCGATCACCACTTCCTTGATGCCGTTGTCGCCCGCGGCGCGGACCACGTCGTCCACCATTGGGATCAGGCTGTCGCCGCCTTCCAGCGAGAAGCGCTTCTGGCCGACGTACTTGGTGTGCAGGTAGCGTTCCAGGCCCTCGGCCGCGGTCAGCTCGGCCAGGATGCGCAGCTTGCCGGCCTTGTCCAGGCCGGCATTGCCGTTGGCCTGTTCGAGGCGGGTATAGATCCAGTTGCGCTGTTCATGGTTGCTGATGTGCATGAACTCGACGCCGAGGGTGCTGGTGTACACCTTCTTCAGGCGCGCGATCAGGTCACGAAGCTTCATGCGCTGGCCGCCGCCGGCGAAGTTGCCGCAATCGAACTCGGTGTCCAGGTCGGCATCGCTCAGGCCGTGGAAGGCCGGTTCCAGATCCGGTGCGGGCAGCTTCTCGGCCAGGCCCAGCGGATCGAGGTCGGCAGCCAGGTGGCCGCGCGAGCGATAGGCGGTGAGGATGCGCAGCACGCCAGCCTGCTTGCGGGCGTGGGCGTCGTCGATCGGGCCGGCGGCGACGCCGTTACGGCGCTGCTTTTGTGCGGCCTCTATACGCGCAATGGCCGCTGAGTGGGGTACGTCCCCCGACTCGCGGCCTTTGAAAGTCTCGAAATATTTGTTCCAGTCAGCGGGGACCGAAAAGGGGTCCGCCAACCAGGATTCATAGAGCTGTTCGACATAATCGGCGTTGCCGCCGGCGAGTTGGGAGGATTCGAAGAACTCGCGGATCAGATTAGTGCTCACGTCACCACCGGTGAGGAAGGGAGGCATGCAGCTGTCCGACCGGGGGTGGCCGGATGGCTGGGAAAAATCCCGTTAATTATAGCCCTGTGCTGCTGCGACGCGGCAACCCGCGAAGCCCTATCAAAGTGGGGTTGATGGAAGATATTTCGAGTCCCGGGGTACCGACCATCGTCGTAGACCACCGTTTTCCATAGCGAACCCGGTGGTTTGTGAGCATGGCGTGCGCGCCCTCGCGCTTGTCGCGTCGTTCAGCCAGCGGCTAGAGATCGAGCGGGTTCAGCGCCGTGGCGCGTACCGAGCGTTCCCATACGTCATTGAAATGCTGGAGCAGCGGCGCCTGGGCGGCGCGATCATGCCCGGCCGCGCGTCCGCTGGGACGCTGGGCATCGGGCTGGAACAGGTAACCGCCCTGGTCGGTGAGCAGGTAGGCGGAGGGGTAGGCCAGGTCGAGGTCTTCCTGCGGCGTGCGTATCTGGATGACGCTGGGCAGGCGTTGCGCCAGCGCGATCAGGCGGTGGCTGCCGCGCAGCGCCGCTTCGGGGTGATGCAGCAGCACGCGGATCTGGGCGCCGCGGCCGGCCGTGGCGAGGCGGCGAAGCTCGGCCAGTTCTTCCTGGCTGCCATAGACGTCGGAGGGCAGGGTCGGCTGGTAGATATCGAGGCGATAACGCGCGCCGGCCAATAGCTGGAGCCGGCTGGCGGCCATTTCGCTGCGGTTGCCGGCGAGCAGGACCTCGCGCTCATCGGCGCGAGACCCGTTGGTATGCTCGCCGGGGCCCTCCTGCCGGCTCATCGACGCCGCGGCTTCCGGGCGACCAGGTGGCCGTCGTTGACCAGGGCGAGCAGCAGGTCGCGTTCGGCGGCGGGGATTTTCTTGCCCGGACTCAGCGTACGCTCGCGGCACAGGCGTTCGGCCAGCTCGACCGAGGCGGGATAGGCGTGGCCATTCACGAACAGCGTGGCCCCGCCCTTGACGCGCGCCCAGGCCATGCGCGCCCACGGATGGCGCAACAGCTGCGCGCCACCGTCGAGCTGCTTGGCCAGCGCAGCTTCGGTGACCGGCTTTTCGGGCGGCACCGGCACCTGCGCATTGCGGTAGCGGGTGATGAAGCGGCCGAACCAGTCGACCAGGGTGGGCTCGTCCATGCCGGCGGCGAACGGCAACGCCTGCTTGAGGCGTGCGACGGCGGCGCGATCGATTTCGCCGACGGCCTTGGCCGGGGCCAGGTCGGCATCGCCATAGCGCAATTCGTCGGGCAGGCGTTCGGCCAGGTAGTCGGCCAGGTCGCCGGTGAGTTCCGCCTGCGAGGGCGCGCGCATGCCCACCGAGATGGTCATGCAGGGGCCGCCGAAGGCGATGCCGTCATGTGGCACGCCCGGGGGCAGGTAGAGCATGTCGCCCGGTTCCAGCAGCCACTCGTGGGTGGGCTCGAATTGCTGCAACTGCTTGAGTTCGATGTCGGGACGGAAATCCTTCGGCGCCTTCGGGTCGGTGCTGATGGCCCAGTGGCGCTGGCCGATGCCCTGCAGCAGGAACACGTCGTACTGGTCCACGTGGGGGCCGACGCCGCCACCGGGCTCGGCATAGGAAATCATGATGTCGTCCAGCCGCCAGCTGGGCAGGAAGGTGAAGTGCTGGAGCAGGCCGGCGACGTCGGCATCCCACTTGTCCACGTCCTGCACCAGCAGGGTCCAGTTGCTGGCGGGCGTCTTGGCGAAGTCGGCCTCGCTGAGCGGGCCGGTCTTTACTTGCCAGCGGTCGCGCTTTTCGTCATGCACGATCAGCCGCGACAGGGCTGATTCCTCGCAGGCGAGGCCGGCCAGGTCGTCCGGCTCGATCGGCGAGACGAAGTCGGGAAAGGCCTGGCGGATCAGCAGCGGGTGTTTCTGCCAGTAGTCGCGCAGGAACTGGGTGGGGCTCATGCCCAACGGCTGCCTGGTGCTGCCGCGGACTTCGATGGGGAGGGGGCGGGGTGTGCTCATCCGGGCATTCTAAGCGAATGGTGCGAAAGGGCCGCTTGATCGCGATCAGTGCGACGGGAAGCTATGGGCCACGTTGTTGAGGCCGATGGCCAGTACCGCGATGGCGGCCAGCAGGGTCGCCACGCGCGGCGGCATGCGTCGAGCCAGTATCGCGCTGAGCGGAGCGGCGACGACTCCGCCGGCAATCAGGCCAAGCACCGAGGCGCCATGGGGCAGGCCGACCTGCACGAGGAAGCTGATGCTGGCCACGGCACTGACCACGCACTTGGCCAGGTGCACCGTGCCGATGACCATGCGTGGCCTGACCCCGCGGGCCACCAGGGTGGTGACGGTGAGCGCGCTCCAGCCGCCGCCGGCCACGGCATCGGCAAAACCGGCGGCCAATCCCAGCGGGCGGGTGATGGCGGGCGTCTCGTCATGCAGGCGGCGTCCGCGGAATGGGCGCAGCAGCAGGAACAGCCCCACGCCAATCAGGTAGGGCGTCAACGCCAGCTTCATCCAGGCCGGCGGCACATGGCTGACCACGTACACGCCGAGGGTGGCGCCGATGGCGCCAGGGATGACCAGCGACCAGAACAGCCGGCGCAGCACGTTGCCGGCCACCAGGTGACTGACGCCGGAAGCGCCACAGGTGAAGGTTTCCGCATAGTGCACGCTCGCACTGGCCAGTGCCGGCGGCATGCCCAGCGCCAGCAGCAGGGCCGCCGAGGTGACGCCATAGGCCATGCCCAGGGCGCCATCGACCAGCTGAGCCATCGCGCCGATCAGCGCCGACGTAAGAAAATCCGTGAACATGGGCCGGCGGAAAGGGTGGATGACGCCAGTCTAGGCAGTCTCACGCCCCATGGGAAATGAGCGAGTGGACATATACATATGCCAAGACGTCCTTTCACATGAGAGCGGCTGGTGACTACTTTGAGCGCCTAGCGGTATGGACGTCCAAAGGAAGCCGATGTGAATGCGGTGGTGGCAGAGAACCGGCTGGCATCCCTGGATGGCGAACGTCTTGCCACGCTCGAACGACTGGCTGAGGGGCTGAGCGCCGCCGAACTCTACTGGCTCGCCGCCTGGAGTGCCGCCCGGGCAGAGCGCCTGCGGGGGCACCCGCAACCCGACCCGGCGACGGCCAAGGCCGCCGGCGAGCGGTTGACCATTCTCTACGGCAGCCAGACGGGGCAGGCCAAGCGCATTGCCAGCGAGTTGAGCGTGCGCGCCGAGGCGGCCGGCCTGGCGGTGCGCCTGGTGCGTGCCGATGGCTATCCGCAGCGGGAACTGGCCAAGGAAACCCATCTCGTGGTGGTGATCAGCACCCAGGGCGATGCCGAGCCGCCGGACGATGCCCGCGCCCTGGTCGAATTCGTGCTGGGCAAGCGTGCCCCGCGGCTGCCGAACCTGCGTTTTGCCGTGCTTGGGCTGGGCGACTCCAGCTACCCGCAGTTCTGCGCGATAGGCCGCCAGCTCGATGCGCGCCTGGCCGAGCTGGGGGCGTTGCGATTCGCGCCGCTCGGCGAAGCCGACGTGGATGTCGACGCGGTGGCCGGGCCGTGGGTGGAATACGCGCTGGAGCAGGCAAGGGACGTGCTGGGGACCGCGCAACCCACGGCGCGCGTGGCCACCCTGCAACCGGTGCCGAGCCGGCCGCTGTTCTCGCGCGAGCGTCCGTTTGCCGCTGCCGTGCTGGAAAACCAGACCATCGTGGCGCGTGACGCCGGGCGTGACGTGCGGCATGTCGAGTTGTCGCTGGAAGGCTCGGGCCTCGCCTATCAGCCGGGCGATGCGCTGGGCGTATGGCCGAGCAACCCGCCCGCGCTGGTGCGGCAATGGCTGTCGGTGTTGAAGCTGGATGGCGAGCAGGCGGTGACCCATGAAAGCCGCACCCTGCCGTTGCGTGACTGGCTGGCGCGCGAACGCGAGCTGACGCGATTGAGCCGTCCGCTGGTGGTCGCGCTCGCCGATGTCAGCGGCGACGCGGAGCTGGCGCGGCTACTGCGGCCGGACCAGTCCGGCGCGCTGGCCGCCTTGTTGAACGATCACCAGCCGATCGACCTGTGGCGACGCCATCCGGCGGCGTGGTCGCCCGAGGCACTGGTCGCCGCGCTGCGGCCGTTGACGCCCCGCTTGTACTCCATTGCGTCCAGCCAGAAAGCGGTGGGCGATGAGGTGCACCTCACCGTGGCTGTGGTCGACTATCGTGCCGATGGCGAGTCGCATTGGGGGGCCGCATCGTCCTTCATTGCGGCGGCTGGCGACGAGCAGCGGCTGCCGGTCTATATCGAAGCGAACGAACGTTTCCGCCTGCCGCCGGACGATGCCCGCGACATCATCATGATCGGCCCCGGTACCGGCGTCGCGCCGTTCCGCGCGTTCCTGCAGGAGCGCCGCGAGACCGGCGCGCGTGGACGCAACTGGCTGTTCTTCGGCAACCGTCATTTCACCAGCGAATTCCTTTACCAGGTGGAGTGGCAGGCCGCCTTGCGTGACGGTTCGCTGCATCGGCTCGACCTGGCTTTCTCGCGCGACGGCGCCGCCAAGGTCTATGTGCAACAGCGACTGCGCGAGCAGGGCCGCGAACTCTACGCCTGGCTGCGGGACGGCGCGCACCTGTATGTCTGCGGCGATGCCAGCCGCATGGCCAGGGATGTGCACGCGGCGCTCATCGAGGTGGCCGTGACGCATGGCGGCCAATCACCCGACCAGGCACGGGAGTGGCTGGCCGGCTTGCTGCAACAGGGCCGCTACGCCCGCGACGTGTACTGACATGACCACGCCACTTTCCGATTTCGAGCGCATCAAGGCCGGCAGCCGCTACCTGCGCGGCACCATTGCCGAAGGTCTGCGCGATCCCGTCACCAACGCCATCAGCGACGATGACAACAAGCTGCTGAAATTCCATGGCAGCTATCTGCAGGACGATCGCGACCTGCGCGAGGAACGCCGCAAGCAGAAGCTGGAGCCGGCGTACGCTTTCATGCTGCGTGCGCGACTTCCCTCCGGCGTGGTGACGCCGGCGCAATGGCTGGTCTATGACCGCCTGGCGCGCGAGTATGCCAATGGCACGCTGCGCATCACCACGCGGCAGACGTTCCAGTGGCACGGCATCATCAAGCACGACCTGAAGCCGACCATCGCCGCCATCCACGACGCCCTGGCCACCACCATTGCCGCCTGCGGCGACGTGGTGCGCAACGTGGTGAGCACGCCCAATCCCATCGAATCGTCGGCGCATGCACTGGCCTACGCATGGGCGACGCGGCTGTCCGACGGGTTGGCGCCGCGCACGCGTGCCTATCACGAGATATGGCTCGACGGCGAGCCGCTGGTGGGCGAGCCGAAGGACGAGGAGCCGCTCTACGGCGCCACCTACCTGCCGCGCAAGTTCAAGATCGGGCTGGCGATCCCGCCGCTCAACGATGTCGATGTGTTCGCGCAGGACCTGGGCCTGATCGCCATCATCCAGGATGGCCAGCTGCAGGGTTTCAACGTAGCGGTGGGCGGTGGCATGGGCGCCAGTCATGGCGATCCCAGTACGTATCCGCGCCTGGCCAGCGTGATCGGCTTCGTGACGCCCGGGCAGTTGTTCGCCGTGGCCGAGGCGGTGGTGGCCGTGCAGCGAGACTGGGGCAACCGCGCCGAGCGCAAGCACGCCAGGCTGAAGTACACCATCGACCATCGCGGGCTCGATGTGTTCAAGGCCGAGGTGGAAGCAAGGCTGGGTTTCGCGCTGCTGCCCGAGCGCGCCTACCGCTTCGAGCACAACGGCGACCGCTACGGCTGGGTGGAAGGCGCCGATGGTCGCTGGCACCTCACCTTGCAGATTGAATCCGGCCGCCTGGCCGACGTGGGCGAGCGTCGCTGGCTCAGCGGGCTGCGCGAGTTGGCGCAGGTCCATGAAGGCGACTTCCGTCTTACCTGCAACCAGAACGTCATCGTCGCCAACGTATCGGCCGATCAGCGCGCGCGCATCGACGCCATCGTCGCCGCGCATGGCCTGGATGGTTACCGCACGCACAGCGGTATCCGTCGCCACGCGGTGGCGTGCGTGGCGCTGCCCACTTGCGGGCTGGCCATGGCCGAGGCCGAGCGCTACCTGCCGCAGCTCTTGCCCAGGCTGGAATCCTTGCTCGCATCGCATGGTCTTCATGATGAACCCATCCTGCTGCGGCTCTCCGGTTGCCCCAATGGGTGCTCGCGGCCTTATCTGGGCGAGATCGCCCTGGTGGGGCGCGGGCCAGGGCGCTATGACTTGCGCCTGGGTGCCGACTTCCGCGGCCAGCGCCTCAACCGCCTCTATGCCGAGAATGTGGACGAGGCGGCGATTCTCGACGCACTTTCGCCGCTGTTCGCGCGCTATGCGGCGGAACGCGCAACGGGCGAACATTTTGGCGACTTCCTCCTGCGCAGCCACGTGATCGATACATCATCCCGGCAGATTCCTTTGGAGGGCGTGGCGTGAATCCATCGCAGTTGGAGGAAGCGTGGCACGACGCCAAGGCACTGGATGCGCTGAACCAATGGCTGGATACGCTCACGGCGGAAGCACGCGTGGAATGGGCGCTCGAACACGCGCCGGGGGAGCATGTGCTGTCGTCGAGCTTTGGCGCGCAGGCCGCGGTGTCGCTGCATCTGCTGACGCGCCGGCGGGCCGCGTTGCCGGTGGTGTTGATCGACACGGGGTATCTGTTTCCCGAGACCTATCGCTTCGTCGACGAACTGAGCGACCGCCTGGCGCTGAACCTCAAGGTGTACAGCGCACCGCAGAGTCCCGCCTGGATGGAGGCCCGCGAGGGGCGCTTATGGGAGCAGGGCGTGACCGGCATCGATCGTTACAACCAGATGCGCAAGGTCGAGCCCATGCGGCAGGCACTGGCCGCGCTGGGCGCGGGCTCGTGGTTCGCCGGTTTGCGGCGCGGCCAGGCCCGTTCGCGTGCGGCCATCCACTACGCGGAACGGCACGATGGGCGATGGAAGTTCCATCCCATCGCGGACTGGACCGACTACGACGTGGGCCAATACCTGGCTAAGCACAAGCTGCCTTACCACCCCCTGTGGGAACAGGGTTATCTCTCCATCGGCGACGTTCACACCTCGCATCGCTGGGAGCCTGGCAAGGACATCGATTCGACCCGTTTCTTCGGACTCAAGCGCGAATGCGGCCTTCACGGCCTGGCCTCATCCGCGTGCGACGCATGAGTTTGCTGCGTGCCTCGCGCAGGCCGTTATCCCCGATAAAACAAGCAGCCAAGATGAGTCAAAACGCCCTTGCCCAAGCCGACGTCCTCTTCCCCGCACCGAATGCATCCGCCGATCTGATCGCGCCGCATGGCGGCGTGCTCAAGGAGTTGTATCTGCCATCGGAGGCGGCCGGGCAGCTGAAGCAGCGTAGTGCCGGATTGCCGGGGATCGATCTCGATACGCGCCAGCTGTGCGATCTGGAGTTGCTGTTGAATGGCGCGTTTTCGCCGCTGGAAGGGTTCCTGACGCAACGCGACTATCGCAGCGTGGTGGATGGGTTGCGGCTGGCCGATGGCACGTTGTGGCCCATGCCCATCACGCTGGATGTCAGTGAAGCCTTCGCTGCGCGACTGGCGCCGGGCAGCGAGGTGGTGCTGCGCGATTCGCAGGGCGTGCCGCTGGCCGTGCTCGACGTGGAGGATATCTACCGCCCCGATCGCGAGCACGAAGCGGCCCGCGTGTTCGGTACCACCGATCGCGCGCATCCCGGCGTGGCCGAACTGCTCGATCGCTATCGACCGGTGAACCTGGGCGGCCGGGTGCGCGGCATCCAGGCGCCGGCGCATTACGACTTTGCCGAGCTGCGCGATACGCCGCGTTCCTCGCGCGAGTGGTTCGCGGCGCATGGCTGGCATCGCATCGTGGCATTCCAGACGCGCAACCCGATGCATCGCGCCCACCGCGAGCTGACCCTGCGCGCCGCCCAGCAGGTGGGCGCCAAGCTGCTGTTGCAGCCGTCGGTGGGGCGCACCAAGCCGGGCGATATCGATCATTACACGCGGGTGCGCTGCTATCAGGCGCTGCTGCCGCAGTATCCGGCCAACAGCGTGCGGCTTTCGCTGCTGCCGCTGGCCATGCGCATGGGCGGCCCGCGCGAGGCGCTGTGGCACGCGATCATCCGCAAGAACTATGGCGCCAGCCATTTCATCGTGGGGCGCGATCACGCCGGCCCCGGCACGGACGCGAGCGGCCAGCCGTTCTATGGTCCGTTCGATGCCCAGCATCTGCTTGAACAGCACCAGGACGAGCTGGGCATCCGTATCGTGCCGTTTCCGGCCATGGTCTATGTCGCCAATCGCGATACCTATCTGCCATCGACCGAAGTGCGGCCCGATGACGAGGTGCGCGATATCTCCGGCACCCAGCTACGCCGGCATTTGCAGGAAGGCAGCGACATCCCTTCCTGGTTCAGTTTCCCCGAGGTGGTGGAGATTCTGCGCGAGCGCCATCCGGCGCAGGCGCCGCGCGGTTTCGCGTTGTTCTTCACCGGGCTTTCCGGCGCCGGCAAATCGACCATCGCCCAGGCGGTGGTAGCGAAGCTGCTGGAGCAGACCAGTCGCGCGGTGACCGTGCTGGACGGTGACGAGGTGCGCAAGCACCTGTCGCGCGGCCTGGGTTATTCGCGGGAGGACCGCAGCGCCAATGTCACGCGCATTGGTTATGTCGCCAGCGAGATCGTGCGGCATGGCGGCATCGCCGTATGCGCGCCGATCGCACCGTATGCCGATGCGCGTGCCGAGGCCCGCGCACTGGTCGAGGCGCACGGCGACTTCATCGAGATCCACGTGGCCACGCCGCTGGACGTGTGCGAGTCGCGCGATCGCAAGGGGCTGTATGCCCAGGCGCGAGCCGGCACGATTGCGCACTTCACCGGCATCAGCGATCCCTACGAAGTACCGGAGCATCCCGAGCTGCGCCTGGATGGCCATGCGGCTGAGCCGGTGGCATTGGCGCGGGATATTCTGGGGTTGTTGCGACGGCGTGGTTTGTTGCAGGGCTAGCGCAGTTTTGTGTTCTCGCCCGTCATTCCCGCTTTCGCGGGAATGACGGGTAAAGCGCTTACTGCGCTTCGACCAGTGCCTCGGCCACGCGGAGCGGTACCTGTCGCTCGCGCCAATGCGGCACGCCCGGCCAGTGCGAGGTGCCGGCGCCGCCGGTGGCGAGCGCCCGGCTGACCGCGCGGCGTTCCAGATGGGGGGCGAATACGTTGATGAAATCCAGGGTGTACTCGCGCAGCACGCTTTCCCGGCGCAGCACGATCCAGGTGGTGCAGGGCGAGAACAGTCCGTCGGCGCTCAGTTCTCGCAGATCGGTGTCGTGCTCGGGCTGGAACGCCATCTCGGCCAGCACGCCAATGCCCAGGCCCTCGCGCACATAGGTCTTGATCAGGTCGGCGTCGCTGGCCGTCATGGCGATCTGCGGGTGCAGGCTTGCCGCATGGAAGGCCCGCGCCAACGAGGATTCGGGCTTCAGCGAGGAGTCGTAGCTGATCAGCGGGTAGGCGGCCAGCTGCTCCAGCGTGGGCGCCTTGGGCTGGCGACCCAGCGGATGCCCGTGGGGCACCACCACGATGCGGTTCCATCGATAGGCGGGCAGGGCGATGCCATTGGGCGGCGGTGCCCCGGCCGCCGTGCTGACGATGGCCAGGTCGACGTGCCCGCCATCGAGCAGGGAGATCACATCGGCATCGCTGACCGGCTGCAGGTGCACGCTCACCTGCGGGTAGCTGCGGCTCAGTGCGGCCACCGCGCTGGGCAGTGCAAAGCGGGCCTGGGTATGCGTGGTGGCGATGCGCAGCGTGCCGCGCGACTCGTTGCGCAGATTGGCCGCAATGGAGCGGATATTGGCCGCCTCGGCCAGGATGACGCGGGCCCGCTCGAGCACATGCGTGCCGGCGTGGGTGATCGCGTGCAGGCTGCGACCCTTGCGGTGGAACAGCTGGAAGCCGAGTTCGTCTTCCAGTTGGCGCAGCAGTTTGCTCAGGCCGGGCTGGGTGGCGTGCACCCGTTCGGCGGCCAGGGTGATGTTGAGTCCGGCGTCAGCGATGGCGACCAGGTAGCGCAATTGGGTGAGAGTCATGGCAGGGATTCCGCGGGCGATCGAGAGGGTGGGTGCTCGTGGTCGCAGAGCGGATACATCGCGTCATCCTCCTGGACACGCGACCGCCCGCGCGGGCGGCGGCATCGATGTAGCGAGGTTGGCGAAGGCTGTCCATGGCGGCAATGGCAACGTGGCAGTGAGCGTGAATTAGACGTCTATACAGCCGTTGGTGCAGCGCGTCAATACTTTGTAACAAACGGGGCCGGGCGGGCAGCGCCTTATAACCGCCAGGTATATGTACCGCCACACAAATTATTTGTGTCCTTGCGGGCGGCTGCCTAGCGTGGAATGGGCCGGTTCCGGCGTCTTTCCTCGATGGAGCCTCCCGTATCCATGAAGCTGTACCCGTTGTTCGCGGATCTCTCCGGACGCCAGGTACTGGTGGTGGGCGGTGGCGTGATTGGCGAACGCAAGGTGGCAGCCTTGCTGGACGCAGGGGCGCGCGTCACCGTCGGGGCGCCGGAACTGACTTCCGCGTTGCGCGGCTGGGTGGAGCAGGGGCAGGTGTGGTGGCGCCCGGGTTGCTTCGAGGAAGCGTGGCTCGACGGCGTATGGCTGGTGATTGCGGCCACCGACGATGCGGCCCTGCATGGCCGCATCGCGGCATTGGCACAGGGCCGGCACCTGTTCGCCAATGTGGTGGATGACGCATCGCTGTCGAGCTTCCACGTGCCGGCGGTGATCGACCGCGCGCCCGTCACCATCGCCATCTCCAGCGGTGGCCGTACCCCCATGCTGGCGCGCCTGCTGCGCGAACGGCTGGAGACGCTGGTCGATCCGGTGATCGCGCCGCTCGCCTCGCTATTGGGCGAGATGCGCCATCGCATTCGGGCGCACCTGCCGGATCTGGCGGCGCGCCGACGTTTCTATGATCGATTGATCCGCGGCCCCGTGCAGAGCCTGCTGCGCCGTGGGCAGTTTGCGCTGGCCGAAGAGGCCGTGAGCAGGCTGCTCGAATCGGCCGAGGTCGAGCCGCTGGGCTCGGTGGTGCTGCTGGGCGCAGGGCCGGGCGATCCGGGCCTGCTTACGCTCAAGGGCTTGCGCGCGCTCAACGAGGCCGATGTGATTCTGCACGACCGCCTGGTCAGCGCCGAGGTGCTGGCGCTGGCGCGTCGCGATGCCGAGCGTATCGAGGTGGCCAAGCAGGCCGGCCATCACCATGCGACCCAGCAGCAGATTCACGCATTGATGTTGCAGCATGCGACGGCGGGCCGGCGCGTGGTGCGCCTGAAGGGCGGTGACCCTTTTGTGTTCGGTCGCGGGGGCGAGGAGCTGGAATTTCTGCGCGAGCATGGCATTCCCTATGAAGTGGTGCCCGGCATCACCGCCGCGCTGGCCTGTGCCGCCTATGCCGGCGTGCCGCTGACCCACCGCGATCACGCGCAATCGGTGCGCCTGGTGACGGCGCATTGCCAGGGTTCGGTCGATACGCTTGACTGGCGGGCACTGGCGCAGGAACGCCAGACCCTGGCCGTCTACATGGGCACCAGCGAACTGCCCGCGCTACAGCAACAGCTGCTGGCCCATGGTCGTGCCGCCACCACGCCATTCGCCCTGGTCGAAAACGGCTCGCGGCCGGAGCAGCGCGTGGTTACCGGCACGTTGTCGACCCTGGTCGAGCGCGCCGCCGAACACCAGGTTCGTTCGCCCGCCTTGCTGATCATCGGCGAGGTCGCATCGCTGGCGACATCGCTGGCATGGTTTGGGCCGCCGCCGCTGGGCAGCGCGCAGCCTTTGCCATCGCGCCTGCCCGAGACCTTGATGGCTTGACGCAGCCTTAACCTTGAACTGGCGCACCATCCGGCGCGCCGCCCACCGTTTTCCATCCATGCCGTGCCACGGAGTAATTCCATGATTTACGACAGTATTCTCGACACCATCGGCAACACGCCCATCGTGCGCCTTCATCGGCTGGCGCCGAAGCACGTGACGCTGTATGCCAAGGTGGAGGCATTCAATCCTGCCGGCTCGGTGAAGGATCGCCTGGCCTACGCCATCATCATCGACGCCGAGAAGCGCGGCGTGCTCAAGCCGGGCCAGACCGTGGTGGAAGCGACCTCCGGCAATACCGGCGTGGCGCTTGCCGCAGTGTGCGCGGCACGTGGCTACCCCTTCGTGGCCGTGATGACCGAAACCTTCTCGATCGAACGGCGCAAGCTCATCCGCGCCTATGGTGGCAAGGTGTTGCTGACCCCGGCCGCCGAACGCGGCAGCGGCATGGTGCGCAAGGCCAAGGAGCTGGCCGACAAGCATGGCTGGTTCCTGGCGCAGCAGTTCGATAACCCGGCCAACCCGGCCTATCACCGCAACACCACGGCGCCGGAAATCCTGCGCGATTTCGCCGGCAAGCGACTGGATTATTTCGTCACCGGCTGGGGTACCGGTGGCACGCTGACCGGCGTGGGCGAAGTGCTGCGGGTGGCGCGCCCGGAAGTGAAGCTGATCGCCAGCGAGCCTGCGGGCGCGGCCTTGCTGACGGGCAACCCATGGCAGCCGCACAAGATCCAGGGCTGGACGCCGGACTTCGTGCCGGGCGTGCTCAATCGCGAGGTGGTGCACCAGATCCTGCCGGTGGACGATGTGCTGGCGCGCGATACCTCGCGCGAGCTGGCGCAGAAAGAGGGCATTTTCGTCGGCATCTCGGCAGGTGCCACCGTGGCCGCCGCACTCAAGGTGGCACAGGATGCGCCGGAGGGCTCGGTGTTGCTGGCCATGCTGCCGGATACCGGCGAGCGCTATCTGTCCACCTTCCTGTTCGAAGGCGTCAACGAAGGGTCCGACGAGGTGGAGTGATCGCCTCGTCGCGGACCGCTCGCGCGCAGCGTGCGCTCCTGCATATCAGCCTTGCAAGGAGCGCGGTATTGCTATGACGCTCGTGCTGCGCGACCTGATGAAGCCGGAGAGCAAACTGCGGTGACCGAATGGCGGGCGAGCGGCCTTGCGCCGGCCGCCCGTGCGATCAGATATCGCGCGCCAGCGGCTCGGCCAAACCGATGTACCTGCCCGGCGTGAGATCGAGCAGGCGCTGCTTGGCATCGGCCGGCAGGTCGAGGCCGGTGATGAAGCTGCGCATGGAATCCCTGGTGATGCCCTGGCCGCGGGTCAGCGCCTTGAGCTGTTCATACGGTTCCGGCAGGCCATAGCGGCGCATCACCGTCTGCACGGCTTCGGCCAGCACTTCCCAGCTGGCGTCGAGGTCGGCGGCGAGGCGGTCGGCATTCACGGTGAGCTTGCCCAGGCCCTTCTTCAGCGATTCCAGTGCCACCAGCGTGTGGCCGAACGCGGTGCCCAGCGCGCGCAGCACGGTGGAATCGGTGAGGTCGCGCTGCCAGCGGCTGATCGGCAGCTTCTCGGCGAAGTGGCCGAGCAGGGCGTTGGCGAGGCCGAAGTTGCCTTCGGCATTCTCGAAGTCGATCGGGTTGACCTTGTGCGGCATGGTGGACGAACCCACCTCGCCAGCCTTCAGTGCCTGCTTGAAGTAACCCAGCGAGATATAGCCCCAGATGTCGCGCGCCAGATCGATCAGGATGATGTTGGCGCGGCGCACCGCGTCGCAGTATTCGGCCACGCCGTCATGCGGCTCGATCTGCGTGGTGTAGGCGTTGTAGTCCAGGCCCAGGCTTTCCACGAAGCGCTGCGAGAAACCGCGCCAGTCCAGCTCGGGATAGGTGATGGCGTGGGCGTTGTAGTTGCCCACGGCGCCGTTGATCTTGCCCGGCACTTCCAGCGCGGCGAGCTGCTTGCGCTGGCGCTCCAGGCGCGCCACCACATTGGCCAGTTCCTTGCCCAGCGTGCTGGGCGAGGCGGTCTGGCCGTGCGTGCGCGACAGCATCGGCAGGCCGGCGTTGGCGTGGGCCAGTTCGCGCAGCTGGGCGATGATGCCGTCGATGGCCGGCAGCAGTACCTGCGTGCGCGCATCGCGCAGCATCAGGGCGTAGGAAAGGTTGTTGATGTCTTCGCTGGTGCAGGCGAAGTGCACGAATTCCTTGGCCTGGGCCAGCGACGCGTCGTTGCCGATGCGCTCCTTGATGAAATACTCCACCGCCTTCACGTCGTGGTTGGTGGTGGCCTCGATGGCCTTGATGCGGGCGCCGTCATCGACGCTGAAATCCGCTGCGATGCCCTTGAGCTTTTCGATCTGCGCGGGCGAGAACGCCGACAGTTCCACGATGCCCGGGTCGGCGGCCAGCGCCAGCAGCCATTCGATCTCCACCTGCACGCGGCGGTGCATCAGGCCGAATTCGCTGAAGATGGGGCGCAGCGTTTCGACCTTGCTGGCATAGCGGCCGTCCAGCGGCGACAGGGCGGTCAGGGCATGGGAGGACATCGGGGAGACTTCCGGAGACGGGAAAGGGGGCATTTTACAACAGGCGCCGGCGGCCACGGTCCGGTCCGCTTTTTGGCGGCGCGCTAACGAAACCGGGCCTATAGTCAGGCAACTTTCACCGCAGGAATCGCAAGGATATGAGCCAGTTCCGCATCGAACACGACAGCATGGGCGAACTCAAGGTGCCATCCACGGCCTTGTACGGCGCCCAGACCCAGCGTGCCGTGGACAATTTCCCGATCTCCGGCCTGCACATGCCGCGCGCCTTCATTCGCGCGCTGGGCCTGGTCAAGGCCGCCGCGGCGGATGCCAACCTGTCGCTGGGATATCTCAAGAAGACCCAGGCCACGGCCATTCGGCGGGCCGCGCTGGCGGTGGCCGAGGGCGAGTACGACGACCAGTTTCCCATCGACGTGTTCCAGACCGGCTCGGGCACCAGCACCAACATGAATGCCAACGAGGTGATCGCGCACCTGGCCAACAAGGCCGGCGGCAAGATCCACCCGAACGATCACGTCAACTATGGGCAGAGCTCCAACGACGTGATTCCCACCACCATCCACGTCAGCGCCACGCTCACCACCAGCGAGCAGTTGCTGCCGGCGCTGAAGCATCTCAAGCGCAGCATCGAGCGTCGCGCACGCGAGCTGCGCAACGTACCCAAGACCGGCCGCACGCACCTGATGGATGCGATGCCAGTGACGTTCGGGCAGGAACTTTCCGGCTGGGCCGCACAGATCGGCACGGCGATCGAGCGCATCGAGGACAGCCTGAAGCGCATGCGCCGCTTGCCGCTCGGTGGCACGGCGGTGGGTACGGGCATCAATGCCGATCCGAAGTTCGGGCCGGCCGTGGCACGCGAGCTGAAGAAGCTCACCGATATTCGCTTCGAGCCGGCCGACAATTATTTCGAAGGCATGGCCGCGCAGGATGCGGCGGTGGAGCTGTCCGGCCAGCTCAAGACGCTGGCGGTGGCGCTGATGAAGATCGCCAACGACCTACGCTGGATGAACTCGGGCCCGCTGGCTGGCCTGGGCGAGATCGAACTGCCGGCATTGCAGCCGGGTTCGTCGATCATGCCGGGCAAGGTGAACCCGGTGATTCCCGAGGCCACCGCGATGGTGGCCGCGCAGGTCATCGGCAACGATGCGGCCATCACCATCGCCGGCCAGTCCGGCAACTTCCAGCTCAACGTGATGCTGCCGCTGATTGCGCACAACCTGCTGCAGTCGATCGGCATCCTGTCCAATGTCAGCGTGCTGCTGGCGGACAAAGCCATCGCGGGCTTCAAGGTGAATACGGCGCGGGTGAAGGAAGCGCTGGACAAGAACCCGATCCTGGTCACCGCGCTCAATCCGGTGATCGGCTACGAGAAGGGCGCCGCCACCGCCAAGCAGGCCTACAAGGAGAAGCGCCCGATTCTCGACGTGGCGCTGGAGACCACCGGGCTGTCCAAGAGCGAGCTGCAGAAGTTGCTCGATCCGATGACCCTCACGCGTGGCGGCATCCACGGCAGCGGCGGTGGCGGCGGTTAATGCACCGCCACCGCATGCGCGGTGGCATCAGTGGGAGGAGGTGCGTTCCCGGCACCGCTCGACGCTGGTGGTATCCAGCCCATCCGCATAGGGTTTGAACGCATCCAGCTGCGCTGCTACCGCATCCTGCGCGGCTTTCATCTCGGCAAGGTCATCGCAGATCTTGGCGGCGGCTTGGCGAACCTGCCGGGCCGCCGTCTCGACCTTGTCGCGGGCGGTTTCGGCCGAGTCGCTCCCAGTCACCTTGGCGGCCGCCGCACTCAGCGCCTGGGTGGCGGTGGCGGCACCGGCCTTGCCAGTGGCGAGGGCATCGGCGCGCATGGCCTGGGCCGCACCGTTGTAGCGCTTGAGCAAGGCGCGCTGCGCGTCGTTCACCGGCACGTCGTGGCCATCGATGGACAACTGGCCCTCCGCATCCACCACTGCATCGGGCGCTCCGCCCGTCTTGATGGTGACGCGACCCTCATGCAGCGTGATGCGATGATTGACGATATCGGTATTACCGCCGAACACCTGGGTGTCGTCGCCGTGGCTGCCGCAGGCTGACAGCAGGGCCGCGACGACAAGCAGCAAGGGAAGCTGTCGAGGAGTCATGGGTAGCGTTCCTTCTTCATGCGATGCCGGGAAGCATGCCATGTGGCGTCATCCGCGTGATGTGCCATCGGGCAAGGGAGCCCCGCCAGCACTCCGCCTCCGTGCGGAAGGTGCCAGCGGGGCAAGGCCGTCAGCTGTCGTCGCGTACCCGGCGGAACCAGATGGCCAAGGCAATCATCACTGCGCCAGCCGCCACGCCTACCCACAGGTTGGGCGAGGACAATAGATCCGGGTAGGTGTGCAAGGGCGAGATCATGGCCAGCGGATTGTTGCTATCGACGTCATTGCCGATGTTACCCATGTGGCCATGTTCGAAGAAGAAGCCGGAACCGGGGAACACACTGAGCAACACTCGCAGGATGATGTTTTTCCACATCCAGATAGTGTTCACGCCCGTCGGGTGCAGAACGCTGAAAGTGAGCATCAGCCCGCCCACGACGGGAATCAGTACAGCCCACAGGAACGGCTTGGTGCGTGACCATGACGAGCACAACATCAGCCAGCCAATGGATGGCAGCGCCCACAATGCATTCAGTGGAATGCTGCTGAACAGCGACGCCGTGGCGTGAACAGGGTGGGCGAGCAGCAGTAACTGCCAGGCGTTGACGTGCTGGAAGGCCAGTAGCGTCGCAATGATCAGCAACTGCAGTACACCCACCGTTACGCCAATCAGCACCGAAAATGCGGGAACCAGCAAGCCGCCGCAGACCGCCTTGGACAGCACCGTGTTGATGTTGGAAATGGGTAGCGATTTCCAGAACAGGATGCTGCGGTCGGCGCGGTCGTTGTACAGGCAGCCGATGAAGTAGAACAGCATGACGAAGCCGGTGACTACGAGCACCTGTACTGCGGCGACCATCATGATGCCGTCGATGACGGCAGCGGCTTTTTGCAGGTTTTCGGGGTCGGCATGGTCGATGGCCCAGGCGAGATCCCGGCCGCCGATCATCATAATGGGCCCGTGATTGCCCAACGATGAGACGAGGGCGACCAGGGTAAGCAACAGGTAAATGCCGCCGGCAATCACCGGGGCCCACAGAAAGCCGCCGCGATGCTCCCAGTACTCGCGCTTGAGAAGCCAGTAGAAAGTCTTCATGCGTAAGTCCCTTTCATGGTGGCGACAAACAGGTCGCTGACGGTGGGGCGGCGTACTTCACCCAGGCTCTCCAGGGTGGCGCGGTCGGCACCGTCGAACAGGAAAATGCTCTTGCCGAACACCTGACGCTCGTCCAGCGGCTTCAGCCGCCGGGCCGCCTCGGCCTGGTCGGCGCTGACCATCAGTTCGGCAAAGCGCTCGCCCACGGCATCCATGTCGGTATCCAGCACCAGCTTGCCGTCGCGGATGAACATCAGGTCGGTGAGGATGTGCTCGATCTCCTCCACCTGGTGGGTGGTGACGATGATGGTCTTGTTTTCGTCGAAGTAGTCCTCCAGCAGGCTCTGGTAGAACTGCTTGCGATAGAGGATGTCCAGGCCCAGCGTGGGTTCGTCCAGCACCAGCAGGCGCGCATCGATGGCCATCACCAGGGCCAGGTGCAACTGCACGATCATGCCCTTGGACATCTGTTTCACGCGCTGGTTGGGGGTGAGCTTGGTGCGCGCCAGGAAGGCCTCGCATTTGGCGCGGTTGAAGCGCGGATGCACGTTGGCCACGAAATCGACCGCCTCGCGTACCCGGATCCAGCGCGGCAGCACGGCCACGTCGGCGATAAAGCAGACCTGTTCCATCAGCTGGTCGCGATGCGTGCGCGGGTCGAAACCCAGCACATTCAACTCGCCCTTGAAATCGGTGAGGCCAAGAATGGCCTTCAACGCCGTGGTCTTGCCCGCCCCGTTGGGGCCGATGAGCCCCACGATGCGGCCGGAGTCGATCCGGAAGCTCACGTCGTCCAGCGCCAGCGCATTCTTGTAGCGCTTGGTCAGGCCATGGGCGGTGACAACGGCATTCATGACTGGCTCTCCCCACTGGCCGGCGTATTGTCCGGCGCTTCGCGCAACAGGGTTTTCAGATCCAGCCCGAGGCGCTGCAGGCGGGCGTAAAGCGACGGCCATTCCTCGCGCAGGAACCGCTCGCGCTCGGATTTGAGCAGCGCCTCCCTGGCTCCATCGATGACAAACATGCCCAGTCCCCTCCTTTTCTCAACCAGTTGATCGTCGACCAGTTCCTGGTACGCCTTTGAAACCGTCAGCGGGTTGATCTGGAAATCCGCTGCCACCTGGCGCACAGACGGCAGCGGGTCGCCCTCGTTCAAGGCGCCGTCCAGGATCATCGCCACGACGCGTTCGCGTAGCTGGCGGTAGATCGGGACGCTGTCGTTCCAGGTGATGGTCATACGGTTATTCCTTGCTGATACGGCCGAGCTTGGTGCCAAACGAATAGTAGGGCATGGCCAGTTGGGCCCCGAGCGCGCTGTTGTTGGCAGTGGCGTCGGGGTTCAGCAGCGGCGATATCGTCAGGGTGGCCATGCCGGCGTCGGCCAGCAGCGCGGCGGCGCGCATGTCCTCAGCCGTGGGGTGGACCTCGACCGGAGCCAGGGTGATGACCTTGACGCCGTTGATCTCGCTGGCAGGAAGACTGTGGACGTTGGAGTTGATGGCGGCCAGGCCAACCGTGGTGAACAGGGCGGCGGCGGTCAGTGCTAGCAGGGTGTTCGCTTTCATGGCGGCTCTCCTTTAGTGCTCTCGTGGACCGGTGTTGTAGTGAACTATAACACCATAGTTTGAATCGTCAATAGGGCAGGGCTTGAATTGGCAACATGACTGATGGCCTATAAAGCTGAACGGGCCATGGGGCGGCCCGCGGGCCCGTTCTTGCGCGTTATGGTCCGCTCCGGGGCGGACGCCGGGCAGGGCCGCCCATCAGCCATCGCGGATGACAGGCATCACCCGGACACTGCCTTGGATGCGCCGTGGTTCAATGCGGTTGAAACGCCAGAGGACGGAATCCATGGATCTTGGTTTGAGCGCACGTGTCGTCGTTATCACCGGCGCCAGCAAGGGCATCGGCCTGGCTTGTGCCTTTGCCTTTGCACGTGAAGGCGCCAAGGTGGTGGGGGTATCGCGTGACCTGGCCCACCTGCATGCGGCCCAGCACGACCTGCAGCGCGAAGGTCTGCATATGGAGGTGGCGGCCGCCGATCTGCGCGACAGCGTGGCCGCGCAAATGGTCACCGATTACATCGAGAACGAATTCGGCCCCATCGAGGTGCTGGTCAATTGCGCGGGCGCGGCAAAGCGCACGCCCGTGGCCGAGTTGCATGCCGATGCCATGCATGCATCGATGCAGGCTAAGTACTTCACCTATATGCACATGATCGATCCGGTGATCCGCCACATGGCGGCGCGTGGTCGCGGCAGCATCGTCAACGTGGTCGGGCAGGGAGGGCGCCAGGCCAATCCGTTGCATATCGGCGGCGGCGCGGCCAATGCGGCGCTGATGCTCGCGTCGGTGGGCTATGCCAATGCCTACGCCGCGCAAGGCGTGCGCGTCAACGTGGTCAATCCCGGCATGACCCGCACCGGTCGTGTGCAGGAGGGTCTCGATGCCGCTTCTCGCGCCAGTGGTCGCGGTACGGATGAGTTGCTCGCCGAGCAGTTGGCCGACATTCCCATGGGACGCATGGCCGAGCCCCAGGAGATCGCCAACGTGGCGGTGTTTCTTGCCTCGCCGCTGGCCAGCTACGTCACGGGGGCGGTGATTCCCATGGATGGGGGCAAGGCCTCGGTCATCTGAAAACACGGCCGGCCGTGCCGGTCGTAACTTGCGCTGTCATTGAGCGTGGCGTGGGATATCGCGCCCGCCGAAGGAATGCACATTCCTTCGATTCACGTTTCCTTTATCCACGTTCTTTGATCGTCTCGCCCACGTCACGACGCTTCGGCGCGGATGCGCAAGACTGCAGGTTTGACGTAGGGGATGGATCGAGCGGCAGGCCGTCGTTGGAAGAAGCGACAACGCAGAGCACGGAATCCGTGGCGCGGGCCGACCCGTTCGCAATGTTTCATCACTGACCAAGGCGACAGTCCATGCGGCTCTCTCTTCATGCTTGGTTGGGTGTCCTGCTCTTGGGGTGTGGGCTCGCATGCAGCGCGGGCGCGGCGAACGCCGGCGATGCTGCGGGTGGCGACAAACCGGCGGTGGCCACGCCACCCGCTGCCAGCGAGATCGTTGCATCGGCGAATGCGCCTGCGGGCCAGGCGCGCGATGTTTCATTGAGCCAGATGGGCGCCTATGGCGCGATCAAGCTGCGTGGCCTGGACCCCACCAGCACGTTGAACGTGGCGATCCGCAACGACGAGGTGGTGACGGCGGCCAAGCTCAAGCTCAGCTATACCTATTCGCCTTCGCTGATCTACGAGCTGTCGCACCTGAAGATTTATCTGAACGGCGAGGTGGTCGCCACGTTGCCGCTGGAGAAGGCGTTGGCCGGGCAGCCGGTGACCAGGGAGGTCGATCTCGATCCGCGGCTGTTCACCGATTTCAATCGCGTCAGCGTGCAGCTGATTGCGCACTACACGCTCGATCATTGCGAAGACCCGTATCACTCGTCGCTGTGGGCGGACATCAGCCCGGATACGGTGTTGAACCTCACCACCTCGCGCATCGGTCTACCCAATAGCCTGGCCTTGTTGCCCGCGCCCTTTTTCGACCGGCGCGACAACCGGCGCCTCGTCGTGCCGTTCGTGTTGCCGGCGCAGGTCGATGCGCCGACGTTGCGCGCGGCGGGTGTGGTGTCTTCCTGGCTCGGGGCGCTGGCCGGTTGGCGTGGCGCGCGTTTCCCGGTGGCGCAGACACCGCCTGCGGACAGTCACGCCATTGCGTTTGCCTTGCCCAAGGCACAGCCAGCGGGCCTCAACCTGGGCGAGATCAAGGGACCGACGGTGTGGGTCATGCCCAACCCGGCCAGCCCGCCCGAATCGGGCTACAAGTTGCTGGTGATCGCGGGTCGTGACGAAAAGGAGCTGCAGCTGGCCGCCAACGCGCTGGTGTTGGGCCAGGCGGGCATGTCCGGCAGCGAGGCCATCGTGAAGACGGTGGACCTGGGCCCCGAACGCAAGCCCTATGACGCGCCCAACTGGACGCCGGTGAATCGGCCCGTGCTGTTCAAGGAACTGGTTACCGACCCGGGACAGCTGCAGGCGTCGGGCTTCAACCCACCGGCGATCCGCATCGACATGCGGCTGCCGCCCGATTTGTTCGCATGGGCGCGCCACAGCGTGCCGCTCGATGTGCGCTATCGCTATACCGCACCTTCGGCATACAACGACTCGGTACTCAATGTCGGCATCAACGACCAGCTGCTGCGTTCGGTGCGACTGCGGCCGGCCTCGCCTTCGGGCGTGGAGCGGCAGTTCAATGTGCCGTTGCTGGCAGGCACGGAGGCGCGGGGCGAGGAGGAGATTCGCGTGCCGGCGCTGCATATCGGCGGCAACAACCAGTTCCAGTTCCAGTTCCACATGGATTCGCAGAAGACCGGGCTGTGCGTTTCCACTGCCACCGATAGTGCGCGCGCCGGGATCGAGCCCGATTCCAGCATCGACTTCAGCCAGTTCGTGCACTACACGGCCATGCCGAACCTGGCGTTCTTCGCCACCAGCGGTTATCCGTTCACGCGCATGGCCGACCTTGCCGATACCGCCATGGTGGTGCCCGATACGCCCGATGCGAAAGAGGCGGAGGCCGCGCTCACCGTGCTGGGCCAGCTGGGGCGCTGGAGTGGCTTGCCTGCGCTGCGCGTTTCACTGGTTCCTGCCAGTGCGGTGGACAGCGTGCGCGATCGTGACCTGCTGGTCATCGGCACCGGCTCGTCCAGCGCGTTGCTGGCGAAGTGGGGCAAGGCGCTGCCGATGTTGATCGCGAGCAGCCAGACCGAGCTTTCGCTGCGCGAGCCGTCCACGCCGGATGGCCGTGTGGTGAGTGGCGCCATGGGGCGCGCCGCCATGAGCGTCAACGGTCCCGTGGCGGCCCTGGTGGGTTTCGAGTCGCCGCTGGCCAAACGCAGGAGCGTGGTGGCGCTGGCGGCCAACACGTCGGACCAGCTTGGCAGTCTGCTCGACGTATTGGGTGACGATGCCAAGGTGGGCGAAGTGCGCGGCGATCTCACCGTGGTGCGCGGCAAGCTCGTCACCGCGCTGAGCGTGGGCAACACCTATTACGTCGGCCACCTGCCGTGGTACGCGTGGCTGTGGGTGCATATTTCGCGGTATCCCGCGTTGATGGCGATCGCGGGCATCCTGGCGGGGCTGTTCGTCGCGCTTACCGTGTTCTGGGCCTTGGGTCGTATCGCCGCGCGTCGTCTCGACAGGTGATGCATGCGAGGCGCATTGATGCCGCTGCTACGGGCGCTGCTGATGGGTATCGCGATGATCGCTTCCGCCCGCGCGATGGCGGGCACCTGTGCGTGGCCCGACTGGGACAGCTTCAAGCAGGGCACGTTGAGCGAGGACGGTCGCGTTGTCGACCGCAGCACGCCTCAGCAGGCTACGGTGTCCGAAGGGCAGGCCTACGCGCTGTTCTTCGCGTTGGTGGCCAATGATCGTCCCACCTTCGACCGGGTGTTGAACTGGACCCAGAACAATCTTGCCCAGGGTGACCTCACCGCGCACCTGCCGGCGTGGATCTGGGGGCGTCACGAGGCCAAGGAGGCGACCGGAAGCGACAAGAGCCCGTCGCCGGGATGGGGCGTCATCGATGCGAATCCGGCGTCCGATGCGGACCTGTGGATCGCCTACAGCCTGCTGGAGGCCGGGCGCCTGTGGCATGAGCGCAGCTACACCGCGTTGGGCACGGTGCTCGCACGCACCATCCTGAGCCAGGAGACGGCGGTGCTGCCCGGGCTCGGGCGCACGCTGTTGCCCGGGCCCGTGGGCTTTCATCCGCAAGAAGAGGCGTGGCGGCTCAACCCCAGCTACGTCCCGCTGCAGGTGATGCGGCGGTTGCTGACGGCGCTGCCGCAGCAGGCAGCATGGACGGCTGTCTACGACAGCTCGGTCAAGCTGGTCACCGCTACGGCCCCCCGCGGTTTTTCGCCGGACTGGGTGCTGTATCGGCGCGATAAGGGTTTTCAGCCCGACGAGGCGTCGAAGGCCGAGAGCGCGTACAACGCGATCCGCGTCTATCTGTGGGCCGGCATGCTGGCGGCCGATGCGCCATCGCGCGGCGCCGCGCTGGAGGTTTTTCGACCCATGGCGGACTTCGTGGCATCGCACGGCTTTCCCCCCGAGCGGGTGGACACGCAGACCGGCACGGCCGGCAGCAACGCCGGCAATGCGGGTTTCTCCGCCGCGGTGGCGCCGTACCTGGCGGCGCTGGGACACGATGACCTGGCCCGGGCACAGGCGCAGCGCACACGTTCGCTCGCGCGCGAAGCACCGCTGGGTTATTACAGCCAGGTGCTTGCGTTGTTTGGCCTGGGTTATCTCGACGGGCTGTACCGCTTCGATGCGGATGGCGCCGTGATTCCCGCCTGGACATCGACATGTCCTGCGGCCCACTGATCCCCGCACTGTTGCCGGCGGCGGTGCTGCTGGTGATCGGCGGCGCACCGGCCCTGGTGCTGGCGCAGGCCTCCGCGCCCAGCCCGCAGATGAAACAGTTGCTGGACTCCGCGCGGGTATGGCAAGCCAAGAATCGTCCGGACATGGCGCGAGGCATCGTGCAGAAGGCGTTGTTTATCGATCCCACCCAGCCCGACGCGCTCGGCCTGCTGGGCCAGATCGAGCTGACCTCGAACCGGCCTGCCGAGGCGGCCAAGCTGCTGCAACAGTTGCAGACGCTTTACCCCACCCATCCGGCCACGCTGGAACTGGCCGATGCCTACCGGGTGGCGACCACCGACAAGGTGGCGCTGGCCCAGGCCCGCCTGCTCTCGCGGGCAGGCAAGTCGGACGAAGCCTGGCAGAAGATGCAGGCGCTGTTTCCGCGTGGCGCCCCGAGCGGTGCGCTGGCGGATGATTACTACCGCGCGATGGCCGCCTCGACCGGTGGACGCGACCGCGCGCTGGACGAACTGCGCAAGCGCACCGCGCAACACCCCGATGATCTCGATCTGGCGCTGATCCTGGCCAACCTGCTGACCGATCGCAGCGGCACGCGCCTCGAAGGGCTGAACATCATCTACCGCGTCTACCAGCGGCCCGACAGCAACCGCGCGCGTGCGCTGGACTTGTGGCGGCGCGCGCTCAACAGCGCGGGCAGCGATGATCCCGCGTACTACGTCTGGTACCAGCGCTATCTCAAGGAAGTGCCCGGCGACACGACGGCACAAAGCGCGCTGGCCACCCTGGCCGGGAAGGGCGGCGCGAACTACGTGCCGCCAGCGCAGCCGGCGCAGTCGCCCGCGACGGGGCCGTCTTCCAGATCGACCGCCGTATCGTCGGCTGCCGTGCGCCAAGGCGCGGCGGCGGGAGCGCAGGGGCTCGCCTTGTTGCGCGAAGGGCGCCACGACGAAGCGCGCGCCATGTTCGCACGGGCGCTGACGCTGGACCCCGACGATGCCTCCAAATGGCGCAGCCTGATGGCGACCGCCACGTTCTGGGGCACGCTGTCGAAAGCGCGCGCCGCCAATGAGCAGGGACACCCGGCGCAGGCCGAGCAACTGGCGCGCGAGGCGCTGCGCCAGCAGCCGAACCAGGTCGATGCCAAGCGCGTGCTGGCCACTGCACTGATCGCGCAGAAGCAGTGGGGCGAGGCGGAGGCGGTGCTGCGCCCCTTGGTGGAGGCGCCGCAGCCGGACGTGGATGCACTGGAGCTGCTGGCCAAGCTGTTGATCGAGACGCAGCGCGCCGACGAGGTCACGCCGCTGATCGATCGCGCGGAACGGCGCTATGCGGGTTCCAGCGAGGCCATGCGCAAGTTGCGCGCGCAGTTGCTGTCGATCCAGGCCGACCAGTTCATGGCGCAGGAGAAGCACGGCGCGGCGCTGCTGACGCTGGAGGAGGCCGTGCGGCTCACCCCGCAGGATGCGTGGCTGCGCTACACCCTGGCCCGGCAATATCGCGATATGGGCCTGCCCGCGCTGGGGCGCTCGGTGATGCAGGATGGACTGCAGGTCGCGCCAACGCCGGACATGCGCTATGCCAGCGCGCTCTATCTCAACTCGCTGGACGACATCGATACCGCCGGCACGGTGTTGGCGCAGGTGCCCGAGGCGGATCGCTCCGCGGGCATGCGCGAACTGGCCGCCAACCTCAAGGCACAGCGCGACCTGCGCGAAGTGCGCCAGCTGGCAGTGCAGGGACGACGGCAGGAGGCGGGGCAACGGCTCGATCGCGTTGCCGCCGAAGCGCGCGACGACCCGCAGATGCTGGCCAGCGTGGGGCGCGAGTGGATCGCGTTGGGCGAGCCGGACAAGGGCCTGAAGCTGGTGCGCGATTGGCTCGATGCGCATCCCGGTGATCCGGCGATCGGCGTGCGCCTGCGCTATGGCGAGCTGCTGGCGGCCGCCAACCGCGATGACGCACTGCCCGCATGGATGGCCGAGGTGCGTGCGCGTCCCGGCGTGACTCCCGAACAGCAGGCACAGCTCGACGATCAGCTGCTGCGGCTTTCGTTGCGTACCGCGGGGCGGCAGATCGATGCCGGTGACCTGGAGGGCGCCGGGCGCACGCTGGACGCGGTGCCGGCGGCGGGCAAGGCCGATCGCCGCTGGCTGCTGGCGCAGGTGGACTTGCTGGAGGCGAAGCGCGATTACCGGGGCGCCGAAGCCGTCGCGCGCCAGCTGCTGGCGACGCATCCCGGCGACGCCGATGCGCCGCTGGCCATCGCCCGCATGCAGGCCCATCTTGGGCAGCGCAAGCAGGCGGAGCAGACCGTGCGTGAGGTGCTGGCCGATACCGCCGACGACGACGTGGATACGCGCCTGGCCATTGCGCGGCGCTATACCGCGCTGGGCCGGAGCGACGATGCGCGGGCGGTGGTCGATCCGCTGCGCCAGCAATATCCCGATCGTTCCGATGTCACCTTGCAGTCGGGCCGCGTGGCGCAGTCGCAGGGCGACTTCAATGGCGCCGCTGGGCTCTATCGCACGGCATTGACGCAGGAGCAGGGCGAGGGCGAGACGCCCAGTCCAGTGGACGGCCTGACTTCCGCGGGCCGCGCGCTGCAAGGGTTGGATGATCGGCGCCAGGGGCAGGTGGCCACCGCGGTGATCCAGTCCAACGAATCCGGCAGCAGTGGCATGTCACGACTGGACGACACCGAGATCCCGATCTACCTGCGCATTCCGGACGGCTATACCGGGCACTACTTCTTCCACGCCGACACGGTGTTGCTCAATGCCGGCCGCCTGCCGGCCGACCAGTTCGATCCCGCCTACAAGTACGGCCAGATCGCCGCGCTGGGCAACGCGGGCCTGCTGCCGGCGCAGCAGAACGACAAGGGCGTGGCATTGGCGGCGGGCTACGATTTCGATGGCGCCAACAACAGCTGGCGTGCCGACATCGGCACGACGCCGCTGGGTTTTACCGTGCCCCATCTGCTGGGCGGTTTTTTGTATCGCCACGATTTCTATGATGCCTCGGTGACGGTGGATGCCTCGCGTCGGCCAGTCACCAGCAGCATGGTGTCCTACGCGGGCGCCAGGGATCCCGCTTCGGGCGAAACCTGGGGCGGCGTGGTGCGCAGCGGTGTCACCGTGCGCGGCGCGCGGGACGTGGGCATCACCACGTTGTTCGCCTCGGTGGGTTATGGCGTGCTCACCGGTCGCAACACCGAGGACAACCACGAGTTCAAGGTGCGTACCGGCATCGACTGGCCGGTATTCGTCCAGCCGGACCAGCGTTTCAGCAGCGGGCTGGTGATCAACTACTGGCATTACGACAACAACCAGCACTTCTATACCTTCGGCAACGGTGGCTACTACAGCCCGCAGAAGTACTTCTCCGTCTCCATTCCGCTGGACTGGACAGGTCGCCACGGCCGCTGGTCGTGGGAACTGGAAGCCTCGCTGGGCCAGTCGTGGACGCGCGAGGACGAATCACCGTACTTCCCCACGCGTCCCGACCTGCAGCAACAGGCGCTGGCCCGCATGGAGGCGGCCGACCTTGGCTCGCCGTATTTCGGCGGCGGTGCCGGCGGTGGCTTCAGCTACACCGTGGCTGGGGCGCTGGAGTACCGCATGACACCGCACTGGGTGATCGGCACGCGCTTCAAGCTCGACCGTTCACGCGATTACGCCCCCAACCTTGGCACGATCTATCTGCGCTATTTCTTCGATCGGCAGCGTTTGCCGGTGCCGTACCCACCGAACCCGGTGAAACCATATTCCGCGTACTGACCGGCAGCGCCGCCACCTGGGATGAACACCGTGACGAATCTTCCCGAACAAGCGCCTGAACCACCGCAACGCCACTTTGCGCCGGCCAGGCTGCGCCTGAACCAGTCGTTGGCCATCGATGGGCTGCCACCGTCGCTGGCCGCGATGGCGACGGGATACGTCTATGCGGTGTACGCAAGCCGCTCGCCCGCACGCGACGCGCTGTTCTGGAAGACCGCGGCCCACGCCTTGCTCACGCCGGTGAACGTGTTGTCCACGCGTTCGCCGGACGACGTGGCACTGGCGTTGAAGCTGCACGGCCTGGATATCGACCAGCCCGGCGCGGTGCATCCGCGTTCCAATGTGTGCGCCCTGCGCATGTCGCCCGATCGTGACGGTTGCGACGTATTGATCGAGGCACTGCAGGCCATGTCCGAGCAGTGCGCCTCGCCGGCCACGCAGTTCCTCATCGAAGGTGCTGCGGCGTGTTTTGCCTGGCAGGATCGCGCCAGGCTGATTCACCAGGGCGCGGCCTTGGCCGAGTGGTGCAGCAAAACCCGGCACAGCGTGCTGCTGGTGATGCTGCCGCCATTGGTGGAGCAGGGTGGTTTCCTGCCGTTGACCGATTTCCAGATCCGCTTTGGCGGCGCGGCGCAGCTACGCCAGGTGCAAGGCGAGTTTCGCTGGGAGGTGGCGTTCTGGCGCGGCAACAGCGGCACCCTGACGGGCAGTGAATCGATCCCCCTGCGTTTCTCGCCCACCGATCACCGACTGGTGGCAGTGATTGACGAAACGCAGCCATGCACCGGGTTGCTGGCGCCCGACGAGGCCGTGGTGATGGTGTCGCGCGACGCCATCATGCATGAGCGCTCGGCCCCCAGCGACTGGCGGATACTGCCCGACAATGACGCCCTGGTGGCGGCGGCCAGCCAGGCCGTGGCCGCCACCGTGGTGCTGCATTACGGCATCCGCGAAAACCTGGCCAAGCTGGCCAAGCAGGTGAACTTTCTGCGCCGGCAAGGCGGCAGGGCACTGAAGATTCTCATCCGCGAGGACAACGTCAGCATCCGCTACGAGTTGCTGCTGTTGAGCCTGGGGGCCAACGCCATCATCCCACGCGGCACCTCCATGGCCCAGGTGCAGATCCGCATCGATGGCGTGCAGGGCCAATTGTTCTCGCGCCCGGTGCCGGAGGACTATCGCGCCGCACTCGCCGCCGCGATGCGCGACTCCACCACCGGCTACGTACCCGCGCAACGTTTTGCAAGCCTGGTGCGCGAGGCGATCGAGCGCAGTCGCCCCATTCGCCTGCCGAACGTGCTGTTGCAGCTGAAGCTGGAAACGAACGTGGCGGGGCTCGACGCGGTGAGAGCGTGCCGGGTGCGCCGTGCCGGCGACCTGTGCACGGCCAGCGGCGACAGCGTCTACGTATTTTTCTTCGCTTGCCACGTCGATGATGCCGCCAAGGCGATCGGCAAGGTGTTTGACCGACCCTTGGCGGAACTGTTCCGTGGCGAGCTGCGTTGCGGCGATCGCGATTCGATCATGGCCGCGCTGGAAGCGCTGGAAAACGAAATCGCCGAGTTGCCGCCGCCGGATTATTCCGGCCTGGTGGAATCGACTCAGGTCGCCGTGGCTCCGGCCGACGGCGACATCGCTTATGCAGAGGGGCTGCCCGTCGCGGAGTCCACCGGCGCACCGGCAACGGCATCCAGCAGCCTGCCCCTATGGGGCCTCGCGGATACGAGCGGGGAGGATCCGGAGACTGCCGTTTCCACGGCGATGGTGCGTCCTCCACGTCCCGCTTCACTGCCGCTCAAGGCGGGGGGATAGCAGCGTCATGCAGATCTTCCTCGGCTATTTCGTGTGGGGCCTGATGCTTGCCGCGCCGCTGTGGTGGCTGTCCTGGCGGTTTCGCCTGCGCTATTGGCTGCCGCGCCTGCGTTCGCGGTTGCTTCGTCGCACCTTGCATCTGCCATCGCAGCTGCAGCCGCTGGTGATCCGTGGCAAGCGTCGGCATGGCGGCCGGGGAGGCGTCCTATGAAAACCATTGCCGTGGTTTCCAGCGTGGGTGGCGCGGGACGCACGACGTTGAGTGCCACGCTGGCCAGTCTGCTGATGGCGCGCAAGCACGCAGCGCTGGCGGTGGAATGTGACCCGAGCAATGTGCTGGCGCTCTATGGCGGTTTGCGCGAACCGGCCCGTCAAGGCCTGGCTTCGTATGTGTTGGCACCCGCCGGACACGTGGCCGAAGCGGCGTTGCAAAGTGACGATGGAGTGCTGTGGTTGCCCTGGGGCGGTGCCCGGGACGGCGGCGCTGGACCGGACCCGGAGCAGGCCAGGGCGGTTTCGGCGATCTTGCATGCACAACCCTCGTGGCTGCGCGACCTGCTGGCACGGGTCGATCTTCCTGCCCATGGCGTGATCCTGGTGGATGCGGCGACCTGGCCCTCGGTGCATGCCGTCCAGGCGATCGAGGCGGCCGATCTGGTGCTGGTGTTGGTGCCGCCGCAGCCGCTGGCTTGCGCCACGTTGCCGCGCCTGCGCGCCGAGCTGAAGGCGCGTGACAAGTTCAGCCTGTATGTCGCCAACGCGGTGTCGCCGGCGTCGCAGTTGCACACCGACATCCTTGCCCTGCTGCGTCATGCATTGGGGTCGGAGCTGTCCGCCTATCGCATCCATGCGGACACGGGCATCCCCGAGGCGCTGGCGCGCAACCAGAGCTTTCATCTCGCCGCGCCGCACTCGCAGGCCGCGCACGACCTGCAGGGCCTGGCATCGTGGCTGTCCTCGTGGATCAAGCAGGCATCGCGCGCCTCCGCGCAGGTGGCGGGAGGTGCGCCATGAGCGAGCAGGCATCCCTGCGCGGCGTAGCGCGCATCAGGGCGCTGGTAGCGCGACGGCTCGGCGTCGAGCCGGGCGATGGCATGCGCCTGTGGCTGGTGCGGTTGGTGTTTCGGCCGCCTGGGCCGGGCCAGCGCGACTGGGCGGCACGCGGGAGCGAGGCATTGGCTCGCTATCTGCACAACGAGCTGGCCATGCGCGATGGCGAGTCTGCGGGCGCCTGGCTCACGCGCCTGTGCTTCCGGCCCCGCCGTCGGCGTGGGCACCTGGCGGCCGACCTGCGGCAGGCGCGTCGTCAGCGCGGCAGGCAGGGGCGCTCTATGCTGCTCGGCAGGATCAGCGGCTGGCTCAAGCCCGTGTATGGCGTGGCCGGCCGCGCCGGTCGCGCGGTTTCATCCCGCTTGCCCAGCGTACCCTGGCAGCGGGTGAGCGATGACGTCAACCAGTGGTCTGCCGCGCTCGACCGCATGCCGTATATCAAGACGCTGATCCTGCTGATGGCCTTGTTGGTTGCGCTGGCTTTCTGGACCACGCCGGTGCCGCTGGCCGCCCAGTTCGAGCTGTTTATCTTGATGTGCGTGGTGATGGCGGTGGCACGGCGCATTCCTGGTCGCTGGCCAACCATGCTGATGGTATCGCTCTCCATCCTGATGGCGGGGCGCTACATCTGGTGGCGAACCACGCAGACGCTGCATTTCGCTTCGCCGATCGAGGCGGTGTTCGGCTACCTGCTCTACTCGGCGGAAATCTACACCTGGATCGTGCTGCTCTTCGGCTATGTCCAGACGGCGTGGCCGTTGAATCGGCATCCCAAGCCCTTGCCTGAGGACCCCGGCAGCTGGCCTACGGTGGATATCTATATCCCCACCTACAACGAGCCGCTGTCCGTGGTGACGCCCACCGTGCTGGCGGCCAAGAGCATGGACTGGCCGCGCGACAAGCTGCGCGTGTACGTGCTCGATGACGGCAGCCGCGAGGCGTTCCAGCAGTTTGCGGCCGAAGTGGGCGTGGGCTACCTCACCCGCGAGGAGCATCACTTCGCCAAGGCCGGCAACATCAATCACGCGCTGCGGCTGACCAGTGGCGAGTACATCGCCATCTTCGATTGCGATCACATTCCCACCCGTTCGTTCCTGCAGACCACCATGGGCGAGTTCCTGGCCGATCCCAAGTGCTCGATGGTGCAGACGCCGCACCATTTCTTCTCGCCTGACCCGTTCGAGCGCAACTACGACACGTTTCTGCGCATTCCCAACGAGGGCAGCCTGTTCTATGGGCTGGTGCAGGACGGCAACGATTTCTGGAACGCCACGTTTTTCTGCGGCTCGTGCGCGGTGATCAAGCGCGCGCCCTTGGAGGAGGTAGGCGGCATCGCCGTGGAGACCGTCACCGAGGATGCCCACACCTCGCTGAAGATGCATCGTCGCGGTTATCGCAGCGCCTACCTGCGCATCGTGCAGGCGGCGGGGTTGGCGACGGAAAGCCTGTCGGGACATATCGGGCAGCGCATCCGCTGGGCGCGGGGCATGGCGCAGATCTTCCGCCTCGACAACCCGTGGACCGGCAAGGGCCTCAGCTTCTTCCAGCGCATCTGCTACAGCAACGCGATGCTGCATTTCTTCTACGGCGTTCCACGCCTGGTCTTCCTGCTGATGCCGTGTGCCTATCTGTATTTTGGCCTGCACGTGTTCAATGCCGACGCGGTATCGGTGATGGCCTATGTGCTGCCTTACCTGTTTATTTCCGGCATGGCCAATTCACGCATCCAGGGCCAGTACCGCCACTCGTTCTGGGCCGAAGTGTATGAGTCGGTGTTGGCCTGGTACACCGTGCTGCCCACCACCATCGCCTTCATCAATCCCAAGAAGGGCAAGTTCAACGTGACCGCCAAGGGTGGCCTCATCGAGCGGGAATACCTCGATTGGGCGACTTCCAAGCCCTATGTGTGGCTGCTCGCCGTCAATCTGGCCGGCCTGGTCGTGGGCGTCGTGCGCATTTTCACCACGCAGAGCGACGAGCCGGCCACCGTATTGATGAACATGGTGTGGGCGTTGTTCAACGTAGCCATGCTCGGCGCCGCCGTGGGCGTGGCGAAGGAAGCCAGGCAGGTCCGGGTGGCGCACCATGTGCCGCTGCATGTGCCTGCCACCTTGATCCTGCCCGACGGCAAGACCATCGCTTGCCACACCGAGAACTATTCCACTGGTGGCCTGGGCATCGTGCTGCCGGCACAGCTCTCGCTGGAGCGAGGCAGTACCATCGGCGTGACCTTGTCGCGCGGTTCCACCGACTACTACTTCCGCGCGGCGGTTGCGCGCCATAGCGGCCTTCATCTGGGTCTCAAGTTCGAGGACTGGTCCTACGAGAAGGAGGCGCAGCTCGTCCAGTGCACGTTCGGTCGCGCGGATGCATGGGTGCGCTGGGAAGAGGCGCTGGTACCCGATAGCCCTCTGCGCAGCTTCGTCGAGGTGGTCGAAATGGGCTACCAGGGCGTGCTCCGGCTCTTTGACGCCTGCCTGGATGCGGTCGAGGCCACCATGCTTCGCCGGCCGCGCCAGCCGCCTGGATAACGGGATTGCCCATGGGATTCTGGAATCTCTATTTCATCGCCAAGATCTATCTGGCCTCGGTCGGCAAGCTCAAGCCGCTGTGGTGGCTCAACCTGCTGTTCGCGCTGGCCCTGATCGTGCCGCTGCATCGTCGCTGGCATCGCGTGCTGCGAGTTGTCGTGGGGTTGCTGGTGGCGGCGGCGTTGATGTATCACGAATCGAACCTGCCGCCGTTCGGCTATGTGCTGAAGCAGATACCGGGACTCGCTTCGTTCTCACCGGGTTACATGATGGAGCTGGCGCGGCGCGTGTTCATGCCCGCCATGGTCTACATTCCCATCCTCGCGGTGGTGATCTACGTCGTGGTCAATCGCTGGGTGCGCGTCACCACGTTCGTACTGTTGGCGCTGCTGGTGCTGCCGCTGTGGCAGGGCATCGATACGCTGATTGCCAAGTCCGTGGCGTCGTCGAAGCTTGCGGTCAGCGCCGGTGCCGATGCGGGCATGGCCAATGCTGGCGCGGCAAGTGCCACTGGCAGCTACGACGAGCAGCTCGCCGCGTTCCATCACAGCGAGAAGAGCCGGCGCGTTGCCTTCTTCCCGATGAGCAAGGACCCGGCCGCGCAGTTCGACATCATCGTCATCCACATCTGTTCGCTCTCGTGGGACGACCTCGATGTGGTCAGCATGACCGACAATCCGTTGTTCAGCCGGTTCGACTACATCTTCAAGAACTTCAGCAGCGCGGCCAGTTACAGCGGGCCTGCTGCGATCCGCGTGCTGCGTGCCTCCTGCGGCCAGGATGCGCACCAGGATCTCTACAGCCAGACGTCGGAGGATTGCCACGTATTTGCCGACCTCGCGGCGGCCGGTTACGACGTGCAGTTCATGATGAACCACGATGGCCACTTCGACGATTTCCGCGGCGTGGTGCAGCGGGAGATCGGCCGCGCGGGCATCCAGCCGCACTCGACCGAGGGCCTGCCGGTCGCCATGAAGGAGTTCGACGGCTCGCCGCTGGTGGACGATTACGATGCGTTGGCCCGTTGGTATCAGGGGCGCATCGGTCAGGGCGGTGGCCCGGTGGCGCTGTACTACAACACGGTCTCGTTGCACGACGGCAATCGCCTGCCCAACAGCAATCTGAGCAGCGCGGAGTCCTATCCGATCCGCCTGAAGAAGCTGCTGGGTGATATCGATCGCCTGCTGGAGCTGATCGCCCATTCGGGGCGCAAGGCCGTAGTGGTTTTCGTGCCCGAGCATGGCGCGGCGCTACGCGGTGACGCCGGCCAGATATCCGGCCTGCGCGAGATCCCGACGCCGCGCATCATCCACGTGCCCGTGGGCGTCACGCTGGTCGGATTACCGGCGGCCGAGCAACGGCATGGGCCTGGTGTCGTCATCGACACGCCCACCAGCTACCTTGCGCTGGCGCAGCTGCTGTCAGGCCTGGTGGCCAACAGTCCGTTCAAGGCGGGAGCGCCACCGCTGGCGCAGTACGCCAATGAGCTGCCGCAGACGCGCATGGTGGGCGAGAACGAAAACACCGTGACCCTGAGCACGCCCAGCGGCTATGTGATCCACACGCCCGAAGGCGTCTGGATGGAGGGCAAGTGATGGCCATGCCGCCCGATCCACGCTTGATGCTGGTGCCGAACGATGTGGACACGTATGCCAACTACGCCGAGGGCATCGACCCGGCGCGTTATTTCGACAGCCAGGCGCGGGACGTCTGGCTTGCCGCCAAACAACGATGGCCGTTGCTGGTAGCGGTACTGCAAGACGACAGCGACGACCCGTGCGAGCGGTGAGTCGGCAGGGCAGCCGCGACGGCCGCGCCGAAGATCAGCGCCACAGCACGAAGGCATTCATACCGTGGCATCCATTTCGATACGGTCACGACCCTTTGCCTTGGCCTGGTAGAGCAGGGTGTCGGCCCGCCGCAACAGCTCGGCGGTTTCCGGGTCGTCGGCGCGTCGTGCCAGGGCGATGCCGAAGCTGGCCGTGACGCCGAAAACCTCACTGCTTACCGCCACGATGGTTTCTTCATGAAGCCGTCCATGCAGCCGCTGCGCCAGTTCATAGGCCTGAAGGTGGTTCGGTACCCGCAACAGTATGGCGAATTCTTCGCCGCCGATGCGGGCGACCACGTCTCCCGAGCGAATGGTCTCGCGGCATACGGTCGCGAGTTTAATCAGGGCACGATCGCCGGTTTCGTGACCGTAGGTATCGTTGACACGCTTGAAGTGATCGATGTCCAGCATGATCAGGGCCACGACGGGGTCGTTACCGCGTTTGTCGGATAACAACATGGCAGCCCGGCTTTCGAAGGCGCGCCGGTTCAACAGTCCGGTCAACGGGTCCGTCTCTGCTATGGTCTGCAGTTCGCCGATCAGGCGCTTGCGCTCCTGCTCAAGCCGGATGCGCTCGGCGCTGTGCTGCTTCAGTAGGTTCAGTGCACCAAACAGGTCCTTGATCTCCCCGCCATAGCCGGTTTGCGGAATGGTCACCGACAGGTCACCCGAGGCGATGGCGAGGATCAGCCGCCGGGCTTCCACGAACGGGCGCACGATCTTTTCGCGGAAGCGCCAGCTCATCAGCAGCAATGTTCCGGTCAACGCCCCGGCGAGCAGGGCCGTGCCGCCCAGCAGTGCCATATGCCAGTGGAGGTTCGAGCGGATCGTGTCGCTTGCCAGTGCCAGGGTATCGTCGCGGAAGCGGTTGATGGGGGCTATCCGCGATGCATATTTTTCGGCCAGCTCTGCCGGCGAGGTATCGACCTCGGGAGCGGGCATCGACAATATGCGATTGACATCCGTGAGCTCCTTACCAAAGAAGTCTTGATCGACTTGGGCATAGTCCGCCTGCAGCCGGGGTGGCAGGCTGCGGATACTCGGCACCAGAAGGACCCTCAGCTGCTCGATCGCGCCGAGCGTACGGGCGACGTCGGCTGCTTTGTCATGGGTCAGCGCACGGTGGGACGCCACCGCCGGCACGAAATCGGAGCCTAGCCGCCCAGTCTGCTCGCGCAAAAGCGCCGCCAGTCGCGCGGCCAGCAGGTAGCTTTGCACGTCCGCATTCTCGCGGATGACGCCCATCGCATTCGTGTCGGCGATGGAAGAGAGCAACGGTATCGCGCTAACCAGGTGATCGATGGCGTGCAGAACCTCCGCAACGACAAGCTCGGTTGGCGCATGCTGATAGCTCACATCGAGATCCCGCCGCGCCTCGGCCACGATCGACTTCGCTCGTGCGAATGTCGCCAGCAGCGGCGCGCAGTTCTTGCACCGGGGGTTTTGCAGCGAAGCGTCGAGTTCGCTCAGGTCGGCATCCGTGGCGTAGCGCGCCTCCTTCAATGCCTGCATGCGCTGGCCCGGAGCCTGCGAGGCTTCAATCAGCCAGACAAACGTCGGCCGGCGTTCCGCGGATATGTTTGCCATGGATCGCAACGCCGCCTGCAATATCACGAATTCCCTTTGCGCTTCTCGCGCGTCCCGGTATCCACGCCACTGTTCCAGGCATAACCACAGCACCAGCGTGAGGACGACCAGATAGATAACAGAAACGATGTAGTGGAATCGCCGATTGATGGAGTCGCCGGGAGTCGCATTGCGATGCATGACAGCGGAGCGCCCTGGATGTGTCGTGTCCAATGATGGGCCGCTGAGGGCTTTGACCCGGACAGCGGGCTTGGCAAACAGACGCGCCCCGCGTTCCTTTTCGTTCGGCTGGCTTGCCAAGGTCCCGGGGCCGGGGAATCAGAACAAGGTCTTCGTGGACAATTCGCGAAAAGCGCCTGCGACCGATGCATTGCCGACTTCGCGTCTCGCCCGCAGGACGCAAAACGCCCGGCGATCGCTTGCCGGGCTGGATGGAAATGGCGTCTATCAAAGGACCATGGCACGGTTGGAAGACCTGGTCGTTTGGCGCGTAGCATCCTTGCGATAGCCAAAGTGTGCTGGGCCTTCCGAGTGACCGAACGCCTATCGTCGTCCGTTTCAAAATCGATGGGCAGCGTAACGCATGCAGATATTGCCGGCCCCGGATTCCTCGTCATGGATCACGGCGCTGGGCGTGAGACGCTTGCGCGAAGCATCCCACTCATCTTTTTTCTGCGTAATAGTCGACCGACGCGTTGATTTCATCCTGCGTCATATGGCGTGCGACATTTCGCATCTGGCCGCTAACGTCGTTGTGGCGGGTCCCGTTGGCGAATGCCTCAAGCTGGGATTTCAGGTAGGCGCGTGGCTGGGGGCTCAACCACGGGGCACCCAGCTTGTTCGCTAGGCTTCCATGGCAGGAACCGCAGGGAGCGATGTTCCGCATCGGCGATCCTGTGGCAACGATGCCGAGTGCGGGTGATGCGTCGTCAGCACCAGGCGACGGTTCGCGAGGCAGCGACGCGTAATAGATCGACAGGTCGCGCAAATCCTGGTCGCTTAGTCCAACGACCATGGGAGCCATGATGGCACTGGTACGCGCGCCGGTTTGGAAGTCGCGAAGTTCCTTGTAGATCGATGGACTGTACTGTCCGGCCAGGTTTGGCGTATTCGCGGCACTTACCCCGCGGGCGCCATGACACATGGTGCAGCGCAACGCCAGGGTCGCGCCCCGCCCAACCGACTCGCGCATGCCCGGCCCGCTCAACATTTCCGGCGTGAGAATCACCGTGGACAACGGCACCTTCGGAGCCACCGGAGGGTTCGTTTCACTGAGCCACGTCCTGGGAATGCCCGCCGCACCGCAAATGGCGTTCAGCAGGCCTTTGAACAGGGCGTCGTCTTGCGCGGAAGGCAGCCAAATGAAACCCACGAAGGCCGAAAAGAGAAACAGTGCGAGGGTGGCACCGACGCTCGTGGTAAACCAAGGGTTTCGGAGCGACACGAGGCGCGATCGTTTGTCGTTCATTGCTGCCCCCCGCTATAGACCGCAGGCACGTCGGCATCGTGCAACCCGATAAGCTGAAGAATGGGATAGCCATAGTTCGTGATCGTCAGCGCAATCATCAGGCCGACCCAGAGGCCCAAGCCGTTCAATGCCAATGGCAGCGACGTGGGTTCGTGGATGGCCTGGCTAAAAGTGAACGGCGCGGGCTCAACCCGGTTTGCCGAGTGATTGCGGTACAGGATCGTAAGGAACAGCAGCGCCGATAGCACCAGCAACGCGCCGCCCACCGCCGACATGACGACAGCGACGCCTTCGGCGGACATGCCCGGCGCCGTGTAGTCGTAATAAGCCATGCGCCTCGGCATGCCAAGGATGCCCACGTAGTGCCACGGAAACGTGGTCACGATCATGCCGATGAACCACAGCCATAGCTGGGTGCGGATCAGCCTGAGGTCTTGCATTGCCCGGCCGGTGAGATGCGGCCACAGGTCGTAGGCAATGGCGAAATACATGATTACGATCGCGCCGCCGAAGATCAGATGGAAATGGCCGGTGACCCATTGGGTGTTATGGATGGTGGAGTCGAGCTGATAGCTCATGTTGATCAAGCCACCGGCCCCGCCAAAACCCAGCATCACAAACGAGAAGGTCAGGGCGAGCATTTGCGGGTTGTCCCAGGGAAGCGCCTTGAGCCAACCAAAGGCGCCCTTGCCGCCGCGCAGGCGTGCCGCGATTTCCACGGAAGCACAGATGGTGAACACCGTCAGCAAGGTCGGCACCGAAACCATGGCGGTAAACACGGAATGGACGAACTTGAAGCCTGAACCTATCTGCGGGTCGGCAAATAGATGATGGATGCCGATCGGCATCGCGAACACCAGAAAGAGCACAAACGAAATGCGGGCCATGGTGTCGCTGTACAGACGTCCGCCGATGGCGCGGGGAACGATGGTGTAGAAGGCGATATAAGCCGGCATCAGCCAGAAATAAACAATGGCGTGCAGCGTCCAGGAGAACAACACCCGCGAAAGCCCCGCATTGATGGTGTGGGATAGCCCGAGCGCCACCGGCAGGATCTGGAACAGCAGTTCAAGGGCCGCGCCAATGGCGGTCCATCCCCAAAGGTAGGCCCCGGCAACATTGGCGAACATCGCCAGCGGCACCGGCGCCCCCGGATGGGCGCGCTTCCACGCATGGAGGTTGATGCCCATGAGGGCGACCCAGATCCACGATCCGACGACCACGAGCACCACGCCGATGTAGTAGAACGCGTTTCCGATCATGGGGGGATAAAAGGTGTACAGCACCGAATCGAGCCCCATCGCCACCGGTATCACGGCCGAGATCGAGCCGACGATGATCAACGCGTAACCCGCCCACGCCCAGCGCCGCCCTATGAGGGGCTGGTTCAAGGAAAGCTCGGCAATGGCGTAGCCGAACCCCATCGCGATGAGCGTGGGGAACACGTAACCCATCACCGTGCCGTGCGCGGTCACCGATCGATAGTACAGATCGGGATTGTGTATCCAGCCATGCAGCGGGCTTCGGATGAACATTTGCCATTCGCCCAGGAGAACGGCCAGGCCGAAAATGGCAAACGCCAGCCAGAAATGGGCAAGCACGAGTCGCTTGTTAGAGATCACAAGTCAGTCTCCGCGTATCGGCCGCCATTTTCGAGAACGTACCCTTGTCCACGACCTTCACATTGGCCCACATGGCCTCGTGGCCGACACCGCAGAACTCATGGCATGGCATCAGGTGGTTCCCCGGCTTGTCGAACTCCGTCTTGAACGTCGAGATGTAGCCGGGCTCGATCATCGAGTTGATGTTGGTCCCGGTAATGAGCATGCCGTGCACGACGTCCGCGCTTGTCGCCCGGAACGTGATAGGCGTTTGCGCCGGCACGACGATGCATTGCGGCGTGAAGGAATACTGCTGACCGATCATTCTCACCGTCACCGAACCATCGGCTTCGACCGAGCTGCCGAGATTGCTCTCGACGAATTCTCCCGACACGTGCAAGGTGGTCGGGTCGGCCGTTTCGACACGGGAAGGCGGCATCATGGCCCAGTGCAGGCCGGTGAAGATCACCATCGCCACCAGTAGGGCGACGATGCTGACGACCATGAGGGCCCAGCGCTTCTCGATACGCGCGGTCAGCGCAGCGCTGTCGTGTGGATCGGCCGGAGACGCTTGGACCATGACCCTTCCTTTAATGAATCACACCACGTGGAAGAAAAACCAGGAAGTAAAAAAGGAACCATAGGGCGAAGACGATGGCCACGGCGATACCCGTGACCGCCAGTGCGCCTCGTGGCCCGGCGCGCACGATGCCCTCAACGCGCTGTTCCTCACTCTTGGTAGATTCGTCGTCGTTGCCGCTCATGCCGATGTCGCCCCTCTTCAATTCAGCGGAGCCGAACGCAATGCGTTCACGTCCTTCGCCTCAATCGCTGTTCCGTGGTTCTGCCAGGCCGTGCGAATGTAGGTCACCACCGCGGCCACTTCTTCGTCGGATAACTCTTGAGCAAATGGCGGCATGCCGTAGGGTCTTGGATTGCGTGTGGTTCCAGGGGGAAAGCCGCCGTTGAGGACCATTCGAATCGGATTGACGGATGAGGTCATCTGGATCGACTGATTCCCGGCAAGGGGCGGGAAATCCCAGCCCTTGCCTTCGCCATTGGTGCCGTGGCACATGGCGCACTGGACCGTGTAGATTTTCTTTCCGAGGGGAAAGAGGCGCAGCTTGTCCTGCGCTTCGGCCGGGGTGGGGGCAGCCGTCTCGCCGGTCGATGGCAGGTCCTTGAGGTAGACCGCCATGGCGTGAATGTCGGCGTCTGATAGATATTGAAGGCTGTTGTACACGACCTCCGCCATGGGCCCATAGACAGCCCCTCGCTTTGACACGCCGGCCTGCAGGAGATCGGAGATGTCCTCGATGGTCCAATCACCAAGCCCCGCTTCGCGATTGGATGTCAGTGACGGCGCGTACCACTCTTGCATCGGAATCAAGCCGCCCTGGTAGGCGGACGACTCCGAACTGCCGCCCAGTGCATTGATGGCGGTGTGGCACATCGAGCAGTGCCCGAGTCCTTCCACCAGGTAAGCGCCGCGGTTCCAATCGCTCGATTTCGAAGGGTCGGGTTTGTATTCGCCTTCCTTGAAGTAGAGCGTTCGCCAACCGGTGAGAAGACTGCGATTGTTGTAGGGAAACCGCAGGTCCTGATCGCGGTTTTGTTGATGCACCGGCGGCACCGATTTCAGGTAGGCGAAGATGGCATCGGAGTCTGCCCGCGTTACCTTGGTATAGGCGGCGTATGGCATGGCCGGGTAAAGCAGCTCGCCCGATCGCGTTCGCCCGGTATGCATCATGGTGTAGAACTCATCGGACGACCATGCGCCGATGCCGGTGGCCGGATCCGACGAAATGTTTGGCGAATAGAGCGTGCCAAATGGCGTTGCCATGGGTCGGCGTCCCCCAAAGGGTTTATCGCCGGGATTGCTGTGACATGCGACGCAGTCGCCCGCGCGCGCCAGATACTGGCCCTGCGCAATGACCGACAGGTCCTGGCCGTGCCCGAGCGAAGCCAGGGCAAACAGACCAGGCACCAGGCAAAGCATTCGCCGTACGGTCGCTGCACGACGTCCAGCCATTGAAGGTGGCAATAGTGTGCTCATCTCGTTTCGGCGCTTTCGCAAGTGAGAGCCAACTTCAGTGAACCGGCGGGCGCCGGGGCGGGATTGGCGGGCGCGGGAAGCGACGACAGCCAAGCCGAAACAGCCGCTATGTCGCCTTCCGAGAGCTGCGCGGCTACCTTCTGCATGCAGTTGGTTGCTGTCGTAACGCGCGTCCCATAGCGCGTCGCCCCGAGCTGTGCGCTGATGTACTTGCTGTTCAAACCCAGCAGGCCCGGGATATCGGGCGAGACGCCCGTCAAGGATGGTCCATGACAGGCAGCGCATGCGGGAACGTGGCGTACATCGTCACCGTTCAACGCCAGTTTTTTCCCCAAGGCCAGCACCTGCGGCGTGACATTGGGTTTGGGCAGCGCCGGAAATGGCGTTTGCTGGTTCGCGAAGTAATCGGCCATCTCCCGCAGATAGGTATCCGGCAGGTAGGCGAGCAGATAATTCATGGGCGGGTAGTTGCGCCGGCCATCACGAAATGCGACCAGTTGATTGAACAGATACCCGGCTGGCTTGCCGGCAAGCCTCGGGAAGTAGTCGTCACGGCTACCTTGGCCTTTCTCGCCATGGCAGGCCGTACAGGCCATCACGCGTGTGGCGGTGGAGTCGGGCGCGGTGACCGTGCTCTGGACCTGCGCATGCAGGCGGCTGGTCACGCAAAGCATGGCGACCGTTAGTAAGAGCGCCGCCCAGCGAGTCGCCCCGAGAAAATCGCTGTGCCGGCAGTCAACCTTCTGCATTGGATCAATCTACTGTGGATGGTGGTTGGCCAAAGGAGCGCCGATCACGCGTTGGCATCCCCAGTACACACGTATCGGGGCGGCCTTCAAGCCATGCGGCGACAGATCGATCAGGTACTACGCAAACTGGCCCGATGCATGCCCTGCGCGACACGGTGGTAGCTTGGCGTACATGTCCGGCGGCCATGCGTTGCTTTGAGGGGCGTCCCCACATTTCCCCATTCCCCCATGGCCAATCACGCGACAATCCCCATCGAAAACGACGGGAAAATGATGTGAAGCGATACCGTCGATGCGAACTGCAGCCGCGATCGCAACGGCGCTGTCCCATGCCTTGGTCCAGCTATTGTCCCCAGCGCATGCCATCACTTGTTTCTGATGATCCACTCACGCACCGCCTGACTCCATCCCCCATATGGGGGATGGGTGGGCTTTTGACCAAATGAACGCGCATTTTGGGGACATCCCCAAGCCGTGGATTGCTGCCAATGCAGGAACGCATGGACTGAACAAGCAAGTGCAATGCCAGTGAGCCTCGCGAAAACATGGGCTGGAGAGGCTCTTGAGGCATTAGGCGATCACGGTGTCTGGTGTCTTCGGAGCGATCATGACGACCATCGCGAGTCCGTTGGCATCAAGCCGCGTAAGCGGTTGTCTTGGGCGAGTTCGGTGATGAAAGCGTCCGATGCGTACGTTTCATCATTGATGTTTCGCCGGTCCTGCCGAAGCAGATACAAGTCCCGGTAGTACCCAAACGGTTTGAACGCCTCTTCCGATTTTGCAACGGTGGCTGGCGTTGCAGTGACCGTTTGTGTGGAAATCGAGCTGGAAGAGGAGGAGTCGGCCGGTACTAAATACCTTGGTGGGGGTTCTGCGTAGTGCTGGACGAGGTTGGGGGAGGGAAACTGGATGCCGTTTTCAAGCAGGACACTCAGTCCTTCATTCAAGCGGTCTCTGTCCTGACCATAGACCCGGTATCCACCGGGTAGCTCAATGATGCAGGGGTGTGTGTAGGGTTGAAGCTGGGGTTGTGCGAAGTCTTGCATGACGTCTCCTTAGGTGATGGCCTCCTAGCAAAGCTTAGGGGGCGCTTGGTTTAACACCAGACAGAGATTCGTCAATTCAATTTATTTGCTGAAAATCACATCAAGAATAATAAGTTATTGGTTGAGTCAAAATGTCGCGTGCACATAAATCGACTGGTCGCTTCTTTGATTGACAAGCGTCCAATAACTGGCATATTGATATACAGTTTCTTTGGATATATTGAAATGAGCGACTTCCTCAAAATTTCTTTCGCCAAAAATCGGTTTTGAGGAAGTCTGCGTTTCCCTTTAGTCTAATGAATATATAATTACATATTATATAAGCATTTGATTTTGGCAATGCTCTAAGGGCCCGACGCTAAGACGGTACTAATCTAATGGACGAAGATGCGCAGGTCATGGATGACCTTTCGGCTTTCTCTAGTGACGCGGCAGCGAAAGTCACACGGAATCAACTAATGGGTTGCCTTCATTGATAAAAGAGGAGCGTGGTATATGGATATGGCGCACACACACAGCTACGAAAGCGGGGAAAGATTGGTTTTTGAGCTGGAGCGAGTGCTTCGGGGCGTTGATATAAAAATCGCACCAAATTCCCTTCTGGAAGGTATGTCATACAGTGTTATGAGGTTGGTTGAGCAGTACCAAAATCCTAAATTGAGGCCTGCGGGAGACAAGGACATACGGCCATTCCATAGAGAGTGCTTGGGCCTTATGGACATCGCGTCCAAGCTGGTTTCAGTAAGCGGTCATCCGGCGTTTGGGGCCTTGAAGCCACACCTCATGCTTCTGAATGAGTCCTCTCCGCTGATGAACAGCAAATCAGGATATCTAGACTCGGGAAACAACAAACTGTTCGAGTTGTTTATTGCATGCCTTTGTTTGGGTGCTGGCGCTTCAGATGTGGAGCTAGATAACCCAGACCAATCTGATGGAAAAAATCCCGATGTGATTGCGACCTTCGAAGGTGTGAGGTGGGGGTTTGCGTGCAAGGCCTTACATACGACGTCTGGCATGACAATGTTGCAAGCCATCGAGAAGGCGATCCTTCAAATTGAAAATTCGTCGGCGCAAAGGGGTGTTCCCGTCCTCAATGCGAAGAATATTATTGTTCATGACGAGATGTGGGGCGCGAAGAAGGGTGCGGATGGAGAGTACGTGTTTGATGCCTATTCAAGCGCTGATATTCCTATTGGAAAGCTTCGAGAATTCTCAGAAAAGCTCAAAAAGGAAATCATCATTGCTTCTGGCGAAGATAACTGGGTCGATATGTATAGGGGTAAAAAGTCTATCCCTGCATATCTGATGTACCTTCCAACATCCACCGCGACGCTTAGGAATGGAAACATTCTTCCTACCAGACTGAACATGTTTAACTTGTGCTGGAACGAACCTATTGATCAACCAGCCATGTCGGTTCTTACGGCATTGAATCACTCTTTGCAGAGTATGAAGGACATATAGAGGTAAGGTGAGAACTTACTCTATTCGATTAACTCGTATAACTAACAGAAAGGAAAGGGACGGTATGGATATCCGAGAAAGCATTCTGAACCTCATAAAGGAATCGAGGTCCGAACTCCAACATAATGTGCAAGCACTCGCTGCGGAAAACGAGAAGTTGGTCTTGGTATTTTGGAAGAAAATGTTGGATAACTCACAAGCCGCAGTCGCGCTTATTGATGAAAATTTTCTTGAGGAGGCGGAAACGCTGAACAGGCTGGCTCTGGAGAATTTTTTCTTCATGCTGGCTCTTATCAATAGTGGCGACACTTTGAAAAAGATGGAAGCGGCAGCAGGAGAGCCAATAGCAAAGCTGGCAAGAACAGCTATGAACAAGGAAGTTAGCGTTCTTACACCGGAGAATAAGAAAGAGTTGGAAGAATACTTGCAAAAGTTGCTATCGGATGCTAAAGAAGGAGTGAGCTCGAATACTAAGTTCACTGCGTTTGAGGCTTCTGGGATTGCCCAGATGGAGTTTCTCTATAACAGCAGATACAGGCTCATATCGCTGAGAAGTGCCCACGCTTCATTGCTCTCTGCATTCAATAAGACCGACGATCTACGCGGCGATGTGCTTATGTCATTGGACGAGATTTTGCGCATCGGCTTATTCTCTGTTAGAGAATGCATTTCTTCTGCTAAGAAATAGGAAAGGCGGGCTATTGCGCTGTGTTTGTGGATTGGGGTTGGATGTGGATTTCAACGAGATTGGATAAAAAAAAGCCCGGGAGAGATCCGGGGGCTTTTTTAGTTGTTCAGAGCAGAAGGTCAGCCTTTGGCTTTCCTGCGTACCACTTTCTTGACCACTTTTGTGGCAGCTTTCTTGGTTGCCTTCATCGTGCTGGACTTTCTACCCGCAATCAGAAGAGAGTCGATAGTTACACCACGTTTTGGACCGGCCAGCCTTTCGTAGACATCTTCGAGCCATAATTTCTGGCAGTCGAGGAGGTCGGT